>NZ_JBYRJC020000001.1:4677-1076839 GCF_058349885.2 Microbacterium sp. W1-4-2 | reverse complement strand
GGGCATAGAACGAGCCGACGATCAGGCCGTTCCAGAGAAGTTGCATCATGGGCGGGTCTCCGTTCCACCGCACTCCGTCGGGGCGGAGCGGCCGCGCGCTCGCG
Source organism: Microbacterium sp. W1-4-2 (assembly GCF_058349885.2). Lineage (NCBI taxonomy): Bacteria > Bacillati > Actinomycetota > Actinomycetes > Micrococcales > Microbacteriaceae > Microbacterium > Microbacterium sp. W1-4-2. Next base: position 1,076,735 of record NZ_JBYRJC020000001.1, on the reverse strand, counting down.
CGGGCGCTCCGCCGAGGCGGATCAGCCCTGCAGGTCGTCCGCGAGCACGAAGTTGCCCGATGCCGGGTCGATCTTCACGATCACGAACCCGCCGCTGGTGCGCGTGCCCTGATCGGTGAACGTCAGCGGGCCGGCGAACGTCTTGAAGTCCTTCAGGCCCTTCAGCCCGGCCACGACCTTGTCGAAGTCGGTGCTCCCGGCATCCTTGATCGCCTGCGCGGCCACGCGCACGGCGTCGTACGACTGCGTCGAGTACGGGCCGGGCTCGGCGCCCGCGAGCTTCTTATAGTCGGCGATCCAGGTGTCGGCGCCGGTGAGCATGTCGGGCGTCTGCGTGAACGTGCCGAGCACCTTGTCGGTGTAGCCCTTGCCGGCGATCTGGGCGAACTTCGCGTCCACCGATCCGTCGCCGACGAGGAACAGCCCCTTGAACCCGGCGTCGGTCGCCTGACGGACGATCAGGCCGCCCTCCTGGTAATAGCCGGTCCAGTAGACCATGGCGGGCTGCTGCTTGGCCAGCTGCGTGGCGACCGCTGAGTAGTCGCTCTCGCCCGGGGTCACGGTGGAGGTGAACTGCACGGCCAGGCCGGCCTGCTTCGCCTGGTCGGCGAACGACTTCGAGAGGTCGACCGAGTACGCGGTCGAGTCATCCACCGTGGCGACGGTCTTGATGCCCGACTTCTGCGCGTACTTGACCGCGGCCTGCGCCTGCTGGGTGCCGGTGCCGTTGATCAGGAAGACCCCGGGCAGCTTCGCGTCGACGAGCTTGTTGGAGTTTGCCGCGGGGATCACCATCGGGATCTTGGCGGAGTCGAAGATCGGCAGGGTCGGCAGCGTCGAGCCCGAGCAGTACCCGCCGACCGAGACCGAGACGCCCTCGGTGACGAGCTTGTTGGCGGCGGCCACGGCGGTGGTCGCATCGCACGCGCCGTCCTCGACGACGAGCTGCAGCTTGCGGCCGTCGATCCCGCCGTCGGCGTTGAGCTCGTTGATCGCGAGCTGCGCGCCGTTCTTCATGTAGTCGCCGAACGCGGACTCGCTGCCGGAGAACGGCGCGATCATGCCGAGCTTGATCGGCCCCTTGTCGGCGGCGGCCTTGTCACCCCCGCCGGCGAGCCCGCTCGAGCAGCCCGCGGTGGCGAGCACGAGCGCTGCCGCGGCAGCGATCTGCAGAAGACGCGTGGCGCGTCGAGAACCGTGTGGCATGAGAACACTCCTTGTCAGCGACATTGCTTGACTGCACAGTAGTGCGTGACATATCACGCAGCAACCAGAGCCATGCTACTCGACTGATCCGCCACCACAAGTCGCGCTCATCACGATCGGGAAACGATCAGCCCTCGTCGCGCCCGCTCCACACACCCGTGACGTGCCCGATGTGCCGCCGCATGAGCTGCTCGGCATCCTCACCGCGCCCCGCGACAAGCAGTGCGATGAGTTGGGCGTGCTCCAGCGAGGTCGTCACGAGCGCGTCGGAGTCGGCGAGGCTGACCAGGCCCACCAACCGGGTCTGCTGCCGCAGCTCGCGCACCAGCCGCACCAGGTGTGCGTTGCCGGTCTGCTCGAGCAAGGTGAGGTGGAAGTCGGTGTCGGCCTCGAGATAGTCCTCGAACCGCCCCTTCTCGGCGGCCTCGACGATGCGATCGGCGAAGCCGGAGAGCTGGTCGACCACGGGCGCGGACAGATGCCCGGCCAGCCATCGCATCGGCGGCGCCTCGAGCAGCACGCGCACCTCGCCGAGGGCGGCGAGCTCGTCGGGCGAGACATCGGTGACCCGGAAGCCGCGATTGCGGATGGGGGTCAGGAACCCGCGCCGGGCGAGGTTGAGCATCGCTTCGCGCACGGGCGTCGCGCTGACGCCGAACTCCCCCGCGAGCGTCGGCACCGTCAGCACGGTCCCGGCGGCGAACTCGCCGCTGACGATCCTGGCTGACAGCGTGCGCTCGACCTGCTCACGCAGGCTGACCACCTCGAAGACCCCGCTCGAACTCACCGCGCTCACCTCCCCGTGTCACGTAGTACGTGACATCTTACGGTGCGCGGCGCGGTCAGCGCTTGCCGAGGAGCTTCTGGATGTCCGCCATGTCGGGCTCACCAGGCCCCTTCGCGCCGCCCAGGCCGAATCCCGACCCGGTCGGCGTCGTGTTCGAGGGGGCGGCAAGACCCGCGTTCTCGGCCGCGCGCTTGGCGGGATTACCCGAGCGCGACCCCTTCTTCTTCTGCTGCTTGCCGCGCTTGCTCGAAGCCCCCGGCTTGCCCATCGACCCCATGCCGGGGATGTTAGGCACTCCCCCGCGCGCGACGGTCTTCATCATCTTGGCAGCCTGCTCGAAGCGCTGCACGAGCTGGTTCACGTCGGTGACGGTCATGCCCGATCCGCGCGCGATGCGCAGCCGCCGCGAGCCGTTGAGGATCTTCGTGTTGCGCCGTTCACCGGGCGTCATCGACCGGATGATCGCCTCGGTGCGGTCGATCTCGCGCTCGTCGAAGTCGTCAAGCTGCTGCTTCATCTGGCCCATGCCCGGCAGCATGCCGAGCATCTTCTTCATCGAGCCCATCTTGCGCATCTGCTGCATCTGGTCGAGGAAGTCCTCGAGCGTGAACTGCTCGGTCGCGAGCTTCTCGGCGACTTTGCGCGCCTCTTCTTCGTCGAACGCCTGCTGCGCCTGCTCGATGAGGGTGAGGATGTCGCCGAGATCGAGGATCCGGCTGGCCATCCGATCCGGGTGGAACGGCTCGACGTCGTCGAGCCCTTCGCCCGTGGACGCGAAGATGATCGGGCGCCCGGTGACCGAGGCCACCGACAGCGCGGCGCCGCCGCGTGCGTCGCCGTCGAGCTTGGAGAGCACCACGCCGGTGAAGTCCACTCCGTCCTGGAAGGCCTTGGCCGTGTTCACGGCATCCTGACCGATCATCGCGTCGATGACGAACAGCACCTCATCGGGGTCGGTGGCCCTGCGGATGTCGGCCGCCTGCTGCATGAGCTCGGCGTCGACACCCAGGCGCCCCGCGGTGTCGATGATCACGACGTCGTGCTGGGCGCGCCGCGCGTGCTCGACGCCGTCGCGCGAGACGCGCACCGGGTCGCCGACGCCGTTGCCCGGCTCGGGAGCGTAGATCGCGGCGCCGGCCTGCTGGGCGACGACCTGCAGCTGGTTCACGGCGTTCGGACGCTGCAGGTCGGCGGCCACCAGCAGCGGCGTGTGGCCGTCCTTCTCGAGCATCTTCGCAAGCTTGCCCGCGAACGTCGTCTTGCCCGAGCCCTGCAGCCCCGCGAGCATGATCACCGTCGGCGGGTTCTTGGCGAACTGCAGCCGGCGCTGCACGCCACCGAGGATCGCGACGAGCTCTTCGTTGACGATCTGCACGACCTGCTGCGCCGGGTTCAGCGCGCGATTGACCTCGTCCGACAGGGCGCGCTCGCGCACCTTCGCGGTGAACTCCTTGACCACCGTGAGCGCGACGTCGGCATCCAGCAGGGCGCGCCGGATCTCGCGGACGGTGCCGTCCACGTCGGCGGGCGAGAGCTTGCCCTTGGTGCGGAGATTCCGGAAGGTCTCGGTGAGCCGGTCGGAGAGCGTGCCGAAAGTAGCCATGATCCCCCGATTCTACGTGAGTGGATGCCGCGTCCCGGCCGCGCGCCGATCGTCACCCGTCGGCGGGGCCGAGCTCCTGGAAGAGCGTGAGCTGCAGGTCGGCCGGGCCCGCCAGGCGCGCGTTCAGCGACCGCCACGGCGTCTCACGAGCGGAGGCCAGCACCTCGACCCCGGCGTCCGCCAGCCGCTCGGTCTCGCGGACGGCGTCGGCCACCTCGAACGCGAGACGGATGTGCGGGCTCGTCACGCCGCCGGTCTCGACGCGGTCGATGAAGCGCACCTGCGCCGGATTCGACAGTTCGAGCGTGGCTCTGCCGGCGCCGAGGATCACGACACGAGCGCCCTCGTCGCCGGCGTACGACTCCTGTTCCACGAGGCCGAGCGCGTCCCGGTACACGGCGAGGGCAGCGTCCAGGTCGTCGGCCTGCACGACCACGCGCAGCTGCGCGACCCGCCCTTCCGGCGCGATCCCGGGCACGATGTCGGGCACCATGGCCAGGGCGCGCGCCATCGTCGGCTCCAGCGGTGCGCGGCCCGCCCCCTGGTGCGCCCAGGCCCACACCGCCGAGAGCACCGCGGCCGCGTACGTCGCGCCGGCGATCTCGGCGCGCATCGGCTCGACGCCGTCGCGCTCCAGGCGCCGGGCGACGGCGTCGGCGATCCGCGCGCGGCGCAGCGACGCCTCGCGCGCGAGCTCCGCCCCGATCCCCATCGCCTCGGCGTTGACGATTGCCAGCGCCAGGCTGTCGGGCGCGAAGCCGGCCAATGCGTGCGACAGGACGGCGTCGACCTGGCCGGCGTCGTCCAGGCGGGCCGTGGCATCCCGCAGTCGCTCGTCCAGCCCGTCCCACAGGATGTCGGCCTTCGACGAGAAGTAGTTGAAGAAGCTCGACCTGCTGACGCCGGCGCGGGCCGCGATGTCGTTGACCGACGTCGCCGCATAGCCGCGCTCGAGGAACAGCTCGCAGGCGGCTTCGGCGAGTGTCTCGCGCGACGACGCCTTCGGCCGGCCGGCCCGTGCCTCACCCATGTCCCCACCCTACGGGGCGCCGCGTCGCCGTCGACCACGCGCGTCTGTCGGGTATTGTTGGATCCCGTTCATCAATACTGTGGGAGCAAGGGAGCATCATGCTCGAGATCCTGAATGCGGGCCTCGGACCCGATTTCGTGCCCTACCTGGACGGGTGGGCGCTGCAGCGCCGCATCCACGACGAGGTCGTCGCGGGCACCCGGCCCGACACCATGATCGTGCTCGAGCACGAGGCGGTGTACACCGCCGGCAAGCGCACCGAACCGCACGAGCGCCCCCAGGACGGCACGCCCGTGATCGACGTCGACCGCGGCGGCAAGATCACCTGGCACGGCCCGGGTCAGCTCGTCGGCTACCCGATCGTACGGCTGCCCGAGCCGATGGACGTGGTCGAGCACGTGCGCCGCATCGAGCGCCTGCTCATCGCGGCGCTCGGCGAGCACGGGGTGAACGGCTACCAGGTCGCCGGCCGCAGCGGGGTCTGGGTGCGCCGCCCGCTGTCGGAGGACAAGGTCGCGGCGATCGGTGTCAGGGTCGAGAAGGGCGTGACGATGCACGGGTTCGCGATCAACTGCGACAACACGCTGGCCGGGTTCCGCGGCATCATCCCGTGCGGGATCACGGATGCCGGGGTCACGACGGTCAGCGAGGTCGTCGGGCGCGACGTCTCCCCCGCCGACATCCTCGACTCCGTGGTGCGGGTCTTCCAGGCCGAGCACGCGGCGGTGGCGGCATGATCGCGGCCCATCCCGACGGGCGCAGGCTGCTGCGGCTCGAGGTCCGCAACGCCCAGACGCCGATCGAGCGCAAGCCCGAGTGGATCAAGACCAAGGCGAAGATGGGCCCGCAGTACACCGAGCTGCAGCATCTCGTGAAGGACGAAGGCCTGCACACGGTGTGCCAGGAGGCGGGCTGCCCCAACATCTTCGAGTGCTGGGAGGACCGTGAGGCGACCTTCCTCATCGGCGGGTCGCAGTGCACCAGGCGCTGCGACTTCTGTCAGATCGACACGGGCAAGCCCGCCGACTACGACACCGACGAGCCGCGCCGCGTGGCCGAGAGCGTGCAGCGGATGGGCCTGCGCTATGCGACCATCACGAGCGTCGCCCGCGACGACCTTCCCGACACGGGCGCGTGGCTGAACGCCGAGACGGTGCGGCAGATCCACGAGAAGAACCCGAACACCGGGGTCGAGCTGCTCGCCAACGAGCACAACGGAGACCCGGCCCTGCTCGGGCAGATCTTCGATGCGCGCCCCGAGGTGTTCGCGCACAACCTCGAGACGGTGCCGCGCATCTTCAAGCGCATCCGCCCCGCGTTCCGGTACGAGCGCTCGCTCGACGTTCTTACCCAGGCGCGCAACGCCGGCCTCATCACGAAGTCCAACCTGATCCTCGGCATGGGCGAAGAGCCCGAAGAGGTCGTGCAGGCGCTGGAGGACCTGCACGAGGCAGGGTGCGACATCATCACGATCACGCAGTACCTGCGACCCACCCCGCGGCACCATCCCGTGGACCGCTGGGTCAAGCCCGACGAGTTCGTCGAGTTCAAAGAAGAGGCCGAGCGCATCGGCTTCCTCGGCGTTCTGGCCGGCCCCCTGGTGCGCTCGTCGTACCGCGCGGGCCGCCTGTGGGCCCAGTCGATGATCTCGAGGGGCCGCGACATCCCCGCCCACCTCTCGCACATCGCGGCCGACGTGCACGTCGAGCGGGGGTTCGCCCAGGCCGTGTGACACCCGCGCCGCGACGGCGGCGTCAGTCGGCGCTGGTCACCGACTGCACGTCGCCGTCGGTGTTGAGGTTCACCAGCAGCACGTCGTCGGTCTCGTCGGGGTCGAGCCCGTATTCGAGCACTGCGAACGGATCGGTGCCGCCGTGCTCGTCGGCGAGGATCGTGAGGCTGATCAGGCGCAGCGAACGGATGATGTCGATGTGCGCGTCGCCGGAGATGTCGACGAGGTGGTCCTCGAGCGTGTCGCCGAGCGTCTCCTGCTGCTGCAGGATGAACTCGATGACCTCGCTCGTGCGATCGTCGAGTTCCGAGACCATCGCATTGCGGGCGGTGCGATCGATCGCCTCGAGCGACGCGATCATGCCGGCGGCGACGTCGAGGGCCGCCTGCGAGACATCGTCTTCGTCCGGCGCGGTCAGATCGACCGTCACCGCCTGATCACCCAGTTCGACGGTCTCGGACCAGAAGATCGAACCGTCCGGTCCGGATTCCAGCAGTCCGAAGTAGTCGTGTTCGATCGCCATGAACTTATGCAAGCAGACTCGGCGCGGATGCGGTAGCCCGCGCGGTCACTCTACAAGGGACGCCGCGAACACGTGCGGCGTGAAGCCCGTGAGATCGCCGATGCCCTCGCCCTGCCCGAGCAGTTTGACGGGGATGCCGGTGCGCTCCTGCACCGCGAGCACGAAGCCCCCCTTGGCCGATCCGTCGAGCTTCGTCAGCACGAGTCCGGTCACTCCGGCGTGCTCGAGGAACGCTTCGGCCTGCATGACGCCGTTCTGCCCGGTCGTGGCATCCAGCACCAGCAGCACTTCGCTGATGGGCGCCTGCTTCTCGATCACACGGCGGATCTTGGTCAGCTCGTCCATCAGCCCGCCCTTGGTGTGCAGGCGCCCGGCGGTGTCGACGATCACGATCTCGGTGCCGGTGCGCTTGGCGAAGTCGATGGTCTGGAAGGCGACGGATGCCGGGTCCTGGCCCTCTTGCTGCGGCCGTACGATCGCCGCGCCCGAGCGGTCGGCCCACGTCGCGAGCTGGTCGACCGCGGCGGCGCGGAACGTGTCGGCGGCCCCGACGACGACGGAGCGCCCGTAGCGCTGCAGGAACTTCGCGAACTTGCCGATCGTGGTCGTCTTGCCGACGCCGTTGACGCCGACCACGAGGACGACCGCGGGCCGCTCGGTGAGCTTGAGCGTGGTGTCGAACTTCGCGAAGTGCTCTTCGAGCGTCTCCTTCAGCATCCGCTGCAGGTCGCGGGGATCGGTCGTGTGGAACCGCTCGACCTTGTCTTTCAGGTCGTCGACGATGCGCTCGGTGATGTCGGGGCCGAAGTCGGCGGTCAGCAGCGCCGTCTCGAGGTCGTCCCATGTCGTCTCGTCGATGGTGGGTTTGACGAACATCCCGCGCAGCGCGCGCCCCAACGACCACTTCTCCGCCATGCCCCCAGCCTACGGGGCGGCGCCCGCCGCCCCCGCGCGAAGCGACCATACGGGACGGCAGACGCGGGTGCGGATGCCGCCGTCAGGCCGTGGCCGCCTCGGACTCGCGCGCCTTGCGGTCGCCGACGCGCTGGCCGACGACGGCCGATACGCCGTCCTGGCGCATAGAGACGCCGTAAAGGGCGTCGGCGATCTCCATCGTGCGCTTCTGGTGCGTGATCACGATCAGCTGACTCGAGGCGCGCAGCTGCTCGAACACGCCGAGCAGCCGTCCGAGGTTCGCGTCGTCGAGCGCCGCCTCGACCTCGTCGAGGATGTAGAACGGGCTCGGCCGGGCCTTGAAGATCGCCGTCAGCAGCGCGACGGCCGCAAGCGACCGCTCGCCGCCGGACAGCAGCGACAGCCGCTCGATCTTCTTGCCGACCGGGCGCACCGCGACTTCGATGCCGGTCGTCAGCGGGTTGTCGGGATCGTTCAGCGTGATGCTGCCGGTGCCGCCGGGGAACAGGATCGGGAAGACCTCGGTGAATGCGATACGGGTGTCTTCGAACGCGGCGAGGAAGATCGTCTGCATCCGTTCGTCGAGCTCCGCGATGATCGTCAGCAGGTCCTTGCGGGTCTGCGTCAGATCGGCGAGCTGCTCGGTGAGGAAGCTGTGCCGCTGCTCGAGCGCCTCGAACTCCTCGAGCGCCAGCGGATTGACCCGGCCGAGCTGAGCGAGCTTGCGTTCGGCATCGGCGAGCCGCCTGCGCTGCGCGGCCCTGTCGAACGCCTGCGGCTCGGCAGAGGCATCCGTGTCGTCCTCATCGCTCTCGGCCGGGAGCGGCTGATCCGGTCCATATTCCGAAACGAGAATATCTTCGTCGACACCGAGCTCGGACTGCACCCGTTCGAGCAGGCTCGTCACGTGCAGCCGCTTCTCGTGGATCTGCAGCTCGAGAGAGTGCACGTTCTCGGTCAGGCCGGCCAGGCGTTCTCGCACCGCCGACTCCTGAGCGCGCAGTTCGGCGAGCTCCGCGGTCAGCGCCGTCCGCGCGGTCTCGGCCGCGGCCAGCTCCACCCGTGCCTGGCTGACCGACCGATCGACCGAGTCCAGCAGCGGGGGCAGTCGGCCCGCGACCCCGGCGGCGACGTCCCGCTGCGCACGCCGGATCACCGCGCGCCGCGCGGCCTCTTCGGCCGCCGCCTTCTCGCGCTCGCGCTGCCGTTCGAGCCCCACCGCGCGCGCCTCTTCGGCGCGGATCCGCTCCTTGAGCGTCTCGACTTCGAGGCGTGCCCGCATCTCGCCGTCACGCCTGTCGTCGAGCTCCTGCAGCAGACCATCGCGCGCCGAGGCGTCGAGGATCGGACGCGGCGCCTCGAGCGCGGCGTCGAGCTGCTCCTGCGCCACGCGAGCGGAGTCCCTCGCATCGTCGACCGCCGCCTGCGCCTGGCGCAGCGTCGCCTCGAGTCGCTCGCATTCGGCGACCGCCGCCTCATGGCGCACGGTCACCCGGTTCGCCGTCTCGGCCTGCGAGGCCAGAGCGGCGTCGTGCGCACGCAGCGCCTCGAGGGCGGCCTTGGCATGCGTGCGGGCCGCGTCGTGGACGGCGACCTTCTCGGCCAGAGCCTCCCGCATCGAGTCGACGACGACCTCGAGGCGCTCGCGCTGCTCGGCTGCGGCATCCCGTTCCGCCGACAGCTCGAGGCGCGAGCGTCCCTGCCCCGATCCCGCCCGCACCGAGAAGGGCGTCACGAGCTCGCCCGCCCGCGTCGCGACGGTGATCGTGCGATCGGCTGCGGCGACGGCCTCGAGCGCACCGGCCAGATCGTCGGCGATGTACACGCCGTGCAGCAGCCCCAGCACGCCGTCGGGCGCCGACACGACGTCGCGCGCCACCCGCAGACCCGCGATCGGCGGGGTGGGGTGGGATGCCGCGGCCCCGGCGATCGCGATGTCGACGACGCCGTAGTCGCCCGATCGGGCCGCACCGGCCGCGGCCAGGGCGTCGGCGGCACCGTCCACGAGCACGCCCTCGGCGAGCGGACCGAGAACGCCGGCGATCGCGGCTTCGAACCCCGGCTCGACCTGGACCGCGTCGGCGACGAGGCCGAGCAGGCCGTCCCCTCCCTCGGCGAGCAGCTGCGCGGCGCCGTTGCGCACGTCCAGGGCACGCGAGAGGGCGGCCGTCTGCGCGGTGAGCGCGTCCTTCTCGCGCTCGGCGGCGTGCAGCCGCTCGCGCAGCTCGGCGACCGCCGCCTCGCCGTCGGCGACCGCGCGCTGGCTGCGCTCGTAGCCGGCGGCGTGCTCGGCCGCCGCAGCGTCGGCGGATTCCTGGGGCTCGAGCGCGGCGAACGCGGCTTCGGCCTCGGCGCGCCTGGTCAGGGCCGCATCCAATGCGGATTGCTGGCGCGCGACCGCCTTCTCGACCGCGGCGAGGGCGGATGCCGCGGCCTCGGCGGTCCCGCGCAGGGCGGTGATCCGCATGTCGTGCTCAGAGACCAGTGCGCTCTGCGCGGCGATGTCGGCGTCCAGTGCGTCCAGCTCGGCCCGTGCGCGGCTCACGTCCCGGCCGGCCGCGGCCGCGGCATCCTGCGCAGCGCCCAATCCGGACGCGATCTCGTCGATGCCCGCGCGGACTTCGTCGATCGCCGCCTGTGTCACGGTCTGCTGCGGCGCGAGCGCATCGTCGTCGTCGGCCAGCAGCGCCAGGCGCTGCCCCGCCAGCGTGTACAGCCCGCGCAGACGCTCCTGCACCTGCTCCAGCCCGAATGCGACGCCGCGCGCCCGGTCGACGGCTTCGGAACGCTGATCGGACTCGAGCTCCTCGATGCGCGCGTGCAGGCTCTCGACCCGGTCTTGCAGCACCAGCCTCTCGGCGTGCCGCTCGTGCTCGTTCTGCGCGGCGGCGGCGAGCTCTCGTCGCAGGCCCACGAGCTCGTCGGCGAACAGCCGTGCCTTCGCGTCGCGGACGACCGCGGCGATCGTCGCGGCCTCGCGCGCGATCTCGGCTTGGCGCCCCAGCGGCTTCAGCTGGCGCCGCAGTTCGCCGGCCAGATCGCTCAGGCGGGTGAGATTGGCCTCCATGGCCTGCAGCTTGCGAACGGTCTTCTCTTTGCGACGGCGGTGCTTGAGGATCCCCGCGGCCTCCTCGATGAACCCGCGGCGCTCCTCGGGGGTCGCCTGCAGCACGGCGTCCAGACGCCCCTGCCCAACGATCACGTGCATCTCGCGGCCGAGTCCCGAGTCGCTGAGCAGCTCCTGCACGTCCAGCAGCCGGCACTGCTCGCCGTTGATCGCATACTCGCTCGCGCCATTGCGGAACAGGATCCGGCTGATCGTCACCTCGGCGTACTCGATCGGCAGGGCGCCGTCGCTGTTGTCGATCGTCAGCTGCACCTCGGCACGACCGAGCGGCCCGCGCGTGGACGTACCGGCGAAGATGACGTCTTCCATCTTGCCGCCGCGCAGGGTCTTGGCGCCCTGCTCCCCCATCACCCAGGCCAGGGCGTCGACGACATTGGATTTGCCCGATCCGTTCGGGCCGACGATGGCGGTGACCCCGGGCTCCAGCGCGAACGTGGTCGGCTGCGCAAAGGACTTGAACCCCTTGAGCGTCACGCTCTTCAGGTGCATACCCGCGCCTTCCCGCCCCTACCGGTCACCGCAACACGTTATCGGATGCGGACCGGATCGCCGGAACGGCGAGCCGCACAGCCCCCGATTCGATGCGCGACACGCCCGGAGTTCTGCGATTTCTGGAGAATCGCTTGACGCGGTGTCTTCCGCCGCGCTAGTGTCGGTGCTCGCACATTCGAGCCGGAAGGAGGCCGCCATGATGATGATCACCGAACCAATCGCGTTCGCAGGCATTTCGCGTTCAGACGCCATGTCGGCGGCCACCCGCTCCGCGGTCTCCCTCCCTGTCGCGGGCTAGCGCTCCGCCCTTCTCGCTGACGAGGACTCCGCCCTCCGCGCGCACGGCACTCGCCGGCGTCGCCCCGTCGTTCTGACGGCTCCCGCACGAGCATCCCATCGTGCCTCTCCGGTCGCATCAGCGGCCCCGGTGCCCCGCACCCAGTTCCATCGACATCGAAAGCACAGATCATGCATACCTTGCTGTCCGATGTGCGGTCCGACGAGCACCAACGGCTCCAGGACTACGCACAGCTCACGCACGACACCCATGTTCCCTACACCGACCGCATCGCCCTGCGGCTCGGCCTGTGGCTGCTGCTGGCCGGCGCTCGACGCGCCGACGCCCGCGCCGACCGCAGCGCGCGAGACCGACGGGCCCTCGCCCGAGACACGTACGCGCGTCTCGAACGAGAGGCAGCCCTCACGCGGGCCGCGATGCTGTCCCACTACCGCTGATCGGAGAAATCATGAAGAACCTGACGACGACCGAAGGCACGGAGGTCCGGATGCCGGACCTCCCCGCCGGGGTCGAACTGCGGCGCCTCGTCGTCCCCGTCTCGGTGGACGCCCCCGACGCCGGGGACTTCGTCGCCATGATCGAGGCCCGCAACGCGATCTACCGCGAGATCAACGGCCACGACGACGAGCGCATCGGCCCCGCCGAGCTTCTGCCCCGCTACACGAACCAGAAGTACGAGCGGACGCTGATGTGGCTCGTCGTGGCGGACGACGAGGTGGTCGGCCGGGCGCAGGTGAACCTGCCGCTCGAGGTCGGCTCGCGGGTCGCCTACCTGAACATCGAGCTTCTGCGTCGCGTGTGGGGCCGCGGGATCGGGTCAGCCGCGCACGAGCTGCTCGTCGCCACGGCCGCCGCGAACGGACGCACGGTGCTGCAGGGATGGGCGTCGCACCCCGACGCTCCCGGCGACCGTCTCGAGGCGCCGACCGGATTCGGGTCGGTACCGAACGATCATGCCGCGCGGTTCCTGCACTCGCACGGCTACACGCTGGAGCAGATCGAACGCAACAGCGCTCTCGTGTTGGACGATCGGACGCATCAGCGCCTGGGCGAGCTGCTGGCCGACGCGCAGAAGGCGGCGACCGGCTACCGGATCGTGCAGTGGATGGTGCCCACCCCGCCCCAGTTCGTCGCCGGCTACGGCTGGATGAAGTCACGGATGATCACCGACGCCCCGGCGGCGGGGATCGAGTTCGACGAAGAGGTGTGGGACGCCGCGCGGGTCGCCGAACACGACGCCAAGTACGTGGATGCCGGACTGACCCTGCAGGTCACCGCGGCGCAGCACGTCGAGACGGGCGACCTGGTGGCGTTCAACGAGCTCGTGGTCGGCAACGACCGGACCGAGGCGACGCATCAGGAAGACACGCTGGTGCTCGCGTCGCACCGTGGTCACCGGCTCGGGATGCTGGTGAAGTGCGCCGGTCTGCTCTCGTGGGCCGACGTCGCGCCCGACTCGCCGCGCGTGCTGACCTACAACGCCGAAGAGAACCGGCCCATGCTCGACATCAACGAGGCCATGGGGTTCGTCCCGATCATGTACAACGGCGCGTGGAAGCGGACGCTGCCGGCGTGACGGTCTCTCTGGCCTATCCGTTCCCTCGCGTCCGAGGACGCGCCCGGACGCGAGGGAACGTCGGTCGCGTCAGCGCAGCCGTTGGCACCGCGGGCAGAAGTGGCTGGAGCGGTTCATGAACGACATCCGCGTGATCGCGCGGCCGCACCGGGCGCACGGCAGTCCGGAACGCCCGTAGGCGTTCAGCGAGTGCGCGAAGTAGCCCCACTCCACACGTTTGTGACATTGATGCTCGACGAGTCGAAGATCGCCGTGTTTCCGCAGGTGAGAGGCGGTTTGGGCGGGGCATGGATCGATCTTCTGGCGAGCAGCGCTCTTCCCAGTCGGACATGAGCACTCGACCATCATGACATTAAATGGACACGCTGTGGGTGGTCAGACACCACCCGCGTGACTACAGCAGTGTCCCTCCTTGGAGGTCTCGAGAAGGAGATGTCTGCGAGACGCCGATGACGCTACACCGTCTCGCTCTCGTCGAACACGATCTCGACCAAGGGGCTGCCCGTCGTCCAGGCGTCGATGTTCTCCGGCGACGCGCTGGCCCAGCCGTCCATCTCCTCCAGGCCCTGCAGGATCAGCGCGATGACCCGGCGCTTCTCGTCGGGGTCGGTGATCGGCGCGCCCCGGGCCGGCAGGTCTGCCGTCACGCCGTGCTTGAGGTGCACGATCATCCGAGGGTCCTTGCGCAGGTTGGCGTACCAGTCGCGGCGGCCGGGGCTGCCGGAGAGGAACCAGCGCCCGTCGACGTGGTGGAACCAGATCTCGATCCGCCGGGCCCTGCCGCTCGACGCCCCGTAGGTGGTGATGTCGACGGTGTGGTCCCGGGACGGGGCGTTCGGGGCGATCTCGAGGGCTGCGCTGGTCCTCTCGTCCATGGTCACCAGGCGTAGGACATCGGAGCGACGCCCGGCCCCGGCCAGATGCGGTCCAGCTCAGCCAGTGCATCCTCGTCGAGCTCCACGCGCAGCGCGTCGACCGCGGCCTCCAGCTGCGCCTTGGTCCGCGAGCCCGCGATCAGAGTCGACACGACCGGCTGGTGCAGCAGCCACGCCTGGGCGACCGCGGCCGGGCTGTGGCCGAGCTTCGCGCACAGCGCCTCGTAGGCGTCGAGCTGGTCGGACAGCGCCTCGTACGTCTCGCCCTGCAGCGCGCGCCGCTCGGTCCTCTCCCCCGACTTCGGGCGGCCAGCGAGGACGCCCATCGCCAGCGGGCTCCACGGGATCAGCCCGATCCCGAAGTGCTCCAGGGCCGGGACGAGCTCCTGCTCGATCGCCCGGTTGGTGAGGTTGTACAGGCTCTGCTCCGAGACCAGGCCGAAGGAGCCGCGGTGCTGGGCGGTCAGCTGCGCGGTGGCGACGTCCCAGCCGGCGAAGTTGGACGAGCCGACGTAGCTGATCTTGCCCGCGGCGACCAGCTGTTCCATCGCCTGCCAGATCTCCTCGAACGGGGTGGCCCGGTCGACGTGGTGCATCTGGTAGACGTCGATGTGGTCGGTCTGCAGCCGGCGCAGGCTCGCGTCGACCGCGCGGCGGATGTGGTAGGCCGAGAGCCGGCGGTCGTTCGGCCCGAGGCCCATGGGCTGGTACAGCTTGGTGGCGAGCACGATGTCGTCGCGGTGGCCGGACTTCTTCAGCCAGCTGCCGACGATCTCCTCGCTGGTGCCGAAGCCCTTCTCCATGTCCGGGGTCTGCGGGCCGCCGTAGACGTCGGCGGTGTCGAAGAAGTTCACGCCGAGCTCGATGGCCCGGTCCATGATCTCGAACGCCTCGGGCTCGGCAGTCGCGTCGCCGAAGTTCATGCAGCCCAGTCCGACCGCGCTCACCAGCAGCCCCGAGCGTCCCAGGTGCCTGTATTCCATCGTGTTCTCAGTCATGTCTTCCACGCTAGGCAGGCGCGTCCGCGGGAGGGAGTCCTTGTCGTGGGGGGTAACGGCAGGGTCTCCCACACCGCTTCGACTCGGCTCGAGGGCGTGAGTCTCAGGCCGCCGGAAGGGTCGCGGTGTCGATCACGAAGCGGTAGCGGACGTCGGAGGCCAAGACCCGCCGGTAGGCGTCGTTGATCTCCGCTGCGGTGATGATCTCGACGTCGGCCCCGATGCCGTGCTCGCCGCAGAAGTCGAGCATCTCCTGCGTGATGGGGATCCCGCCGATCATGGAGCCGGTCACCGATTTGTGCCCTGCCAGGAACATCCCGCCCACCGGCATCGGGGCGGGTGCCGCGCCGAGGTTGACAATCGCGCCGTGCAGGTCGAGGAGACCCAGGTAGGCGTTGATGTCGATGTCCGCGCTGACGGTGTTGATGATGATGTCGAAGCGCCCGGCGAGCTCGCTGAACGTGGCCGGGTCGGCGGTGGCGTAGTAGTGGTCGGCACCCAGCCTGAGCCCGTCGTCCTTCTTGCGCAGCGACTGGGAGAGCACGGTGACCTCCGCGCCCATCGCATGGGCGATCTTCACCGCGATGTGACCGAGGCCGCCGAGGCCGACGACAGCAACCTGCTTGCCGGGTCCCGCGCCCCAGTGCTTCAGCGGGTTGTAGGTCGTCACACCCGCGCACAGCAGCGGGGCCGCCTGGGCGGGGTCGAGGGCGTCGGGAATGGAGAGCACGAACCCGGCGTCGACGACGACGTGAGTCGAGTAGCCGCCCTGGGTGGTGGTGCCGTCGCGGTCAGGTGAGCCGTAGGTGAAGACGGTCCCGTTCAGGCAGAACTGCTGCTCCCCGCGCAGGCAGTTGATGCACTCGCCGCACGAGTTGACCATGCAGCCGACCCCGACCCGGTCACCGACCTCGTGGGTGGTGACCGAGGCACCGACCTCGGTGACTCGGCCGACGATCTCGTGGCCAGGCGTCAGCGGGTAGGGCTGCGGACCCCAGTCCCCCGCGACGGTGTGGATGTCTGAGTGGCAGATGCCGGCGTACTCGATCTCGATGAGGACATCGTTCTCACCGACCGTACGGCGTTCGACAGTGGTGGGGATGAGCGGTTGCCCGGCAGCCGGGGCGGCGTATGCATTGACGCGCAAGAGAATTACTCCGTGACTTTCTGCCCGCCATCGGCGGGTGGGCTGGATTGAAATAGTGAGGCAGCTGAGTGCTCGGCGGCACCGCGCACCCGCAGCAGGTCGTCAGGTCGGATCGGGCTCGGCTACCGGCCGCAATGCCTCGGTGAAGAAGCTCTGGAGCTTGTCGAACGGGATGAGATCGACCCGGTCGTACATGTCGATGTGTCGGGCACCGGGCACCCAGTGCAGTTCCTTCGGCTCGGACGCCTGCTCGTACAGATGCTCGCTGAACCACGAAGAGAACGACTTGTCGCCGGTGATGAACAGCACCGGGCGAGGAGAGATGTCCGCGAGGTGACGGACTTCCCCTGCGTAGGCGTGGGCGGGGCCGCTGGTGACGGTGAAGCCGCCGATCGAGCGCGGGTGGTGGCCGCGGTCGGTGACGTAGAACTCGTGGAATTCCGCCGTCATCGGGTCGAACTTCTCCGGTGTGAACTCGTCCGGGAACACCGGAGTCAGGGCCGGCTCACCGCTGTCGACATCCGCCCACCGCTGTGCCGCGATGTCGGCGAGGTTCTTGCGGACCTGCTCCTCGCTGACCGTGTCCGCGATGCTGTTGCGGTTCAGACGACTGATGTCGACGACGGCGCTCGTGGCGACGGCCTTGATCCGCGGATCGATCGCAGCAGCATTGAGTGCGAAGCCGCCGGAACCGCAGATGCCGATCACGCCTATGCGCTCCCGGTCCACATACGCCAGAGTGCCAAGGAAGTCGACGCCCGCCGAGAAGTCCTCCGCGAAGATCTCCGGCGAGGTCACGTGGCGCGGCTCGCCGCCCGACTCGCCGTTGTAGGAAGGATCGATCGCGAGCGCCACAAAGCCGCGCTGGGCGAGCTGGTTCGCGTAGACCCCGGGTCCCTGCTCCTTGACCCCGCCGTGCGGCGGCCCGACGACGAGCGCGGAATGGAGTTCCCGCTCATCGACATCCCTCGAGGTGTACAGGCCGGCGGCAATCTCAATGCCGTAACGGTTGGTGAACCGCACCGGGGTGCGCGTCACCTCGGGCGAGATCTCGAAGATGAGGCCATCGTCATACAGCGGCATAGTTCGCTCCCCGCAGGTATGTGGATGTCGGAGCGGCAGATGCCGGCGTAGTGACCACCGGCAGCCGACGCCGCAAAATCGAGGCTAGACGCGCCGCCGGCATCTCTGGGAGTCCCTGCCGGTACCCCTCTCCGTCGGGACTCCCTCGCGCGCGATCAGCGTGGTCGAGTTGGAGTCGGACACCCGCAAACGTAAACCCGAGCCAGCGCGGCTCGAGCCAGCATGAGGACGGAGACACCATGACCGCCTGGCACACGGAGACGATCGAGACGATCGCGGCGACCGACGACTTCCACATCGCCCCGTATCACCCCGACGGCGAGACCACCGGGACGCCGACCTGGATCTGGTCCGTCGTCGTCGACGGCCGGCTGTTCGTGCGGGCCTGGAACGGGGTGAACGGCAGGTGGTACCGCGCCGCGACCGCGCAGAAGGCCGGCCGGATCACAGCCGGCGGGGCCGAGCACGAGGTCGAGTTCGCCCCGATCGCCGATGCGGCGTTGAACGAGAAGATCGACCAGGCCTATCGGGCCAAGTACGACGGCAGTCCGTATCTGCCGCCGATGGTCGCCGCCGGCCCGAGGGCCGCCACCGTCGAAGTCACCCCACGCAGCAACTGAGCACACGAAGGACACACCGAAATGAAGATCACCGTCCTCGGCACCGGCATGGTCGGCCGCACCCTCGCCGGCAAGCTCGACGAGCTCGGCCACGACGTCGCCATCGGCACCCGCGATCCGCGGGCCACCCTCGCCCGCGACGAGTGGACCAAGACCGGCGACGTCGACACCCCGCCCTACGCCGTCTGGCAGGCCGAGCACACGGACGTGCGGCTGCTGGCCTTCCCCGACGCCGGCGCGCACGCGGAACTCGTCCTCAACGCCACCAATGGCGCGAACACGCTGGCCGCATTGGAGGCGGTCGGCGCGCAGAACCTGGCCGGCAAGGTGCTGCTGGACCTGGCGCTGCCGCTGGACTTCTCCGAGGGCTTCCCACCGGTCCTGACGGTGGCCAACACCGACAGCCTCGGCGAGCAGGTCCAGCGCGCCTACCCGGACACCAAGGTCGTGAAGTCGCTGACCAGCGTGTTCTGCCAGGTCATGGTCGACCCGTCCCGGGTGCCCGGCCAGCACAGCATCTTCGTCGCAGGCGACGACGCCGACGCCAAGCGGACGGTGCGCGGGATCCTGGAGAGCTTCGGCTGGCCAGAAGCCAAGACCATCGACCTCGGCGGCATCACCGCCGCCCGCGCCGTCGAGATGTACTCGCGGCTGTACTTCACCCTCGTCGGCGCGCTCGGCACCTTCGAGCTCAACATCGACGTCGTCCGCGCAGCGGGCTGACCCGACAGGAGGGCGACACCATGGCGCTGATCCTGGTCACTGGGGCCGCGGCCGGCCTCGGACAGCTGACCGCCCGGGCGCTCATCGAGCAGGGCCATCGGGTGGTCGTGCACGCCCGCAGCCGCGCCAGGCTCGACGAGCCGGCCGTGGCGGGAGCTCGCGGCGTCGTCCTCGGGGACCTCGCCCGGGACGACGAGACCCGCCGGGTCGCCGAGCAGGCGAACGAGCACGGCAGGTTCGACGCGGTCATCCACAACGCCGGCGTCATGGGCTCGCCGGAGGTCTACGCGGTCAACGTCGTCGCGCCCTACCTGCTCACGGCGCTGATGACGCCGCCGCGGCGCGCGATCGTGCTCTCCAGCTCGATGCACCGCACCGGTGGCACCGAGCTGGGCGGCCTCTCCTCCCCCGGTGCCGGGGAACGCGCCCGCGCCTATGACACCAGCAAGCTGATGATCACCGCGTTCGCGATGGCCATGGCCGAGCGCCGGCCCGAGACGCTGTGGCACGCCGTCGACCCCGGATGGGTGCCCACCCGGATGGGCGGCCCGGGCGCGAGCGACGATCTCGAGGCCGGCCACCGCACCCAGGAGTGGCTCGCCACCGCCGACGCAGACACCATCGACCCGAGGACCGGCGGCTACTGGCACCACCGGCGGACCCAGCGTCCGCACCCGGACGCCCTCGACGAGCGCTACCAGGCCGAACTGCTGGCACGGCTCGCCGAACTGACCGGCACCGAACTGCCCTGACCCCTGCGCACCCGTGCGCGCCGAATCCGCATCGCGACAAGGAGCACCATGACCGCCTCGCCCACCATTACCTTCCACGACGGCCGCTCGATCCCCCAGCTCGGCTACGGCGTCTGGCAGGTCCCCAGCGACATCGCCGCCGACGTCGTCGGCCAGGCCCTGTCCGCCGGATACCGGCACGTCGACACCGCACGCTCCTACGGCAACGAGGCCGGCGTCGGCCAAGGGGTCAGGGACTCGGGCCTGGACCGCGACCAGGTCTTCGTCACCTCCAAGCTCCGGAACTTCGAGCATGGCCGTGACAAGGCATTCAAGGCGTTCGACGCGACCATGGACGCCCTCGGCCTGGACGAGCTCGACCTCTACCTGATCCATTTCCCCGTGCCGACGCAGGGCCTGGCCGTCGAGACCTGGAAGGCGCTGGTCGAGCTGCACGAGCAGGGCAGGGTCCGCTCCATCGGCGTCTCCAACTTCCGCATCCAGGACTTGGAGCGGATCGAGGCCGAGACCGGCGTGCTACCGGTGATCAACCAGATCGAACTGCACCCCTACTTCGCCCAGGACGAGCTGCGCTCCTACCACGCCGACAAGGGCATCGTCACCGAGTCCTGGTCCCCGCTGGGCATGGGCGGCGGCGAGCTCACCGACCCCGTCATCACCGACATCGCCGCCGCGCACGACGCGACCCCGGCCCAGGTGATCATCGCCTGGCACCTGGCCCTCGGCCTCGTCGTGATCCCCAAGTCCGTCACCCTCGAGCGGATCGTGTCCAACCACGCCGCCCTCGACCTCGCGCTCACCGACGACGAGGTGCGGGTGATCAGCGCGCTCAACAAGGGCGAGGCCGGCCGGCAGGGAGCGGACCCGAACACCTTCGCCTGACGCCGCGGATGGCCGGCCTGCTGACTCGGCGCGTCGTCAGGACCGCGGGAACGGCACGCCCGTGGCCGATTCGAGCGCGTCCAGCAGACGGCCCTGGGCCGCCGTGTCGTGGATGACCGGGTTCACGTCGCCGTAGGGCTCCCGGTGGAACAGGAACCGACCGGACACGCGGCTGCCGGGCTCGGTCGCCTCGGCCAGCCACGTCTGGGTCGTGTAGCCTTGGCGCAGGTCGTCGGTCGGTGTGCCGGTCAGCTCGCCCATCCGGGTGGGCACCCAGCCCGGGTGCACGAGGTTGACCCACACGCCCGGCCACAGCCTGTCCACCGCCATCGCCAGTGTGGAGACCTCCGCCTTGGACTCGCCGTAGGAGACGCCCGCGCCCCGGCGGCCGATGTCGTCCAGCCGGAGGTCGCCGTGGTGGGCGTTGGAGGACAGGTACACCAGCCGCTTCGGCTTCTCGACAAGGCTGGTGAGGATGTAGGGCGAGAGCACGTTGACCGCCAGCGTCTCCTCCGGCGTCCCGTCGTACACCCCGACGTTGTGGACGACCACGTCGAACGGGCCCAGCCCGTTGACTTCTTCGGCCAGCCGCCGCGTGCGGTCCAGGTCGGCGAAGTCCCCGACCACCACGTCCTCGAGTCCCGGGACGTCGCGGCGGACGTCGGCGGCGCGCTGCTCGCTGCGGGCGTGCGCGACCACGTGATGGCCGCGATGGGTCAGGTAGGAGGCGGTCAGCTGGCCGAGGCCGGCGGTCGACCCGGTCACCAGGACGCGCAGGCCGCTGCCGGAGCCCGCGGGCTCGATGTCGTCCTCGATGTGCTGCAGCTCTGCTGCCATCGCCGCGGTGTTGTAGGTGCCGGCACCGAACCTCGAGGATCCTGACGCCGCCGACGCGGCCGGACTCCTCCGGCCGCTGCTCGTCGGGGTCGGCTCCGTGGTGCAGCCGGTGAGCAGCAGGCCGCCGCCCAGCAGGACGGCTCCGATGGCTTCGCGTCTGGTGATCATGGGTGTCCTTCGCTCGGTCAGTCGGCTCGCTGGATGGTCACGGCGAACGGCTCGTCCCGGTGGTCCAGCACCGTCAGGTCGCCGTCGATGCGCCCGAGCCGGGCCGCGCCCTCCCACTCCCCGAGGTCGGAGTAGGTCAGCGACACGACACCGGTGGGCGCGTAGAAGCTCAGGTCGCCCGCGACCGGGGAGTCGCGCTCCGGCATGCCCTCCATCGTCAGCGGACGCGGCGGCTCCGCGACCGCCTCCCGTCCGCCGTAGTCGGAGAACTCCAGCGTCAGCGGCAGCTGCTCCAGCAGCGAGTCGGCCGCCGGGTTGTCCCACAGCCTCGCCTCGAGGGTCTGCTCGCCGACGACGATGCGGACCGGCGTCCCGACGCCAGAGCTGTCCGAGTCGCTGGAGGACGCGGCGGACGAAGTGGGAGACGACGAGCGCTCCGGCGCGCCTGGGCCTGGCGAGGCGCAGGAGGCGAGGCCGAGGCCGGCCAGCAGCAGGGCCGTGGCGACCGCGGCGAGCCTTCCGGCGGCGCTTCGGGGAGCAGTGGTCTGGTCGGGCACGCGTTCCACGCTAGGCACGGACTGCGCGGGTCGGGAGCCCCTGTCGGTGGGAGTACCCGCAGGGGCCCCCACCGCAGCGAGGTCGTCCGGCGTCGAAGAGAGGGGGACCCGGATGCGGTCCTTCAGGTCCGCCGGCTGTCCGGCCGCTGCTTCTGGTGATGACTCATGTCGCCGAGGCCGTCGGTCAGGATCCACCGCTCGGTGAACCGCCACTCGCCGTCGATGATGGCGAAGCGGTCGTCGTAGCGGGCCTGCGACAGCAGCTGCAGCGGAAAGGCCTCGGTGACCTGGGTCAGGTGCACGTACGACACGGCGCTGGCGGTCCTTCCGTCGTCGGCGACGTCGACCAGGACGTTGGTGACCATGTGCCGGGTGCCCAGACGCCCGCCGTGCACCTGCAGGTTCTCCCTCAGCCAGGCCAGCTTCGCATCCGCGCCGCGCAGCGACGTCTCCGCGGAGAAGTGCCAGGTCGCGTCGGAGAACAGCTCCGCGACGGCCTCGAAGTCGGCGGCGTCGAGCCGGTGGCAGTAGGCATAGATCAGGCGGGTGATCCGGTGCTCGGCCTCGAGCCGCTCCAGCGCAGAGATCATGCGACGCTCCTCAGGTCTCCGGGACGGACGCCGTCGCATCGTCACCCATCGATGTTGTGGTCCGGCTCAGTCGGCGAGCTCGATCCTGCCGGGCTTGGAGCCGTCCCAGCCCTGGAAGGCCGCCACGTCGACGTCCATGTGGCCGAGCACGGCGGTGCCGGGGAAGTAGCCGATCTTGGAGTAGTGGAAGACGATCACCTGGCCGCCGTGGTTGTAGCCGATGTCGGCGATCTCCGGGTCGCAGCCGGCGGGCATGCCCTCCATGGCGAGCCGCTCGGGCAGCTCGGCCAGGACCTCCTGCCGGGCGTAGTCGCGGAACTCCAGGTCCAGCGGCAGCTGGTCGCGCAGCGCGTTCGCCGCGGGATTGTCGTGCAGGACTGCCTCGATCACCTGGTCGTCCAGACTGATGCGGAGATCGGGGTGTCGCTCATCGTGGATCTCCTTCGGCTCAGGCCGGCTCTTCGCCGACGGTGGTGCGGAACGGACCGGGCTGGGCGTGGAGCTGCCACAGCCGATCGGCCAAGGCGTCGGAGGCGAACAGCGGGTCCCCTCCGTCGATGCCACCGGGGATGATCAGCTGGGCGACGCGGATGCCATCCGGCTCCAGGGCATCGTGGAGCATCTGCCCGTAGGCCGACTCACCGGCGAACGCGACCGAAGTGCCGGTCACGCTCCCGTTCGGGGTCGCGGCGCTGGAGCCGTTGGGGAACAGGATCGTGCCCCGCCCCGCCTCCTGCATGGCCGGCAGCACAGCGCGCACGGCGGTGACCGGGGCGTAGACCGACTGCTCGACCGGGCCCACCAGGTCCTCGGCGGTGGTCTCCAACACAGGCTTCATGAACTCCTTGGCCGGCACCGGGCTGTACTGCAACACCTCGATCGTGCCCAGGTCGGCGGACGCGGCATCAAGCGCCGCGGTGAGGGCATGCGGATCGCGGGCGTTCGCCGCGTAGCCACGGGCGGTGATGCCCTCGGCGGTCAGCTCGGCGGCGAGCCTGTCGACGTTGGCCTGGGTGCGGGAGACGAGGGCGACGGAGTAGCCCTCGCGTCCGAACCGGCGGGCGGTGGCGATGCCGAGCCCGGGGCCGGCACCGATGATGGCGATCGTGGGCATGGAGTCCTCTTCTGTCGACGCTGGTTGCGCGGGCTGCTCCCGCCCGATCAACGCTAGGTGCGGGGCCTGGCTCGAGGGAGACCCTCCGGGTACCCCCACCGACCGGGGCTCCTTCATCCGCCTCGGAGGTGGTTGCGTGGAGGCTCAGGACCACCGCATCGCGAGGAGCGACCCATGACGAACGCACGCGGCATCGCTGCCATCTCGACCGCCGCGGCCATCGCCGCACTCCTCGCCGCCTGCAGCGCGCCGGGCCCCCAGGACAGATCGGCCCCGTCGACCACCGCCGCACCGTCCACCCGGCCCTCCCCGTCGGCCTCGGAGACCTCGGCGGCACCAGCGGACCAGGTCGAAGGCACCCGCGTGCATTTCACCGCAGGGTCCACCGTGGTGGAAGCGACGATCACCGAGGACAGCGCGACCACGCGGGACTTCCTGTCCCGGCTGCCGATGACCCAGGAGTTCGAGGACTTCCACGGGCAGGAGAAGATCACCTACCCCGAGGAGCCGTTCGACTACACCGGGACCGCGGGTATGACACCGAAGGTGGGCGACCTCTTCTCCTACAAGCCCTGGGGCAATCTCGGCTTCTTCTACGACACCGACGGCCTCGGGCACTCCGACGGCCTCGGGCACTCCGACGACCTCGTCCGCCTGGGCACCACCGACGACCTCGACGCCGTCAAGAAGCTCGACGGCCAGCAGGTCACCATCTCCGCCGCTCGATGACGCGGACTCCGGGCCCGATGATCCAGTCGGCTCCGTCCGGGCCGGGGTGGCGCACACGATGACGGGGCTCGCAGGGAGGTCGTGACGGACGGCTCGGAGATCATCGCCCTGCAACCAGGCCACCCAAAACCGATCCGCCCTCGATCGCTAGGAATCCGTCCGTTCGAAGTCGAGGATGATCCGGCCCCGCAGTCCGCCCGCGTCGAGGAGCGCGTGCGCGGTGCTCGCCTCGGCCGCCGGGAGCACCCTCGCGACCCGCAGCGGCAGCACGCCCTCCGACGCCTGCGCGCCCAGCACCGTGATCGCGTCGTGGTCGGTCACGCGGTCGCGGACGTTGACGTGCACGATCCGGACGCCTCGGCCGGGGTCTGCGTCGGACCAGGGGCGCAGCGCGATCAACGCTCCGCCGTCGCGCACCGCGGGCAGGATCTGCGCGCCGAGCCCGGCCGCGTCGATGACCGCGTCCACGCCGCCGGGGACCAGAGATCGCACGCGCGCCGCGGGGTCGCCGCCGCGCGGGACGACCCCCGACGCGCCGACAGAGCTCAGGAACTGCTCATCCGCCGGCGATGCCAGCGCCACCGGGCGCAGCCCGTCGGCGGCGGCCAGCGCGACGGCGTACCCGCCGACGGCCCCGGCCGCGCCGGTGACCAGCACCGTCGATCCGGATGGGAGGTGGAGCGCGTCCAGGGCGCAGCGGGCGGTCAGCGCGTTCATCAGGAACGACGCGCCCTCGGGGAAGGTCGCCCCGTCCGGCATGGGGATCACCGAGGCTGCCGGCAGGCAGACGAACTCGCTGTAGCCGCCGTGGGAGCCGATGTTGTCCACGACCCCGGTCACTGCCTGACCGGGGCGGATCCCGGGGCCGGGTTCGACATCGTCGCCGATCTCGTCGATCGCTCCGGCGACATCCATGCCGGGGATGAACGGCGGGGCCATCCCTTCGTACCAGGATGCCAGCGCGCCGGTGCGCAGCACCGCGTCGGCCGGGTTGACGCCGGCCGCGTGCACCCGGATCCGCACCTGCCCGGAGCCCGGGTGCGGGTCGGGCAGCTCGACCGGGCCCAGGACCTCCGGGCCGCCGTAGCGGGACAGGCCCACCGCCTGCATCGTCAGTCCGCCTCGAGGAGTGCGACCTCGTCGGCCGTGAGCGCGAGGTCGGCAGCGAGGGCCGAGTCCTGGATGCTCGCGGGCCGGGAGGCACCCGGGATGGGGATCACGACCGGCGACAGCGCCAGCTCCCAGGCCAGGCAGACCTGCTGCGGGCTGACGCCGTGCTGCTCGGCGACCCGCGCGAACGGCGCGAAGCGCTCACCGAGCTGCCCCGCCTTGCCGATGCCGCCCAGCGGGCTGTACGGCAGGAAGGCGACTCCCAGCTCGGTGCACAGCTCCAGTTCGGGCCGGCTGGAGCGGAACGCGGGCGAGAACTGGTTCTGCACCGACGCGAGACGACCGCCCAGGATCTCGTGGGCCGCGCGGATCTGGTCCGGGTCGGCGTTGGAGATCCCGGCCATGCGGATGACGCCTTCGTCGAGCAGCTCGGCCAGCGCCCCGATCGACTCCTGGTACGGAACCTGCGGGTCGGGCCGGTGGTGCTGGTAGAGGCCGATGGCGTCGACGCCGAGCCGGGCCGCGGACGCCTTCGCGGCCTCTTTGAGGTGCTCGGGCCGACCGTCGACGGCCCACGGCCCGCCGGTGGGGCGCAGGTGGCCGCCCTTGGTCGCCACCAGGATGGTGCTCTTGTCGCCGGTCCAGGTCGACAGGGCCTTGGCGATCAGGTGCTCGTTGTGTCCGACCGTCTCTCCGTCCGCCTCGTCCAGCGGAAGGTGGTAGGCGTCTGCGGTGTCGATGAGCGTGACCCCGGCGTCCAGGGCCGCGTGGATGGTCGCGATCGAGCGCGACTCGTCCTGGGGCCGGCCCTCGATGGACATCGGCATCGCGCCGAGCCCGATCGCGCCGACGTGCACATCACCGATCGTGCGCTGCTGCATACTTCCGTCTTCCTTCTCGTTGTTCATCGATCAATTCCCGGTCGCAGCCAGCGCATCAGAGGACGGAGGTGCGCTGTGCAGGCAGCAGTGCCGAACGGGCGCTCGGCGCACCGGTCGCGGGGGCCGCACCAGCCCGAGGCGTGTCGAACCGTGGTTCAGCTCTTGGACTTCTTCTCGTCGAGCGCCGGCTCCTCGATCGCCGACACGGGGTACTCGCTGGCCGCCCACGAGGCGAGCAACTGCATCTTCTCCTCCGACTCCGAGCCCGGTTCGGCGGCGTAGATCGTGATCGACAGGCCCGGCTCGGACTCCATCTCCATGCCCTCGTAGGCCAGGGTCATCTCGCCGACCACGGAGTGGTGGAACGTCTTGAACCCGGTGCCGTGGTGGCGGACGTTGTGCGAGCCCCACCGTGCCCGGAAGTCGGTGCTGCGGGTGGACAGCTCCCCGATCAGGTCGTGCAGCTCCTTGTTGTGCGGGTCACGGCCCGCCTCGGTGCGCAGGATCGCCACCGTCACGTCGGCGAACATGTCCCAGTCCGGATAGAAGTCGTAGGCCCGCTCGTCCAGGAAGGTGAACCGGGCGATGTTCGGCGGCTGGCCCTGGATGCGGCCGGGCATGTCGTAGACGTCCTTGTAGAACGCCCGCGCCAGCGTGTTGGCCGCGAGGATGTCCATGCGCCCGTTGCGCACGAACGCTGGTCCGGCGGTCACGGCGTCGAGGATCCACTGCAGGCTCGCATGCGGTTGCCAGCACTTCGGGTTGCGCCGCCGCGGCGGACGGGCCACCGGGCTGGCCGCGTGGGCCAGGTCGAACAGGTGGGCCCGCTCGGCGTCGTCCAGCCGCAGCGCCTTCGAGATCGCGTCGAGGATCTCCGGGGACGCGCCGCTGATCGCGCCGCGCTCGAGCTTGGTGTAGTACTCCACGCTCACCCCGGCCAGGGTCGCCACCTCGGTGCGGCGCAGCCCCTCCACGCGGCGGTTCGCGCCGCCCGGCAGGCCGACGTCGTCCGGCGTGACCCGAGCGCGCCGGGACGTGAGGAACTCACGCACTTCAGCTCGATTGTCCATGCCGTCAACGGTAGGCCGGTGCGCCGTGCCGATGGGAGTCCCTCGCGGTACCCCTCTCGAGCGGGACTCCCGCGGACGCGAGAAGCGAAGAAGCATGGATGTATGCCGGCAGCGAGGGAAGAGCCCGTGGCCGCCGGCGCACGAATCGACACAGAAGCCAAGAGGAGATCCCACATGCGCGCCGTCATTCTGCAGGCACCCCGCGAAGTCAGCGTCGAGACCGTCGAGGACCCGACGATCGTTGACCCCGCCGACGCCGTCATCCGCCTCACCGCTACCTGCATCTGCGGCTCCGACCTCTGGCCCTACCGCGGCATCGAGCACAAGGACGGTCCTGAGCAGATGGGTCACGAGTACATCGGCGTCGTCGAGCAGATCGGCCCCGACGTGAAGGAGATCCAGGTCGGCGACTACGTCGTCGGCTCGTTCGTCGCATCCGACAACACCTGCGAGATCTGCCAGGCCGGCTACCAGTCCCGCTGCGTCCACCAGGTCATGATGGGCGCGATCGGCACTCAGTCCGAGAAGGCCCGGATCCCGCTGGCCGACGGGACACTCGTCAAGGTCCCCGGCGAGCCCACCGAAGCCCAGGCCAAGAGCCTGCTGGCCGCCTCCGACGTCCTCGGCACGGGCTGGTTCGCCGCCGTCGCCGCCGAAGCCGGACCCGGCAAGACCGTCGCCGTCGTCGGCGACGGGGCCGTCGGCCTCCTCGGCATCCTCGCCGCCAAGCGCCTCGGCGCGGACCGGATCATCGCGATGTCCCGCCATGCCGACCGCCAGGCCCTCGCGAAGAAGTTCGGCGCGACCGATGTCGTCGAGGAGCGCGGCGAGGAGGGGATCGCCAAGATCAAGGAGCTCACGAACGGCTACGGCGCGCACTCCACCATCGAGGCCGTCGGTACCCAGGAGTCGATGGAGCAGGCCATCCACGCCACCCGGCCCGGCGGCCACGTCGGGTTCGTGGGCGTCGGCCACGGCGTCGAGCTCGACGGCCTGGACCTGTTCTTCTCCTCGGTACACCTGCACGGTGGCCCCGCCCCGGTGCGCCGGTTCCTGCCCGAGCTCATCGACCTGATCATGACCGACCAGATCGACCCCGGAGCCGTCTTCGACCTCACCCTGCCCCTCGACGAGGCCGCCGAGGGCTACCGGGCGATGGACGAACGCCGCGCCACCAAGGTGCTCCTCACCGTCTGATCCTCGTCCGCGGTGCGGGGCCCCGGACTTCCCCGGTCCGCACCGCCCAACCCCTTTCCCTACTCATCTGAAAGAGACATGACAGACACCGCCTCCTCCCGCCGCGTCGGCACAGCGCTGGCCACCCTGCTGATGCTGCTGACCGTCTTCGGGCCCATCTCGATGGACCTCTACCTCCCGGTTCTGCCCGCCTTGACCGGCGACCTGGGCGCGTCG
Source organism: Microbacterium sp. W1-4-2 (assembly GCF_058349885.2). Lineage (NCBI taxonomy): Bacteria > Bacillati > Actinomycetota > Actinomycetes > Micrococcales > Microbacteriaceae > Microbacterium > Microbacterium sp. W1-4-2. The sequence continues at coordinate 1,047,897 of NZ_JBYRJC020000001.1, read as the reverse complement.
ACCTCGGCCGCCCAGTTCACCCTCACCGCCTGCCTGGTCGGGCTGGCCGTCGGGCAGGTGATCGCCGGGCCGCTGTCCGACCGGTTCGGCCGCCGGACGCCGCTGATCATCGGCATCGTCGCCTACGTCGCCGCCTCCGCGCTGTGCGCGGTCAGCCCGAGCATCGCCACCCTCGTCGTCGCCCGGCTCGTCCAGGGCCTGGCCGGCGCGGTCGGCATCGTCATCGCCCAGGCCGCCGGCCGAGACGTCTACGAGGGCGGGGCACTCATCCGCTACTACGGCCGGCTCACGGTCCTCGGCGGCCTGGCCGCGATCGTCGGCCCGGTCATCGGCGGGCAGCTGGCCGGCGTCACCGACTGGCGCGGCATCTTCGCCTTCCTCGCCGGCATCGGCGTGCTCCTGCTCCTGGCGACGCTGCTCATCTTCAGAGAGACCCTCCCCGCCGACCAGCGCACCAGCGGCGGGCTGAAGCAGACCGGGCGGGACTTCCGCCGGCTCTTCTCCGACCGGCTCTTCGTCGGCGCGATCGCGATCTGCGGCCTGACCTACGCCGCCCTGTTCGCTTACCTGTCCGGAGCCGCCTACATCCTGCAGGGCACCTACGGCCTGTCGCCCCAGGCCTACTCGATCGCGTTCGGCGCGAACTCCGCCGGCTTCATGGTCTTCGGATGGATCGCCGGGCGTGCCGCCGAGCGCTGGTCCGAGCGCGGCACCCTGGTGATCGGCATCGCGATGAGCGGACTCGGTGCCCTGGGCCTGCTCGCCACCGGGCTGTGGCAGCTGCCCCTGCCGGTCGTGCTCGGCTCGCTGTTCGTGGTGGCATCCGGCGTCGCGTTCGCCTCGCCCCCGTCGACGTCCCTGGCACTGGCCGACTACCCCGAGCTCGCCGGGACGGCCTCCTCGGTCCTGGGCTGTGCCCGGTTCGGCCTGGGCGGCGTCGCCGCGCCGCTGGTCGGGATCGGCGGCGGCCAGAGCGTGCTCCCGCTGGGCATCGTCACCGTCGCTTCGGTCGCCCTCGCGGGGATCGCGTATCTGCTCTTCGTCGGCAGGCGGCACGGGCATCGCGGGCCCGTCGACCGCGCGGCCATCGCGGAGACCGGCTCCGTCCAGGCCGTCACCGCCGAATGACCGATCACGCCCGACGCCACCGAGCCGCAGCACGACCAGGAGGAACGATGGCCGAACAGGCCCTCGAGGCAGAGCCCGGCGAGGTGCGCCGCGACGCAGCCGTCGAGCCGACGGCGCGGTGGGGCGGGGTCATCGCGATGTCGGTGTGCGCCTTCGCCCTGGTCGCCTCGGAGTTCATGCCCGTCAGCCTCCTGACGCCGATCGCTGCAGACCTCCACATCACCGAAGGAATGGCCGGCCAGGGCATCGCGGTCTCGGGACTGCTCGCGGTGCTGACCAGCCTGTCGATCTCCCGGATCGCCGCCCGCGTCGACCGGCGGACGCTCCTCCTTGCGCTGACCGCCGCGATGGCGGTCTCCGGCGCGGCCGTCGCGCTCGCCCCGAGCTTCCCCGTGTACCTGATCGGCCGGGCGCTCATCGGCGTCGTCGTCGGCGGGTTCTGGTCCCTGTCCGCGGCGACCGCCATCCGGCTCGTCCCGGCCGAGCAGGTGCCGAGGGCACTGGCCGTCTTCAACGGCGGCAACGCCCTGGCCACGGTCCTGGCCGCCCCGCTGGGCAGTTACGTCGGATCGATCGTCGGGTGGCGCGGCGCGTTCTTCGCCCTCGTCCCGATCGCGCTGATCACCCTGGTCTGGCAAGGCGTCAGCCTGCCCAGGATGCCCGCCGTCCCGCGCGCCGACGGCACCGGCGGCGTCCTCGCGGTGTTCGGCGCGCTCAAGCGCCGACCCATCGCCCTGGGCATGGCCGCGTGCGGCCTGTTCTTCATGGGCCAGTTCCTCGCCTTCACCTACGTCCGGCCCTTCCTGGAGACCGAGCCCCAGGCGGGCTCCGCCACGGTCTCCCTGGTGCTGCTCGTCATCGGGGCCGCCGGACTGCTCGGCACCGCCCTCATCGGCAGGTTCCTCGCCCGCGACCTGTACCGCACGCTGACGGTGATCCCGATCCTGATGGCGGTCATCGCGCTGGCCGTGATCCCCGTCGGCGGCTGGATCGCCCCCGTCGTAGTGCTGCTCGGCCTGTGGGGCCTGCTCGCCACCGCGGCACCCGTGGGCTGGTGGAGCTGGGTCGCCCAGGCCATGCCCGACGACGCCGAAGCCGGAGGCGGCCTCATGGTCGCCGTCGTCCAGACCTGCATCGCCCTGGGCTCCACGCTGGGCGGACTGCTCTACGACGCCGCAGGATTCCGCGGCACCTTCCTGTCCAGCGCCCTGGTCCTCACGATGGCCGCCGCGACGGCGCTCATCACCGCCCGCGCGAGCCGCGCGTCGCAGTAGCGCCTCATGCCGGCGGACCTGGGCAACAGGGGTACTGACGAGGACTCCCACCGGAAGCCCACCGCGCCTAGCGTTGGAAGACGGTGCACGGACCGCCGGCCACGCAGGTGGCGGGCCTCGACGAAGGAGAACCACGTGACCGACGAGCAGTTCGACCAGATCTTCCCGCTCGGAGATCCGAACGACGCGTTCGCGCAGTACTTCACCGGCCAGAGCTACCTCGCCCCGCTGGTCGGCGAGGGAAACGTCGCCGTCAGCAACGTGAGCTTCGAGCCCAGCTGCCGGAACAACTGGCACATCCACCACGGCGAGGACGGCGGCGGGGACCAGATCCTCATCTGCACCGCGGGATCAGGCTGGTACCAGGCCGACGGCGAGGAGCCGGTGAGCATGGTGCCGGGATCGGTGGTTCGCGTCCCGGCGGGGACGAAGCACTGGCACGGCGCAAAGGCGGACTCGTGGTCCAGCCACCTCGCCTTCATCACCCCTGGCGAGGGCGTCAGCAACGAGTGGCTGGAGCCGGTCACCGACGAGGAGTACGACGCGCTGCCGACCAGCAGCGAGGACGGAGAGAACGCATGAGCATCCTGGACGAGACCTACACCCTGTCCAACGGCGTCGAGATCCCCCGGCTCGGGCTCGGCACCTGGTTCATCGACGACGACAAGGCCGCCGATGCCGTCAAGGCCGCCATCGAGATCGGCTACCGCAACATCGACACCGCCCGGGCCTACGGCAACGAGCGCGGCGTCGGCGAAGGCGTCCGCACCTCTGGCGTGCCCCGCGAGGAGCTGTTCGTCTCCACCAAGCTCGCCGCCGAGATCAAGGACTACGACGGCGCGGTCACCGCGATCGACGAGTCTTTGCAGAAGCTCGACATCGGCTACATCGACCTGATGCTCATCCACTCCCCGCAGCCCTGGGACGACTTCCGCGGCGGCGACTACGCCGAGGGCAACCTCGCCGCCTGGAAGGCCCTCGAGGAGGCCCACCAGGCAGGCAAGATCCGCGCCATCGGCGTCTCCAACTTCCTGCAGGCCGACCTGGAGAACATCCTCCGGAACGGCACCGTCGCGCCGCACGCCAACCAGGTCCTCGCCCACGCGGGCAACACGCCCACCGAGCTGATCGACTACTGCCGCGAGAAGAGCATCCTCGTCGAGGCGTACTCCCCCATCGCCCACGGCGAGATCCTCGACAACGAGGCAGTCAAGGCCATCGCAGAGAAGTACTCCGTGACCGTGCCGCAGCTGTGCATCCGGTACACCCTCCAGCTCGGCACCGTCTCCCTGCCGAAGACCGCCAACCCCGAGCACATGCGCTCCAACGCCGACGTCGACTTCGAGATCTCCGACGAGGACATGCAGGCCCTCCGGGACCTCGACGAGCGCGACTACGGCGACTCCAGCGCGTTCCCGGTCTACAGCGGCAAGTAGGAGACGAAGGAGATCGTCATGGCTGAGAAGGTCACCGCCGGCCGCGATGCATTGGGAGAGTTCGCGCCGACGTTCGCAGCGCTGAACGACGACGTCCTCTTCGGACAGGTCTGGGCGCGCGAGGAACAGCTCCCGCCCAGGATCAGGAGCATCGTCACCGTCACTGCCCTGATGTCCAGCGGTGTGCTGGACGGCTCGCTGCAGCACCACATCGAGCGGGCGAAGAGCAACGGCGTCACCGCCGAGGAGATGGCCGAGGTCCTCACCCACGTGGCCTTCTACGCCGGCTGGCCCAAGGCCTGGGCGGCGTTCCGCATGGCCAAGGAGGTCTACGAGGGCTGAGGCAGGAGTCGCTCGATCCGTGTTAGTCTGAGAGCACTACATCCCCCACGCCTCTCCACGATGCGCACTTGGGGGATTTTCTCTGCCCGCGTCCAGGAGGAGCGCCGATGTCCCAGTCGCGTCGTCCTTCCCGTCCGCCCCGCCCGCGTGGGACCTTGCACTACGACAAGCCGCCCATGGAGCTGGACGACCTTGCCGACCGTCTCACCGACCGCGGACTGATCGTCCCCGATCGGGACCGGGCCCTCCGATACCTGCGCCACATCGGCTACTACCGGCTCTCCCCGTACACGATCCCCTTCCAGCAGGGCGGCGCGGACCACCTCCTGCGCGACGGGACGTCCTTCGACGACGTGCTCGACCTCTATGTCTTCGACCGCGCGCTCCGCCTGGTGGTCATGGACGCCCTCGAGCGGGTCGAGGTCGCTGTGCGCGCGGCGCTGACCGACCACATGTCCACCGCTTACGGCGATGCGCACTGGTACATGGACGCCTCTCACTTCCGCGACCGCGGCAAGCACGCCGGGCTCCTGAAGATCGTCCGAGACACCTGCGACGAAAGGCTCCGCGGCACTCCCGACGCCGGCGAGGACTCACTCGTCCACCGCTCCGCCCTTGAGCACTACCTGACTACCTACGGCTCCCCCGAACTCCCGCCCTCCTGGCTCATGGTCGAGACCCTCACCGTCGGCCAGCTCACCAGCGCGTACCGCAATCTCAAGCGGCGCGCCGATCGGACGGCCGTCGCCCGCAGCATCGGCCTGACGGCCCCGGTGCTCGAGTCCTGGATGCAGACCTACGTCCGAGTCCGCAACGTCTGTGCCCATCACGGCCGGCTCTGGAACGTCGGCCTCGGTGTCTATCCGGCGATCCCGAACTCCTCGACGGTGTCCTGGCTCGAAGCAGACGATGCGCTGCCGGAGCGATCCAGGAAGCGGCTCTACCCCGTTCTGGTCTCGCTGCAGACGGTCCTCGAGACGATCTCACCGCGCAGCGGCTGGGCGCACCGACTTCACGAGCTGCTCCGTACGAGACCCACGATGAACCTCCGCGGCATGGGCGTCCCCGAGGGCTGGGCAGACGATCCGTTCTGGCGTCGACACCTCGACTGAACCACCCGATCGCCTGACGAATGTCCCTCAGGAGCTGTCGTCGAACAGGGTGCGGCGACAGCTTCCTAGCACCCGCAGTCGCGCCGGGCCCACCATTCAAACTAGCGTTTTCGCTGGCAGGCTGGGCAAAAGTGGCTCGAGCGGTTCATGAACTGCTTCCGCACGATGGGAGCGCCGCAGCGCGGGCAAGGCTGCCCGGCGAGTCCGTAGGCGTTGAGGCTGCGGGCAAAGTATCCGCTGCTGCCGGCCACGTCGACATAGAGCGAATCAAACGAGGTCCCGCCCTGGGCGAGTGCCGCAGCCATGACGTCTCGCGCTGCGTCGATCACGGCAGAGATCCTCGGCTTGCTCATCGACGATGCCGTCGTCTCGCCATGCACTTTGGCCGCCCACAAGGCCTCGTCGGCGTAGATGTTGCCGATGCCGGACACCAGCGTCTGGTCCAGCAACGCACGCTTGATCCCGGTCCGCCTGGTCTTGATCCGCGCAACTGCAGCCGCTTGATCGAACTGCGGATCGAACGGGTCCGGCGCGATATGCGCGATGGGCGAGGGCAGCACGGCTCCGCCCTCGTCGTACATCAGGTGACCGAACGTGCGCTGATCATCAAAGCGCAGATCGTGGCCGCCGTCGGTAAAGGTGAACCGCGCCCGTTCGTGCGCAGCGATCGGTGTATCCGACGAGGTGATGAGCATCTGCCCACTCATCCCCAGATGCGCGAGCAACGCGTCCCGATTGTCCAGGACCAGCCAGAGGTACTTGCCGCGGCGCGCAATCCCCGTAACCGTCGTACCGGCCATCTGCGCTGCGAGATCTTCAGGACCGGCCATGTGCCGGCGTGCGGCCCGCGGATGCCGAATGATCGCCGAGGCAATCGTCCGGCCACGGACATGATCGTCGAGCCCTCGACGCACAACCTCGACTTCGGGAAGTTCAGGCATGGCCAACTACTTCCAGTCCCCGGACGACAGACCGGCTGCGATCTGTCACATCACCCACCACCAGCCCTCGATTCCACCCGTACACCTTCAACTCCCGCGTCGCGCTACCAAGCGCTATGCATTGACGTACAGTCGATCGAACCGTTGGGCCGGGTGAGAACTCGCGAGCCCTGATCATGAGTGATGCTTCGACGAAGGTTTCCGCTGGCAAACCAGGCAAACACGGCTCGAGCGGTTCATGAACTTCTCCCGTAGGATCAGGGTCCCGCAGCGCTTGCATGGCAGTCCCTCACGCCCATAGATATTGAAGTCTGCGTGTAAAGAACCGGCCTGACCGTTGACGTTCACGTACTGGGCGTCGAAGCTCGTGCCGCCCTCGGCCAGCGCTTTGTCGAGCACGGCGCGGATCTCGGCCAGCAGTCGCCCCACGGCCCGCGTCGACAGGGTGTCCGCAGCGGTCTCGGGGTGGATGCGCGCCGCCCAGAGCGACTCGTCGGCGTAGATGTTGCCCACACCGCTGATGGCCGTCTGGTCCAGCAGCACGCGTTTGATGCCCGATCGTTTGCGCGACAGAGCGCGGCGGAAGCCCGCGTCGTCGAAGGCCGGGTCCAGCGGGTCGCGGGCGATGTGCGCGACCTGCGTCGGCACCCGGGCCGACGGGTCGCCCAGGCCACCGGCCGCGCCATCGGGTGTGTCCACGAGCGTGTCGACGGCGAGCGAGCCGAACGTGCGCTGGTCGGCGAAGACCGCGGCCAGCTCGCCGTGCACGGGATGCTCGAGGTCGATGCGGATGCGTTCGAACCGCTCGACCGGCGCACCAGCGGGCCGCAGCAGGATCTGTCCGCTCATCCCGAGATGGGCGATCAGCGCTCGATCGGCGCCGACGAGCGGCAGCCAGAGGAACTTGCCCCGGCGGACTGCGGAGGTGAGCTGCATCCCGGCAAGCTGCGACTCGAAGTCGGCGGCGCCGCCGATGTGGCGGGTGAGCGCACGCTCGTCCCACACCGTGACAGCTGCCACCCGCGCGCCGGCCACGGCGGGAGCCAGGCCCAGGCGCACGACCTCGACTTCGGGCAGTTCGGGCACGTCAGACGCGGTCCGACAGAGTGCGCCAGAGCAGCAGCGCGGCCGCCATCTCGGCATGCTTCTTGCTCGTGCCGATGCCAGTGGCCGAGCACTCGCCCACCGTGACGGTCGCTGTGAACGTACGGTCGTGATCCGGCCCGTCGGCCTCGATCATGTACACCGGCGGGGTGTGCCCGAGGTGGGCGGCCAGCTCCTGCAGGCTCGTCTTGGGATCGACGGCGGCACCGTACCGGTCGGGATCGGCCAGCAACGGCTCGACCAGTCGATGCACCAGCGCGGTCGCGGCATCCTGCCCCGCCGACAGGTAGGTCGCACCGATCACGGCCTCCATGGTGTCGGCGAGGATCGAGTCCTTGTCGCGGCCGCCGGTCTGGTCCTCGCCGCGCCCCAGATGCAGGAACGAGCCGAGGCCGATACCGCGGGCGACCTCGGCGAGGGCGACCGTCGACACGACGCTGGCACGGCGCTTCGCGAGCGCGCCCTCGTCGAGATCGGGATGGCGGGTGTACAGCAGCACCGTCACGGCCTGTCCCAGCACTGAGTCGCCGAGGAACTCGAGGCGCTCGTTGTGCGGCAGATGGCCGTGCTCGTACGCGTAGGACCGATGCGTCAGAGCGAGCGAAAGAAGCTCGGGGTCGATGTCGACCCCGAGCCCTTCGATCAGCCGGGAGGCGTCTCCCGCTGCAGACGTCATCGGACGCGGATCAGATGTCTGCGACCTTGCGGCCCTTGTACTCGAGGAACAGCTCGGTGCCCTGCGAGTCCGTCACGACCTTCGCCTGGTGCGGGCGGCTGTAGACGACCTTGCCGTTCTCGACGGTCTTGACCAGCGTGGGCGCTTCGGCCTTCCACTGCGCGCGACGCGTGCGGGTGTTCGAACGGGAGACCTTCCGCTTCGGGGGGTTACCTGCCATGGCTGTTCTTCCTTCGTGTGTGAGGTCTAGGATTCGGGCGCAGAACTGTCCGTGCCCTCGGCCGGGTCGGAGGCCAGGTCCGCCAGTGCGGCCCAGCGCGGGTCGATGTTCTGACGAGGTCCGGCTTCCGGAGACTCGGCCAGACGCGCGCCCGTGATCGGGTCCAACCCCGGGCAGTCCGGCCAGCACACCGGCTGAAACGGAAGCGACAGGACGATGGCGTCCCTGACCAGAGTTTCAAGATCCACGTGGTCGTCTTGAACCTCGAAGTCATTCGCTTCTTCATCAGGATACGCGAAAAGCTCCTGGAACTCGACTTCGACAGGCGCCTCGATGTCGGTCAGACACCGGCCGCACTCGCCCGCATACCGCGTGAAGGCGGTTCCGGAGGCGAGGATGCCCTCGTGCACCGACTCGAGCCGAGCGTCGATCTGCACCGTCTCGCCCTCGGGAATGGCCACCAGGCCCTCTCCCCAGTGCTCGCGCAGAGCCACATCGAAGGAAACCTCGCGCATCTCTCCGGGATGCCGGACGAGATCGCGGACGAGCACGCTGAAAGCTCCGGGACGGGGATTTCTCACCCAGCGAGTCTACCGTGCGCCCTCGCTGCCGGGGCCGAGGTCAGATGCCGCGGGCGCCCGTGTCGAGGAAGCGTGCGACCGGGCCGGGCACATAGGGAGAGACGTCGCCGCCGAGGCTCGCCACCTGTCGCACCAGCGAGCTCGACACGAGCGCGTGGGCCGGGTCGGGCAGCAGGAACACCGTCTCGATGTCGGCCAGGTGCCGGTTGACGATGGCCATCGGCGTCTCGTAGGCCACATCGACCTGCGAGCGGATGCCCTTGATCAGCACTCCGGCGTCGACGTCGACGGCGTAGTCGACCAGCAGGCCCATGCTCCACGACGCGACGACGATGTCGCCGGCGACCTCGAGTTCGGCGATCGACTGCTCGAGCAGCGACAGACGTTGGGCGATCGGCAGCATCGCCTGCTTGTCGGGGTTGTGCACGACCAGCACATGCACGGTGTCGTACAGCGCGGCGGCTCTGCTGATCACATCGAGGTGACCGAGGGTGGGCGGGTCGAAAGACCCCGGGACGACGGCGATCCGGTTGCTCACGCCCCCAGCCTACCGGGCCGTCTTTGAGGTTCCTGAACGCGAAGGTCAGCTCTTGGCGAGGGCGGCGCGCTCGGCGGTGTCCAGCCGCCGTTCGATGGCCTGGCCCAGTCCCGGGTGTCGCACCAGCGCCGGGTCGTCGGCAAGGATCGACTCGGCCTCTTCGCGGGCGAGCGCGATCAGATCGGCATCCTTGACGACGCGGAGCATGCGCAGCGACGTGCGCGCGCCGGACTGGGCGTCGCCGAGCACGTCGCCTTCGCCGCGCAGCTCGAGATCCTTCTCGGCCAGTTCGAACCCGTCGGTGGTGTGCGCCACCGCCTCGATGCGCTCGCGGGCGGGCGTGTGCGGCACGGCCTCGGTCACCAGCAGGCACAGTCCCGGGATCGCGCCACGCCCCACACGCCCGCGCAGCTGGTGCAGCTGCGAGACCCCGAAGCGGTCCGCGTCGAGAATGACCATGGTCGACGCGTTCGGCACGTCGACGCCGACTTCGACGACGGTCGTCGCCACCAGGACGTCGATCTCGCCGTCGGCGAACGCGCGCATCACGGCGTCCTTGGTCTCGCCGGGCATGCGCCCGTGCAGGGTCTGTACGCGGATGTCGTGGAACGCGGGGTGGTCTGCCAGCAGGCGCGACGCCTGTTCCACGCCCCAGGTGATCGGCTTCGCGGCCGCCTCGTCGGCGACCAGTGCGTCCGGGTCTTCCACCGCCTTCGCGGCAGTGGCCTCGGCGTCGATCGCCGGACACACGACGAAAGCCTGCCGGCCCCGTGCGACCTCTTCGGCGACCCGATCCCACACCCGCGAGAACCACCCGGGCCGTTCGGCCACGGGTGCGACGAACGTCTCGATGCCCGCTCGTCCGGGGGGCATCGACCGGATGGTCGAGACGTCCAGGTCGCCGAACACGGTCATGGCCACGGTGCGCGGGATGGGCGTCGCTGTCAGCACGAGCGCGTGCGGGCTGGATCCCTTCGCCCGCAGGGTCTCGCGCTGCTCGACCCCGAAACGGTGCTGCTCGTCGACGACGACCAGGCCGAGGTCGGCGAAGGTCGTGCTGTCGCTGAGCAGCGCATGCGTCCCCACCACGATGAGCGCCTGCCCCGCCGCCACGCGCAGCGCCGCCCGGCGCCGCTCGGCCGCGGGCATCTGACCGGTCAGCAGCGTCGGCATGATCTGCGGGGCCAGCCCGGGACCCAGCATCCTGGCGATCGAGCGCAGGTGCTGGCCGGCCAGGACCTCGGTCGGGGCGATGAGTGCGGACTGGCCGCCGGACTGGGCGACCTGCAGCATGGCACGCAGCGCCACGAGCGTCTTGCCCGAGCCGACCTCGCCCTGCACGAGGCGGTTCATCGGCCAGTCGCCGACGAGGTCGGCCGCGATCCGGTCGCCGACCGCGACCTGATCGGGGGTGCGCTCGAACGGCAGCGCCGCGTCGAATGCGGCCAGCAGGTCGCCGGCCGGGCGCGCCGTGGCCGACATCGCGCGCACCAGACCGCGCTGCTGCAGCAGCGCGGTCTGCAGCACCAGCGCCTCGTGCATGCGCAGCGTGTGCCGGGCCGGACCGATCTGGTCTTCGAAGTCCGGGCGGTGGATGCGCTCGAGCGCGTCGCGTGCGCCGATCAGCCCGTGCCGGGCCCGCACGTCGGCCGGCACCGGATCGTCGATCTCGCCCAGCCCGTCGAGGATCAGTGCGACCATCTTCGCGAAGCGCCAGCTCGGGATCGCGGCGGTGGCCGGGTAGAGCGGGATGGGCTCGTTCGCCTTGGCCTCGGCCGTCATGCGCGCCGTGTCGACGTCGTCGAACAGCTCGTAGTCGGGGTGCGCGAACTGCAGGCCGCGCTGGTAGCGGCCGACCTTGCCCGAGAAGATGCCCTGGCGGCCGACCGTCAACTCGTTCCTTCGCCAGCTCTGGTTGAAGAACGTGAGCTTCAGGTCGCCGTGCCCATCGGTGATGACGACCTCGAGGATGCTGCCCCGGCGCTGGCGCATCGGTCGGTCGCCGACGTGTTTGACCTGGGCGACGATCGTCACCTGCTCGCCCTCTTCGAGCGACTCGATCGGCGTGAGCTGGCCGCGGTACGCGTAGCGGCGCGGGTAATGGGCGAGCAGATCGGCCACGGTGCGCATGCCGAACGCCCGCGCGAGGGCGTTGGCGGTCTTGTCGCCGAGTGCGCCGTCGAGTCGCATGGACAGCGAGTAGACCGTCATGGGTTCGAGTCTAGGCATCCCGTGCGACACGCTTTGTAGGCTGTGACCATGACGCGCATCATCGCCGGCGGCGCCCGCGGCATCGCGATCGCCGTTCCGTCGGCGGGCACCCGGCCCACCAGCGACCGGGTGCGCGAGTCGCTGTTCGGCGCGCTGGACTCCGCAGACGCCGTAGCCGGCGCTCGCGTGCTGGACCTGTACGCCGGCTCGGGCGCCCTGGGACTCGAGGCGCTCAGCCGGGGCGCTGCGGCGGTCGACCTCGTCGAGCGGGCGGCCCCTGCCGCCCAGGTGGTGCGCGCGAACACCGCGAAGGTCCTCGCCGCGTCGGGGTCGAAGGCTCCGGTGCGCGTGCACCGGGCGGCTGTGGCATCCTTCCTCACGACCGCCTCCGGCCCATACGACCTGGTGTTCGCCGACCCGCCGTACGACGTCTCGGGCGCCGAGATCGACGCGATGCTCGCAGCACTCGGCTCCGCGGTCGCACCGGACGGACTCATCGTGCTGGAGCGGGCGGTGCGATCGGCCGACCCCGCACTGCCGCCGACGCTGGTGCTCGAGCGGCACAAGCGCTACGGCGACACCGTGCTGTGGTGGCTGCGGCGCGACGGCGCCTGATCAGCCGCGCTCGGCGTCCCAGTCCTGGTAGGGGTCCCATCCCCCGCGCCCGGCGTACGGGCGGCCGTCCACGCCGACTGCGTGCGCCAGACGCGGTGTGACGCGCCCGATCCGGCGGAACCCCTCCGGCAGCGGCTGCCGCGCCGAGAAGGTGGCGAGCAGGGCGTGGTCCTCGCCGCCGGCCAGCGCCCGCTGCGGGTCGGGGCCGAGCGCGTTCGCGTCCAGGTCGATCGTCACGCCCGACGCCGCGGCCAGCCGCGACGCGTCAAGCGCGAGCCCGTCCGACACGTCCATCATCGCCGTCGCCCCGGCACGCGCGGCCGCCGCGCCGAGCGCGACCGGGGGGCGCGGGCGCAGCTGCACGCCGACGGCGGATGCCTCGTCGACGCTGAGCTCATCGGGTCGCACTGCGACCGGATGACCGTCGGCGTCGCGAAAGCGGTCGAACAGCAGCTGCAGCCCGAGCGCGGCGCGACCGACATCGCCCGCGATCGCCACGACATCACCGGCGCGGGCCCCCGCCCGCGTCACCGGGGCGGCGCCGTCGAGGACGCCGAGGGCCGTGACCGCGACGGTCAGCGTGTCCGACACGGTCAGGTCGCCGCCTTCGACCGCGCAGCCGGGCGCGAGCGCGTCGCACGCGTCGCGCAGCCCGTCGGCCATCGCTGTCACGAACGACAGCCGTGTCGCGTCGGGCATCGCGAGGGCGACCAGCAGTGCGGTGGGCCGGGCACCCATGGCCGCCACGTCGGCGAGGTTCACCGCGGCCGCCTTCCAGCCCAGGTCGTAGCCGCCCGTCCACGCCAGGCGGAAATCGGGGCCGTGCACGAGCGAGTCGACCGTCGCGACGATCCGTCCGTCGCCGGCGTCGAGGACGGCGGCATCGTCGCCGGGGCCGATCGCCGCCAGCGACGGGGGGAACCGTTCGAGGATCGCGCGCAGCACGTCGCCTTCGCTCAGCTCGCCCACGGTCGGATCGGTCATCCTCTCACGCTATCCGGTCCCGCCGGTCGCCCGTCGCCGCCGGGTTAGCCTGGAAGGGTGACAGGAACCTCCCGCTCCGGCGCGCTGCGCCGCATCGCGCTCGCCGCCGCCGCCACGCTCGCCGCGACCGTCGCGCTGACCGGATGCGCGACCGAGGTGTCGCTGACCCCCGGCCCCGATGCGAACAACCCGAAGTGCGCCGAGATCATGGTGCGCCTGCCGGGCGATCTGAGCGACCAGTCGCGCGTGTGGACCGATGCGCAATCCACCGCGGCGTGGGGCTCGCCGACCCGGATCATCATGGCGTGCGGCGTCACCCCGCCGGGACCGACGACGCTCAAGTGCGTGTCGCTGGGCGGAGTGGACTGGATCGTCGACGAGTCGAAGCAGCCGAACTTCCGCATCACGTCTTACGGGCGCACCCCCGCCGTCCAGGTGTTCCTGGACGGCGCCGACAAGTCCGTCGACCCCAATTCGGTGCTGACCCAGCTGGGCCGCCTGGTGTCGGCGCAGACCACGCGCACCGGCACCTGCTCGAATCCCGACACCGTCGGCAAGTGAGGCCGGGCTCGGGCGGCGCAGCCGGGCCGCCCCTCAGGCGCGGGTCAGCGCCGTGTCGATGAGGTCGGAGATCAGCTCCGAGTAGGTCATGCCGCTGGCGATCCAGCACGTCGGGAACATCGAGATCGGGGTGAACCCCGGCATCGTGTTGATCTCGTTGACGAAGAACTCCGTACCGGTGAAGAAGAAGTCCACGCGCGACAGTCCCTGCCCGCCGAGCGCTTCGAACGCCCGCGCCGCGATCCGCTGCATCTCGCGCAGCTCGCCGTCGTGCAGATCCGCCGGGCACACCAGATCGATGCCGGGGGCGTCGAGGTACTTCGCGGCGAAGTCGTAGAAGTCGCGGCCGCTGATGACGACCTCGCCGGCGACGCTGACCCGCGGCAGTCCGTCTTCCCGCGCCTCGAGCACGCCGCATTCCAGCTCGCGCCCGACGACGGCCTGCTCGACGAGCACGGTGCCGTCCTCGGCGAACGCGGTCTCGAGCGCGTCGTCCAGCTCGCTCCAGTCGGCGACCTTCGACACCCCCACGCTCGACCCGGCGCGGGCGGGCTTGACGAACACCGGCAGCCCGAGCCCGCGCATCCGCTGCTCCCACATCCGGCGGTCGCGGGCGAGATCCGCGCGCGTGACCGACACCCACGGCACGACCGGAACGCCCGCGGACTTGAGCACGTTCTTGGTCGCGTTCTTGTCCATGCCCAGCGCCGACATCAGCAGTCCCGCGCCCGCGTATGGGATGTCGAGCAGCTCGAGGAAGCCCTGGATCGTGCCGTCCTCGCCCCACTTGCCGTGCAGGATGGGCAGGACCACGTCGACGTCCCCGAGCGAGCGCGTGCCCGCGGCATCCGTCACCCGCAGTTCACGGCTGCGCGCCGAGTCGGGCCAGACCACCCGGGTGCCGTTGTCGACCACCTCGGGAAGGTGGGCGGGATCCAGCGCGAACTTGTCGGGGTCGTCGTCCTCGAGCACGAAGGCGCCGTCGCGGGTGATCCCGACCGGAATGACCCGGAAGCGGTCGCGGTCAATCGCGCGCAGCACTCCCCCCGCCGTTGCGGAGCTGATCGAATGCTCGCTGGATCGTCCGCCAAAGAGCACCGCCACCGCCGGCTTGTCCATGCTGCGTCCTCTCACCCTTCGGTGTGTCATCGTCGGTCGTCAGGTGGGGCGCGATGTGCCGCGGGTCCATGGTGCCGTCCAGCACGCGCTTGACCTGCTCCACGATCGGCATCTCGACGTGCGACGCGCGCGCCAGATGCAGCACGGGAGCCACCGACGCCAGGCCTTCGGCCGTCTGCTGCATCTGCTTGACGACGTCCTGGAACTTATAGCCCTGTCCGAGCAGCCGCCCGGCCGTGTTGTTGCGGCTCAGCGGCGACTGGCAGGTCGCGATCAGATCGCCCAGGCCCGCCAGGCCCTGCAGCGTCTCGGGCTGCGCGCCCTGTGCGACGGCGAAGTCGGTCATCTCGACCAGGCCCCGGGTGATGATCGACGCCTTCGTGTTCTCGCCGTACCCGACGCCGTCCACGATGCCGATCGCGACGGCGATGAGGTTCTTGAGCACGCCGCCGAACTCGGTGCCGATCACGTCCGTGTTCACGAACGTGCGGAAGTACTTGTTGCGCGCGCGCCGGGCGACCGCGTCCGCGGTCTCACGGCTGGTGGATGCCACGACCGCCGCGGTCGGCTGCTCCCGCGCGATCTCGAGGGCGAGGTTCGGGCCCGACGCCACCGCGATGCGGTCGGGATCGCACCGCAGCTCCTGCTCCAGCACCTGGCTCATGCGCAGCCCGGTGCGCCGTTCGATGCCCTTCATCAGCGACACGATCGGCGCCGTCGACCCGGAGACCAGAGGGCGCGCCTCTTTCAGGATGTCGCGGGCCGACTGGCTGGGGATGCACACGTACACCTGTTCGGCGCCGTCGAGCGCGGCACGCAGGTCGGAGGTCGCGGCGATCGACCGCGGCAGGTTGATCCCGGGCAGGTACTGGCTGTTGCGCTTGGCCTCGCCGATCTCGTGCGCGAGCTCGGGACGGCGCGCCCATACGGTCACGCGGGCGCCGCCGTCGGCGAGGATCTTGCCGAACGTCGTGCCCCAGCTTCCGGCGCCGAGCACGGTCACCCGGCTCGGCGCTTCATGTCTCGGTGTCAAAGCGACCCGTCTCCTTCTGACCGTGCGCGACCGGGTCCCACCGTTCGGCGGGGGCCGGGATGCCGCGCAGCTGCGCGAGCAGGTCGGCAATGGCATCCATCGTCTTCGTCGTCGCGCGTGCCAGAGTGGCCGGCTGACTGCGGGTGCCCGTGAACTCCGACACGTCGATCGGGTCGCCCAGCAGCACGGTCATGCGCTTGCGCAGCGGCCACAGGCTGAGCTTGCCGTATCGCGGCAGCAGCTCCTGCGCGCCCCACTGTGCCATCGGGATGAGCGGGATCTCGCCCGACAGCGCCAGCCGAACCGCGCCGGACTTGCCGCGCATGGGCCACAGGTCGGGGTCGCGGGTGAGCGTGCCCTCGGGGTAGACGATGACTCCGCGGCCGTGCTCGACCAGCGCCCGCGACTGCTTGATCGTCTCGCGGGCCGCGGCGGCGGTCGTCGCGCGGGCGACGGGCACCATGCCGGTGGCACGCAGCGCCGCGCCCACGACCGGGATGCGGAACAGGCTCTCTTTGGCCATGAACCGCGGTGCCCGGCCGAGGCGCCATACCGCGATGGCCACCACGAGCGGGTCGATCTCGCTGTGGTGGTTCACCGCGATCACGAAGGGGCCCGTGCGCGGGAGCTTGTCAGCACCGCGGATCTCGATGCGTGCGAACAGCCCGAACACGGGCAGCACGATCGCGGCGAGCAGCCAGAAGACGCTCGGTCTGCGGGTCTCGTGGGGCGTCTGTGCAGGGGCGCGCCGCGCCCGGTCACCGGCCACCCGCGTCACCCCAGGACGTCGAAGTCGGCGCCGAGTGCCTCGAGCTTGGCGAAGAACTTCTCGTAGCCGCGGCTGATGATCCCCACATTGTGCACGGTCGACTCACCCGTGGCGGTCAGCGCGGCGATCACGTGGCTGTAGCCGCCGCGCAGGTCGGGCACCGTGATGTCGGCGCCGGTCAGCGCGGTCGGCCCGCTGATGACCGCCGCCTGTTCGAGGTTGCGCCGCGGGACGCGGCGGGGCCCTTCCTGCAGTCCGTGCGGGTGCACGACGATGCGCGCGCCCATCTTCACGAGCGCATCGGTGAACCCGAACCGGTTCTCGTACACGGTCTCGTGCACGATCGACTCGCCGTGCGCCTGCGTCAGGGCGACGATCAGCGGCTGCTGCCAGTCGGTCATGAAGCCGGGGTGCACGTCGGTCTCGACCGTGACCGGCCGGAGGGCCCCGCCGCGACGGAAGAGGATGCCGTCCTCGCGGATCACGAAGTCGCCGCCGACCTTGCGCACGACGTTCAGGAACGTCAGCATCTCGGGCTGGCGGGCGCCGCCGACGAAGATCTCGCCGTCGGTCGCCAGCGCCGCGCTGGCCCAGCTCGCGGCCTCGTTGCGGTCGAAGATGGCGCGGTGGTCGTAGCCCTCGAGCCGGTCGACCCCCTCGATGAGGATCGTGCGGTTCGGCTCGTACGAGACGATGGCGCCCATCTTCTGCAGCACCGCGATGAGATCCATGATCTCGGGCTCGATCGCGGCGTTGCGCAGTTCGGTGGTGCCGGCCGCCCGCACCGCGGTCAGCAGCACCTGCTCGGTCGCCCCGACGCTCGGGTACGGCAGGTGGATGTTCGCCCCGCGCAGGCCGGCAGGAGCCGACAGTCGGATGCCGCTGGGGAGCTTCTCGACCACCGCGCCGAACTTGCGCAGCGCGTCGAGGTGGAAGTCGATCGGGCGGTCGCCGATGCGGCACCCGCCGAGATCGGGGATGAACGCCTGGCCGAGGCGGTGCAGCAGCGGCCCGCAGAACAGGATCGGGATGCGGGATGCCCCGGCGTGCGCGTCGATCTCCTCCATGTGCGCCGACTCCACGTCCGACGGGTCGAGCACGAACGTGCCCTCTTCGTCGCCATCGGTGACCCGCACGCCGTGCACCTCGAGGAGCGAGCGCACCACGGCGACGTCGCTGATGTCGGGGACGTCGCGCAGCACGCTCGGCGTCTCGCCGAGCAGGGCTGCGACCATCGCCTTGGTGACGAGGTTCTTCGCGCCCTTGACGTCGACGCGACCGTGCAGCGGACGACCGCCGCGGATCGCGAGAGTCTCACCGGACCCTCCCGTCCGACCGCCCGTGGATGCCAAGCCGTTCAGGAGTGTCATTCAGTGTGCCTCACATTGTCAGTGGATCAATCGGCGTGCTGGGGCTGCACCGGGAGGGTGCGGGGCCGCCAGCTCTCACGGCGCGCCTCGTAAGCGGCGATCCTCTCTTCGTCACGGAGGGTGAGCCCGATGTCGTCGAGACCCTCCAGAAGCCGCCACCTAGTGTAATCGTCGATCTCGAAATCGACCTGGAGGTCTCCCAGGACCGCCGTGCGCGCCGTCAGGTCGACGGTCATCTGCACGCCCGGGTCCGCCGTGACAGCCGCCCACAGTCGCTCCACGTCCGCCTCCGAGATCACTCCGGTGACCAGGCCCTGCTTGCCCGCGTTGCCGCGGAAGATGTCGGCGAACCGCGGGCTGAGCACGACCTTGAAGCCGTAGTCGCGCAGCGCCCAGACGGCGTGCTCGCGGCTGGATCCGGTGCCGAAGTCGGGGCCGGCGACGAGGATGGATGCCGCGCGGTAGGGCTCCTGGTTCAGGACGAAGGCGGGATCCTGCCGCCAGGTGGCGAACAGCGCGTCGTCGAAGCCGGTCTTGGTGACCCGCTTCAGGTACACGGCGGGGATGATCTGGTCGGTGTCGACGGCCGAGCGCTGCAGAGGTGCTGCGACGCCGGTGTGCGTGGTGAACTTCTCCATGTCAGGCGCCCTTCACATCGGTCGTCGCGCGGGCGGACGAAGTCGAAACGCCCTCCGCCTCGTCCAGGTCGCTCGGGCTCGACAGCGTGCCGCGCACCGCGGTCGCGGCCGCCACCAGCGGTGAGACGAGGTGGGTCCGACCGCCCTTGCCCTGGCGGCCCTCGAAGTTGCGGTTGCTGGTCGAGGCGCAGCGCTCCCCCGGAGCGAGCTGGTCGGGATTCATGCCCAGGCACATCGAGCAGCCGGCGAACCGCCACTCGGCGCCGAACTCCTCGAACACCTTGTCGAGGCCTTCTGCCTCGGCCTCCAGCCGCACACGGGCAGAACCCGGCACGACCATGACGCGCACGCCGTCGGCCTTCTTGCGGCCCTTGACGATCGAGGCGAACTGGCGCAGGTCCTCGATGCGGCTGTTCGTGCACGAGCCCATGAAGACGGCGTCCACCGGGATCTGCTTCATCGGCGTGCCCGGCTGCAGGTCCATGTACGCCAGGGCCCGCTCCGCCGCGGCCTTCGCGTTGGGGTCGTCGAAGTCGGCCGGCGAGGGCACGGCCGCCGACAGCGACACCCCCTGGCCGGGGTTCGTGCCCCACGTGACGAACGGCTCCAGCTCGGCCGCGTCGATGAACACCTCGGCGTCGTAGACGGCGCCCTCGTCCGACGGCAGGGTGCGCCAGTAGGCGACGGCGTCCGCCCAGTCCTGCCCCTTGGGTGCGTGCGGCCGGCCCTCGAGATAGGCGAAGGTCGTCTCGTCGGGGGCGACCATCCCGGCGCGGGCGCCGGCTTCGATCGACATGTTGCACATCGTCATCCGGCCCTCCATCGACAGGGACCGGATCGCGCTGCCGCGGTACTCGAGCACATAGCCCTGGCCGCCGTTCGTGCCGATCTTGGCGATCACGGCCAGGATGACGTCCTTCGCGGTGACGCCGGGCCTCAGCTCGCCCTCGACGGTGATCGCCATGGTCTTGAACGGCTTGAGCGGCAGGGTCTGCGTGGCCAGGACGTGCTCGACCTCGCTGGTGCCGATGCCGAACGCCATTGCGCCGAACGCGCCGTGGGTCGAGGTGTGGCTGTCGCCGCAGACCACCGTGATGCCCGGCATCGTCAGGCCCAGCTGCGGGCCGACCACGTGCACGATGCCCTGCTCCTTGTCGCCCAGCGAGTGCAGCCGGACGCCGAACTCCGCACAGTTGCGGCGCAGGGTCTCGATCTGGGTGCGGCTGGTCAGATCGGCGATCGGCTTGTCGATGTCGACCGTCGGCGTGTTGTGGTCCTCGGTGGCGATCGTCAGATCCAGACGGCGGACGCCACGACCCTCGGCGCGCAGACCGTCGAACGCCTGCGGGCTGGTCACCTCGTGCACGAGGTGCAGGTCTATGTAGATGAGATCGGGTCTGCCGTCCTCGCCCTTGACCACCAGGTGGTCGTCCCAGACCTTCTCGGCGAGGGTCCTCGGGTGCTCCGGGATGACGGATGCGGGTGTGCTCATTGCTGTTCGTGCTCCTTGAGAGAGGGGGTCACGCCCACGACGAACTCCGCGACGAGCCTGGGCTGTGGGTCAGAACTCGCCGCGGCAGCTAAGAAGGAGCCGCACGCTTTGCACCCGCCAAGAGTAACACCGCGTCACTGTGCCCCCGCCCACGATGACACCCGGCGCAACATGTCACGCGGTCATTCGGCGTCGTCGGGACCGGTCACCGCCGAGCTCGCCCGATCTCGGCGCGAGGCGATCAGACTCGCTCCGGTGGCGACGGCCATGGCCACCACGATGACCACGAGTGACGCCACGGTCGAGATCTCGGGCGCCCAATCGACCGGCTCGCCGCCATTGATGAACGGCACCTCGTTCACATGCAGCGCGTGCGCGAACAGCTTCACGCCGATGAAGGCGAGGATGAACGCGATGCCGTAGTGCAGGTACTTGAGCCGGTCCAACAGCCCGCCGAGCAGGAAGTAGAGCTGGCGCAGGCCCATCAGGGCGAAGACGTTGGTCGTGAACACGATGAAGGCGTGGTGCGTGATGCCGAAGATCGCCGGGATCGAGTCGATCGCGAAGATCAGGTCGGTGACCCCGATCGAGAGGAACACGAGCAGCATCGGGGTGAACATGCGCTTGCCCTCGACCGTGGTGCGCAGCTTCGCCCCTTCATAGTGGTCGCTGATGTCGATGAACCGGCGCAGGAACCGGACGATGCCGGTCTCGGTCTCGGCATCCTCGTCCTCGTTCGAGAAGGCCTGACGCCAGGCGGTGTACACGAGGAACAGCCCGAAGATGTAGAAGATCCAGCTGAAGTTCTCGATGAGGGCCGCCCCGAGCAGGATGAACACGCCGCGCAGCACGAGCGCGATGATGATCCCCACCATGAGCACTTCCTGCTGGTAGCGCCGCGGCACCGCGAACTGGCTCATCAACAGGACGAACACGAACAGGTTGTCGATGGACAGGCTGTACTCGGTCAGCCAGCCGGCGACGAACTGGCCCGCGGCATCCGTGCTCCCCGTCGCCCACAGCAGCAGAAGGGCGAACAGCAGCGCCAGAGCGACGTAGAAGCCGACCCAGGCCGACGCCTCTTTCATCGAGGGGATGTGGGGTCGCTTGAGGATGATGAGCAGGTCGGCGGCGAGGATGAGCACCACGACCGCCATTGCGGTGATCTCGAACCACGCGGGGATGACGAAGTCCATGCAGGCCTTTCGAGGGTCGGCTGTCCGTCGAAAGTCTCTCCCCCGCCTCGGCGGTGCGCGCCCGGGGATCCTCCGACGGATCCCGTGATGACGGACGCGCGATATCGGGATACTCCCTCTCGCTCGCCCAGTCTACCGGGCGCGCGAGGCCGCAATCGACCGGCGGTCAGCCGGCGAGCAGGGCGTCGTGCCCGGCGATCTCGATGCCGCCGGCCCAGCGCCGCACCGATCCGTCGGCGGCCACGATCAGACCGCTGCGCGACGCGGCCACGACGAGCGGGTCGACTCCCCCGGCCACGACCGCGGTGGTGGCCCAGACGTCGGCGTCGGTCAGGCTGCCGGCGACGACGGTGGCCGAGAGCACCGAGGCGGCGGGGCGCCCGGTGCGCGGGTCGCGGATGTGCATTCCGCGCTGGGCGGTGCCGGATGTGGCGACCGCGCCGTCGCGGACGGTCACGGTGGCCACGAGCCGGCCGGCCTGCGACGGATGCTCGATGCCGATCCGCCACGTCCATTCTGCGCCGCGAGCGGTGAACAGCTGCATGTCGCCGCCCGCGTTGATGCCGGCGGCCACGACGCCGGCCCGGGCCACCAGCGGCTCGAGGACGGCGCGTGCGACGCCTTCGACCGCCCAGCCCTTGACGTAGCCGGTGGGGTCGAACCGGCCGTCCCACAATGCGCTGAACCGGCCACCGGTCGCCTGCGCCGCACGATCGCAGGCGGCGGCCACCTCCGCCACACGGGGATCGGCCGTGTCGACCGACAGCTCGCCGCGGCGGATGCGCGACACGTCGGAGTCTGGCCGGTACGTCGAGAAGACCCGGTCGATCTCGACCAGCCGCGACCAGCAGTCGGCGGCTGCGGCATCCACCATGGCGTCGTCCACGGCGTCGTCGGGACGCTCGCACAGGACGTGGACGCTGATCGGCATGCCCATCAGCTGGGCCACGCGCACGATGCGGTGCGCCGGGCCGCCCGTCATGACGGCACAGCCGGCGAAGAGGAGGCGCGCATGCGTCCATGGTGACGGGCCGCAGGCGCCGTCGGCGAGCGCAACGGGCGATGCTCCGGCGACGCAGAGCACCTTCACAGGCGGGGCATCAGGAACGAGGCGCTCTCCGGGGGTGCACTCGGTAGTCTCACGACGCGGGCATCGTCTGCACGTTCCGGAGCGAAGGCGGCAAGGGTGGTCATCACTGCAGTCGACAGGGATGCCGGGACCCGGGCGACAGCCGCATCGGCGCGCCGCGGGCTCGTGGTGGCGGCTGCCGGTCTCGGTGCCGTGGCGGTCGTGCTCGCCGCGTCCGGATCGTGGATCCCGTCGCTGTGGGGCGACGAGGCGACCAGCGTCATGTCGGCCAGCCGCCCATTGGTGTCGCTGTTCGGGATGCTGACCCGGGTCGATGCGGTGCACGGCCTGTACTACGTGGTCCTGCACGGCTGGATCGAGGTGTTCGGTCCGTCGCCGTTCTCGGTGCGGCTGCCGTCGGCGATCGGGGTGGGCGTGTGCACGGCGGCGGTCGTGTGGCTGTGCGGGAGGGTCGCGGGGCTGCCCACTGCGGTCGGCGCCGGAGCCCTGGCCGCCGTCCTGCCGCGGCTCACGTACGCGGGCGAAGAGGCACGCTCGTATGCGTTCGACGCGGCGATCGCCGCCGTACTGTGCGCCGTCGTGATCGAGATCCTGCTGCGCCGGCCCGAGGGACGACGATGGTGGGTCGCGTATGCGGGCCTGCTCGCTCTCGGCACGTACTCCTTCCTGTACCTCGGCCTCATGGCCCTGCCCGCCGGCATCGCCGTGGCCGCCCACCGTCCTTCGCGGCACCTGCGCCGCTGGCTGGTCTCCACGGCCATAGGACTCGGCTGCGCCGTCCCGGTGTTCGCCCTGGGAGCGCTCCAGCGCAGCCAGATCTCGTATCTGACGCGCGCGGATGCTGTGAACCCGGCATCCGTGTTCGTGCAGATGTGGTTCGGACGGCCGTCGTTCGCGACCCTCGGCTGGGTGCTCATCGGCGTGGCCGTGCTCGGGTTCGTCATCGACATCCTCCGCGGACGGCGCGCCGTGGGCGCCCGATGGGCGGACGCCGTGCGGCTGGAGCCGATCGTGATCGCGTGGCTGGTCGTTCCGATGGGCGTGCTCATCGCCGTCAGCCCGCTGCTCGCGGACTTCACGTCACGATACGGCACGCTGGCCGCGCCCGCCGCCGCGATCCTCATGGCCCTCGGCGTGCGTCGCATCGCGCGGGCGGTGCGCGCGCCATTCGCGTCCTGGACGGCCGCGGGAGTGCTCGCCGTCGCCGTCCTCGTCACGGTCGCGCCGGTCTGGGCGTCGCAGCGGACGCCGTATGCCAAGAACGGGTCGGACTGGAACGAGATCGCCGCGGTGATCTCGCACGACGCCCGGCCCTCCGACGCGATCGTGTTCGACGCGGCGGCACACCCGTCCCGGCGACCGCGACTGGCGATGGACACCGATCCGTCCGCGTTCCGCTGGGTCGACGACGTGCTGCTGAAGACGCCCTACGCACAGGCCCCCTGGTGGTGGGACGAGACCTACACGGTCGGGCAGGGGGCGACCCTCGGCCGGTTCATCGGCATCGAACGGGTGTGGCTCGTGGAGTACACGGGCGGCGGGACCGTGGACACGTGGGGCCTGCAGCCGCTCCAGAAGCTCGGCTTCCAGGTGCGCGGGCGCATCGTCGAGCACAGCAGCCGGATCCTGCTGCTGACCCGGCCGCACACGCACGCGCACACGGACGTCACACGGTGACGCGCGCGCCCGTGGGGATGCGCAGCGGGCCCATCCGCGTGAGGATCAGGTGCAGCGGCACGGCGACGGCGACCGAGACGACCATCGCCGCCACCACGTCGGTCGGATAGTGCACGCCGAGGTACACGCGCGACCAGGCCACCACGAGCACCAGCGCCGCGCCCACGATCGCCGCCGTCGCGCGGGCCCGGATCGTCGCGAACGACAGCACCGCCGCGCACACGAAGGCGGCGGCGAACGCGGTATGACCGCTCGGATAGCTGAACGTGAACGGGTCGGGCACGATCATCCTGGTCAGCGACCCAGGCTCGGGGCGCGGCCGGCGCACGACGAACTTCATGCCCTCGGCGATCACCCACGGCACGGCCAGCACGAGCCCGGCGCGCAGCGATCCCCGCCAGGTCCCGGTCAGCAGCAGCGCCCAGGCCAGCAGCAGCACGCCGAGGATGGGCGCTCCGGTGGGCCCGAAGACCGAGTCGATGAGCTGGCAGACCGCGTCCAGCAGCGGACTGTGGCCGGCGCCGACGGCCGAGACCACCTGCACCTCGGCGGCCGACCAGGCGGGGGTCGCGGTGATCAGGAGCCCGACGATGAAGACGGCGACGACGACCGCCAGTCCGGTGAAGCCCGCCACGAGGGCGGTGGGGCGCGCGGTGCGCGCGGTCGTAGTCACCTCTGGAGCATCGCGCATCGAGCTTGTGATTCGCCCAGGAGCGGGCTCTGAGCCCGCTGATGCACGCGGGCCCCGGATGACGGAAGAGCCGGCCCTTTCGGACCGGCTCTTCGGTGTTGGTGACCCCAGCGGGATTCGAACCCGCGTTACCGCCGTGAGAGGGCGGCGTACTAGGCCGCTATACGATGGGGCCGTCAGGCAACCGTTCAAGTATGCCATGCCCCGCGAGCGCTCGCCAAATCGAGTGCGCCCGCGCGGGTTGCCTCTCGACGGACGGCGGAGTTGACTGCAATCATGCGAGTCACCAAGCACGAGCACGCGGCTCTGGTCATCGAAGTCGACGGCAGGAAGCTCGTCATCGACCCGGGAATGTTCACCGATCCGATCGACGATCTGCAGCATGTCGTGGGGGTCGTGATCACCCACGAACATGCCGATCACTGGACGCCCGCGCACCTCGAGCGCATCGCGAAAGCCACCGGCGGCGTTCCGATCTACGCGACCGCCGGGGTCGCGGCATCCGCCGACGGAATCGAGATCACGGTCGTCTCCCCCGGCGACACCGTGCACCTCGATCCGTTCACGCTGGAGTTCTTCGGCGGGCGGCACGCAGTGATCCACGAGTCCATCCCCGTGATCGACAACGTCGGCGTCCTGGTCGACGACGGCTTCTACTACCCCGGCGACTCGTACGCCGTCCCGGAGGGGCGCAGCATCCGTCTGCTCGCGGCGCCCGTCGGCGCGCCCTGGCTGAAGATCAGCGAGGCCATGGACTTCGTCCTCGCCGTCGCCCCGCGGCGCGCCTTCGGCACGCACGACATGACCCTGTCGGTGATCGGTCGCAACATGGGGCGCGAGCGGCTGCAATGGGCCGTCGAGCAGGGCGGCGGCGAGTTCCTCGTGCTCGAGCCGGGCGACTCCGCCGACATCTGACGCGTCGTCCACGGCCCATTCCGACTCGCACAGATTGCTCATAGCCGGCGCTGGGCATCCGCCTGCGCGAGCCGCCTACGCTCGCCCGCATGACCACCGCAACGCCCACGACCGTCGCCGCCGTCACCGCGGCCGCGACGCGCGCGCCGCGGCGCTGGACCGGATGGCACGGGGCGCTCGCGACGCTCGCAGCGGCGAGTGCGATCCTCACGGTCTGGGGTTCGTGGGCAGGGTCGCGGTCGGACTACTACGCGTCCATCGCGCTGTCGATGAGCAGGAGCTGGCCGAACTTCTTCTTCGGCGCGGTGGACCCCGCCGGTACGGTGACGCTCGACAAGATCCCCGGCTCGTACTGGATCCCAGCACTGTTCGTGAAGGCATTCGGGTTCTCGACCTTCGCGGTCGTGCTGCCCAACGCCCTCGCTGCCATCGCGGCCACGCTGCTCGTGGCGATCGCTGCCCGGCGTCTTGCCGGCCCCTTCGCGGGCTGGATCGCCGGAGCCGTGGTCGCGACCACGCCCGTGCTGATCGCCGTGTCGCGGTCGAACCAGCCGGAGTCGTTCTTCGTTCTGGGACTCGCGCTGACGGCGTGGGCGGCGACGAACGCCCTGCGCACGGCGCGCCTGCGCTGGCTCATGCTCGCGGGCGTGTTCATCGCCGCGTCGTTCCAGGCGTACATGCTCGAGGCGTGGGCGATGTGGCCGGCCCTCGGCCTCGCGTACCTGTACACACGGCAGCCGCTCCGCCGGCGCGTCGCGCACCTGCTCGCGGCGGGGGCGACCAGCGCCGCGCTGTCGGTGGGCTGGATCGCGATCGTGTCGCTCGTGCCCGCCGGCAGTCGCCCCTACATCGGCAGCACTCTGCACGACAGCCCGTGGGAGCTGGTGTTCGGGTACAACGGGCTGGGCCGCTTCGGCTCCGCGACCTCGGACCCGTCGGCGTACAACTCGTTCACTCCCCCGTTCTCGGGGGGCGCCGGCATCCTGCGACTGTTCGACGAGCAGCTGGCCGGGCAGATCGGATGGCTCATCCCCACGGCGCTGCTCGCGGTGGCCATGCTCGTCGTGCTGCGCGTGCGCACCGCCGTGACGGTGTTCCTCGGAGTCTGGCTCGTGACGTTCCTGGCGATGTTCTCGTACGTCGCGGGGATGCACCAGTTCTACACGGCGGCACTCGCGATCCCGATGGGGCTGCTCGTCGGCATCGCGTTCGGCCGGGCGCGCAGGCGCGGGATCGTGTGGCCGCAGATCCTGCTGCTGGCGGTCGCCGCCGCGACCGCTCTGCCGATCGCGATCGCCTACGGCGGCTACTCCGTGCCGGTCGCGATCGCGCAGGCGCTCGTGGCCGTCGTCGCGATCGTCGCGACGGTCTGGAAGCGGCGCCGGCCGGGCCCGATGATGCGCAGACTGGTCGCGGTGGCGACGACGCTCGGGATGCTGCTGACTCCGGCGGCCTGGTCGGCCGTGACGATCGCGCACCCGAGCAGCATCAATCCGGTGGCCGGCGGGGTGAGCGATCAGGGAGGCGGCTTCGCAGGAGCGTTCGCGAGGGGTTCGGCCGGTCCCGGCACCGGCTTCGCTGCCGGCACCCCCGGCTCGGGCGGATTCGGACAGGGCACGCGGCCACAGCGCCCGATGCCGCCGAGCGCAGCCGGTGCCCTGCCGAACGGCGGCCGCTTCGGCGGCGCGCTGCTGGGCATCGACGGCGACGGCCGAGCCGCCCTCGCCTACGCCCGCGCCCACCAGGCGGGCGGCGAATACGCCCTCGCGGTGTTCGGCGCCCAGGCCGCGGCACCGCTCATCATCGACTCCGGCGGAGCCTCGATCCTGCCGATCGGCGGCTTCAGCGGCAACGACCCGGTGCCCACGCTGGACGTGTTCACCGCGATGGTCGGCGCCGGCGATGTCCGCTTCGTGCTCGCCTCGGGGCGCGGCGGTGGGTTCGGCGGCGACACCTCCGCGGCATCGACGCAGATCCTCGACTGGGTGCGCGCCAACTGCACGAGCGTGATGGATGCCTCGGTCACCGGCCTCTATGACTGCAAGGGCTCGTGACGGTCAGACCTCGCGGACGCTCAGCAGCTGCCACCCGTCGGGCACCTGGGCGCGAAGCGCCCCGAGGTCCGCAGCCTCGATGTCGTGTGCGCCGTCGCGCCGGGCGAGCTTCGCGTGCAGGGTGATCATGATCGACGCCTTCGCCATGGTGGCCGCGGCATCCGTCAGCACCCAGCCTTCGGGCACCTGCGCCGACACCTGCGCGCGCGCCTCGTCGATGCTGGGCGCCTCCACGGTGAGCTCACGGGTCTCGACGGGACGGATTCGGCCACTCAGCATTCCTCCAGCTTAGGGCCGGCGAGCATCGCGGCCGGCGATCACCGGCGCCGACGGCCGCCTACGGAACGATGACGAGCTTGCCGCGGGTGTGCCCGCTCCGGCTCGCGCGGAACGCATCGCCCACACGATCGAGGGGAAACGTCTCGGCCACCTCGACCCGCAGCCGACCGTTCTCGGCGAGCTCGACCAGCCGGGCGGTCTCGACACCGTCCGGTCGCACCCAGATGTACCGTCCGCCGTGCTCGGCGACCGTCGCGTCGGCCACCGAGGCGTGACGGCCGCCGTCGCGCAGCACGGCGAGCGTCGTCTCGAGCTGCCCGCCGACGAAGTCGGCGACCGCATCGACCGGGCCGCCGGCCAGCGCACGCACCCGGTCGGCGAGCCCGTCGCCGTAGACCACCGGCTCGGCGCCGATCTCGCGCAGGAAGTCGTGGTTGCGCTCCGAGGCGGTGCCGATCACCCGGGCGCCGCGGGCCGCGGCGATCTGCACGGCGATGCTGCCGACGCCGCCGGCGGCACCGTGCACGAGCACCGTCCGAGAGTCCGGGTCGCCCAGCGCGTCGATCGTGCGCAGCGCGGTGCCGCCCGCGAGCGGCAGACCACCAGCCTGCTCCCACGACAACGCGGCCGGCTTGCGCGTCACGGCGCGGGCCGAGACGGCGACGCGCTCGGCGAACGTGCCGGCGCCGAGCACGTCCTTGCGGGCGTACCCGAGGATCTCGTCGCCGACGGCGAACTCCGGCGTGTCGGGGCCGAGCCCAACCACGACACCCGCGACATCCCAGCCGGGGATCACCGGGAACTGCGCGTCGATGAGACCGTCCAGGCCACCGGCCATCGCCTTCCAGTCGACCGGATTGACGCCGGCGGCCCGCACCTCGACGAGCACCGAGCCGGGGAACACCTTCGGCTCGGCGATGTCGCGGACCACGACGTCGTCGGGATCCTGGGTGTACTGGTCGTAGACGGCGGCACGCATGGAAGCACTCCTCGGGGACGGTGGAACCTCCATCATCGCGCGATCGCGGGGTGGCTCGGTCACCGGCGGCGGAGTAGCGTGCCGTCACGTACTCTGCACAACCACGCTCGGCGAGGAGATCCATCAGCATGGGCATCGTGTACAGCAGCATCGCCGTCACCGCCGACGGCTACGCCACCGGACTGGGCCAGCGCGAGGAGGCGCCGTTCGGCGACATCGACGATTCCTGGCTGCACAACTGGATGTTCGACGCGCGCGAGGAGAACCTCCCCGAGGTCGAGGCGATCCTCGATTCGGGGGCGACGATCATGGGCCGGAACATGTTCGGCCCGGTGCGCGGCGAGTGGGATCGTGACTGGCGCGGCTGGTGGGGTCCCGAACCGCCGTACCACAACCCGGTCTTCGTGCTCACCCATCACCCGCACGAGCCCATCGAGATGGAGGGCGGAACGACCTTCCACTTCGTCACCGAGGGCATTCATGCGGCGCTCGAACGCGCCCGAGCGGCCGCGGGCGATGCGAACATCTCGGTCGCGGGCGGTCCGGGCACGGTCAACCAGTTCCTCACCGCCGGCCTGCTTGACGAGCTGCGCCTGCACGTGACCCCGTTCATCCTCGGCGCAGGCGTCCGGGTCTTCGACGGCGTTCCGCCGCAAGCGCTGGAGCGCACGTCAGTGCGCACGACCTCGCTCGTGACGCACATGACGTATCGCCCACGGCGCTGAGCGGGCCCCTCGACCCGGCCGAGTCACGACTGCAGTGTCACGGGGCCGCGGGAGGTGCGGAACCCGTCCGCCGCGAGCACGGCGAGCGCCACGGCCAGCAGGCCGTACACGACCACGTCGAGTGCGTGCAATCGCTCTCCCAGAAGCAGTGAGACGACGAACATGAACACCGGCTCGGCATAGCTGAGCAGGCCGAAGACCGGCAGCGGCAAGAGGCGCGAGGCACCCAGGTAGGCCGACATAGCGATGGTTCCCGCCAAGCCCGCCGCCAGTACCGCGATCTGTCCGGCCGTCGTGGACGCCCCCGGCGCCCAGACCACGAAGCAGACGGCCACCGGAAGGATGAGCAGCACTTCGGCGCCGAACGTCGCAGCGAGGTCGAGGTGCGCGTGCTTGCGCAGGGCGAAGTAGAGGGCGTAGCCGATGCAGACCGCGAAGGTTACCCAGGACAGGGACGCGGTGAGGACGATCTTGACGGCGATCGCGACGCCGGCCAGGGCCGCGGCGAACCACTGCATCCTGCTCACCGACTCATGGAACAGCAGTCGTCCGATCAGGACGAGCGCGATCGGCAGCAGCAGGTAACCGAGAGCGGCGTCCAGTCCGTACCCGTGCCCCGGCGCCCATGCGAACAACCACATCTGGACGCCGACCAGCGCGCTGAGCACGACCAGGGCAGGAGTGCGCCACCATGTCGAGCGCAGCAGCGTCCACAGTCCGGCGAACGCTTCACGTCCGGATGCCGTGAGCAGAGCAAGCGCGTAGCAGAGCGCGGTGACGATCATCCGCCAACCGAACTGCGACTCCGCCGAGGCATCCACCACCCCGTAGAGGTAGAACATCGCCCCGAACAGCACGCTGGCGACCAGCGAGCTGACGACGCCGCGCGCGCGATGCATCTGCGTCTGCGGCACGTCCCGACTTTATCGCGCGCACGGCTGCGCTCGACACGCAAGACGGCGGCAGAGACGACAAAACCCCCGCTCACGCGAGGGTTTTCGTCTTGCTGGGGTACCTGGACTCGAACCAAGAACAACTGAACCAGAATCAGCCGTGTTGCCAATTACACCATACCCCAAGGGGTTTCGGCCGAAGCCGCAACAGTCACCCAGTCTAGACGACGCGCGGCCCCGGGCCAAACCGGCGCCCTACCGGGCGAGTCGCGTCACGAGCGCCCCCAGCCGGCGGATCGACTCGGTCTTGCCGAGCAGTTCCATCGACTCGAACAGGGGCGGCGAGACGCGACGGCCGCTCACGGCCACGCGCAGCGGGCCGTACGCGACCCGGGGCTTCAGCCCGAGTCCCTCGATCAACGCGGTCGACAGCGCATCCTGCACGGGCGCCGCGGCGAACTCCGTCTCGGGCACGTCCTCCAGCGCCCCCACCGACGCGACCAGCACCTCGGCCGCGTTCGCGGGCAGTCCCTTCATCGCGTCGTCGGCGTACTCGATGTCGTTCGTGAACAGGAACCCGACCAGACCCGGCACGTCGCCGAGCAGCTGCACCCGCTCCTGCACGAGCGGGGCGACGGCCGTGATCAGGGCCTGCTGCGCGGGTGTGACGCCATCGCCCACCACACCGGCCGCGCGCAGGTACGGCACGATGCGCGCCGCGAAGTCGGCGGGCTGCAGCATCCGGATGTGGTCCCCGTTGATCGACTCGGCCTTCTTCTGATCGAACCGGGCCGGGTTGGGGTTGACGTCGGCGATGTCGAACGCGGCGGTGAACTCCTCAAGCGAGAAGACGTCGCGGTCGGGGGCGATCGACCAGCCGAGCAGGGCGAGATAGTTCAGCAACCCCTCGTGGATGAAGCCCTTCTCGCGCTGAAGGAACAGGTCGGCCTGCGGGTCGCGCTTGGACAGCTTCTTGTTGCCGGTCTCGCCCAGCACGAGCGGCATGTGGCCGAACCGCGGCACGAAGGTCGTCACGCCGGCCTTGATCAGCGCGTCATAGAGCGCGAGCTGGCGCGCGGTGGACGGCATGATATCTTCGCCGCGGATGACGTGGGTGATGCCCATGAGCGCGTCGTCGACCGGGTTCGTGAAGGGGTAGAGCGCCTTGCCGCCGGCCCGCACGAGCACGAAGTCGGGGAACGACCCGGCGGGGAAGGTGACCTCGCCGCGGATGAGGTCGACGTAGGTGAGGTCTTCGTCGGGCACCCGCAGCCGCCACGCGGGCTCACGCCCCTCGGCGCGGAACGCGGCCCGCTGCTCGTCGGTGAGGTCGCGGTCGAAGTTGTCGTAGCCGAGCTGCTTGGCCCGGCCTGCCGCCTCGTTGCGGGCGTCGATCTCTTCGGCGGTGGAGTAGCTCTCGTACACGAGCCCGGCTGCGACGAGCTGGGCGAGCACGTCGGCATAGATGCCGGTGCGCTGCGACTGCCGGTAGGGGGCATGCGGGCCGCCCTTCTCGACGCCCTCGTCCCAGTCGATCTTCAGCCAGGTCAGCGCGTCGACCAGCTGCAGGTAGCTCTGCTCGCTGTCGCGCGCGGCGTCGGTGTCTTCGATGCGGAACACGAGCTTGCCGCCGGTGTGCCGCGCGTACGCCCAGTTGTACAGGGCGGTGCGCACCATCCCGACGTGCGGAAGGCCGGTCGGCGACGGGCAGAATCGGACGCGCACATCGGCGCCGGAGGCGGTCGTGGTCTGGGGATGAACGGTAGCCATAGCCTTTCGATTCTAGGCGTCGGGCGCGCTCTCCCCCGTGCCCGGCCGCGCGCCCGGCCCGGTTCCCGCGTCCGTGCGCAGACGTCCCAGCGGCGCGCACAGCACCACGGCCGCCACGACCAGCAGTGCCGACAGGGCCAGTCCCCCGTAGCCGATCCACGCCAGGACGAGTCCTGCGAGGATGGCGCCGGTGCCGCCGACCAGGCTCATGATGAGGTCGTTGTGCCCCTGACGGCTGGTGCGGCGCTGTTCGGCGGATGCCTCGGTCAGAAGCGCCGCGCCCGCCACGGTGGTGGCGCTCCAGCCGAGGCCCAGCAGGACGAGCGCGACCGTGACCATCGCGGCGGAGTGCTGGCCGATCGAGGCTGTGAGCATTGCGGCGACCAGCACGATCTGCCCGATGAGGATCGTCCTCAGCCGGCCCAGCCGGTCGGCGAGGATGCCGAACACGGGCGAGAGCGCATACATGCCGGCGATGTGCAGGCTGATCGTCAGGCCGATGACCTGGATGGTCGCGCCGGCATGCTCGAGGTGCACCGGGGTCATCGCCATGACCGAGACCATGCACACGTGCGCCCCGGCGACGGCGAGCATCGCGTAGCGGGCGGCGACGGGCCGGTCGCGGTGTGCGAGGTGTGCTCCGGATGCCGCGTGGTGGGCCGTCACACGCTGGGCGACCAGCAGCGGGTCGGGGCGCAGCGCCAGCAGGTACAGCACGATGCCGCCGCCCTGCGCGATGACGGTGAACACGTACGCGCCGGTCAGGGGCGGCATGTGCAGGAAGGCGCCTATCGCCTCGCCGGGACCGACCAGGTTCGGCCCGAGCACCGCCCCGAGGGTCGTCGCCCACACCACGATCGACAGGTCACGTGCGCGGGTCGTGTCGGTGGCGAGGTCGGCCGCCGCGAACCGCGACTGCAGATTCGCGGCCTGGCCCGCGCCGATCAGTGCGAACCCGGCGACCAGCAGGGGGAACGTCCACAGCCCGACCGCGGTGACGACCAGGCCGACGCCCACCAGGGCCACCAGCATCCCGACCGCCAGCGCCGGGCGCCGGCCCCGCCGCCGTGCGAGCGCCGCCAGCGGCACGGCGGTTCCCGCGGTGCCCAGCGTGACCGATGCCGTCGCCCATCCCGAGAAGGCCTCATCGCCCGACACCTGTGCGGCGAGGATCGCGCCGACCGACACCGTCGCGCCGAACGCGAGACCGCCGAGGATCTGCCCGAGAGAGAGCACCCAGATCGTGCGCCGCTGCAGCGCCGCCACCTGGGCGGTGTCGGGCAGCGCGGTCGGCGCGGGCGTCGTGCTGCTCACGCGGTGCGGGCCGGGTTGCGCAGCGTGCCGAGCCCGGTGATCTCGACCTCGACGGTCTGTCCGGCGGTGAACGGGCCGACGCCCGCCGGCGTCCCGGTGAGGATGACATCGCCGGGCAGCAGGGTGAACGCGGCCGAGGCGTACGCGATGATGTCGGCGACCGAGTGGATCATGTCCGAGATCGGTCCCTGCTGGCGGACCTCGCCGTCCACGCGCGTGGTGACCACGGCGGCGCCGGTCGGGTCGAAGTCGGTCTCGATGGCCGGTCCGAGCGGGCAGAACGTGTCGAAGCCCTTCGCCCGCGACCACTGACCGTCCGCGCGCTGCAGGTCGCGGGCCGTGACGTCGTTGGCGATCGTGTAGCCGAACACGTGGTCCAGCGCGCTCTCGGCCGTCACGTTCTTGGCGATCTTGCCGATCACCGCCGCCAGCTCTCCTTCGAAGTCGACGCGCTGGGACTGCGGGGGCAGCACGATGGCGTCCCCCGGCCCGACCACCGAGGTGTTCGGCTTGAGGAACAGCATCGGCTCCGGCGGCACCTCGTTGCCGAGCTCGGCCGCGTGGTCGCGGTAGTTGCGCGCGATGGCCACGACCTTCGAGCGCGGGATCACCGGCGCGAGCAGCCCGATGTCGGCCACCGGCACCCGCTCCCCCGTGGTGTCGAACCCGGCGAAGATCGGGTCGCCGGCGAGCACGACCAGGTCGGTGTCGTCGACGATGCCGTACGTGATGGCGCCGTGGTGGCTGAAGCGTGCGATTCTCACCCGCCCAAGCCTATCGGCCGGGTCGGACTCCCTCAGTCGTCGAGGCGCACCAGCCAGCCGTGTCGGTCCTCGCGACGGCCGTACTGGATGTCGGTGAGCTCTTCGCGCAGCGACAGCGCGAGCGAACCGGTCGGCTGCTCGTCGGCGAACGCGTGGCCCTTGAGCTGCCCGATCGGGGCGACGACGGCTGCCGTGCCGCACGCGAACGCTTCGACGATGTCGCCGGATGCCACACCCTGACGCCACTCGTCGAGCGAGATCGGGCGCTCCTGCACGTCATGGCCGCGGTCGCGCGCGAGCTGCAGGAGCGACTGGCGGGTGATGCCGGCGAGGATCGAGGCCGAGGCCGGCGTCACGATCGTGCCGTCCTTGAACACGAACACGACGTTCATGCCGCCGAGCTCTTCGACGTTGCCCTCGGCGTCGAGGAAGACCACCTGGTCGCAGCCCTGCTCGTACGCCTCGGCCTGCGGCAGCAGGCTGGCCGCGTAGTTGCCGCCGGTCTTGGCGGCACCGGTGCCGCCCTTGCCGGCGCGGGCGTAGTCCTCGCTGAGCCAGATCGAGACCGGCTTGGCGCCGCCCTTGAAGTAGGCGCCGACGGGGCTGGCGATCACATAGAACGACACGTCCTTGGCCGGACGCACCCCGAGGAACGGCTCGGAGGCGAACATGAACGGCCGGATGTACAGACTCTGGTCGTCGCCCGAGGGCACCCACGCGCCATCGACGGCGATCAGCTCGCGCAGCGCCTGCGTGAACACTTCGGAGGGCAGCTCGGGCAGGGCGAGCCGGCGCGCGCTGCGCTGCAGGCGCGCCGCGTTCTGGTCGGGGCGGAAGGTGTGCACCGAGCCGTCGGCGTGACGGTAGGCCTTGATGCCCTCGAAGATCTCCTGCCCGTAGTGCAGCACCGCGGCGGCCGGGTCGAGCGAGAGCGGACCGTACGGCTGCACGCGTGCGTCGTGCCACCCTTCGCCGTCCGTCCAGGTCATGCCGACCATGTGGTCGGTGAAGACCGTGCCGAACACGGGATCGCGCAGGGCCGCCTCGCGCTCGGCGTCGCTGCGGGCGGCGGGGTTGCGGATGACCGCGAACTCGAGCGAGGCGAGGGCGGTGTCTGCGGGAGTGGTCATGTCACATCCAGTCGTCGAATGCGCGGGCGATGCTCGCGTGATTCCAGGCTACGCCTGAAGCCGTGCGGTGATGGCGTCGCCGATCTGCGCGGTGGTGCGTGCGGTGGTGCCCCGGGCGGCGATGTCGTCCTCGACCGCGCGGGTGACGCGCGCAGCTTCGTCGCGCAGCCCGAGGTGGTCGAGCAGGAGCGCGATCGACAGGATCGCGGCCGTGGGGTCGGCCTTCTGCTGTCCCGCGATGTCGGGCGCCGATCCGTGCACGGGCTCGAACATCGAGGGGAATGCGCCGTCCGGATTGATGTTGCCGGAGGCGGCGAGACCGATGCCTCCGGTGACGGCGCCGGCCAGGTCTGTCAGGATGTCGCCGAAGAGGTTGTCGGTGACGATCACGTCGAACCGGCTGGGGTTCGTGACCAGGAAGATGGTCGCGGCGTCGACGTGCAGGTAGTCTACGGCAACCTGCGGATGCTCCTGCGCCACCTCGTCGACGATGCGCTTCCACAGCGCCCCGGCGTTGACCAGGACGTTCGTCTTGTGCACGAGCGTCAGCCGACGGCTGCGGCGCTCGGCCGTCTCGAACGCGTAGCGCACGACGCGCTCCACACCGTACGCGGTGTTCACCGACGTCTCGTTGGCGATCTCGTGCGGGGTGCCGCGCCGGATCGACCCGCCGTTGCCCACGTACGGTCCCTCGGTGCCCTCGCGCACGACGACGAAGTCGACCGTGCCGGGGTCGGCCAGCGGACCGGGAGCGCCAGGGTACAGCTTGGCGGGACGCAGGTTGACGTAATGGTCGAGCTCGAACCGCAGCTTCAGCAGCAGCCCGCGCTCGATGTTCGCATCCTTCAGTCGCGGGTCGCCGGGCTGCCCGCCGACCGCCCCGAGCAGGATCGCATCGTGTGTCTTGATCGCGGCGAGGTCCTCGTCGGTCAGCGTGTCGCCGGTCTCGAGATAGCGCGCGGCGCCCAGCGAGAAGCGGGTCTTGTCGAAGCTGACGTCGCCGGCTGCGGTCGCGGCATCCAGCACCTTCTCGGCCTCGGCGACGACCTCCGGACCGATGCCGTCACCCGGGATGACGGCCAGCTTCACGACACGCGACATGACTCTCCTTAGGACGAGGGGGTGCTCCTGCCTCCCAGCGTAGTGGCCGCGATCACGGCGGCCACGAGCACCAGGACGGCCCCGGAAAACGCTGCCGCGCCCACGCCCGCGTCGAACGCATGTGCCGCCGCGTGGCGCAGCGCGGCGCCGGTGGCTCCCCCGAGCCCGTGCGCCGCGTTCATGGCGCCGGCGAGCGTCTCGCGCGCCTCGGCGGCGATGCCTGCGGGCACGCCCTCGGGGATCGCGATCCTCGTGCGGTACACCGCGGTGAGGAACCCGCCGATCACCGAGGTGCCGAGCACCGTGCCCAGCTCGTACGCGGTCTCTGAGACGGCGCTGGCCGCCCCCGCTTTCGCAGGCGGCGCAGCCGACAGGATCAGCTCGTTCGAGACCGTCTCGGCCATGCCGATGCCCACGCCCAGGCTCACCGAGGCGAGGATCGTCGGCCCCAGCGTGTCGGGACCGGTCGTCAGCGCGATGCCGACGTAGCCGGCGATCGAGAACACCAGCGCGGCGGGGATCAGCACGCGAGGCGCGATTCGCACCGACAGCGGCACGACGACCAGGCCCGCCACGATCATCGCCACCAGCGACGGCAGCAGCGCCAGGCCCGACTGCATCGGCGACAGCCCGATGATCAGCTGCAGATGCTGGGCCACGAAGAAGAGGAACCCGACCAGCGCGATGACGCTCAACAGGTTCACCAGCAGCGCGCCCGTGAACGCCGGCCGTCGGAACAGCCCCATGTCGAGCATCGGGATCCGGGCCCGCAGCTGCCGGCGCACGAACAGCACGCCGAACAGCACCCCTGCCACGAACAGGACGGCCACGAGCGTGGTGAACCCCTCGACGGCGAGCTGCTTGATCGCGTAGACGATGGGGAGCATCGCGCCGATCGACAGCAGGATGCCGACCGGGTCGACACGCCCGGGGTGCGGGTCCCGGCTCTCGGGCACGAACACCGGTGCGAGCGCAAGCAGAGGGACGAGCACCGGCACTGCCATGAGGAACACGGCGCCCCAGGCGAAGTGCTCGAGCAGGAATCCGCCGGCGATCGGGCCGAGGGCCGCGCCCGCCGAGAACATGGCCGCCCAGATCGCGATCGCCAGGCGCCGCTGCGTGCGATCGGCGAACACGCTGCGGATCAGCGACAGCGTCGAGGGCATCAGCATGGCGCCGAACACCGCCATGGCGGCGCGTCCTGCGATGAGCCACGCGGCGGTCGGCGCGAAGGCCGACATCGCCGACACGGCGGCGAAGCCGGTCGCGCCGATCAGCAGCATCCGGCGTCGTCCGAAGCGATCGCCGAGGGTGCCCATCGTGACCAGGAGCGCGGCGAGCACGAGCGGGTAGGCGTCGATGATCCACAACTGCTGGACGCTCGTGGGCTCGAGGTCGGTCGCGATCATCGGCAGCGCGAAGCTGAGCACCGTGTTATCGACCGACACGAGCAGCACTGGCAGCATGAGCACCGCCAGAGCGGCCCACCCGCGCCATCCGACACGGTCGCCGGTGGTGCTGTCGATGACAGGGATCGCGTGGGTGATGGTCATGGTCGTCGCTCGTCGAGAGGACGGCATACTTTACCGTCCAGCCGGTATAGTATCAGATCCATGCCATCGCGCTGGATAGCATCGATCTCATGAGCCGCCCCCCGCATGCCCGCGAGAGCGTTCTCGACGCGTTCGTGCAGATCCTGGTCGCGGACAGCGAGCGGGCGGCGACGATGGATGCCGTGGCCCGCGCCGCCGGTGTCTCCAAGGGCGGTCTGCTGTATCACTTCGCGTCGAAGGACGCGCTGGAGACGGGTCTGATCGACCGGCTCGATCGTCTGGTCGACGCGGACGTGACCGAGATCGCGGGCGCCCCCGAGGGCGCCGTCGCCTACTATCTGCGCTCGTCCGTGCTCACCGACGATCCGCTCGATCGCGCGATGCTCGCCGTCTCGCGCCTCGCGCAGGGCGGCAGCACCGCAGCGGGTGACGCCCTGCAGCGGACACGAGAGCGGTGGGCGGGCGCCCTGCGTCCCCACGTGCGCGACGAGGCCGCGCTCAACCTCGTGCTCCTGGTGTCGGACGGGCTGTCGTTCAACAACCTGCTCGAGGCAGACCCTGCCGCCCTCGTGCCCGGCGGCGCCGACCTCGAGGCGCTCATCGCCCTCGTTCAGAAGACCGTTTCGCACCGCTGACGCACGCCCGCAGCGGCCGGCTCACCCTGGCAACGGTCCGCCTCGACGTGCGACGCTGTCGATCAGTCGTCGCACGATGTCGGGCTCGATGCGGATGCCGTCGTGCTCGTACTCGTTCGTCACCCACAGATCGACGTTGCCGACCTCGACGGCAGTCGCCAGCGAGTACTCGACGTCCACGAACAGATCGTCGAGGTAGGCCACCGCCGCCACCGGCACGTCGTTCTCGGCGAGCCGCTCGGGGTCATAGAGCCGCGCGTAATCGGAGTACTCGGCCAGCGCTTCTGCGGCGGCGCGGAAGGGGCGCAGCGAACGGATCTCGTCGAACATCCAGGGGTACATCATCTCGCCGGTCAGCAGCAGCGGTCGCCGGTCGGGATCGAGATCGGGATGCCGCGACCTCTCTGCTTCGGCGGCCCAGGCGGTCGCGCCCGGGCCGTCCCCGTAGATGCTCTCCTGCAGCACGGCGTAGAGGGGGTTCCGATCGTACGAAGTCAATTCAGCGACGCGGGCGAGGAACGTGTCGGTCAAACGCCCGTCCGAGAGCGCTTCGTCGAACAGCCAGTGCACACGTTCGAACCCGGCGCACATGCCGAAGTCGATGCCCACTGTCTGAAGGCGCCGGACGCTGAGCCGGTCGCCGTCCGCCAGGCGCACGTCGCCGCCCGCGATCGCGTCCGCCGTGGCGGCCACGGTGCCCACGTCATCGGGATATCGCTCGAAGTAGCGACGGTTCTTCTCCGCCAGACGCGCGTAGGTGTGGCGGTAGAGGTCTGCAGCGGATGGACGGATGCTCGTGAGTCCACCGGCGACATGGCATGCGGCCAGTCCCTCGGGTGCTCGTGAAAGATATGTGAGGGTGATGAAGCCGCCGAAGCTCTGACCGAGCGTCTGCCAGCGCCTGCCACCGTAGACCTGTCGCCGCAGCAGCTCGAGGTCGGCGACGATGGAGTCCGCGCGGAAGTGCAGCAGGAAGTCGCGGGCGTCTTCTGACCGGTCGAACCGGCCCATCGTCGAGGCCTGGACCGCAGAACTGCGCCCGGTCCCCCGCTGGTCGGGAAGGATCAGGCGATGCGTGCGCAGCGCGTTCACGATCCATCCCTCGGAGAGCATCGGACGCGGAGACCTGCCGCCCGGCCCGCCCTCCAGATAGACGAGCAGCGGCAGGTCTTCATGGGCGCGAGCCGGATCCACCACCTCGCGTGCGAACAGGCTGATCCGGCGACCGTCGTCGGGCGTGCCCCAGTTCAGCGGCGCTTCCCAGACCCGATCGGTGACATGCATTCCCGGGATCGTGTAGGTGACGGCGCTGGTCATCGGAGCTCCTTCGGTGGTCGCAGGTCACGTGGTGGGAATGGGCGCACCGGCCTCGACGGCCGCGGCCCGCCTGCGTTTCGCCTCGGACGGGCTCGTCGTCGGGATCGCAGCCAGAAGGGTCTTGGTGTAATCGTCGTCGGGGTTCGCGAACAGCTGTTCAGCGGTCCCCTCCTCGACGATGCGACCGCTGTTCATCACCGCCACGTCATCGGCGATGTGCCGAACGACCGACAGGTCGTGCGACACGAACAGGTAGGTCAGCCCCATGGACTGCTGCAGGTCGCCCAGCAGGTTCAGCACCTGCGCCTGGATCGAGACGTCCAGCGCCGAGACCGGCTCGTCGAGGATCAGGATGTCGGGCTTCAACGCCAGGGCGCGAGCGATGCCCACCCGCTGACGCTGCCCGCCCGAGAACTCGGACGGCTTGCGCCTGGCCATCTCCGCGGTCACCCCGACGCGATCGAGCAGATCGGTCACCTCGTCGGCACGGTACCTGCCCGCCAGACGCAGCGGCTCGGCGACGATCTCGTGCACCGTCATGCGCGGGTCCAGCGCCGAGTACGGGTCCTGGAAGACCATCTGCATGTGGCCGCTGAGCCGGCGGCGCTCACGGCGCCCGCTGCCGGTCACGTCGGCGCCCATGACCCGGATGGAACCGCCCACGATGGGCGTCAGCCCGAACAGCGACCGCATCAGGGTCGACTTGCCGCACCCCGACTCCCCCACGAGCCCCAGGGTCTTGCCGCGGTGGAGGGTGAGCGAGACACCGTCCACAGCCTTGACGACCTGGACACCGCCGAACAGTCGTCTGCGTCGATACTGCACGCGCAGGTCCTGGATCTCGAGCAGGACCTCGCTCGCACCGTCGGCGAGGGTGCTCATGACGCCACCTCCTCGTTCAGCAGTTCCTCGGCGAAATGACACGCCGACCGGGACCCTTCGATGACCGTGCGCAGCTCCGGGCGCTCGTGCGTGCAGATCGAGCGCCCGGCCCGCAGCGCGCATCGGGCGGCGAACGCGCAGCCGGCCGGCCGGCTGCGCGGCGACGGCGGGTTGCCCGGGATCGCCGGGATCCGCTTCTTCTCCCCCGTCACCAGACTCGACAGCAGCGCCCGCGTATAGGGATGCGTCGGCTGCTCGAAGACGGTCTCGACATCGCCTGTCTCGACCACCCGCCCGCTGTACATGACGACGATGCGCGATGCGTTCTCGACGGCCAGGCCGAGGTTGTGCGTGATCAGGACCATCGCCGAGTCGGTCGTCGCGCGCACGCGGGCCAGCGCCTGCATGACCTGCGCTTGGATGGTGACATCCAGTGCGGTGGTCGGCTCGTCCGCGATGAGCAGGCTCGGATCGTTGGCCATCGCCATCGCGATCATCGCACGCTGGCGCATGCCTCCAGACCATTCATGCGGATACGAACGCACGCGCCGAGCCGGGTCGGTCACCCCGACCTGCAGGAGGAGATCCTCGATGCGGGCCCGGGCCTGCGCACGTGACGCGTTCCTGTGGTGCAGTCGCACCGCTTCGGCGAGTTGCGGACCGATCCGCCGCAGCGGATTCATCGACGTCATGGGGTCTTGGAACACCATGCCGATGTCGCGGCCGCGGATCTCGCGCAGCGCGTGCTCACCGGCGCCGACCAGCTCTTTGCCGTTCAGCATGATCGATCCGCTGGCCACCCGCAATGACGGCGGCAGCAGGCCCATGATCGCGAGCACCGTCAGGCTCTTGCCGGAGCCCGACTCGCCGACGATGCACACCGACTCGCCGCGATGGACATCGAACGAGACTCCGTCGACGAGCGCCGTGTCGTCCTCGTCCGTCGCGATCACCAGGTCCCGGACCCGCAGCAGCGGCGGGTCGCCACGAAGAGTGTGATCGGTCATCGGCGTGCCTTCCTCAACGGGATGGATCCTTCGGCCGTGAATCGCTGGCTCAGCAGCTGGGTACCGGCCACGAGCACGAAGATCGCGAGACCGGGCAGGATCGACTGCCACGGGTCGCTGCCGAGCACAGCCTGCCCTTCGAGGATCAGGCCGCCCCAGGTCGGCGACGGCGGCTGTACGCCGAGGCCCAGGAAGTCCAGTCCGGCCTGCAGCAGCACGACGATTCCGACGTCCGTGACGGCCACGATCAGCACCGGCGGGACGACATGGGGCAGAACATGGCGCCAGATCGTCCACCGGGCGCTCGCGCCCAGGATCTGCGGCGCGATGATGAAGTCTCGGCCGCCGAGCGACAGCGTCACCGCCC
The DNA here is from genome assembly GCF_058349885.2 of Microbacterium sp. W1-4-2. Lineage (NCBI taxonomy): Bacteria > Bacillati > Actinomycetota > Actinomycetes > Micrococcales > Microbacteriaceae > Microbacterium > Microbacterium sp. W1-4-2. The sequence goes on along the minus strand of NZ_JBYRJC020000001.1, from coordinate 1,005,414 downwards.
GCGCGACCCGCGCGTACCCCATCCAGAACGTGCATCCCAGCACCACCACCATGAGGGTCGCACTCGGGCCGACGATCGCCGAGATCGCGATGAGCAGGAGCACGACCGGCATCGAGAGATTCACGTCGCTCACGAGGCCGATGAGACTGTCCAGCCAGCCCCGGAAGAATCCGGCCAGCAGGCCGAGAGTGGCACCGATGAGCACGTTGATGACCACGACGGCCAGCGTGATCGTCAGCGTCGTCCGGCCCCCTGCGGCGATCCTGCTCAGCGTGTCGCGTCCCAGCGAGTCGGTGCCCAGCAGGTGCGCCGGGTCGGCGAACGGCTGCAGGTTCGCCTGCGAGAGATCCTGCGCCAACGGGTCCATTCCGGGGAGCATCGGCACGATGACGACGAACAGGATCATGAACAGGAGGAGTGCTCCACCCACGATCGGCAGCACACTCCTTCCCTTGCCGCGGCGCCTTCGCCAACTGCGCTCCACCACGCCCGATTCCACGGGCATGTCGATGAGTTGCTCGGTCATGTCAGACGCACCCTCGGATCAAGAACGGAATACAGAAGGTCGACCACCAGATTCACGACCACGAACATGATCGCGACGATCAGAAGGCCCGCCTGCACAACGGCGAAGTCACGCTGGCTCACTGCTTGGACGAGCACCTGACCCATCCCCGGCCAGGCGAAGACGAGCTCGACGATCACCGTGCCGCCGAGCAGACCCGCGAGGTTCAGTCCGGCCATCGTGAGGATCGGCAGCAGCGCGTTGGGCAGCATCTCGCCGAGGACGACCCTCGCCTGCGATTTTCCGCGCGCGTACGCGGTGACGACATAGTCCTGGGTCGACTGCTCGCTCAACGCGGAGTCGAGCAATCTCACATACAGCACGAACTGCCCGGTCGCGATCGTCAGAACCGGCAGCACGTATGACAGCGGCCCGGTGAACCCCAGCGAGGGCAGCGCGTGCAAGGCGACGGCGAAGATCAGCACCAGCACCACGCCGAAGAAGAAGTCGGGCATCGCCTGTCGCACCGAACCGCCCCAGATGAAGAGGGCGCGCAGGCGGCTGCTGCCGGTCACATGGATGAGGATGGCCGCACCCACGGCGATGGCCAGACCTATGGCGAACGAGATCAGTGCCAGGCTGATCGTCGCCGGCAGACGCTCGGCGATCAGCGTGATCGCCGGTTGGCTCGGATTGCGATACGAGACGCCGAAGTCTCCTCGCAGCAGGCCTCGAAGGTAGTCGAGATACTGCACGATGAGAGGGCGATTGAACCCCAACGCCCCATTGAGATCGTCGATCTGCTTCTGTGTGGCGCCCTCGGTCAGCAGCAACGCCGCGGGCTTGCCGCTCGCCCGGCCCAGCACGAAGGCGATCGTCACCACGCACAGGAGCGTGGCCACTCCCTGGATCAGTCGTCGGACCAGGTAGCCGATCATGTCTTCATCCTCGCCTCGTCGTTCGGTCGGGTCCGGCTGGGGGTCGTGGCGGCATGCGTGCCGCCACGACAGGCCTCAGGACTACTTCGCAGCGATGTCGCTCAAGCGGTAGATGCCGTCCGCCGCAGGCTTCCAGGTGAACGACGAGGTCACGGCGTACGTGTAGTTGCCGGTGTAGAGCGGCAGGTGGTACGCCTCCTGTGCGTTCAGCGCCCAGATCTTCTGGTACACCGCGGTCCGGGCCGAGTCCGCCGCGGACTGCTGCTCGGCGTACAGCTTCGCCATCTGCGGGTCGCGAGCATAATCTTCCGGTCCGCCGGCGAGCAGCTGACTGACGACCACATCACCGTCCATGCTCGACGGCGCCCAGCCCTCCAGATACATCCCCGGAATCTGGTGGTTGGCGATCTTCAGGCTCAGACTCGTCTGCTGCTCACCGACGAGGCGCACCTTGATGCCGACCTTCTGCAGGTAGCCCTGAACCGCCTGCGCGATATCGGGTGCCATCTGGTCGCCGCCGCTGCTGGCGAAGTCGAAGGGAATCTCCTGACCCGCGTAGCCGGCCTTGCTCAGCAGCTGCTTGGCCTTGGACGGGCTGTACTCGGGCACGGGAAAGTCCGGCACATGCCCCTGCACGCCCTCGGAGACGAGTTCTCCGTTGTTCACGCCCTTGCCGCCCAGCAGCGTCTTGATCAACGACTCCCGGTCGATCGCCAGCGAGATGGCCTGCCGCACGTCCCGATTCGCGAGCACGCCCGCCGTGCTGTTGATGCCGATCTGCATCACTTGGTTGGACGGCTCCGAGACGACGCTCACACCCGTCGACCCCTTCAGCGACGGCACCTGGTTCGCAGAGATCGGCGCAATGTCGAGGGTTCCCGACTGAACACCGGTCAGACGCGCGCTGGGGTCGCCGACGAACGACATCGTGACATTCTCGACATCCGGCTTCTCGCCCCAATAGTCGTCATTGCGCTTGAACTGGTAGCTCACGCCGTGCTTCCACGACACGAAGGAATAGGGACCGGTCCCCACCGGGTGGTTCTCGAAGTCCTTCCCCTCCTTCTCGTATACGCTCTGCGGCACGATGCCGATCGTGGCGACCTGGTTCAGCCACGCGCTGAACGGATTCTTGAGAACGAATTCGATCACGCCGGGCTTGACCTCGGACACGCTCTTGACCATCGCGATGGCCACCCGGTTGGTCGAGGTGGTCGAATCGAGGATCTTCTGATAGGTGTACACGATGTCGGACGGCTTCAACTCGTCGCCGTTCTGGAACTTGACGCCCTTGCGGATCGTGAAGTCCCACACGCTCGAGTCGGCGTTGTGAGTCCACTCCGTCGCCAGTCCAGGCACGATCTGGCCGCTCGCAGTGATCCGGGTGAGCCCGTCATACAGCGCGTAATAGATGTTCCACGACGAGATGCTGCGGGTCATGATCGGGTCGGTGTCGGACGGTTCGGTCGGCAGCGCAACGGTGACGCTGGATGCCTTCGTGCCACCGCCGCCGGGGTTCGTCGTGGCGACGCACCCCGTCAGCACGAGCGCGCAGGCAGCTGCAGACACGACGGCCGCGAGATACCGCTTCTTCATTGTTCCTCCGTTGGAATGCGAGATGCAGTCGGTTTCGACGTCCGCGTAGCCGGCGTTCGGGTCATCGCGTCGCGCTTGGTATACGAAATCGTCCCCATCAGTCTGATACCGGTCCGACGACGCTGTCAACACCTTTACGACGGCAGTTTCGGGAGGGCGCACGCGGGTATCGGGCCCACGATGAGCGGACCGCTTCGACTGCGGAAAGCCGCGATCTCTCATGTGCATTCGGGTTGTCTCGAGCACAATTCCTCTGCGGAGACCGGCTCGACGTGGCAAGCTACTTGGCAACGACGGTCGACGGTGCCGTTTCGTATACGTGTCGTCGAAAGGAGATCACATGCCACAGGAAGTCGCTCGCCAAGCCGATGCCTTCCGCCCCGAGGCGGATCGAGTGGCCGATGCGATCCGTCAGCAGATCATCGACGGCGTCCGCGCACCGGGCAGCAGGCTCGTCGAGCGCGAGATCTCCGAAGAGACGGGGGTCAGCCGTGTTCCTGTCCGCGATGCCCTCAAGGCGCTCGTGGCGGAGGGTCTCGCGACCTCGCGACCGTTCTCCGGGGCCGTCGTCTGGAGGGCCTCCGAGCGCGACATCGACGAGTTGATCGAGGTGCGTTCGGGACTCGAGACGCTGGCGTTCAGCCTGGCGACCCGGCGCGCGACCATCTCCGATCTCGCCGAGCTGACCGAAGTGCTGCGCCGAGAGCGTCAGGCCGCCGATGAGGGCGAGTCCGTCAGTGCTCGACGCGCCGCCGCAGAGTTCCATGCGTGCGTGACGCGCATTGCGGACAACAGTCTGCTCAGCGAGCTCTACCGCGTCACAGATGGCCGGATGCGGTGGCTGCTCGCCCAGCACGATGACCTGCACGCGATGCTCGCCGAGCATGAGGCGCTCTACCAGGCGATCGCAGACGGCGACGAGAAGCGCGCAGGCAAGATCGCCGTCCGTCACGTCACGTCGAGCCGCAAGGCCGCTGTCAAGCATCTCGCCTCCCTTCGCCCCGAGGCCGAAGGAACTGCGCCGCAGCTGATGCCGTCATCGACCGTTCATTGACGGGGAAGCTGTCGTATACCAAGATCGCTAACGATGGCCGAGAGAGGGCAGGAGCCACCCAACCGAGTTCGTCGGCCAATGAGAGGGAGAAGATGAGCAGCACGATTGTGCAGCGAGGCGAGAGCGCGACGAACGGGCCGATCGTGATCGTCACACAATCCTGGTCCGACGGCATCTGCTTCGTGGATGCGACGCGCACCGGGGACGACGCCGTGGTCGCGACCGTGACCGTCGGCGAGGCGCCGTGGGGTCTGGCGGTGCACGAGCCGACGGCCCGCGTCTACGTTGCGACCGCCGTCGGATTGGCCGTCGTGGACCTCGACGGGCAGGAACGCCTCGACCTCGTGCCGTATCTGGACCAGCCCGATCATGTCGCATACGGCGAGGAGCGTCCTGGCGGGACCGGCGTCGTCGTCACGCCCGACGGCGGCAAGGTCTTCGTCGCGGTCACTCGTGAGGGTCGGGAGTCGGCGGTCGAGGTGTTCGACACCGCGGCCGGCCGCTTCGTCGATTCCATCGACGTCGGGCTGCGGCCCTTCGACGTGCAGATCTCCCCCTCCGGGGACGAGGTCTACACGATCGACCACGACTCCTTCACTCTGCACACGATCGATGTCGCCGACCACAGCGTTCGTCGGGCCGACGTGTCGCCTTTCGGCACCGCGGGCGGGCTCATGTCCCACCAGAAGCCGCATTACGCTGCAGTCGCCCCCACCGGCGAGCTCTTCCTGCCATACCAGGGCAGGGGCCTGGTCACCTTCGACCCGGTCGCGCAGAGCTACACGACGGCAGCGATGACCGGCGACACCCATCAGCACGGCGTCGGCCTCACGCACGACGGCCGGCTGCTGGTGGTGGGCGTCGGCGCCATCGGCGGCGCCACGCTGGGTCCGAGCCTCACGATCCGTGAGACGAACGGCGTGGAGGCTCTCGTCCAGCTCGACAAGGGCCACGAGAACGTCGTCGAATGGATCAGTCCCGCCGACAACCGGGCCAAGGCGCTGCTCACCGGCGGTTCGACGAGCCGCGGCCCCTGGGACGGCCTGACCGTCATCGACCTCGAGACGCAGGAGCGCTACGAAGTTCCCGTCCCCGGGCGTCCGCAGGGTGTGGCCCTGCTCACGGCGGAACGCGTCGCACCGGCGGGCATGGCCTGAACGACGCTTCGATCCCCTTCCACAACGCCCGACGGTATGCGATACCACCCCATCGGGTCAGGCGCAATGCCCCCGGCTGCCCACCGGATCTCGCGTAGGGTCGGGCTCAAGCACACGTGCGACCGCACGTTGAGAGAGGGGAGCAGACATGAGCATCGGACTCGGCATAGTCCTCTTCGTCATCGGAGCGATCCTCACATTCGCGCTCCACATCGAGGTGTCGTGGATCGACCTGCAGCTGGTCGGCTACATCCTGATGGGTGCGGGAGTGGTGGTGTTCCTGATCGGCATCGCCTTCCTCATGAGGCGTCGCCGCACGATCGCGACGTCGCACACGACGGTCGATCCGCGTACCGGCGACTCGGTGCGCCGCGACGAGTCGTCGACGCCCGAAGACCTGCAATGAGGACCGTGCCTCAGACCTCGATGATCTCGATCTGACGGAACAGATCGGCGTCGATCGCCGTGCGCACGTCGTCGATGAGGTCGTCGGCGACCGGTGAATCGACGGTCAGCACCGAGAGCGCCTGCCCGCCCGCAGCGCGGCGCGCGATCTGCATGCCGGCGATGTTGATGCCTGCGTCGCCGAAGCGCTGGCCGTAGACCGCGACGATGCCGGGACGGTCGGTGTAGAGCATGACGATGTGGTGCTGCTCGATGGGCAGTTCGACCGCATAGTCGTTGATGCCGACGAGCTTCTCGATCTGCTTGGGGCCGGTGAGCGTGCCCGAGACCGCCAGCTGCGAACCGTCCGACAGCGCACCGCGCAGCGTGATGACGTTGCGGTATTCGGGGCTGTCGTCGTCGACGATGAGCCGCACCTCGACGCCGCGCTGCTCGGCCAGCAGCGGTGCGTTCACGTATGACACCGACTCGCTGACGATGGGCGTGAACACGCCCTTGAGCGCGGCGAGCTTGAGAACGCTCACGTCATACCCCTGCAGCTCGCCGTGCACCTCGACGTCGAGGCTGGTCAGAGGCGAGCGTGCGAGGCCCGAGAAGATCTGGCCGAGCTTCTCGACCAGTGGGATCCCCGGGCGTACGTACGGGTCGATGACGCCGCCGGCGACGTTGACCGCGTCGGGCACCAGCTCGCCGTCGAGCGCGAGGCGCACCGACTTCGCGACCGAGACGCCCGCCTTCTCCTGCGCCTCGGCGGTGGATGCGCCCAGGTGCGGCGTGACGGTCACGTTCGGCAGCGCCAGCAGCCGCTGATCGGCGGGCGGCTCGGACGAGAAGACGTCGAGCCCGGCGCCGGCGATCTCGCCGTCGCGCAGGGCGGCGAACAGCGCCTCTTCGTCGATCAGGCCGCCGCGGGCCACATTGACCACGAACGCGGTCGGCTTCATCCGCTGCAGCTGAGCCGCACCGATCATGCCGGTCGTCTCGGGGGTCTTCGGCATGTGGATCGTGACGAAGTCGCTGCGCTCGAGCAGCTCGTCCAGGCTCACGAGCTCGACCCCCAGCTGCTGGGCGCGGGCGCTGGTGACATACGGGTCGTACGCGATGACCTTCATGTCGAAGCCCTGCAGGCGAGCGGTGATCAGCGCGCCGATCCGGCCGAGCCCGATGATGCCCACGGTCTTCTCGAACAGCTCGACGCCGGTGAACGAGCTGCGCTTCCACTCCCCCGCCGACAGCGATGCGTGCGCGGCCGGGATGCGGCGGGCGAGGCTCAGGATGTGGCCGACCGTCAGCTCGGCCGCCGAGATGATGTTCGAGGTCGGGGCGTTGACGACCATGACGCCGGCCGTGGTGGCGGCGGGCGTGTCGACATTGTCGAGTCCGACGCCCGCGCGGGCGATCACCTTCAGACGCGGCGAGGCGGCGATGGCCTCGGCATCCATCTTCGTCGCCGACCGGATCAGCACCGCGTTCGCCTCGGCGAGGGCGGCCAGGAGCGCCGGCCGGTCGGTGCCGTCGACGCGACGGACCTCGAAGTCCGGGCCGAGGGCGTCGATCGTGGCAGGCGAGAGCTGTTCGGCGATGAGGACGACGGGTTTGGTCACGACGAGAGGCCCTTCGACAGGCGCGCAGCGCGCGATGGCGGTGATGACGGGATGCCGCGCCGCACGCCTTCGGGGCGAGACGGTGACAGCCTACCGCGCGGGCCGGGGCGCCCTCGACCGTGTGACACCGGGAGTCGGGCGGTTCACCCGAGCAGCTGCGCACCGTACGCGTACGCGTAGCCGAGCACGTTGAACCAGAACACGCCCACCAGAGCGAGGCCTGCGAGCATCACCAGCGCGAACGGGGCCAGACGGCGCCGCCACCCGATCGAGAAGGCCGCCGCGAAGACGATGATGGGGAAGGCGACAGCGAATCCCATGACGAGCCAGCCGAGCCCGTTCAGCCCCACCGTGCCGTCGGCCTGGACGACCAGGAAGGCGACCGCGTTCCACACCACGTACGCATAGAACAGCCCGAACGCCCCCGCGATCGTCGCAATCAGCCACGTGGGCAGCTGCCGGCGGCGGCGGACCACAGGTCCCTTCGCGTCGCTCACGAAAGCCCTCCCATCAGCATCGGCCACGGAACGAGCAGGATCGCGCCGACGATGAGCCACGCCCAGCGCAGCCATGCGCGGCGACGGCGCGTGAGCAGGTACACGGTGCAGAACCAGATCAGCGGGGCCGCGATCGCAAGCCAGGCGAGCACGGTGTTGCCGGCCGTCCACATCACGGGGCCGCTGCCGTCGGAGGTCATCATGCGACCCGCGACGCGGCTCACGCGCAGAGCGCCGATGATCCAGCCGATCGTGTAGAGCAGATACACGCCGCCGAGCACTCCGAACCCCACGAGGGCGGCATTGCTCAGCTGCGCGGGTTCGTCCGCGTGGCCGCCGTGGACACCGTCGGCCGAGGGGTCGGTGACAGTGTCGCCGGCCGCCGCAGGGACGTCGTGCCTCACCCGCTCCGAGCCGGGCCCCTTCGCCGCCCAGCCGTTCGGCAGCGACACCTCGGACTCGTCGTCGCCCGCCCAGTGCAGGGCGTCATCGTCCTCTGGATTGCGCGGATCGGAGGCCATGCGCGTCAGTCTAGGGCACCGTCCCCGATGCCCCGGGGTCACGCCGGCCGGGTGCGTGCGGCGGCCACGGCGGCCCGCACGATACCGGGATCGGTGACGTCGTGCCCGTCCGCGCCGCCGCCCGGTCCGCTGGGCGCCGTGTCGCCCGACGGCGTCCGCGCCGACAGATGCACGGCGTCCACCCCCGCTGCACGCAATGCGGGAATGTCCTGCACCCGCACGCCCCCGCCGGCCATGATCTGCATCCGGCCGGCAGCGCGCTCGACCATACAGGCCAGCATCCCGGCGCCGTCGATGCTGCGCGCGGCTCCTCCCGACGTCAGCACGCGTACGACGCCGGCGCCGGCCAGGGCGTCCAGGACGGCGGCGGGGTCGGACAGCGTGTCGATCGCCCGATGGAAGACCACGTCGGCGCCGGCCGCGGCATCCCGCCACCGCGCGAGGGTATCGAGGTCGACGCGGCCGTCCACGGTCAGGCAGCCGACGACCACGGCGCCCACGCCGAGGTCCACGAGACGGCGGATATCGGCTGTCACGACCGCCGCCTCGTCGGCGTCGTACACGAAGCCGCCGCCGCGCGGGCGCACGAGCGGGGCCACGGCGTGCGCGGTGCCGAGCGTCTCGATGACGCGCTCCACGGTGCCGATCGACGGGGTGAGGCCGCCGACGCCCAGCGCCTGGCACAGTTCCACGCGATCGGCGCCCTCGGCCAGGGCGATGCGCGCCCCGGCCGGGCCCTGCACGGCGATCTCGACGGCGACCCTCGTCGACGCGGTGGCGGTCATGGCTTCATCGTAAGGACGGCGATTGCCTCGCCGCGCAGCGCGTCGGGGATCGTCGCCTCGGCGCGGCCGTCGGGCAGGCGGGTGAGCACGGCGGCGGACCCGTCCGCCCACCGCGCGTCGGCCGCGCCGGCCAGTTCGGCCGGGAGGTCGACGGTGCCGACAGCCGGGTCGAGCGTGTGCACGTGCACGCCCGCGGCCGACGTTGTGTAGGCCCGCGGCGCGCCGACGCGCTCGCCCGCACGGATCCACGGGCGGGTGCCGTACACCGCGGCGCCGTTCGTGCGCAGCCAGGCGCCGAGTTCGCGCATCGAGGCGCGCTGCAGGTCGGGGATCGACCCGTCCGCACGCGGCCCGACGTTCAGCAGCAGGTTGCCGTTCTTTGCGACGACGTCCACGAACAGCCGGATCAGCGCGGCACCCGACAGCGAATGACGCGCGTCCTCGTCCTGGTTGTAGCCGAACGAGAAGCCGAGGCCACGCGTGGACTCCCACACGGGCTCGAGGATGTCGGGGATGTCGGTGTACTCGCGGGTCAGGTACCCGTGGTACGGCACGCCCCAGCGGTCGTTCACGGCCCCGTCGGGCACCGCCTCGAAGTATCGACGCAAGAGGGCCGCGACCCCGAAGTCGCCATCGCCCTTGCCGCCGTCGGGCCAGTCGATGTCGTTCCACAGCACGTCGGGGCGGAACCGGGCGATCAGCTCGTCGAGCTGCGCGGCCGCGTACCGGGCGTAGAACTCGTCGTTGCGGCGATACCGGAACAGATCCGTGTCGCTCTCGATCGGCGGGAAGTCGCTGACGTGCCAGTCCAGCGCTCCGGAGAAGTAGACGCCGAACCGGGTCCCGCGTCGCCGGGTGGCCTCATGCAGCTCGGCGACGAGGTCGCGGTGCGGTCCGCGGCGGACCGCGTTGAAGCCGGTGGTCGCGGTGTCCCACAGGCAGAAGCCCTCGTGGTGCTTGGTGGTGGGCACGATGTACTGCGCGCCGGCGTCGACGAGATCGCCCACGAACGCATGGGCATCGAACGCCGAGGCGTCCCACAGGTCGGCGAGGTCCTCGTACGACGTGCCGGTGCCGTACACGCGCTGGTGCCGCTCCCAGGTGGGGCTGCCGGGGATGCGGACGGTGTTGCCGTACCACTCCGCGTACTGGTGGTGCATGTAGGCGTCCTCGACGGGTACCCGCCGGCTGCCAGGCGGCGTGCCCCATGCCGGCACCGAGTACAGCCCCCAGTGCACGAAGAAGCCGAGCTTGGCGTCGCGGAACCAGTCCGGGACGCCGGCGTCGGGATAGGTCGGGGCGGCATCGCCGAGGTCGGGGCCGATGCGCGACTCGAAGTTCATCATGCGGCGTCCTCCTCGCCGCGGCGGGTGACCACGGGCGTCAGGTCGGGTTCGGGGATCGAGCGATCGAACGGAACCACTCCGGGGGCGAGACGATGGTGACCGAGCCGGATGAGGTCTTGGTCCACTCCCCCGGGCGTGAGGGCCAGGGTCCAGTCGGCGGCCAGCTCGTAGAGCTCCGGCTCGAGGTAGCCGATCTTGACGATCACGATGTCGGCGGTCTCGGGATCGAGGCCCAGCATGCGGAAATCGTCGAGGTGGTGGAACGGCTTGCGCCGCTCGGTCACGATCGCGTGCACCGACCCGGCGCGGACGACGACCTGGGTACCGGCATCCCGGTCGCCGTCCGTGATCGACACGACCTCGCCGCGCAGGGCGACCGGGCCGCGGGGCCCCGGATCCACCCTGCCTCCGACGGAGAGATCCACCGTCGCGCCGACGCCTGCCGCAACGGCGGCGGCGACCGCGGCCGCGTCGAACACGGACGCGTGGATCACGGTGCGCGAGCCGTCGGCCAGGTCGGCCCGGCCGAGCAGTTCGCCGAGCGTCCACGACACGTCGCCGGCACCGCCGGCGGTGGGGTTGTCGCCCGAGTCCGAGATGACATACGGACGTGCGGCGCCGGGGGCGAGCGCGCGGTCGAGCGCGTCGGAGAGGGATGCCGTGGGCCCGGCGAACGCGAAGTCGTCGCGTGCGTCCCAGTAGAGGCGGGCCAGGCACTCCGCCTCCCGTGCGATGACCGCGCGGTCGTCGCCGGCCACGACGACGGCCGCCTGGCACCGCGGCTCGTCGGCCCACGCGTAGCCCACCCAGATCGCGGCGTCGACGACGCCGGGCAGGGCCTCGACCTTCGGCACCTGCGCGTAGATGCCCTTCGCGGGCTCGAGCCGGGTGCTCGTCTTCTCGCCCGGCAGCAGCACGGGCACCTGCACCCAGGCCTTGAAGGGGCGCCGGCGGGCAGGCTCCGCGCCCCCGGGCCCGCGCAGCCTCGCGAGCAGGTGGTGCACGGCGCGCTCCTTCGTGTTCATCCAGTCCTCGTGCGGGGCCATCCGGTAGCAGGTGATCAGGTCGACCGCGTCGAGCAGCGTGCGAGAGACGTTGCCGTGCAGGTCCATCGAGGCGCTCACCAGCGTGTCGGGCCCGAGCATCTCGCGGACGGCCGTTGCCAGGTCGGCCTCGGCGTCGTCCATGCCCACCACGCTCATGGCGCCGTGGATGTCGAAGAAGAACCCGTCGAACGGGCCCTGCGCGCGGATGCCGGTGAGGATCGCGTCCTTCATCCGCCGGTACGTCGCCGGGTCCACCGCGCCGCCGGGCAGCGAACGGCCGTGCGTCAGGGGCACCCACTCCGCCGCGTCCCGGTGCGGGCGCCCCTCGTCCAGGAACGGATAGTAGGCGAGCAGGTCCTCCCCGGTGCGGATCGTGAACGCCTCGTCGCCCGAGACGTGCGGCGAGAACGTGCTCGACTCGATCGAGATGCCGGCGATCCCGATGCGTGGCCGGCGCATTCCGTCCGGTGCGACGTCGGGCAGCGCGCCCATCCAGATCTGCGAGGCTTCGGGGCGGTCGGTCATGTGCTCTCTTTCCGGTGATGGATTCAGTGGACGGGGGCGGCCAGCTGGGCGGCGCGAGCGGCACCCAGCGCCACCGCACTGTCGCCCAGGGTCCCGCGCACGATGCGCAGGGCGGCGCCGGAGACCGGTGAGTCGGTGGCCAGAGTACGCGCGATGGCGGGCGACAGGAGGTCCCAGGAGCGCACGACGCCGCCGCCGATGACGGCGACCGACACGTCGACGATGCCGGCGGCCGTCGCGCACGCCAGCGCGAGGGCACGGCCGGCTGCGTCGAAGACCGCGCGCGCGCCCGGATCCCCCGCCCGGGCCCGCTGGGCGACCTCGTGCGCACCGACGCCGTGGTCGCCGGTGCGCTCGCCGTACCGCCGGCCGATCGATGTGCCGGATGCGACGGTCTCGAGGTGGCCCACCTGCCCGCACGTGCAGCGGATGTCGCCGTACCCGGGCGTGTGCCCGATCTCTCCGGCGCCGCCGTGCGGTCCATGGCGCAGCACGCCGTCGAGCAGGAGCGCTCCGCCGACGCCGGTGCCGAGCATGACCCCGAGGACATCGTCAGCGGGCGCCGCTCCCCAGGCGGACTCGCCGACCAGGAACGCGTTCACGTCGTTCTCGATGTGGACCGGCACATGCAGCCGCTCACCGAGCGCGTCACCGAGCCGGTAGCCGGCCCAACCGCTGAACGTCTGGGATGCCGCGACGACGACGCCCTCGGCGTTGTCGACCACGCCGGCCGTCCCGACGCCCGCCGTCACGATCTCGAGACCGTGTCGCCGGCCGAGTTCTCTGACCAGACCCGCTGCGGCGTCCGCGATCGCATCGCCGCCCTCGCGCGCCGGGGTGGGCACGCTGTCGCGTGCGATCGCCGTGCCGTCGCCGAGCGTGAGGATCGCGGCGATCTTGGTGCCGCCGATGTCGATCCCGGCGATGGGAACCGGATCAGCCATCGTCGCCCACCTCGTGCCGGTAGCCGGTCTGCGCGGTGAAGCGGGCGAGCATGTCCGCCGCGCGGGTTCGACGGGCGGACCAGAGATTCTCGCGTTCGCCGGGGTCGCGCGTCAGATCGTAGAACTGCGCGTCCGCGGCAGCCGGTCCGACCGGATGCCCCACCGGGTCGCTGAAGCCCCCGGACCCCGTCGAGAGGATCGCCTTCTGGTCGCCTTCTCGCAGCACGAGGGCGCCGTCGAACGCCTGTTGACCGATCACGCGCGGGGCCGAGGGGGCCAGTCCCGCCAGTGCCACCCCGTCCACCTGGGAGTCGCCGTGCGCCGACGCGGGTGCACCGGTGAGCAGCGCGAGTGTGGGAAGCACATCCAGGAGGCTGACCGGCTCGTCGACCGCGCCGGGTGCGATGCCGGGACCGGCGACGATCAGCGGCACGCGGTGGCCGCCCTCCCACGCGTCGGCCTTCTGACCGCGCCAAGCGCCGTTCGGACGATGCTCCGTGACGTCCCCGTCCTCGGGGAAGATCATCGGGGCGCCGTTGTCACTGGTGAACACGATCAGGGTGTCGTCCGCGACGCCGGCTTCGTGCAGCACGTCGCAGATCCGTCCCACCATCCAGTCGACGAGGCAGACCGCGTCGCCGCGGGCCCCGGCATCCGACCGCCCCCGCACGAACCGCGGAGGCACGCACGGGCGGTGCGGCGCGGCTGAGGCGACGTACGCGAAGAACGGCTCATCGGCGATGGCCTGCTCGCGGATCCAGTCGCAGGCGGCGCCCACGATGTCGACATCCACCTCGTCGTCCTGCCACCCCTCGACCTGCAGTCCGGGCCGTTGGCTGGTCACCAGCGGGTCCTTCTCGCGGTCCGGGATGCCGACGGTGCGGTCCTGGTCCAGATAGCAGTACGGCGGCATGTCGAGCGAGCCGGCGATGCCGAAGAAGCGGTCGAAACCGTGTGCGAGCGGTCCGTCGGCGAACGGCGTCGAATAGTCGACGTCGCGCCCGGACGCCTGCATGTCGGAGCGGAACGCCTCGCCGAACGCCGTACGGGTCGTGCCGTCGGCACGGGTCCAGCCCAGGCCGAGGTGCCATTTGCCGAACGCACCGGTCCGGTATCCGGCATCCCGGAGCACCGACGCCACGGTCGCCTGCCCGTCACGGAGGATGGACGGATCGGTGCCGCCGAGCACGCCGTCCCGCAAGGGCGAGCGCCAGGGGTATTCGCCCGTCAGCAGGCCGTACCGGCTCGGCGTGCATACGGCCGAGACCGCATGGCAGTCCGTGTACCGCAGACCGGTGGTGGCCAGCGCGTCGAGCACGGGCGTGGGGATCGCCGTGCTCCCGAAACATCCGAGGTCGCCCCAGCCGAGGTCGTCGGCGAGGAACACGACGATGTTCGGCCTATGGGTGACGGCGTTCACCGTCCCGCCAGTCCGACGGTCGCGATGCCCTTCACCAGGTGCTTCTGCAGGAGCAGGAGGAGGATCAGCGTCGGCGCGATCGAGATCATCGAGGCTGCGATGATGAGGTTCCAGGACGCGCCGTGCTCACCGAAGAACGTCTGGAGCCCGAGCGGCACGTTGCCGAGTGCGTGGATGTCGTTCACCGCGATCAGCGGCCAGAGGAAGCTGTTCCAGTAGGTGATGAACGTCCACACCGCGAGGACGGCCAGTGACGGACGTGCCAACGGGAGGATGACCTGCCAGAACGTGCGCAGATTGCTGCAGCCGTCCATGCGCGACGCCTCGACGAGCTCGTACGGCAGCGTCGAGAAGAACTGTCGCAGCAGGAAGGTTCCGAAGGCCCCGAACGCCCACGGCAGGATCAGGGCCTGCCACGTGTTGATCCATCCGAACTTCTGCATCAGCAGGAACATCGGGATGACCAGCACCTCTTGCGGGATCATCATCGTCGCCAGATAGGCGAGCATGCTCTGATCTCGGCCGCGCCAGCGCAGGATGCCGAATGCGTAGGCCGCCAGCGCCGAGACGACCAGCACGATGATCGTGCCGCCCACCGACTGGATGATGCCGTTGACGATGTACTGCAGGAACGGAGCGTTCTGGAACACCTCGACGTAGTTCTGCCAGCGGAACTCGCTGCCCCACAGTGACGGCGGCGATTGGAAGATCTCGTTGTTCGGCTTGAACGACGACGTGATCGTGAAGATGACCGGGAACAGGAACAGCACGGCGACGACCGCGAGGGCGACCTCGTTCGCCGAACGCGCCGTCCTCCGGCCGATCCGCGTGCCGATGGATGATCG
The DNA here is from genome assembly GCF_058349885.2 of Microbacterium sp. W1-4-2. Classification (NCBI taxonomy): domain Bacteria; kingdom Bacillati; phylum Actinomycetota; class Actinomycetes; order Micrococcales; family Microbacteriaceae; genus Microbacterium; species Microbacterium sp. W1-4-2. Next base: position 990,226 of record NZ_JBYRJC020000001.1, on the reverse strand, counting down.
GTCACTCATAGTGCACCCACTTCTTCTGCCCGGTCCACTGGACCAGCGTGACGATGAGGATCAACGCGAACAGCACGATCGCGGGCGCCGCCGCCTGGCCGAGTTGACCGGATTGGAACGCGGTCTGGTAGACGTTCATGACGACGGTGATCGTCGACGTGCCGGGGCCGCCGGCGGTCATGACGTAGGGCTCGTTGAAGATCTGGAAGGACTGGATGAGCGTCACCGTCGTCGCGAAGAAGATCGCCGGGGTCATCAGCGGCAGCTTCATCTGAATCAGCGTGCGCCACGGGCCCGCTCCGTCGAGTGCTGCCGCCGCCAGCACGTCCTCGGGCAGCTGGTCGATCGCCGCCGAGAAGATCAGCATGTTGTAGCCGAACCCGTTCCACAGGATGACGGCGACGACCGACACGAGGGCGGTCGACGTCGAACCCAGGAAGTTCGGCGGTGTCACCCCGAACAGTCCCGCCATCCAGCTCAGCACGCCGTCGGGCTGGTACAGCAGCTTCCAGATGATCGCCGTCGCGACCGACGGTGTCACCACCGGGATGAAGAACAGCACGCGGTACAGCTGTCGGAATCGGCTGGTCGCCACCCAGAACGCGACCGCGACCGTCAGCACGAGGTTGATCGGCACGATCAGCAGCGTGAACACGACGGTGTTCAGCAGGGCGGGGCCGAAGTCGCTTCGCGGCGTGAACAGCCGCGCGTAGTTGTCGAGGCCCGCGAACGAGATATCGCCGTACGTCGGCCAGTGGAACAGGCTCGTGACGATCGCGAGCACGGACGGGAACAGGATGAAGACGGTCAGCCCGGCGGCACTGGGCGTCAGGAACGCCAGTGCGGCCCGGGAATCGTTGCGTCGCCGTCGCCTTCCGCGCACGCGCACCGGCGCACGCTCGGCAAGAGCGGTCATGAGATTGCCTTCCTGGGCGGGGCGGGGGCTGCTCCCCCGCCCCGCCGTGGCTCGATGGACTTACTGGGCCGACTGCTGCACGTTCTGCAGCGCGGTGTCGGGGGTGTCGTTCCCGGAGTAGGCGAGGATGAATTCGCGCGCGATCAGCTTCGTGGTCTGATCCCACGACGAGGTGCTGATGAACGGCGTGGACTTCGCGCTCGCCGCCTCCATCGCACCCTTCGCCTGGTCGGCGTAGCCGGGGCTCTTCTTGTCGGTCGCCGTCGCCAGCGCCTGGAAGAATGCGTCGTTGGCGGCAAGACGCGCCGGGTGCGTGCCGGCCTTCGCCTGCTCGAGCTGAGCCGACTCGCTCGTGATGACCGAGATCGCCTTCGCCGCCGCTTCCTTGTTCTGGCAGCTCTTCGAGATGCCGAAGCCGGAGTTCGCCGAGTACGTGCCGCCGCCGTTCGGACCCTGCGGCAGCGCGACGACCCCGACCGGGAAGTTCGCCTGTGTTGCGTTCGACGAGATGTTCCAGTCGCCGTCCACGGCCATCGCGACGTTGCCCGCCACGAACTGCTGCTCACCCCACGGGACGTCCGACGCGCTGGCCGGGATCGACGAGACCTTCTGCTTCGTCGCGAGGCCGGAGTACCACGTGAAGGCCTGCTTCATGCCGTCATTGGTCAGGTCGAGCTTCGCATCCTCGGTCACCGGACGTGCGCCGTTGTACGCGAACAGCATCGAGAACATGTGCAGGTCCGAGAACGATTCACCGAAGGCCGGCTTGCCGGTGGCTGCGGTGATCTTCTTGGCCGCGTTCTCGAAGTCCGCCGTCGTCCAGTCGTTCGTCGGAGCGGGCACGCCGGCCTTCGCGAACGCATCCTTGTTGTAGTACAGGAGCATCGTGGACAGGCCGTAGGGGATCGCGTACTGCTGGCCGCCGACCTGGAGCGCCTTCAGAGCGCCCGGGTTCCACTGCGACTCGTCGAAGCCGACCTTCTTCATGAGCGGTCCGAGCGGCTCGAGAGCGTCCTTGAAGGCGGGAAGGCGCAGGCTCTGCATGCTGACGATGCAGGCCGTCGTGCCCGCGGCCAGCTGCGACTGCAGCTTCGTGAAGTAGTCCGCGAAGGGCGTCTGCGTGAGCTTCACCGAGATGTCGGCGTCCTGCTTGTGCACGTCCGCAGCCAGTGCCTGCCAGGAGCTGTTCGACGAACCCTGGTCCCAGAAGCTCCAGGTCAGTGCGCCGGACCCGCTGCCCGATCCGCCCGTCGACCCGGAGCAGGCAGTCAGGCCTGCGACGAGTCCGGCGACGGCGAGAATCGCCGCCGCGCTCTTCTTGTATTTCGACACGCGAATCTCCTCCGTTGCAGATGCTCAGCGACTCCACAATGCGCTGGCGATATTGGTAGTGGGGTAAATTTATCCTGCCACTTACTTTCGCGCAAGCGGGACATCCGATGTTTACGCCCTGCAAGAATCAGAACGCCCATAAGCGACGACCGACCGGGGAGGCAGCACGATGGACGGCACATCCTTTCCATCGACGGGGACGTCCAGCCGTGGACTGATCTTCAGCGAGATCGCCCGATCACCCGGGTCCAGCCGTCAGAGGGTGGCCGCACGACTCGGTCTCGTGCCGGCGACGGTCGGCACCCACGTGCGGACGTTGGTCAGGCACGGGTTCGTCCAGGAGGGGACGCCGCACACCACCACGAGCGGTCGCCCGAGCATCCCACTCCAGGCACGCGCGGACAGCGGGGTTCTGGTCGGGATATCGATCGAGAGAGCCGGCGTCCGCGCGGCGTCCGTGACGGTCGCCGGCGATGTCACCGACACCCGATACGTGCCGATCGAACCCGGCGACGAGATCGCCGGCGTCGTCACGGCCGTCGACGACCTCCGGCGTGCGCTGGAGCCTCGCCCCGTCATCGCGGTCGGCGTCACCGTGTCGGGCGTGGTCGACACGTCGGACGGCACCGTCCTGATCTCCACGGTGCTCGGATGGCATGACTTTTCGCTCGGCGATGAACTCCGAAAGGTCATATCTCTACCCGTCTTCGTCGAGAACGATGTGATCGCACTCGCACAGCGAGAGTTGGCGTTCGCTCCCTCTGTGCCCGACAGCTTCCTGCTGCTGCACATCGGAGACGGAATCGGCATGGCCATCGTCACGGCGCGGTCCATCGTGCGCGGCGTGCGTCACGGCAGCATCGAGTTCGGTCACATCAGCATGGACCCGGACGGCGCCCTGTGCCGATGCGGCAATCGCGGCTGCATGCAGACCGTCTTCGGCTACGCCGAGCTCAACGCCGCTGCACCGCGAGGCACCCTGGGGCCCCCTGAGAGGGCGCAGGATGCCGCGTCGGCGCAGTTCCTCCGGGATCGCTCGCGCGAGCTCGGACGAGCCGTGGGGTCCGTGAGCACGCTTCTCGGCATCGACCATGTACGTGTCAGCGGTCGCACGACCCAGTACTGGGATGTGATCGGCGAGACGCTCACCGACGCGATCGTGGACAGCACCCCGACACTGGGCGTTCCGCCCACCGTCGACGTCGTGACCTGGTCGGCCGCCGGCATCGCCCGCGGCGCCGCCGGTGTCGCCCTGGGCGCGCATCTGGACTCTCTGCGCTGAAACGACAGACGCAGAGCGGGCCGGAGGATCACTCCCCCGGCCCGCTCGTAGCTCGATGCGTCAGCGCGCGGCCGAGCCGTCGACGTAGTCGGCATCCTGCTGCTTCCAGGCGAACAGCGCGCGCAGCTCACGGCCGGTGGCCTCGATCGGGTGCTGCTCCTCCTGCGCGCGCAGCGACAGGAACTCGCTGCCGCCGTTGTCCTGGTCGTCGATGAAGCGCTTCGCGAACGCGCCCGACTGGATGTCGCCGAGCACGGCCTTCATGTTCTCCTTGACGTGCGGGTCGATCACGCGCGGGCCCGAGACGTAGTCGCCGTACTCCGCGGTGTCCGAGATCGACCAGCGCTGCTTGGCGATGCCGCCCTCCCACATCAGGTCCACGATGAGCTTGAGCTCGTGCAGCACCTCGAAGTAGGCGATCTGCGGCTGGTAGCCGGCCTCGACCAGCGTCTCGAAGCCGTACTGCACCAGGTGCGACATGCCGCCGCACAGCACGGCCTGCTCGCCGAACAGGTCGGTCTCGGTCTCTTCGGTGAACGTGGTCTTGATGCCGCCGGCGCGCAGGCCGCCGATCGCCTTCGCGTACGACCAGGCGGTGTCCCACGCCGCGCCCGAGGCGTCGACCTCGACGGCGACGATGACCGGGACGCCGCGGCCGGCCTCGTACTCGCGACGCACGGTGTGGCCCGGGCCCTTGGGCGCGACCATCACGACGTCGACGCCCTCGGGCGCCTGGATGTAGCCGAAGCGGATGTTGAAGCCGTGTGCGAACAGCAGCGTCTTGCCGGCGCTCAGGTGGTCCTTGATCGAGTCGGCGTAGATGCCGCGCTGGTGCTGGTCGGGGGCGAGGATGACGATCACGTCTGCCCAGTCGGCGGCGTCGGCGACGGTCTTGACCTCGAAGCCGGCCTCGGTGGACTTCGCGATGGACTTCGAGCCCTCCTTGAGGGCGATGACGACCTCGACGCCCGAGTCGCGCAGGTTCAGCGCGTGGGCGTGGCCCTGCGAGCCGTAGCCGACGATCGCGACCTTCTTGCCCTGGATGATGGACAGGTCGGCGTCGGCGTCGTGGAAGATCTCAGTGGTCATGTGGGGTTTTCTCCTTGGGTTTGAGTAGTTGTGGGACCGGGATGCCTCAGCCGCGCAGCACGCGCTCGGTGATGCTCTTGCCGCCCCGGCCGATGGCGACCAGTCCCGACTGGGCGAGTTCCTTGATGCCGAACGGCTCGAGGGCCCGCAGGAACGCGTCGACCTTGCCCTGGTCGCCGGTCACCTCGACGACGACCGCGTCGGGCGCGTAGTCGACGACCGACGCGCGGAACAGGTTCACGACCTCGAGGATGTTCGAGCGGTTGGCGTTGTCGGCGCGGACCTTGATGAGCATGTGCTCGCGCTGGACGGATGCCGCCGGCTCCAGCTCGACGATCTTGATGACGTTCACGAGCTTGTTCAGCTGCTTGGTCACCTGCTCGAGCGGCTGCTCCTCGACATCGACGGCGACCGTGATGCGGGACAGGCCCGGGATCTCGGTGACGCCGACCGCGAGCGACGAGATGTTGAAGCCGCGCCGGGCGAACAGTCCCGCGACGCGGGTCAGCAGGCCGGGCTTGTCCTCCACCAGGAGGCTCAGCACGTGGTTGGGCATGACGATCCTCCTCAGTCTTCCTGCTCGAACGCGGGCGCGTGGTCGCGTGCGTACTGGATGTAGCTGTTGCTGACGCCCTGCGGCACCATGGGCCACACCATCGCGTCGGCGCTGACCACGAAGTCGATCACCACCGGGCGGTCGTTGGTCTCCAGTGCCGTCTTGATCGCGGCATCCACGTCTTCTTCCTTCTCGACGCGGATCGCGAGGCACCCGTACGCCTCGGCGAGCTTGACGAAATCGGGGACGTGGATCGTGCCGTGGCCGGTGTTCAGGTCGGTGTTCGAGTGGCGGCCGTTGTAGAACAGCGTCTGCCACTGGCGCACCATGCCCAGCGACGAGTTGTTGATGACGGCGACCTTGATCGGGATGTCGTTGATGACGCAGGTCGCAAGCTCCTGGTTCGTCATCTGGAAGCAGCCGTCGCCGTCGATCGCCCAGACGACGCGGTCGGGCTGGCCGACCTTCGCCCCCATCGCGGCGGGCACGGCGTAGCCCATGGTGCCGGCGCCGCCGGAGTTCAGCCAGGCGTTCGGCCGCTCGTACTTGATAAACTGCGCGGCCCACATCTGATGCTGGCCGACGCCGGCCGCGTACACGGCCTCGGGGCCGGTCAGCTCGCCGATGCGCTGGATGACGTACTGGGGCGAGAGCAGCCCGTCGCTCGTGGAGGCGAACCCGAGCGGGAACTCGTCGAGCAGCCCGTCCAGGTACGACCACCACTCGGTGGTGTCGGCCCCGCCGGCGGCCGCCGCACTGCGGTAGGCCACCTCGAGGTCGACCAGCACGTCCTTCAGGTCGCCGACGATCGGCACATCGGCGGTGCGGATCTTCGAGATCTCGGCGGGGTCGATGTCGACGTGCACGACCTTCGCGTGCGGGGCGAACAGCGCCGCCTTGCCGGTCACGCGATCGTCGAAGCGGGCGCCGAGGGCGACGATCAGGTCGGCCTCCTGCAGCGCGAGCACGGCGGGGACGGTGCCGTGCATCCCGGGCATGCCCAGGTGCTGCTTGTGCGAGTCGGGGAAGGCGCCCCGGGCCATCAGCGTGGTCACCACCGGCGCCCCGGTGGACTCGGCGAGCGTGCGCAACTCCTCCGCGGCACCCGCGCGCACCACGCCCCCGCCGACGTACAGCACGGGCTTGCGCGCCTCGGCGATCAGGCGTGCCGCGGCCTGGATCTGCTTGCCGTGCGCCTTGGTCACCGGCCGGTAGCCGGGCAGGTCGACCTTCGGCGGCCAGACGAACGGCGCCTCGGCGATCTGCGCGTCCTTCGTGATGTCCACGAGCACCGGACCGGGCCTGCCGGTCGAGGCGATCTCGTGTGCCGCGGCGATCGCGGCCGGGATGTCCTCGGCGCGCTTGACGAGGAACGAGTGCTTGGTGATCGGCATCGTGATGCCGACGATGTCGGCTTCTTGGAACGCGTCGGTGCCCATCAGGGTGCTGAAGACCTGACCGGTGATCGCCAGCATCGGCACCGAGTCCATGTAGGCGTCGGCGATCGCCGTGACGAGGTTGGTGGCGCCGGGGCCGGATGTGGCGATCGTGACGCCCACCTTGCCGGATGCCGATGCGTACCCCTCGGCGGCGTGACCGCCGCCCTGCTCGTGCCGCACGAGGATGTGGCGGATCTGGGACGCGTCCATCAGAGGGTCGTAGACCGGCAGGATCGCGCCGCCCGGCAGACCGAACACGTCGGTGACGCCGAGCAGTTCGAGCGAGCGGACGACGGCCTGCGCGCCGGTGAGCACAGGCGCGGACGCGGTGCGGGCGGGCGGCCGTGGCACGGCCGCAGTGGAGTCTGCGGGCATGGTGATCTTTCTTCGATTCAGCGGACTGACGGGGGTACGAATCGGCCGTTACCCGGTGACGGCTCCCTGCGCCGCAGAGCGCACGAGCTTCGAGTACTTGGCCAAGACGCCACGGGTGTAGCGCGGTTCCAATGGCTCCCACCCTTCCCTTCGGGAGCCCAGCTCGTCCACGTCGACGAGTAGGTCGAGAGTGCGAGCCGCGATATCGACCCGTATCAGATCACCATCGCGCACGAGACCGATGGGACCAGCGTCCACTGCCTCGGGTGCTATATGGCCGATGCACAGGCCGGTTGTGCCGCCTGAGAATCGACCGTCTGTCAAGAGTAATACATCTTTTCCGAGCCCCGCGCCCTTGATGGCGCCGGTGATCGCGAGCATCTCGCGCATGCCCGGACCGCCTTTCGGGCCCTCGTAGCGGATCACGACGACGTCGCCGGCGGCGATCTGCCCGGCCGCCAGGGCGTCCATCGCTGCGCGCTCCCGCTCGAACACCCGGGCGGGTCCCTCGAACACGGCCGCGTCGAAGCCGGCGGTCTTCACGACCGCGCCGTCGGGCGCCAGCGACCCGTGCAGGATCGTCAGTCCCCCGGTCGCGTGGATCGGGTCGTCGAAGCTGTGGATGACGGTTCCGTCGACCGGCTGCGGGTTCAGGGCTTCGAGGTTCTCGGCCAGGGTCTTGCCGGTGACCGTCAGCGCGTCGCCGTGCAGCAGCCCGGCATCGAGCATCGCCTTCATGACGACCGGGATGCCGCCGTGCCGATCGACGTCGTTCATGACGAATCGTCCGTACGGCTTCATGTCGGCCACGTGCGGCACCTTGTTGCCGATGCGGTTGAAGTCGTGCAGGCTCAGCTCGACCTCGGCCTCGTTCGCGATGGCCAGCAGGTGCAGGACGACGTTCGTCGACCCGCCCAGGGCCATCGCGAGCGCGATCGCATTCTCGAACGCCTCGATCGTGAGGATGTCGCGGGTCGTGATGCCCTGGCGCAGCAGCTCGACCACGGCCTCGCCGGAGCGGCGTGCGAAGAGGTCACGGCGCCGGTCGGCCGAGGGCGGGGCCGCCGAACCGGGCAGGCTCAGCCCCAGTGCCTCAGCGACCGAGGCCATCGTGTTGGCGGTGTACATGCCGCCGCACGCGCCGTCGCCGGGAGCGAACGCGCACTCGATGCGATGCAGGTCCTCCTCGGTCATCCGGCCGGCCAGGCACGCCCCGACGCCCTCGAAGGAGTCGATGATGGTGATCTCCTTCTCGGTGCCGTCGCTCAGCTTCACCCAGCCCGGAGCGATCGACCCGGCGTACAGGAACACGCTCGACAAGTCCAGCCGCGCCGAAGCCATGAGCATGCCGGGAATGGACTTGTCGCAGCCGGCCAGCAGCACCGTGCCGTCGAGGCGCTCGGCCATGACGACCGTCTCGACCGAGTCGGCGATCACCTCGCGCGAGACGAGCGAGAAGTGCATGCCCTCGTGGCCCATCGAGATGCCGTCCGAGACCGAGATGGTGCCGAACTGCAGCGGGTAACCGCCGCCGGCGTGCACGCCCTCTTTCGCGCCCTGGGCGAGCCGGTCGAGGCTCAGGTTGCACGGCGTGATCTCGTTCCAGCTCGAGGCGATGCCGATCTGGGGTTTGTCCCAGTCGCCGTCGCCCATCCCGACGCCGCGCAGCATGCCGCGCGACGTGGTGGCTTCGATGCCGTCCGTGACGACACGACTGCGGGGCTTGATGTCGATCGCGTTCTCGGGGTCAGGCATGCTCGCAGTCTATTCCGCCCTGTTCCGCCCGGCGGGTGGCCAATCCTGCGAGCAGCTCGGCGAGCGCGGCGATGTCGGGGCAGATGATCGTGGCCGCCGTCGCGCTCCCCCCGCCCACCCGCACACCGACATCCGAGGTGTCGAGGCTGCGCAGCGCATCCTCGTCGGTGACGTCGTCGCCGGCGAACAGCACGGCGTCGGCCCGGGTGAGCTCGCGCAGGTGGGCGACGGCGGTGTCCTTGCCCTCGTCGCGGAACGCGTACTCGACGATGTTGTGCCCGGTGCGGCGGCGCCAGTGCGGCGCGTGCGCGGCGACGATCGCGTCGGCGGCGTCGTTCGCCGCCGTCGCATCGGCGGCGCTCGCGCGGCGCGTGTGCACGCCGAACCCGAACGACTTCGGCTCGATCCACACGCCGGTCAGGTGCCGCGTGGCCTGCTCGGCGTCGGCGCGCAGGCGATCGCGCAGCACGATGTCCTGCGGCTGCTCGCTGGGCTCGATCGTGCCGTCCTGGGGCGTCCAGTATTCGGCGCCGTGGGAGCCGGCCAGCAGGAGCGCCGAGTCGTCGCGGTGCTCCGCGATGATCCGCAGGTCCGACAGACTCCGGCCCGACACCAGCGCGACCCAGGTGCACGGCGCCGCCGCGAGCGCTTCGACCGCAGTGCGGGCGGCCGGCAGCATCCGCGCCTGCATGGGCTCGTCGTGCAGCGGCGACAGGGTGCCGTCGAAGTCCAGCGCGACCAGCACGCGGCGTGCGGCGACGAGCCCGTCCAGGGCGCTCGTGCCGCCGGTCACGACGCGCTCGCCTCTCGCGCGTCGGCCAGTGCGCTGAGGAAGTTGCGCGACCAGGCCTGCACGTCGTGCTCCTGCACACGCTTGCGCAGTTTGCTCATGCGACGGCCCTGCTCAGCGGGGGGCATCTCGAGTGCCTGCATGATGGCCTCCTTGAGCCCCTCGATGTCGTGCGGGTTGATCCGGATGGCGCTGCCGAGCTCGTCCGCGGCGCCCGTGAACTCGCTCAGCACGAGCACGCCGCGGTTGTCCAGGCGACTGGCGATGTACTCCTTGGCGACCAGGTTCATGCCGTCGCGCAGCGCCGTGACGAGCATGACGTCGGCTGCGAGGTACAGCGCCACCATCTCTTCGCGCGGGAACGCCTGGTGCAGGTACCGGATCGCGGTGTGCTCCATCGTGTCGAACGTGCCGTTGACCCGCCCCACCATCAGCTCGATCTCGTCGCGCAGCTGCACATACGCGTCGACGCGCTCGCGACTGGGGCTGGCGACCTGGACGAGCGTGGCGTTCTCGACCGACAGCCGCTCGTCCTCGAGCAGCTCGCCGAACGCCTTCATCCGATGCCGGATCCCCTTGGTGTAGTCGAGCCGGTCGACGCCGAGCAGGATCTTCGCGGGATTGCCGAGCTCTTCGCGGATCTGGGCGGCCCTCTGGCGGATGTCGGGGCGCTTGGCCATCTCGATGTAGGCGGCGGTGTCGATCGAGATCGGGAACGCCTTGGCGAGGGCGACGCGCGTGGTGCCGTCCTGGTCGCGGATCCGGATGCCGCTGGCCCGCGTCTCGTAGCGCAGCTGACGATGCACGGCCCGAGCGAAGTTGCTCGCGTCGGCGCTGCGCTGGAAGCCGATCACGTCGGCCCCGAGCAGTCCCTCCAGCACCTGCCGGCGCCACGGCAGCTGCGCGAACAGTCCATATGCCGGGAACGGAATGTGGTGGAAGTAGCCGATCGTCACGTCGGGGCGGCGCTCGCGGATCAGCTGCGGAACCAGCTGCAGCTGATAGTCCTGCACCCAGATGGTCGCCCCGGGGGCCGCCGCGTCGGCTGCGGCGTCCGCGAACCGCTCATTGACCTTGCGGTAGGCGTTCCACCACTCGCGCCGGTAGCGGGGGACGGCGATCACGTCGTGGTACAGGGGCCAGATCGTCTCGTTCGAGAAGCCTTCGTAGTACTCCTGCACCTCTTCGGCCGACAGCGTGACCGGCACCAGGTGCGTGCCTCCGAAATCGAACTCGTCGACGCTCAGCCCCGCCTGGCCGGGCCATCCGACCCAGGCCCCGTCGACGGTGCGCATCACCGGCTCGAGCGCTGTCACCAAGCCGCCCGGCGAGGTGCGCCATCCGCCGTCCTCGTCCCGGTCGACGGGCAGGCGGTTCGCGACGACGACGAGTTCTGCCTGAGCCATGGCGCTGCCTGCCTTCGATTCCGGGGGTGCGCTCTCAGGCTAACAGCGGCCGGCGGGCGCGGCAGGGGGCAAGACACGGCGCATGCCTCCGCGCTAGCGTGGAGGGATGCGCAAGTACCTCTTCGGCACGGGCATCATCGGCGCGGTCACCAGCGGGCTCGAGCTGCTGCGCGCACTGCGCGGTCATGAGCCGTTCACGTGGCGGATGGCCCTGGCGTGGCTGAGCTGGGCGATCACGTTCGCGCTGGCGATCGGCACGATCGTCGACATCCGTCGGGCCGAGACCGGCCACCTCGTGCCGGGCGACTCCCCCGTCGCCGGGCACGAGAAGAAGTACCTCAAGCGCCACATCGAGCGCTGAACGGCACTGCGTCCAGCGCTCGATGCGCACCCGTGTCAACGGGTGAGGATCAGCGCGTCGCCCTGGCCGCCGCCGCCGCACAGCGCCACGGCCGCCGTGCCGCCGCCGCGGCGGATCAGCTCGTGCACCATGTGCACGACGAGCCGGTTGCCGCTGGCCCCGATGGGGTGGCCGATCGCGATGCCGCCGCCGTGGATGTTCACGATGTCGTCCGACAGGCCCAGTTCGCGCTGCGAGCGGGCCACCACGGCGCCGAAGGCCTCGTTGATCTCGACGACGTCGAGGTCGGCGACCGTGATGCCCTGCTTGTCGACGGCCCTGCGGATCGCGTTGGCGGGCTGCTCGTGCAGCGAGTTGTCGGGGCCGGCGACCTGGCCGGACGCCCCCACCACGGCCAGCACCTTCCAGCCGTTCGCATCGGCGTGCGAGCGGGTCGTGAGCACGACCGCCGAGGCCCCGTCGGAGATCTGCGACGAGTTGCCCGCGGTGATCGAGCCGCCCTCGGCGAACGCCGGGCGCAGGCCTGCGAGCGACTCGACGGTCGTGTCGGGGCGGATGCCCTCGTCACGAGTGACCGTGATCGGCTCGCCCCGGCGCTGCGGGATCGTGATCGGCACGATCTCGGCGTCGAAGACGCCCGCCTCCCATGCGGCGGCGGCACGCTGATGGGATCGGGCGGCCACGGCATCCTGCTCCGCGCGCGTCACCTCGTAGCGATCGTTGAGCCGCTCGGTCGAGGCGCCCATGCTCTCGTTGTCGTAGGCGTCGGTGAGACCGTCGTAGGCCATGTGGTCGAGCACCTCGATCGTGCCGTACGACCAGCCGTCGCGCGAGCCCATCATCAGATGCGGCGAGCGGGTCATCGACTCCATGCCCGCCGCCACGACGACACTCGCGTCGCCCAGCCGCAGCATGCGTGCGCCGTCGATGATCGCGGTCAGCCCCGACAGGCACACCTTGTTCACCGAGCCGGAGTGCACGGTCCACGGGATGCCGGCGCCCACCGCGGCCTGTCGCGCCGGGTTCTGACCGGCTCCGGCGGGCAGAACCTGCCCGACGAGCACGGCGTCGACCGCGTCGGCGGGGATGCCGCCCTGCTCGAGCGCGCCGGCGATGGCGGCGCTGCCCAGTTGGACTGCCGTCAGCGGCGCGAGCTGGCCCTTGAGCCGCCCTTGTGGGGTGCGCGCAGCCGCCACGATCACAACGTCATCGGTGTTCATGCCTTCACCTTAAGCTCTGGGGACACGGTCAGCTCGGGCTCGGTCGCGGCCACGACCTCGTCCACGGTCACGCCCGGGGCGAGCTCGACGAGCACCAGTGCGTCGTCGGTCACGTCGATCACCGCGAGGTCGGTGATGATGCGGTCGACGACGCCCTTGCCGGTCAGCGGCAGCGAGCACGAGTCCACGATCTTGGCCGAGCCGTCTTTGGCCACGTGCTCCATCAGCACGATCACCTTGCCCGCGCCGTGCACGAGGTCCATCGCGCCGCCGGGGCCCTTGACCATCTTGCCGGGGATCATCCAGTTGGCCAGGTCCCCGTCCTTCGAGACCTGCATGGCGCCGAGGATCGCAGCGTCGATCTTGCCGCCGCGGATCATGCCGAAGCTCGTGGCCGAGTCGAAGAACGCGGCGCCCGGCAGCAGGGTCACGGTCTCCTTGCCGGCGTTGATGAGGTCGGGGTCGACGTCCTCGTCGGTCGGATAGGGCCCGACGCCGAGGATGCCGTTCTCGGACTGCAGCACGACGGTGACGCCGTCGGGCACGTAGTTGGGAACGAGGGTCGGCAGGCCGATCCCGAGGTTGACGTAGGCGCCGTCGGGCAGCTCGAGCGCTGCGCGTGCGGCCATCTGCTGGCGGGTCAGTGCCATGTCATGCTCCTTCCACGGGCGCGGCGACGGTGCGGCGCTCGATGCGCTTCTCGATGTCGGTGCCCACCTCGACGACGCGGTGGACGTAGATGCCGGGCAGGTGCACGGCGTCGGCGTCGATCGCGCCGGGCTCGACGAGCTCTTCGACCTGCGCGATGCACACGCGTCCGCTCATCGCGGCCAGCGGGTTGAAGTTGCGGGCGGCCTTGTTGAACACGAGGTTGCCGTGCCGGTCGCCGCGCAGGGCGTGCACGAGGGCGAAGTCGGCGACGATGCCTTCTTCGAGCACATACTCGCGTTCGCGGCCGGCGACGGTGAACATCCGGGTCTCCTTCACCGGCGACGCCACGGCGATTCCGCCGTGCCCGTCGTAACGGCGCGGCAGCCCGCCCTCGGCGACCTGGGTGCCGACGCCCGTGGGCGTGTAGAACGCGGCGACGCCCGCTCCGCCGGACCGCAGCTTCTCGGCGAGGGTCCCCTGCGGGGTCAGCTCCAGCTCGAGGTCTCCCTCGAGGAACTGCCGCTCGAACTCCTTGTTCTCGCCCACGTACGACGAGGTCATCTTGCGGATGCGACGGGCGCCGAGCAGCACGCCAAGGCCCCAGTCGTCGACGCCGCAGTTGTTCGAGATGATCGACAGGTCGGTCGTGCCCTGGGCCAGCAGCGCCTCGATGAGCGCCATGGGATTGCCGCTGAGCCCGAACCCGCCGACGGCGATCGTCGCACCGTCCGGGATGTCGGCCACCGCCTCTGCGGCGTCGGCCACCTGCTTGTCGATCACACGGACCTCCTTCGTCCGGCGACGCCGCCGTCGGCGCCGCACTGCTTCCCTCCATCGTCGCGCGTGCCGCACCCCGCGCGCACGCCCCCGTTTGCGATGTGGATGATCGCCGTCCTAGTGTTCACGATATGGACACTCATGCTGTGGTCCCGGGAGCACAGGCGATCGCGCGCGCGGCGGCGCTGCTGCGCCTGGTCACGGCATCCGGATCCGGCGGCGTCACCGTCAGCGAGCTGGCGCGCAGCGCCGAGCTCACCCGCCCGACGACGCACCGCCTGCTGACCGCGCTGCGCCGCGAGGGCCTGGTCGACCAGGACGAGCGGACGGGCACGTGGATGCCGGGGCCCGAGCTGTTCCTGATGGGCAATGTGGCCGCGGCCCGGTACGACATCACCGAGATCGCCCGCGACATCGTGCGGTCGCTGTCGGTGCGCACCGAGGAGAGCGCGTTCCTGTCGGTCCGCCGCGGCGACGAGACCGTGTGCCTGGTGAACGAGGAGGGCAGCTTTCCGATCCGCTCCTTCGTGCTGCACGAAGGAGTGCGCTTTCCGCTCGGCGTGGCGTCGGCGGGTCTTGCGATCCTTGCGTTCCAGCCGCCTCACGATGTGGACGCGTACTTCGAGCGGCACCCCGAGCTCGCCGATCGCTACGGCGAGGCGCACAGCGAGACGCGGCTGCGCCGGCGGCTGGCCGAGACCACCGAGCGTGGCTATTCGCTCAACCCCGGCCTGATCGTCGAGGGCAGCTACGGCATCGGCGCGGCCGTGTTCACCCGCGAGGGCCACCCGCAGTGGGCGCTGAGCCTGAACGGGGTCGAGTTCCGGTTCGGCCCCGACCGGCTGCCCGAGCTCGGCCGGACGCTGCTGGCCCACGCGCACCAGCTCACGTCGCGGATCGCCTCGTCGCGGCACTGACGACCGCGTCGGCCACGATCTCGGCCCCGGCGGGCGACATCGCGATCGTGTAGTGGTTGAAACCCTCGACGCGGGTGTGCTGCACGGTCGGATACGACGGCAGGATCTGCGCGAGATACTCGGCCGGGTACAGTCCCGGCGGCTCGTCCTGCAGCCCGCGCGGCACCGTCAGCAGGCGTGTCGGATGCCGCAGCCCCGCGAGGGCCTCGGGCAGTGCCGATCCGGTGTTCATGTCGACCGTGTCGTCGACCACCGTGTCGTAGCTCGTCGCCGGCCGGAAGCCGCCCGCCCCGTCGTCCACGAGGTCGTAGGCGAGGTAGTCCTCGAGCTCGTCGGTCCAGTCGTGCGCGAACGCCGGGTGCGCGCGCCAGAAGTCGAGGTAGTCGCTGACCGTGGCGAACCGCATGCCGAGCCGATCCGCGGTCGGGCCGAGGATGTGTGCGACCAGCTGCCGCGGCTCCAGGCCCGCCGGCACGTGCAGCGGCAGTCCCCCGTCGATCAGGACGAGACTCGACACCCGGCCGGGGTGCAGGTGGGCGAGCACCACCGCCACGAACGCGCCCATCGAATGCCCGACGACCGTGGCCTGCTCGACCTCGAGCCGATCGAGCACCGCGAGCATGTCGGCCGCGTGCGCGGCCATCCCCGCGGGCCCCGCGACGCCGTTGCTCGCGCCACGTCCGCGCAGATCGGGCGCGATCAGCCGCAGATCGGGCACGCGCTCGGCGACGAACGGCCACGCGAGGTGCGACGAGGTCACGCCGTGGATCAGCAGCGCGGTCCCGGCATCCCTCTCCCCTTCGCGCACGCCCACGCGCAGGGCGCCCCCGGCGACCGGCACGTCGACGGTGTCGCCGATGCGGCCCGCCGGTCTCACTTCGCCGTCCATCCGCCGTCGATCGTGTACGAGGCGCCGGTGGTCATGCCCGAGGTGGGGCCGACGAGCCACCCGGCGAGCGAGGCCACTTCGGCGGGCTCGACCAGACGCTTGACGGCCATCTCGGTCAGCATGACCTTCTCGACGACCTCGGACTCGGGGATGCCGTGCGCGGCGGCCTGATCGGCGATCTGCTTCTCGACCAGCGGCGTGCGCACGTAGCCCGGGTTGATGCAGTTGCTCGTGACACCGTGCGGGGCGCCCTCGAGCGCCGTGACCTTCGACAGTCCCTCGAGGGCGTGCTTGGCGGTCACGTACGCCGACTTGAAGGCGCTCGCGCGCAGCCCGTGCGCGCTGGAGATGTTGACGATGCGCCCCCACCCCCGTTCGTACATGCCCGGCAGCGCGGCCCGGATGAGCAGGAAGGGAGCTTCGACCATGAGCCGCTGGATGAGGCGGAACGCGTCGGGGTCGAAGTCGACGATCGGCGCCACGCGCTGGATGCCGGCGTTGTTGACGAGGATGTCGGCCTGAAGCGACAGATCGTCCAGCGCCCGCGTGTCGGACAGGTCGACGGTCCACGCCTCGCCGCCGAGGTCGGATGCCACGGCCTGGGCTGCGTCGGCGTTCAGATCGGCGATCACCACGCGCGCGCCGCGGCCGGCCAGCTCGCGCGCACAGGCGAGTCCGATGCCGCTCGCGCCGCCGGTGATCACCGCGCGCCTGCCGTCGAGATCCTGTTCGGTCATCGGTCTTCTCCTTCGCCTTCGCCCTCGCGCACCGCGAGCGCATTGTGGATGAATCGCATCATCGCGTCGAACACGTCGGGCGCGAGCCGATCGGGCATCTCGCCGTTCTCGTCGCGCTCCCACAGCAGGAAGCGCATGCCGATCAGCTCGCCCATGCCCATGAGTGCCCAGGCCGCGATCTGCGGGTCGAGGCCGCCGTCGATCTCGCCGTCGCGCTGTGCGCGGCGCAGGCCCTCCTCATACCCCTCGACGATGCGGCCGTAGTGCAGGCGCAGCATGTCGGGCGAGACGAACTCGGCCTCGCGGACCACACGGTACAGGGCCGGGTGTGCGGCCGTGAAGCGGAAGAAGCCGCTGAACCCGGCGCGTTCGGCCTCGAATCGGCTGGTCGCGCCCTCCATCGCTTCGGCCATCGAATGGCGCACGCGCTGGTTGAGGTCGATCACGAGCGCCTCGAACACGGTCTTCTTGCTGTCGAAGTACAGGTAGAAGGTGCCCAGGCCCACGCCGGCCCGCTCGGTGATCTTGACGATGGATGCCTCGTGGTAGCCCTGGTCGGCGAACACGTGCTCGGCGGCCTCGAGCAGGCGCCGCCTCGTGGCCTCACCCCGCTTGGTCAGCGGCCTGCCGGTGGCCGGCGACACGTTCTCGACGCCGACGAGCTCGTCACTGTGCTGGTCACTGTGCTGGTCACTGTGCACGCGCATCCCGTCCCTCTCCGATCTGCGACATGATCGCCACGGCCCGCTCGCGCAGCCGTGTGCGGGCGATCTTGTCGATCCCCGAGCGGGGCAGCTCGGCGACCTGCTCGATGTGCACCGGCACCTTGAACGACGACAGGTGCGTCCGGGCGTGCGCGAGCAGTTCGTCGGCGGTGCACGCTGCTCCCGTCCGCAATTGGACGAACGCCACTCCGCGCTCACCCCATACCCGGTCGGGCACGCCGACCACGGCGGCCGTCGCAACCAGCGGATGCGCGCACAGAGCACGCTCGACCTCGGCGGGTGCGACGTTCTCGCCGCCGGAGATGTAGATGTCCTTGATCCGGTCCACCAGCCGGAACCGCCCGGCGTCGTCACGCTGGGCGAGGTCGCCCGTGCGCAGCCACGCACCGCTGCGCGCCCGGGCCGTGGCCCCGGGATCGTCGAGGTAACCGGCGAACACGCTCGGTCCGCGCACCCACAGCTCCCCCGCCGCGTCGCCGTCGAGCAGCAGCCCGGTGCCCGGATCGGCCAGCGCCACGTCGACGGTCGGGTACGGCATCCCGACGGTGCCTGCGCTCTCGGACGCGTGCCCGGGCGCAACCGACAGCACGTTGGGACCGGCCTCGGTCAGTCCGTACCCGGCGAGCAGTTCGACGCCGCGCCGGGCCCAGGTCTGGACCAGCTCGGGTTCCAGCGGCGCGCCGCCGACCTGCACGCGACGCAGGGTGGACAGATCGGATGCCGCGAACCGCGGGTCGTCGGCCAGCATGCGGTACTGCGTAGGAACGCCCATCATCGCCGTCACCCCGCGCTCGGAGATCAGCTGCAGCACGCGATCGGGCTGGAAGGAGCGTTCGAGCACGACCGTCGCGCCCAGCCACCACGCCAGCAGCGGCTGCACGTTCCACGCCGCGACGTGGAACTGCGGCAGGGTGGCCAGCACGACGTCCTGCGCGGTGAGCTGCGCGATCCCGGCCAGCGCCAGATTGTTCCAGAAGCAGTTCGCATGGGTGAGCATGACGCCCTTGGGCGTGCCCTCGCTGCCCGACGTGAAGATCACGAGCGCAACGTCGTCGTCGCGCACGTGCCGGCGGGTCGGCACGACGCCTGACCGGGGGTGCCGTGCGGGCGGGTGCGCCTCGACGCCCGCCACGCCCAACCGCGCGGTCGGGAGCGGGAGGTGCGCCTGCCGGCAGGCGTCGTCGGCCAGGCCCGCGTACTCCTCCTCGATCAGCAGCAACTGCGCGCCGCAGCGGACGATCGCGCTCGCGAGCTCGGTCGTGGTCTGCCGCCACGACAGCGGGATGAACGCGATCCCGGTCTTCGCGCACGCGAAGAACGCGACGACGTGGTCGATCGAGTTGCCCGAGACGGTCGCGACCCGGTCGCCGGGACCGTAGCCGGCGGCGCGCAGGCGCTCGGCGAGCATCTGCGCACGATCGCGCAGCAGCCCGTACCCGATGCGCACGCCCCGATCGTCGATCGCGACCCGGTCGCCGGCGGCGGCCGCGCGATCGTCGAGCCAGCGGCCGATCGTGTGCGGCTCGTCGGCCGGCTGCGACATCCCCTCGGCGTCGATCATGCGTCCACCCCCACGTCGTCCAGCCTGGCCGCTCGGCCCCCGCGCACACGTCCGGTCCGCCACCGGTGTGCGAGCGTGCGGGCGGTGCCGGCGATGCCGCCGGGCAGGAACATCACCACGATGATGAACAGTACGCCCAGCAGGAACAGCGGCTCCGAGAGCGGGATGCGCAGCACGTCCGGCAGCCCCGCGATCGCGTCGGAGCGGGCCAGCACCGTCAGCCGCTGGTCGAGCAGGGTGTAGACGACTCCGCCGACCACCGCACCCCAGCGGAAGCCGACTCCGCCGAGCACCACCATGACGAGGATCGTGATCGTGAGATCGGCCGAGACGGCGTGCGGCTGCGTCCCGCTCTGCAGCAGCAGGTACACGATGCCCGCAAGACCCGCGGCCACCGCCGCGGCGACGAACACGATGAGCTTTGCCACGTAAGGGCTCAGTCCGAGCACGCGCACGCGCAGTTCGTTCTCGCGCGCCGCCTGAGCGACGTGGCCCAGGCGCGAGCGGTCGACCCACAGGGCGATCAGGTAGGCGATCAGCACCGCGACCAGTGCGAACCAGTACAGGTTGCGCGTGTTCACCACGCCCACCAGCCAGTCCGGCACGTGCGCGGTGGACAGGTTCAGGCCCTCTTCGCCTCCCGTCAGCTGCGCGTTGCGGCGCACGAGCACCGAGGCGGCCTGCGCGAACGCGAGGGTCACCATCGCGAACGGGATGCCGTTGACCCGCAGGCTGATCGCCCCGGTGATCAGCGCGATCACGAGTCCGCCGAGCACTGAGATGAGGATGCCGGCCCACAGCGGCACGGGCAGCTGCTGCAGCACGATGCCCAGACCGTACGCGCCGGCGCCGAACGACAGCGCGTGCCCGAATGAGAGCAGGCCCGCCGTGCCCAGCAGCATGTTGTACGACAGCGCGAGGGCCGCATACACCATGCACAGCGACATCAGCGCGAGGCTGCCGGGCGTGTAGGTCGGGCCGGGCAGGATGCCGGGGATCGAGAGGTTCAGCAGCGGCAGGAGCGCCAGGACCACCACGACCACGGCGCCGAAGGCGGGTGCGCCGAGTCGGCGCCATACGGAGGTCTGCGTGTCGTCCGTGTTCATGCCTTCCTCCCCAGCAGTCCCGACGGGCGCACCAGCAGCACCACCGCGAGCAGCACCACGACGATGAAGTCGCCCGTCCCGGCGAGGAAGAAGTTCGCGAACTGCTGCAGCACCGCCACCAGCACCGAGGCGATGGCCGCTCCCGCGAGCGACCCGAGCCCCCCGATGATCGTCACGATGAACGCGAAGATCAGCAGCGTCTGGCCGAGTCCCGACGAGACGTAGCCGGCCCACTGGGCCGCCAGCACTCCCCCGATGCCCGCCGCGGCGCCGCCGATCGCGAACACGACGGTGAACGAGCGTCGCACGTCGATGCCGAGGGCGGTCACCATGGCCCGGTTCTCGACCCCGGCGCGGATGATGACGCCGTAGCGCGTGCGCTTGAGGAAGAGCACGAGGCCCGCCAGGACGACCGCCGCGACCACGATCAGCAGCCAATACACGTTCGGTATCTTCGCTCCGATCACCGTGGTGGTCTGGCGCAGCCAGCCAGGGCCGGAGATGTAGATCGGGTCGGTCCCCCAGATGCCGTCGAACAGGGCGATCGCGGCGAAGGACAGGCCGACGGTGACGAGAACCTGTTCGATGTGCCGCTCGTACAGGGGCCGGATCAGCGCCAGTTCGGTCAGGGCGGCGAACGCGGCGCCCACGAGCGCGCCGACGAGCACCGAGACGGCGAATCCGCCCCAGGTCGAGGCATCCATTCTGCGGGCGACCTCCCACCCGACGAACGCGCTCAGCGACAGGAACACGCCGTGCGCGAAGTTCAGCACGTGCATGAGCCCGTAGATGAGGCTGAGCCCCGACGAGACCAGGAAGTAGAGGGCGCCCAGGCCCACGCCGGTGATCAGGGCGAGGATCACGGTGCTCATCCGGCGGCCTGCGCGCTCGTGTCGGCGTGCACCCCGAGCAGGCGTCGGGTGAGCTCCGCGTCGCCCAGGATCTCGCGCGCCTCGCCCGTGTGCACGACGCGGCCGCCCGCGATCACGATCGCGCGGCCGGCCAGGCGCCGCACGACGTCGAGGTTCTGCTCCACGAGCAGGATGGGGACGGATGCCGCGGCCCGCTCGAGGGCGTCGGCCACTTCGTCGACCACCTTGGGCGCGAGGCCCTTCGTGGGCTCGTCGACCAGCAGCACCCGGTTGTCGTTGAGAAGCGCCCGCGCGACCGAGACCATCTGCTGCTGGCCGCCCGAGAGGGTTCCCGCGCGCTGCTGCGCCCGGGCGACGAGGTCGGGGAACAGCTGCGCCACCAGGTCCCGGCGCGGACGGCGATCGCGTTCGGCGAGGGCCAGGTTCTCTGCCACGGTCAGGCCCGCGAACACCTCGCGGTCTTCGGGCACATAGCCGACGCCGCGGCGGGCGATGCGGTGCGTGAGCAGTCCGTCGACGCGCGCGCCCGCCAGCCGCACCTCGCCCCGACGGTGGATCAGGCCCATGATGGCGCGCAGCGTCGAGGTCTTGCCGACGCCGTTGCGGCCGAGCAGGGCGGTGATGCCGTGGGCGGGGACGTCGAACGTGACGTCCTCGATCACCTGCTGGCCGCCGATCGACGCCCGCAGCCCCGTCACCTCCAGGATCGCGTCGCTCATGCCGCGCTCCCCAGGTACGCGCTCTGCACGACCGGGTCGGCCATGATGCGGCTCGGGGTGTCGAACGCGATGATCGTGCCGAAGTGCATCACGGCGACTTTCTCGACGAGCCCCATGAGCACCTCGATGTGGTGCTCGACCATGAGCATCGTGCAGTCCGTGGTCGCGTGCAGCTCGCGGATGCTGTCGACCAGGCCGGCGACGTCGCCCGAGGCGACCCCTGCCATCGGCTCGTCCAGCAGCACGGTCCGGGCGCGGGCGGCCAGCAGCACGGCGATCTCGAGCTTGCGCTTGTCGCCGTGCGAGATGTCGCCGGCGAGCGCGTCGAGCTTGTGCGAGAGGCCGACCTCGTCGAGCTTGCCGCGCGCGATCGTGCTCGCTTCGTCTGCCCGGCGCGGCACGCGCAGCAGCGAGTAGCTGCCCCCGCGAGCGGCCTGCGCCGCGAGTCGTACGTTCTCGAGCACGGTCAGGCCCGGGAACAGGCTCGAGGTCTGGAACGTGCGCCCCAGCCCCGCCCGCGCGCGCTGCGCCACCGACATCCGGGTGACGTCCCGGCCGTCCATCTCGATGCGTCCGGCGGTCGGACGCACGACGCCCGAGATCGCGTTGAACAGAGTGGTCTTGCCGGCGCCGTTCGGGCCGATCACTCCGATCAGGGCGCCGGAGGGGACGTCGAGGTCGACGTCCTTCACGATGGCGGCCGCGCCGATCTGCAGGCCGAGGCCGCTGATCCGCAGCGCGGGCGGGGTGGGGTCGCTCATGCTACTTGGTCACCTCGGCGGGCGTGACATCGTCGGCGGGCACGACCTTGACCAGTTTCGGGACGAACGACCCGTTCTCGGCGACGAGCTTGGCCTGGTACATGTCCTGCAGCATCGCGTGGTCCGACGCCCGCACCGTGATCTTGCCCTTCGGCCCGTCGAAGCTGAACCCCTCGAGCGACTTCACCATGGCCTGGACGTCGCCCTTGCCCTTCTCGACGGCGTGCACGAGCATGATCGCCGCGTTGAAGCCGTCGGGGCTGAACAGGTCAGGGGTGCCACCGGCCTTGGTGATCGCGTCGACCATCGCCGTGTTGACCGTGTTGTCGGCCGCGGTCGGGAAGTAGTAGCTGAGGAAGTTGATCTTCTCGCTGGCCTCGCCGTAGGCGCCGAACGTCGGCGAGTCGCCGAGTCCGGTGACGACCGGGATCGACTCGAGCACTCCCTGCTGCGAGAGCGCCTGCCACATCGCACCGCTGGTGGCGCCCGCCCACGCGACGAACACGAGGTCGGGCTTGGACTGCACGATCTTCTGCGCGAACGGCGTGAACTCGGTGGCGTCCTCGGGCACCAGCACGCTGTCGACGGTCGCGCCCTTCGCGCCGAGGATGGCCTTCACGGCCGCCTCGTTGCCCTGTCCGAACGCGCTGTTCTGCGCGAACACGGTGATCTTCTTGCCCGACACGTCGTCGAGGAAGGTGCCCGCGGTCGCGACGTCCTGCGCGCTCTGCCGGCCGGAGCGGAACGTGTACTCGTTGATCCCGGTGATCGCGTCGGCTGCGGCCGGACCCGAGATGAACAGCACCTTGTTCTGCGCGGCCTGCTCGGCCACCGCGAGCGCGACGCCCGACGAGGCGCTGCCGAGCAGGATCTTCGTGCCGCCGCCGATGAGGTCCTTGGCTGCGGTCACTGCGATGTCGGGGTCGCCCGCGTCGTCGCGGTAGTCGATCTTCAGCGTCGTGCCGCCGGCCTTGCCGCTGCCGTGGGTGACGTAGTCGAGACCCGCCTTGAAGCCGTCGAGATACTGCTTGCCGTAGCCAGCCAGCGGGCCGGTCTCGCTGGTGATGACGCCGACGCTGATCTGATCGGGTGCCCCGCCGTCCGACGCGGCGCCGGGTCCGGCGGCGCTCGGTGCGCACGCGGCGAGCGTGAGCGCGCCGATCGCGGTCAGCGCTGCGAACAGCAGCTTGGGGTGGGAGACGCGCATGTGAATGCCTTTCGCCGTCGAGAGGAATTCCTGAAACCTGATTCAGGTATAAGAAATCGTAGGAAGAGGGATGCCGGTTGTCAATGCGATCCAGATGCATTCGCGCGTTATATATCCCGGGTATATACTTTGAGCATGAGTCGCGCACAGGACATCGCCGAGATCGTCACCGCCGCGCACACCCTGACCCGCGTCGCGGCACTCGAGACCCGCAACGACGCCCCCTCCGCACAGTGGCGCGCCCTGAGCATCCTGCAGTCGGACGGTCCGCTGCGCCTGGGCGAGCTCGCTTCTGCCAGCCGCACCACGCAGCCGGGCATGACACGTCTTGTCGGTCAGCTCGTCGACGCCGGACTGGTGCGTCGCGACCATGACCCCGCCGACTCCCGCGCCAGCGTGATCAGCATCACCCCGCGCGGGGCGGAAGACCTCGCCGCCTGGCGGATCGAGCTGCGCGATGCGCTCGAGCCGCTGTTCGCCGACCTCGGCGACGACGACTGGGCGGCGCTCTCGCGCGTGGCCCGCATCCTCTCCTCCCGCACCAACCCTCAAGGAGTCACTCGATGACATCGGCTTCCCCATCCGGATCGATCTGGCGACAGCCCGCACAAGTGTGGGCCGTCGCGTTCGCCTGCGTCGTCGCGTTCATGGGCATCGGGCTCGTCGACCCGATCCTGCCCGCGATCGCCGAGTCGCTGAAGGCCGACGCGGTGCAGACCGAACTGCTCTTCACGAGCTATCTGCTCGTGACGGGCGCCGCAATGCTCATCACGAGCTGGATCTCGAGCCGCATCGGCGCCAAGGCCACGCTGCTGGGCGGTCTCGGCCTGATCGTGGTGTTCGCCCTGCTGTGCGCGCTCAGCGGCAGCGTCGACGCCATCATCGGCTTCCGCGCCGGATGGGGCCTGGGCAACGCTCTGTTCATCTCCACCGCGCTCGCGACGATCGTCGGCGCCGCCAGCGGCGGCAGCGAATCGGCGATCATCCTGTACGAAGCGGCCTTGGGCATCGGCATCGCGATCGGTCCGCTCCTGGGCGGCCTGCTCGGCGAGATCAGCTGGCGCGGACCGTTCTTCGGCGTCGTGGTGCTGATGGCCATCGCGTTCGTCGCGGTGCTGGTGCTTCTGCGCGGTCCCGCAGACAAGCGCGCGCCCGTGCCGCTGTCGGCCCCGTTCAAGGCACTGCGCATCCCCGCGCTGGCGATCCTCGCCGTCACGGCCCTGTTCTACAACATCGGCTTCTTCGTGCTGCTCGCGTTCTCGCCGTTCCCCCTCGGGTTCTCGGCGATGGGCATCGGCCTGACCTTCTTCGGGTGGGGCGTGGCCCTGGCGATCACGAGCGTGTGGGTCGCCCCGATGCTGCTGCACCGCATGTCGCGGACCACGGTGATGCTCATCATCCTGCCCCTGCTGGCGATCGACCTGGTCGCGGCGGGGCTGCTGGTGGCCAGCGCGATGGCCCTGGTCATCTGCATCGTGGTCGGCGGCCTGCTGCTGGGCATCATGAACACCGTGCTCACCGAGGCCGTCATGGAGGCCACGGACCTGCCCCGCGCCGTCGCATCGTCGTCGTACTCGGCCGTCCGCTTCATCGGCGGCGCCGTCGCCCCGCCGATCGCCGCCGCCCTGTGGCACGCGTTCAATGCCACGGTGCCGTACCTGTTCGCCGCCGCCTCGGTGCTGATCGCCGCGCTCACCGTGGCACTGGGCCGCAAGGTGCTCGCCCGCATCGACCTGCATGAGGCCGACGCGCAGGAGGTCGGGGCCGCCGTCCTGGTGGGCGACGCCGCATAAGAGACGGCGACCGCGTGGACGATGGGGTCCACGGGATCGTCGCACGCTCGGCGGGTGCGCCTTCCGGGCGTCGCGACACGACAGTACGATGCGGTCACCATGGCCTCTTCCTCCACGCTGCTCCTCCCCTTCGCATCCCTCGGTGTCGACGACGTCGCCGTCGCCGGCGGCAAGGGTGCGAACCTCGGCGAACTCGTCTACGCCGGCCTTCCGGTGCCCGACGGGTTCGTGATCTCGACCGCGGCGTACGCGCGGGCCGCGGCATCCCTCGACCTGCACGGCACGGCAGCGCAGCTGCGCGACGCCCTCCGCACCGCAGCGCTGCCCGACGATCTGAGCCGCGAGCTCGACCGCGCGTATGCCACGCTGGGCTCGGGCCCGGTCGCCGTCCGCTCCAGTGCGACGGCCGAAGACCTGCCCGGCGCGACGTTCGCGGGGCAGCAGGACACGTTCCTGGACGTGTCGGGGGTGGATGCCGTGGCCGATGCCGTGCGGCGCTGCTGGGCGTCGCTGTGGACCGACCGGGCGGTGGCCTACCGCGCCCGGCTCGGCATCGATCCCGCCGAGGTGACGATCGCCGTCGTGGTGCAGCGGATGGTTCCGGCCGATGTCGCGGGCGTGATGTTCACCGCGAACCCGGTGACCGGCCGCCGCGACGAGGTCGTGATCGAGGCGAGCCCGGGCCTGGGCGAAGCCGTGGTGTCGGGTACGGTGACCCCCGATCACGTCGTCGCCGGCCACGACGGGGGCATCCACGAGAGCGTGCCGGCCGGCCGCGCGCCGGTGCTCACGCATGCGCAGGTCGCACGCCTGACCTCGCTGGGCACGGCGATCGCGACGCACTACGCGCGCGCGATGGACATCGAATGGGCGATCGTCGACGACACCGCGTGGATCGTGCAGGCCCGGCCGATGACCGCACTGCCGCTGCCCCCGCAGCGGTTGAACCGGGCGCAGCGGACGCTGTCGACCGTGCTCGGCGACTACCTGACCGCGCGCCCCTATCCGATCGACATGACCACGTGGTTGCCGTACGGCCCGGCGGGCATGATGGCGCGGATCGTCGGCGATGTCGGCATCGGCGGGGTGTTCGACAGCCTGTACCACGAGACCGACGGGATCGTCGACGGCGCGCGCATCCCGGTGCCGCGCCCACGCGCACGCGTGCTCACCGCGCCGTGGCGGCTGCGTCGGCGCGCGCACCGGTTTCCGCTCGAGCGCTGGCACGCCGATGCGCGCGTCGGCGCGTTCGACCGCGCCGTGAGGCGGTTCGCCGACCTCGACGTGACCGCGCTCGACTGGCCGAGCCTGCGCGCGCAGCCCCGCCGCGTGCTCGACGCGCTCGAGCCGGTCACCGGGTTGCGCTTCGACTATCTGCCGTCCGCCGGCCTCTCGCTGCTGGGCCTGACCGTCGCCCTGCGCGTGCGGGGAAAGGACCGGCTGCTGCCCGAGCTGCTGCAGGGCGTTCGCACGCTCACCACCGAGGGCAATGACCGCCTGGCCGAGGTCGCACGGGTCGCCGCGGCGGAACCCGCCACCGCCCGCGCAGTCGCGGACGGCGATCTCGACGCCGCTCGCCGCGACCCGCGCTTCGCCGAGGCGTTCGACGGCTGGCTGGCCGCATACGGCTACCGCGAGACGACCAGCCCGATCCTCATCACGTCGCCGACGCTGGGCGAACGCCCCGCATCGGTCCTGGCGCTGGTCCGGCTGCTGCTGGACGACGCCCCCGAGCGGTCGGACGCGGTGAAGAGCCGGGATGCCGCAGCTGCGCTGCTGCGCGGCATCCGGTCTCCGCGCGGACGGGCGCGGATGCGCGACCGCGTCGACCGTGCGGCCAGGGCGGTGGCGTTCCGCGAGGACTCGCACGTGCTGTTCACCCAGCTGATGCCGGGCCTGCGCGAGGCTCTGCTCGAGATCGGCCGCCGTCTGAAAGAAGCCGGCGTGCTGGCTGCGGCCGAGGACGTCTACCACTTGCGACTCGAAGAGATCGAGGCCCTCGACGATGTGGACGGGGCGGCCGCGCACACCCTGACCGACGTCGTCGTCGACCGCGCGCGGCGGCGCGAGGCGCTGCGATCCGTGCCGTTGCTGAACATCGACCGCGGCCCGACCGCCGTCGACGACGACGCGCTGGTGCATGGCCTTTCCGGCGGCGGCGGAGTCGTCACCGCGCGGGTGCGCGTCGTGCGCGACGTGGAGGACTTCGCTCGGCTGAACACCGGCGAGGTGCTCGTCTGCCCCTTCACGAATCCGGCGTGGACGCCGTTGTTCCAGCGCGCGGCCGCCGTCGTGGTCGATGCCGGCGGCCCGGCCTCGCACGCCGCGATCGTCGCTCGCGAGTACGGGCTGCCCGCGGTCATGGGGACCGGAGATGCGACCCGGGTCCTGCGCGACGGCATGCTCGTCCGCGTCGACGGCACCGCCGGCACCGTGACCGCGGTGCCGGACGGCGACGCCGCCGCGTGAACCGGCCTATTTGCTCCAGTGTCGTGCGCCGGCTTCGGTCATGCTGTGCGCGGCGTTGATCGTCTTGTCGATCCTGCAGTCCAGCACGAGCGGAGCGTCCAGCGGAAGCTTCCCGAGGTGCCGCTCGAGCTCGTCGATCGATTCGATCACCGCCGAGTCGATCCCCACTCCCGCGGCCACGGACGCGATATCGCGCAGCGGGAACCGGGCGACGCCCGTCGTCCATCCATGCGGACCGAAGTCATGCACTTCCGCCCCGTACCCGGAGTCGTTCACGACGATCACGAGCAGGGGCACTCGTTCGCGAGCCGCGGTCTCGAGATCGGACAACCCCATGTAGAAGCCTCCGTCGCCGCAGACCACGACCGTGGTTCGATCCGCGTCTGCGACAGCGGCGCCGATCCCGCGCGCAAGACCGAGGCCGACGGACTGGAAGCCCTGCCCGACGAGGTAGATCCCGTCGCGCTGCGCGCGCAGGAACATGCCCGCCCAGGCCATGAACTGACCGGAGTCCAGAGCGATGGTTCGAGGAGTCGGCAGCAACGCGTTGATCCGCCGGAGAAGCTCGCGCGGATGGGAGAACGGATCGGCACCCGCCGGCTCGTCCGCTGTGCGCGTCGGGGGATCCTGCTTCGCCGCCGATTTCGCGACGGCCTGCACGAGACGACCGGCGAAGTCGGCGGCGTCGCTCTCGATCCACTCCGCCCGATCCGAGGCCGGGGCGGCCAGCGCGGCGCTGACCACGTGGTCCGCGCCTGCGAGCAACGAGCCGCCGATGGTGGACCAGTTGTCGAACGAGGTACCGAAGCCGAGGATGACATCCGCGTCCGTGATGACGTCGAGGGTCTGCTGGCGAGCGAAACCACCGATGAATCCCACCAGCTGAGGACTGTCCTCGAACATGCCGTCGCCGGCGAGGCTGGTGACGATCGATGCGCCCGTCTTCTGCGCCAGCGCCGCGATCTGCGGCTGCGCAGCTCGCCCTCCTCGACCGACCGCGAGCACGGGGCGCCGTGCGGTCGACAGCAGGTCGGCGACCCTGTCGACCGCATCCTGCGACGCGGACTTCACCTCCGGGGCAGGTGACGGTGCATGCGGCGTCGCCTGCCGGGCATCCCGTCCGAGCAGCGTGATGGGAACCGAGAGGACCACCACCCGCGGGCCGGAACGGGCGATCTCCAGTGCACGGGCGAGGACTGCGGCGGGTACGTCCTGGTCTGTGAGGCGCACTTCGGTGAGATCGGTGCCCAATGCCGCCAGTACCTCGCTCTGCGGAAGGTACTGGTGGTGCAGACGCTTGTCGGCCGGCACCTCTGCCGTGATGAACACCAGCGGCGTGCGCTCTTTCGCCGAATCGATCAAGGAGGTGAGGGCGTTCGTGAAGCCCGGTCCCTGGTGCACGGAGGCGATTCCGGGAGAACCCGACACCTGGGCCCACCCGTTCGCCATCGTGACCGCACCCGACTCGTGGTTCACCGCCACGTAACGGCCGCCGAGCTGCCGGAACGTCTCGAGGAACGGGAAATTGCCACTGCCGGCCACGGCGAAGACGGGTCCGGAATGCTGCTGGATGAGGGCCTCGCCGAGGGCCACCCCGATGGTTCTCACGTGTGTGCTCCGCTCTGATGCTCAGTCGTGGATCGCTTTGTCGACGAGGTACTCGCTCACGCCCCAGGCGCCGCGCTCTCGGCCGTAGCCGGAGTTCTTGACGCCCCCGAACGGTGCCGACCAGTCCGTCGGCGTGTCGTTTCGCAGAACGCTTCCCACCCGCATCCGCTCGGCGAAGCGGGCGAACGCGTCATCGTCGGACGTCCATACGCGTGCGATCAGCCCGTAATCCGTGCCCTCGGCAGCGGCCAGCGCGTCCTCTTCGCCGTCGAACGGCACGACGCAGAGCACGGGGCCGAAGATCTCTTCACGGGCGACCTCTGATCGCCGGTTCTCGATGACGATCGCTGTGGGCGGCACGAACCACCCGTTCTCGGGCAGAGGGACGTCGAACGGCGAGCGGCCGATGAAGCGATTGCCGTCATCTCCGACCGCACCCAGCATGCGCATGATGTGGTCTCGCTGCTGACGGCTGATCACGGGCCCCAGGGTGGTCTCCGTCGCGTGCGCGTCGCCGAGCACGGTCGCGTCGATCGCCGACTGGATCGCAGCGATCACATCGTCAAGCCGATCCCTCGGAACGATGAGACGACTCAGTGCTGCGCAGGTCTGCCCCGTGTTCTGCGTCGCGCTGTTCCAGGTGAACCGGGCCGCGGCCTCTGCCTCGCCGGGATCGAGCACGATGGTCGCGCTCTTGCCGCCGAGTTCGAGCGCAACCGGACGACAGTTCGTCGCCGCGGCGGCGGCAACGGCACTGCCACCGCGGAACGATCCCGTGAACGAGACGATGTCCACGGCCGGATGCCCTGCGAGAGCTTGGCCCACCGACGGGCCAGGACCGTTGACCACGTTGTATGCGCCGGCGGTCACGCCCGCCTCAACTGCGAGTTCTGCTGCGCGCAGCACCGCGAGGGGCGCGATCTCGGCGGGTTTCTGGACGATCGCGCATCCCGCGGCGAGCGCAGGAGCCACCTTCAGCACTGTCTGGAAGAGCGGATAGTTCCATGGCGTGATGGCGGCCACGACGCCCACGGGCTGTTTGATCACTCGCGCACGCTCGGCGCGTTCCTCGCGCATCGCCTCCACCGCACCGCGCGTCGTCGCCCGAATCGCCAGCACCGCGAGGCCGATCTGCAGCATCTCCACCTGACTCGTCGGCGTGCCGACCTCCGAGGTCTCCAAGGCGCCCAGTTCGACGGCATGCCGCTCGATCAGGTCGGCCCAGCGATTCAAGACACCGAGGCGCTCATCGAGGGGACGCCGCGCCCATTCGGTCTGGGCCTCTTTCGCCGCGCGAAGCGCATCGTCGACATCGACATCCGATGCTTGGGCGACCTGCGCGATCGGCAGCCCTGTGCTGGGGTCGTCGACCACGAACGTGCCCGCACCCGTGGCGGCCACGCGACAGCCACCGATGAAGTTGCCCTCTTCCACCTTTGTCCCATCGTTCATGGCGTGATCCTAAGCAGCCGTTCGGGCTGCGGCTCCAAGCCGACGGAACAGTTCGTCAACGTCATCGGGAACGGAGTCGGCGCGCCAGACCACGTGCTGATCCTGCCGCACCATCGTCAGCCGCCTCGTGTACTGCACCGGGGCAGTCCCCGACGGCACCCCGATGATCTGCAGGGGCACGCCGGCACGTTCGGCGCCGCGGACGAGCTCTTCGAGGTCGGATGCGTCCCCGAGCACGATCACCGTGTAGTACAGGCCCAGCCGGTCATAGAGCGAGTCGCCGTTCGGCAGCACGAAGTGAGGTGCCCGGCAGCCCGGCACGGTCGACGGCGTGTAGCCTCCCATCGAATAGGCGGGGGCTTGCTCGCCGTCATACCAGATGATCGGCGACTCATCGTAGGAGTACCCGAAATTCAATCCTGCCGCTGCGAACTGCTGGACATTCAGATCGTAGGCATCCCGCCCGAGCCGACGGCGAGCGGACTCCCCCTCCGGCGAGTCGTCCTCGATCTCGTCCGGAACATCGCTCTGCGCGATCTTCCGCTGATGCCCCATCGCGAACCGCGACACCTGCTCGGTGATGGGCAGCCGCTCCTCCTGATAGGCGTCGAGAACCGCCTCCTGCGCCCATCCTGAGATCACCGCGCCGAGGAGCCAGGTCAGGTTCAGCACATCCGCGATGCCGGCGTTCATGCCGTAGCCGGCGTACGGCACCCAGAGGTGGCTCGCATCGCCCGCGAGGAAGACGCGACCCTCCCGCATCTTGTCGACGACCAGGCGGCGGGCCACCCAGTCCTGGACCGAGATGAGCTCGTAGGGGAAGTCGGCTTCGACGCCCAGGATCTGGCGGATCGCCTCATCCCGGTCAGTGTCCTCGCCCTCGCCCTCGCCCGGACGGAGGTAATTGTGTACCAGGAACTCGGTCCTCCCGTCGATCGCGTAGACGTGACCGGTCCGGCGGGGGTTGAAGGCATAGTAGCCCCAGGCGGGACCCACCGACATCGATTCGTACAGCGATTCGGCGCGGATCCAGGAGGACTGCACCCGGGCAAGCACCGGGTCACCGTGGAGCTTCGCCCCGATCTCCTTGCGGACCCGAGATCTTCCGCCGTCGGCGCCTATCAGATACGCCCCGCTGATCTTCAGTTCCCCGCCGGCGCGTTCGGCCGTCACTGTGACGGCGCCGTCGGACTGGGTCAGACCGGAGTAGACCGTCTCCGTCAGCAGGGTCACGTGCGTCAGCCCCGCGACGTGTTCCATCAACACGGGTTCGAGGAACCGCTGATTGATGCGGTGCGGCGGTTCGGGCGTCGCCCAGTCCGTGTCCGGACCCGTGGGAGAGGCACGGCGCTGCGCGCGGCTCGGAATGCGGATGCGGCCGAGTTCTCGTCCAACCAGGGTCGTACAGAAGGCCACGTCGTGCGGGTAGTCGGCGGGTAGACCCGCCGAACGCACCTTCTCGGCCATGCCGAGCAGGCGGAGCCTTTCCATCGTCCGCGCGGACACGTGATTGCACTTCACGTTCGGCGCCTCGAGGAACGCGCGCTGCTCGACGACGACCGAGCGCACGCCCCGGGCATCCAGATCGGCGGCCGCGAGCAGACCCACGGGGCCGGCACCGATGATGATGACATCGGTCTCGTATGTCTGACTCAATCGCTTTCCTCCCGGATGTGCTCCACCGAACGCGTTCAGCCTAAATGAAAAACCCGGTCGCTCAATGACGGACCCCTTTAGAGGCTATTCAGTAATCATGAACATCGTGGTGGAAGAGCGAATCCCCTCGCCTTTTCGGATTCTGAGAACTTCCACTTCAACGATTGACAATTGAATTCATTGCCGAGGCTCTCCAGAATGGAATGAGCCGGTTACTCGCCGTGCAAGATCAGTGGACGGAGAGTCAGTGACGAAAAAGACCGGCGGAGAACTCCTCAGCGAACAGCTCGTTTCCGAAGGAGTCGATACGGTATTCGGCGTCCCCGGCATTCAACTCGACTACGCTGTCGACGGCCTGGCCCAACACGTCGACGAGATCACCTATGTTTCCGCGCGGCACGAACAAGGTGCGGCCTATATGGCCGACGGGTATGCCCGGGTCAACGGCGCCCCCGGTGTCTGCATGATCGTCCCGGGCCCCGGCCTGCTCAACGCCGGAGCCGCCCTCTCCACCGCGTTTGCGTCGAACAGCCCGGTCGTCTGCGTCACCGGCCAGATCCCTTCGGATGCGATCGGGCGTGGCGTGGGGATGCTGCACGAGATCCGGGGACAGAGCGAACTCCTGCGCTCGCTCACGAAATGGTCGGCCATGGCCACCTCACCCGAGCAGATCCCTCAGCTGGTGCGGGAGGCGTTCGCGCAGGCGAAGTCCGGGCGCCCCGGTCCGGTGGGGCTCGAGATTCCGCCGGACATCCTGCAGAAGACCACCACTGCATCCGCGCTCTCCCCCGCGGCAGCCGTGTCGGTCACGCCCGATCCCGACACCGTTGCGCGTGCGGCCGCTCTCATCGCTGCAGCGACGCGACCGGTCATCCTGGTGGGCGGCGGGGTGCACACGGTGGCGGGGAGCGCGTCGCTTCAGGCCCTCGCCGAGCGCCTGCGCGCTCCGGTCGTGAAGACGCGCAACGGCAAGGGCGCACTCAGCGATCGTCACCCGCTCGCTCTCTCGCGCTACGCCGGCCGTAGAGTGCTCGCCGAGGCCGACCTCATCCTCGCGATCGGAACACGTTTCGTGAATCTCGCCGGGGAGCCGGTCGCACGGCGCGGCCGGCAGAAGCTCATCGCGCTCAACGTCGATGTGACGGACGTCGGTTCGCCGCGGGAGTTCGACGAAGTCATCATCTCCGACGCCGACCTCGGCATGCGGGCGCTGACCGCCGAGATCCCGCAGCGGGCCGATACACCCGACCTCGCGGGCGTGCGCTCCGACGAGTTCGCGGCACTCGCATGTATCGCCCCGCAGGTCGCATGGCTGTCCGCCATCCGTGACGCCCTCCCGGATGACGGCGTCTTCGTGGAGGAGTTGACTCAGGTCGGATATGCGGCCCGCCTGGCGTACCCGGTCTATCAGCCCGCGACGTATGTCACGCCGGGCTATCAGGGCACGCTGGGCTACGGCTTCCCCACGGGACTGGGAGCGAAGCTCGGCGCAGGCGGTCGCCAGGTCGTCTCCATCAACGGCGACGGCGGCTTCGGATGGAGTCTGCAGGAGCTCTCGACGGCGGCGAAGTACGACATCGGTCTGACGACCGTGGTGTTCAACAACCAGGCCTTCGGCAACGTCCAGCGCATCCAGTCCGATACCTTCGGCCGCAATCTCGGCGTCGACCTCCACAACCCGGACTTCAGGATGCTCTCCCAGGCCTTCGGGGTGGACTATGAGCGGGCCGAGAGTCCTGCCTGCTTGAACGGCGCGATCCGGAACGCCTCTGGCGCCGGCCGTCCACTGCTGATCGAGGTGCCGATGGCGGACGTCCCCGATCCGTGGGGCATGATCGCGGAGCCCACCGTGGAAGCGGTCCGTGAGACGAGCGCACGCGCATGAGTCTCGCCCGTGTCGACCTGGAGGCGCTGCCATCGTACGTTCCCGGATGGCGTCCGTCCCGACAGAGCGCTGCGCCCCTGGCCCGCCTCGCATCGAATGAGTCGGCCCTTCCTCCGCTTCCGTCGGTGGAGGCGGCCCTTCACGCGACCGTAGCGACCGTCAACCGCTATCCCGATATGGGCAGCGCCGATGTCATCGAGGCTCTGTCGGCCCACCTGAACCTGCCCCGTGAGCGGATAGCGGTGGGCAGCGGATCGTCCGGCCTGATCCGCGACGTGGTCACCGCCGTCGCCCGCGCCGGCGATGAGGTCGTCATTCCGGCACCGAGCTTTCAGTACTACGCGAACGCCGCGATCATCGCCGGGACCACCCCGGTGCCGGTACCGCTCGACGAGGGCTATCGGAACGATCTCGCCTCGATGCTCGAGGCGATCACCCCGCGCACCCGCGCGGTGTTCGTGTGCAACCCGAACAACCCGACCGGAAGTGCGCGAAGCAGGGTGGACATCGCCGAGTTCGTCGCGCAGGTGCCGGCCCATGTCCTGGTCGTCATCGACGAGGCATACATCGAGTTCTCGCCCGAGGGTGCCGACTCGCTTTCGCTTCTTGCACACCACGACAACGTGGCCATCCTGCGCACCTTCAGCAAGGCCTTCGGTCTCGCCGGGCTCCGCATCGGGTATCTGATGGGTCCGGCAAGCCTGATCGGCTACGTTCGACGGGTCATCGCGCCCTTCGCGCTGAACTCGTTCGCGCAGGCTGCGGCGTGTGCCGCGCTGACGGTCGAGTCTCAGTCCGAACTGCGCGCTCGAGTACGCGATGTGGTCAGACTTCGCGACGACATGTACGTCGCGATGACGGATCTCGGCCTTCCGGTGGTGCCGTCGCAGGCGAACTTCCTCTTCCTCCCGATGCAGGACCTGTCCGCCGGGCTCGTCGCAGCGTGCAAGGACCGTGGGGTGCTCCTGCGTGCTATCGGGAACGGCGTCCGGATAACCGTGGGCACGGCGGAGGAGAATGCCGCGGCGGTCGCCGCACTCGGGGCGTGGGTGACGGACAGAGGATGACGACGGTGGGGCCGGTGGGATCAGTTCTGCGCAGCCGGCTTCCGATCGTTCAGCATGTCGTCGGCCGCGAACTCTCGCCGGCAGTACTCGATCAGCGTCGTGATCTTCTGCGTCGGCTCAAGCCCTCGCGCGTAGGCGATCACCACCGCATTCTGCGGAAGGTCGTCGGCGATCCGCCGATAGGTGATCGGTAAGCCGTCGTAGGTCACGTCACTGTGCGGACGCCCCATGATGATGCTGTATCCGAGGCCGCGGGCGACCATGGACCGGATCGTCTCAGGGTTCACGCTCATCCATTTGACGTTCGCACGGACCCCCGATCGGCTCATGAGCTCCTCCACATGCGACCGGGCGGGTTCGACGTTGAGAAGGATCGCGTTGTCATCCTTGGCAAGCTCCTCGATCGAGATCTCGTCCATGGCGGCGAGAGGATGGTCGGGATGCAGTGCGATCTGGAGGCGCACGGGAAGGATCTCCGAACCGATCAGGCCCGGTCGCAGGTGGTTCCGGTAAAGCAGTGCGACGTCGAGATCGCCCTCCTGCAGCTTGTGCCGCAGTTCTTGCGCCGGCCCCTCGACGAGCTGGATCTCCACTCCGGGGTGCATTTGTGCGAAATGCGCGGCGATCCTCGGGAAGAGCCACGGTGAGAGCGTGGAGAAGCAGCCCACGCGCAGCGGGCCGACGAGTTCGCCGCGTATCGTCCGCGCCGCGGACCGGATGCTTTCGGCCTGCGCGAGAAGGGAACGCGCTTCCTGATACACCCATTTCCCCGCGGACGTGAGACTTGCGCCCCGTCCGCGAACGCGCAGTGTGAGCTGCAGCCCGAGGGACTCCTCGAGTTGGCTGACGGCGAGCGAGACCCCGCCCGGCGACACCCGCAATCGACGCGAGGCCCCGGTGACCGATCCGTCCTCCACCACCGCCACGAAGTACTCGAGTTGCCGAAGAGAGAAATCCTGCATGGCCATCGCCGCCGACGTCTACAGCACTTGCGACAGGAAGAGCTTCGTTCGCTCTTCCTTCGGGTTGGCGATCATCTCCTTCGGCGGGCCGCTCTCGACCACCACGCCGCCGTCCATGAAGATCGCACGATCCGCCGCCTCGGCGGCGAAGCCCATCTCGTGCGTCACGACGAGCATCGTCATTCCCGCCTCCGCAAGGCGCCGCATCGTGGCGAGCACCTCTCCGACGA
Organism: Microbacterium sp. W1-4-2; assembly: GCF_058349885.2. Lineage (NCBI taxonomy): Bacteria > Bacillati > Actinomycetota > Actinomycetes > Micrococcales > Microbacteriaceae > Microbacterium > Microbacterium sp. W1-4-2. The sequence goes on along the minus strand of NZ_JBYRJC020000001.1, from coordinate 953,661 downwards.
GCTCCGGGTCCAGCGCCGAGGTCGGCTCATCGAAGAGCATGAGCTTCGGCTCCATGGCCAGAGCCCGGGCGATCGCGACCCGCTGCTGCTGGCCGCCCGAGAGCTGACGGGGATACGCGTCGCGCTTGTCCTTCAGTCCCACCTCCTCGAGCAGCCGGAGCGCACGATCCTTGACGACCTCTCGCTTCTCTCCCCGCACTCGTAGCGGCGCCTCCATGAGGTTTTCGAGCACTGTCATGTGCTGGAAGAGATTGAAGCGCTGATAGACCATCCCGATGTCCTTGCGCTGTTCGCAGAGCTCGGCCTCGCGCATCTTGTGCAGGACGCCGTTGTTCTCCTTGTATCCCACGAGCCGGCCCTGCACCCAGACGCGGCCATAGTCCGCCTCTTCCAGGTGGTTCACGCAGCGCAGCAACGTGCTCTTGCCTGATCCCGAAGGCCCGAGGACGCAGACGACCTCGCCCCGTGCCACTTCGAGATCCACGCCTTTGAGCACCTCGTTGGTGCCGTAGGCCTTGTGGAGGCCCACGGCCCGCACCATGACGCCGTCGTCGGGGACGGGGTTCGTGCGGACGACCTCGGTGATTGCGCCCATGGTCAAAGTACCTGCTTCCGTGCGAGATTGCGTTCGATCACGTGCTGGCCGATGCTCATCACGGTGACCAGCACGAAATACCAGAACGTCGCGACGAACAGGAGCTCCAGAACGCGATAGTTCTGTGCGTAGATGTTGCTGGCCACCGTCAGCAGATCGCCGCCCGCGATCACGGACACGAGGGAGCTGGCCTTCATCAGCCCGATCACCTGGTTGCCGGTCGGCGGGATGATGACCCTCATCGCCTGCGGCAAGACGATGCGTCGCATGACCATACGGTTGGGCATCCCCATCGCGCGAGCGGCCTCCCCCTGCCCGGCGTCGATGGCGAGGATGCCGCCGCGAATGATCTCGGCCATGTATGCACCTTCGTGCAGCGACAGCGCGATCACCGACGCCACGAAGCCGGTGAGGACCGTGTTGGTCTCCACCTTGAAGAGCCAGATATCCGTGAACGGGACTCCGATGCCCAGATACTCGAAGAACAGGCCGAAGTTCCCCATGACGAGCAGGAGCACCAGCAGGGGTGTCGCGCGGAAAGCCCAGACGTAGACCCAGCTCGCGGCGCGGAGCACCGGGTTGTGCGACAGCTGGCACATCGCCAGAACGATGCCGATGACGATCGCGGAGACCGAGGCGATGACGGTCAGTTCGATCGTCACCAGCAGACCCTCGAGGATCACCGGTTTGGTGAGGAACTCGAAGAAGACGGGATGGTCGATCTTCGGGTTCTGATAGAAAGTGACCGCCATCCAGGCGGTGAACAGGATGATGACGACCGCGAGCACCCACTGCCCGGGGCGGCGAACGGGCACGGCATCGGTTGCGAACGGACCCGAATACTTCACCTTCCGGGCGGTCATCTTCACTTCCGGTGGGGCCACGGTCACGGACCCACCCCCTTCGTCCCGATTTCCGGTCGTATTCATCGATCTGATTCCTTTCGGGCGATCATGCAATTATCCGCGTCCACGATCTTGTTCGGATATCGACGTGATAAAGGTCGGTTCATGAAGAGTGCGCGGGATGCGCGGGCCACGTCGATGTAGACTCTGCCCATGACGGGAAGACGTGAATCATCCGACAAGGTCGAGGTCAAAGATCCGCCTCGCATCCTCGATGGCGTGGACCGCGCAATTCTCAATGTGCTGCGCGAAGAAGGTCGCATATCGGTTTCCACCCTTGCTTCGGAGATAAACGTCTCTCGTGCCGCTGCATATACGCGAATGAACAAATTGATCGAGGATGGGGTGATCGAGCACTTCAACGCATCGATCAACTCGAGTAAAGCCGGCTTGCCGATCGCCGCGCTGGTGCTGGTCACCGCAAACCACCACGGTCAGCGTCGCTGGATGCGGTGGCGAGAGGAGCTTCTCCAGATCGCTGCCGTCGAGTTCGCCTTCATGGTGACCGGCGACATCGATGTCGTCCTGTTGGTTCGTGCCCGCAGTCATGAGGAGTTCCAAACCGTGTTGCTCGAAGAGATTCAATCTCTGGATCATGTCGCCAGCACCCGAACGCTGCTCGTCTTGAACGAGATCCTTCACCGGCCATACGTTCGCCTGTAGTGGATCAGAGGGCGGATGCGAGACCGCGGGCGCATCGCACCGAGGATCTCGCACCGCCCTCTGACCTCATGAGAGGCTATCGTTTCGGCGTCAGCTGATGCCTCCGTTGACCACGACCTCGTCAGCGGTGATCGCGGCGTCCTTCAGTCCGTAGGAGCCCATGATCTTGTCATAGGTGCCGTCTTCGATGACCTTCTTGATCCCGGCCTGGATGGCGTCGCGAAGCTCTGTGTCGTCCTTGCGGAACCCGGCGCCGTAGATCTGCGCGTTGTAGACCGGACCGGCGACGGCGTATTCCGGCTTTCCGGACGAGTCCTTGGCGGTCTCGACCTGGTACAGGGCGGCACCCATTCCGGCGAAGAACACGGACACCTGACCGCTGCGGATCGCGACCTGCGCGTCCGCGACGCTGCTGTACTCCTTGACCGTGATCTCCTTCTCGCCGCCGGCGACACACTTCGCCGACTGGTCCGAGAGCAGCTTCACCTGCACGGAGCCGGCCAGCGCAGAGGCATTCAGCCCGCAGAGCGATTCGATGTCGGACACGTCGTCGGGGTTGTCAGCGGCGACGAGCAGCACGGCACCGTCCTTCTCGTAGTCGACGAAGTCGATGACCTGCTCGCGTTCCTTCGTGTCGGTGATGCTGCCCCAGATCATGTCGAACTTCGACGACTGAAGACCGGGGATCAGACCGGGGAACGGAGTGTCCTGCCAGTCGAAGGTCACACCGAGCAACGGCTCGAGGGACTTCGCGAGGTCGGGAGCGATGCCGTGCAGCGTCTTCCCGTCCGCATCCTTGAACGCATATGGCGGGTTCGAGAGCGGGTTCGCCACCACGATCTTGCCCGCATCCTGGATGCGCTTGGGCAGTTGGGCGTGGAGCGGGGCCGTCGCGGCACCGTCACCTGCGCCATTCGGGTCGGCGTCAGCATTGCCGCTGCACGCGGAGAGGAGCAGAGCCCCCGCCGCGAGGACGACCATCAACGCACCTTTTCTCACGAGCTACCCCCTTGTAGGTCCAGCATCATTGCTTCCTTTCCTGTGTCGGCACCTGTCCGCGAGGTTCTCGCGACGTCCTGTTCCCCATCGCGAGCGGGTTCGAGAGGAGTCCTCGGCTGGCGCCGGTCAAAGCCTAATGTGACCGATGCACATGTCCAGAATCTTCTCGACAGACGAGACATTGCATTCCAAACGTCGTGCTTGAGAAAACATCTCGTCGATCAGCAGCCACGGATGCCCTGAAACGTCCACCATCGAATCGGCCCCTCACGCGGGGCGCCGGTGACGTTTACGCTCCTATCCATGTCCTCTTCCATGGAGTGCGCACGGCCCGTCAGCCGTCCGCCGTTGCGGGTCGTCATCAGCGACGACTTCCTCGATGAGTCCGGCGCCGTGATGTTCGGCGACATCGGGTTGGGACCCCTTTTCGAAGATCGGCATGTTGAGGCGAGCTTCGGCCACCTGACCGACGACGAAGATGCTGGCCTGCTGGCCGCCGCCGAAGCCCTTCTCGTCATGGGTGAGAGCATCGACGCCGAATTCCTCACTCGGGCACCCCGCCTACAGCTGATCGCCCGCTTCGGCGTGGGGCTCGACGCCATCGACCTCCGTGCGTGCACCGAACGCGGCATCGCCGTGACGACCACTCCCGATGCCGTCCGGTTCCCCGTTGCGTCGGCGGCACTGACCTTCATGCTGGCGCTGGCGCACAACCTGTCCGGCAAACAGCGCATCGTTCGGTCGGGCAGCTGGGCTGTGAGTCCGGAGACCATCGGCCCCGGCCTCGCACGTCGCCGGGTGGGAATCGTCGGGCTGGGGAACATCGGCCGTGAGTTCGCCCGTCTCTGCGCACCGTTCGACATCGAGATGCGGGCCTCTGACCCCTACTGTTCTACCGCGGACGCCGCCGCCCTCGGCGTCTCGCTGTGCGGACTGGCAGAACTGTGCGAGTTCTCCGACTATCTGGTCATCCTGTGCCCCCTGACCGAGCAGACACGCCATCTCATCGGAACGGCGGAGATCTCCCTGCTTGGGCCAGACGGGTATCTCATCAATGTCAGTCGTGGCGAGGTCGTCGACGAGCAGTCCCTGATCTCGGCCCTCGCCGACGGGCGTCTGGGCGGGGCGGGGCTCGACACCTTCGGTTCGGAGCCACTCGCCGCTGCAAGCCCACTGCGGTCGATGCCGAATGTGATCGCGACACCGCACGCTCTCGCACTCACGCGGGATCTGACGTACGGGAACGGGGCACAGTCGGTGGCGAACCTGTTGCGCCTCGCTCACGGTGAACAGCTCCACAGCGTGGTGAACCCCGAACTGATGCAAAGGAAGACCCCGGACTTCGACGAAGTTCCGGGGCTTGGGTGCGCCCCCTCGGATTCGAACCGAGAACCCACTGATTAAGAGTCAGTTGCTCTGCCGTTGAGCTAGAGGCGCGTCGTTCTCCGTTACCGGCGAACGAGGATCAACATTAGCACCCGCAATGGGCGCGCACGAAATCGGGATGGGCACGTCCGGCTATCCTTGCCTGGTGACCTCCCCCTCGCCCGGTGCGGCCGTGTTCGACGACGATCTCGCCCTCGCCCTGCGCCTCGCCGACGCCGCCGACGCGGTGTCGATGAGCCGCTTCGACGCCGCCGATCTCGACGTCAGACTCAAGGCCGACGCCACCCACGTGACCGAGGCGGATCTCGCCACCGAGCGTGCGATCCGCGAGCTCCTCGCGGCCGCGCGCCCTGCGGACGGCGTGTTCGGCGAAGAGTTCGGTGCCCAGGCGGGCTCGGGCTCGCGGCAGTGGATCATCGACCCGATCGACGGCACGGCCAACTACCTCAAGGGCATCCCGATGTGGGCGACCCTGATCGCTCTGGCCGTCGACGGCGTCCCCCAGGTCGGCGTCGTCAGTCAGCCGGCGATCGGGCGGCGGTGGTGGGGCGCGACGGGCAGCGGATCGTGGACGAACGGACCGGATGCCTCGGCCCGCCGCATCCATGTCTCCACCGTCGACGACGTCGCGGCGTCATCGGTCAGCTTCCAGAGCATCGGCCAGTGGGACGAGGTCGGGCGCGCGGACGACCTGCTGCGACTGAGTCGCGCGGTGTGGCGCGACCGCGGCTACGGCGACGCCTGGCCGTACATGCTGCTGGCCGAGGGGCGCCTCGAGCTGGTCGCGGAGTTCGACGTCAAGGAGTACGACGTCGCCGCGCACGTGCCGATCGTCCGCGAAGCCGGCGGCCGGTTCACCGACATCGACGGCAACGACGTGATCGACACCCGGTCGTCGCTGGCGACCAACGGCGTCCTGCACGATGCGTACCTGCGCCTGATCGACGGCGAGCACTCCGCATGACGCGTATCCACGTCCGGGCAGGCTTCATCGCCGTCGCGATCGCCGTGGCGCTGACGCTCGCCGGCTGCACCTCGTCGCCCCCTGTGCCGACGTCGACCGGCGCCGCCTCGCAGCCGCAGCCCACCGCGACCGTCAGCGGATCGGGAGACAATCCGACGCCGGCGGGCGACCCCACCTGCGACACGATCATCCCGTCGTCGACGGTGGATGCCTTCGCCACAGCGGGATGGTCTGCCCGAAAAGACCCGTTCTACGTGGGCGACATCGAGCTGCCGGGCGGTATCCAGTGCACGTGGGGCGACAGGAAGGTCGCCAGCGACCAGGTCCAGGTGTACGGCTGGGCACCGATCACGGCGGACCAGGTGAAGAAGGTGACGGCGACGCTCGTCGATTCGGGGTGGCGGAAGTTCACCGAGAGCGGCGTCACCTACATCACCGCGACCGGTGACATGATCCTCAACGCCGACGACCAGGGGTACGGCATGACCTACCGGTTGGGCGCCGGTCAGATCACGTTCGCCGACACGAAGCAGGGCCTGCTGCTGGTCGAGTGGCCGCCGTCGAAGTGACCGACGGCCGAGAGGAGTCGGCGTGGACCGCATCGACACGATCGTGATCGGCGCCGGCGTCGCCGGCCTGACCACGGCGCGGCTGCTGGCGGCCGCAGGACGCCATGCGGTCGTGCTCGAGGCGCGCGACCGGATCGGCGGCCGCGTCTGGACCGACCGCGTCGATGGGCTCGTCACCGACCTGGGCGCGTCGTGGATCCACGGTGTCACGGACAGCCCGGTCGCGGCGGCCGCCGCCGCGTTCGGCATGCGCACGGCGGAGTTCACGGTCGGCAGCTACCAGCCCGACGGTCGCCCGATCGCGTACTTCGGCCCTGACGCGCGTCGACTCGACGCTGCAGCGGTGCGCGCATTCGCCGACGACATCCGCGTCATCGATGCCGCCCTGCCCGCGGTGATCGCCGCTGCGGGGCCGGATGCCTCGTACCGCGACGTGACCGAGACGACCTTGGCCGATCGGGGGTGGGATGGCGCGCGCGCCGAGCGGGTGCGGGAGTTCCAGCAGCACCGCACCGAAGAGCAGTACGGCGCGTGGATCGACGACCTCGCCGCGCACGGTCTCGACGACGACACGGTGGATGGGGACGAGGTCGTCTTTCCCGACGGATACGACGCGCTGCCGATGCGGTTGGCGGAAGGACTCGACATCCGCCTCGGGCAGGTGGTCGATCGTGTGCGGTGGTCGCCCGAGGGCGTCGCCGTGACGACCGAACACGGCACGATGACGGCCGATCATGCCGTGATCACGGTGCCCGTCGGCGTGCTGCGCTCCGATGACTTCGTCATCGAGCCGCCGCTGCCCGAGCCGGTCGCGGGCGCGCTCGGCCGGCTGCGGATGAACGCGTTCGAGAAGATCGTGCTGCGGTTCGAGAAGAGATTCTGGGATGCCGGGGTCTACGCGATCCGTCAGCAGGGGCCACAGGGCTCCTGGTGGCATTCCTGGTACGACCTGACCGCGATCGACGGCACTCCCGCGCTCTTGACGTTCGCGGCGGGACCCGCGGCGGCGGCGATCCGCACCTGGCCGCCGAGCCGAGTCGTCGCCTCGGTGATGGCGCAGCTGCGCCGGTTGTACGGCGACGACGTGCCGTCGCCGACTCGGGCGCACGTCACCGCCTGGCAGGACGATCCGTTCGCACGGGGCGCGTATGCCTACATGGTGGTCGGCTCGACGACCGACGACCATGACGTGCTCGCGACCCCGGTGGCCGGTGTGCTGCACATCGCGGGCGAGGCCACGTGGACCGACGACCCGGCGACGGTGCCCGCGGCGATGCTGTCGGGCCATCGTGCCGCCGAGAACATCCTCGGCCGACCGATTCCGGTCGCGACGGTGTGGGCGACCGAGGCGCGCGGCTGAGGCATCCCGCACATCACCGCCTCATCGGCCGTCAAGAAAAAAGACCCGAACGCCGCGTCCTGCGCGGTGTTCGGGTCCTCTTTCGGTGACAGCGGGTCCGTGGAGATGGGGGGAATCGAACCCCCGTCCGTCGCTGAATCTCCACGCCTTCTCCGGGCGCAGTCTGTGCAGACGTTCTGCTCGGCCCCGACCTTTGTCACAGACACCCAAGTCGACAGGCCCAGTCTGGGAGAAGTCCCGTACGACGTCCAGACGCCGCCGCACAGCAAGATTCCTAGATGACGCCAGGATCCGTACCGGAATCACATACGGTCTGACGGACTATCGGGCTCGCTTACGCAGCGAGGGCGAAGTCAGTGCGCTTTGCATTGGCACTTATTGTTTTGCAGGGAGCGTTCGCGAGATAACCCTGCATCCTCGGCCCGCTTCTCGTGAATAGACAGGCGACGTCGAAACCGATCATCCCCGTGCATGCTCCGAGTGGAGCGGCCGCTGTCACCGTGTGGAGTTGCCAATCGGATGCCGTGGCACCCGAGCATCACAGCTTACAACGGATCCGCGGCATCCGGAATTCCTGCGGAGCACCGCGAGACGTCAGAAGGGTGGATCATCGGGGTGGGTGACGAACACCTTCGTCGTCACGGCGTGGTCGCCGCCGGGGCTGAGCAGCCGGTCCACGGCCAGGTCCGCCCGCAACTGATCCCTCGTACGGTCCTCCCGGTCGGACTTGGCCATGTGCTGCGCCGCGGACGTCAGCGACCGGAACGCCGCCCGGACGTCCTTCGACGGCCCGCACACCACTGCGCCGACTCCACCTGCTCGACACCCACACCCCGAGCACGTCGTCCACAGACAAGCCTGGGTTATCCCGGGCGAAATCCAGGCTGTCGGCCAGCTGCTCCGCCCGCCGGGCGATCGCCCGATTCGCCTCGTACTGATCCGCCTCCGCACACTCGACCATCGCCCGCAGCACGTGCAGACCCGTCTCGCGGCGACGCACTCTAGGCTCGGGAACATGCCCGATGTCACGATCACGGTCCGCGGCGAACATGAGGTCCGACGCGCCCCCGAAGAGGCCGTCGCCCACGTCTCCGCGCACAGCGAGGGTACTGGTCGCGGCACCGTCGTCGACTCGATCGCTGCGCTGTCGGCGTCGATCCGCGACGACCTCGCCGCGCGAAAAGCCGGCGGAGGCCTCGCCGACTGGTCAAGCGGGCGCGCTGCGGTGTGGGCCGAACGCCCATGGAACGCCGACGGCAAGCGGCTGTCTCCGGTGCATCACGCGACGGTCGGATTCGCGGCGACCTTCACCGACTTCGCGGCGCTGAGCCGGTGGCTGACCGATATCGCCGAGCGGGATGGCGTGCAGGTCGGCGAGATCGCATGGCAACTGACGCACGACACGCGGATCGCACTCGAGTGCGAGGTCGCGATCGCGGCGGTGCAGGTCGCCGTCGAACGGGCCACCGCATACGCGCACGCTCTGGGGCTGAACGACATCGTGCCGATCGAGATCGCCGATCTCGGCCTGCTCGGCCACGAGACGCACCAGCCGACGCCGCGCATGGCCAGGGCGAGCTTCGACAACGTCGCCGGCGTCCCTGCGATCGATCTCCAGCCGGACGACATCACCGTCTCCGCCGCCGTCGAGGCGAGGTTCATCGCCCGATGACCGACTCGACCGTCGCCCCACGCCCCGGCATCGCCGATCGCCTCGCGCAGATGATCCGTCTGCCCACCGTCTCTGCCGAACTCGACGAGCGCGGCATGGAGCCCTTCGACGCCTTCATCGCACTCATCCGCGAGCTCTACCCGCTCGTGCACGAGCATCTCGAGCTCACCCGCCACACCGACCTCGGACTGCTCTTCCGCTGGACGGGCCGCCGTACCGGCGACGCCCCGCTCGTGCTCATGGCGCACTTCGACGTCGTGCCCGTCGACGGGTCCGAGGCGTGGACGCATCCTCCGTTCGCGGGCCGCATCGACCGCGGGTGGGTCTTCGGCCGCGGCGCGCTCGACGACAAGGGACCGCTCATCGTGATCCTCGAGGCCGTCGAGAACCTGCTGGCCGCAGGGTTCACGCCTGCGCGCGATGTGTGCCTGTCGTTCGGCGGGAACGAAGAGACCTACGGCAGCGCAGCGCAGCGGATCGCGGCATCCTTCCGATCCCGAGGCGAGATCCCGTGGCTCGTGCTCGACGAGGGCGGTGCAGTCGTGGACGCGCCGCTGCCGTTCGTCACGGGCGACGCCGCCATGATCGGCCTGGCCGAGAAGGGCGTCATGACGATCAGGCTCAGCGCCCGCGGCGAGGGCGGTCACGCGTCGGCTCCCCCGCGCATGACGGCCGTACGACGCATCGCCCGCGCCGTCGATCGGCTGGACGCACGCACGTTCCGTCCGCGCACCCCGGCCGCGATCTCGCGCATGCTCGGCGTGTTCGCCGAGCATGCATCGGCGCCGGCGCGTCCGCTCTACCGGCTGTTGGCCGCCTGGCCGTGGCTGTCGGCGCGTGTGTTCGCGGCGATGGGCGGCGAGCCTGCGGCGTTCGTGCGCACGACCGTGGCCGCCACGATGTCGTCGGGCGGCACGGCCGCCAACGTGCTGCCGTCGCAGGCCGCGGCGACCGTGAACCTGCGCGTCGCCGTCGGCGAGACGGTCGCCTCGACCCTGCGGCGCGTCCGGCGACGCGTCGCCGACCGCAAGGTGCGCGTCGAGCTGCTCGAGGGATCGGACCCGTCCCCCGAATCGCCGGCCGACGACGCCGCGTTCGGGGCGCTGGCCGCGGCGCTCCGGGTGTCGTATCCGGATGCCGCGGCCGTGCCGTACATCATGATGCAGGCCGGCGACTCCCGGCACTTCCACCGATTCTCGCCGGCGGTGTACCGGTTCGCCCCGCTGAAAATGTCGGCGGCGCAGCGCGCGAGCATCCACGGCGTGGACGAGCGGGTCGAGATCGCGTCGCTCGTGCGCGGGGAGCGGTTCCATCGCGCGCTCATCGAACGGTTAGAGTGATCGCACCCGAGTCCTCAGCCGCAAAGGAGCGCGCATGATGCGTCGCGACACGTCCGCTCGCGCTGTCACCGCACGCGTCTCGATCGGCACCCTCGCCGGCATCGTGGGCTTCCTCGCGTTCGTCGAGTTCACCAGCGGCGTGCTGCAGGGCTACTACACACCCATGCTGACGAACATCGCCCGGCATCTGGGCATCCACGACGCCGACGTGAACTGGCTCGAAGGCACCCAGCTGATGCTGTCCGCCCTGGTCGTGCCGGCCTTCGCGAAGCTCGGCGACATGATCGGGCACAAGCGGATGCTGCTGATCTCGACGGCGATCACGGCCGCAGCATCCTTCGTCCTGCCGTTCACCGACTCGTTCGCGGTGTTCCTCGCCGGCTGGGCTCTGATGGGCTTCTACGTGGTGTGGCTGCCGCTGGAGATCGCGCTCATCTGGTCGCGCGCGCGGCGGATGGAAGGCCGCTCGACGATCACGGCGCGCGCGGCGGGGTTCCTGGTGGCGGCGCTCGAGTGCGGTGCGATCATCGGCGCCCTCGCCGGCGGCGCGCTCGTTGACGTCCTGCCGCTGTGGATCGTGCTGCTGGTGCCGGCGGTGATGATCGTGGTCTGCTTCTTCGTCGTCCTGTTCGGCGTGCGCGAGTCGCCCGAGCCCACCGGCGGCGTGTTCGACACGGTGGGCGTCGTGCTCATCTCGCTCGCCCTGATCGCGTTCACCGGTGGGCTCAGCCTGCTGCGCCTGAACGGCCCGGGCGACGTGCTGTCGTGGCTCGTGGCCGCGCTCGGCGTCGCGCTGATCGTGCCGTTCGCGCTGTGGGAGCTGCGGCAGGACGACCCGCTGATCGACGTGCGCATGTTCCGCTCCCCCGCGCTCGGCCCTGTATTCCTCACGGCAGGCCTCTTCGGCGTGAGCGTGCTGGGCGCCCAGGCGCCGCTGTCGACATTCGCCCGCACCGACCCGGCGGTCTACGGCTACGGCCTGGGCACCTCGGGCTTCGCCACGTCGCTGATCATCGGCGTCTACCTGATCGCGATGATCGCCGGCGCCCTCGCATACCCGCTGGCCGCACGCCTGGCCACGCCGCGCATCGCGCTGATCGTGGCGGCGCTGCTGGTGGGCGCCGGCTTCCTGCTGTTCCTGCCGCTGCACGGCACGTACCTGCAGGTCATCGTCAACATGGTCGTCGTCGGCGTGGGCTCCGGCGCTCTGGTGGCCGCACTGCCGGCGGCTGCGGCATCCGCCGCCTCGCACACCCAGACCGGCGTCGCCACGGGCCTGACCAACTCGGTCAAGACGGTGGGCGGCGCGATCGCGTCGTGCGTGTTCGGCATCGCCCTGCTGCAGGGGATCGCCGGCGGGGCGGATGCCACGGCCGGATCGTTCGCGGGCTACGTGACCGTGTGGGTGGTGTGCGGCATCACGGCCCTCGCCGCCGCGGCCCTGCTGCTGGTGGTGCCGAAGACGGCGTTCAGCGACCACCCGGCCGCCGAGACTCGCGACGTCGAGCCGATCGTCTGACTACTCGCCGAGGCGGTTCCGGGTGCGCATCGCGCGTTCGGCCTCGCGCCGGTCCTGCTTCTCGCGCAGCGACTGACGCTTGTCGTACTCGCGCTTGCCCTTGGCGACCGCGATCTCGACCTTGGCGCGACCGTCCGAGAAATAGAGCCTCAGCGGCACGAGGGTGTAGCCGCCGGCGGCCACCGCGTGCGAGAGTCGCACGATCTCCTCTTTGTGCAGCAGCAGCTTGCGCGTGCGCTTGGCGGCGTGGTTCGTCCAGTTGCCCTGCAGGTACTGCGGGATGTTCACCGCGTCCAGAAACGCCTCGCCGCCGTCGATGTACGCGTACCCGTCGGTGAGGTTCGCCCGGCCCTCGCGCAGAGACTTGACTTCGGTGCCGGTGAGTACGAGACCGGCCTCGTATGTCTTCTCGATCGTGTAGTCGTGACGCGCGCGACGGTTGGTCGCCACGACCTTCTCGCCGCGTTCCCTGGGCATGACTCTCCCTGATTCGATGATGGATGCCGCACCCGCACGGCGGATGGCAGCCCATCAGTCTAACCCACGGGCCCTGCCGGCTACGCCCGCAGCCACCGCCGGATCGCGAAGCCCGCCGACACCGCTGAGAGGACCACGCCGATGACGATGAGGATCGGCACGACGTATGCCACATCGCGCATGTCCACCCAGGTGGTGATGAAGTCGACGCGCGAGCGCAGGTACCCGTGCACGCCGAACTGCACGCCCGCCCACACCGCGACGCCTGCCAGCACCGAGCCGATGAGCGCGGCGAACACGCCCTCGAGGATGAACGGGGTCTGGATGAACCGATTGGATGCCCCCACCAGCCGCATGATGCGCAGCTCCCGGCGTCTGGCGAACGCAGACAGCCGGATCGTCGTCGCGATCAGCAGCACCGCGGCGATGAGCATGAGCCCGGCGATGCCGACGGCGATGTAGGTCGCGACGGTCAGCGCCGAGAACAGCGGCTGCAGCAGCTCCATCTGGTCCTGCACCGACTGCACGCCCTTCTTGCCGGCGAACGCCTCGGTGATCACCGCCGAGTTCTCGGGGTCGACCAGGTTCACGTAGAAGCTCGCGCCGAACTGGCTGGGCGCGAGGATGTCCTTGTAGTCGCTGCCGAGCAATTGGAGCGCGTTCTTGTAGGCCTGATCGGGGGTCTCGAACCGGTACTTGCTGATCAGCGGCTTCAGTCCGGCCCCGTCCAAGCGGTCGCGCACGGCCTGGATCTCAGCCTTGGTCGCCGCTCCCTGGTCGCACGTGGCCTCCCGCGCCCCGTCGACGCACATCGACACCTGCACCTGCGCGCGGCCGGTCCAGAAGTCGCGCATCGTGCCGATCTGCGCCTGCATGAGGATCGCCGCCCCCACGAACGTCAGCGACACGAACGTGACGAGCACGATGGAGATCACCATCGACGCGTTGCGGCGCAGGCCGTTGAGGGCCTCGCCGAGGATCAGTCCGGCCCTCATCGCGTCGGCCCCACTTCGTCTTCGCCGTCGTCCAGGCCCAGTCGGTCGGCGAGGCCGAGCTCGTCGAGGTCGAAGTCCACGTCGGCGACCGGCGGCGGGGGCACGGGCGTCGGAGGCGTCCGGCTCACGGGGGCGGGGGCGACGGCAGCAGGCGGCACCGGCACGGACGGGGCGTTCGTCGCGGCATCGCCGGCCGGCCGTGCGGGGGTGGCCTGCACAGGACGCGTAGCCGCGGCATCCTGCCCAGACGCGGCCACCGGCCCCGTTACGGTCTCGCGGTGCACCTCGAGCACGGCGGTCAGCGCCGCCACCGACGCCGCACCCCGCTCGGGTCCGGGGGCCAGGCTCGGCAGGCTCGACGTGTCGCCGTAGCCGCCGTGCCGCTCGTCGCGGACCAGGTCGCCTTCGTGCAGCTCGATGACGCGGCGCTTCATCTCATCGACGAAGCCGGCCTCGTGCGTGGCCATCACGACGGTCGTGCCGGTCGCGTTGATGCGCGCGAGCAGCCGCATGATGTCGACCGAGGTCGCGGGGTCGAGGTTTCCGGTCGGCTCGTCGGCGAGCAGGATCTGCGGGCGGTTCACGATCGCACGCGCGATCGCCACGCGCTGCTGCTCACCGCCTGACAGCTCGTGCGGCAGGCGCTTGCCCTTGTCCTGCAGGCCCACTAGCGCGAGAGCTTCGGGCACCGCCTGGCGGATGAACGCGCGCGAGGCGCCGATGACCTGCAGCGCGAACGCCACGTTCTGGAAGATCGTCTTGGTCGGCAGCAGCCGGAAGTCCTGGAACACCGCCCCGATGTGCCGCCGGAAATACGGCACCTTGCGACTGGACAGGGCCCGCAGGTCGCGACCGAGCACGACGACGCGCCCCTCGCTGGGCGTCTCTTCGCGCAGGATCATGCGCAGGCAGGTGGACTTGCCGGACCCCGACGGGCCGACGAGGAAGACGAACTCTCCGCGTTGCACCTCGAAGTCCACATCGTTCAGTGCGGGTTTGGAGGTGCCGCGATACCGCTTGGTGACGTTCTCGAACCGGATCATGGCTCAACGAGCCTAAACGCGATACGTGCCGATGGGGGCAGCGACACCGCGCCGAGGCGGATCAGTCCTCGTCGTCCTTGCGCTTGCGCCAGCGGATGCCGGCGGCGATGAAGCCGTCGAGGTCGCCGTCGAACACGGGAGCGGGGTTGCCGACCTCGTAGCCGGTGCGCAGGTCCTTGACCAGCTGCTGCCCGTAGAGGAAGTACGAGCGCATCTGATCGCCCCAGCTGGCGGTGATCGTGCCGGCCAGCTCCTTTTTCTTCGCGGCCTCTTCCTCGCGCTTGAGCAGCAGCAGGCGGGTCTGCAGCACGCGCATCGCGGCGGCGCGGTTCTGGATCTGCGACTTCTCGTTCTGCATCGACACGACGATGCCGGTGGGGATGTGCGTGAGGCGCACCGCCGAGTCGGTCGTGTTGACCGACTGGCCGCCGGGGCCGGACGAGCGGAACACGTCGACGCGGATCTCGGTCTCGGGGATCTCGACCTCGACCGCCTCTTCCATGACCGGGATGACCTCGACGGCCGCGAAGCTCGTCTGCCGCTTGTCGGCCGAGCCGAACGGGCTGATGCGGGCCAGGCGGTGTGTGCCGGCCTCGACCGACAGGGTGCCGTACGCGTAGGGCGCGTCGACCTCGAACGTGGCCGACTTGATGCCGGCGCCCTCGGCGTACGAGGTGTCCATCACCTTGACCGGGTACTTGTGCCGCTCGGCCCACCGCAGGTACATGCGCATGAGCATCTCGGCGAAGTCGGTGGCGTCGTCGCCGCCCGCGCCCGAGCGGATCGTCACGACCGCGGCGCGGTCGTCGTACTCGCCGTCCAGCAGCGTCTGCACCTCGAGCTGGCTGATCGTGTCTTCGAGGTCGGAGAGCTCCCGGCGGGCCTCGGCGGCCGAGTCCTCGTCCTCCATCTCGACGGCGAGCTCCACGAGCACCTCGAGGTCGTCGAGGCGCTGCTCGATCTCGGTGACGCGCTTGAGGTCGGCCTGGCGATGACTGAGGGCGCTGGTGACCTTCTGCGCCTTCTCGACGTCGTCCCAGAGGTCGGGGGCGCCGGCTTCGGCGCTCAGGCGCTCGATGTCGGCCTGCAGCGCAGGCACGTCCACCACCGCCTTGATCTCGGCGAAGGTGGAGCGCAGGTCGTGGATGTCGGCAGACAGATCGAGTTCGAGCATGACACTCCAGACTATCGTGGATGCGATGTCCCACGATGCCGAGTCCCTGCGCGGAGGCACGCTGCGCGTGGGCACGGTGCTGTGGCGCTTCGGCCCGATGATCTACGGGCCGACGCTCCTGTTCTCGCTCGGCGAGGGCGCCGTCATCCCCCTCATCCCGGTGATCGCCTCGCAGCTGGGCGCCGGGGTCGCTCTTGCCGCCCTCGTCGCGTCGTCCCTGGTGGTCGGCCAGCTGTGCGGCAACCTGCCCGCCGGCTGGGCCGTATCGCGCATCGGCGAGCGGATGACGATGGTGATCGGCGGCAGCGCGGCCGTCGTCGCGAGCCTCGGACTGGTGCTGGCCCCGAACCTTGCGACCCTCACGATCGCGGTGTTCGTCCTCGGTTTCTGCGCGGCCGTGTTCGGGCTGGCCCGGCACTCGTTCATGACCACACGCATCCCGCTGGGCTTCCGCGCCCGGGCGCTGTCGATGCTCGGCGGGTCGTTCCGTCTCGGTGTGTTCGTCGGCCCGTTCGTGGCCGCCGCGCTCCTTGCCATCTTCGGCGACGAGCACGCGGCGATCTGGTTCGCCCTGGTGTGCCTGGTCGGCGTCGTGCTGCTGGTGACGTTCGGGCCGGATCCCGAGAAGGATGCCGCCGCCGCCCTGGCGCACACGTCGGGCGCGACCGCCCACGCCGCGCGTGCGGCCGTCGACGAGGAAGTGACCGTGGAGCCCGGCGAAGACACCGGCGAGGCGATCACCGGCCCGGTGCTCACGCAGGGATCGACGGGGGTGTTCCGCACGATGTGGCAGCACCGCCGGGTGCTCGCCCGCCTCGGCACCGCCGCAGCTCTGCTGTCGGCGATCCGCTCGGCCCGTCAGGTCGTGCTGCCGCTGTGGGGTGTGTCGATCGGACTGGATGCCACGACCATCGCGCTGGTCGTCGGCGTCTCGGGAGCCCTCGACTTCGCCCTGTTCTACGCGAGCGGGCAGGTGATGGACCGGTTCGGCCGGCTGTGGGCGGCGCTGCCGGCCATGCTGCTGATGGGCTGCGGATTCATCGCTCTCGCCCTCACGCACGAAACCGCACAGGCCGCCATGTGGTTCGCGATGTTCGCGGCCGTGCTCGGTGTCGGCAACGGCATCTCCAGCGGCATCCTGATGACCCTCGGCGCCGACCTCGCGCCGCAGCACGACCCGGCCGCATTCCTCGGCTCGTGGCGCACGCTCACCGACGCGGGCGGCGCCGCGGCTCCGCTGCTGGTGTCGGCGGTGACGGCGCTGTTCTCCCTCGCGCTGGCCACCGGTGTCATCGGCGTCATCGGTCTCGTCGGCGCCCTCGGGTTCCTGCGCTGGATCCCCCGCTACATCCCCCGGCGCCGCTGACCGCGCCTCAGCGCAGCGCCGTGCGACCGGTGGCCTGCGCCTCGAGCTGGATGCCGTCCGGGACGAACAACGTGATGACGGGCGGATGCCACACGTCAGCCACGCGCACCCGTGCCGAGGTCCCGTCGGGGCTCGACGCCGAGACGAGTCGCGCGCCGTGCCCGACGTCGGCCACGAACGCCTCGGCCTGCGCGCGCACGCTCTCGTCGGTCAGGCCGGCGAGAGCGTCTGCGGCCACGACGAATCCATCCGCACCCGCGAGGGCCGCGGCATCCGCCAACGCGTCCAGCCTCTTCTGCGCGAGATACATCGACGTTGCGTCGACGCAGACCAGCACCGCGACGAGGGCGAGCATGGCGTACCCGATCGCCAGCGGCAGCACGCTGCCCGCGTCGTCGGCGCCCGTCGCGCACAGCCGCGCCCTCAGCCGGCGGATCATTCGAGCCCCCACAGCCGCGACACCTTCTGCGCGCTGGACGCCTCGACGGGCACGGACGCGACCTGCTTCAGCCCCAGCACCGGCGGCACGAGCGGCAGCGTCACGCGGGCGCGCAGCGTGACGACGAGCGTCGCCCCTGCTCGTGGACACTCCCCGCCCGCAGGGCGGCACGACATCTCCATCCGCAGGGCGTCGCGCGAGACACCGTACTCGCGGACGGTCGCCTGGACGATCGCGTCGGCGCGGGCGCGCGCGGATGCCTCGTCCGGCGCGGTCGCGACGGCGCGGGCGATGTGGCGGGCGCCCGACTCGACGCCCAGCGACTGCCCCTGCACGGCTCCGAGCGCGACGATCAGGTAGACGATCGGCACGAGCAGGACGAGCCCGGCGAGGATGAACTCGAGCGCAGCCGAGCCGCGATCGCCGGCGTCGTCGCACGGATCGTCGCCGGCGTCAGTCCAGGGTCTCGGCTGGAGCATCGGCCGTCACCTCCAATGCGCGCGGAGCCCCCAGCAGGCCGATGAGCGGCAGCGGCACGCGCACCATCATGCGCACCGAGTCCTGACCGCCCACGAGCACGTGCGATGCCTGCACGTCACGGGCGTACGTCGCCCCGACCGCACGAGTGATCAGCTCTCTGGTGCGCGCTTCGCCCGCGGCCGTCGTCTCGTCTGCCAGAGCCCCGCGATACGCGCCCTCGACGGCGGCGTCGTGTACGACGTTGCGCACGTAGACGACCAGCCCGAACTGCAGGACGGCGAGGGTCAGGAACGTCAGCAGCGCGCCGACGAGGACGAACTCTACGGGGCTCGAGCCGCGATCCGGTGCGTCACCGGCCAGGCGAGCACGAAGGCGCCGCATCGATCACAGGCCCGAGACCTTGGCGATGGCCTGCTGGAACAGATCGGCCAGCGCGGGTCCGGCAAGCGCCCAGATCACGACGACCAGCCCCGCGGTCATCAGCGTGATCAGCACCCATCCGGGCACGTCGCCGCGATCGTCCGCGGCGTCGAAGCCGTCGGCTCCCCAGGCGGTGCGCACGCGCCCCCATGCGGACCCGACGAGCCGCGCGGCCCCTTCGCTCATGTGTCTCATCTCGTTTCCCCTCTTCGCTTTCGGTATCGACTCATCCGATGCCCAGTCGCAGCATGAACACCCCCGGGAAGACCGCGAACATCACCGACAGCGGCAGGATCATGAACACGAGCGGCAGAAGCATCAGGATCTCTTTGCGCCCCGCCCGTTCGATGAGCCCGCGCTTGGCGTCTTCACGGGCGTCGCCGGCCTGGGCCTGCAGCACCTGCGCCAGCGGCGCGCCGCGGTCGAGGGCCGCCACGATGTGGTCGATGGTGCGGGTGAGCGCGGGCACGTCGAGGCCGCGCGACAGCTCGGTCAGCGACTCGGCGAGCGGCGACCCGGCGCCGACCGTGAGCACGACGGTCCGCAGCTCGCCTGTGAGCTCCCCCGCACCGACGTCGCCGACGCGGCGCAGGGCGTCGAGGATGCTCTCGCCGGCCGACAGGCACAGGGCGAGGAACTCCAGCACGGTCGGCAGCTCTTCTTCGATGCGGGCGACCCGGGACCTCGCCGCGCGGGTGAGCAGCAGCTCGGGACAGGCGCCGGCCGCGAAGGCGGCGATCGCGGGCACCGCGACCGCTGCGGGACTGAACCGGCCCGCGAGCACGAGCGCGACGACCAGCAGACCCCCGGCGACCAGGCCCCCGAGGGCCCACGCCAGCTGCTGGGCCCGGAACGCCGACACGCCCGCGCGATCGTAGCGCCGGCCGGCCTGGCGCAGCCGCGCGGCCAGCGCCTCGGCGCCGCCGATCACGCGCTCGAGCCGCTCACGCAGGACGGCGCCGAAGCCTGCATGCGCCGGCACGGGTGCCAGCGGAGTCAGACCCAGCGGGTCGCCGATGTCTCGGACGTACGGCGCGATGCGACGTTGCAGGCTCGGCGCGCCCCAGCGGGGAGCGATCGTCACCAGCAGGGCGATGCCGACGCCGAGCACGCCGCCCAGCACCACGGACAGCGCCAGATCGGTCGCGCCGCTCACCCGAACCACCGCCGCGGCTCGGGGAGCCGGCCGAGCCGGATCATGATCCGGTACGCGACGAACGAGATCACCGCGCCCGCGACGATCAGCACGAGACCCGCCGGGGTGCTGTAGGCCTCGGCTCCCTCGGGGCGCATCGCCAGCAGCGCGAGGATCACCCACGGCGCGACCACGCCGAGGACGGCGGCGCCGCGGATCCAGGACTGGCGCGCCTCGACCTCCGCACGCAGCGCGGCGTCGGCCCGCACCGATGCCGACAGCGCACGCAGCACGGGCACCAGCTCGGTGCCGCCGACCTGACGGGCCATCCGCAGCGTCTCGACGATTCGGTCGGCGATGGGGTCGGACAGCACGGCCTTGAGCCGCCGCGCGCTGGAATCGAAGTGCCCGGATGCGGCCACGTCCCGGGCGAATCCGGCGAAGGCCGGACGCAGCGCCGGCGGACCGGAAGTCTGCAGCGACGCCACCGCGTCGGACAGCGACATGCCCGCCCGCACCGAGGCGATCAGCAGATCGCACACGTCGGGCCACAGCGCCCGGCGCTGCCGCAGCAGCCGTCCACGGCGTGCCCGCAGCCAGAGGAACGGTGCCGCGCCGCCGGTGAGCGCGGCGAGCACCGCGATGACCGGGATCGGCACCGCCAGCCATGCGATCGCCCCGGCGACCAGGGCGAGCAGCGCGGACACCGTCATCGGGATCCGGACGGACAGGTGTGCGAAGCCGGCAGCGTCCATCAACCGGTCCAGCGCGCCGGGCTCGCGTTCGGGGCGCGGGCCCCGGGTCGGCCATAGCCAGGGCGCCAGGATCAGCAGGACACCTCCGGCAAGGGTCGCCCCCAGGACCGCGATCATGCGTCGAGCCCGTCGCCGGCCGGATACACGGTGCGCACCTCGACGACACCGTCGACGACCCGCCCGGTGGGAGCGACGATCTCGGCGATGCGTCGTCGCCCGTCGTCGTCGCGGACGCAGTGCGCCACCAGGTGCACCGACCGCGCGATGGCGGGGACCACGAATCCCGCGTCGATGTTGCGACCGGCCAGCAGCGGCAGCGCCGCGAGCTTGTCGAGCGCCTCGCGCGCCGAGTTCGCGTGCACAGTCGCCGCCCCGGGCACACCGGTGTTCAGTGCCAGCACGAGATCGAGGGCCTCGGCGTCGCGGACCTCGCCGACGACCAGGCGGTCGGGCCGCATCCGCAGCGCCTCTTTCACGAGGCGGCGCAGCGTCACCTCGCCGGTGCCTTCGAGACTGGGCTGCCGTCCCTGCAGCGCGACCAGATCGGGGGCGTCGACGGCGAGCTCGAACGTCTCCTCCACCGTGACGATGCGCTGCTGCGCGGCGCAGGCGGCGATCAGCGCCCCCAGCAGCGTGGTCTTACCCGCGTGCGTCGCACCCGACACGAGGATGCTGCGTCCGGCCAGCATCGCATCCCGGAGCAGCCGGGCACCCGCCGTGGTGATCGACCCGGCGTCCACGAGGCGCGACAGGTCCCGGTACGCGGGCAGGAACTTGCGGATGTTGACAGACCAGTTCCGCCGCGTGATGTCGGGGATCACAACGTGCAGGCGCGACCCGTCCGGCAACGACGCGTCGACGAAAGGCTGGCTCAGATCCACTCGGCGTCCGGTGGACTGCAGCATCCGCTCCACCAGGTCGCGCACTGCCGCGTCGGTCAGCGCCAGCGGCACGCGGTGCGCCACGCCCTCGCGGGCGGCGAAGATCCGGTCGGGCGCGTTGATCCAGATCTCCTCGATGCCGGGGTCGTCGAGGTACGCCTGCAATGGCCCGTACCCGGCCACACGCGCCAGGATGTCTCGCACACACGCGTGCTCGTCGTCGATGAGGCCCAGCCCCCGTGCGAGGGCGTAGTCGTTGTGGCGCCGCACGCGCTCGCGCGCGATCTGGGTGGCGCGATCTCGGTCGCGCGAC
Source organism: Microbacterium sp. W1-4-2 (assembly GCF_058349885.2). Taxonomy (NCBI): domain Bacteria; kingdom Bacillati; phylum Actinomycetota; class Actinomycetes; order Micrococcales; family Microbacteriaceae; genus Microbacterium; species Microbacterium sp. W1-4-2. The sequence goes on along the minus strand of NZ_JBYRJC020000001.1, from coordinate 932,211 downwards.
GGATCGGCCCGCTCGGCCAGCAGCTGCTCGCGCACCTGCTCGGCCAGGCTCGACACGACGCCGGAGGGGTCGCCGGAGGCGTGCGCGAGACTCATAGCAGCATCCTTGCAAGATTCGCGAGACGGCCTCGAAAGTTATCCACAGGCCGAGCCTCCGGCCCCGGCGGACCCCACCGTAAGAACGGGGGTCAACCCCCACAGCGTCCCCACAGCACCCTCAGTAGACTGGAAGCCTTCGCGGGAGTGGTGAAATCGGCAGACACGCAGGATTTAGGTTCCTGTGCCTTCGGGCGTGGGGGTTCGACTCCCCCCTTCCGCACGCCGCCGGTCGCGGCATCCATGCCTTTCGACCTCTTCTGACGGGAACCACGTGCACGCAGCAGGTCTCATTCCTTGGCTCAACCCCGAGTCGATCATCGAGGCGGCCGGCCCCTGGGCGCTGCTCGTGGTCTGTCTGGTCATCTTCGCCGAGACCGGACTTCTGATCGGGTTCATCCTCCCCGGCGACACGCTCCTGGTGATCTCGGGGCTGCTCACCAAGACCAGCGACGTGTTCGGCCTGAACATCTGGGTCGTGTCGCTCCTGATCGCCGTCGCCGCGTTCGTCGGCGGCGAGGTCGGCTACTACATAGGCCACAAGGCCGGCCCCGCCATCTTCGAACGCAAGGAATCGGGGCTGTTCAGCCGCAAGAACGTCGACCGCACGAACGCGTTCTTCGAACGCTACGGCGGCATGACCGTCGTGCTTGCCCGGTTCGTGCCCATCGTGCGCACGTTCACCCCGGTGGCCGCCGGCGTCGGCCGCATGCCGTGGCGCCGGTACTCGCTGTACAACCTCGTCGGCGCGCTGCTGTGGGGCTTCGGGCTGACCATGCTCGGCTTCGGCATCGGGTTCATCCCGTGGGTGCGCGACATCGTCACGCAGTACATCGACCTGATCCTCATCGGCGTGGTCGTGCTCACGATCGCCGGCACCGCGTGGCACTACTTCCACGAGCGCGCGAAGGTACGTCGCGAGATCGCCGAGGCGGATGCCCGGCAGCGCGACGCCCACTCCGGCACCGCGCACCGCAGCACCGAAGCACCCGACGCCTGACCCGCTGAAAGGTCACTCCCCCGACGCGCGCTTGCCCTTCTTCTTCGGCGCGGGCTCGTCGGCCTCGCCGTCGCCGCGCGCCTTGCGGCTGCGTTCGACGCTCGCGCGCAGCGCCTCCATCAGGTCGATCACCTCGCCGCCGCCCTCCTCCTCGCGCTCCCCGAACGTCTCGGCCGTGTCGATCGCGTCGCCCTTCGCGAGCTTCGCGTCGATCAGCGTGCGCAGCTCGGCCTGGTACTCGTCGGTGAATGCCTCGGGGTCGAAGTCGGCGGCGAACCCGTCCACGAGCGCCGCCGAAAGCTCGAGTTCCTTGTCGCTGATCTTGACGGGCTCGTCCAGGGCCGGGAACGCGGCATCCCGGATCTCGTCGGCCCAGCGCAGCGTCTGCAGCGTCAGCACGTCGCCGCGCACCCGCAGCGCCGCAAGGCGCGTCTTCTGCCGCAGCGAAAACCGCACGATCGCGGTGCGTGAGGTGCGCTGCAGCGTCTCGCGCAGCAGCGCATAGGCCTTCGGCGACGACGAATCCGGCTCGAGGTAGTACGGGCTCTCGAACAGCAGCGGGTCCAGCTGCTCGCTCGGCACGAACTCGACGACCTCGATCTCGCGGCTGCGCTCGGCCGGCAGTGAGGCGAAGTCCTCTTTCGTGAGCACCACTGTGCGCTCGCCGTCGTCGTAGGCGCGGTCGATGTCGGCGTACGGCACCACCTCGCCGTCGAGCTCGCAGATGCGCTGGTAGCGGATGCGTCCGCCGTCGGCCGCGTGCACCTGGTGCAGCGACACGTCGTGGTCTTCGGTCGCGGCATACACCTTCACCGGCACATTGACCAGGCCGAAGGTGAGTGCGCCCTTCCAGATGGCCCTCATGACTCCAGTGAACACGTCCGCGGGCGCGCTGACAATGCCCCCGCACACTCGCGGCGGACCGGGCAGGATGGTGGCATGCCCGGCGACGAACAGGTGGTGCAGGTGGGGGGGCGCCGTGTGCGCCTGTCGCGCCTCGACAAGGTGCTGTATCCGGCCACGGGCACCACCAAGGGCGAGGTGATCGACTACGTCACCCGCATCGCGCCGCTGCTGATCCCCCACGTCACCGGGCGGCCGGTGACCCGCAAGCGCTGGCCCGAGGGCACCGGCCACAAGCCGTTCTTCGCCAAGGACCTCGAGCCCGGGGCGCCGGATTGGGTGCACCGCATGCCGATCGCCCATTCCACCGGCTCGAAGGAGTACCCGCTCGTGGGCGACGTGCCCACGCTCGTCTATCTCGCCCAGGTCGCGAGCCTCGAGCTGCACGTGCCGCAGTGGCGCTTCACGCCCGACGGCGAGCGCGGCAACCCCGACCGGCTCGTGCTCGACCTCGACCCCGGTCCCGGGATCGGGCTCGCCGAGTGCGCCGAGGTCGCACGCCGGGTGCGCGGCATCCTCTCCGACATGGGCATGGACGCGTACCCGGTCACCAGCGGCAGCAAGGGACTGCACCTGTACGCGGGCCTGGACGGATCGCAGACGAGCGACCAGGCCTCGGCGGTGGCGCGCGAGCTCGCCCGGGCGCTCGAGGCGGACGACCCGGATCTGGTGGTCAGCCGCATGGCGAAGGATGCCAGGGCCGGCCGTGTCTTGATCGACTGGAGTCAGAACAACCAGGCCAAGACCACGATCGCACCGTACTCGCTGCGCGGGCGGGACGAGCCGACCGTCGCCGCCCCGCGCACGTGGGAGGAGCTGGAGGACCCGGCGCTGCGCCAGCTGCGCTTCGACGAGGTGCTGGAGCGCGCCGAGCGCATCGGCGACCCGATGGGGGCGCTGGGCATCCGCGCCGGCGGCAGGTCCCCGGCATCCGGACCCCTCTCGGCCTACATCGCCAAACGCGACCCTGCGCGCACGCCCGAGCCGGTGCCCGACAACCCGCTGGCCGCCCCGACACCGGCGGGCCAGCCCCCGCGGTTCGTCATCCAGGAGCACCATGCCCGGCGCCTGCACTGGGATCTGCGGCTCGAGCACGACGGCGTGTTCGTCAGCTGGGCCGTGCCGCGCGGGGTGCCGCCCACGTCGGGGCGCAACAACCTCGCAGTGATGACCGAGGACCATCCGCTCGAGTACGGATCGTTCGAGGGGTCGATCCCGCACGGCGAGTACGGCGGCGGCTCGGTCACGATCTGGGACGACGGCCGCTACGACCTGGAGAAGTGGCGCGACGACGAGGTCATCTTCACCGCCCACGGGCGACCCGCGGGTCCCATGGGCACGGTGCGGCTGGCGCTGATCCGCACGCAGGGAGCCGGCGAGAAGTCGAGCTGGCTGCTGCACCGGATGAAGACGGATGCCGACGGCAACGTGCAGGCGGACGGCGTCGCGCCGGTCGCGGGCGAGCAGGCCGACGAGGTTGCCGCAGCTCCCCCATCCGGCACCCGCCCGGACGCCCCCGCTCCGCGGCCGTCCCGCCGCGACGTGCGGCCGATGCTCTCGACGTCGGCCACGCCGGCGCTCGCGCGCAGCACCGCGGCGCACTGGGGCACGTGGGCCGAGGTCAAGTGGGACGGCATCCGCACCGTGGGCGTGTGGGACGGCCGACGGCTGCGGCTGTTCGCGCGCAGCGGCACCGACGTCACCGAGCGCTATCCGGAGCTGCTCGAGGCGGGGTTGGATGCCGCATCCGCCGTGGTCGACGGCGAGATCGTGGCCCTCGACGCGTCGGGGCGGCCGAGCTTCACGCGGCTGCAGAACCGCATGCACCTGACCAAGCCCCGGCAGATCGAGGCGGAGCGGGCGCGCACCCCGGTGCGCTACCACCTGTTCGACGTGCTCGCGTGCGACGGCGAGGACCTGGCCGCCCGGCCGCTGCGCGAGCGTCGCGCCGTGCTCGAGCGGATCGCGGCCACCGCGAGCGGCGAGATCGCCGTGCCGCCGGTGTTCGAAGACGTGGACGCGGCGCTTCAGACCAGCCGCCGCTTCGCGCTCGAGGGGATCGTCGTGAAGAACCCGGCGTCGCGCTACCGGCGCGGCATCCGCTCCCCCGATTGGCTGAAGGTCAAGCTCACCCGCGCGCAGGAGGTGGTGATCGGGGGCATCCGGCCCGGACGCGGCGGCCGCACCGGGTCGATCGGATCGCTGCTGGTGGGCATTCCCGGGCCGGACGGGCTGCGCTACGCCGGCCGAGTGGGCACGGGGTTCACCGAGTCGACCCTGGCACGCCTGGACGAGATGCTGCAGCCTCTGCGCACCGGCGCCGACCCGTTCACGGGTGTGCCCGACGCCGACGCGCGCGACGCGCTGTGGGTGCGGCCCGAGCTCGTCGGCGAAGTCGAGTTCGCCGAGCTCACCCCCGGCGGCATCCTGCGCCACGCGCGATGGCGGGGGCTGCGCCCCGACAAGACACCGTCCGAGGTGCGTCCCGAAACGTGACCGCTTCAGACGTGCGCGTCGTGATCGGAATGGCCGGCGGGCTCGAGCTGGAACGTCGAATGCTCGACGTCGAAGTGCTGGGCGAGGCATCCCTGCAGCCGTGTGAGGATGTCGCCGGACCGGCCGTCGCGCATCGCGTCGTCGTCGATCACGACGTGCGCGGTGAACACGGGCGCTCCGCGGGTGAGCTGCCACACATGCACGTCGTGCACGTCCCGCACGCCCGGCGTGGTGAGGATGTGGTCGCGGATCGTCTGGACGTGCATGCCCCGCGGCACCGACTCGCCGAGCACCGAGACGACCTCGCGCAGCAGCCCGATCGCGCGCGGAACGATCATCGCGGCGATGATGAGCGACGCGATCGCGTCGGCGGGCGCCCATCCGGTGGCCAGGATCACGATCGCGGCGACGATGACCGTCGCCGACCCGATCAGGTCGCCCATGACCTCGAGATACGCGCCGCGCACGTTGATGCTGCGCCGCTGCGCGGCGGACAGCAGCCACATCGCCACGCCGTTCGCGCACAGCCCGATCACCGCGACCACCAGCATCGGCGCACCGGCCACCTCGACCCCGGCGGCGTTCACGAGCCGGATCACGCCCTCGACCGCCACCCACGCCGACAGGGCGACGAGGATGATGCCGTTCACGAGCGCCCCGAACACCTCGGCGCGCTGGTAGCCGAACGTGCGGCGGTCGTTGGCTGGACGCGCCGCCACCGAGCTGGCCACGAGCGCGATCACGAGCGCCGCCGAATCGGTGAACATGTGCGCGGCGTCGGCCAGCAGCGCCAGCGATCCCGACACGATCGCGCCGACCACCTGCACGACCATGACGACCGACGTCAGCCCGAGCGACATCGCCAGCAGACGCCGGTTCGAGGCGCCGCGGATGCCGGTGGGTGCGTGGTCGTGCATGTCCCCAGGTTAGGGGCGTGGATGCCGCGTCCCGGCCGTTTCGGCGCAGTCGGGAATGACTCCGATTCTCAGTATCGGCGGGTGGGTCGCCCCTAGAGCAGCCGCAGAAGGGGCCCGAGTTCGCGGAACGCGCGGGAGCGGTGGGAGCCCGCGGCCTTCTCGTCGTCGGTCCACTCGCCGACCGTGCGCTCCATCGCGGTGGGCTGCTCGTCGGGGATGAAGATCGGGTCGTACCCGAAGCCGCCCTCGCCGCGCGCGGCGGTGGCGATGCGGCCGGGCCAGATGCCCTCGACGACGTGTTCCTCGCCGCCGGGCAGCACCAGGGCGATCACCGAGACGAACCGCGCCGTGCGGTGCGGATCGGCGATGTCGGAGATCTGGTCCAGCAGCAGCTCGAGGTTGGCGAGCGGGTCCTTCTTGTGTCCGGCCCAGTACGCCGAGAAGATCCCCGGCGACCCGCCGAGCACGTCGACCGCCACACCGGAGTCGTCGGCGAACGACGGCAGCCCCGTGTGTGCGGCGGCGGCGCGCGCCTTGATCAGCGCGTTCTCGGTGAACGTCACGCCGTCCTCGATCGGCTCGGGCCCGTCATAGCCGAGCAGCTCGAAATCGGGACGGGTGGCCGCGATGATCTGGCCGAACTCGGTGACCTTGTGCGGGTTGTGCGTGGCCAGGACCGCCCGGCTCATCCCTGCTCCCCCGCCAGCGCCGCCGCCTGCACGTCGCGCAGTCGGGCGCAGCCGTTCACGCCGAGCTCGAGCAGGGCGTCCAGCTCGCGCTTGTCGAACGGCGCGCCTTCGGCGGTGCCCTGCACCTCGACGAACAGGCCTCGGCCGGTGACCACGACGTTCATGTCGGTCTCGGCCCGCACGTCCTCGACATAGGCGAGGTCGAGCATCGGCTCGCCGTCGATGATGCCCACCGACACCGCCGAGACCGAGTCGAACAGCACTGTGGCCTTCTGTCCGATGAACTTCTTCTCGCGACCCCACGCGATCGCGTCCGCCAACGCGACATACGCGCCGGTGATCGCGGCGGTGCGCGTGCCGCCGTCGGCCTGCAGCACGTCGCAGTCGATGACGATCGTGTTCTCGCCGAGCGCCTTGGTGTCGACCACTGCACGCAGCGCCCGGCCGATCAGGCGCGAGATCTCGTGCGTGCGCCCGCCGATGCGGCCCTTGACCGACTCGCGGTCGTTGCGCGTGTTGGTCGCGCGCGGCAGCATCGCGTACTCGGCGGTGACCCACCCCTTGCCCTTGCCGGTCAGCCACCGCGGCACGCCGTTCGTGAACGACGCGGTGCACAGCACCTTGGTGCCCCCGAACGCCACCAGCGCCGACCCCTCGGCCTGGGCGCTCCAGCCGCGTTCGATCGTGACCGTGCGCAGCCGGTCGGGAGTGCGCCCATCGGCGCGGACGGTGTCGGTCATTCCGGTCCTCTCAGAGTGGATGCCGCAGCTCGCGGCAGGTCGATGACGCCGGTCTGCACGAGCCTGACCCGGCTGACCTCGCGGCCCATGAGGCGGTGCGCGAGGTCCAGGAACTCGCCTTCGGAATCGCCTGTGGCCTCGTACTCATGCCGGGCCGCGGCATCCGGCCCCGCCAGCAGGTCGCGCGAGACCAGCTGACGGTACACGTCCTTCGCCGTCTCGGTGTCGCTGGACACGAGCGAGACGCCCTCGCCCATCACGTAGCTGATCGCGCCCTCGAGGAACGGATAGTGCGTGCACCCGAGCACGAGCGTGTCGACCTCGGCGCTGCGCAGCGGTGCGAGGTAGTCCTCGGCGACGGCGAGCACCTCGCCGCTGTCGGTGACGCCGGCCTCGACGAACTCGACGAAGCGCGGGCAGGCACGGGCGAAGACCTCGAGGGTCTCATTGACCCCGAGCATGTCCTGGTAGACGCCGGAGCCGATCGTGCCGGCGGTGCCGATCACGCCGATACGGCCGTTGCGGGTGGTCGAGATGGCGGTGCGCACGGCCGGCCCGATGACCTCGACCACCGGCACGTCATAACGCTCGCGGGCGTCGCGCAGCATCGCCGCCGAGGCGGTGTTGCAGGCGATGACGAGCATCTTGACGCCCTCGGCGACCAGAGTGTCGAGCACCTCGAGCGAATAGCGGCGCACGTCGGCGATGGGCTTGGGCCCGTACGGCGAGTGGGCGGTGTCGCCGATGTAGCGGATCGATTCCCGGGGCAGCAGGGCCGAGACCGCGCGGGCGACGGTGAGACCGCCGACGCCGGAGTCGAAGATCCCGATCGGCGCATCATTCACAGTCGTCCAGCTTACCGACCCCGACGGCGGTGGCCTCGGCGGGCCGATCCGTGCCACTAGGCTGACCGCCATGAGCACGAGCAGCACAGCCCTGTTCACCGACCGCTACGAGCTGACGATGCTCGAGGCGGCCCTGCGCGACGGCACCGCACAGCGCCGGTGCGTGTTCGAGCTCTTCACCCGGCGCCTGTCCGGCGCCCGCCGGTTCGGCGTCGTGGCCGGCACCGGCCGGTTGCTCTCGCTCATCCGGAGCTTTCGCTTCGACGACGCCGAGCTGCGGTTCCTGCGTGACGGCCGAGTGGTGGATGCCGCGACCCTCGCCTTCCTCCAGGACTATCGCTTCACCGGGTCGGTGCGCGGCTACCGCGAGGGCGAGCTGTACTTTCCCGGCTCGCCGGTGCTGACGATCGAGGGCACGTTCGCCGAGGCGGTCGTGCTCGAGACGCTCGCCCTGAGCGTGCTGAACTATGACTCGGCGGTCGCCACGGCCGCGGCCCGGATGTCGATCGCTGCGGGCGACCGGCCGCTGGCCGAGATGGGATCGCGCCGGGCCGGTGAGCAGTCGGCGATCGCCGCGGCCCGCGCCGCCTACATCGCCGGGTTCGGCGCCACGAGCAACCTCGAGGCGGGCCGCACCTGGGGCATCCCGACGATGGGCACCGCCGCCCACGCGTTCACGCTGCTGCACGATTCCGAAGAGGCGGCGTTCCGCTCGCAGGTCGAGGCGCTGGGAACCGGCACGACCCTGCTGGTGGACACGTACGACATCCGCGCCGGCGTCGCGACGGCCGTGCGGGTCGCGGGCACGGGCCTGGGCGGAGTGCGGATCGACTCCGGCGACCTGCCGATCGTGGCCGCCGAGGTGCGCGCACAGCTGGACGAGCTCGGCGCCGTCGACACGAGGATCACCGTGACCAGCGACCTGGACGAGTACGCGATCGCGACGCTGGCCGCCGCTCCGGTGGACGCGTACGGCGTGGGCACCTCGCTGGTCACCGGGTCGGGCACGCCGACGGCCGGCATGGTCTACAAGCTGGTCGCGCGTCAGGCCGACGACGGATCCTGGGTCTCGGTCGCCAAGGCCTCGACCGACAAGGCCTCCAAAGGCGGGCGCAAGGCCGCGTTCCGCATGCTCGAGCACGGCACCGCGACGCAGGAGCTCATCGTCGTCTCGGACGGCTTCGAGGCCGTCGACACCGCTGTCGAGCACCCGGGTGCCCGCGCGCTGCAGGTCGATCTGATCGAGGCGGGCGAGATCGACGCCGCCCACGAGGGGCATGCCGGCGTCGCCGCCGCGCGCGAGCACCACGCGCGCGTGCGAGAGGAGCTGCCGGTACGGGCACTGGCGCTCAGCCGATCGGACCCGGCGATCCCGACCGTCTACATGGACGCCGAGTAGCGGCGGCGTCAGGCGTCGCGCAGACCCTCGTAGATCTCTTTGCAGGTCGGGCAGACCGGGAACTTCTCGGGATCGCGGCCCGGAGTCCACTTCTTGCCGCACAGCGCCCGGACGGGCTTGCCGGTCAGGGCCGACTCGAGGATCTTCTCCTTCTTCACGTAGTGGGAGAAGCGCTCGTGGTCGCCGGGCTCGATGGTCTCTTCGCGCAGGAGCTCTTCGAGTTCGCGGTCGAGGGTGGCAACGCCCCCGGAGTCGGGGTGATCGATCGGGGTGCTCATGACTGCCCAGTTTACTGTCGTGCGGAGCGCGCGGGGCGGTCCGGTGCTCAGGCGGCTTCGGCGAGCTCGACCAGCCGCGGCCCGCGGCGGTCGAACACCGCGCCGCCCGCGACCACGCCGACCACCAGCACCGCGAGGCCGGCGACGATCCCGCCCCAGAACGCGAACGGCGCGTACGAGACGTCGCGCGTGAGGGTGAGCCATCCCCACCACAGCGCCGGGATCGAGAGCACGATGGCGCCCACCAGCACGAGCGCCTGCGTGATCGCGCTGGCCGCCCCGACCCGTTCGGGCTGACGGAACGGGCCGTCGCCGGGACGAGAGACGGGGTACGGTTCGACGGCGGACGAGAGGCTCGACAGCCCGAGGCCCATCAGGAACAGCGAGGCGCAGACGCCGATCATCGCCGGGAGTACGGCCCATCGTCCATGCACCGCGATCGCGATCGGAATCGTGATCGCCAGCGTCGGGATGCCGATGGTCAGCACCGGGACAAGGCGCCCGAGCCGGTCCGACACGCCGTGCATACCCGCAGCGACGTGCATCCAGACGGCCGTCGCGTCGTATGCCAGGTCGTTGTGCGGCAGCCACCCGAGGAACAGCGCCATGATCGGCACCGGGATGAGGGCGACGATCGGGGGCGCGACGCCGATGACCAGGAGCGGAACCATCGCCAGGCACGCGACGATCGGCACGACGACGAGATTGGCGAGATACCGCCGGTCGCCGAGCCAGTACACCATGCTGCGCGCCGCGACCGCGCCGCCGGGCGTGCCCGGGGTCACGGTGAACCAGCCGAGCCGGCCGCTGCCGCGCGTCGACTCGAGCGGAGCGGGGGCGGCGAGGCTGCGCTCGACGAGGGCGAACCAGGCCAGGGTCAACAGTGCGAGGGTCGCGACTGCGACCGCGACACTGATGAGGGCGGCGTCGGTCCCCCAGCGCAGACCGATCGCCCAGGCGGCGCCGAAGGGCGTGTCGGCGATGATCCGGGCCACCGAGCGCAGTTGCGGGGCCACCGCGTCGCCCCACTGCAGCGAGCCGAGGAACACGGCGACCGGGACGAGCACCACCAGCAGCGCCATGATCAACAGACCGGTCAGCTCGCGCGACCGGCGCTCGCGCAGGAAGAGGGCGGCGACCGCCATGCTCACCCGCGAGAACAGGCTGCAGGTGACGACGCCCAGCACGACGCTCAGCGCCCCCGCGCCCCAGGGGACGCCGTGGTCGGCCCACGCGCCGACCGCGAACCCGGCGAGCACGGCCAGGGCGGCCATCGGGACGCTGACCAGGCCGAGGGGCACGAGCAGCGCAGCCAGCCGGCGCGGCGCAGGCCCCAGGACGGCGAAGCGGCGCGGATCGAGCGGATCGGTCGCCGACGTCGTCAGCGGTGCGGCGACGGCCGCGAGCGTCAGCGCCGCACCGCCGAGGATCGTCACGACCTCGGTCGCCTCGAGGGTGGCGCCGCGCAGCGCGAGCAGGCCCCCGCATCCCACCGTCACGGCGATGACCGTCGCCGCCAGCGCGCCGAGGGTCGCGAGCACGTGCCGGATCTTGCCGCGCAGTCCGGCCACCAGCAGGGCGAGTCTCAGGCTGAGAAGGTGTGCAGCCATTCCAGCCCCTCCACGTCCGACGCGGTGCCGGTCAGTTCGGCATAGCGCTGCTGCAGAGTGAGCTCGCCGCGCACCTCGTCGACGGGTCCCTCGGCCAGCACTCGGCCCGAGACCAGGACGGCGACGCGGGCGCACACGCTCTCGATCATCTCCATCCCGTGGCTGGAGAGGATCACGGTGCCGCCGTGGCCGACGTACGCACCGAGGATGTCGAGGATCACCGACGCCGAGACGGGGTCGACCGCTTCGAACGGCTCGTCAAGGACGAGCAGCCGCGGCGCGTGGATCATGGCGCCGGCGAGCATGACCTTCTTGGTCATGCCGGCGGAGTAGTCCGAGACCGGGCGCGCCAGCGCGTCCTCGATGTCGAACGCATGGGCGAGGTCCGCGACGCGGGATCCGACCACGCGGCGGTCGAGGCCCCGCAGCAGGCCGTAGTACATGAGCAGCTGACGCCCGGTCAGTCGATCGAACGTGCGCAGCCGGTCGGGCAGCACGCCCAGGGCGCGCCGGGCCGCGCGCGGATGCGCCGTGGCGTCCACCCCGTTGACGACGATCGTGCCGTCGTCGGGGCGCAGCAGCCCCGCGATCATCGACAGCGTGGTGGTCTTGCCCGCGCCGTTGGGGCCGACGATGCCGTAGAACGCGCCGGACGGCACCTCGAGGTCGATGCCGTCGACGGCGATCGTTCCGCGGAACGACTTGGCGAGCCCCCGGATCTCGAGCACGGGTCCGTAGGTGGATGCCACGGCCGCGACGTCCGCGGCGGGCTCGGCTTCGACCTCTGCGGCCGGCTCGGCTTCGACCTTTGCGGCCGGCTCGGCTTCGACGTCTGCGGCCGGCTCGGCTTCGACCTCTGCGGCGGGCTCGGCAGCGACCGGCTCCGGCGCGGGATCCTCGCGAAGTCCCGACCAGGGCTCAGCGACGGGGTGGATGATCTCCGCGCCCGCCCCGTACTGTTCGGCGGCGTCCGGCAGCGTGAGGGTCCAGGTGGGCATCGGAGGCTTGGGCGGGATGCCGTCGGGCGGAGCCGCATCGGCGGCTCCGGCATCCTTCGTCCCGGGCCGCTTCTTCTTCGCGCCCTTGCCCTTCGCCTTCGACTTCGCCGAGGTCGCACGCGCTGTCGCCGAATGCGGGCGCGACGCGGCCTCGGCCGCCGAGATACGCGGTTTCGGCGGCAGTGCGACGTGTTCGACGGCTCCCTCCTCGCGAGTCGTTCGGTCTTCGCGGGGGTCCTCTGGCAGGGGCAGAGAGGCTGTCACCGATCCAAGGTATCAAGCGGTTCCTGAGCATCCGTCCTGTGAAGATCCCGTGTTCCGGGTCACGAATGCACAACGGGAACAACGGAATTCCGGCGCTGTCGCCGATGTTCGCTACCATGGAAGGGCACGAAGGGGTGTTTCAACGGCATGCGCCGCATCCCCCAACGCAACTCAGGAGCTGATCTTGACTCTTCAGACCGTCATCCTCGCGGCCGGAATGGGCTCGCGACTGGGCCGCAGTCTTCCCAAGTCGCTGACCGTCCTGAACGACGGACGCTCGATCATGGGCCAGCAGCACGCGAACATCCGTGCCGCCTTCGGACGCGAGGCGCGGATCACCACCGTCGTCGGCTACCGCGCAGAGACGATCATCGAGGCGTTCCCGGACGCGGACTACGTCTACAACGACCGGTACGACCAGACCAACACCTCCAAGAGCCTGCTGCGCGCCCTCGGCACCACCGGCAAGGGCGGCGTGCTGTGGATGAACGGCGACGTGGTCTTCGACCCGCGCATCCTCGGCCGGGCCGTGGCGCTCATCGAGCGCGATCAGTCGTTCGTCACCGTCAACACCGCCAAGGTCAGCGACGAAGAGGTGAAGTACACGGTCGACACCGAGGGCTTCATCAAGGAGCTGTCGAAGACGGTCGTCGGCGGCATAGGCGAGGCAGTCGGCATCAACTACATCTCCAGCGGCGAGAAGAAGGCGTTCATGCGCCAGCTGCACCGCGTGGACGACCAGGACTACTTCGAGCGCGGCCTGGAACTCGCGATCATCGAGGACGGCATCCGGCTCGAGCCGATGGACATCTCGGATCTGTACGCGGTAGAGGTGGACTTCGCCGAAGATCTCGAGCGGGCCAATCAGTACGTCTGACCGCATTCGCCGCCGGAGGTCCGTGCAGCGGATCGACTCGCTGCCCGCCGACGCCCCGTGGGCGGGTGGGCTGCCGCCCGAGGGCTCCGATGAGCATCCGCGCACGATCCGCGCGCTCGACCGGGTGCTCACGATCCAGCGGCCGGCGGTGCTCGCGCACCTGCGCAGCATCCGGTTGAGACATCCGGATGCCACGCCCGCCGAGATCGTGCGGATCCTCGAGCGCCGTTACCTGGCCACCGTGGCGGGCGGCGGTGCGGCCGTGGGGGCCACCGCCGTCATCCCCGGGATCACGACCGGCATCACCCTCGCGATCAGCGGCGTCGAGACGGTCGGGTTCATCGAGGCCAGCGCTCTGTTCGCCCAGTCTCTGGCCGAGGTTCACGGCATCCGCGTCGAGAACCCCGATCGCGCACGTGCGCTCGTGCTGACCCTCATGCTCGGCAAAGAGGGCGTGGACCTGGTGGCCCAGCTCACGCGGCAGGCGCGGGGCACAGGGCCCATCCGCAGCGCGTACTGGGGCGAGGTGATCACCGGTTCGCTCCCCCGCGCCATGGTCGGGCCACTCGTCGACCGGCTGAAGTCGGCGTTCGTACGTCGCTTCGCCGTCAGCGGGAGTGCGTCCTGGCTCGGCAAAGCCCTGCCGTTCGGCGTCGGGGCCGCCGTGGGCGGCATCGGCAACAGCGTTCTCGGCCGGCGGGTGATCGTCACGTCCCGCCGGGCGTTCGGCGCCCCGCCGGTGACGCTGCCCGCCGAGATCGAGCCGCGCCCCGGCGCGACCCGCATCGAGCATTCCGTCGGGGCGGGGCTCCGTCGGGCCGGCAGCACCCTGGGCGGGCTCACCGCTCGTGCGCGCGGCGCCGTCGATGGCATCACGCGACGCGATCGCGAGGGCTGAGCGCGGCCCGGGTGCCCATGCACGCCGATCGCGCGAGAATGGATGCATGGGACTGTTCGCCGCTCGCCCCGAGGAGCCGTTCGAATGGGCGGGGCTGCCGTCGGAGCCCGACGCCGAGCACGCCGGAACCGAGCTGCTCGACACGCCGCCGATCGATCCTTTCGCGATCACGACCGGCAGCGGCGGCGGGGCGTCGATCAGCATCTCGGTCGACACCTCCACCGCATCGGTCGACCAGGACGCCGCCGCCACGCAGGACGCCGATCCCGATTCCGAAGGCTGACGCCGGCATTTCGCCGCTTCCTCCCCAGTCGCGCGCAACGGCCGAGTTGTCCACAGATCGGAGCCTGCGGCTCCGCGGCTGCCGGCGCGATGGCCAGCATGGGGTGATGACCACCGAACCCACGATCCTGCGCTCGTCCACCGGCGCCGACTTCCTGGCCACCCTCCCCACCCTCACCGGATGCACGGTGCGCGAGAGCATCCTGATCATCCCGTTCCGCGGCAAACGCACGATGGGCGTCATGAGGATCGACCTGCCGCCGCAGGATGATCGCCACGACCGGCTCGGCTCGCTCGCACTCGGCTCGATGAGCCGCCTCGAAGACTGCGACGGCGTGATGTTCGCCGTGTACACCGACGCGACCTTCCCGGTGGCGTTCGCGCAATGGGAGGGTCTGATCGCCGCACTCGACGCGCGGTTCGAATCGGCGGGGTTCGAGGTGAAGGACGCGTACTGCGTGGCCGAGGACGGCTGGGCGAGCTGGTACGAACCGTCGCCGCCGTTCGACGGCCACCCGCTCGCCGAGATCGACGAGAGTCCCTTGTCCGCCCGCGCTGCAGCGGTGCGCGGCGGCGAGCCGCTGGCCGCGCACACGGCCTCGAACGAGCTGCCGCCCCGCGACGCCGACACTGCCGCCCGGCTGACCCTCATGGTCGACGACCTGATCGACGGCGTGGAGCAGGACGGCTTCGGCGTCGTCCGCCGGGCGACACTCGAGGACGCCATCCCGTTCGTCGAGAGGCTGCTCGAGCGCGACGCCGACGACACGCCGCTGCCGATGCTCGCCCGCCTCGCCGTGCACAGCCTGCGGCCGGACCGCCGCGACGAGATGGTGCTGCAGATCGCATTCGGCCGCAAGGTGGGCGAGCGCGCCCGCGCCGACACCGAGCGCTGGCAGGCCGCGCAGCGCGAGACCGGACTGTCGATGGACGAGGTCGTCGCCGCCGAGCTCGACGACGGGCCGCTGCCCGGCGAGCACGGCGCGCTGTTCCTCGGCGAGACCGCCCAGCAGCCGCGGATCGCCCGGGTACGCCGGGCGATCGACATCCTGCGGCGCACGATCGCCCACCTCGACCCCGACCTGCGGCCGGATCTGCTGTGCATGCTCGCCTGGCTGCACTGGGCCAGCGGTTCCAGCACCGCCGCCGGCCACCACGTCGAGTCGGCGCTGCACATCGCCCCCGGCCACGGGATGGCCGGCGCTCTGCTCGCGGTGATCTCCAGCGGCAAGATCCCCGACTGGATCTATGCCGCGCACAGCCGCCCGCCCGAGGGGAACCGGGCGGCCCGCCGCTCCCGGCGCGGCGCGAAGGCCGGCGCGCGCATGGGATGATCGACGGGTGCAGGATGACGCGACCGGACACAAGGATGCCCCCGTCCCACCTGCCGGCGCCGGTGTCTCGTTCGTCATGCCGGTGCTCAACGAGGTGGCCTACCTGCAGCGCGCGGTCGAGACCGTGCTGGCGCAGGAGACCGACGGGCCGGCCGAGCTCATCCTCGCACTCGGTCCCTCCACGGACGGCACGAACGAACTCGCCCGGCGCCTGGCCGATGCCGACGGGCGCATCGTGCTCGTCGACAATCCCGGCGCCGACATCCCGAAGGGCCTGAACCTGGCGATCCGGGCGAGCACGCGCCCGACGGTGATCCGCGTCGACGCGCATTCGGAGCTCTCCCCCGGCTACGCACGCTCGGCCGTGGCGACCCTGGCCGCTACCCGCGCGGCGAACGTGGGCGGCGTCATGCGCGCCGACGGCCGCACTCCCTTCCAGCGGGCGGTCGCGCGCGCCTACAACTCCCCGATCGGCCTGGGCGGCGGCGCCTATCACGGCAGCACCCGTGCCGGCGAGGCCGAGTCCGCCTATCTGGGTGTCATGCGACGCGCAGTGCTCGACGAGGTGGGTCTGTTCGACGAGACGATCCGCCGTGGTGAGGACTGGGAGCTGAACCTGCGCATCCGGCGCGCGGGGTACCGCGTCTGGTTCGACCCGGCGCTGTCGGTCACGTACTGGCCGCGCGAGAGCTGGGCGCGCCTGGCGCAGCAGTTCCGCGCGACCGGCGCCTGGCGCGGCGAGCTGGTGCGCCGGTTCGGCTGGCGCAATCCGCTGCGCTTCTTCGCCCCGCCCGCGCTCGTGGTCGTCGCCGTGGCCGCGATCGTGGCGGCGATCCTGCAGCTGACCGGCGTGGTGGGCGGATGGCCGTCGTGGGTCCTCTCGCTGGTCTACCTGCCGCTGCTCGCCTACGCCGTGCTGTTGATCGCCGTCGCCGCCGGCCGCCGCGGCGGCACCGGCTGGCGCGACCGGCTGTGGACGCTGGCCGTGCTGCCGACGATGCACCTGTCGTGGGGAGCGGGATTCCTCGGCGGGGTGATCACCGGCGCGCACGACACGGTCGACACGTCCCGGCTGGGCTCGCGCAACACGCCGCTGCCCTGACCTGGGCGCCGCGCTCAGCGCTCGATGAAGCCCTGGTCGAGGATCCGGGCGACCACCCGCTCGGCGGCGTGGCCGTCCTCGCGGGTGTTGAACATCTCGCGCCAGCGCGCATACTTGTCGGCGTACGGCGCGGGATCCGCCGCGACGATCGCCGCGGTCAGCTCCTGCTGCGTGCGCACGACCGGACCAGGCGCCTTGGCGGCCAGATCGAAGTAGAACCCGCGCAGCTCACCGCGGTAGTGCTCCATGTCGGGCACGAAGAAGTACATCGGCTTGCCGGTCACAGAGAAGTCGAACATCACCGACGAATAGTCGGTGATCAGGGCGTCCGCGGCCAGCATCAGCTGCGCCGTGTCGCCGAACGCCGTGACGTCGATCATACGTGAGCCCGCGGCATCCCTTCCCGGAAGAAGGGTGCGCGAATGGCCGCGCACCAGGACGACCGAGCCGGTGTCGGCCGCCAGCGCCTCGAGCTCGAGGAACTGCACGATCTGCTCGCGGTCGTCACGCCACGTGGGCGCGTACAGCAGCACGCGTTCGTGCGCGCCGAGGCCGAGCGCCGCCCGTACCGCGCCCCGGCCCGCGTCCGCATCACCGGCGGCGAGCACGTCGTTGCGCGGGTAGCCCTCCACCCACACCGGCCTGCGCCCGAACGCGTACGCGCGGCGGAGGATGCCTGCGCCGTACGGGTTCTGCGCCAGCAGCACGTCCCACCGGCGCGATTCGCGCAGCACCGCGAGCATGCGGCGCGGGTCGAACCCGGGGCGCTGCAGGGCGAGGCGCTTGAGCGGCGTGCCGTGCCAGGTCTGGATGACGCGCTGCCCGCGTCGACGTTCGAAGCGGCGCCGCAGCCAGTCGTTGACCACCAGCAGGCGGGCAGCCCCGCGCGCGCGCCACCAGTCGGGGGAGCCCTCCACGATCGGCACGGCCCCCTCGGGAACCGGCACCGACAGATCCACCACGCTCCAGTACCGGGTCACCGCCGGCGCCCGGCGGGCGATCTCACGATCGATCGCCGCCGGATTGTCGCCGGCGTTGCGGCCATAGAAGCTCTCGAAGAACACGGCGTTCTCGAGCACATCGGTGGGGCGGGTCGCGTACCGCCGTTCGAGGGCCGCCTGGCCCTCCCACGAGTCGTACGCCGGATCCAGGGGCGGTCCGATCTGCACCTCGGGTCCCTCGAGCGCTGCGCGGAGCGTTCCGAGCATGGTCACCGCCACGGGCTCCCACCCACCGACCTCGGAGCCGTCGGGGGCCTCGACGACCAGGCGGTACTCCCCCGACGGAACCGGCAGCACCGGCCCGCTCCAGCGCGACGCGTGCAATGGCAGCACGACCCGCCAGGTCCTGCCGCCGCCGGTGATGGTGCCGGTCACGCGCGCCCGCGCGCCCGCGAGCGTCGCCCGGGCGGGGCGGGGTCCGGTGCCCTGCAGGATGAGGGCAGGAGTGGGATGCGCTTCGAATCGCGCGTCGGTCACGGTCGTCCTCCCGTTCGGCGGGGTCGATGAGTGTCTCGGGGCGCCAGGCGCGCGGCGATCGCGCGTCGGACCCGCTCGGTGTTGCGCCCGTCGGCGAAGGCGTGCACGCGATCGCTGAGTGCGCGGGCACGCGCCAGGTGCTCGTCGCGCACGGCGTCGTCGCCGAGGAGCGCGTCCAGCCGGGCGACGGCCTGCGGCCAGTCCGCCGCGGCGTCCTCGGCGCCGGCGACCTCGGCATACGTGCCGTACAGGCCGCGCCGGGCGACGTAGTCGTCGAGGTCCGGGGCGAAGAACACGGTCGGCAGCGGCACGAGCCCCGCGTCGAAACAGAGCGACGAATAGTCGGTGATCAAGGTGTCGAAGGCGGGCAGCAGCGGCGTGATGTCGTTCACGAGGTCGCTGCCGATCGTGCGCACCCGGGACGCGAGCGCCGCAGGCGGCCGGTAGCCGCCCGCGCCCAGCGGATGCGAGCGCACGAGCAGCACGGCGTCGCGACGCTCCAGCATGTCGCCGATCCGTTCCCATTCCGCGGCGGTCGGCACGGCGGGGTCCGCTTCCCCATCGCGCCATGTCGGCGCGTACAGCACGAGACGGGCCGCGCCCACGTCGCCCACGGCGGTGCGCACCGCGTCGCGCGCCCGTTCGCGCCGGGTCGCGGCATCCCCCTGCGAGAGCACGTCCACGCGCGGCTCGCCGGTCACCGGCACCGAGCGGTCGGGCAGCGAGAACGCCGACTCCAGTCTTGCGCGCACGAGGTGCGACGCCGCGGGGATGAGGTCGATCCTGCGGGTCGCCCGCCGGTAGAGCGCGGCGATGAGCCGCCGCACGAGCCGGGCCCCCGGCATCCGCTGCAGCCGCGCGGGCACGCGCACCGTCTCGGGCGAGTCGATGCCGATGCGCTTGAGCGGGATGCCGTGCCACAGCTGCACCACGAACGCGCCGTCCACGGCGTACCGGTTCACGTCGCCGAACCCGTGCGTGACGACGACGACGCGTGCCCGCGCGGTGCGCCAGAAGCCGCGGACGGAGTGCTTGGGCAGGGTCGGGATGCCGTGGGCTGCCGCGTCGCGCTCCTCGCGCGCCGATCCGGTCAGCCACACGGCCCGCCGACCCTCGGGCGCCGTGTGGCGCCACAGCGCCAGGGCGCCGTCGCCGATGCCGGCCCCGCACCCGAACACCCAGTCATCCGCCGTGCGCGGAATCAGGACGGTCGCCAGGCGACCGGCGGCGTACAGCGGGATCCGCAACAGCTTGGCCGCGTTGCCCGTGCTGAACGAAAAGGACGCCACCCCGCGAGCCTATCGCGGGGTGGCGTCCTGTTCCTGACGTCTACTTCAGGGTGCCGAGCGTCACCTCGACCGTGTTCGTCCGGCCGTCGCGCACGTAGCTGAGCTTGGCGCTGGAGCCGGCCGCGTCGGCGCGGACCTGGGCGGTGAGGTCCACCGCGCCGGTGACCGGAACGCCGTTGAACGACGTGATGATGTCGCCCTGCTGGAGCCCTGCCTTGGCCGCTCCCCCGCCGGGGCTGACGTCCACGACGTAGGCGCCGGTGATCGTCGCGCCCTGCACGCCCGAGGCGTCGCGCACGCTGGCGCCGAGCAGTCCGTGGCTCGCCTTGCCGCTCTTCATCAGCTCGTTCGCGATGCGGTGGGCGACGTCGGACGGGATCGAGAAGCCCACCCCGATCGAGCCCGACTGCGCCGACGACGACGTGCTGCCGGTCGAGGCGATCGCCACGTTGATGCCGACCAGCCGGCCCTGGCTGTCGACCAGCGCGCCGCCGGAGTTGCCCGGGTTGATCGGCGCATCGGTCTGGATCACGGCGATCTTGATCGACTCGTTCGCCTGCTGGTTCTGCTGGCCCTGGCCGAAGTCGAAGAAGAACGGGCTGCCGCCGTTCTGGCCGTTGTCGCCGTTGCTGTCGCCGTTGCCCTTGGGCGCCGCCGACGAGGCGATCTCGATGGAGCGGTTCAGGGCGCTGACGATGCCGGTGGTGACGGTGTTCGACAGCCCCAGCGGGGCGCCGATCGCGACGGTCTGGTCCCCGACGTTCAGCGCCGACGAGTCGCCCCAGCTGATCGGGGTGAGGTCCGTGGCGCCCTTGAGCTTGATCACGGCCAGGTCGTAGACCGGATCGGTGCCGACGATCGAGGCTTGGTAGATGTGCCCGTCCGAGGTCGTGACCGAGATCGAGGGGTCGCCGCTCTGGCCGTCCAGGGTCACCACGTGGGTGTTGGTCAGGATGTAGCCGTCCTTGCTGAGCACCACGCCCGACCCGGTCCCACCGTTGTTGCCGGACGAGACGTTGATCGTCACGACGCTGGGCACGACCTTGGTCGCGATCGCCGCCGTCGCGTTCACGCTGTCGGTGTTGTTGACGGTGACCACGCTCGGGCCTGCCGCGGACGAGTTGTCGGCCGGGCCCCACAGGTTGAAGCCTGCCCAGGCGCCGCCGAGCCCCACGGCGCCGCCGACGACCGCCGCGGCGACGATGAGCGCCGTGATCCGGCCCGCGCCGGTCTTCGGCTTGGCGGGTGCGGCCGCCGC
The DNA here is from genome assembly GCF_058349885.2 of Microbacterium sp. W1-4-2. Lineage (NCBI taxonomy): Bacteria > Bacillati > Actinomycetota > Actinomycetes > Micrococcales > Microbacteriaceae > Microbacterium > Microbacterium sp. W1-4-2. The sequence continues at coordinate 911,459 of NZ_JBYRJC020000001.1, read as the reverse complement.
GGCCGGCTCCTGCGGCTGGGCGGGTGCGAGGATCCCGAAGCCCGCACCCGGGTATGGCTGGGTCTGCTGGTTCGGCTGCGCGGACGCCGCCGGCGGAACCGGCGCGGTCGGCTGGGATGCCGCTGCCGCTGCGGGTGCGGGCGGGCGCGGCGGGATCCGGTCGTCGCCGCCCGACCCCGCCACGGGCGGCACCGGAGGCACGGCGGACGTGGCGTTGTCGTCCTCGGGACGGAGGTCCGGGTTGTCGCTCATGGTTGCTCCTTCACGCTGATGGGAACAGCTTGCCGAGAGATCCTGTGTTTTCCTTATGGCGAGTCTCCGCCGTAGCTATGCGACTCGCGTGTGCGCTGTGCGAGTAGCGTGGACGCCGTGCAAGAGCTTCACGGTGCCTGGCGCCGCACCGCCGACGGCGCGGGGCTGCTCGACGCCGACGGCCGCGGCATCCCTACTATTTTCGCAGAGATGAGCGCCCTGGCGGCGCGCACGGGTGCGATCAATCTGGGGCAGGGCTTCCCCGACGAGGACGGTCCGGCCGAGGTGCTCGAGGCGGCGCGCGCGGCGATCGCCGACGGGGTCAACCAGTACCCGCCGGGCCGCGGCATCCCGGATCTGCGCACGGCGATCGCCGAGCATCAGCACCGGTTCTACGGGCTGCGTCCCGACCCGGAGCGCGACGTCGTGGTGACCGCGGGCGCGACCGAGGCGATCGCCGCAGCGCTGCTGGCGCTGACCGGTGAGCCCGGTGACGAGGTGGTCGTCTTCGAGCCGTACTACGACTCCTACGCCGCCTGCATCGCGCTGGCGGGCGCGCGGTTGGTGCCCGTTCCGCTGCGGGCGCCCGACTTCCAGCCCGACCTCGACGACCTGCGCGCGGCGGTGAGCGAGCGCACCCGCGTGATCCTCGTCAACGATCCGCACAACCCCACCGGGACGGTGTTCACGGCCGACGTGCGCACTGAGATCGTGCGGCTCGCCGAGCGTCACGACGCGATCGTGCTCACCGACGAAGTGTACGAGCATCTGGTGTTCGGCGACGTCCATGTGCCGATCGCGACGCTGCCGGGCGCGTGGGAGCGCACGCTGTCGATCTCGTCGGCGGGCAAGACGTTCTCGGTGACCGGCTGGAAGATCGGCTGGATCACCGGTCCCGCCCATCTGGTGGACGCGGTGCTGGCGGTCAAGCAGTTCCTCACCTACGTGAACGGCGCCCCGTTCCAGCCGGCGGTCGCCACCGCGCTGCGGCTGCCCGATGCGTACTTCGCCGGGGCCGCGGCGGCGCTGCACGCCAAGAGCGTGCTGCTGGGCGAGGGGCTGGTGGGCGCCGGCTTCACCGTGCTGCGCCCGCAGGGCACGTACTTCACGGTCGTCGACGCGGCACCCCTCGGGGTGCGGGACGCCGCGCGGTTCTGCCGCGAGCTGCCCGAGCGCGCCGGAGTGGTCGGCATTCCCCTGACGGCGTTCGTCACCCCCGGCAGGCGCGCCGAGTACGCCTCGTTCGTCCGGTTCGCCGCGTGCAAGCGCGTGGACGTGATCGAGGATGCCTCGAAGCGGCTGCAGCGTCTGCGCGCTCAGTCCGCGACCACCCGGTAGCGGCGCAGCTGCAGAGACGGGTTGACGCGGCGGACGGCCGCGATCGCCGTCGGCTCGAGGTGCGCGACGGCGACATCGGTGGCGGTGCCCACGGTCGCGACCGCGACCCCCTGCGGATCGACGATCATCGAATGTCCGACGCCGAGCGGCGGCGGGTGGTCTGCACCCGCGACGAACACCGTGTTCTCGATGGCACGGGCGAGGATGAGCGTGCGCCAGTGGTGCTCTTTGAGCGGTCCGCGCACCCATTCGGCGGGGATCAGCACGACGTCTGCGCCCGCGTCGGCGAGCGTGCGCGTCACCTCGGGGAAGCGCAGATCGTAGCAGGTCTGCATGCCGAAGCGCAGTCCACCGACCTGGAACGTCTCGGGCGGTACGAGCGTGCCGGGCTCGATCCAGTCGGACTCGCGCTGCCCGAACGCGTCGTACAGGTGCGTCTTGCGGTAGCGCGCGCGGACGCCGCCGGCGTCGACGGCCACCACGGTGTTGTGTACGCGTACGCCGTGGGCGCGCTCGAGCAGCCCGGCGACGACGAGGACGCCGTGTTCGGCCGCCAGCGCCGAAAGACCCGCGGTGAACGGGCCGTCGAGATCCTGCGCGAGTGTGGCCAGGGTCTCGTCGAACGGGTCGACGAAGGCGCTGGAGTACTCGGGGAAGACCACCACGTCGGCTCCCCGCCCCGCCGCGAGCGCCGTCAGCCGCCCGATCTCGTCGAGGTTGGCTGCGGCATCCGCCGTCGGCGCGAACTGCGCGACGGCCACGGCGACCGGAGCGTCGGACGGGATCGGCTCGGTCATGGCTCCATCCTCCCCGCGCTGCGCGCACCGGGCAACCCGTGTCGCGACGGGCATAGCCTGAGATCGACAGACGAAAGGAACGTCATGACCGACTCCATGTATCCCAAGCGCACCCCTGAGATGGCCCGCAGGCGCCGTGAACTCGCCCCGGAGACCGCGGCGGCGTTCGAGGCGTTCAGCGCACAGGTGTTCGCCGCCGGCGCCTTGGACGAGAAGACGAAGCAGCTGATCGCGGTGGCCGTCGCGCACACCACGCAGTGCCCGTACTGCATCGACGGGCACACGAAACTGGCCGCACGCAAGGGGGCGTCGGACGAGGAGATCATGGAGGCGATCTGGGTCGCGGCCGAGATGCGCGCAGGTGGGGCGTACGCGCACTCGGTCATCGCTCTGAACGCGCTGGACGCCGTCCACGGCCACGCGCACGTCTGATGCCCGATCGGTCCGCGGCCGCGGCATCCACTCCCCCTCCGCACGCCGCACGCGTGCTGGCGGCGGTGCCCACGGCCGCCGACCAGGACGCGTACAAGGTCGCCTCCACGCAGGCGGCCAAGGGCGTCGCGGTCGTCACCGCCCGCACGGGACGGTGGGATCACGCCGTGACTGTCACCGACTTCCTGTCGGTGTCGTACGACCCGCCGACGATGCTCGTGAGCCTCTACGAGCTGTCGCGGATCGCGGATGTCGTGGCCGAGGAGGGCCGGTTCGCGGTGAGTCTGCTCGCCGACGGGCAGTCTCAGGTCGCCGACCGGCTCGGCTGGAGCGGCGCTCCCCTGGTGGGTCTGCTCGACCAGGTGCCGTTCTTCCGGCGTGAGCCGGAGGGACCTGCGCTGCTGACGGGCGCGCTGGCGTGGTTCGAGCTGCGGGTGACCGAGGTGCACGATGTGGCCACGCACCGGCTGGTGGTCGGGCGCGTGGTCGCGATGGGCTCGGATGCGCCAGCCGGCGCCCGCCCGCTCGTGCGCTGGCGCTCGGATTATCGGCGCTGAGAAGGCCTCGGCGCAAAGCAGAAGGCCCTCGCTTTCGCGAGGGCCTTCTTCTGGTTGCGGGGGCAGGATTTGAACCTACGACCTCTGGGTTATGAGCCCAGCGAGCTACCGAGCTGCTCCACCCCGCGGCACGTAGAAAAGCCTAACATGCTCAGCCGCAGGGGGCGAATCGAGCGAGGTACCGATCGGGGTCGAGCCACTCGACCTCGTCGACGATGTTCGCTGAGCCGATCACATCTTCGGTGGTACCGGGCACCTCCGACGTCGATGCGTGACGCGACTGACGGTCAGGGCTGCTGACCCTCCAGGCGCAGCAGGGTGTCGATCGCCTGCGTGAGCTCGGCGTCCGCCTTGCCGTAGGCAGCCCAGTCGCCCTTCTCGAGGGCGGCCTGACGGGCGGTCATGGCGGCCTTCGCCTGCTGCAGCGCGGCCTGGAACTGGACCGAGGTGCCCGGGTTGGTCTGGCCCCCGCCGCCGGGCTTGCTCGTCGGCGTTCCCGACGGTGTCGGGGTCGGCGTCACGTTCTCGTCGCCCGTGGAGGCGCCGGAGTCACCGCCGAACAGGGAGTTCAGCGCGTCGGCCAGCGTGTCTTCGAACGCCACCTGGTCGCCGAACGCGACGAGCACCCGTTGCAGGGTCGGCACCTTGGTCTCACCGGACGATTGCACGAACACCGGCTGCACGTACAGGAATCCGCCGCCGACCGGCAGGGTCAGGAGATTGCCGGACAGCACCTGGGACTGCCCCTGTTTGAGCAGGTTGATGTACTGCGAGACGTCCGGCTGCGCGTCGAAGTTGGCCTGCACCTGGCCGGGACCGGGCACGGGCGTCTCGGCGCTGATCTCGAGCATGCGCAGCTTGCCGTAGTCCGCGCGCTTGGTGCCCGCCTTGTCGCCGGCGTTCGAGTCGACGGACAGATAGCCCATCAGCACGTTGCGCGAGGTCTCGCTGGATCCCTCGGGGATGTAGCTCGTGAACATCGAGTACTGCGGAGCATCCTGGCCGGGCATCGCCATCGTCAGGTAGTACGGCGGCTGCAGCTCGTCGCGGTTCTGCGGGTCGTTCGGGGTGATCCACTTGTTGTCGCCGCGGTAGAACGACTGCGGGTCACTGACGTGGTACGTGCCGAGGATCGACCGCTGCACCTTGAACAGGTCCGTCGGGTAGCGCACGTGGCTCATCAGCTCGCCCGACATGTCCGACAGCGGCTTGACCGTGTTCGGATACACCTTCTGCCATGCCTTCAGCACCGGATCCTGGTCATCCCACGCGTACAGGGTGACCTTTCCGTCGTACGCGTCCACGGTCGCCTTGACCGAGTTGCGGATGTAGTTGATGTCGTCCATCGCGATCGTGGGCGTCGGGTTCGACGAGTCGGCGATGGCCTTCGAGAAGCTGGTCGTGTGCGAGTACGGGTAGTCCGCGCTGGTTGTGTAGCCGTCCACGACCCACACGATGCGCCCGTTCACCACGGTGGGGTACGCGTCGTTGTCGAGCGTCAGGTACGGCGCCGCCTTCTTCACCCGCAGAGACGGGTCGCGATCGTAGAGGATCTGGGAATCGGGGTTGATGCTGTCGGAGAACAGGATCTGCTCGGACTGGAACTTCAGCGCGTACACGAGCCGGTTGAACCAGCTGCCGATGTTCGGCCCGCCGTTGCCGTCGAACGTCGTCTTCACCTCTTTGTCGGTGCCGGACAGATAGTCCAGCTCGATGGGCGACGAGCCCTTCGGTGCACCGACGATGGAATACGTCGGCGAGCTCTCGCCGAAGTAGACGCGGGGCTGGAAATCCTTGCCGCCGGACAGGAACCCGCTGGCGGGGATGCCCCGCTCGAGGAAGACCGGCTTGCCGTCGGTGGTGCGGGCGTTGCCCTTGGCGATCACGATGCCGTAGCCGTGCGTGTAGATCTGCGTCGAGTTCTGCCACGACGCCTGGGCGCCGAGCGCCGACAGGTTCAACTCGCGGACCGAGACCACGGCGTCCTGCGAGCTGCCGTTCAGCTGGTACCGGTCGACGTCCAGCGGGTTCTTGAACTGGTAGTACGAGCGGTACTGCTCGAGCTGCTGCACCGTCGGCCCGATGATCGCGGGATCCATGATGCGGATCTGCGCGGTCGTCTGCGCGTCCGAGCGCAGCTGCCCCTTCGTGACGTCGGTCTTGGCGGCGAAGTCCGTGGTCTGCATCCCGTCCAGGCCGTAGGCGACATCGGTGGCCTGCATGTTGCGCTGGTAGTACTTCGGCTGAAGGCTCAGCTGGTTCGGCCGGACCTGCACCGCGTTGACCACCCACGGGTAGGCCATCCCCAGCACGATCGCCGAGACGATCAGCAGGGCCGTCGCGATCAGCGGGTACCGCCAGTGGCCCACCACGGCGGTGACGAAGAACAGGATCGCCACGATCGCGGCGATGACCGCGAGGATCATCTGCCCGGGGATCACCGCGTTCACGGTGGTGTAGTCGGGGCCGGTGATCTGCCCGTTGTCGCTGACCATCGTCTTGTACCGGTCCAGCCACAGGCTCGCCGCCTGCAGCATCAGGTAGACGCCGGCGAGCACCGCGAACTGGATGCGCGCGGCCTTCGAGATGCGCAGCTCGCGCTGGGCGATGCGGACCGAGCCGTACAGGTACGACACCACGGCCGAGACGAGAAGGCAGATCAGCAGCACCGCCGAGCTGAAGCCGAGCACCGCGCTGTAGAACGGCATGGCGAACATGTAGAAGCCGGTGTCGAGGTGGAACTGCGGATCGGTGACCTTCGTGGTCACGCCGTTGACCCACAGTGCCGTCGTGTCCCACTGGGTGGATGCCGCGAACCCGGCGAAGAACCCGAAGAAGGTCGGAATGCCCCACATGGCGAGCCGGCGCAGCGGCTCGACGACCTCCTGGTAGCGGTCCAGCTGGGAGCTCAACCGCGCGTACACCGGTCGCAGCCGGTAGGCCAGCTGGATGCAAAGCCACACCGGCACGGCCATCCCGAGGAACCCGACGGCGAACATGCCCAGGCGCCAGCCCCAGCCGGCCAGGAGTACCCCCTCGAAGCCCAGCTGGCCGTACCACAGCCAGTCGGTGTACAGGTTCGCGAAGACGAAGAACGCCACCACCAGCACGGCGATGATGGCGAGGGAGATCGCGACGACGCGACGCGAACGACGGGGTGTGGCCGGTGCGGGCGAGGGGGTGGAGGTCACCCCCTCATCCTAGGAGTCCTCGCGACAAGTGCCAGCCGGAAGCGCTCAGGCCCCGTGACACGTGGGAAGCGCGTTCAGGTCGCCGCCGGATTTCACCGTGTCCAGCACCCGCAGCGAGTCGTGCAGCGTCTTGACCGAGAACACGCGCAGCCCCGCCGGGATGTGTCCCACGACCTCGTCGCAGTTCGACGCCGGCGCCAGGAAGTAGCGTGCGCCCGCACCGACCGCACCGTACATCTTCTGCCGGATGCCCCCGATCGGGCCGACCTCTCCCTTGGCGTCGATCGTGCCGGTGCCCGCAACCCGCTTGCCGCCGTTGAGGCTGCCCGGGGTCATCGTGTCGATGATGCCCAGTGCGAACATCATGCCCGCCGAGGGGCCGCCGACGTTGTCCAGCTGCAGCGTCACGTCGATCGGGAAGTCGAAGTCGGTGATGAGAGTGACTCCGATCAGCCACGTGGCCTTGCCGTCGACGGTGGCCTGCTTGGGCGTCACCGACACGTGCTCGGTCTTGCCGTCACGCGTGATCGTCAGTGCGACCGGGGTGCCGGCTGCCTTGGCGATCACGTCGCGCAGGGTGTCGGCATCCGTGATCTTCGTGCCGTCGGCCCCTGTGATCACGTCGCCCTTCTGCAGGATGCCGGTGGCCGCCGATGCATCGACCAGCGAGTACACCGTGATCTTGGGGGTCACCGTGTAGCCGAGCTCGATCAGGGCGGCGGCGGTGGCCTCCTTCTGCGAATCGACCATCATCTCGGCCGACTCCTGATCGCGCTGCTGGGAGCTCTGCCCCTGCGGGAACACCGCGTCGATGGGCACGACCGCTCGCGACGGGTCGAACCAGGCGCCGGCCAGCTGCAGCCATGAGGGCGTCTGTTCGCGGTTGCCGACCACCTGGACGGTGAGCAGGTCGAGGGCGCCGGTGGTGGGGTAGGTCTTGGCGCCGGCGACCGTGATCAACGGCACCTCTTTGCCGTCCTGGTTCGGAGCGCTGCCGAGCGTGTCGAACACGGGGCCCGGGCGCTGGATCACGTATGCCGTCGGCAGGAAGGTGAGGATCAGCAGCACGATCACGGCCACGCTGATCGCCCAGACGCCGATCACCATGCCGCGGGGGCGATGCCGGCGCGGCGCAGGCGTGACCGTCACGTTCTCGTCGAACAGTGCCACAGGGTTCCTCTCCAGCTCGTTCGCGACCGGCGTACATGCGAGGAGCCCTCGGCCGCAGATCACGGGGATCCGTGCGACTAGCGTAGAACCACACGCGGACACCCTGCTGAAAGGCGACTGAAGTGGCAGACGACGACCGCTCCCCCGAAGACGATTTCGCCGAACTCATGCGGCAGCTGTTCGGCGAATCGGGCATGCCCGATCCTGAGCAGCTCGAGCAGCTGCGCGCGCTGGGCGTCGACCCGGCGATGATGCAGGGCATCATGCAGCAGATGCAGCAGGCGTTCCGCGACGCACCCGCCGGCGGGATCTCGTGGGAGCTCGCCAAGCGGCAGGCGCTGCACATCGCCAACCAGAGCGACCTCGGCATCACGGCCGGCCAGCGCGGCGAATTCGACCAGGCGTTCGCCCTGGCCGCCCTATGGCTGAGCGAGGCCACGGCGATCTCGGACCTCGGGTCGGCGCCGCGCGCCCTCACCCGCGGCCAGTGGGTCGAGGCGACCCTGCCCGTGTGGCAGGAGCTGGCCGAGCCCGTCGCCACGAGCATCGCCGACGCCCTCACCGAGGCGCTGCGCACGCAGGCGCCCGAAGAGATGCAGCAGCTCGTGCAGGGGGCGGGCCAGGTGATGCGCACCCTCGGCGGCAGCATGTTCGCCACGCAGCTCGGCCAGGTGCTGGGCCAGCTGTCGCTGCAGGTGGTCTCGGGCGGCGACGTCGGGATCCCCGTGATGCCCGCGGGCGACGCCGCGATCCTGCCGCAGAACTTCGCCGACTTCGGCCGGGACCTCGAGGTGCCCGAAGACCAGCTCGCCCTGTATCTGTCCACGCGCGAGCTCGCCCACGCGCGCCTGTTCCGGCACGCGCGGTGGCTGCGCCTGCACGTGATCGCACAGGTGACCGAGTTCGCCCGCGGCGTACACGTCGACACCGAGGCGCTCGAGGACATGGCCGGCCGCTTCAACCCGAACAATCCGCAGGAGCTTCGCGAGGCGCTCGAGAGCGGAGCGCTGCTGCCCGCCCGGTCCGAGGCGCAGACGGCGGCGCTGACCCGGCTCGAGAACCTGCTGGCCACCATCGAGGGCTGGGTCGAGGTCGTCACCTCGGACGCGACCGAGCGCCTGCCCTCGGCCGACCGGATCGCTGAGGCCGTGCGCCGGCGGCGGGCGGTGGGCGGTCCCGCAGAGAAGGCGCTGGGATCGCTCGTGGGCCTCGAGCTGCGACCGCGCCGCATGCGCGAGGCGGCGGCCATGTGGCGCGCCGTGACCGACGCGGTCGGGGTCGCCGACCGCGATGCGCTGTGGGACTACTCCGACCTGATGCCGACGTCGGACGATATCGACGACCCGTCCGACCTGATCACCCGGCTGCAGGCGCGCTCTCGGGGCGAGCAGGCCCCCCGCGACGAGATGGACGACGCCCTGGACGCGCTGCTGCGCGGCGAGTTCCCGCCGCACGAGCCCGAGGGCCCGGACGCGTCCGAGGGTCCGGACGCCGAGGACCCGCAGGGACCGCGTCCGGTCTGACCCTTCGTCGCCGCCTCCTCCCCAGGCGGCCCCCGAACGCACGATTGCGGCCCGTGCCTGTGGACAGCGGACACGGGGTGCGCGCGCAGGCGCACAATCGGTGGATGCTGGTACTCGATCCGTCCCGTCCTCCGGTGTGGCGCACGCCCGATGTCCTTCAGTTCGGGCCCGACGGCAGTGTGCGGCTGGAGCATCCCGCCCCGTGGCAGGAGCGCATGGTCGCAGAGCTCGCACGCGGCCTGCCGGAGACGGCCCTCGAACCGGTCGCGATCGCCCTGGGCGGCACCGCCCCCGGCGCGCATGCGCTCGTCGCGCGGCTCGCGCCGGTGCTCGCCCCACCGAGCGTCGCAGAGACCGACCGGATCGCCGTCGAGGCGGACGGGGAACCGCTCGAGGGCGCCCGCGCCCAGGCCGCGGCGGCGCTGCGGGTGCAGGGGGCGGCGATCGCATCGAGCCGTGATCAGGCCGACGCCGTCGTCATCGTCGCCGCGCACGTGGTCGACCCGTGGCACGCGGCGCAGCTCGTGCGCGCCGACATCCGGCACCTGCCGATCGTGCTGCACGGCGACACCGTGACGATCGGCCCGGTGATCGAGCCGGGGACGACGCCCTGTCTCATGTGCATCGAGGCCGAGCACAGTCTCGCCGACCCGACGTGGCCGGTCGTGGCGGCCCAGCTGCTCCACGCGGCGCCGCCGCCCGCCCCGGCCGGGCTGGTCGCCGAGGCCGGGCTGGTGGCGGGGCGGATGCTCAGCGACCGGAGCCGCGGGGACGTCGCGCGCTCGATGACGCTGTCCGCGGGCTCCCACCGCCGCGCGTGGCGGACGCATCGACCGCACGCAGCGTGCGGCTGCCGATCTCTCGCAGGAACCGCGACGGCTGACGCTCCCGCATCCCGTCGCCGCCGCGCGACCACGACAACGACAGCGTTCGCGCAGCCCGCGTGACGCCGACATAGGCCAGGCGGCGCTCCTCGTCGATCTGCTCGAACGTCGAGGCGTACGAGATCGGCAGCAGCCCCTCGGACATGCCGACGATGTGCACGTGCCGCCACTCCAGACCCTTCGCGGCGTGCAACGTCGCGAGGGTCACCGTCCGCATGCCCGGTTCGTGCTGATCCTTCGCGCGCGCCATGAGATCATCGGTGAACGTGCGCAGCGTCGCATCCGCCGGGGCCTCCTCGGCGAGCCGCAGCAGGGCGCGCCGCGCCTCCCAGGCGTCGCGCACAGCCCTGCCCGCCGGCGGCGGGTCGTCGCTGAGCCCGAGCGAACGCAGCACGTCGCGCACGGCATCCACCAGTCCGCCGCTGCTCGGGGCGACCGAGGCGCCGCGCAGCGCAAGCACGGCCTGACGCACCTCGGGCATGTCGAAGAACCGACGGCCGCCGAGAACCGTCGCCGGGATCTGCTCAGCCGCCAGCGCTTGCAGCAGCGCCGCGGACTGCGCGTGCGCACGGTACAGCACGGCGACCTCGCGCGGATCCACGCCCTCGCGCAGCCGAGCCGCGATGGTGGATGCCACGCCCGCCGCCTCTGCGGCGTCGTCGCCGTACGCGATCACGGTCGGCTGCGCGGCAGCTCCCGCGGGGAAGGCAGCCGAGGGAGCGCCAGACGGGACGGCAGCGGTCAGGTGCAGCGCGCCGGGGCGGCCGCGCATGAGGTCGTTGGCCACCCCGAGCACCGGCTCGGCGCACCGATAGCTGGTCGAGAGGCGCACCACGGTCGCGTCCGGGTAGCGGGTGCCGAAGTCGCGCAGGTACGACGCATCGGCGCCGGCGAACGAATAGATCGTCTGACTCGCGTCGCCCACCACGCACAGGTCCCGGCGCTGGCCGAGCCACAGCTCCAGCAGGCGGTTCTGCAGCGGCGATACGTCCTGGTACTCGTCCACCGTGAAGTGCCGGTACTGCTCGCGGACGGCCGCGGCCACCCGCGGCTCGGCCTCGATCATTCCCGAGCAGGCCAGCAGCACGTCCTCGAAGTCGAGCTGGCGGCGCTCGTCCTTGAGCTTCTCGTACGCGCGCTGCAGATCGACGAGACGCTCGATGCCGAGCCCGGTGACCCCCGCAGGCCGGTCTGCCGCATAGCGTTCGATCGAGCGCATCGTCACCTTGCGCCATTCGATCTCGGCGGCCGCGTCGCGCAGGATCGGCGTGTCCAGCGACAGGCCGATGCCGTCGGCGGCGTGCGCGAGCAGGCGCACCTTGTTGTCGACGATCGCGGGCGCCGTGTCGCCGGCCACCGTGGGCCAGAAGAAGTTCAGCTGCGCGAGCGCCGCAGCGTGGAACGTGCGGGCGGCCACTCCCCCCACGCCCAGTCTGCGCAGCCGCCCGCGCATCTCGCCCGCGGCCTTCGCCGTGAACGTCACGGCCATCACCCGGTTCGGTGAATAGGCGCCGGTGTCGACGCCGTGCGCGATGCGGTGGGTGATCACCCGGGTCTTGCCGGCGCCGGCGCCGGCAAGCACGCACACCGGCCCGCGCAGCGCCTTCGCGGCCTCGAGCTGCTGCGGGTCGAGGCCGTCCAGCGGGCCGTTCACTCGGTCTCCGCGTACCACTCGGCGATCAGCCGGTGCGCGATCGAGGCCGGGCCGGGAAGCCGGATGCCGTCGCCGCCCGCCTCGTCGCCCCAGGCCTCCCGCTGCAGGGCCTCGCCGATCTCGGCGCGCGTGAACCAGCGCAGTGCCGCGATCTCGTCGCCGTCCGGCTGCGCTTCGTCGTCGGCGACGGCGCGGGCGCGGAACCCGAGCATGAGCGAGCGCGGATACGGCCACGCCTGCGACGAGCGGTAGCGCACGTCGTGCACGCGGATGCCCGCCTCTTCGCGCAGCTCGCGCTCGACCGCCGCCTCGGCCGACTCGCCGGCCTCGACGAACCCGGCGAAGCACGAGAAGCGGTCCGCGCCCCACAGCACGTTCGAGCCCAGCAGCAGCCGGGCGGGGCCCGCCGCGCTCTCGACGGCCATGATCACGGCCGGGTCCGTGCGCGGGAAGTGCTCGCGTCCGCAGTCGTCGCACATGCGCGCCCAGCCGGAGGCATGCACCCGCGTGGCCGCCCCGCACGACGGGCAGAACGAGGATTCGCGCAGCCAGCGGCCGAGAGCCACGGCGGTGACGAACGCATCGGCCTCCGGCGCCGACAGGTTCGCGCCGGCCTGGCGCAGCGACACCCACGCCCCGTCGTCGCCGCCCGGCGCCTCGGGGTCGAGCACGGCCCCCAGCAGCGGCGCGCCCTCGGCCGTCCGGCCGAGGAACGCCCATTGCGCTTCGCCGGGCACCTCGTCGGGACGGCGGTGGCGCAGTCGCCCGTCGGCATCGACCTCGACCCGGTCCGCACGGACGACCAGCGTGCGGGTCGAGGCATCCGCCCGCAATCGCGAGACGAGCTCGGCGTCTGCACGCTCGTGCGCGCTGCGGTCGAAACCGGGGCGACCGAGCGCCGGCCCCGCCTCGGGCGATCGGTCGTGCAGCTGGTCGCGCGATTGTGCGGTCATCGATCCCTCCGTGCCGGGCGTGGCGATCCCTCCGGCAGCCGCCGCCGACCTACCCTGGGGGGCATGGCACGCTCTCCACTCACTCTAGCGGCGGCTGTGACATCCGCCGTCCCGCGGGCGTCGGTCGTCGGGGTCAGCGCGCTCACCGAGCACGGCGCCGGTCGCTTCGACTCGGCGCTGGCCGAGCTGTCGGACGGGCGGCGCGTCGTGGTCCGTGCGGCCACCGACGACGACAGTGCCGCCGAGATCGTCGCCGAGGCACGGGCGCTGCGCGCCCTGACCTCGGGGGTGCGCGCCCTGCTGCCGTTCGAGGCGCCCGCCCTGCTCGGCCAGGCGCGGCTGGGCGGTGCCCCCGCCGTCGTGGTCGGGCACGTGCGCGGCTACCGGGTCGATGCCGCCAACGTCCCGGCCGGACGGGGACCTGCCACGATGCTCGGGGCGGCCATCGCCGCCGTGCACGCGCTGCCCGACTCGGTGGCCCGCGCCGTGTCGCTGCCCGAGCTGTCGGCCGGCCAGGTCCGCGCCGAGGTCGAGCGGCTGCTGGACCGGGTGGCGGCGAGCCACCGGGTGCCCGTGTCGCTGCTCGCGCGCTGGAGCCGGGCGGTCGCGGCCGACCGCATCTGGCAGTTCGAGCCGACCCTGACCCTGGGCGGGACCGCGACCGACGCCTTCGTCTTCGAGGACCGCGGCGGAGTGCCGACGATCACGGGGCTGCTCGCCTGGCACGGCCTGTGCGTGGGCGACCCGGCCGCCGACCTGCGCTGGGTCGCGTCGACACCCGAAGCCGCGCGCGACGTGTTCGACGCCTACATCGAGGCGAGCGTGCGCACACCCGACGTCTGGCTGCGCACCCGCGCGCGGCTGTACGCCGAGCTCGAGTTCGCCCGCTGGCTCGTACACGGGCACGACGAGGGCCGCGACGACATCGTCGACGACGCCGTGGATCTGCTGACCACGCTGGCCGACTCCGTCGTCGACGACGACCTGCTCGCCGACGACGCCGTCGACGTCGACGACGCGATCGCGCTGCTCGGGCGAGTGCCGGGCGCGCACGAGTCCGGTATCGATACGTCGATGCAGACCGATGCGTTCGACCCCGACGACACCGCGTACTTCAGCGACGCGATCGGCGGCGAGACCCGGCCGGTCGCCTCGGACGATCCCGATGCGACCGCGCCGATCGACGTCGGCGAGTGGGTCGGACGCGACGGCGACGAGGACGCCGTGGCCGACGCCGACCGTGCCAGCGAGGCGGCGCTGCGCCGCTGGGCCGCCTCCTCCTGACCGCCCGTCGCGCGGATCAGCCGCGCAGCACGACGTCGTGCGCGACGTAGTAGAGCACCACGTCGATCCGATCCGTCGGCACGCCGTGCTTCTCGTGGTATGCGCGCCGGTACAGCTCGAGCTGCAGCATCCGCTCCTCGCGCTCGACGGCGCTGTGCGGCGGCGCCCCGGTCTTCCAGTCGACGATCTCGATGCGCTCGCCCCGCCGGTAGACGGCGTCGAGCTTGCAGATCGCCAGGTGCGGCTGCCCGTCCAGCCCGGTGAAGCGGAAGTCGATCTCGGTCTCGACGGCGATCGGCTGCAGCGGCGCCCACTCTGAGCGCGCGAACGCGTCCTTCAGACGCGAAAGCTCGGCCTCGTCGGCGGGTGCGAGATCCTGCGGGTCGTCGTCGCTCTCCCACAGCGCGTCGTCGAGCGAGCCCGCCGACCCGACGAGCCCCGATCTATGCTCCACCCAGGTGTGGAACAGGGTGCCCAGCCGGGTTTGACGGAACGGACGCTCGGGCATCGGCCGGGCGAGGGCAGCGACGGTGCCCGCATAGTCGGCGACGAAATCCTTGTATCGCGACGCGGGGATGCGCACGGGGGCACGAGTGGATGCCGGGGCCTGCCGCTCGGCGCGTTCGGCCAGCAGCAGCGCGAGGTCGGCGTCGGCGTCGAGGCGGGGCGCCCCGAGTGCCGAGCGCACGGCGGCCGCGGCATCCGTCACCCGCGCGCGCCGCGCACCCAGCGGGTCGATCGGCCAGCTCAGCAGCCGCCGTTCGCCGTCGTAAGGGTTCTCGCCCGGATCGGCGTCGGGCAGCATCACCCCCGCCGCCTGCGCGATCTCGACGAGGAACGGGCTGTGCAGGCGTGGCCGGGCCGTCCCCGACCAGGCACTGCCGCTCAGCAGCAGGTGGTCGCGCGCGCGGGTCACCGCCACGTACGCGAGCCGGCGGTCCTCGTCGATCTGGCGGGCCTTGTTCGCGGCGACGAAGTCGTCGATCGCGGCCTTGATCTCCTGCTGGGTCTGGGCGCCGCGCCAGGCCAGGGCGGGCAGCCAGGGCGCATCGCCGCGGAACTCGTACGGCAGCACGCCGAAGCCGAGCCATGCCTTCGTGTCCTTGGCTCCGGTGGGCAGCTCTCCGTCGACCATGCGCACGACGGCCACGGCATCCCACTCGAGCCCCTTCGACCCGTGGATCGTCAGCAGCTGCACGACGTCGTCCTCGGCGGGCTCGGTGCGCGGCGCGAACTCGTCGAGCTGCTCGGCGTGATCGAGCCACGCCAGCAGGCTCGTCAGCGACCCCGACTCGTCGGCCGCCAGGAACGCGTGCACCTCGTCGGTGAACGCCCGCAGCTGTGCGGAGGCCACCCGCGCCGGGCCCCGGGCCTCGTTGGCGGCCAGCTCGACGTCCAGCCGCAGCTCGCGCTCGATCAGGCGCACGAGCTCGACCACCGGGGCGGCGGCGGACTGTCGGAGGGCTGCGAACACCGTCCCCGCCTCGCGCAGCCGCTCGCGCGCCGCGGGCGTGAAGCCGGCCAGCCAGGTGTGCTCGTCGGGTACCCGCAGCACGAAGTCCAGGGCGTCCACGAGCGAGCCGGCATCGTCGCCGCCCGAGCGGATGCGCTCGGCCAGCGCGGGCTCGAGCCGCTGCAGCGTCGCGTCGTGCTGGGCGATGCGCCGCGACAGCGCTGCGAGCTCGCGCAGGTCGGCCAGGCCGATCGACCAGCGGGGGCCGGCCAGCAGCCGGATCAGCGCCGAACCCGCCCGCGGATCGCTGATGACCCGCAGGGCGCTGACGACGTCGACGACCTCGGGGGTGGACAGCAGGCCGCCCAGGCCCAGGATGCGGTGCGGGATGCCGCGGGCGGCCAGCGCATCGGCGAAGCGGACCATGTGCTTCTTGGTGCGGAACAGGATCGCACCGGTCGTGGACCGCCCGGCCGCCGCCCGTTCGTCCCGGACGGCCTGGAACCAGGCGGCGACCCGCGCGGTCTCGGCGTCGAGGTCGTCGTCGACGGCGATCTCGACAGCGCCGGCGGGCGCGTCCGCGCGCGGGAGCAGCGCCCCCACCGGCACCGGGGCCGACGCCGCAAGCGGAGCCAGCACCGCCTCTGCCGCGCGCAGCACGGCCCGGCTGTTGCGCCAGCTGGTCATCAGCGCGAACGAGCCGCAGTCCGTCTCGCGCGCGAACGCGGCGGCGAACCCGCCGAGGTTGCCCGAGCTCGCACCGCGCCAGCCGTAGATCGCCTGATGCGGGTCGCCCACGGCCATCACCGCCCGATCAGCGAACAGCGCCGAGAGCAGCTCGGTCTGCGCGACCGACGTGTCCTGATACTCGTCCAACAGCACGACGCTGAAGCGTGCGCGCAGTTCGGCGGTCACGGTCGGGTGGCCGCGCACGATGTGCAGGGCCCCGGCGACCTGGTCCGAGAAGTCGAGCACGCCCAGACGCCGCTTCTGGTCGTTGTAGTCGCGGGCCAGCGCCACCAGCAGCTCGAGCGCGTCGACGCACCCGACCGCCTTCGCGACGTCGGCGTAGACGGTGGTGCCGCGGCGGGTGGAGGGGAGGTCTGCCACCGTGCGGAACCGCTTCGGGAAGGCGGCGAGCTCGTCGAGGTCGACGAGGTGGTCGACGCCGTCGCGGGCGATCCGCAGGGCGGCATCGATCAGGGTGCGCGGGGCGCGCTCCACGGTCTCGAGCCGCGGGTCGTCTGCGGCGTACACGACCCGGCGCATGAGCAGCCACGCCGCCGATTCGCTGAGCACCGCCGCCTCGGGGTCGCGCCCGATCCGCACCGCGTGCTCACGCACGATCGCGTCGGCGAAGCTGTTGTAGGTCGACACCGTGGGACGGTGCAGCAAGGTCTCGGCATCCTGGCCCTGCGGCCGTGCGCCGGTGCGCGCCACGAGCCCCGCCAGCGCCGCGGCCCGTTCGCGTGCGCCGGCGCCGGTGCGCTCGATCGTGCCGAACACGTCGAGCCCGCCCGCGGCGTGCAGGGCCGGCAGGTGCTCGAGCAGGCCCGCACGCTCGAACTCGGCCAGGCGCGCCAGGCGCCGCTGGATGCGCTCGGCGAGCTCCCCCGCCGCCTTGCGGGTGAAGGTGAGCCCCAGGATCTCGTCACGGCGGACGATGCCGTTGGCGACGAGCCACACCACCCGGGCCGCCATCGTCTCGGTCTTGCCGCTGCCGGCGCCGGCGACCACGAGGGCCGGCGCCAGCGGCGAGGCGATCACCGCGCTCTGCTCGGCGGTGGGCGCGAACTGTCCGAGCGCGGCGGCGATCACCTCGGGCGTCAGCGCCGTCACGAGGCGCTCACCGGCCCGATCGTGTGGATGCGGCACAGCCCGTAGGTGTGCTCGTCGCGGCAGTGCTCCTCGAACGGAGCGGTGAACCGGGTGCCGCGCATCACCTCGACGGCGTCACGCACCCGCACGACGAACCGTCCGCGCGCCTCGTCGTCGAACGGCGGCTGCCACGGCTCGGCATAATCCTTGCCCTTCGCGCTCGGACGCAGCACCAGCAGCTTCGCTCCCCCCGGCGCGTGCCCGTCCACCCCCGGGATCGCCCCTTCGTCGAAGGCGAGCTGATACGCGGCCAGCTGCGGATTGTCGGCGACCTTCGGGTCGGTCTGCGGCTCGTTCTTGCCGGTCTTCAGATCGACGATGACGACCTTTCCGTCGGGGTGCAGCTCGACCCGGTCGATGTAGCCGCTGAGGATCGCGCCGTGCGCGGCCTCCTGCTCGGTCGCTTGCTCGGGCTCGGCGTCGCCCGCGGCAGCGATCGGGATGGGCACCTCGAAGTGCGGCTCGGCGTCGACGAGTCTGCCGCCGGCGGCCTCGAACCGGCGCAGGTACAGGTGCAGGCGGTGGACGAGGTCGCGCGCCTGCGTCTCGGTGGCGCGTTCGATCCATCCCGCCTCGAACTCGAGCTCGCCCCAGCGCGAGGCCACCTCGTCCCACAGCGCGGTCTCGTCGCTGCCGACGGCGTGCTCGAGGGCGGCGTGGATGATCGTGCCCAGCCCCGCCGTGGTACCGCCCGGGTCGCCGCCCAGGTCGCCGATGACCCAGTTGAGCTGACAGGTCTCAAGCGCCTCCAGCCGCGACGGCGAGACCCGCACGTCTTCGCGGGCGAGGTCGCGCAGGGGCCCGGTCGAGGTGGGGCCGACTACGCCGTACCACTCCTGCGGATCCGCTCCCCCGATCCCGGCGTCGGCGAGCAGTGCGAGCTGGCCGGCGGCGTGCGCGCGACGTTCGGCGACGGGGTGCCCGGCCGACGGCGGGCGGCCCGGGGCCGACGTGAGTGTCAGCGTGCGGCGGTGTGCGGCGACCAGACCGCGCAGCGACAGCGGGTGCGCGGCGAACGCGTCGGCGGGCACCGGGTCGGGCAGGAGCTCGAAGAACGGGCTCGGGCCGTTGTCGTCGTCGTCGACGGCCGTGATCACGACCCGCTCGCGGGCACGCGAGAGCGCCCGGGCGAACAGCCGCAGCTCGTCGTGCATCGCGGCCCGCCGGCGGTCGAGCACATCCGGCACGCCGGTGTCGCCCGCCGCCCGGGTGATCGCGTCGGCGAGCCGCCAGGTGTCCAGCAGGCTGCCGCGCAGCCGGGTGTTCGGCCACACACCGTCCTGCACGCCCGCGACCACGACGGTGTCGAACTCCCGCCCGAGGGCGCCCGCCGGGGTCAGCACCGAGACGCACGCCCCCGCCGGCGACTCGAAGCGGTCCTCGGCGACATCGCTGTGCAGGATGCCCCGCACGAACTCCATCGCGGTGCCCGCCGTGGCATCCTGACGCTCGCCGAACCGCTTCGCAGCCTGGAACAGCGCGACCACCGCGTCCAGGTCCCGGTTCGCCTGGTCCGCGATCGGCCCGGTGCCGCGTGCGGCCTGCGCCCAGGCCGTCTCGAGGCCCGAGCCGTGCCAGATCGTCCACAGCAGCTCGTGGGCCGTCGCGCCCCGGGCGAGCGCGTCGCCCACTTCGCCGAGCACGCGGGCGAGTTTCGCGGCCCGGCGCGCCTCGCGGGTGTCGACCGCATCGAACTCGACCGGGTGCCGGCAGGCGTCGGCCAACAGCTGGGACGCGGGTCGTTCGCCCCCGGAGCGCAGCTCTTCGTGCCGCAGCGCGGTGCGCAGGCGCCGCAGCTGCACCGGGTCGAAGCCGCCGATGACGCCCTGCAGGACGCCGGCGAGCTCGTCGGGCGTCCACGCGGACGCCTCCGCGGCCGCCAGCTCGACCACCGCGAGCAGGTCGCGCACCGGCCGCAGGGTGCCCAGCGCCCGGCCCGCTCCGGGTGAGCGGGCGGGCACCTCGCGGGCCGAGAGCTCCGACTCGAACGCGGCCACCTGACGCGTGTCGTGGGCGATCACGGCGCACCGCTCCCAGGCGACGCCGTCCCGCACGTGGCGTTCGCGCAGCAGCCGCGCGACGACGTCGTACTGCTCGGCGGCCGACCGCAGCAGCATCGTGCGCACGGTCTCGTCCCCGGCATCGGGGGCGTCGTCGCCGGTCGCGGCGCGCGGGGCACGACGGTGGGCGACGCCTGCGGCGGTGCCGATGTGCGCCGTGACGGCGCGGACGGCGTCGATGTTCGCAGCCGATCCCCGGTGCGGCTCGGCGAGCACGTGCACCGCGCCGAGCCGGGCGGTCAGTCGGGCGAAGTTCTCGGGCGTCGCTCCGCGAAAGACGCCGGATGCGACGTCGGGGTCGCCGAACGCCAGGACCGCAATGCCCCGGCTCAGGCACGCCTCGAGCAGGTCGACGCCCCCCGCCGTGAGCTCCTGCGCGTCGTCGACGACGATGGCCCGCACGTGCGCAAGCGCGCCCAGGTCGGCGGCCTCGGCGGTGCGCACGAGCGCGGCCGCCTCGCGGATCAGGCCTGCGGCGTCGCGGTGCGCACCGCGCATCTCGTCGCGCACGTGCAGGTAGTCGGCGAAGAACGAGGCGGCGGGGTGCCACACTTCGACCCCCGTGCTCTCGGCGAGCGCCGCCAGTCGCGACGGCTCGATGCCCAACGTGATGCACTCGGCCAGGAACGCCCGCATCTCGCTGCGGAACCCCGCCGTCGCGCGGATCTCGACCCCGAGCCAGTGCGGCCACCGGGGGCTTCCGGATGCCTCGTCCAGGGCGTCGCCCTCGAGCAGGTCCTGGATGATCCGGTCCTCGTCGCCGCCGGTGAGCAGGCGCGGCGGCTCGCCGCCGACCCGCACCTCGGCGCCGCGGATCACGCCGAACGCCAGCGCGGCCACCGACTGGGCCATCGCGCCCGACGTCGCCGCGCCCACGGCCAGTCCCAGCCGATCGCGCAGCGCGGTCGCCGTCTGCCGACTGGGCGTCAGCACACGCAGGTGATCGGCATCCATCCCCTCGCCGATCACCCGCTGCACCCGGGCGATCAGCGCCGCGGTCTTGCCGGTGCCCGGCGCGCCCACCACCACGCCGGTGGCGTCGACGGGAAGACCGACGACGGCCCGCTGGGCGTCGTCGAGGTCGAACGGCGGTCGGTCGGGTACCGCGGTCTGTGGCGCGTGCATCGCCTGCCACGGTAGCGCCCACCGCCGACATGTCCTCGCCGCCGACGTTCGCGCACAGCGTTCGCCGCAGCGCCGCCGGGCCGTGCGGGCGTGTCGTAGAGTGGCCGTACCAATGACCCCCGCCAGGAAAGGCAGTGCTCCGTGGAGATCCGCATCGGCATCGTGAACAACGGACGTGAGTTGAACTTCGAGAGCGCCGACTCCGCCGACACCGTGCGCGAGACGGTCACCGCTGCCCTCGAGTCGGGCGCGCCGCACGTGTCGTTCACCGATGACAAGGGCAACACGTTCATCGTGCCCACCGCGGGTCTGGCGTACGTCGAGTTGGGCACCGAGGACGTGCGTCGGGTCGGGTTCGTGGCCTGATGGAGATCCTGCTCGCCGTGATCTACGGCGCGGCGATCGGTGCCGTGGCGCACTTCACGATGCCCGGCCGCGACTCGCGCGGCGCGGGCCTGCCCCCGATGGCGGGCGCCGTGGCCGCAGGGGCGATCTGGACGATCCTGACCTGGGCGGGCTCGACCACCGGCAGCGCCTGGCTGTGGCTGGCCGGCTTCGCCGTGCCGACGATCATCGCTTTCGGCGGCCTCGCCGCCCTGACCGCGCTGCGCCGCGCACACGACACGCGTGCGCGGCAGCGGCTCGGCATCGCCTGACCCGTCGGCGCCGATCCGACAGACGGGGGTGATCAGGCCGCGAGCCCCATCGCCGCCATGCGGCGGGCGTGCGCACCCAGCAGTTCGGTGAACACCGGCTCCATCTGCTCGGTCTCGGCCGCGTCCAGCGTCGTGGTGCGCAGCGCCGCACGGGCGATCAGGATCGTGTCGCCGACCAGGCGCCGGCCCCACATCGCCAGGAGCGAGCGCAGTTCGTCGTCGCCCTCGATCGCGCGGGCGATGAGCTCGACGATCGCCTGACGCGCGTCGTCGCCCTGCAGGATCTTCGCGACCCGCTCCCCCGTGTCGCCGTAGCTGTGCGACAGCGCGTCGTAGAAGTCGTCGAGCATGCCCGCGGTGATGTGCACCGACAGCATCGTCTCGGCGGGGCGCACGCCGTGCGTCGCCGCGCGGAACGCGTCCAGGGGCTCGCGGAACGGCAGCATCAGCGTCGTCGGGTCGGCGTCGCGCCGGCGGATCAGCTCCACCAGCTCTTCGTGCTTGGTCAGCGCCGCACCCGCCGCACGCGAGAGCGCCTCTTTCTCGGCGAGCTCGGGCGTCGCCGCGATGAGCTCGCTCAGCGTCTCGAAATAGCCCAGCTGAAGATAGGCAGCCTGGCCGAGGAACGTGTCGACGTCGGGCGCGAGCGCCTCGAACGCGACGCGCGTGGCGTCGCCGACGTCGTCGCGCGAGCGCAGGCGCAGGGTGCGCACCGCGGGCCGGCGCCGTTTGAACCAGTCGAACACGCCGTCCAGCCTACGGCCCGGCCCCCTCTGCGGCCGGAACCGTCCGACGTCGTGTCCGTCCCGCCGGCCGCCCGGAGGCCGCCACGCGCGGCCGAATCCAGCGCCGGTGAGCGCGACGGGTAGACTCGACGTGTCCCGGCGACGGATCGGGACCCCCGCGCCTGTGGAATCGAAAGGGCGTGGATCACCGCCCGGCGGCCGACGCGCCGCCTCGTTCACAAAGGCCACATCATCGTGACGACTTTCGCCGACCTCGGCGTCGATCAGGACATCATCGACGCGCTCTCCGCCCGCGGCATCACCGACGCCTTCCCCATCCAGGAGCAGACGATCCCGCTGAGCCTTCCCGGACAGGACATCATCGGGCAGGCCAAGACCGGCACCGGAAAGACCTTCGGCTTCGGCATCCCCGTGGTCCAGCGGCTGGGCTCCGATCCCGCCCCCGGGGTACAGGCCCTCATCGTCGTGCCCACCCGAGAGCTCGCCGTCCAGGTGTACGAAGACATCGACATGCTCACCGCCAACCGCTCCACGAGCGTCGTCGCCATCTACGGCGGCAAGGCGTACGAGGGGCAGATCGAGCAGCTGAAGGCGGGCGCGCAGATCGTGGTCGGCACGCCCGGCCGTCTCATCGACCTGGCCGGCCAGCGCCTGCTGGACCTGTCGCACGCGGTCGAGGTCGTGCTCGACGAGGCCGACAAGATGCTCGACCTCGGATTCCTGCCCGACATCGAGAAGATCTTCCAGAAGCTTCCGGCCGTCCGGCACACGCAGCTGTTCAGCGCGACGATGCCCGGCCCGATCGTCGCCCTCGCGCGCCGGTTCATGTCCGGCCCGATCCACATCCGCGCCTCCGACCCCGACGAGGGGCTGGCCCAGGCCAACATCCGCCACCTGGTCTATCGCGCGCACTCGCTCGACAAAGACGAGGTGATCGCCCGCATCCTGCAGGCCGAGGGCCGGGGCAAGACCGTCATCTTCACGCGCACCAAGCGCGCGGCGCAGAAGCTCGTCGACGAACTCGGCGACCGCGGCTTCAACGCGGGCGCCGTGCACGGCGACATGAGCCAGGAGTCGCGCGAGCGCTCGATGGCCGCGTTCAAGGCGGGCCGCAAGGACGTGCTGATCGCGACCGACGTCGCCGCCCGCGGCATCGACGTCGACGACGTGACCCACGTCATCAACCACACCGTGCCCGACGACGAGAAGAACTACCTGCACCGGGTCGGTCGCACCGGGCGCGCCGGCAAGACGGGTATCGCGGTCACGTTCGTGGACTGGGAGGACCTGCACAAGTGGGCCCTGATCAACCGGGCTCTCGACTTCGGCATGCCCGATCCCGCCGAGACGTACTCGTCGAGCCCGCACCTGTACGCCGACCTCGACATCCCCGAGGGGACGAAGGGCCGTATCACCACGGCCCCGCGCACGCAGACGGTCAAGACGCGCACGCGCACACCGGAGCGGGCAGCGGATGCCGCAGCCGACGCGGGCGACGGTGCGACGACCAAGCGCCGCCGTCGTCGGCGCCGCGCGAGCGGTGCCGAGCAGGTCGGGGCGACCTTCCACGACGGCACCCCGAACGCGGAGTCGGGCGGCGAGCCGGGCTCCGACGGCTCGGCGCCGCCCGCCCGCATCACGGCTGCCGACGCCGCGGACGGCACAGGGACCCACGACGGAGGCGGCGCCGAGCACCGTGACGGCAAGCCCGCCGCGGCACGCCGTCGCCGGCGCCGCCGCCGCTCGGGCGCCGGATCGCCGACGCCGGGCGCCTGACCGGCGGGTCCCCTGACCGGCCCCGTCGCCCGGCCCCGTCACGGGTAGACGGGGGCGCTTCCCGTGCCGCGCTCGATGATGCGCTGCACCATCTCGTCGCCGGTCGTGTGCTCCCCTGGCAGGTTGGGCTTTCCGGCCCCGTGATAGTCGCTGGACCCCGTCACGATGAGATCACGGTCCGCGACCAGCCGGCGCAGGATCCGCACCCCGGGCTCGAGGTTCTCGCGGTGGTCCAGTTCGAAACCGGCCAGGCCCGCATCGAGCATCGCGTACAGCAGCGCGTGCGGCAGCACGCCGGCACGGCCGGCGGGGTGCGCGATGACCGGCACGCCGCCGGCGTCGTGGATGAGCCCGACCGCCATCACCGGGTCGGGCGCGTACAGGTCGACGTAGTAGTCGCCGCGCGGGCTGAGGATGCCCGCGAACGCCTCGTGCCGGTCGCGCACGTGCCCGCGGGCGACGAGGGCGTCGGCGATGTGCGGGCGCCCCACGGTCGCTCCGTCGCTGGTCTGCGCGACGATGTCGTCCCAGGTGAGGTCGTAGTCGCGCGCGATGCGGTCGGCCATCATCCGCGCGCGGTCCCGCCGGGAGACGCGCACCTTCTCGGTCATGCGCCGCAGGGCCTCGTCGTCGGGGTCGAGCAGGTAGGCCAGCACGTGGACGCTGCGCCATTCGTACTTGGCCGACATCTCCATGCCCGGGATGAACGTCATCCCGAGCGACGTCGCCGCCTGCGCGGCCTCGGCCCATCCCGACGTCGTGTCGTGGTCGGTCAGGGCCACCGTGCGCAACCCGTGCTCATGCGCGGAACGCATCACCTCGGCCGGCGGCTGCGTCCCGTCGGACCGGTCCGAATGCAGGTGCAGATCGCTCGGGCCCCGGAATCTGTCCGCCCCATGGACCGGGTCTGCTCCACGGACAGAGTGCAACGCCATTCCCCGAGAGTAGCGTGGCGCTGCGCGCCGATCTCTCAGGCTGACGACATAGAGTCGCCTGGTGCTTCGCCTTCTCGGGATCCTGGTGGCCGTGCTGTGCGCGATCGCAGCCGCGATCCTGACCTGGCCGGAGTTCTTCCACCTCGAGCGCATGTATCCGATCGCCCAGATCGTCGCCTTCCGGGGCCTCGTCGCGGCCGGGTTCGCCGCACTCATGATCCTCTTGCTGCTGCTCGCGCTGATCCGTCCGATCCGCCTGTTCGCGGCATCCCTCGCTCTCATCATGCTGCTGGGCGCAGTGGCCAACGCCGGCATCGTCGTCGTGCGCGGCACCGGCAGCGACGCCCTGCCGGCCAAGAAGGACGGCAGCGTGCGGGTGATGACGTGGAACACGGCCGGTGAGGCGACGTCGCCGAACGCGATCGCCCGGACGGCGGTCGCGATGGACGCCGACATCGTCACGCTGCCCGAGACCACGATCTCGACCGGCGAGAAGGTCGCCGTCGCGATGCGCGACCTCGGGCACCGGATGTGGGCGTACCACACGCAGTACGGCGCACACGGGTGGGACGCGAGCTCGACGACGGTGCTCATCTCGCCGCGGCTCGGCACCTACTCGGTGATCGAGTCCTCGGCCGACGGCTCGAGCAACACCTCCACGGTGCCGTCGGCGGTGGCGATGCCGGTGGACGGGAAAGGGCCGATCGTGGTCGCCGCGCACGCGGTGGCGCCCCGCGCGGACTACATGGGCGCGTGGCGGCACGACCTGCAGTGGATCGCCGATCAGTGCGCGACCGACGACGTGATCATGGCCGGCGACTTCAACGCCACGGTCGATCACATGGCGGGACTCGGCGTGGGCGGGGGCACGCTCGGCCGCTGCCGGGACGCCGAGAACGCCACCGGCAACGGCGCAGTGGGCACGTGGCCGACCTCGCTGCCCCCGCTGGCCGGCGCCCCGATCGACCATGTGATGGCGACGGATGCCTGGACCGCGGTCGGTTCGGTCGTCCTCACGTCGATGGACGGCGGCGGCAGCGACCATCGTCCGCTCGTGGTGCAGCTCGATCCCGCGCGCTGACCCCGCAGACGGCCGGCATCGGCGTGCGTGCGAGACTGGAGGCATGACCACGTCAGCCGATTCCACCGCGAGCACCGCCGCCAAGAGCACGAGCGAGAACCGCCGGCAGCCCTTCCCCCAGGGCTTCCTCGACACGATCTCGACCGGGTGGGCCGCCCGGCCCCAGACGCTGCCCGTGGCGCGCGAGCAAGCGCCCTATGCCGCGGCGCGACGCGCACGGCTTTCGGCGCAGTTCCCCGGGCGGCGCCTGGTGATCCCCGCCGGGGACGCCAAGCAGCGCAGCAACGACACCGACTATCCGTTCCGCCCGCACTCGGCGTTCTCGCACTTGACCGGGTGGGGAGCCGACGCCGAGCCGGGCTCGATGCTCGTGCTCGAGCCGGCCGCATCCGGCCATGACGCGACCCTGTACTTCCGCGAGCGCGCCGACCGCACGACCCCGGAGTTCTACGGCGACGCCTCGGTCGGCGAGTTCTGGATCGGGCCGCGCCCGTCGCTTCAGGCCGTCGCCGCCGAGCTCGGCATCGCCACCGCGCACATCGACGACTACGCCGATCGCGACGGTCAGCTGGTCGCCGGCGCCGACGCCGAGCTGACCCGCGTCGTCTCGGAGCTGCGCCTGATCAAGGACGCGTACGAGATCGCGCAGCTGCGCGCCGCCGTCGCCGTCACCGCCGACGGGTTCGACGACATCGTCCGCGAGCTGCCGGCCATCGTCGCGCACCCCAAGGGCGAGCGCATCGTCGAGGGCGTGTTCCACCGCCGTGCGCGCAGCGACGGCAACTGGGAGGGCTACGACACGATCGCGGCCGCCGGCCCGCACGCCTGCTACCTGCACTGGACCCGCAACGACGGCGCCGTCGTGCCCGGAGATCTGATGCTGGTGGATGCCGGTGCCGAGCTGGACAGCCTGTACACGGCCGACATCACCCGCACGATCCCGGTGGCGGGCACGTTCACCGACGTCCAGCGCAAGATCTACGAGACCGTGCGCGAGGCCGCCGACGCGGCCTTCGCAGCAGCCCGGCCGGGCGTGACGTTCCGCTCCGTGCACGAGACCGCGATGGGCGTGATCGCCCGCCGCACCGCCGAATGGGGTCTGCTGCCGGTCAGCGCCGACGAGGCGCTGGATGCCGATCGGGGCGGCCAGCACCGCCGGTACATGGTGCACGGCACGAGCCACCATCTCGGCCTCGACGTGCACGACTGCGCGCAGGCGCGCCGTGAGATGTACTACGACGGCCTGCTCGAGCCGGGCATGGTGTTCACGATCGAGCCGGGCCTGTACTTCCAGATCGACGACGAGACCGTGCCGGCCGAATACCGCGGCATCGGCGTGCGCATCGAGGACGACATCCTCGTCACCGCCGATGGGGTAGAGAACCTGTCGGCGGCGCTCCCCCGCACCGCCGACGAGGTCGAGGCCTGGGTCGCGCGCCTGCGGGGCTGACCGGCACCGCGCGCCGTCAGCGCACGTGCGCGAGCAGCCAGGGCAGGACGCGAGCGGCGATCTCGGCGCCGATCTGATCGCCCGGGCGCTTGCGGCCGGCGACCTCGAAGCCGTGACCGCCGCCGTCGACCCAGTCGAGGGTCGCGTCGCGGCAGGAGCCGACGGCGTGCTCGAGCTGGTCGTGCGGGTCGACGAACGGGTCGCGCGTGCCCGAGACGAACAGCTGCGGGGCCGCGATCTGCGGCAGGTGGGCGATGCGCGGGGCGTCGGGCTTTCCGGGCGGATGCAGCGGATACCCGAGGTAGACGAGCCCTGCCGGCGCGATCAGTCCCTCGGCGGCCGCCATCGAGGCCATCCGTCCGCCGTAGGACCGGCCGGCCGCGAACCACGGCACGTCGGCATCGATGCCGCCGGCAAGGCCGGCCATCGCCCGCCACGCGGCGATCGCGTGGGCCGCGGGCCCCGGCATGCGCCGCCCGGCCTGCGAGTACGCGAAGTTGAACCGCACCGCGCGCAGCCCCGCCCGCGCGAGCGCCTCGGCGAAGCCGACCAGGAACGGGTGGTCCAGCCGCGTGCCGGCGCCGTGCGCCACGATCACCGTCGCCGTGGCCTCGGCCGGCTCGTGCACGGCGGCGTCGACCTCGACGGTCGCGGACGGCAGCGCGACCGGGACGGTCAGCTCACGCCTGACGATCGCCGTCATGCGGCCGGTCGTCGTCGTGCCGCCCGTTGCCGGATCCGGACTCCGCGTCATCGGCGGGAGCCGCGTCGGCCTTCTCGGGCGCTTCGGCACCGGCGGCCGGTTGCGCCTCCTCGGCCGCTTGCGCATCCTCGGGGGGATCGGCGATCCGTTCGCCGTAGCGCGGCGGCTCCGGCCGCTCCCGCTGCGGTTCCTCGTGCTGCGGTTCCTCGTGCTGCGGCTCCGCCTGCTGCGGCTGCTCGTGGTCTGCCGCGTCACGTCGCGGAGCCTGCTCGCCGTAGGCGGGCGGCGTGATCCGCTCGCCGTACCGGGGCGGCGGGGATGCGGCATCCGGATTCGCCGGCGGGGGCGCCGAGACCGTCTGCGACGCCGTCGGCCGGTGCGGGACCTGCCCGGGCGCGGAGCCGATGATCTCGCGTGCACGATGGATGCTGCCGGCCAGCACGGTCACGTCGTAATGGTCGGCGACCACCTGCATCACCGAGGCGAAATCCCGGCGACGCCGGACGACGGCATATGCCCCGATGCTCATGAGCATGCCCAGCGCCACGCCGATGAACAGGACGCCGATGAACACCGGCACGGAGACGGTGGGGCTGCCGAGCAGGAAGATCGCGGAGAAGAACAGGCCCAGCAGCAGGCCGTTGATGGCGCCGGTGCGGGCGGCGGTGGCATACCCGAGCTTGCCGGTGACCCGCTCGATCGAGCGCAGTCCGAAGCCGACGATCGCGATATCGCGCGCCGGGACGTCCCCTGCGATCAGCGTGGACACGGCCTTCTGCGCGGCCTCGTACGTCGGGAAGCTCGCGACCGTGTCGCCGACCTCGGCTCGTCCCTGCGGAACCCGCGGCATGCTCATCTGACCATCTTGTCACGCCCCGGGCGGCGCTCTGCCGAGCGCGCCCGGCGGGCGGCTACGCTGGGACCGTGAGCACGCAGAGGGTATTCGTCGCCCGCCTCGCGGGCTGCACGGTCTTCGATCCCGCGGGTGATCGCGTCGGGCGCGTGCGCGATGTGGTCGTGATCTACCGCAAGGACGATCCGCCGCGCGTCGTCGGGCTGGTCGTCGAGATCCGCGGGCGCCGCAACGTGTTCCTCTCCATCGGCCGGGTCACCTCGATCGCCACCGGACAGGTCATCACCACGGGCCTGATCAACGTGCGCCGTTTCCAGCAGCGCGGCGGCGAGGTGCGGGTCATGGTGGAGCTGCTCGGCCGCAAGGTGTACTTCCGCGACGGATCGGGTCACGCGGTCATCGAGGACGTCGCGATCGAGCAGGACCGGCTGGGCATGTGGAACGTCGGCCAGCTGTTCCTGCGCAAGCCGAAGACGAGCGCGTCGCCGTTCGCGAAGGGGCCCACGACGTTCGCGAACTGGAGCGAGGTGCGCGAGAACCAGGCGCCCGGCGAGGCGCAGTCCGCCGAGCAGCTGGTTGCCACCTACTCCGAGCTCAAGCCGGCCGATCTCGCCAACACCCTGCTCGACCTGCCCGACGACCGCCTGCTCGAGGTCGCCGAAGAGCTGCCCGACGACCGGCTCGCCGACGCCCTCGAAGAGATGCCGGAGGGCGAGCAGGTGCACATCCTCGAGCAGCTGGGCGACGAGCGCGCCGCCGACATCCTCGACGCGATGGAGCCGGACGACGCCGCGGACGTTCTCGGTCAGCTGCCCGAGAACCGGCTCGAGAAGCTGCTGGACCTCATGGAGCCCGAAGAGGCCGAGGATGTGCGGGCCCTCCTCAAGTACGGGCCCGACACCGCGGGCGGCCTCATGACCAGCGAGCCGATCGTGCTGCCTGCCGACGCGACGGTGGCCGAGGCGCTCGCCCTGATCCGCCGGCACGAGCTGCACCCGGCCCTGGCCGCGGCGGTGTTCGTGACGCTGCCGCCGTACGAGACGCCCACCGGGCGGCTGCTGGGCACGGTGCACTTCCAGCGGATGCTGCGCTACCCGCCGCACGAGCGGCTGGGCGCCATCATCGACGACACCGTGGACGCGGTGCCCGTGACGGCCTCGGCGACCGAGGTGGCGCGGCTGCTGGCCAGCTACAACCTCGTGTCGATGCCGGTCGTGGACCCCGCGCAGCGCCTGGTGGGCGCCGTCAGCGTCGACGACGTGCTCGACTATCTGCTGCCCGAGGACTGGCGGTCGCAGGACGCCGATGACAACGCCGGCCCGGTCGTCCCCACCCCGACCGCGAGCATCCCGAGGCGGCGTTGATGGCGCGCGCGACGAGCCTGGACGCGCCGCGAGGTCTCAGCGGCATGCGCGCGCGCACCGCGCAGCCCTCGCGCGACCGCTTCGGCCGGTTCACCGAGTGGGTGGCGCGCGCGATGGGCACGCCGGCGTTCCTGGCGAGCCTGACGATCTTCTGCGCCGCCTGGATCGCGTGGAACACGCTCATGCCCGCCGCGGTGCGCTTCGACTCCGCGGCGAACGGCTTCACGGCGCTCACCCTCATGCTCTCGCTGCAGGCGTCGTACGCCGCGCCCCTCATCCTGCTCGCGCAGAACCGTCAGGACGACCGTGACCGCGTGCAGATCGAGCAGGACCGCCAGCGCGCCGAGCGCAACCTCGCCGACACCGAGTACCTCGCCCGCGAGATCGTCGCGCTGCGGATGGCGATGACCGAGCTGTCGGGCGAGATCATGACGCGCGAGACGCTGCGCCAGGAGCTGAAGGCCATGATCGAGCAGCTGGACGCGCGCGGCGACGGCGCGACGTCGTGACCGCGCCGGACCCGCTGGACGCGCTGGGCGAGGCGGTCCGCGCGGCCGTCGGCGCGGTGGTCGACCCCGAACTGCGCCAGCCGATAGCGACCATGGACATGCTGCGCGAGATCCGGGTGGACGAGGATGCCACGGCCCACGTGGGCATCGCGCTCACGGTGGTCGGCTGCCCGATGTCGGAGAAGATCACCGCCGACGTGGACGCCGCCGCCCGCGCTGTGCCGGGCGTGCGCGACGTCGCCGTCGAGGTGGCGGTGATGACCCCCGACGAGCGGATGGCCCTGGTCGCCCGGCTGCGCGGCAGCCGCGCGTCGCACGCGGTGGGATTCGGCCAGGGCAGTCGCACCCGCGTGATCGCGGTGACCAGCGGCAAGGGCGGGGTCGGCAAGTCGACGCTGACGGCGAACCTGGCCGTCGCCCTCGCCCGGCTCGGCCTGCGGGTGGGCCTGGTCGACGTCGACGTGCACGGCTTCTCGATCCCCGGCCTCATGGGACTGACCGACGCCGCCGGGCGGGCGCCGCATCCCACCCGCATCGACGACATGATCCTGCCGCCGGTCGCACACGATGTGAAGACGATCTCGATCGGCATGTTCCTGCGCGACCAGGACGCCGGGCGCGCGGTGGCCTGGCGCGGTCCCCTGCTGCACCGTACCGTCCAGCAGTTCCTCACCGACGTGCATTTCGGCGATCTGGACGTGCTGCTGCTGGACATGCCGCCGGGCACCGGCGACATCGCCATCACGGTCGGCCAGCTGCTGCCGACCGCCGGTGTGCTCGTGGTGACGACTCCGCAGCCGGCGGCCGTGGACGTCGCCGTGCGCAGCGGGCAGGTCGCGCGCCAGACCGGCCAGCACGTGATCGGCGTCGTGGAGAACATGGCGCCCATGGCGATGCCCGACGGCACCGTGCTCGACCTGTTCGGCGCCGGCGGCGGGCAGCGTGCGGCCGACGCCCTGTCGCTCGACGGCGAGCCCGTGCCGCTGCTCGCATCGGTCCCGCTGAGCCCCAGGCTGCGCGCCGCCGGCGACGCCGGCACGCCGATCGTCGTCGCCGACCCCGCCGACCCCGCCGCCGTGCGGATCACCGCCCTCGCCGAGGCGCTGGCACCGCGGCGCCGGGGCGCGGTCAACCTCGGCAGCACCGGACTTCCGGCCTCCCCCGATCGTTGAGAAGGCCGGGCGCTGCGCGACGCCATCGCTCAGCCACCGCTGGGGGCCCGATACGCCACCGTTCCGCCGACGACGGTCGCCGCGACCTCGATCGCCTCGATGTCGCCGACGGGCGTCGTGACCGGGTCCTCGCCGAGGGCGGCCAGATCTGCGACGCAGCCGGCCGCGATCCGTCCGAAACGGTCCTCGAGCCCCGCAGCATACGCGGCGCCGGCGGCGTACGCGGCCAGGGCGTCGCCCACGCCGAACGGCGGCACCGCGCCGATCGCACCCGCAGACCCGCTGCGCTGCACGGCCGCCTGGATGCCCCGCAGCGGCGTCACCGGCTCGACCGGCGCGTCCGATCCGAACGCGATGCGGGCACCGTGGGCGCGCAGGCGCGACCAGCCGTACCCGACGAGATCGTGCCCGGGCAGCATGCGTTCGATCAGCGGACGATCGCTGGCCCAGTGCGACGGCTGCTGCGAGGCGATCACGCCCAGCGCGGCGAATCGCGGCACGTCGGCCGGGCGCAGCAGCTGCGCGTGCTCGATGCGCAGTCGCAGACCCGCCGCGCGGGCGTACGGCATCCATCGCTCATACGCGTCGAGGACGGCGGTGTTCGCCGCATCGCCGATGGCGTGGGTGGCCACCGCGATCCCCGCGCGCACGGCGCGGCCGACCAGGTCGTCCAGCCGAGCCGCATCCAGCACCTCGACGCCGCGGTTGGCCGGGTCATCGGCGAACCCCTCGCTCATGTGTGCGGTGTGCGATCCGAGCGCGCCGTCCGAGAAGAGCTTGACCGGACCGGTGGTGAGCCGGTCGTCGCCGGCGTACGTGCGGCACCCCTCGGCGATCGCGGCATCCAGTCGCTCCATCGGGATGCCCTTGTGCACCCGCACGCGCAGGCGCCCCTCGCGATGCAGCCGGGCGATCGCGGCCGCGGCGTCGGCGCCGTCGAAGTCGGTGATGTGCGTGATTCCAACGGCCAGCAGCACCCGCTGCACATGCTCGACGGGTTCAGTGATATCGCTGCCCGCCGCCCGCTCGGCCGCCCCGGTCAACAGCGACACCGCGGCCTCGCGCACCACGCCCGACGGCTCGGTCGAGCCGGGCTCGCGTTCGATGCGGCCGCCTTCGGGATCGGCGGTGGCCGCGTCGATGCCGACCGCGCGCAGTGCGGCGGTGTTCGCCCATACGGTGTGACCGTCGATGCTCGACAGGCATACCGGCCTCGCCGGGCTGATCGCGTCCAGCGCATGGCGTGTGGGCGTCTCGGGCCCGGACCAGCGGTTCGCATCCCACCGCCCGCCGGTGATCCACGCCGTCCCCCGTGGTCGGCTCGCGACGTACGCCCGGATCAGCGCGAGGGCCTCGTCGAGGGTGCGTGCCGGGCGCAGGTCGACCGCGTCCTGCTCGCGGGCCAGATGCGACACATGCACGTGCGCGTCGTGGAAGCCGGCCACCACGACGGCCCCGGGCAGCTCGACCTCGCGCGCGCCGCCCGGTGCGAGCTCGCGCACGTCGCCGCGCGTGCCTGCGGCTCGGATCACCCCGTCGATCACGAGCAGGGCCTGCGCCCGGCCGCCGTCGGCCAGCACGATGTTCGGGTGGACGAGGATTGCCGGCGCACTCATGCGGTCCACGATACGACCGCGCCCACGGCCCACCCGCGCCCGCGGGCGCCGCTCAGAGGTAGTCATCGGGCGCCAGCACGCGCACCCCGCGGTCGTGCAGCAGGAACTGCCCGCGCACGCGCACCCCGCCCGCCGCGCAGGCCGCCCCCAGCTCGCGCGCCCAGGTGCGCTCGTCGTCGCCGATCCGCGGTCCGCCGCGCCGCTCCCACACGAACACGGCCTGGGCCAGGTCGAACTCGCGCATCACCATGCCCACCCGGGCGGCCAGCAGCTGCGCGCACGTGCAGGTGCCGAGATCCTCGGTGTCGTTCTCGCCCAAGGGATCGAACGGCAGATCGTCGCACGGCATCAGCGGTCCCTTCTCGAGATCGTCGCCGTCGAGGAACAGCATCCAGAACTGCCGTCGGATCGCGCCCTGCAGGAGGAACTCGAGGCGCTCGGTCAGTAGCGTGTCGTCGGAGAGTCGTGCCGGCTGGTCGGCGGCGGTCGGTGTACTCATGACACCAGCCTGGCTGCCGGCGGCATCCGATGGGAGCGCGCGGGCCGATCCGTGGAGAACCCGCCCACCGGTTCCCGCCTGTGCAGGAGGCGGTGGGTCAGGTGGCCTCGGTGTCGTAGGGCACCGGCGCCCCGGGCGTGAACGCCTGCCGAGCCGCGGCGGCCGCTGCGGGAGGCGCGACCTGGGGCGCTGCCGGGTGCGAGGGTGTGTCGTCGAGCAGCGCCTCGCGGATGATGCGCCGCGGGTCGTACTGGCGCGGGTCGAGGCTGCGCCAGTCGACGTCGTCGCCGAGCTCGTCCTGCATCCGCTCCTTCGCGCTGCCGAGCAGCTCACGTCCCCGCTTGACGGCCTGCGCGAGCATCGCAGCGTAGCGGGGCAGGCGCTCGGGGCCGAGAATGAGCGCGGCGATCACTCCGATCACCACGAGCTTCTCGATCGTGAGCCCGAAGATCATGGATTCAGATTACCCGTCGTGGCGGGTCGGAAGCCCCCAGCCGCTCACGTAGGCTGTCGGGCGGAGGACAGCGCATGACAGAGCACGACGCGAACCAGCGGTTCGTCCAAGAGGCCACGAACGAGCCCGAGCACATCGCCCGTGCCCGCGCGCACGCCCTCGAGCTCGGCGCCGCCCCGATCAGCCCCGCCGTCGGCGCCCAGTGCGCGGTGATCGCCGCCGCGACCAATGCCCAGAGCATGATCGAGGTCGGCACCGGCGCCGGCGTGTCGGGACTGTGGCTGCTGCACGGCGCCCCGCGTGCGATCCTGACCACGATCGACAGCGAGCCCGAGCACCTCGGGGTTGCCCGGCAGTCGTTCGCCGAGGCGCGCATCCCCGCCGCGCGCGCACGTTTCATCGCCGGTCGCGCCGCCGAAGTGCTGCCCCGCATGAACGAGGGCTCGTACGACGTCGTGCTGGTCGACGCCGATCCCGAGGGCGTGATCGAGTACGTCGAGCACGGTCTGCGCCTGGTCCGCCCGGGCGGCACGGTGCTCGTGCCCCGGGTGCTGGCCGGCGGTGCCGTGGCCGATCCGGTGCGACGGGATGCCGTGACCAGTGCGTTCCGTTCGCTGATCCAAGAGACCCAGGCCTCGCCGGCGGTCATCGGCGCCCTCTCGATCACCGGCGAAGGGCTGCTGCAGCTGACCACGATCCGCGAGAACGACGCCGTACACACGTCAGCGGCCGGTCTGCCGACCGGCCGCTGACGCTGCATCGCTGATGGTGAACTACGCGTTCACGACACCGCCGAGCACGTCGTAGAGCTCTTTCGCTTCTGCGTCGTTCACGGAGACGACGAGGCGTCCGCCACCTTCGAGCGGAACGCGCACGATGATCAGGCGCCCCTCCTTCACGGCCTCCATCGGCCCGTCTCCGGTTCTCGGCTTCATGGCTGCCATCGTGGCTCCTGTTCGTCGTGGTCTGGAAGACAAGTCTATCGTGCGGTCCGGACCCCGCAGAATCACGCATCTACCCGCGTTGATCATGGGATCTGCCAGAACGTGTTGCCAAGGCCGTACATGTTGTAGATCCACCACCACTGACCCGCCAGGCACACGATCAGCACGCCCGCACGCCAGATCCGTGAGCGGGGCACGGCCGCCGCGCCCCACAGCGGCGACATCGGCACGAGCAGACGGAAGACGCTGGACTGCGGGAAGAACACGGCCAGCAGGTACACGAGGTACGACGCCGACCACAGGCGGATCTCGGGCCCGACCCGACGCACCCGGGGCCCGAAGGCGAGCGCGGCCGCGAAGGCTGCGATCACGACGGCCAGCACGACGTATCCCGTCACCTCGCCGAGCCCCCACGTGCGGAACCAGAACGCCGCAGCCTGCCAGAACGCCGCGAACGGTGCGAACGCCCCATCGTCCCCCGGGAGCCAGCCCCGCCGCCAGCTGAGCTCGGTGAGCATGTAGGCATCGGGCACGCCGGTGACCGCCCCGGCGATCACCGGCCACGAGAAGCCGGCGGCCAGCGTGAGCAGCCCGAGCGCGACGATGTGGAGCGCCTCGGCGCGTCGCAGCGGCTCGATGCGCCGGGTGAACCAGCGCTGCACACCGTGCAGGCAGAGGAACAGCGCGAAGGCCAGCACGCCGGGTCGGGTGAACGCCATGAGCAGGACGAGCGGGTACAGCCAGCCGTACCGGCGGTGCGCCACGCACCACAGTGCGAGGAACAGCCACAGCATAAACAGCGACTCGGCGTACCCGATCTGGAAGATCGCGGCCAGCGGCGCGCAGGCGAAGAACACGACCGCCCAGGTCGCGGCATCCTGGTCCAGCCGCGGGCGCAGCAGAAGGTAGAGCACGAGACAGGCGAGGTAACCCGCCACCAGCGAGATGCCGATCGCCGCCGGCTGCCACCCGGCGCCCTCGCCGCCGAGCAGGCGTGCAAGGTACGGGTACACCGGCATGAACGCCCACTGGTTCTGCACCACGGCGCCTGTCGAATCGGTCGGCAGCGCCGTCGGATAGCCGTGCACCGCGATGAACCAGTACCACTGGGCGTCCCAGCCCATCAGAAGGGTCCCGATGCTCGGCCGCGGGCCGAATCGCGAGCCGAACGTCGACAACTGGGCGGCGCCCCAGAAGAACGCCATCGTGACGGCCCGCGCCGCCACGTACAGGATGGCGATACGTGCCGCCGCCGGCACTCGGTGCCAGCCGCGGGCGCCGGCGCCCGCCCGGGTCAGCTCGGCGAGAGCCACGCGCGCAGCCCCCGCTCGACCGCCTCGATCTGGGCCACGGCCACGCGCTCCTCGTCGTGGTGCGCCAGGTGCGGGTCTCCGGGGCCGTAGTTCACGGCCGGGATGCCGAGGGCCGAGAACCGTGCCACATCGGTCCAGCCGTACTTCGGCTGCGGCACGGCGCCGACCGCCTCGACGAACTCCTGCGCGAGCGGGGCGTCCAGCCCCGGTCGCGCGCCGGCCGAGGCATCCGTCACCTCGACCTCGAAGCCCTCGAAGACATTGCGCACGTGCGAGACGGCCTTCTCGATCGAGCGGCTCGGCGCGAAACGGTAGTTGACCTCGACCTCGCACACGTCGGGAATGACGTTGCCGGCGATCCCGCCGCCGATCCGCACGGCGTTCAGCCCCTCGCGGTACACGAGCCCCTCGACCGCGACGTCGCGCGGGCGGTACTCGGCGAGCCGCTCGAGCACGGGCGCCGCCGCGTGGATCGCGTTCTCGCCGATCCACGAGCGCGCGCTGTGCGCCCGGACGCCGTGCGTGCGCACGATGACGCGGAGGGTGCCGTTGCAGCCCCCTTCGACCTCGCCGTCCGACGGCTCACCGAGGATCGCGAAGTCGCCCGCGAAAAGATCGGGCCGATTCTGCGAGAGCCGGTTCAATCCGTTGCGGGCCGCGTCCACCTCTTCGTGGTCGTACCACATCCACGTGATGTCGACACGGGGATCGGTGAGCTCTGCTGCCAGCTTCAGCTGCACGGCGACGCCGGCCTTCATGTCGACGGTGCCGCGGCCCCAGATGTAGGGCTCGCCGTCGATGTCGATGTCACGCGTGGGCACGTTGCCGTTGATCGGGACGGTGTCGATGTGCCCCGCGATCACGACCCGTCGATCGCGTCCGAGGTTCGTGCGCGCGACGATCGTGTCGCCGTCGCGGAACAGCTCGAGATGGGAGCAGTGATCGAGCGCCGCGTGGATGGCGTCGGCCAGCGCCGTCTCGTCGTCGGACACGCTCGGTATGTCGCACACGGCCCGGGTCAGATCGACGGAGGACTGAGACAGGTCGAGCTGCGGCATCCTCCGAGTCTAGTCAGGGGTCATATGACGCCGCCCGGAGCGCGAGCGGGCGGCCACGGCGATACCGTGGAGGCATGAGCGACGCGCGCTGGATCTTCGGAACGGGCCTGACTACGATCGCGGGCGACGGCTCCGTGCTGGATGCCTGGTACCCGACGCCGCGGGTCGGACGCGCCGACGGCACCACCGTGGCCACGCGCGCGGCCGATCTGCAGTCGTCGACCGGGGAGGACGCGCGCCGTGGCGTGCGCGTGGAGATCGTGGAGCTGCAGATCGATCTCGACGCGGCTCCGGCATCCACCGCCGACGCGTATCTGCGCCTGCACGCGCTCTCGCACCGGCTGGCCGTGCCCAACACCGTGAACCTGGACGGAATCTTCCGCTTCCTTCCGACGGTCGCATGGACGAACGCGGGGCCGGTGCTGCCGGACGATCTGGACAGGCTGCGGCCCGGGCTGCGCGCCGCCGGGATCCAGGTGCAGGGCATCGACAAGTTCCCGCGGCTGACCGACTACGTGACCCCGCCGGGCGTGCGTATCGCCGACGCCGCGCGGGTCCGGCTGGGCGCCCACCTCGCCCCGGGCACGACCGTCATGCACGAGGGCTTCGTGAACTTCAACGCCGGGACGCTCGGCGCCTCGATGGTCGAGGGGCGCATCTCGCAGGGGGTCGTCGTCGGCGACGGCAGCGACATCGGCGGCGGCGCCTCGATCATGGGGACGCTGTCGGGCGGCGGTACGCACCGCGTGTCGATCGGCGCCCGGTGCCTGCTGGGTGCGAACGCGGGCGTCGGCATCTCGCTCGGCGACGACTGCGTCGTCGAGGCGGGGCTGTACCTGACCGGCGGCACGAAGGTCGTGCTGGCCGCCGAGCCCGCCCGCGCCGACGGCAGCCGGCCGACCGTGAAGGCCGCCGAGCTCTCGGGGCGGGGCGGGGTGCTGTACCGCCGCAACTCGCTGACCGGCGCGGTCGAGGCGCTCCCCCGCGCCGGCGTCGGGGTCACACTGAACGAGGCGCTGCACGCCTGACCGCATCGCGTGAGCGCGGGCGTCAGCGCCGGATCGCGTTGATCGCGAGGCCGAGCACCCGCTCGCGCTGGGCTTCGTCGTCGAAGGATGCCACGGCAGCGACGCCCGAGACGAGCTTGACCACGTCGCCGATGGTGACGGCCGGGTCGACCTCACCCGCCGCCTGCGCGCGCGCCAGCAGCGGCTCGCCTGCGGCGAGCATGATCGTGCGGCACTCGGTGAGCACCTCCGACCGTCGGTTGAGACCGTCCAGCAGCGCGTGCTTCGTGCCCACGTACGAGACGAACCGGTCGAGCCAGGCGCGCAGCGCGTCCCACGGCCCCAGGTCGGCGACCTCGTCGGCGGCGTCGGCCAGCGCGTCGACCTCGCCGAGGTAGAGCGTCTCGATCAGGTCGTCGCGGGTCGGGAAGTTGCGGTACAGCGTGCCGATGCCGACGCCGGCCCGACGGGCGATGTCTTCCAGCGATGCCGACGAGCCCTCTTCGGCGAACGCGGCGCGGCCCGCCGCCACGAGGGCGTCGAAGTTGCGTGCGGCGTCGGCGCGCCGAGGGCGCCTCGCATCGAGCGCGGGTACTCGTGCGACGACCGGCATGGCTGCGAATCCTTCCGCCGACCGGACGCATGCGGCGTCCGGAAAAAATCTTGACACAGATCTTGCGATCCGGAGGCATCCTCCGCTAATCTCTAAACGGAGGCTTCCTCCGTTCGGAGACCTCCTTCCACTTTACTCCGCATTCACCGGATCCGCATCCCTCGGAAGGCCTGTCGATGCCCACTTCCTCCTCCCCCTCCTACCGCTCCGCGTTCCTCGCCATCGCGGTCAGCGTCGCCTCCCTGGCACTGCTGCAGAACCTCGTCATCCCCGTGATCCCCCTCATCGCCGGCGACTATGGTGTGACGGCGGACGCGGCATCCTGGACCATCACCTCGTGGCTCATCGCCGCAGCCGTGGCCACCCCCGTGCTCGGACGCCTCGGCGATCTGCGCGGCCGCCGCAACACGTTCCTCGCGGTCCTGGCCGTCGTGGCCGTGGGCGACATCGTCGCCGCGGTCGCGCCGAGTCTTGCCGCCCTCATCGCCGGGCGGGTGCTGCAAGGCGTCGGCGGGGCGCTCTTCCCTCTCGCGTTCGGGCTGCTGCGCGACGTCATGCCGCGCGAGCGGCTGACCGGTGCCATCGGCGCGACGAGCGCCATCATCGGCATCGGAGGCGCCGCCGGCAGCGTCCTGGCGGGGCCGCTGGCAGAGCTCCTCGGCTGGCACGGCATCTTCGCCGTCCCGTTCGTGACGGCCGTCGCCGGCATCCTGCTCATCCTGACGCTGGTGCCGCGCTCGGGACTGCGGGCCGTCGGCCGCGTGAACACGCTCTCGGCGTCGCTGCTGTCGGGCTGGCTCATCGCACTGCTCGTGCCGCTGAGCTCCGGCGCGCGCTGGGGCTGGGCATCGCCCCTGACGATCGGTCTGTTCGTCGTCGCCGCGGCACTGCTCGCCGCGTGGGTCGTCGCGGAACTGCACGCGCGCGAGCCGCTCGTGGACCTGCGGCTCATGGCAGGTCGTGCGATCTGGCCCGTGAATGCGGCGTCACTGCTGATCGGCGCCGCCGCATTCGGCTTCTGGGGCTACCTGCCGCAGTTCCTCGAGACACCGGTCGCGTCCGGATGGGGCCTCGGCCTGGACGTCCAGGGCGCCGGCCTCGCACTCCTTCCCCTGCTGGTGGGCATGTCCAGCGTCGGGTTCGCAACCGGCGCGATCGCGCGCCTCATCCCGCTGCGGATCATGCTGGCCCTCGGCGCCCTGTCGATGGCGGCGGGCGTCGTGTTCGCGGTCGCAGACCACGACGCCCTGTGGAAGCTGGCGATCGCCGGCGGCGTGTTCGGGCTCGGCATCGGGCTCGCCTACGCCGCGGCCGCGAGCATCGTGGTCGAATCGGTTCCGGCCGACCGCACCGGCATCGCCACCGGTGTGAACGCGAACCTCCGCACGATCGGCTCGGCCATCGGGTCGGCGTTCACGACGGCCGTCGTGTTCGGCACCGTGCGCCCTGGCGCCACGCCGGCGCTGGACGGGTACACGCTCGCGTGGCTGTCGCTGGCCGCCGCCGCCGTCGCCGGCGCGGTGATCATGCTCGTCGTGCGGCCGCGTCGTGTGCGGGGTGCTGCGGTCCCGGTCATATCGTCTCCCGGTGCCGATGCATCCGACGCGTCCAGCGAGGACCTCGTCGACGCGGCGTGACACCCCACGACGGGTGCAGAATGGTTCAG
This sequence comes from Microbacterium sp. W1-4-2, assembly GCF_058349885.2. Lineage (NCBI taxonomy): Bacteria > Bacillati > Actinomycetota > Actinomycetes > Micrococcales > Microbacteriaceae > Microbacterium > Microbacterium sp. W1-4-2. Next base: position 870,493 of record NZ_JBYRJC020000001.1, on the reverse strand, counting down.
TGATCGAACCATTGGAGCACGAGCGGGCGGCCGTGGTCGCGCTGGCGCGCGTGGCGCGGATGCTGGAGCGCACACTGTCGCAGCAGACGCCGCCGACGGTCAGCCTGTCGGACTATCGGATGCTCTCGGCCGTCGCGGACGGCGAGGCGCGCGCCTCGCGCCTCGCCCGGCGGCTGGCCCTCGGCAAGCCCGCCGTGAGCGCGTCGGTCGACTCGCTCGTGCGACGAGGCCTGCTTGCCCGCAGGGACGGCGGCGGCGACCTGCGCGCGATCGACCTGTGCATCACGACCGACGGCGAGCGCGTGCGCGCCGACGCGGAGCGCACGCTGGGCGCTCTCGTCCGCGACATCGCGGGCCGCACCGCCGACCCCGGCGCGACCATCGCCGCCCTGGCGGCGTTCGGCACGGCCCTTGAGCAGCGACAGGTCGAGGCATCCACCCGATGAGCACCGCCCGCGACACCAGGAGCGCCGTCGACGACTCGGCGCCCGAGACGCCCGGCTGGATGCGCCGCCTCGGCACGTACCTGCTGCGCCATCGCCGCAATCTCGTCATCGCGGTGACCGCCGCCGTCCTCGGCGCGGCGTGCCAGGTGGTCACTCCCCTGGTCGCCCGCCGGATCGTCGACGACGTCATCGTCGCCCGCGACGCGCCGCTGCTGCCCTGGCTGGGGCTGCTGATCGTGCTGGCCGTGCTCGCGTTCGGGTTCTCGTACCTGCGGCGGTATCGCGGCGGACGCATCGGCCTGGACGTGCAGAACGACCTGCGCAACGACATGCACGACCACCTGCAGCGCCTCGACGCCGCGGCCCTGGACACCATGCCCACCGGGCAGCTGGTGGCCCGTTCCAGCTCCGACACCGCGCTCGTGCAGGGGCTGCTCAACTTTCTGCCGCTGGTGGGCGGCAATCTCCTGATGATGCTGCTCTCGCTCGCGGTCATGTTCGTGCTCTCGCCCGTGCTGGCCCTGGTGAGCCTCGCGATCGTGCCCGCCCTGGTCGCGATCAGCTACCGCATGCGCACGCGGGTGTTCCCGGCCAGCTGGGACGGCCAGCAGAAGGAGGGCGTCGTCGCCGGCATCGTCGACGAGGACGTCGCGGGGGTGCGGGTCGTGAAGGCGTTCGGGCAGGAGGGCCGCGAGCTGCGGCGCCTGGCCGACGCCGCTGTCGATCTGTACGGCTCGCAGATGCGAGTGGTGCGTATCCAGTCGCGGTACCAGCCGCTGCTCGAAGCGGTGCCGGTGCTCGGCCAGGTCGGCATCCTCGCCCTCGGGGGCTGGCTGACCCTGAACGGCGCCATCACGCTCGGCACGTTCCTGGCCTTCTCGACATACGTCGCGCAGCTGATGGCCCCGTCTCGGCAGCTGGCCGGCATGCTCACGATCGCGCAGCAGGCTCGCGCCGGGGTCGAGCGCATCTTCCAGCTGCTGGATCTGCGTCCCGCCGTCGCGGACGCCGAGGATGCCGTGGACCTGCCGGCGACGCCCGGTGAGATCGTGTTCGACCGGGTGTCGTTCGCGTACCCGGGCGGTGCGCCGGTGCTCGAGGGCCTGTCGCTGACCGTGCGTCCCGGTGAGCGCGTGGCGCTCGTGGGCGCCAGCGGCAGCGGCAAGTCGACGGTGGCCCGGCTGCTCGTGCGGACCTATGAACCGACCGGCGGAGCGGTGATGATCGGCGGCACCGACATCGAGAAGGTCCGCCTGGCGTCGCTGCGCCACCGGATCGGCATGGCGTTCGAGGACGCGTTCCTGTTCTCGGTGTCGGTGCGTGACAACATCGCGTACGGGGCGCCGCAGGCCACCGACGAGCAGATCGAGCACGCCGCCCGGCTCGCCCAGGCGCACACGTTCATCGAAGCGCTGCCGGCGGGGTATGACACCGTCGTGGGCGAACGGGGCCTGAGCCTGTCGGGCGGGCAGCGGCAGCGCATCGCGCTGGCCCGGGCGATCCTGCGCGACCCCGCGGTGCTCGTGCTCGACGACGCGACCAGCGCGATCGACGCCCGCACCGAGCAGAGCATCCACGACGCGCTGCGGGACGTCTCGGCCGGGCGTACCGTGCTGCTGATCGCGCACCGCCACTCCACGCTGCACCTGGCCGACCGGATCGTCGTGCTCGAAGACGGGCGGATCGCCGCCGAGGGCACGCATGACGAGCTGGTCGAGGCCAGCGCGACCTATCGCGCCCTGTTCGGCGATGGCCAGGTGCCCGACGACGACGCCGCAGGGCCGACGGGATCGGCTGCGGACGGCGCGGCGGTCCCCCGGTCGCTGAGCGAGGCCGCGCGCAGCGCGAACCAGGCGAAGCGAGCGCCCGTACCCCGTTCCGCGGGCGTCCCGTCGGCGCCGAACCTCGGCATGGGCCTGGGCGGTTCGGGCGGCGGACGCGGCATCCGCGGAAGCCTCGCCCCCACCCCGCAGCTGCTCGCCCGCGTCGCCGCGCTGCCGCCGATCGCCGACCGCGTCCAGCCCGACCTCGAACGCGAGGGACGGCACCAGCGGGATTTCGGTCTCGGCATGATCCTGCGCGAGTTCCGCCGTCCGCTGCTGTTCGCGCTCGTGTTCGTGGTGATCGACGCCGTCGCGGGCCTGCTCGGACCCGCCATCGTGAAGGCCGGCATCGACGAGGGCGTCACCCAGGGCATGCTCGGCGTGCTGCTGGCCGCCTCGGCCGCCTACCTGGTCATCGCGGTCGCCGACATGTTCACCGGCATGGCCGAGTCGTTGGTCACCGGACGGACGGCGCAGCGCATCATGCTGTCGCTGCGCATCCGCGTGTTCGCCCAGCTGCAGCGCCTGTCGCTGGACTACTACGAGCGCGAGATGGCCGGCCGCATCATGACCCGCATGACCACCGACATCGACCAGTTCGAGTCGCTGCTGCAGAACGGTCTGCTCGGCGCCCTCGTGGCCGGCGTCACGTTCGTCGGCGTCTCGGTGGCCCTCGTGGTCGTCGACGTGCCGCTGGGTCTGGCCGTGCTGAGCGTGATCGTGCCGCTGGCCGTGGCCACCGTGTGGTTCCGCCGCCGGGCGACCCGGCTGTACGACGTGTCGCGCGAGCGCATCGCGATCGTCAACGCCGCGTTCCAGGAGTCGCTGTCGGGCGTGCGCGAGTCGCAGGCGTTCACGCACGAAGAAGAGACCATGCGCGTCTTCCACGGCCACGGCGCAGCATACCTGCGCTCCCGGGTCGCCGCCCAGCGACTGGTGGCCGTCTACTTCCCGTTCGTGCAGTTGCTCGCCGCGATCGCGGACGTGATCGTGCTGGGCCTGGGCGCCGCCCTCATCGCGCACGGGCAGCTGACCGCGGGCGCCCTGATCGCGTTCCTCCTCTACATCGACATGTTCTTCTCCCCCATCCAGCAGCTCTCGCAGGTGTTCGACGCGTGGCAGCAGACCCGGGTCTCGGTCGCCCGCATCGCCGAGCTCATGCGCCTGGGGACCCTCACGCCGCCGGCGCGGCATCCCCATCCCGTCACCGGACTGGACGGCGACGTGCGCGTGGACGACGTGCACTTCGCGTACCCCACCGGACCGGTCTCGTCACGCCTGCGCGGCCCCCGCGACGCGCGGGGAATGGATGCCGTGGCCCGGCGCACGACCGAGGCCCTGGCGGGAATCGACATCGCGATCGACGCCGGCGAGACCGTGGCCCTCGTGGGCGAGACCGGCGCGGGCAAGTCCACCGTGATGAAGCTCGTCGCCCGCTTCTACGACCCCGACCGCGGCGAGGTGCGCGCCGACGGGCACGATCTGCGCGCGCTGGAGCTCGGCGACTACCGTGCACACCTGGGCTACGTGCCGCAGGAGTCGTTCCTGTTCACCGGCACGATCGGCCAGAACATCGCCTACGGCCGTCCGGGCGCGCCTGCCGACGCGATCGAGGCGGCGGCCCGCGCCGTCGGCGCGCACCGGATGATCCAGGCCCTCCCGGCCGGGTACGACACGATCGTCTCCGAGCGCGGAACGTCGCTGTCGTCGGGCCAGCGGCAGCTGATCGCCCTGGCGCGGGCTCAACTGGTCGACCCGGCGATCCTCCTGCTGGACGAGGCCACCTCGAACCTCGACCTCGCGACCGAGGCGCGCGTCACCCGCGCGATGCATCGCCTCGCTCGGGGCCGTACGACCGTGCTGATCGCCCACCGCCTGCAGACGGCCATGGCGGCCGACCGCATCGTGCTGCTCGACCATGGCCGCGTCGCCGAGACCGGCACGCACGACGAGCTGCTGGCCGCCGACGGCGGGTACGCGGCGATGTGGCGCGCGTTCGAGCTGTCCGCGACCCGGTCCTGAGTCCGCACGTCCCACCCGGCCCGCTCGGCCCGCTCGGCCCATCCGCTCGCTCGGCCCGCGGCATCCGAATGCTACAGCCTGCCGCTGATGCGCCAATCCTTCCCCCCAGCGCTACAGTTCCCTGCTGATGCGCCAGTGTTTTCCTACAGCATCAGCAGGAGAGTGTAGCGCCAGCCGAGCTGTCGCCCCAGGGCCGCCGCGCGGGCAGACCAGGCCGGGGTCAGATGCCCGGGTACTGCCGCTCGGGCGCGCCGACGTACAGCTGCTGCGGGCGACCGATCTTGGTCTGCGGGTCGTTCACGGCCTCGCGCCACTGGGCGAGCCAGCCGGGCAGGCGCCCGATGGCGAACAGCACCGTGAACATGCGCGTGGGGAAGCCCATCGCCTTGTAGATCACGCCGGTATAGAAGTCGACGTTCGGATACAGCTTGCGCTCGACGAAGTACTCGTCGGCCAGTGCGATCTCTTCGAGCTCCTTGGCCAGGTCCAGCAGTGGGTCCTGCACACCGAGCTCGGCGAGCACTTCGTCGGCCGACTCCTTGACGAGCTTCGCGCGCGGGTCGTAGTTCTTGTAGACGCGGTGCCCGAAGCCCATGAGCTTCACGCCCTGTTCTTTGTTCTTCACCCGCTCGACGAAGCGCTCGACGCTCTCGCCCGAGTCGCGGATGCGGGCGAGCATCGACAGCACCGCCTCGTTCGCGCCGCCGTGCAGCGGGCCCGACAGCGCCTGGATGCCCGCCGAGATCGATGCGAACTGGTTCGCGCCGGTCGAGCCCACCAGCCGCACGGTCGAGGTCGACGCGTTCTGCTCGTGGTCCTCGTGCAGGATCAGCAACAGCTCGAGGGCCCTCGACATCACGGGGTTGACGACATAGTCCTCGCTGAGCACACCGAAGTTGAGCTTGAGGAAATTGTCGACGAAACTCAGCGAGTTGTCGGGGTACAGGAAGGCCTGCCCGACGCTCTTCTTGTGCGCGTAGGCCGCGATCACCGGCAGCTTGGCGAGCATGCGCACGATGTTCAGCTCGACGTGCTCGGGGTTGTGCGGGTCTGTCTGCCCCTCGTAATAGGTCGACAGGGCCGCGACCGCCGACGAGAGCACCGACATCGGGTGCGCGGTGTGCGGCAGGGCCGAGAAGAAGCGCTTGAGGTCCTCGTGCAGCAGCGTGTGCCGCCGGATGCGCTCGTCGAAGTCGGCCAGCTCGGACGCGGTGGGCAGCTCGCCGTACAGCAGCAGCCACGCCACCTCGAGGTACGAGCTGTTCTTGGCGAGCTGCTCGATCGGGTAGCCCCGGTAGCGCAGGATGCCCTTGTCGCCGTCGATGTACGTGATCGCCGACTTCGTGGCCGCAGTGTTGACGAACCCGTAGTCCAGGGCGGTGTGCCCGGTCTGACGGGTCAGCGTCGAGACGTCGACGCTCGGGTTGCCGTTCACGCCCGCCAGCACCGGCAGCTGCGCCGTACGGTCTGCGATCGTGAGAGTGGCAATATCCGGCTGTGCGTCCGTCACGACGCCTCCTTGCGAATGCTCGTCGGCCTGGGTCGGCTTACAGCCTATCCCCCGCATCGGCCTACTGAGACATCGGCCAAACGATGCCGCTTCCCACTGGATGAGAGCTACGAACGCAGGCGCGCGGCCGCGGCATCCACCCGTTCATCCGGCGCCGTGAGCGACAGCCGGACGTGCTGCGGGAAGTGCGTTCCATAGAAGTGACCGGGCCCGGCGAGGATGCCGAGATCGGCCAGACGCCCCATGCTCTCCCACGCGTCGCGGCCCTCGGTCGCCCAGAGGTACAGCCCCGCCTCGCTGCCGTCGATGCGGAATCCTGCAGCCTCGACGGCAGGCTTCAGGATGCCGCGACGGCGGCGGTAGGTCTCCTTCTGTGCGACCACGTGGGCGTCGTCGCCGAGGGCGGCGACCATCGCGTGCTGCACGGGGGCCGGCACCATGAGTCCCAGGTGCTTGCGGGCCGTGAGCAGCCGCCCGACCAGCGCCGCATCCCCGGCGAGGAAGGCCGCCCGGTACCCGGCGAGGTTCGACTGCTTGCTCAGGGAGTACACCGACAGCACGCCGGCGGCGTCAGGGCCCGTCACGCGCGGGTCGAGGATCGACGGCACCGGCTCGGCATCCCACGGCGCGTCCCAGCCGAGCTCGGCGTAGCACTCGTCGCCGGCGATGACCGCGCCCAGTTGCCGCGCGCGGGCGACGTCGGCCTGCAGCTGCAGGATGCCGCGCACCCGCCCGTCGGGATTGCCTGGGCTGTTCACCCACACCAGGCGCGTGCCGACCGGCCATTCGGCCGGCTCGTCGGCGGCCACCGCCGTCGCGCCCACCAGGCGCGCGCCGACCTCGTAGGTCGGGTACGCGGCGCGGGGATGCACGACCACGTCGCCGGGCCCGAGGCCCAGCAGCAGCGGCAGCAGTGCCACCAGCTCCTTGGACCCGACCGTGGGCAGGACCTGCGCCGGGGTCAGTCCGGGAACGCCGCGGCGCCGGGCGAACCAGGCGGCGATCGCCTCGCGCAGCGCGGGGCTGCCCACCGTCTGCGGGTAGGCGTGCGCGTCGGTCGCGGCCGTCAGCGCGTCGCGCACCACAGCAGGCGTGGCATCCACCGGCGACCCGATGGACAGGTCGACGATCCCGTCCGGATGGGCGCGGGCCCGCTCGGCATAGGGTGCGACGGCGTCCCAGGGATAGTCGGCGAGGTCGGCGACGCCCATAGGTCAGGCGACCTGGGGCGGAAGGGCGGCCACGATGGGGTGGTCCTTGTGGATCACGCCGATCTTCGCGGCCCCGCCGGGCGACCCGATGTCGTCGAAGAACTCGACGTTGGCCTTGTAGTAGTCGGCCCATTCCTCGGGCAGATCGTCCTCGTAGTAGATCGCCTCGACCGGACACACCGGCTCGCACGCGCCGCAGTCCACGCACTCGTCCGGGTGGATGTACAGCGAGCGATCACCCTCGTAGATGCAGTCGACCGGGCACTCGTCGACGCATGCGCGGTCCTTGACGTCCACACACGGAAGGGCGATCACATAAGTCACGGGCTCAGTCTATCGATCCGAACCTCGGCGGGACCGGGACAGGTCCGGCCAGGCGACCACGAGCGTCGCCGCCAGCGCGACCCCGATGGCCCACACGATGCCGAGGTTCACCCCGCCCAGCTCGTCCAGGGTACCGCCGGGCACGATCACCGATCCGCCGGGACCGGCGCCAGAGAACACGACGGTCGCAGCCAGGGCCCCGACTCCGCCGGCCAGAGCCGTCCAGCGGTCGGCCGTCAGGGCGCGCATCGCGATCAGCAGCGCCGCGATGCCGATCAGCGACAGCACGAGGCCCACCGGGAACCAGCCCAGCCGGTAGGCGTGCGAGATGGTGCCGGCCACGCCGTACACGGCGCCGACGACGAACGCGAGCAGCAGCGTCAGCAGCTGGGTGACCGTGGATCTCACCGGGTCAGTCTACGTCGGGCAGCACAGGCCACCCGCCGCGCAGGACGGCGCCGCCGTCCAGCCCCACCGGCGGCTACGCCGCCCAGCCCCACAGGCGCAGGAGGGCGGCCACCACGGCGGCGGCGGCCACCACGACCAGGAAGGGCGCGCGCACCATCAGCAGGCCCGCCGCCACCAGCACCGCCGGCACCCGGGCGTCGACCGTGATCGCCTGGCCGACGCCGAGCGTCTGCACGGCCACGAGCGCCGCGAGCAGCGCGACCGTCAGCAGGTCGGCGATGCGGGCGGGACGCGGCGCGTCCATGACGCGCGCCGGCACGAGGTAGCCGAGGGTCTTCAGCGCCACGCAGATGATGGCGGCGATGAGCACCGCGTTCCACAGCGTCACGGCAGACCCTCCCGCTCGGGGACGTCGTCGGGCTCGCCGGCCGGCTCGCCCCGGCCGAGCCAGTTGAACCAGCCGACGGCGACCGCCACGAGCGCCGCGACCAGCACGGGCAGGCCCGGCAGCAGCACCGGGGTGAGCACGGTCGCCACCGCCGCGGCGGCGATGCCCACCGCGATGGCCTGGCGCTTGCGCAGGCGCGGCCACAGCAGGGCGAGGAAAGCGGCGGCGGCCGCGGCATCCAACCCGTACGCGCGGGGATCTCCCAGCACGTCCCCCAGGAGTGCCCCGGCGAGGGTCGTCAGGTTCCAGCCGACGTAGACACCCAGCCCCGTGATCCAGAACCCCATGCGCTGCGCGTGCGTCGTGGACTGGCCGAGCGCGACAGCCGTGGACTCGTCGATCGTGAACTGCGCGGCCGCCGCACGCGTGAATACGCCGCCGCCCAGCAGCGGCGCCATGCGCATGCCGTACGCGATGTTGCGCACGCCCAGCAGCGCCGCCGACGCGATCGCCGCGGGCGCCGCGGCCAGTCCCCCACTTCCGATCACGCCGATGAAGGCGAACTGCGATCCACCGGTGAACATGAGAAGGCTGAGCACGCACGTCTGCCAGACATCGAATCCGGATGCCGTGGCAAGAGCCCCGAACGAGATGCCGTACGCGCTCGTGGCCACCGCCACGCCCAGTCCGTCGCGCACGGCCTTGCGGCGCGCGGCGCTCTCGTCGGTGATCATGATCCGCCTCGTACGCCTGGTGTTCGTTTGAATGAACGCACGATCATCATCATGAACGCTCGTGAGAGGGATATCAAGTCGAACGACCGTTTGACATACTGAACAGATGGAGCAACCCGGGCAACTCGGCACGCGCATCGCGCACGCTCTCCGCCGCGAGCGGGAGTCCGCGGGCCTGTCGGTGTCGGAACTCGCACGGCGAGCCGGCATCTCGAAGGCGACCGTGTCGCAGCTCGAGGGCGGAACGGGCAACCCCAGCGTCGAGACGCTGTGGGCGATCGCCACGACCCTCGGCGTCCCCTTCGCCGTGTTCGTCGACGACGATGCGCCGGCGACCACGCTGATCCGCGCGTCGACCGGCTCGCCCGTGCCGTCGTCGGTCGCGCCGTATTCGGCGACGCTGCTGACCGCGAGCCCGCCGCAGGCGCGGCGGGATCTCTACCTGCTGCGCGCCGAGCCCGGCGGGGTGCGCGAGTCCGCACCGCACACCCGCGGCACGATCGAGTACGTCGTACTCATGACCGGCGAGGCGAACGTCGGGCCGGCCGAGGCGCCGGTGCGCATGGCGCCCGGCGACTTCCTGTCGTACCGCGGCGACGCCGCGCACGTCTTCGAGGCCCTCGAGCCGGGCACGTCGGCCGTCCTCGTCTCCGAACTGCGCTGACACCCGGCCGGCGGCTGCGGATCAGGCGTTCGCGTCCTGGCGCTTCAGACGCGCGGTCGCGCGGGCGCGGTCGTGCTGGTCGAGCACCACCTTGCGGATGCGCACCGTCTCGGGCGTGACCTCGACGCATTCGTCGTCACGGGCGAACTCGAGGCTCTCCTCGAGCGACAGGATGCGCGGCGGGGTCATCGACTCGAACGTGTCGGCCGTCGAGGACCGCATGTTCGTGAGCTTCTTCTCCTTCGTGATGTTCACGTCCATGTCGTCGTTGCGCGAGTTCTCGCCGATGACCATGCCCTCGTAGACCTCGTCGCCGGGGTTCACGAAGAACGACATGCGCTCCTGCAGCGCGATGATCGCGAACGGCGTCACGACCCCGGAGCGGTCGGCGATGATCGAGCCGTTCTGCCGCGTGACGATGTGACCGGCCCAGTCCTCGTACCCCGCGGCGATCGCGTTGGCGATGCCGGTGCCGCGGGTGGTCGTCAGGAACTCGGTGCGGAAGCCGATGAGGCCGCGCGAGGGCACCACGAACTCCATCCGCACCCAGCCGGTGCCGTGGTTGTGCATCGTCTCCATGCGACCCTTGCGCGCCGCCAGCAGCTGGGTGATCGCACCGAGGTACTCCTCCGGCGCGTCGATCGTGAGGTGCTCGAACGGCTCCTGCACCTGCCCGCGCTCGCCCTTGCGGGTGACGACCTGGGGCTTTCCGACCGTCAGCTCGAAGCCCTCGCGGCGCATGTTCTCGACGAGGATGGCCAGGGCCAGCTCGCCGCGGCCCTGCACCTCCCACGCGTCGGGGCGGCCGATCTCGACGACCTTCAGCGACACGTTGCCCACGAGCTCGCGGTCCAGGCGGTCCTTGACCATGCGGGCGGTCAGGCGATGGCCCTTGACCTTGCCGACCAGCGGCGACGTGTTCGTGCCGATCGTCATCGAGATCGCCGGGCCGTCGACGTGGATGGCAGGCAGCGGCCGCACGTCCTCGGGATCGGCGATCGTCTCGCCGATCGTGATCTCCTCGATGCCGGCGATCGCGACGATGTCGCCGGGCCCGGCCGATTCGGCGGGGTACCGCTCGAGGGCGCGGGTCTTCAGCAGCTCGGTGATGCGGGCGTTCGAGTGCGAACCGTCGTGGCGCACCCAGGCGACGGTCTGGCCCTTGCGCAGCGTGCCGTTGAACACGCGCAGCAGCGCCAGACGCCCGAGGAACGGCGACGAGTCGAGGTTCGTGACCCACGCCTGAAGCGGCGCCGCGTCGTCGTAGGACGGAGCCGGCACGTGCTCGAGGATCGCTGCGAACAGCGGCTCGAGGTCGGCGTTGTCGGGCAGCTCGCCGTTGGCGGGACGGTTTCGGGATGCCGCGCCCGCGCGCCCCGAGGCGTAGACCACCGGCACGTCCAGCAGGGCGTCGACGTCCAGGTCGGGCACGTCGTCGACGAGGTCCGAGGCCAGGCCCAGCAGCAGGTCGTGCGCCTCCTCCTCGACCTCGGCGATGCGCGCATCGGGACGGTCGGTCTTGTTCACCAGCAGGATGACCGGCAGCTTCGCCTCGAGCGCCTTGCGCAGCACGAACCGGGTCTGCGGGAGCGGTCCCTCCGAGGCATCCACCAGCAGCACCACGCCGTCGACCATCGACAGACCGCGCTCGACCTCGCCGCCGAAATCGGCGTGACCCGGAGTGTCGATCACGTTGATCGTCACCGGGGTGTCGGTGTGCGCGCCGTTGTAGGTGATCGCCGTGTTCTTGGCGAGGATCGTGATGCCCTTCTCGCGCTCGAGGTCGTTCGAGTCCATGGCGCGCTCTTCGACGTGCGCGTGGTCGCCGAACGACCCGGTCTGGCGGAGCATCGCGTCGACGAGCGTGGTCTTGCCGTGGTCGACGTGCGCGACGATCGCGACGTTGCGCAGATCTGTGCGGTGGGCTTCAGACATGGCCGAAAGCACCTTTCGGTGAAGATGAGAGAGGATGCGGGGGCGATGTCGGAAAGCGGCAGAAACGCAAGAGGGCGCCCGCCCCGCATCCGATTCTATCGGTGCGGGACGGGCGCCCTGTTCAGCAGGCGCTCAGGCGCTTACTTGGTGAAGCCCACCGTGGTCCAGTCGACCGACATGAACGTCGCCGGACCGTAGTTGGCGAGGTTCTTGTCGACGACCGTGACGTTCGGGTAGGGGTAGATCGGCAGCATCGGCATGTAGCCGGCGATGACGTCGTTGATCTGGTTGGCCAGGTCCAGGCGCTTGGCCGGGTCGAGCTCGCTGTTTGCCTGCTTCCACAGGTCGCCCAGCTTCTCGTCCGTCACGAACGCGTAGTTCTGCCCGCTGCCGCCCGGCTTCATGGCCGGGTAGTACAGCGACTCGCTCGACGAGATCGGGAACAGCGTGCCCTGCCAGCCGAAGGTGGCCATCTCGTACTTGCCGCTCTGGATGTTCGTGAAGTAGTCGGCGCTCGGGACCTCGTCGAGGGTGACCGGGACGTCGATCTTCTTCAGCGACGACTGGATCTGCTGTGCACGCAGCTCGTTCGACTTCGTGCCCTGCGGAACGATGACCGACAGCTTCAGCTGCTTGCCGTCCTTCGTCCACTGGCCGTTGTCGTGCTTGTAGCCGGCTGCCTCCAGGCCCTTCTCGGCCGCGGCGGTGTCGTACGGCAGCTTCTCGCTGACCGTGTCGACGTAGCCCTTCTGGCCGGGCATGAAGATCCAGTTGCCGTCCGTGGTCGCCTTCACGCCCAGCGGCTCGTTGGCCGTCTTGGCGATCAGGTTGCGGTCGATCGCCTGCGCGATCGCCTTGCGGACGTTGGCGTCGTCCAGCGGTGCCTGCAGACCGTTGAACGTCACCTGCGAGTAGGTCACGCCACCGGAGTTGAGCGCCTTGGCGCCCGACTTCTTCAGCGCGGCCGTGTACGTGTCGACGTCCTGGGCCTCGACGGCGTTGATCTCGTTGTTCGCGAAGGCCTGCGCCTGCGCGCCCTGGTCGATGACCGTCCAGGTGATCGTGTCGAGCTTGGGCTTGTCACCCCACCACTTCGGGTTCACCGTCTCGGTGTACACCTTGGCGTTGTTGTCGATCTTCGACATGATGAACGGACCGCTCGAGGGCATCGGCTTCGTGGTGAAGCTCGCCCACTTGGCCGGGTCGCTGGCGATGTCGGCCGGGACGGCTGCCGTCGTCAGCAGCGCCTGCCAGTCGGCGTAGGTGGTGCCGAACGTGAACTTGAACTCGTAGTCGCTGACGACCTCGAACTTCGAGACCTGGTCGAAGCCGGCCGACGAAGCGATGTTGAACTTGGTGTTCTTGCCGCTGAGCGCGGCGAACGTCGCCTCGTAGTCCTTGGACGTGATCGGCTTGCCGTCCTCCCACACCGCCTTGTCGTTGAGCTTGACGTCGACCGTCTGGGGCGAGTCGCTCTCGAGCTTGATGTCGGTGGCGTAGTTGGGGTCGACCTCGACCTGACCGTCCTTGGTGGCCTTGTAGGGCGCGCCCATGAGCGGCGCCTGCATGTCGACGACCGGCACGTTGGCGCCCTGGGTCGTGTTGATGTTCCAGTTGCCCTCGTCGGTGCCGCTGGACAGGACCGCCAGGCTCAGGGTGCCGCCCTGCTGCAGGTCGGATGCCGCGACCGGCGTCCAGCCCATGAGCGGGAGCTGCGGGGGCTCGCTGCTGGTCGGTTTGGCGTTGGGCTGCGCGCAGCCGGCCAGCGCGAGGCCGGCAGCGCTGAGCACAGCGACAGCCGCGAGTGCTGTGGTTCTGCGGTTCATGTGCTTCCTCTTCTTCTGTGTCACCCGCCGACGTCGGCGGGAGTCTGGGATCGTCAGCCGACGACCAGGGTGTTCCGGTCGACGTGGTGGCACGCCACCAGGTCGCCGTCATGATCGACCAGTTCTGGATCCTGCGCGTCGCACAGCGCACGCTGCGGCTCGCCCAGGATCTTGTACAGCGGGCACCGGGTGCGGAACCGGCAGCCGTCGATGCGCTCGGCGGGGCTGGGCAGGTCACCCTGCAGCAGCACCCGCTCGCGGGTGCGCTCGATCTCGGGATCCGGGATCGGAGCCGCCGACATGAGCGCCTGCGTGTAGGGATGCTTGGGGTGATCGAACACCTCGGCGATGTCGCCGTACTCCACGATCTTGCCCAGATACATCACCGCGACGTCGTCCGCGATCTGGCGGACCACGGCCAGGTCGTGGGCCACGAAGATCAGCGACAGGCCCAGCTGGTCGCGCAGGTCCTGCAGCAGGTTGATGACACCGGCCTGGATCGACACGTCCAGCGCCGAGACCGGCTCGTCCAGCACGAGGATCTTCGGGTCGGTCGCCAGGCCCCGGGCGATGCCGATGCGCTGGCGCTGACCGCCCGAGAACTCGTGGGGATACCGGTCGAGCATGGTCGGGTCGAGCCCGACAAGGTCCAGCAGCTCCGACACGCGCTCGTTGCGCTTGTCGCGCGGCACGCCCTGGGCCAGCAGCGGCTCCCCGACCACGTCGGCGATCGGCAGGCGCGGGTCGACCGCGGCGGCCGGATCCTGGAACACGATCTGGATCTCGCTGCGCAGCTCGCGTCGCGAGTGCGGCGTGAGCTTGGCGACATCCTTGCCGACGACCTCGATCGTTCCGCTTTGGGGCTTGATCAGCTCCATGAGCTCGAGGATCGTCGTCGTCTTGCCGCAGCCGGACTCGCCGACGATCGCAAGTGTGCGGCCGGCCTCGAGCTGGAACGAGACGCCGTCCACGGCGCGCACCGTGCCCACCTGACGGCGGAACACGCCGCCCTTCATGAGCGGGAAGTGCTTGACGAGGTCCTTGACCACGAGCACCGGCGGCTTGCCCTCGTCGACCTTCACCCGGTTCACGAGAGCCTCGGGACGAGGGAAGATCTGCGGACGTGTCAGCTCGCCGGACAGGATCTCGCCGGCGCGGTGGCACGCGGACAGGTGCCCGTCGGGACCGCCGTGCTCCACGAGCGCGGGCTCCTCGGTGCGGCACAGGTCGATCGCGGCGGGGCAGCGCGCGGCGAACGGGCAGCCCACCGGCAGCTTCGCCAGCGACGGCGGACGTCCCTCCAACGGCACGAGCCGGCTCGTGCCGGCGGTGCGGATATTGGGCACGGAACGCAGCAGGCCCACCGTGTACGGCATGGTCGGCTCATTGAACACCTGGTCGACCGTGCCGGACTCGACGAGCTTGCCGGCGTACATCACCGCGACCCGGTCGGCCTGGCCGGCGACGACGCCCAGGTCGTGCGTGATCAGCGACACGGCCGCGCCCGTGAGGCGCTTGGCCTCTTGCAGCACCTCGAGGATCTGCGCCTGGATCGTCACGTCGAGCGCCGTGGTCGGCTCGTCGGCGATGATCAGTCGCGGATCGTTCGCGATCGCCATCGCGATCATGGCGCGCTGGCGCATGCCGCCCGAGTACTCGTGCGGGAATGCGAGCGCGCGGCGGGACGGGTCGGGGATGCCGACGATCTTCAGCAGCTCGACCGCGCGCGCCGCGGCGGCCTTCTTGCTCAGGGCGCTGTCGTGCAGGTGCAGCGCCTCGGCGATCTGGTCGCCCACCGTGTACACGGGCGTCAGCGCCGACAGCGGGTCCTGGAAGACCATCGCGATCTCGCTGCCGCGCACGCGTGAGAGCTGCTTGTCGCCCATCGTCAGCAGCGACTTGCCGTTGTAGAGGATCTCGCCCTCGATCTTGGCCGTGCCCGGCAGCAGGCCCATGATCGCCAGCGACGAGACGGACTTGCCCGAGCCGGACTCGCCGACGATCCCGAGGAACTCGCCCTCGTCGATCGTGTAGCTGATGTCGCGGACGGCGCGCACGTCGCCGGAGCGCTGCGGGAACGTGACCGAGAGGTTCTTGACCTCCAGCAGCGGCCGTCCGTTGCGGGTGGCCCCGGCCGGTTTCGGGTGCTCGAACAGGTCGGGCATCGTGGTCTCAGGCACGGTTCACCCCTGAGGTCGGGTCGATGGCGTCGCGCAGGGCGTCGCCGACGAGGCTGATGGCCAGCAGCAGGATGATCAGGGTGCCGGCGGGGAACATGAACAGCCACGGACGCGTGGTCGCGGCGGACTGGCCGTTCGCGATCAGGACGCCCAGCGACACGTCCGGCGGCTGCACGCCGAAGCCGAAGAAGCTCAGGCTCGTCTCGGCGAGGATCATCGCGGCGATGCCGAGGGTGGCGTCGATGATCAGCAGCGACGCGACGTTCGGGATGACGTGGCGGCGCACGACCGACCACGTGCCGAAGCCCATGTAGCGCGCCGCCTTGACGAACTCCCGGTCGCGCAGTGATCTCGTCTGATTGCGTATGACTTGGGCCATGATCATCCAGCCCGTGATGGCGAGGAAGATCATCATCACGATCCAGCTGCCGTGCGTGAACGGGTACAGCAGCACCAGGATGAAGAACGCAGGCAGCACCAGCAGCAGGTCGATGAGCCAGGCGATCATCTTCTCGCCCCAGCCGCCCAGGTAGCCTGCCGTGGCGCCGAGAATGCCGGCGATCAGCGTGGCCGCGGGCCCGGCGATGAAGCCGATGATGAGCGACTTCTGCAGGCCCGACACGATCTGCGAGAACAGGTCGTGGCCGAGGATGTCGGTGCCGAACCAGTGCAGCACCGTCGGCGGGTAGTTCATGTTGTCGACGTCCTGGTCGGTGGGCGACCACGGCGTCAGCAGCTGGCCGAAGATCGCCAGCAGGATGAACAGCACGACCACCGAGCCGCCGATCCAAAAGCGCGGAGTGTGCTGCAGGCGGCGCCAGATGACGCGGGCGCGCGACGCGGGCTTGGCGGCCAGGGTCGTGGTGACCGGCTCGAGGTCGGGGGTGGGCACCTCGGTCTGGCTGAGCAGCTCGGTTTCGGGGATCGCCATGTCAGCGCCTCACTCTCGGGTCGAGGGCCGCGTACAGGATCTCTGACAGGGTCGACGAGCACAGGATCAGGACCGCGATGAAGAGGGTGGAGCCCGCGAGGGAGTTGATGTCGTTCTGCTGCACGGACTGGATCGTCATCTCGCCCATGCCGTGCCAGCTGAAGACGATTTCGAGCATCGCGGAGCCGGCGACCAGCGTCCCGAAGCTGTACGCGAAGAACGTCGACATCGGGATGAGCGCGATGCGCACGCCGTGGCGCACAAGCGCCGACCCGCGGGTGCGGCCCTTGGATCGTGCGGTGCGGATGTAGTCCGCGCCGAGGACGTCGAGCATCGCATTGCGCTGGTAGCGGCTGTACGAGGCGGCGCCCAGCAGGATGAGCACAAGGGTCGGCAGCAGCGCGTGCGAGATCCGATCGCCGAACTGACTCCAGAAGTCCGGTGGCGTCGTCGCCGAATACTGACCGCTGAAGGTGATCAGCTGCGTGCCGATCAGGTTGTTGAAGTTGACGGCCAGGATCATGAGCAGGATGCCCATGACGAACGTGGGGGTCGCGAAGATGATGTACGAGATGACGGTGACGACCTGGTCGCTCATCTTGTACTGGCGCACCGCGCCCCATACGCCGAGGACGACGCCGAGGATTGCGCCGATGATGGAGCCGACCAGCAGCAGCTGAAGGCTCACGCCGGCGCGGATGGCGATCTGCTGGGTGACCGGCTGGTTGCCCACCGTCAGGCCCAGGTCGCCGTGGAAGATGTTCGTGAACCACGTCCAGGTGCGCTCGATCAGCGGCACACTCGGGTTCACGCCCCACGCGTTCAGCAGCTGGTCGATCGAGGACTGCGGCACCGGGGGGTTGCGATTCGCGAACTCCCAGACCGGGTTCAGGCCGATGCTGGCCAGGACGTAGGCCAGCGACGAGGCGACGGCGGTGAGGATCAGGTAGTTGATGATCCGGCGGACGATGTACACGGTCACGGGCGTTCACCCGTGCTTCCCGCTCGGGATGTCTGCGGAGGTCTCGCGACGCAAGACGTGCGCGCGCCCCAGACGGTCTTCTCAGTGATCACGTTCGTGAACATTTCCTTGCTAGTCGAGCGCCGACTCTTGACCGACGACGATGTCGATGCCGATTGTCCGTCGGCGAGCGTCCGGATGGGACCGCGCACCACTCTAACCGACATCCCGTGTCTTTCCGGTTCTCCCGCCGTTTCTTTATCAGGGTGTTAGCTACACGTGTCACTCACACGAGCAGCGCGAGAATCGCGACCACCAGGCAGACGCCGCCGGCGGTCAGTGCCGGCACGTCCCACCCGCGTGTCACCGGGCCCTCGGTGTGCCTTCCGGAGAGCCAGACCGCGCGCACCGCCTCCAGTGCGCCGTCGGCGGCGGGGCCCCCGCGCATCCCGGCGAGGCTGCCCACCGGCGGACCGTACGGGTTGTTCATGGCCGTGATCGTCCCGGCGGGCGCCCGTCCGGTTCCGCGCGGCCTTCCCGCGCCGCCGCGCGGTGCGAACGGACTCCCCCAGCACGACACCGAGGTGCCGTCGTCCACGAGGACGGTCAGCTGCGCACGACGCTCGACCTCGGCCACCCGCGCCCACGGGATGCGGATCCAGCGCAGGAGATTGCGTGCCGTCAGGGCCGAGGCATCCATGTGCACGCTCATCCGGATGAGGAACACCCACGCACACCAGACCACGAACAGCGCCACCCCGGCCGTGCGCAGTGCGACGTCCACACGGCCGCGCAGGGCCGCGTCGGCGACGAACAGCCCCGCCAGCCCCGCCAGCGCCCAGAACGCGAACTGCGACGACAGCGCACGCAGGACGACCGAACCCCCGTCGGCGAGGTCCTTGCTCACGACAGCCCTCCGGTCACCAGTACGGAGATCACCGCCCACACGACCAGCACGGCGAGGGCGATCAGCGCCGGCACGTCCCAGCCGCGGCGGACGGGTTCGTCGGATGCCGCAGCCGCCCGCGTCTGCTCCCACGCGCGCTCGATCGCCGCGTACTGGGCGCGGGTCCCGACCGGCGTCTGCTCGGGATTGCCCGGCCGGCGACCCGGCCGGCCCTGCAACGGGCCGCCGATCGCCCGCACGTGCCCGCCGTCGTCGGTCTCGATCTCGATCTGCCAGCGCCACTGCAGGTCCGCGACACGCGCCCACGGCACGCGCACGATCTGCAGCAGGTTCTGCACCGTCAGCCCGTCGTCGTCCATCGCCAGCGACGAGGCGAACGCGGCCGTGTACACGCCCCACAACGCCAGCAGCGGCCACGGAGCGAGCAGCAGTGTCTCGACCCACCCGCCGCGGATGACCGCATCGCCGAGCAGGAACAGCACGATCGCCGCCGAGATCACCAGCAGCGGCCACGCCGACCCGGGGCGGAACACATGCCGCCCCGGGTGCCGTGCGATCAGCGTGACCCACCTCCCGCGGAGCCGACCCCCAGAGGGATCGACGCGCCGGGGATGGCGTCCAGCAGCCGCTGCGTGTACTCCTGCGTCGGGTTCGCGAAGATCTCGTCGACGGTGCCGTGTTCGACGACCTTGCCCTTCTCCATCACACAGACCTCGTCGGCGACGACGCGCACGACGGCGAGGTCGTGGGTGATGAACAGATAGGTGAGGTCGAGCTCGCTCTGCAGCTCGGCCAGCAGCTTCAGGATCTGGTCCTGCACGAGCACGTCGAGGGCCGACACGGCCTCGTCGAGCACGACGATGTCGGGCTTGAGCGCGAGCGCCCGCGCGATCGCGACACGCTGACGCTGACCGCCCGACAGCTCGTTCGGGTACCGGCTGGCCAGCTCCTGCGGCAGCGACACCTGGTCGAGCAGTTCGACGACGCGCGCACGGCGCGAGGCCTGGTCGCCCACGCCATGGATGTGCAGCGGCTCGGCGATCGTGTTGCCGATGTTGCGCAGCGGGTCCAACGATCCGTAGGGGTCTTGGAACACCGGCTGCATCTTGCGGCGCAGCGCCAGCACCTCGCGCCCCGACAGGCTGGCGGAGTTCTTGCCGGCGATCTCGATCGTGCCCGCCGTGGGCTCCTCGATCTTGAGCACCATCTTGGCCACCGTCGACTTGCCCGATCCGGACTCGCCGACCAGGGCCAGCGTCTTGCCGCGCGGGATGTCGAAGCTCACCGCATCCACCGCGCGGAACGGCACCGAGCCGAACCCGCCGGTGCGGATCTTGTAGTCCTTCGTGAGCTCTCGCACCGAGACCGCGGGCACCGTCTCGGTGTCGCCGACGTGCTCGATGCCGCGGCGCTCGGCCTGGGCCTGGATTCGCTGGGACGCGATGCTGGGGGCCGCGGCCACGAGCTTCTGCGTGTACGGGTGCAGCGGGTTCTCGAGGATCTCGCGGCTGGGACCTGCCTCGACGATGTGCCCCTGCTGCATCACGACGATCTTCTCAGCACGCTCGGCGGCAAGGCCCAGGTCGTGCGTGATCAGCAGCACTGCGGTGCCCTTCTCGCGCGTGAGGCTCGCCATGTGGTCGAGGATCACGCGCTGAACGGTCACGTCGAGGGCGCTCGTGGGCTCGTCGGCGATCAGCAGCTTGGGGTCGGCCGCCAGGCCCATGCTGATCAGGGCGCGCTGCCGCATGCCGCCCGAGAACTGGTGCGGGTATTGGTGCAGGCGCCGCTCGGCGTCGGCCAGGCCCGCCTGCTTGAGCACCTCGACCGTGCGCTGCTTGATGGCGTGGCGACCGCGCGCGATGCCGTTGGCCCGGACGGCCTCCTTCACCTGGAACCCGATGGACCACACCGGGTTCAGGTTCGACATCGGGTCCTGCGGGACGTACCCGATCTCGCGGCCGCGGATGCGCTCCATCTGGCTGCGGCTGAGCGAGGTCAGCTCGCGGCCGTCCAGCATGATGCTGCCCGCGGTCACGTGCCCGGTGCCGGGCAGCAGGTTCACGATGGCCGAGGCCGTCGTGGACTTGCCCGAGCCCGACTCCCCCACGATGGCGAGGGTCTCGCCGGGGTAGAGGTCGAGGTTGACCCCGTGCAGCACCTCGCGCACGGTCTTCTGCCCGCGGAAGGCGACCTTCAGGTCGCGGATGCTCAGCAGCGGTGTGTCGACGGACGCGCTCATCGCTGTGCCCTCGCTCTCGGGTCGAGGGCGTCGCGGATCAGCTCGCCCAGCATGATGAACGCCAGCACCGTGACGGTCAGGAAGATCGACGGGTAGATCAGCGACATCGGCGCGTTGCGGATCTGCGACTGCGCGTTGCTGATCTCGATGCCCCACGATATGGTCGTGCCGCCCAGGCCCACGCCCAGGAACGCCAGGGTCGCCTCGGCCACGATCGCGCCGGCGAGGCTCAGCGTCGACACGACCAGCAGCGGCGCGATCGCGTTCGGGATCACGTGTGAGAGCAGTGTGCCGAAGTTCGACTTGCCCAGGGCCCGCGAGGCCGTGACGAAGTCGGACTGCCGCACGCGCAGCACTTCGGCCCGCACGACGCGCGCTGTGGACGCCCAGGCGAACCCGCCGATCGCGACCGACAGCGTCAGGACGTTGCGGAACTCCGCGAACACCGTCATGACGACCACGGCCGCCAGGATGTAGGGGATCGAGAAGAAGATGTCGCCGACACGCGACAGGAACGAGTCGAGCCATCCGCCGTAGTAGCCGGCGAGGGCCCCCATGACCAGGCCGATGACCGATCCGATGATGGTCGCCAGGAGGCCGACCGCCACCGACACCCGGGTGCCCCACACGATGCGGGCGTAGATGTCGCAGCCCTGGAACGTGTAGCCGAGCGGGTGGCCCTTGGCGGGTCCGCCGTTCGAGTACGTCAGATCGCAGCTGCGCGGATCGGTGTGCGTGAACAGCGTCGGCCAGAAGACCATCAGCAGCACCCAGAGCACGATCGCGACCGAGACCCAGAACGTCGGGCGG
The DNA here is from genome assembly GCF_058349885.2 of Microbacterium sp. W1-4-2. Classification (NCBI taxonomy): domain Bacteria; kingdom Bacillati; phylum Actinomycetota; class Actinomycetes; order Micrococcales; family Microbacteriaceae; genus Microbacterium; species Microbacterium sp. W1-4-2. Next base: position 849,171 of record NZ_JBYRJC020000001.1, on the reverse strand, counting down.
CGACGGATGTCGCGCCAGGCGTCGGACCAGAGGCTGCTGGGCTTGGCGGCCACCTTGACCGCGTCGACGGTGATCGTCGTGGTCTCGGCGGGGGCGACGTAGTGCGTCGCGGTGGAATCACTTGACATAGCGGATCCTCGGGTCCAGAAGACCGTACAGCAGGTCGACGAACAGGTTCACGAGCACGTAGAGGATCACGAAGATCGTGACGAACGACACGATCGTCGGCCCCTCGTGGCGGATCGTGGCCTGGAACATGGTGTTGCCGACGCCGGGGATGTTGAACACGGCCTCGGTCACCACGGCGCCGACCAGCAGCACGCCGAAGTTCGTGGCGGAGTTCGTGATCATGGGGATGAGCGAGTTGCGCATCACGTGCACGGGAAGCACGCGGCCGCGCGACAGGCCCTTCGAGTACGCGGTGCGCACCCAGTCCTGGTTGCGGGTCTCGATCACCGAGCCGCGCATGAGGCGCATGCTGGTCGCGAACAGGCTCACGCCCAGCACGAGCGCCGGCAGCCACAAGCCGCCCCAGTCGTTGTTGGCGCCCACGGTGGGGTTGAACCAGCCGAGCTTGATCGCCAGGAAGTACTGCGCGACGAAGCCGAGCACGAACACCGGCACCGACAGGAAGATCAGGCCGACGATCAGCGCGGTGTGGTCGAACAGCTTGCCCTTGCGCAGCGCCGAGATCGTGCCGATGACGATCGACAGGCAGAACTCGATGGCGATCGACATGACCGCGAGCCGCGCGGTCACGGGAAGCGTGCGGGCCAGGACCTCGTTGACGGACTGACCCGAGAAGGTCGTGCCGAGGTTGCCCTGGAAGATGCCGGACAGGTAGTACCAGTACTGCACGATGAACGGGTCGTTCAGGTGGTATTGGTTCCGCAGTTCCTGCAGAAGCTGCGGGCTGGGCTGCTTGTCGCCGAACAGCGCCGCGATCGGGTCGCCGGGCATGGCGAACACGAGGAAATAGATGAGCAGCGTCGCGCCGAGAAAGACGGGAATCAGCTGCAGCAGGCGCCTCACGATGTATGCGAGCACGCGCCCTCCCTTCGGGTGAGGATGGCACGCCACGAGGCGGTGACGCTGATGGTCACCGCCTCGTGGGTGGAAGATCCCTCAGGCGGTCAGCCCTTGGTGATCTGGTAGTACAGCGGAACCGAGTTCCAGCCGAAGGTGACGTTCTTCACGCCCTCGGCGTAGCCGCCGGTGACGTTCGAGTACCACAGCGGGATGGACGGCAGGTCCTTGAACAGGATCTCCTGCGCCTTCTGGTAGTCAGCGGTGGCCGCGGCCGGGTCGGCCGACGAGGCACCCTGTGCGAGCAGCGCGTCGAAGTCCTTGTTCGAGTAGTCGCTGTCGTTCGAGCTGGCCTTGGTGCCGTACAGCGGCTGCAGGAAGTTGTACTGACCGGGGTAGTCGGCCTGCCAACCGGTGCGGAACGCCGTCTTGATCTTGCGGTCGTTGACGTCCTGACGCAGCGTCGCGAAGTCGACGTACGACTTGCCCGACGCGTCGATGCCCAGCGTGTTCTTGATCGAGTTCGCCACGGCGTCGACCCACTCCTTGTGGCCGCCGTCCGCGTTGTAGGCGATCTGGAACGAACCGCTCCACTTCGAGATGCCGTCGGCCTGGGCCCACAGCTGCTTGGCCTTGGCGGCGTCGTACTTCAGGACCTCGGAGCCCGGGATCGAGTCCGACCAGCCGTTGATGACCGGCGAGGTGAAGTCGCTGGCCGGGGTGCGCGTGCCGTTGAAGATCGTCTTGGTGATCTGGTCGCGGTTGATCGCCATCGAGAGGGCTTCCTTGCGCAGCGTGCCCTCTTCACCGGTGAAGTGCGCCATGTCGCCCGGCAGTGTGAACGACTGGAAGATCGCGGCCGGCTGGTTGACGGCGCGGTCGCCCAGGTCGGACTCGAACGAGGCGAACGCCGACGGCGGGATCGCGTCCAGCACGTCGAGGTTGCCGCCCTGCAGGTCGGCGTAGGCCGAGTCCTGCGAGGCGTAGAACTTGATCGTCACGCCCCCGTTCTTCACCTGGCGTCCGCCGGTGTAGCCGTCGTTCTTGACGAGGTCGATCTGCACGTCGTGCTGCCACGCCGAGTCGCTGGCCAGCTTGTAGGGGCCGTTGCCGATCGGGTGCTCGCCGAACGCCTTCATGTCGTCGAATGCGACGTCGGGCAGCGGGTAGTACGCCGAGTAGCCAAGGCGCTGTGCCCAGTCGGCGGCGACCGGCGAGCTGAGCTTGACGGTGAAGGTGTAGTCGTCGACCTTCTTCAGGCCGGTCAGCTCCGAGTCCTTGTCGGCGCTGAAGCCGTCGATGTCGGCGAACCACGAGGAGTTCAGCTGCTTGTTCGAGAACTTGGCGCCGTACTGCCAGGCCTTGATGAAGCTGTCGGCGGTCAGTTCCTGACCGTTCGTGAACTTCTCGCCCTTCTTGAGCTTGATCGTCACGTTGCTGGGGTCGTCGACCGTGATCGACTCGGCCATGTCGTTGACGAGCTTGCCCTTGGCGTCGTAGTAGGCCAGGCCGGCGAAGATCGAGTCGAGGATCTTGCCGCCGCCGGTCTCGTTCGTGTTCGTGGGTACCAGCGGGTTCTCGGGCTCGGAGCCGTTGACCGTGATGATCGACTTGCTGCTGCTGTTGCCGGTGTTGCCCTTGTCGCCCGTGTTTCCGCCGCCGCTCGCGCAGCCGCTGAGCGTGATCACGCCCGCGGTCAGCAATGCGAGCCCGGTGAGGGCGATCTTCGTACGCTTCACGTGTAGTCCTCCAGTGAAAGGGATTCATGCCGCGCCTCACGCACGCACCATTGCGTGCGGCGCTGTTCGCGGCGATGGGGCAACCATAAGCATACTGACAGCTCTGCTCCAAACATCGGCCAAAACCGTTACACACCTTTTACCGATGAGGCTCCGCATGTGACAATCTGTCGGGTGACCGCCTCCGCTCCCCCGCTCGCGCCGTCGTCCCGCGCCCGGCTGTGGTGGGAGGTCGGGCTGGTCATGGCCTGCACGCTCGGCCAATCGGCCGTGTACTCGATGCTCGCCTTCATCCGGCTCGTGCTCGCCCGCGTGCCGGTGGGCGACCAGTCCACGGCGCTGAACCCGCCACAGGCGACGCAGGCCTTCTGGGACATCCTGTATCAGCTCCTCGACGTCGGGTTCTCGCTCTGCCTCGTGGCCCTGGTGGTGTACCTGCTGTGGGATGCCGGCACCAGCCCGTTCCGGCGCATCGGGCTGGATCCCGGCCGGCCGGGCCGAGACCTCGGCGGGGGTGTGGTGCTGGCGCTCGTGATCGGCGTGCCGGGCCTCGGCCTCTACACGATCGGACGCCTGCTGGGCTGGACCGTGCAGGTCCAGGCATCCCCTCTCGACGCGGCCTGGTGGACGATCCCCCTGCTGGTCCTGTCGGCTGTGCGCGCGGGGCTGCAGGAGGAGGTGGTCATGATCGGCTATCTGTTCACCCGGCTGCGCAAGGCCGGATGGAACGACTGGACGATCATCCTCGTGTCGGCCGCCGTGCGCGGCTCGTACCACCTGTACCAGGGCGCGCCGCAGGCCCTCGGCAATTTCGTGATGGGCGTCGTGTTCGGCTGGTGCTACCGCCGCTGGGGCCGAGTCATGCCGCTGGTGGTGGCCCACAGCATCCTCGACATCGTCTCATTCGTCGGCTACCCCTTGGCCGCCGCCCTCTGGCCGGGCGTGTTCGCCCCCACCCCGTCGCCGTCCCCGTCCGCCTCCGGCTGATCCCCGATCCCGCGGCCCCACGCCATGTCGGCGAGGGTGGGCCCGCGCGGATCGAGGGTGGGCCCGCGCGGATCGAGGCGACCGGCCGATCGAGCCCGGCCGGCGCGGCGGCTAGGCGAAGGCCTCGACGGGTGGGCAGGCGCAGACGAGGTTGCGGTCGCCCCACGCGTTGTCGATGCGGCGCACGGGCGGCCAGTACTTCGTGCGCACGAGCGTGTGCACGGGGTACACGGCCGTCTCGCGCGAGTAGGGGCGGTTCCACTCCCCTGCGATGACGGATGCCGCGGTGTGCGGCGCGTTCACGAGGGGGTTGTCGTCTGCGGGCCACTCTCCTGCGGCGACGGCCACGGCCTCGGCCTTGATCGCGATCATGGCCTCGATGAACCGCTCGAGCTCGCCCAGGTCCTCGGACTCGGTCGGCTCGACCATGAGCGTGCCCGCCACCGGGAACGACATCGTCGGGGCGTGGAATCCGTAGTCGATCAGCCGCTTGGCGACGTCGTCGACCGTGACGCCGGTCTGCTCGCGCAGCGGACGCAGATCGAGGATGCACTCGTGCGCGACCAGCCCGCCCTCACCGGTGTACAGCACCGGGAAGTGCTCGCGCAGACGAGCGGCCAGGTAGTTGGCCGCCAGCACGGCGGCTCCGGTCGCGTCGGCCAGTCCTTCGGCACCCATCATCCGCACATACGCCCACGAGATCGGCAGGATGCCGGCCGAGCCGTACGGCGCCGCCGACACCGGCCCGCCGTCGAACCGCACGCCCCCGGCGTGGTCGGCCCTCTGGGCGAGCGGGTGCGACGGCAGGAACCGCGCGAGGTGCGCTTTCGCGGCCACCGGCCCGACGCCGGGTCCGCCCCCGCCGTGCGGGATCGCGAACGTCTTGTGCAGGTTCAGGTGCGACACGTCGCCGCCGAGATCGCCGAACCGGGCGAAGCCCAGCAGCGCGTTGAGGTTCGCGCCGTCGACGTACACCTGGCCGCCGGCGTCGTGCACGGCCTGGGTGATCGCGACCACGTCCTGCTCGTACACGCCGTGGGTCGACGGGTAGGTGATCATGAGCGCAGCGAGCTCCGCCTCGTGCGCGGCGATCTTGGCCCGCAGGTCGTCGAGGTCGACGTTGCCGGCGTCGTCGCACGCGACGACCACGACCCGCATGCCGGCCAGCACCGCCGACGCGGCGTTGGTCCCGTGCGCCGACGACGGGATCAGACACACGCGCCGCTGGTCGTCGCCGTTCGCGTCATGATAGCCGCGGATCGCGAGCAGCCCTGCGAGCTCGCCCTGCGAGCCGGCGTTGGGCTGCAGTGACACGCTGTCGTAGCCGGTGACCTCGGCGAGCCAGCTCTCGAGCTGCTCGATCATGGCGAGGTAGCCGTGCACGTCGGCCTCGGGTGCGAACGGGTGCACGCGCGAGAACTCCGGCCACGACACGGCCGCCATCTCGGTCGCCGCGTTCAGCTTCATCGTGCACGAGCCGAGCGGGATCATGCCGCGATCCAGCGCGTAGTCGCGGTCGGCGAGCAGCTTCAGGTAGCGCATCATCGCCGTCTCGGACCGGTGGTCGTGGAACACCGGGTGCGTGAGGTACTCGTCCTCGCGGTGCAGCACGGCATCCACCCCCGCCAGCGGGGTGAACGCGCCGGAGTCGAGAGAACGGTCGCCGTGCGCGTCGGCTTCGGGCGCGCCGAAGGCGGATGCCACGGCCGCGAGGTCCGCGTCGGTCGTGGTCTCGTCGACCGAGATGCCGACGGTCGCCTCGTCGGCCCAGAACAGCTGGTAGCCCTTGGCGCGGGCGCGCTCGACGACGTTCTTCGCCGTGCCGGGCACAGTGACCCGGATCGTGTCGAAGAAGGCGTCGTGATGCACGCTCTGGCCGTCCTCGCGCAGACGCTGCGCGAGCGCCTCGGTCCTGCGCGAGACGTCCTCGGCGATCGCCCGCAGGCCCTCGGGCCCGTGGTACACGACGTACATCGCGGCCATCACGGCCAGCAGCACCTGGGCGGTGCAGATGTTCGACGTGGCCTTCTCGCGCCGGATGTGCTGCTCGCGGGTCTGCAGCGCGAGCCGGTAGGCGGGGTGGCCGTCGGCGTCCTGCGAGACGCCGACCAGACGCCCGGGCAGCTGACGCTCCAGGCCCTGGCGCACGGCCATGTACCCGGCGTGCGGACCGCCGAAGCCCATCGGCACGCCGAAGCGCTGGGTCGTGCCCACCGCGACGTCGGCCCCGAGCGAGCCCGGCGAGCGCAGCAGCGTGAGCGCGAGCAGGTCGGCGGCGACGACCGCGAGGCCCCCGCCCACGTGCACGGCGTCGATGACCCCGGACGGATCCCAGACCCGCCCGGACGCGCCCGGGTACTGCACGAAGACGCCGAACAGCTCGTCGGGCAGCGCAGCGCCGTCGGCGAGGTCGAGCTCGACCAGGCGGATGCCGACCGCCGCGGCACGGTGGCGCAGCAGCGCCTTGGTCTGTGGCAGCGCGTCGGCGTCCACGACGAACACGTCGGTCTTGGACTTCGAGGCACGGCGGGCCAGCAGCATCCCCTCGGCGACGGCCGTGGACTCGTCGAGCATCGACGCGTTCGCGGTGGTCAGGCCCGTGAGGTCGGTCACCATCGTCTGGAAGTTGATCAGCGCCTCGAGGCGCCCCTGCGAGATCTCGGGCTGGTACGGCGTGTACGCCGTGTACCAGGACGGATTCTCGAGCACGTTGCGCGCGATCACGCTCGGCGTGAACGTGTCGTAGTAGCCGAGCCCGATCATCGACCGGGCGGACCGGTTCTGCGCGGCGAGCTCGCGCAGCTCGGCGAGTGCCTCGGCCTCGGTGGCCGCGGCCGGGATGTCGCTGCTCACCCTCGGGGCGGCGTGGATGGATGCCGGGACGGCAGCCTTCACGAGAGCCTCGACCGAGTCGTATCCGACGGCGTGGAGCATCTGCCGCTGCGCGGCCTCGCCGGTCCCGATGTGGCGGGAGGAGAACGCGCCGCTCACGCGTCGCCGTCCGTGAGCGCCTCGTAGGCGGCACGGTCGAGCAGCTCGACCGACTCGGTGCCGCGGATCTTCACAAGCCAGCCGTCGCCGAACGCGTCGGAGTTGATGACCGACGGGTCGTCGTCGAGGGCGGTGTTGACCTCGACGACCTCGCCGGTGATCGGCGCGTACAGTTCGCCGACCGACTTGGTGGACTCGATCTCGCCGCAGACCTCGCCGGCGGTCACGGACTGGCCGACGGCGGGCAGGTCGACGTAGACGACGTCACCGAGCTTGTCGGCGGCGAAGTCTGTGATCCCGACCGTGGCGAGGTCGCCGTCACGGGCGATCCACTCGTGCTCGGCGGTGTAGGACAGGGTGGTCAGGTCGGTCATTTCGTCCTCCGGTAGAAAGGCAGGGTGGTGACGGTGGCAGGGATGCCGGTGCCGCGCACGTCGATCGACAGCACGGTGCCCGTCTCGGCGAAGGCCGGCGGGACGAAGGCCATCGCGATCGGATGGCCGAGCGTGGGCGACAGGGCGCCGCTGGTGATCTCGCCGACGGCGACGCCGTCGGGGCCGAGCACGGGGTAGCCGGCACGGCCGGCACGGCGGCCCTCGGCGACGAGGCCCACGAGCACCGGGGCATCGGCCAGGTCGCGGGCGGCCAGGCCGGCCTTGCCGACGAAGTCGTCCTTGGCCGCCACGACGACACGGCCGAGGCCCGCCTGCGCGGGCGCGATCTCGAGGCCCAGCTCGTGGCCGTACAGCGGCATGCCGGCCTCGAGGCGCAGCGTGTCGCGGGCGGCCAGGCCGCACGGGATGAGGCCGTGCGGGTCGCCTGCCGCCAGCAGCGCGTCCCACAGGGCGCCGGCCGCATCGTTCGGGATCAGCAGCTCGAAGCCGTCCTCGCCCGTGTAGCCCGTGCGGGCCACGAGCACCGGGACGCCGCCGAACGTGCCGTCGCGCCAGGCGTAGTACCCGAGCCCCGTCAGGTCCTCGGCGTCGAACCCGGCCGTGGACAGCACGATCTCCTCCGCACGCGGGCCCTGCACGGCGATGAGGGCGTAGTCGTCGGTGACGTCCTCGACGTCGGCACCGTCCTGCGCACGCTGCGCGAACGCGTCGGCCACCGCATCCCGGTTCCCGGCGTTGGCGACCACGAGGTACCGCTCGTCGGCGAGGCGGTAGACGATGACGTCGTCGATGATGCCGCCGTCGTCGGCGAGCACCAATGAGTACTTCGCCTTGCCGATCGCCAGGGCCGACAGGCGTCCGGCCAGGGCGTAGTCGAGGAACGCGCCCGCGCCGCGGCCCGACACGAGGAACTCCGCCATATGCGAGATGTCGAACAGGCCGGCCGCCTCGCGCACGGCGCGGTGCTCGGTCAGATCGGAGGTGTAGCGGACGGGCATGGACCAGCCGCCGAAGTCGGTGAACGAGGCGCCGAGCGCTTCGTGCCGCGCATTCAGCGGGGTCTGACGAAGGTGAGACATGGGATCTTCCGAGTCGGACAGGACGCCCTGCGGCGTCGTGCGGACTCCCCCTCTGTCATGGGCCTGAGAGCTTCACCGCGACATCGATGGATGCCGCGACTTTCACCGTCGGCGGATCTCGGGCGCCGTGTGCTCGAGATCGCTTTTCAGAGTGGCCGGGCGTGCGCGGTATGCGGACCTGAGAGATTGGCGGGGAGGCTTGCTCCTTCGGTGTCCGATCGGATCGGACTCTCCCGCGGACGTCGTGCGGCCGATGGTGTTCAGTTTGAATCCAGCATACCGGTCGGCGTCAGCCCGTGCAGTGTCCCGACGACACCGGCGCGGTCAGCGACCCGGACCGCGCGAGCAGATCCTTCAGAGCACTGTCGATGATCGCGTAACCCCGGTCGGGGGCGCCTTCCACACGGGCGAAGACGATCCCGGCGACGGTGCCCTGCGCCGTGAGCAGCGGGCCGCCGGAGTTGCCGGGCCGTACCGCGGCCGCGAGGCTGTAGATGGGCCGCGGGGCGGGGCTGCTGCCGTAGATGTCGGGCACGGGGACGGTCCCCGAGGCGAGCACCCGCGCGTCGCCGACGGTCAGCGGTCCGCCGTACGGGTAGCCGGCGACGACCGCGGACGCACCCGCCGGCAGCGTGGAGCTCATCCGCAGGGGCGTCGCGTGCAGGCCCGGCGCGCGGATGACCGCCAGGTCGAGCTTCGGATCGAACGCGACGATCCGCCCCTGCTGTGCGCTGCCGTCGGGCAGCTGCACGGTCGGGTTCTTGACGCCGGCCACGACGTGCGCGTTCGTGACGATGGTGTCGGCGCCGATCGCGAATCCCGATCCGGTCTGGCTGACGCCGCAGGCGTAGGCGACGCCGGTGATGCGGGCCACCGAGCGCACCGCCTTCGTCACCGCCGGCGTGTCCAGAGCGATCGCCGGCTGGGGCGAGGCCGACGGGTGGTCCAGCAGCGAGCCGAGGGCGGGCAGCCCGTCGGCGGCCAGGGTGCCGCGCAGCTGCGCGAGCGCCTGCTGGATCGGCGGCGGGATGAGCGCGTCGATCGTGCGCACGACGCGAGAGGATGCCGCGTCCGCCGAGATTCCCGGGATCCCGCTCGCCGCGATGCCGGTCGCCGCCAGCGACACGACAAGCGCCGTCACGACGAGCGAGACGACACCCCCGGCGATCCGGTCGATGATCCGCAGCGGCGTGCGGTCGACCCCGCGGCGAAGCCACGCGCCGATCGCACCGCCGATCGACGCCCCGATCGACAGGAGCACGATCCAGGTGACGAGCTCGGCGATCGGCCGCCACACCGGTTCGGAGACGAGCCGCCCGATCGAGGGCGCCGCCCACAGCGCCGCGATGCCGCCGGCGACCAGGCCCGCCAGCGTGCCGGCGCTGGCCACGAACCCGCGCGCGAAGCCCGCCACGGTCGCCACCGCCAGGATCAGCAGCAGCACGATCTCGAACAGAACCATGTCACCTCCGGATCAGTCAGGGTACGGGCCGCGTCTGTGTCTCTGCTCGACGGGCCCCGGACGGCACAGCGGGAGCGGGTCATGCGTGCCGGACCGTGGTCAGCGTCGCCGGTGGCGCCAGTACCACAGGCGCCGCCGGAAGCTCGTCGGCAGCCGGCTCCACGCGCCCCTGGCCGCTCGGCGCGGGCTCCACCGGGGACCGGCGCCGACGGTCACACGCACCGCGCCGCCGGAGCGCACGCGCAGTCGCAGCCGCGAGCGCGTCGTCCCGAACACGACCCGCAGGCTCGCCGCGTGTGCGGGGACGGTCGCCTCGATGACGGCGCGGCCCTCGCCGGCGACGAGCAGGCAGGATGCCACGGTCCGGCCGCGCTCGTCGATCAGGCGCCCCGGCAGCTCGAGCGACGAGTACACGGCCACATGCGGCAGGTCGATGCGCAGGCGCACCCGGTCGCCGTCCCGCTCCGCGACCGCGCGGGTGCGGGGGTCGTCGACCACGCTGAACAGCGTCTGCCCCACGTCGATGCTGAGGCAGTCGTTCTGGGTCCGGTAGGCGACAGCGAGCCGCCCGCGCACCACGGCCCAGCTGCGGCCGGTCCACGTCGTGCGCACCTGCGGGACCACGCGCGTGCGCATCGCGATCGTGCGCACGTACAGGTCCCACGGGCCGTCGTGCAGGCGCTCGTGCGAACCGCCCTCCTCCTCGAAGTCCCACCGGACGCTCGTGCGCGCCCGCAGTTCGGCCGAGTCGGGCGCGCCCGGCCCGGCCGTCGTCACCAGCTCGGCGCCCGATCCGTGCTCAAGCAGCCAGTCGATCTTCTCGGTGCGCGAGCGCCGGTCCACCGAGTACGTCACCGCGCGGACGTCGTCGGTCACATCGGTGGGCAGCCCCCGCTCGCGAGCGAACGCGGCCACCGCGGGGTCGAGCGCGAGCACCGCCCGGTCTCCCTCGCGGCGCACGGTCGCGGCATCCACCCCCTCGGCGTTCTTGCGCGCGAACCGCCACACGAGATCGACGTCCAGGCGCAGTCCGTCGGCGCTCCACTGCGGGCCGGGGGTCGTCGGCACGCACGGCAGACCCGGGAACGTGCGCTCGTGCGCGTCGATCAGGTCGTAGCGGCCCGCCCGCAGCAGCGCCGTCTTGATCCGCCGCCACGGATCGAGGTACCGGTCGGCGTCGTCCGGGATCGTCGGCAGGATCGCGGCGGTGAACACGCGGATGCGGTCGCGCTGGGCGGGCGTGCGCTCCTTCCAGCGGAACAGCGGCAGGATCCGCATGTGCAGCTGATAGGCGCGGAACCGTGGCAGCAGCTCGGCGAAGCGCGGCTGGTCGAGCTCCTCGTCGATCCACCGGAACACGCGGGCCACGGCGTCCAGATACTCGTCCAGATCGTCGTGGAACGTGCCGCTCGTCGTGCGGTGCTCGGGCCGGTTCCAGTAATAGAAGGGCGTCGAGACCATGAGCGAGACGACGTCGGCGCGGGCGTGGGCGGCGATGTCGAAGTGGATGTCCTCCCAGATCTGCCGCCCGCCCTCGGGAAAGCGCACCCCCTTCTCGCGCAGGAACGTCGTGCGGAACATCTTGTGCGGGTTCATGGGCAGCAGCGGATGCGGCTCGACCCAGTCGATCGCGTTGTCGACGTCGACGGCGACGTCGCGCATCGCCCAGCCGGGGGTGTCGCTCTTGGACTCCTTGCCGTCGAGCACGTCCGCGTGCGTGCGCGAGGCCAGCGCGAACGCGGCGCGCAGCGCGTCGGGGAACAGCCGATCGTCGTGGTCGATGAACACGACGTACTCGCCGCGGGCCTGGTCGATGCCGTGGTTGCGGGGGCGCGAGGGCCAGCCGGACGGCTCCAGCCGGAACGCGCGATAGTTCGGACGGGTGCGCGCGTAGCCCTCGAGCCGGGCGAACGTGTCGTCGGGCGATCCGTCGTCCACGAGCACGACCTCGAACTCGTCCTGCGGCATCGTCTGCGCGTCCAGGCTCGCCACGAGCTCATCGAGGTGGGACGTCGATCGATAGGTCGGCACCACGACGGTCACTGCGATCACGATCGGCCCTTCATTCTGGCCCCGCCGCCCATCCGGCGGCGACGGTGGTCCGGCGCTCCACAGTACTGCCGGGCGGTGACGCCGGAGCGTCACCCGTCCCGCGAACGCGATTGTGTCGTCTGCGTGTCGTCCGCGGGTTGCACTTCTTGTCACGGTGACCCTAAGATCGGTCCCGTACTTAGAGTCATCCAGACCTGAACCCGACATGAGCGCCCCATCGATCCGTGTCGCCGTCTCGACGGTGATCTTCACGCTCCGCCCGGCCCCCGGCGGCGCGATCCTCGCGCTGCCCCTCGTGCGCCGCACCCGCGAGCCGTACGAAGGGCTGTGGGCGCTGCCCGGCGGCTGGCTCGACGCGGCCGAGGGGCTGGATGCCGCGGCCTCGCGGACACTCGCCTCCACGACCGGGCTCGCCCCGAGCTACCTCGAGCAGCTGTACGCGTTCGGCGACGTGGACCGCTCGCCCGGCCGGGTCGTCTCGATCGTGTACTGGGCGCTGCTGCGGCAGGACGAGGTCGACGCGCAGCGCGCCGCCCACGATGCCGCAGGCGACGGGCCCGAGAACGTGCGGTGGTTCGACGCCGACGCGCTGCCGCCGCTCGCGTTCGACCACACAGACATCGTCGCCTACGCGCTGTGGCGCCTGCGCAACAAGGTCGGCTACTCGCGCATCGCGCACGGTCTGCTGGCCGACGAGTTCACCCTCGCCGACCTGCGCGAGGCCTACGAGTCCATCCTCGGCCGGCGCCTGGACCCGGCGAACTTCCGCCGGCAGGCCGAGGCATCCGGCACCCTGATCCCCACCGACCGCTTCCGCACCGGCAGCCACCGGCCGGCGCGCCTGTACCGATACGACCGCGACGTCGAGCTCGCCCAGCGCGGGCCCGGTTCGGACACCCGATGAATCGAGGCATGATGGCCACCTCTCCCCTGACCCTGACCGACGCATCCGTCGACCACGCCCTGCAGGCGATCGCCGCCGGCACATCCGCGCAGGAGGCGTGCACGATGGACCTCGTCGCCGCGCCCTGGGACTTCGACCCGGTTCCGGGATACGGCCCGGGCGCCTCGATGGGCGACGTCATCCCCACGGGCGCGCCCGTGCAGGGCGGGCTGCCGCAGGAGTACCGGGATGCCTCGGCCGACGAGCTCGCCGCACGCGTGCGCGCGGCGAAGCAGGCCCTCGGCGACCGGGTCGTGATCCTCGGCCACTTCTACCAGCGCGAAGAGGTCGTCGTGCACGCCGACTACGTGGGCGACTCGTTCCAGCTCGCGAACGCCGCCAAGACGCACCCCGAGGCCGAGGCGATCGTGTTCTGCGGCGTGCACTTCATGGCCGAGACCGCCGACCTGCTGTCGGGCCCCGATCAGGCCGTCATCCTGCCCAACCTCGCCGCCGGATGCTCGATGGCCGACATGGCCTCGATCGACGAGGTCGAGGAGTGCTGGGAGCAGCTGACCGACCTGTACGGCGACCTCGACACGCCCGACGCCGACGGTCTCGTGCCGATCGTGCCCGTCACGTACATGAACTCGTCGGCGGCCATCAAGGGCTTCGTCGGTCGGCACGGCGGCATCGTGTGCACGTCGTCGAACGCGCGCACGGTGCTCGAGTGGGCGTTCGCCCGCGGACGCCGGGTGCTCTTCTTCCCCGACCAGCACCTGGGCCGCAACACGGCCAAGGCCATGGGCGTGGCCGAGGAGCACATGCCGATGTGGAACCCGCGGCGCCCGCTCGGCGGGGCCGAGCCCGACGCGCTGCGCGAGGCCCGCGTGATCCTGTGGCACGGGTTCTGCTCGGTGCACAAGCGCTTCACGGTCGACCAGATCGCCAAGGCCCGCGCCGAGCACCCGGGGGTGCGCGTGATCGTGCACCCGGAGTGTCCCGCGCCCGTGGTGGACGCCGCCGACGAGTCCGGGTCGACCGATTACATCCGCCGGGCGATCGAAGGCGCCACCGAGCCCACTGTGTTCGCGATCGGCACCGAGATCAACCTCGTGCAGCGGCTGGCCGCCGCGAACCCGCAGCACACGATCTTCTGCCTCGACCCGGTCGTGTGCCCGTGCTCGACGATGTACCGCATCCATCCCGGCTATATGGCGTGGGTGCTCGAGGGCCTGCTCGACGGCGAGGTGCGCAACCGCGTCCAGGTGCCCGCCGACGTCGCCGAACCCGCCCGCGTCGCCCTCGAGCGGATGCTCGCGGCAAAGCCCCCGGCCGCGCCCGCGGGCGCGTGGGAGAACGCCTCATGACCCACGTCATCGTGGTCGGCAGCGGCATCGCGGGCATCACCGCCGCGCTGCACGCCGCCGCGTCGTGCACGGTGACCCTCGTCACGAAGGGGACGATGGATGCCGCGAACACGACGTTCGCGCAGGGGGGCGTCGCCGCGGCCCTGTTCGAGGATGACAGTCCCGCTGCACATGCGCGGGACACGCTGGCCGCCGGCGCCGGGATCGGCGACCGTGCGGCGATCGACGTGCTGACCCGCCAGGCGCCTGCCCGGATTGCCGAGCTCATCGCCCGCGGCGTCTCGTTCGACCGCGACGGATCCGGGGACTTCGCCCGGGGGCTGGAGGCTGCGCACTCGTACCCCCGCGTCGTCCACGCCGGCGGCGACGCGACCGGCCGCACGATCGAAGACGCCCTGATCGCGGCGCTGCGCGCAAGTGGTGTGCGGGTGGTCGAGTATGCCTTCCTGATCGATCTCGTCGTCACGGCACGGCGGGTGACCGGCGTCGAGCTGCTCACCTCGGGGCGGCGCGACCTCCTTCCCGCGGATGCCGTGATCCTCGCGACCGGAGGCGCCGGGCAGCTGTACGCGCACACCACGAATCCGGCGGTCGCCACCGGCGACGGCATCGCCGCGGCGCAGCGCGCGGGGGCCGCGGTCGCCGACCTGGAGTTCGTGCAGTTCCATCCCACGGTGCTCGCCGGTGAGGCGTTCCTGGTGTCCGAGGCGGTGCGCGGCGAAGGCGCGGCGATCGTCGACGACGAGGGCCGCCGGTTCCTGTTCGACACGCACCCCGACGGCGAGCTCGCGCCGCGAGACGTCGTCGCACGGGCGATCGCCGAGCGCATGGACGAGCAGGGCGGCCGCCCCGTGCGGCTGGACGCGACCGGCATGGATGCCGCGTTCCTCGCCCGGCGCTTTCCCACGATCGACGCCGCCGTGCGCGCGCGGGGGCTCGACTGGGCGCGCGACCCGATCCCGGTGACCCCGGCCGCGCACTACCTGATGGGCGGCATCGCCACCGACCTGCACGGCCGCACGAGCATCGCCGGGCTGTACGCGGTCGGCGAGTGCGCCCGCACCGGGGTGCACGGGGCCAACCGGCTGGCCTCGAACTCGCTGCTGGAGGGCGCCGTGTTCGGCGCCCGCACGGGCGACGTCGTCGCGCGAGACACGGCATCCACTCTCCGGCCCGTGACCCCGGCGACGCCGCCCACCGCGATCACGCCCGCCGATGCGTCGCCGACGGCCGGTGCCCCGACGTTCTCTCGCGCGGCCCTGCAGCGACTGATGTGGGAACATGCCGGGCTCGCGCGGAGTGCCGCGGGCCTCGCCCGGGCCGCCGACATCCTCGCGGCGTGGGCCGCCGAAGCGGGCAGCGCGCACACGGTCGCCGAGCACGAGGACCACAACCTACTGCAGCTGGCCCGCGCCGTGGTGGCCGCAGCGGCGGCGCGCACGACGTCGATCGGCGCCCATTTCCGCACCGATGACACGCTCTCGCTCCCCGCCCGCCTGGAGGCCTCCTGATGCTGACCCGCGCCCAGATCGACACGGCCGTCGCCGCCGCTCTCGCCGAAGACGCCCCGTGGGGCGACGCGACCAGCGAGGCACTGATTCCGGAGACCGCGATCGCCCGCGCCGACCTCGTCGCCCGCGAGCCCGGCGTGTTCGCCGGCGGTGACGCGTTCGCAGCCGCTTTCACGCTGACCGATCCGCGGGTCGACGTCGTACGGCACGCGGCCGACGGTGACGCGTTCGCACCCGGCGACGTGCTGGCGACGGTCAGCGGGCCCGCCCGCGCGGTGCTCACCGCCGAACGGGTCGGACTGAACTTCGTGCAGCGGATGTCGGGCATCGCCACCCTCACCGCCCGCTACGTCGCCGAGGTCGCCCACACCGGGGCACGCATCGTCGACACCCGCAAGACCACGCCGGGCCTGCGCGCGTTCGAGAAGCACGCGGTGCGCTGCGGCGGCGGGAACAATCATCGCCATTCGCTGTCGGATGCCGTGATGGCCAAAGACAATCACCTCGGCGTGCTCACCGCGCAGGGGCTCAGCGTCACCGAGGCGCTGCGCCGCGCGATCGGCCGGCTGCCGCACACGACCCACGTCGAGGTCGAGGTCGACCGGCTCGATCAGATCGAGCCTGTGCTCGCCGCGGGGATCGGCACGATCATGCTCGACAACTTCTCGCTCGACGATCTGCGCGCGGGCATCGCCCAGGTGGCCGGACGCGCGATCGTCGAGGCGTCCGGCGGGGTGAGCCTCGAGACCGTGCGGTCGATCGCCGAGACCGGCGTCGACGTGATCTCGGTGGGCGCGCTCACGCACGGCGCCCGGGCGGTCGACCTCGGCCTGGATCTGCGCATCGAGGCATAGCCGATGCTCTATCTCGACAACGCCGCGACCACCCCGGTGCGCCGCGAAGTGCTCGAGGCGATGACGCCGTTCCTCACCCGCGCGTTCGGCAACCCGTCGAGCCACCACACCGTGGGCGAGGCGGCGGCCGACGCGCTCGACGACGCCCGCGCCCGCGTCGCACGCGTGCTCGGGATGCGCGCGAGCGAGGTCGTGTTCACCTCGGGCGGCACCGAGGCCGACAATCTCGCGGTGAAGGGCATCGCGATCGCCGCGGCGCTGGCCCGTGGGGCGCGGCACGTCGTGACGCTGCCCATCGAGCACGAGGCGATCCTCGAATCGGTCGGCTACCTGCAGCGGGTGCACGGGTTCGAGGCGACCCTGGTCGCGGTCGGCGCCGACGGGCGGGTGGATCCCGCCGCCGTCGACGCGGCGATCCGCGACGACACCGCCCTCGTGAGCGTCGGGTACGCGAACAACGAGGTCGGCACGGTGCAGGACGTGGCATCCCTCGCCGCCGTCTGCCGCGCCCGCACCGTGCCGCTGCACCTCGACGCCGTGCAGGCCGCCGGGTGGCTGCCGCTGTCGGGTACGGGGGCCGCTGCGATCGCGATCGCCGGCCACAAGATCGGAGCCCCCAAGGGCACGGGCGCACTCGCGGTCGCCGGGCGCGTGCCGGTCGAACCGCTGCTGCACGGCGGCGGACAGGAACGCGGCCGGCGCAGCGGCACGCAGGACGTCGCCGGGGCCGTGGGGCTGGCGCGGGCGCTCGAACTCGCCGAGAGCGAGAGGGAAGAGGATGCCGCAGCCCTCGCTCCGCTGCGCGACGCGTTCATCGCCCAGGTGCTGGGCCGCGTGCCGCAGGCGCGCTTGACCGGCGATCCGGTGCGCCGGCTGCCGGCGACCGCGTCGTTCACGTTCGCGGGGACCAGCGGCGAGGCCGTGCTGCTCGAGCTCGAACGGCGCGGCGTGGTCTCATCGTCGGGCTCGGCGTGCGCGGCCGGCGCCGACGAGCCCTCGCACGTCCTGCTCGCGATGGGCATCGACGGCGAGACGGCGCAGACGGCGATCCGGTTCACGTTCCCGCACGGGCTGCGCCGGGGTCTGGATGCCGTGGCCGACGCGGTCGCGGCATCCGTCGCCGCCGTCACCGGCGCATCAGCCCCATGACGCAAAGCTGCCACTACCCGCCGCGCATGCCGTCCGGCGGCTGGTCCGCACGACGCTCGGGGTACGCGGGCGCCGCGGCCGCAGCATCCACCTCCTCCGCCTCCTCTTCCGCCTCGAGGACCCGGCTCGCCGCCAGCTGCTGCGCGGCGAGCTGGGCGTACAGCCCGCCGCGGGCGAGCAGCTGGGCGTGCGTGCCGGTCTCGACGATGCGTCCGGCGTCGACGACGTGGATGACGTCGGCGCCGATCACGGTCGACAGGCGATGCGCGATCGACAGCGTCGTCCGCCCGCGGGCCGCGGTCTCGAGCGCGGACTGCACGACGCGCTCCGACACGGTGTCGAGGGCGGAGGTGGCCTCGTCGAGCAGCAACACCGGCGGGTCCTTCAGCAGTACGCGGGCGATCGCGATGCGCTGCTTCTCGCCGCCCGACAGGCGGTAGCCACGCTCGCCGACCACGGTGTCGTAGCCCTGCGCGAAGCCGGCGATGATGTGGTGGATGTTCGCGGCCCGGCACGCCGCGAACAGCTCTTCGTCGCTCGCATCGGGCTTCGCGTAGCGCAGGTTCTCGCGGATCGTGGCGTGGAACAGATACGTCTCCTGCGACACGATGCCGACGTTGTCGATGATCGACTCGTACGCGAGCGTGCGCACGTCGCTGCCGGCGAACAGGACGGCCCCGCCGGATGCCTCGTACATGCGCGGCGTGAGATACAGGATCGTCGTCTTGCCGGCGCCGGAGGGCCCGACGAACGCCACGTGCTGTCCGGGCTCGGCCGTGAACGACACCCGGTCGAGGGTGGGCCGCGAATCGGATGCCGCGTCCGGGTAGCGGAACACGACGTCCCGGAACTCGACCCGGCCCACCGGTCCGCCGCCGGAGGAGACGTCGACCGCCCCCGGCGCATCGGCGATCGCAGGCACGAGGTCGAGGTACTCGAAGATGCGGGCGAACACCGCCGACGAGGTCTGCAGGTCGAGCGCGACGCGCATGAGACCCATGAGCGGCTGCAGCAGACGCGCCTGCACGGTGGTGAACGCGACGATCGTGCCGGCGGTGATCTCGCCGGCCCCGCCGGCGACGAGGTAGCCGGCGACCAGGTAGATGATCGCCGGCACGCTCGCCATCAGCACGCTCACGAGGGCGAAGAACCCTTGCCCGCTCATGGCCTGGCGCACCTGCAGCCGGATCTGGTTGCCGTTCTCCTCCGCGTAGCGCCCCGATTCGGTCCGCTGCCGGTTGAACGACTTCGACAGCAGGATCCCCGACACGCTGAGGGTCTCTTGGGTGATGGCCGTCAGCTCCGACAGCGACTCCTGGGTCTGGCTGGCGATCCGCGCCCGCACCTGCCCGACGCGACGCTGCACGACCGCGAGGATCGGCATCAGGATCACCGCGATGATCGTCAGGCGCCAGTCGATCAGGATCATCGCCACCAGCGACGCGATCACCGTGACGGCGTTGCCGAGGATGCTCGTGATCGTGTTGGTGAGCACGCTCGAGACCGCGCCGACGTCGTTCTGCAGGCGGGACTGGATCACGCCGGTCTTCGTCCGGGTGAAAAAGCCCAGCTCCATGGCCTGCAGGTGGTCGAACAGGCGCACGCGCAGGTCGCCGGTCACGCGGTTGCCGACGGTCGCGGTCAGCCAGGTCTGGGTGAGCCCGAGCCCCGCCGAGACCAGGAACAGCACGATCATGGCCGCGACGAGCCGGATCAGGAGGGCGATGTCGGGGCCGCCGCCACGGAGCGGGAACAGCGCGTCGTCGAACACGCGCTGGACGATCAGCGGCGGGATCACGGCGACCCCCGCGCCCACGACGACGAGCACGACCGTGGCCGCCAGCCGGGCGAGATAGGGCCGGAACAGCACCGCCACGCGCCCCCCGAGATGCGCCACGCGGGGCGCCTGCGCGTTCAGCCGCCGCTGCGCGTCGATGTCGACCCCGCGGAATCCGCCGCCGCGCCCGCCCATGCTCACGCGGTCAGCCTAGCCGGGGGCTCCCCCACGATCCGGGGCCGCGCGAGGGGCCATCACAGTCCCGCGATGAGGTTGATCACGGCGCCGAGGATGATCGCGGTGAACATGAAGCCCAGCAGCGACTGCGCCATGATCACCCGGCGCACCGTACTGCTCGTGACGTTCGTGTCGGCCACCTGATAAGTCAGCCCGACGCCGAACGCGACGTAGGCGAAGTCGGGGTAGGCGGGGTCCTCGTCCTGGTTGAACACGATCCCGCCGACGGGCTCGGTGTAGTAGACGTCCGCCAGGCGCAGCAGGTACGAGGTCTGAATGAGCAGCCAGGATGCCGCGACGCTGGCCAGCGCGATCCCGGCGAGCACGAACGCCTTCACGCCGTGCGACTGATGGGTCTGGGTCAGCACCACGATGACGGCCGCGATGCTGATGATGCTGCCGAACACCGAGATGACCCGGGTGGCGCGCCGGCCCGGGTCCTCGGCGGTGGCGTGCGCCCGGGTCTGCGCGGCATCCATCCGCCACACCGCCAGCAGGCTCCATACGGAGCCGGTGAGCGCCGTGATCGTCCATCCGCCGAGCAGGCCTGCGGCGGTCCCCAGCAGCGGCATCAGCACGACCGCCACGATCGCCCCGGCCGCCAGCGCGACGATGCCGCGCAGGATGACCCTCGAATGCCACACCATGCGCCCATCGTGGCATGCTCCGCGGGAATGCGATGTCGGACGCCGCCGTTATCCTTGGAGTTCGCTTTCGGGCGTACTCGTTCTCCCTTCGACGCCGACCCCGTCGACGGCCCACGCACGGTCTCACGTGCGCCGACGGCATCCCGCTCGTCCCTCATCTCCCTTCGACACGACCTCACCGTCCAGACCATCCAGGAGACCGCCATGGCCGCCACCGACACCCGTCAGACGGATTCCGTCCCCGTCGTGCGCGACGATTCCCGTGTGATCTGGCTGCTGCTGGCGGCCGCCTTCGTCGCGATCCTGAACGAGACCACGATGGGGGTCGCGATCCCGCACCTGATCGTCGATCTGCACATCACCGCGGTCGCCGCCCAGTGGCTGACCACGGCGTTCATGCTCACCATGGCCGTCGTCATCCCGATCACCGGATTCCTGCTGCAGCGGTTCACGACGCGCGGGATGTTCATCACCGCGATGTCGCTGTTCTCGCTGGGCACGCTGCTGGCCCTCGTCTCACCCGGGTTCGGGATGCTGGTGGTCGCCCGCGTCGTGCAGGCCTCGGGCACCGCGATCATGATGCCGCTGCTGATGACCACGCTCATGACGGTGGTCGCGCCGGCGGCCCGAGGGCGCATGATGGGTCGCGTGAGCGTCGTGATAGCGCTCGCCCCGGCGATCGGCCCGTCGCTGTCGGGCTTCCTGCTCGACAACTTCACGTGGCGCTGGAACTTCGGCGTGGTGCTGCCGATCGCCCTGATCGCCCTCGGAATCGGCGCGAAGTGGATCCACAACGTTGGCGAGCAGACGCGTGCGCCCATCGACCCGTTCTCGATCGTGCTGTCGGCCTTCGGCTTCGGCGGGCTGGTGTACGGGCTGAGCCAGATCGGCGCGGTCGGCAATGCGGGCGGCACCGCGCGCCTGTGGATGATCAGCGCCCTGGTCGTCGGCGTCGTCGCCCTCGCCGCATTCCTGTGGCGCCAGGTGCGCCTGCAGCGCGACGACGATGCGCTGCTCGACCTGCGCGTGTTCCGCTCAGCGAACTTCTCGCTGTCGATCGGGCAGATGGCCCTGCTCTCGTTCGCGTTCTTCGGGGCGATCACCGCGCTGCCGCTGTACCTGCAGGACGTGCACGGTCTGAAGGCCGTCGACTCGGGCCTGATCCTGCTGCCGGGATCGCTCGCGATGGGTCTGCTCGGCCCCGTGATCGGGCGGATCTACGACGCGCGCGGCACGCGGGTGCTGCTGATCCCCGGCTCGATCATCGCCGCCGGGGTCCTGTGGCTGTACACGACCCTGAACGCGACCACTCCGGTGTGGCTGATCGTCGCGGCGCAGACGGCGCTGTCGATCGGGCTCGCGCTGTCGTTCACACCGCTGTTCACGGCATCCCTCGCCTCGCTGACCCGCAAGTTCTACTCATACGGCAGCGCGGTGCTGGGCACCGTCCAGCAGGTCGCCGGGGCGGCCGGCGTCGCGGTGATGATCGCCGCGATGGCGGCGGTGTCGACGGCGCAGGGCGCCGAGCCCGGCCACGTCACGGCCGCGGGCACGCAGGCCGCATTCCTGATCGCGGCGATCGTCGCGCTGCCGATCATCGTGGGCTCGTTCTTCATCCGCAAGCCGGCGGA
The DNA here is from genome assembly GCF_058349885.2 of Microbacterium sp. W1-4-2. NCBI lineage: Bacteria > Bacillati > Actinomycetota > Actinomycetes > Micrococcales > Microbacteriaceae > Microbacterium > Microbacterium sp. W1-4-2. Next base: position 827,381 of record NZ_JBYRJC020000001.1, on the reverse strand, counting down.
CGAGCCCGACGAGGCGCCCGCGACCGACGTCACGGTCTGATCACGAGGGCGGGCAGCCGCTCACAGCTCACCGATCCCGGGCGATACCGTGAGCCATGCGCGTGCCCCGTCTCGCCGTTCCGGCTCTGGCCGTCTCGCTGCTGCTGACCGGATGCGCATCGACCGCCGCGCCGGGTGCGACCTCGAGCACGCCCCCGGTGGTGCCGGCGGCGTCCGCAGCCACGCCGACGTCGGCGCCCGAGATCGTGATCGCACTGGACGGCGCCACGTACGCCGACGGCGCTCGCACCGCCGTCGTGGCCTACGACGACCCCGACGCCGTCGTGGCGTTCTGGAAGACGCACACCGCGGTCGCCGATCCGAAGGTCACGAAGGACGACGAGTACGACTTCACGTCGTACGCGTTCGGTGCCGTGACGGTGTCGGTGATGGGCGGCCGGGCTTCGCTCACGATCCTGCAGCCGACGGCCAACGGCGTCCCGCTGCGCACCGACACGGGGGTCGCCGTCGGATCGACACGCGCGCAGGCGATGGCCGCGGGGGCGTTCACGGTGTGGAAGGCGCAGGACGACCTTCCCGAGCAGCTCGGCGTGGGAGCGCGAGACGTGCCCGGGACCGCATCGTTGGCGCGGCCCGGCGAGGTCGGGCGCGAGTACGCCCTGTTGGTCATGACCGGCGACACGGTGTCGCAGATCCAGATCGCGGGCAACGACTTCAGCGACCTCTGAGCAGTCCGCCGGCGTCGCCCGACGCGTCACTCGACCGAGCAGCAGCCCCCGCCGCAGCACGATGCGCCGTCCTCGACGACGGTGAGCAGGTCCGCCCCGTCGGGGACGGGCTGAAGCGTGGGAGTGGGGAGGTTCGAGGTCGCCATGCCTCCATGGTAGACGGGATGTCGCAGCCCGGCCGCGGGCCCGCAGACATCAGGCGTCCGGGGCCCCCAGCCAGCGCGGCACGGCGGCGCGGTAACGCCGGTAGCGCGCACCGAAGCGCTTGGCCAGCGCGCGCTCCTCGTACGGGATCTGCATCCGGTCGATGAGCCGGACGAACGCGACCGCAGGAAGGAGGGCGAACATCGAACGCCGGTACACGGCGTGCGCGACCAGCAGCCCGGCCAGGGCGAGATAGATGGGGTTGCGGGTGCGCGCGAAGGGTCCGCTGGTGACCAGACGCCGGGTGCGCTCGGGATGTTCGGGCGTGATCGCCGTGTCGTTGCGGCGCAGCGCGGCGACGGCAGAGCCGGCCAGGATCGCGCTGGCGCCGGCGATCAACCCTGCGAAGGCGGTGGAGCGCGCGGTCGGCGTGCAGCGGCGGGTGATCACGACCTGCGCGGCGCCCGCGGCGGCGAGGATCACGGGCGGGGGCATCGCCGGGGCGTTCTTCGTGCTCATGGGCCCACGCTACGCCCGCATCAGACGAACGCGAAGACCGGCGGGAACACGACGACGACGACGGCGAGATCGAGTACAGCAGCAGGGTCACGACCACCAGCAGCACGAGATCGAACACGATCAGCAGGGTCCGCCCGTCGTCGACCATGCTGCCCTGCACCGCGGCGACCACGATGAACGCGATCAGCAGCAGCGCGACCATCGGCGTGAAGATGCGGGTGAGCGAGGTATCAACGACGCGGCGGCACGGCAAGGACCGTGAAAAGACTCACTGCGATCGGTCCGTCGCACTCAGCCCAGGGGGACGGGCTTGACGCGCACCGGACCCATCCATGAGACGACCAGGGCGGCCGTCACCGAGCCGGCCGCCAGGATCGCGGCGAGCACGACGAGCTGGAAGCGTCCGGCCTCGATCGGCGAGATGCCGCCGAAGATCGCCCCGACGAACGCGCCGGGCAGCACGACGAGACCCGTGGTGCGGGTCTGATCGATCGTGGGGACCAGCGCCTCGCGCACCGCGCGCCGCGCGAGGTGGATCGTCGACGCACGCGGCGGGGCGCCCAGGGCGAGCCATCCCTCCACTTCGTCCCAGTGGTCGACGACGCCCGACGTGAACATGCGACCGGTGAGCGTGGCGATGCTCATCGCATTGCCGATGATGATCGCGCCGATCGCCAGCGCATAGCGCGAGGTGAACTCGAGGGCGCCGGTCGCGAACACGGTGCCGCCGGCGATGAGCACACCGGCGACGATCGAGGTCGACATCGTGAGCGCGGCCCGCCGCGACCACCCGATCCGGCCGGTGGCGACGGAGGCGGCGATGCACAGCATGACGACGAGGGCCACGCCGATCCACACGGGGCTCGTGATGATGCCCGACAGGATCACGCTGATCACGGCGAGCTGCACCGCGCCGCGGGCGATCGCCCGCAGAGGCGCCCACACGTGCGGCACGTGGAACACCGTGAGCACGATCGTGGTGATCGCTGCGAGGATCGCCACGCCCACGACCGACGGCAGCACGTCGGGCGGCACATCCACCCACGCGGTCACGATCACACTGAGACTCTATGCCGCGGGTCGCGCAGTAGCGTGGAGGGATGCTGGTCGTCGGATCGATCGTCTTGCGCGTGTCGGACCTCGCCCGTCAGATCGCGTTCTGGTCCCAGGCGCTCGACTATGCGGCGCGCGAGCCGATCGACGACGACTTCGCCCTGTTGCACCCGCGCACCGGAGTGGGGCCGAACGTGTCGTTGGATGCGCATGCCTCGGAGCGGACCGTACCTCCGCGCATCCACCTCGACCTGTATGCCGAGGATCAGGATGCCGAGGTACGACGGCTGACCGACCTCGGCGCCCGCGTGGTGCACTGGGACCGCAGGCCCGCAGACGCCGACTACATCATTCTGGAAGACCCCGAAGGCAACCGGTTCTGCGTGATCGACGCCGCCGGATGGCCGGGATGGAGTGCGCGCTGAGGTCTCACAGCTTCGCGAACCACGCCCGGAGCACGCAGAACACGCCGTACACGACGAAGCCGACGCCGACGGCCGTGGTCAGAACGTGCCCGAACGGGACGGCCAGCAGCGCCGACATCGCGGCATCCAATCCACCCACCGCGGTCGGATCGAAACGCACGGCCGCCACGACCACGACGACACCGACGATGACCAGCGCCACCCCCTTGGCGACATAGCCGACCGCCCCCAGCGCCACGACGAGCCGGCCGGGCTCGCCGGCCGGCAGCGCGAGCTTCTTGCGAAAGCCGCGGCGGATGCCGATGACGGCGAAGGCGATGCCGGCGGCGCCGATGCCGAGCCCGGTGGCGGCCAGCAGGAACACCCCGCCGGGCAGCGCCAGCAGGGTGCGGCTGATGTCTTGGCCCGACCGCTTGGGGTTCGGCCGCGATCCGAGAGCCACGGCCGCGGCGATGCCGCCGAGCACGAGGTAGACGAGCGCTCGAGACCACTGCGAGATGCGTCGCCGCCACCTGCGCTCGGGTTCTCCGCGCTCGAGGATGCCGTCGAGCACCTCACGGATCGCGAGACACCACAGGGTGATCGCGAGCACCCAGAGGACGATGAATCCTGCCGGTGCGCCGGCGATCGCCTTCAGCGCGCCGGATTCGCTGCTGTCGGCCGGCGCCCCGAACACGACCGCGATGACCAGGATGCCGAGCAGGATGTGGATCGTGCCCACGGCCGCGAATCCCGCTCGCGCGAGCCATTCGAGAGCCGGCGCGGAGTCGGCCCTGCGAGCGGCGCCCCTCGCCTCTTCCCCGAGTCCCATTCTCAGAACAGTAGAACCAGCGAGCCGTCAGGGCATCCCCCTTGCGCGATCAGGCCAGGACCTCCCCACCGATCTGACACGTCGGGCAGTACTGGGCTGTCGTCCCGCCGAATGCGAGATCCTGGACGATCCCGCCGCAGACCGGGCAGGCGTCTCCCCCGCGCCCGTGCACCCGCATCGCGTCGGTCTTCGCCTGCTTGAGCGCGTCGATCCGGATGCCGCGGCGAGCGCTCGTCGCTTCGGAGAGCTCGTCGCGCATCGCCTCGAAGAGGCGCTCGAGCTCGTCGCCTGTCAGGGTGTCGCCGTGCACGACCGGCGACAGCCGGGCCCGGTGCAGGATCTCGTCGGAGTACGCGTTGCCGATGCCGGCGAACGACTCCTGCTCCTGCAGGATCGCCTTCAGCTGCTTGCGGCGGCGGGCGACGGCACGATCGACGGCGTCTCGCGAGAATCCGGGGTCGAGGGGGTCCGGGCCGAGTTTCGCGATGCCCGGCACGTCCGTGGGCTCGTCCACGAGCCACAGCCCGAGCGACACCCACGATCCGGCGTCGGTGAACTCGATCGCACCGCCGTCGACGGCGAGCACGGCCAGCGCCGGCGGCGCGTCACCCGGCGGTGCGTCGTGCGGCGAGGCGGCATCCGCGTCGGTCCACCGGATCCAGCCGTGCCGGCCGAGCGAGACCACCAGATGCCCGTCGCCCAGCCGCAGGTCGACGAACTTGCCGAACCGGCCCACCCCTTCGATCGTCCGCCCGACGACCGACGTCAACGGACGTGCGCGCGTCTTGAGAGCGCGGAACTCGATGAGATCGGCGCCGTGGATGCGGCATCCGGTCAACCGCCCGTCGAGCCACTCGACGAGCGCCTGCACCTCCGGCGACTCGGGCATACCGCCATCCTGTCACCGACCGCGGACGCCGCGCTCACGTCGGGACTGTGACCTCGCCGTCCACGTAGAACCATCGTCCGTTCTCGCGCACGAAGCGCGAGCGTTCGTGCAGGATGCCGATGCCGCCGTCGTCGGTCAGATAGGTCGCCCGGAACTCGACGACGCCGGTGTCGTCGCCCGCTCCGCCCGCGACCGTGTCGACGATCTGCAGCCCTCGCCACCGGGGGTTCTCGGCGAGGTCGAGCTGTAAGGGCCGCGTGGAGGGATGCCACGTGCGCAGCAGCCAGGCGGCGTCCCCGCGGCGGAAGGCGTCGAACCGCGAACGCATCAGCTGCTGTGCGGTCACGGGTTCGTCCATGTCCCCACGATACGGCGTCGCGGGCGCGCGGCCCCGCGCTTTTCGCACGCCGTTCGCACGATGTCAAGAGGGAAGACCGAAGTCATCTCCAGGACATAGCGTCACACTGTCACTGCACCCCAGCGGAGGAGGCGATCGTGAGCGAACCGCACGATCCGGAACCCACTTCGGTCATGCTCGACGGTCGCTACCAGCTGCACGAGCGTGTGGGCGAAGGCGGGATGGCCGAGGTCTATCGTGCCGAGGATGTCGTGCTCGGACGCACCGTGGCCGTGAAGATGATGCGCACCGGCTCGGACGTGCTCACCTCGCCCGAGCGGGCGCGCAACGAGGCCAGCGCTTTGGCGACGCTCAACCACCCGTCGCTGGTCACCCTGCTGGACGCACGGCTGGTTCCCGGGCGCACCGGCTATCTCGTGATGGAGTTCATCGCCGGGACGACGCTCGCGCAGAGGCTTCTGACCGGGCCGCTCTCGGCCGACGAGTGCGCGCACCTGGCCGGGGATGTGGCTGCGGGCCTGGCCGCCGCGCATGCCGCCGGCATCGTGCACCGCGATGTGAAGCCCTCGAACGTGCTGCTGGCTCCGGCGTCGCAGCCGGGCCGGCCCTTCCAAGCCAAGCTCGCGGATTTCGGCGTCGCGTCCCTGCTCGACGGCGCACGATTGACCTCTCCCGGCACCGTGGTGGGAACGGCGGTGTATCTCTCCCCCGAGCAGCTGCACGGTGAGGCCGCCGCTCCGGCCGCCGACATCTACGCCCTCGGTCTGGTGCTGCTCGAAGCGCTCACCGGTCAGCGGGCGTTCCCGCAGGCCTCCGGCATCTCGGCCGTGCTGGCCCGACTGCTCGAGCCGCCGCGCGTGCCCGACGAGGTCGGGCCGCACTGGTCGGCGCTCCTGAAGCAGATGACGGATTCCGACCCCGCACGGCGTCCCACCGCGTCGGAGGTCGCACAGACGGTCGCGGACGTCGCCGGACGCACCGGAGAGCGGGCGGTGCAGCTTCCGGTGGCCCTGCCTCCTCCCGTTCCGGCGCGGCGCCATGCCACGGCACCGGTGCAGGAACCGGCCGCGGGTCTCGGTGCCGTGGGCACCGCCCCGGCGGCCGCGCACGCCCGCCGCCGGCCGCGCAGCCGATGGCTGACGTCCGCCATCGCCGCGGGCGCGACGGCTCTGATCACGGTCCCCGCGATGCTCTGGATGACCGCGGCCGATCCCGGGGTCTCCGCCGACAACTCCCAGCCTCCACGCGTGGTGGTCCTCCCTGCCCCCGCGCCGGCGGCGCCGACGACGCCCGCCGCCGATACCTCGACGCACGCGGTCTCCGACCGCTCTGGCACGAACACAGCTCCTCGGCAGCCGTCCGCCCAGCCGACGGCTGCCACCAGCAGCACGAGTCCCGGGTGGGTCAAGAACGCCACGAAGCGATCCGAGAACAACGGCCGGGCACAGCACACGCCCCGGGCATCGGCCGGTCCGCAAGGATGACGCCGGCAAGCAGCGCTGTCATCGTCGGCGCAGCCGATCGTTCACCTGACGCAGTTGCACATGCACGACCGGACTCCTGCGCAATCCGACCAGGCCGATGGCTCGGTGCGCGGTTCACGAATACCCGCGCTTGAGCAGCATGTCGGCGGCACGGTCGAAGTCGGCGGCATCCGGGATCTCGAAGTCCAGCGCGTTCGCATTCCGGGTGATGACGGCGAACACGGCGCCGACGGCCGCCGCGTCCGTCAGGTCCTGCACGGTCAGCCCTGCCGCCATGGCCGTCTCGGCGTCGCGCGCATCCAGTCGATCGGGATCGTTCGTCATCCTGTCGAGGAACGTCAACGCCGCCCGCAGACGATCGGAGATCGGCGCCGCGGTGTAATCCGACAGCACGGCGTCGACGAGCGCGCGGTCGATGCCTTTCACCGCGATCGCCCCGTGGGCGCCGACGCAGAACGGGCACGAGTTCCATGCCGCGACCTGCGCAGCCATCAGTTCGCGCTCCGACACCGACCACGTGCTGGGTCCTCGCATCGCGTGCTGCGTCCATGCGCCGAGCGCCGGCCCCACGAACGCCTTGTCGTAGAAGGCGACGCGGGCGGCATCCGGCAGCCGGTAACCGGCAAGCCGCGAGATCATCCGGATCATCGTGCGGTGCATGACGGTGTCGCCGCGCTCGACGTCAGGAAGACGCATCCGCGGCCTCTCGGATCGCGAGGGACGCGGCATCCCACCGACGAAGTCCCGCACCGACGCTCGCAGCGATCACGACCTCGAACGCGGCCCTGTCCGAACCGGCCGCCTGCCGGACAGCGGCGACCTGCTCGTCGGTCACGCGGTACGACGCATGGGCGATCGTGTGCGCGAGGTCACGGTAAGGCTCGGGCAGTTCGCTGGACTCGCTGGCTGCCGCGTCGACGAGTCCGGTGCGCAGTCGGGGGTCGATCACGCCCGAGTCGTGCACCCGTCGCCTCAGCGCATCCGCGAGGTGCGCGTGCGTCTGCTCGCCGCTCATCCTGCGAACCTACTCCAACCGCCGGGACGCCGGCCCGGACGACCCGTGCCCGACGACGCGACCCGCCCGTCCGCGGGTCAGACGAGTTCGGCACGGCGCAGAGCCCGAGTGGTGACCCGCGGGGCGAGGAACACCGCGGCCACGGCGAGGCCCGCGCCCGCCGCGGCGAACGTCTGCGGGACGCCCCAGACCGAGCCGAGGACTCCGCCGAGCAGGCCGCCGAGCGGGACGACGCCGAGCACCACCAGGCGGTATGCGGCCGTGACGCGCCCGAGCAGCGCATCGGGCACGGCGGCCTGGCGAAGCGTCGAGACGACGACCTGGTTGCACGCGGTCGCGATCGCAGCCAGGAACATGCCGGCGAGCACCACCACGATCCCGGCGCCGAGTCCCAGCAGCGCGTAGCTGGCCGCCGGCACGAGCGCGGCCATCCAGGTCACGGGGCCGCCGCCGATGAGCGGAATCACCCGCTCGGCGATCAGAGAACCCAGGATCGCCCCGGCCGCCGGAACCGCGATGAACACGCCGTACAACGCGTCGGGAACGCCGAGCGGCCCGGTGGCGAGCAGCACGAGGAGCGCGCCGGTCATGGTTCCGAAGAGATTGATCGCGGCCGAGATGAACGCCACACGACGCAGCAGCTCGTGGTCCCAGAAATGGCGCCAGCCGGCTCTGATGTCGGCGGCGACCGAGCTCGCGGCGGTGGGGGCGGATGCCTCGTCCCCGGCCGTCGGCAGCAGCCGGGGAAGCAGCAGCGCGGCCAGGCCCGCGACCGCGAACAGGCCGGCGCTGCTGAAGAAGGCGAGAGTGCCCGCGATCGCCATGAGTGACGAGCCGAGCGGCGGACCGATGAACGTGTTCACGACCGACTGGGTCGCGAAGAGCCTGCCGTTCGCGCGTTCGAGCCGATGCCGCGGCACGAGGCGGGGCGGGACGGTGAGGGCGGCGTTGTCGACGAGCGTCTCTGCGGCCCCGGCGACGAAGACCGCGGCGTAGAGGAGCCAGACGCTCTGCCACCCGAGCGCGATCGACGCGGCGAGCAAGGCGAACCCGGCCGTGCGCAGCAGATTGCCGCCGACCAGGATGTGGCGGCGATCGGCACGGTCCGCGAGCGCGCCGGCGGGCAGGGTGAACAGCAGCCAGGGAAGGAACTGGACGACGGTCATGCCGGCGACGGCCAGCGGATCCCGGGTGAACGATGCCATCAGCAGTGGTGCCCCCGCGGCGAGGATGCCGTCGGCCGTGTTCGATGTCGCCTGCGACGCCCACAGCACGGCGAACCCCGACGGCCGTCTCATCATCTAACTCCTCTGTTCGGGCATGCCCATTACGCACTCACGCTAACATGTCAGCAGGCGGAAGGGAGTTAGATCATGCGGCTGCCGGAGCTCTCACCGGTCAGGATCGGCGGAGACGTCGCCGTCGACTTCTTCAACACGGTCGGCTGGCGCCTCGACCCGACCCGATGCAACGAGGGGCTGCCCGACTACGCGCACGTTCTCGCCTGGATGGCGCAGTCCGGTCTGATTCCGGCGAGCGAAGCGGAAGCGCTGGCGCGGACGGCGCGAGCGCAGCACGGGCGCGCCTCCGTCGAACACGAGCGCATCCTCGCCCTGCGGGACGACACCTACGACGCGCTCGTCGACGGCCGGAGCCCCGAGCGCCTCCCGCGCGATCTCGTCTCAGCGCACGCCGAGAGCCGGCTCGTGCGCGACACGGAGGGGCGCTGGCACTGGTCGCCCGTGACCGTCGACCTGTCGGCGCCGCGGCATCTTCTCGCGCTCGAGTTCGCCCGGCTGCTGACATCTGATGCCATCGCCCGGTTCCACCGGTGCGAGGACCGATTCTGCGGATGGGTCTTCCTCGACACGTCGCGACAGCACAACCGGCGCTGGTGCAGCTCGGCCGATTGCGGCAACCGCAATCGCGTGCGCGCCCACTACGAGCGCGCGAAGTCCACGTGACGGCGCGGTCTCAATCCCAGTCGAGGTAGTCCTCGATGGCCCAGGCGGTGGCGCCGGCGTGAGTGCCCGGGAAGAGGTGCCCCCCGCCCTCGACGCTGACGACGCTCACCCGGTCGGGCGCCGAGGCCTGCAGAGCCTGGCCGTTCGCCGGCGGCGTGACCCGGTCGTGCGTGGCCTGGATCACGAGCACCGGAACGTGGGCCGCCGGGGTCGCCCACTCCACTTCGGGCGTGGCCGCGAGCGCGGCGTCCTGCAGCGGGCCGGCCTCGGTGTCGCGCGCGAAGTCGAGGACCTGTGAGATCTCGGCATCCATCTCGCGTGCCACGTCGTCGGTTACCGCAGCCGCCGTCTCGACACCGAGCAGCAGCACGCCGTTCACTCGATCGGTGTGGTCGAGAGCGACCGTGCGCGCGACCGATCCGCCGAACGCATGCCCGCCCACCCACGCGTGCTCGAGGCCGACGTGATCCATCACGTCGACGACGTCCTGAGCGACATCGTGCATCGTCAGGCCGTCCGCATCCGGCGACGGCCGGCGCGAGCCGATGAGCACGAGGCGGTGATCGGCCTCGACGAGCATGCTGGCCAGCGTGCCGAGATAGTCGGTGTTCAGCCCGCGGCCCGGCAGCAGCACGACGCCGGGGCCGGTCCCCTCGTCCACATACGGGATGGCACGGCCGTCGGGCTCGAAGATGCGGGTCTGGCTCATCGTCGTGAGTCCTCTCGTCGCGGTCGCGTTCGGCGAACAGTCCCATCCATTGAACCCGAAGGCGGGCGACTTCAGAAACCGAGGGGCCCCGGCATCCCACCCCTCCTAGGATGACGCCATGACCGTGAGGATGGACAACGTCGGCATCGTCGTCGAGGACCTCGCCGCGGCGATCGCGTTCTTCGAAGAGCTCGGGCTCGAGCTCGAAGGGCAGGCGGCGGTGGAGGGCGAATGGGCCGGGCGTGTCACGGGCCTGCGCGATCAGCGCGTCGAGATCGCGATGATGCGCACTCCCGACGGGCACAGCCGCATCGAGCTCTCGCGGTTCATCGAGCCGGCCGTGGTCGCCGATCACCGGACCGCCCCGGTGAACGCCCTCGGCTACCTGCGCGTCATGTTCGCGGTGGACGACCTCGACGGCACCCTCGCTCGTCTGCGCGATCATGGAGTCGCGCTCGTCGGCGACGATGTGGTCCGATACGAAGACGCGTATCGCCTGTGCTACATACGCGGGCCCGAAGGCATCCTCATCGGTCTCGCCGAAGAGCTGGCCTGAAGGCCGGAGGCACGGATGCCCGATCGGAGGGGATGAGCTCGTGTCAATCCCCTGGATGCAGCCGGACTCGCCTGGATAACCTGCGACCGATCCCGCAGCCGAAGGCCGATCACCGCCTGCTCCGGGGCCCGTTCGGCGCAAGGCCGACGAGTGACGAGAGTGGGGCGCGGCGTGAGCAAGCAGGACACACCGGATTCCTCGGGCGCGACCGGCACGAAGACCGAGAGCGGCGGGGAACCTGAGGGCAAGCACCGGGGACCGATCGCGACCTTCTTCCGGGCGCTCGGTCCGGGACTGGTCACGGGTGCCGCCGACGACGACCCCTCCGGCATCGCGACGTACGCACAGGCCGGAGCAACCTACAGCGCCGGTGCGCTGTGGACGGTGCCGGTCAGCCTCCCGCTGATGATGGCGACGCAGGAGATCTGCGACCGGATGGCCTTGGCGACCGGCGACAGCTTCGGCAAGCTCATCCGCCGTCGGTTCTCGCACGGCGCCCGAACGGTGATCGGGATTCTGATCGCCGCGTTGATCGTCGCCAACACCCTGAACCTCGCCGCCGACCTGATGGCGATCGGCCAAGGCGTACAGCTGCTGCACGCGGGACCCGCCCCGCTCTGGTCGGCGATCGCCGGTGTCGGCATCGGAGTGGCGGTCGTCGCAGGGTCGTTCGAGTGGATCGGGCGGATCTTCAAATGGCTGTGCCTCGCGCTGCTCGTGTACGTCGGAGTGCTGTTCGTCAGTCACGTCCAATGGGGCGAGGTGCTTCAGGGGCTGGTGGGCATGCGGGTGAAGTGGAGCACCGCGTATTGGAGCCTCATCGTCGCTGTGCTGGGCACGACCATCAGTCCGTACATGTTCTTCTGGCAGACCGCCCAACGCGTCGAAGAGCTGCGCTCCGAAGACCTGAACGGAGAAGACGCCCCGGACCTGGATGACCGCTCCCCGCGCCAGGCCCGACGTCGCTTGAAGACCGGCCGGCTGGACGTGTTCACGGGGATGACGTTCTCCGTGCTCATCATGTTCGCGATCATGGTGGCCAGCGCCGCGACGCTCGGTGCTCATCACAAACGGATCGGCAGCGCCGCCGAGGCCGCTCAGGCATTGCAGCCGATTGCGGGCACCTCCGCAAGTCTGCTGTTCGCCGTCGGATTCATCGGCTCGGGCATCCTCGCGGTACCCGTGCTCGCCGCCGCCGGCGCCGCGGGCATGTCGGGTCTGCTCGACAAGCCGTGGGGACTGGAGGATTCGCCCCGGCGGGCACCGCTCTTCTACATCCTGCTGGCCGTCGGCCTGATCGCCGGGATCCTGCTGTCCGTCGTCGTCCACAACCCGATCCAGATCCTGGTGCTGTCGGCGACCGTCAACGGGATCGCTGCCGGTCCCTTCCTGATCATCATGATGATCATCTCCGCCGACCGGAGGCTGATGGGGAAGTACCGCAACGGTCACCTCGCGCGGACGCTCGGCTGGATCGTGACGGGTGTGATGTGCGCGGCCGGCGTCTACGGCACGTGGTACACGATCACGGGTGGGTGACCGGGCACGGCCGTCAGGATGCGCGTGTCGTCTCGCTTCGCCCGCTCAACGACCGGAGGCGGTCACACGTTGAAGCGGAACTCCACCACGTCGCCGTCCTGCATGACGTAGTCCTTGCCCTCCAGGCGCGCCTTGCCGTGCGCACGGGCCTCGACGACCGAGCCGAGCTCGACGAGATCCTCGAACGAGATGACCTCGGCCTTGATGAAGCCCTTCTCGAAGTCGGTGTGGATGACCCCCGCCGCCTGCGGCGCCTTCCAGCCCTTGCCGATCGTCCAGGCACGGGCCTCCTTGGGCCCCGCGGTCAGGTACGTCTGCAGGCCCAGCGTGTCGAAGCCGATGCGGGCCAGCTGATCCAGGCCCGACTCCTCCTGCCCGGTCGACGCGAGCAGCTCGGCCGCATCCTCCGGGTCGAGGTCGATGAGCTCCGACTCGATCTTCGCGTCCAGGAAGACGGCGTGGGCGGGGGCGACCAGACCTTCGAGCTCGGCTTTGCGCGCGGCATCCGTCAACACCGCCTCGTCGACGTTGAACACGAAGATGAAGGGCTTCGCGGTCAGCAGCCCCAACTCCCGGATCGGGCCGAGGTCGACGCCCGACGCCGACAGCAGCACGCCGCGCTCAAGCGCATCCTTCGCGGCCAGCGCCGCCTCGAGCACGGCCCTGTCGGTCTTCTTGCCCTTGACTTCCTTGTCGTAGCGCGGGATCGCCTTCTCGAGCGTCTGCAAGTCGGCGAGCATGAGCTCGGCGCCGATCGTCTCGAGGTCGGCCTGCGGGTTGACCTCGCCCTCGACGTGCACGACGTCGGAATCGGCGAAGCCGCGCACGACCTGCGCGATCGCGTCGGCCTCGCGGATGTTCGCCAGGAACTGGTTGCCCAGCCCCTCCCCCTCGGATGCGCCGCGCACGATACCGGCGATGTCGACGAACGACACGGACGCCGGCACCAGCCGCTCGCTGTGGAACACCTCGGCGAGGCGGCCGAGCCGCTCATCGGGCAGGTTCACGACCCCGATGTTCGGCTCGATCGTCGCGAACGGATAGTTCGCCGCGAGCACCTGGTTCTTGGTCAGGGCATTGAAGAGGGTGGACTTGCCGACGTTGGGCAGTCCGACGATTCCGATGGTGAGAGCCACGGGCGACCAGTCTACCGGGGGTGGATGCCGCAGCCCGGCCCGCGGCTTCCACCGGACCCCTCGAGATCGGCGCAGAGTGCGTACATCAATTCGAGTGTCGGAGGCTCATGGCAGGCTTTGAGTATGGCAATCTTCACCGACATCGCGGCGCACGTCGAAGCGCTGCGGCGCGTGGTGGGGATGGATGCCGAGCCCGATCGGATGCCGTCGGTAGTGGCAGGTCTGGGCGATGAGCAGATCGTCGAGTTGATCACCGAGTCGTCGGCGGCGATCCGCGCGTTGGAGTCCCTGCAGGTGGCGGCGACCGGGGTCGTCGCGGCCCGCTCGACGCGCGAAGCGGGGCATTCGGGCCTGTCGCAGAAGCGCGGGCATCGCTCACCCGTGTCGCTGGTGCAGCAGATCACGGGTGCGACCCGCGCGGATGCGACGAAGCAGGTGCGCACCGGTGAGACGCTGCTGGCCGGCGCCGTCTGCACACACGACGACGGTGAGGATGCCCCACCCGACGACGGTGACGGCGTGCCCGCCACGAAGCCATGGCACGCTCCGCTGGGTGCGGCACTGCTGGATGGCCGGATCACGACAGCGCAGCACGATGCGATCTTGCGCAACCTCGGCGAACCACCAATGGTCGATGCGGGCTCGATCTGCACGGACGCCGAATCCTGCGACCCGACGGCGTTGGACGAGCTGGTTGCGGCGGCGCGGGAAGAAGCTCGGGCGGCATGGGAGACGGCGGCGGCGCAACTGGTGGGTGAGGCGGCGTGCCGGACGGTCGAGGATCTGGCCGCCCAGGCCCGGGCGATCCGAGACCTGCTCGACCCCGCCGGCGCGCAGCAACGGTTCGAGCAACGGTACGAGAACCGGTCGTTCCGCAGCTGGGTGGATCGGGACGGTGTGCGACACGGATCGTTCGTCTTCGACGACGAAGGCGGGCTGTGGGCGCAGACCATCATGGACTCGGCGCTGGCGCCGCGTCGAGGGGTTCGGTTCGTCGACGACGACGAGCGGGCACGCGCCGACGAACTGGCCGCCGATCCGCGCACGACCGAGCAGCTCGCGTACGACCTGATGATCGACCTGCTGCGGGCCGGTGCGCTGGCCGAGTCCGACACCGTGTTCGGAACGCGGCAGGCCGGGATCCGGATCCTCATCACCGAGGACGCTGCGGATGCCGAGAAGCGGGATGTGCCTTCGCTCGCCTCCGCTCAGGACGACAGCACGCCTCTTCCAGCGTGGTTGGCGGCCCAGCACGCATGCGACACCGGGGCGACCGAGTGTCTGCTCGATGCGAACGGCAATCCGCTCGACCTGGGCCGCGAGGCGCGACTGTTCACCCCGAAGCAGAAGCTCGCGCTCGCGATCCGCGACGGCGGATGTCGGTGGCCGGGCTGCGACCGCCCTGCGCACTACTGCGAAGCCCACCACATCGACGGATGGGCGACCGGCGGCAGAACCGATATCGACAGAGGCATTCTGCTGTGCCGGTTCCACCATATGAACCTGCACCACGGCCGCTGGTGGATCACCCGCGATGGAAAGGGCGACTTCGTCCTCCATCCGCCCGACGGCGCCGAACCCATCGTCCTCACCACCAGACTCGCCCGCAGATACCTCTGGCGAACACCACCACCGGAACCCCGATTCCGGTCTGCGAGCCGAGCTGCCGCGTGACACCCGCAGCGATGAAAGCCGGCGTTCGGCCGAGTCTGCCAGGCCGGAGGTCGCTCTACGGCCGACGAGCGCGGAACGCGTGCGTGACGTACGGCAGGTCGACGACGGCATCGCCGACCGCGCCGATCCGATCGAAGACGGCCTCGAGCTCGCGCTCGACGCGCTCCTTCTCGGCGGGCTCGGCGGTGATGATGTAGCTGCGCGAACGCACCATGTCCCACAGCTGCACGCGGGTCATCGGGCGCACCCAGTCCCACGTGCGCGTCTCGGGCTCGCCGAAGGGCGCCGCGACCTCGGGGCCGCCCGAGGCCATCATGATCTCGGCGTTGCTGCCGTGCATGATCCCGGTCATCTCGGCGACCCACTCGACGCTCTCGTCGCGGATGTTCCAGATCAGCCCCAGCATGCCGCCGGGCCGCAGCACACGCGCGACCTCGGCCGACGCCGGTGCCGGGTCGACCCAGTGCCAGGCCTGGCCGAACACGACCGCGTCGAGCGCGCCGTCCGGCAGCGGCAGCCGCTCCGCCGATCCCACGAACGTCGGCACGCCCGGAACGACCTGACGCAGGCTCTCGAGCATGACGGCATCAGGCTCGACCGCGATCACCTCGGCGCCGCGGGCGACCAGTGCGCGCGTGAGCTTGCCTGTGCCGGCCCCGACGTCGGCCACGCGCACCCGGGCCTCTCCCCCGGCGACGGGCTGCAGCATCCACTCCACCGCCTCGGCGGGGTACTCGGGCCGTCCCGCCTCGTACTCTGCAGCGGCAGAACCGAACGACTGCGACATCTCTTCGCGTGAGGCCATGCCTCGAGCATATGTCGAGCGCTCCACGGCGCGCCTGGCCGCTCCGGCCGCGCCCGCGGGTGAGAGTTGAGGCGTGCCACTGGATTTCACCGCGATCGACTTCGAGACGGCGAATTCCAGCAGTGCCTCGGCATGCGCGGTCGGACTCGCCCGCGTCCGCGACGGCCAGGTCGTGGCGACGGCCGGGTGGCTGATCCGCCCCCCGGCGGGCCATGATCGCTTCTTCGACCTGAACGTCCAGATCCACGGCATCCACCCCGAAGACGTGCGCGACGCACCCACATGGTCCGAGCAGCTGGACGATCTCGGCGCCTTCGCCGGCGCCGACGTGCTGGCCGCACACAATGCGGGGTTCGACATGTCGGTGCTGCGCCGCGCCTGCGAGGCGACGGGCGAGTCGTGCCCGCCGTACCGCTACTTCTGCAGCCTGCAGCTGGCGCGCAAGGCGTACGACCTGCCCTCGTACCGACTGCCGTCGGCCGCGGCCGCCGCGGGGTTCACCGGCTTCGCGCATCACGACGCCGCCGCCGACGCCCTGGCCTGCGCGCACATCGTGATCGACGCCGCCCACCGCTGCCGGGCCGACGACGTCGACGCGCTCGCCCGCACGCACGCGCTGCGCGTCAGGACGATCGATCCCGCCGTGCCGGCCACAGAGCCGGTGTTCGCCGTCGCCTGACGGCCGCGGGACGCTCCCGGACCGCGCGCAGTCAGTGCCGACCGCGAGCGGCTCAATGCACGAGCAGCAGCAGCCCCGCGACCGCGATGAACAGTGACCCGAACACGATGTTCATAACCTTCTGCCCTCGCGGTCTGCGCACGACCCGCCGGAACGGCTTTGCCGCCGCGGCGAAGAAGGACCACATCACGAGCACGTCGACCACGACCACGGTCGTGATCAGGATCAGATACTGCTCGAGCGGTGGGCGGTCGAGGCGGATGAACTGCGGCACGAACGCGAGGAAGAACACGATCGCCTTCGGGTTGAGCATGTTCACCCAGAAGCCGCGCCGGATCATCGACCAGGCGCTCTCGCGCGTGCGCGCGCCGGCGTCGACGTCCTCGGTGACCGCCGGACGCAGCACGATCATGCGGATGCCGAGGAACACGAGGTAGGCGGCGCCGAGGTAGCGGATCGTCTCGAACAGGATGTGCGAGCGGGACACCAGCAGTCCGACGCCGGCGGCGACGATCACGACGTGCACGATCAGGGCAAGCTGCTGACCCAGCACGCCCCAGATCGAGCGCCGCCATCCCTCGTTGAGCGCGTTCGACATCGTGTTGATGGCGCCGGCGCCGGGGGTGAGGCTGATGACGACGCAGGCGGCGAGCAGCGAGAACCAGACCGTGAGCGTCACTCGCACATCTTACGGACCGCGCGGCGCGCACCGATGTCGGAGGCTCCCGGCAAGCTGAAGGACATGGATGCCGGGACCTTCGCCTTCGTGGCCGTGATCATGCTCGCCATCGGCTTCGTCGCCGGCTGGGCGGTGCGCGCGATGCGCGCTGCCGGCGCCGCGACCGACCTCGCCGCGCGCGTCGCCACGGCCGAGACGGTCGCCGCCGCGCTGCGCGATCAGCTCGATCAGCAGGAACGCCGCTACGACGAGACCATGGATCGCGCACGCTTCGACGAGGCCGCCCGCGCCCAGCGCGAGCAGCGCGAGCATGCCGTGCTGCGGGCGCTCGCACCGGTGCAGGAGACTCTGCAGGCGATGCAGCGCAAGGTCGACGCGCTCGAGCACGACCGTCACGAGCAGTACGGGTCGCTGACCGAGCAGCTGCGCCGCTCGCACGAGGCGGGCGAAGCGCTGCGCACGACGACAGAATCCCTGGCCGGCGCGTTGCGCTCGGGCAGCACCCGGGGTGTCTGGGGCGAGACGCAGCTGCGGCGCGTCGTCGAAGCGGCGGGGCTGACCCGGCACGTGGACTTCGACCTGCAGGCGTCGATCACGACGGACGCGGGCGCCGGTCGGCCCGACATGATCATCCGCCTTCCGGGCGGCAAGGCCCTGGCCGTGGATGCGAAGGTGCCGCTGGACGCGTATCTCGAGGCCACGGCCATCCCGTTCACGGCCCACGGCGCCGAGGGCGAGCGGCGGCGCGGGCTGCTCGAGAAGCACGCGAAGGCGGTGCGGGCGCACGTGGACGCGCTCGCGAAGAAGACGTACTGGGCGGGACTGGAATCCAGCCCAGAGTTCGTCATCTGCTTCCTGCCCAGCGAATCGCTGCTGGCAGCGGCGCTCGACGAGGACGCCGCGCTCCTGGACTACGCGTTCGGCAAGCGGGTCGCCCTCGCGTCGCCGGTCAACCTGTGGGCCGTGCTGAAGACCATCGCGTACACCTGGACGCAGCAGGACGTCTCGCAAGAGGCGCGACGGCTGTTCGACCTGGGCAACGAGCTGTACAGCCGGTTGACCTCGCTCGCATCGCACGCCGACGACCTGCGCCGGGCGATCGAGCGCACCGTCGACAGCTACAACCGGTTCGCGGGCTCGCTCGAATCGCGGGTGCTGGTCAGCGCGCGCCGATTCCCCGGTATCGATCAGACGAAGCTCGACGCGCTTCCCGAGCCGAAGGCTGTGGAGTCGGCGACGCGGCGACTGACGGCGCCCGAGCTGCTAGCTGCAGCCGACCACGAGCAGCCGGTCGTAGCCGCGGACCTGGGAACGCTGCGCGAGCGGATCGACGGTCCGTGACCGCCGGGGATCAGGACGGTCAGTGACCGCCGGGAACCAGGACAGTCGGTGACCGCCGGGAACCAGGACAGTCGGTGACCGCCGGGAACCAGGACAGTCAGTGACCGCCGGGGATCAGGCTGAGCAGGGCGATCGCGGCGCCGGAGACGGCCACGAACGCGCCGATCATCCACCACGCACTGATCTGCTCGCCTTCTTCGTGACGCACTCGGAACAGCACATCGGGACGCCGCGCAGGATCCATCTCGACTTTCGCGTGAGACCCGGTGCGCGAGAGGGCGTCGGCGACGACGGCCTGCGCTCCGGTCCGCTTCTGCGATGCCCCGGTGTCTGCAGCCATGTCCGTCTCCTCCACGCGTGCGGCGATCGAGACGATCGCGGCGCACCGGGTCGATTCTGCCATGGCCGGGCAGGGTTACCGCGCATTCACAGCGACTTCTGTCGCACGCGTCACACGCGTCTCACGCCACTCCGTGTGCGAGCGGAACTCACAGCCACTTCGACGTGAGGTGCTCCGACGAGATGCGGCGCAGCGTGCCTGACGCGCCCCGCAGGACGACGCTCTCGGTGTAGACGTAGCCGCCTTCGCGGCGCACGCCCGCGACCAGTTCGCCGTTCGTGACGCCGGTCGCGACGAACAGCGTGTTGTTGCCGTGCACCAGGTCGTCCGCCTCGTACACGTGCCCGTCGAGCTTGAGCCCGGCGTCGACGCCGCGCTGCTTCTCGTCATCGTCGCGCGGCCACAGCCGCCCTTGGATGTGCCCGCCGAGCGCCTTGATCGCGCAGGCGGTGACGATGCCCTCAGGGCTGCCGCCGACGCCGACGCACATGTCGGTGCGCGCGTTGTGGCGGGCGGCGTTGATGCCGCCGGCGACGTCTCCGTCGCTCATCAGCCGGGTGCCGGCCCCGGCCTCACGGATGTCGTCGATGAGCTGCTCGTGGCGCGGACGGTGCAGCACCGAGACCACCATCTCCGACACCGGCTTGCCCAGCGCCTTGGCCAGGCGGTGGATGTTCTCGGCGATCGGCAGGCGGATGTCGACGACGCCCACACCGGCCGGCCCGGTGACCAGCTTGTCCATGTAGAAGACGCTCGACGCGTCCAGCATGGTGCCCGAGTCCGACACGGCGATGACCGACAGCGCGTTGTTGCGACCCGCCGCCGTCAGCGACGTGCCGTCGATCGGGTCGACGGCGACGTCGCACTGCGGACCCGTGCCGTTGCCCACGTGCTCGCCGTTGAACAGCATCGGGGCGTTGTCCTTCTCGCCTTCGCCGATCACGATCGTCCCGTCGAAGCTCACGGTCGTGAGGAACGCGCGCATCGCGTCGACCGCGGCGCCGTCGGCGGCCTCCTTTCGCCCGCGGCCGATGAACGGCACGGCCCGGATCGCGGCCGCCTCGGTGGCCCGCACCAGCTCGAGCGCCATGTTGCGATCCGGTCGCAGCGGCGTCGAATGATCGAGAGGGGCGTTCGGATCAACCGTGAGACTCACCATGCGGCCAACGATAACCGCCCGCCTGCAGGAACAACAGCGATTACGCCCATGTGAACAAGAAGGAATGACGGTTCTTTCGTACGGGGCATCTCGGACCCGCCTTGGCAGCCCGACCGACTCGTCCGTGGCGACAGGGGCGCTCTTCGCTAGAGTTGGGTGCAATCCACCTCGACCAAGGAGCGCACGCCATGCCCGTCGCCACCCCCGATCAGTACGCCGAGATGCTCGACCGCGCGAAGGCCGGCGGCTTCGCCTATCCCGCGATCAACGTGTCCAGCTCTCAGACGATCAACGCGGTCCTGCAGGGCCTGACCGAGGCGGGCTCGGACGGCATCATCCAGGTCACCACCGGCGGCGCCGACTACTTCGCCGGCCACACGGTGAAGGCCCGCGCCACCGGCGCGCTGGCGTTCGCGCGATACGCCACCGAGGTCGCGAAGAACTACCCGATCACGGTCGCGCTGCACACCGACCACTGCCCGAAGCCTGCGCTCGAGGACTTCGTGCTGCCGCTGATCGCCGCCAGCGAAGAAGAGGTCAAGGCCGGGCGCAACCCGATCTTCCAGTCCCACATGTGGGACGGCTCGGCCGTGCCGCTCGATGAGAACATCGAGATCGCCAAGGAACTGCTGCCCCGTATGAAGAACATCAACGCGATCCTCGAGGTCGAGATCGGGGTCGTCGGCGGCGAAGAGGACGGCGTCAAGCACGAGGGCACCAACGAGGCGCTCTACACGACCGTGGGCGACGTCGCCAAGGCGGTCGAGGCGCTGGGCCTGGGCGAGAACGGCCGCTACATCGCCGCGCTGACGTTCGGCAACGTGCACGGCGTCTACAAGCCGGGCAACGTGAAGCTGCGCCCGGAGCTCCTGGGCGAGATCCAGGCGGGCATCGCCGAGCGGTTCGGCCACGGCCCGAAGCCGCTCGAGCTCGTCTTCCACGGCGGCTCGGGCTCGTCCGATGCGGAGATCGCGCTCGCGGTCTCCAACGGCGTCGTGAAGATGAACGTCGACACCGACACCCAGTACGCCTTCACCCGCGCGGTCGCCGGCTACATGCTCTCCAACTACGACGGAGTGCTCAAGGTCGACGGCGAAGTAGGCAACAAGAAGCAGTATGACCCCCGCGCGTGGGGCAAGATCGCCGAGTCGGCGATGGCCGCGCGCGTCGTCGAGTCCACCCAGCAGCTCGGATCGTACGGCAAGAGCCAGTCGTAACCCGCGCACACGACAGTGGATGCCTCGGCCCGCCGGGTCGAGGCATCCACTGTCTGCGCGTCCATCGTCGCAGTGACGAAAGGGGCGCTCAGCGTCCGATGGAGGTCACGCGCGTGCCGTCGGGGGCCAGCAGCCACCACACGTCGCCGATGCCCTGCCCCTTGATCATGCCGGCGGTCGTGTCGCCGTCGAAGTAGTACAGCGGCCACCCGTCCAGCGTCAGCTGGTGCCCGCCGTCGGGGGCGGGGATCTCGCCGACGGGTGCGGTGATCCCCTCCGCCTTCGGCTGCGTCGAGGTGGTGGTCACCGGCGGCCAGGCCGCCAGACAGTTCGCGTCGCATGTCGTGCTCTTCGCGTTCTGCCGGTCGCCCGCGTACAGATACACGGCGCGGCCCGAGGCATCCGCCACGACCGTCCCGGCGGTCGTGTGCACGGTCTTGAGCACGACGCGCGGACCGGTGTCGGCCGTGCAGCCGGTGACCGCCACGGCGGACAGGGCGAGGCAGGCGGGGACGGCGAGTGCGGTGAGCACGCGGGGAATGCGCATGACTCCAGTCTGCTCCCCTCCCCGGCTCGTCTCGTCCTCGCAGGCCGGTTCGCCGTCATGCGAGGACCGCAGGCCGCTCAGCTGGTGCGCACCTGCAGGTCGTGGCGCATGATCACGGCGCCACCCGACGAGCGGATCTCGACGGCGCCGATGGATGCCACATTCAGCGCGGTCCCCGCGGTCACCCGGGCCCGTTCGCCCGGCAGCGCCCGCCAGGTCGACACCGTGGTGGCCGTGCCGTCCCTGCCGACGACGGCGAGTTCGTAGGTCGCACCGTCCGCCGGGCCGTTGTGGTAGCCGCCGCCGGGGTACAGACAATCCAGATCGATGCGGGTGCCCCAGGCGACGGTCGTCAGCCGCACCGAGGCCTGCAGGGACGCTCCGCCGACGTCCTGCAGTGAGAACGCCGCCGCCGGTTGCGGTGCCAGCTGCACCGAGACCGGCACCGCGATCGCCAGCACGGCGACGATCGCGGCGGCCACGGCGATCACCCACCGGGTGCGCAGGCGCCGACGCGAGCGCCGGCGGTGCAGCGAGGCGATCGCACGCCGTGCGGCCAGCTCGTCCCCGGCGTCGAATGCGCGATCGCCGGCGACGCCGGTGTCCGCGGTGGCGACGGCCGTCACGTCGTCGGCCACGACGTCGGGCGCCGTCGACACGTCGTCGACCTCGCCGCCGCGCACCGCCGAGCCCGCGCCGACCCGGGCGAGCAGTCCCACGGCCGGGGCCAGCTCGAGCACAGCCGCACGGCAGGCGTCGCAGTCCTCCAGGTGCCGCTCGAACGCGGCCCGGTCGGCGGGCGAGAGAGCGCCCAGGACGTATGCCGCGTCCCATTCCGCGTAGATCGCGTGCTCTGCGTTCATCGGGTCACTCCCCTCTCTTGCAGGGCGAGCCGCAGGGCTCGCAGTC
The DNA here is from genome assembly GCF_058349885.2 of Microbacterium sp. W1-4-2. Lineage (NCBI taxonomy): Bacteria > Bacillati > Actinomycetota > Actinomycetes > Micrococcales > Microbacteriaceae > Microbacterium > Microbacterium sp. W1-4-2. The sequence goes on along the minus strand of NZ_JBYRJC020000001.1, from coordinate 804,701 downwards.
CGTAGTGCAGGCGCGACTTGACGGTGCCGTCCGGAATGCCCAGGTCGGCGGCGATCTGGGCGACGCTGCATCCGCGGTAGTAGGCGGCCACGATCACCGCGCGGTGGTCCTCGCTCAGGTCGCGCAGCGCCTCTTCGACCAGCAGCGCCTCGAACAAGCGGTCGGTGTCGTCCTCCACGCCATGGTCGGGAGGGTCCGCGACCGCGTGCTCGTGGCGTCGGCGCGCGCTGCGCGCATCGTCGATCACGAGGTGCCGGGCGACGGTGATCATCCACGCCCGGGTCGTCGACGGATCCTGCTCCAGGATGCGCGGCGTCCGCCACGCGCGCAGCAGCGTCTCCTGCACGACGTCGTCGGCGCCGGCACGATCGCCCGTCAGCGACACGACGTAGCGCCACACCGGCCGCGCATGCGCGTCGTACAGCGCGGTGAGCTGCGCGTCGACGCGTGACGCTTCGTTCTCGCGCGGTGGCATCCGTCACCTCCTCGAAGAGAGCACGAGACCGCGGCCCGATCGGTTCACGTCATGCCGGAGCGCACCGTGGCCGGGTCCGTTCCTCCCGAGTATGCGCCGATCAGGAGGAACTGTGCGTCAACGTGGACAGATAGTGCACGTACGCCGGATCGGCCATCAGGGGGGTCAGCAGGATGAATGCCACCGCGAAGCCCGTGATCACCGCTCCGACGATCGGGATCCACCACGAGACGCGGCCGCGCCGCAGCACCAGCAGCGAGATCGCCAGGGTCAGCAGGTAGCCGACGGCGAGCACGACCGCGGCGATGTTCCCCCACATCTGGGCCTCGGGCGTCGCGGCGAACGTGCCCGATACGCCCATCATCTTGTACTCGGCGTTCATGAACACCGGCAGGTCCAGCAGCGCGAACACTCCCATCGCGACGTTGAGGGCCCCGAAGGCCAGCAGCACGACCGTGACGATGCGGTTGACCATCGCGCCCGGCCGCACGGTCTGCGTCGGGGGCGCGGCGGGCGAACCCGGCAGGACGGGGGCGACGGGCGGTGCCGACGTCGGCGGCGACGGGTGCTGGATGCGCGCGCGCTGCTCGGCCGGGGTCGCATACTCGCCGTACTGCGGCCGCGGCCGCGGGTCGGGCGCCCGATCATGGCCGTGCTCGCGACGGGACTCGGTCATCGACGGCCTCCTCGAGCGTGGTCGTCCGCGGCTCCCGGGGTGCGCAGCTCCTTCGGCAGCGAGAACATCAGATCCTCCTCGGCCGTGCGCACCTCGTCCACGTCGCCGTACCCGGCCTCGGCCAGAGCCGCGAGCACGCCGCGCACGAGGTCGTCCGGCACCGAGGCGCCGCTCGTGACGCCGACGGTCGCAACACCCTCCAGCCACTCCTGCCGGATCTCGTCGGCGTCGTCGATGCGGTGCGCCGCCCTCGCGCCGTGCTGCAGCGCCACCTCGGCGAGTCGCACCGTGTTCGACGAGTTCGCCGAGCCCACCACGAGCACCAGCTCGGCGTCGCGGGCGATCTTCTTCACCGCCACCTGACGGTTCTGCGTGGCATAGCAGATGTCGTCCGTGGGCGGGTCCTGCAGATGCGGGAACCGCTCGCGCAGCCGGCGCACGGTCTGCATCGTCTCGTCCACCGACAGCGTCGTCTGCGACAGCCACACGACCTTCTCGGGGTCGCGGACCTGCACCGTGTCGGCCTCCTCGGGCGAGTTCACCACGGTCACGTGCGCGGGCGCCTCGCCGGCGGTGCCCTCGACCTCTTCGTGCCCGGTGTGCCCGATCAGCAGGATCTCGTAGTCGTCGCGGGCGAAGCGCACGGCCTCGCGATGCACCTTCGTCACGAGCGGGCAGGTCGCGTCGATCGCCTGCAGACCGCGCAGGGCCGCGGCATCCTTCACCGCCGGTGCCACCCCGTGTGCGCTGAAGACGACGTGCGCGCCCTCGGGCACCTCGTCGACCTCGTCGACGAAGACCGCTCCCTTGCCCTCGAGCTCGGTGACGACGTGGATGTTGTGCACGATCTGCTTGCGCACGTACACGGGGGCGCCGTAGCGCTCCAGCGCCCGCTCGACCGTGATCACCGCGCGGTCCACACCGGCGCAGTATCCCCGGGGCGCTGCCAGCAGCACCCGCTTGTGTCCGTGCGCCGGGATATCCTGGAGCGGCTCGGTGCGCGCCGTGCGGCCGGGAACGCGGGGCACGGGCAGGCGGACGGCGGTGTTGCTCACCCTTCCGATTCTAGGGACCGAGGCCTGCGAAAGGCCTCAGTGCGAACCGGCCCGGCCGACCCGCTGTGCGCGGGAGCGGATCCGCGACGGAAGGACCACATGACCACGTTCCGCCCCGACGAGGGCCCCGGGCAGCCGCCCGCCGACAGCGTGCATCCGCGCGAGTCCCGCCCCGACGCGCCGACCTCGGTGTCGCGGCTGAACGAGACCATCCACGGATTCGTCGAGCGCTGGGGCTCGGTGTGGGTCGAGGGCGAGCTCACGTCGTGGAACGTGCGCGCCGGCGCCGTGTACGGGCGGTTGAAGGATATCGGCGTCGACGCGACGCTGTCGTTCCGGCTGTGGTCGAGCACGCGTGCGCGCCTGACCGACGATCTGAAGGTCGGCGACCGGGTCGTCGCATGTGTGAAGGCCGATTACTACGCGAAGGGCGGCGACTTCACGTTCGCGGTGTCGCAGATGCGCCGCGCCGGCCTGGGCGACCAGCTCGAACGGCTCGAGCGGCTGCGCGTCCAGCTGCGCTCCGAGGGCCTGTTCGACCCCGCGCGCAAGAAGCGGATCCCGTTTCTGCCGCATTGCATCGGCCTGATCACGGGCGAGCGCTCCGACGCCGAGAAGGACGTGCACCGCAACGCCGAGCTGCGCTGGCCGCACGTGCGGTTCCGCACCGTGCACGCGGCGGTGCAGGGCGATCGGTGCGTTCCCGAGACGCTCGCGGCGTTGAAGACGCTGGATGCCGACCCCGAGGTCGACGTGATCGTGATCGCGCGCGGGGGCGGCGATCCGCAGACCCTGCTCGGGTTCAGCGACGAGCGACTGCTGCGGGCTGTGGCCGCGGCATCCACCCCCGTCGTCAGCGCCATCGGACATGAGAACGACCATCCGCTGCTGGACGACGTGGCCGACCTGCGCGCGTCCACCCCGACCGACGCCGCCAAACGCGTGGTGCCCGACGTCGGCGAGCAACGAGCGCTGATCGCCCAGCTGCGGGCGCGGCTGACCATGCGCCTGACCACCCGGGTGACGCACGACATCGAGCGACTCGAGCAGCTGCGCACGAGACCCGTGCTGCGCGACCCCGAGTCGATGCTCGCCGGGCGCTCGCAGGACGTCTGGCTGCTCACCGCGCGCGGCCGCGACCTGGTCGACCGCCGGATCCATGCGGGCGAGGGGCGTGTGGCCGAGCTGCGCGCGACGCTGCGGGCGCTCTCCCCCGCCGCGACCCTGGCCCGCGGCTACGCGATCGCGCACCTGGGCGACGGCACGATCGTGCGCGACGCGGCGCAGGCGCCGGCCGGTACGGCGCTGACGGTGACGGTCGACCGGGGCAGCGTCGCGGCCACGTCCGACGGCGAAGTGCCCGAATCGGCGGCGCCGGCAACCGGAACTAAGCTGGACGTATGACCGAGCCGAGCGGATCCGCCGTCGACGTCGCCTCGCTGACCTTCGAGCAGGCGCGCGACGAGCTCGTCGCGGTGGTCGCCGAGCTCGAGCAGGGCGCACCGACCCTCGAGCACTCGCTCGCCCTGTGGGAGCGGGGCGAGGCCCTGGCCGCGCGCTGCGAGCAGTGGCTGCGCGGCGCGAAGGAGCGCCTCGACAGTGCTCGTTCCGACAGCGCTCGTTCCGACGGTGCCCGCTCTCAGACCGAGGCGGACTGATGGCCTCGTCCCCGCGCGTCGTCGCCGAACTCGGCCGCCCCGAGACCGCCGACGAGGCCGCCGCGCGCAAGGCCGAGTCGTCGCGCGTCTACCGCTCCAGCCAGACCGCGCGCAACCTCGTCGCCGCGCTCCTGGCGACGCTGGCGGTCGTGGCCGTCATCGTCATGATCGTCCCCCGCGGCGCGTCGACGCCGCCGCCTGCGGTCGATGTCACGGCGGTCGCCCAGCAGGCGGAGCAGGCGACCGGCGAGACCGTGCTCGTCCCCGACGTCCCCGCAGGCTGGCGAGCCAACGACGCCTCGTTCTCGGCATCCGCGAACCCCACCTGGACCGTCGTGTACGCGACGGGCAAGGATGCCGGATTCCTGCGCGTGGCGCAGGGCTTCGGCGCCGACAGCGCCTGGGACGCGCAGCTGCTGTCCGGCGCAGCCCCTGACGGCACCGTCACGATCGACGGCATCGGCTGGACGCGGTATGCGATCCCCGACCCGTCGCAGGCCGGCAACGTGAGCTACGCGATCGGCACGACCGCCGGCGCCGACCGCATCCTGGTCTACGGCGCGACCGACGCGAAGACCGCGGCCGTCGCCGCGCACGGGCTCACCGACCAGATCACCGCCCTGCGACAGGAGAAGAAGTGACAGAGACCCGCACGCGACTCACCCCACAGGCTGCCTGGGACCGACTCGCCGCCGGCAACGGCCGGTTCGTCGAAGGCACCGTGCTGCACCCGCGCCAGAGCGCGGACCGCCGCCGCGAGCTGACCGACGGACAGCACCCGCACGCGGTGGTCTTCGGCTGCTCCGACTCGCGCCCGGCGTCCGAGATCGTCTTCGACGAGGGCCTGGGCGACATGTTCGTGGTGCGAAACGCCGGTCAGGTGGTCTCGAACTCGGCGCTGGGCAGCATTGAATTCGCCGTGGCGGTCCTGGACGTGCCGCTGCTGGTCGTGCTGAGCCACGAAGCCTGCGGGGCCGTCCGCGCCGCGATCGACAGCACCCGGGAGGACGCCCCCGAGCTGCCCGCGCAGATCTGGCGGCTGATCGCCCCGATCGTGCCCACCGTGCACCGGATCGCCCGCGCGGCGCACACCGCTCCCGCCGCCGCCGATGCCGACGAGGTCGGCCGCGAGCACCTGCGCGAGACGGTCGCCGAGCTGTTGCAGGCATCCCCGATCGTCTCCGACGCCGTCGCCTCGGGCCGCCTGGGCATCGTCGGGGCGATCTACCGCCTGGGCGAGGGCACCACCGTCCCGCACGTCGTCGAAGGCCCCATCTCGATCCCCGGGCTGTGAGCCCCACCCCGTCCGCGTTCAGGAGGAACGACGAAGTGACTGACATCGAATACCGCATCGAGCACGACACCATGGGCGAGGTCCGGGTGCCGGCATCCGCCCTGTACGGCGCGCAGACGCAGCGTGCGGTGGAGAACTTCCCGATCTCGGGCAAGGGGCTCGAGTCGACGCAGATCGCGGCCCTGGCGCGCATCAAGAAGGCCGCCGCGCTGGCGAACAAGAGCCTGGGCGTGCTCGACGCCGGCATCGCCGATGCGATCGCCGCCGCCGCCGACGAGGTCATCACCGGCGCGCACGATGACCAATTCCCCGTCGACACGTATCAGACCGGTTCGGGCACGAGCTCGAACATGAACATGAACGAGGTGCTGGCCACTCTCGCGACGCAGCGTCTGGGTGCCGCCGTGCACCCGAACGACCATGTGAACGCGTCGCAGTCGTCGAACGACGTCTTCCCGACCTCGGTGCACATCGCCGTCACCCAGGCGCTCATCGACGATCTGATCCCGGCCCTCGACCACCTCGCGGTCGCCTTCGAGGCGAAGGCCGAGCTGTGGAAGGATGCCGTCAAGTCCGGCCGGACGCACCTCATGGACGCGACCCCGGTGACGCTGGGGCAGGAGTTCGGCGGTTACGCCCGCCAGATGCGGCTGGGCATCGAGCGCGTGCGCGCCGCCCTCCCCCGCGTCGGCGAGATCCCGCTGGGCGGAACCGCGGTCGGCACCGGCATCAACACGCCGCTCGGATTCCCACAGAAGGTCATCGAGCTGCTCGCGGCCGAGACCGAGCTGCCGATCGTCGAAGCCAAGGATCACTTCGAGGCGCAGGCGAACCGCGACGGCCTGGTCGAGGCATCCGGCGCCCTGCGCACGATCGCCGTCTCGCTGACGAAGATCAACAACGACCTGCGCTGGATGGGTTCGGGCCCCAACACCGGCCTGGGCGAACTGCACATCCCCGACCTGCAGCCCGGGTCGTCGATCATGCCCGGCAAGGTCAACCCGGTGATCCCCGAGGCGACCCTCATGGTGTGCGCGCGCGTGATCGGCAACGACGCGACGGTCGCGTGGGCCGGCGCCTCGGGCGCGTTCGAGCTCAACGTCGCGATCCCGGTCATGGGCACCGCCCTGCTGGAGTCGATCCGGCTGCTGGCCAACGCGATCCGCGTCCTGGCCGACAAGACCGTCGACGGCCTCGAGGCGAACATCGAGCGCGCCGCCGCCTTCGCCGGCATGTCGCCGTCGATCGTCACCCCGCTGAACAAGATCATCGGGTACGAGGCGGCGGCCAAGATCGCCAAGCACGCGATCGCCAAGGGCATCACGGTGCGCGAGGCCGTCGTCGACCTCGGCTACGTCGAGCGCGGCGAAATCACCGAGGATCAGCTGGACGCCAAGCTCGACGTGCTGTCGATGACGCACGCCGGCTGAGGCGTCCCGCAGGCAGCCAGGCGATAATGGCGTGGTGCATCGTGCGCATCGCCCCGTCTCAGCGCGCACCCGGATCCTGGGTGCGATCCTCGCCGTCGCCGTCGTCGGCCTCGCCGTCGTCGGCGGCGTGACGTTCGTGGTGCAGCGCGAGCGCGTGATCGCGAGCGTCGACCAGCGCCTGAAGACCCAGGTGGCAGCGCTGCGCACCGTGGCCGCGACCGGCGGCGGCGCGCCGAGCGATGCCGGATCCGGGTCCGCGGCGACGGTGACCGAAGAGCTCGACCCGACCGACTTCACGTCGGTCTCGGCCTACCTGCGCGCCGCGGTGGCGCGCCTGGTGCCCGCGCAGAATGAGGCGGCCGTGGCGATCGTGGACGGACGGGCCCGGTACCGCCCGTCCACGCTCAGCGGCTTCGACATCTCGCGGCAGAAGGCTCTCATCACGCGCGCGTGGGACGAGGCCGAGAAGGCGAAGACCTCGGTCATGGGCACGGCCGGCACGGCGGAGGGCGCGCTGAGGTACATCGCCGTGCCGATCACGATGCCGGGCGACGCCACGAACGGCGTGTATCTGCGGGCGGTGAATCTCGACGACGAGCTGCAGCCGGTGACCGCCTCGATCCTCACCTACGCGGTCGCGGCGCTGATCATGGTCGCCGCGATCGGCGGCGTGGGCTGGTTCGTCGCAGGACGTCTGCTCTCGCCGATCCGGCATCTGCGCGAGACCGCCGACGCCATCACCCTCGCCGACTTCGGCGCGCGGCTGCCCGCCGACGGCGACGACGACATCTCCGACCTCACGCGCACGGTCAACTCCATGCTCGACCGGCTCGAGGGCTCGGTCGACGTGCAGCGGCAGCTGCTGGACGACGTGCGCCATGAGTTGAAGACGCCGATCACGATCGTGCGCGGTCACCTGGAGCTGATGGATGCCACGGACCCGGACGATGTGGCCAGCACACGCGCCCTCGGCATCGCCGAGCTCGACCGGATGACCCGTCTCGTGCAGGACATCGATCTGCTGGCGGCCGTCGAGGGCGGCGAGCAGTTCGAGATGCGCGAGGTCTCGATCGCCGACCTCACCCGCCGTCTCGGCGAACTGGTCGCCGTGATCCCCGGGCATGGCTGGGATGTCGAGGCCACCGCCGACGTTCGCATCAACGGCGATCCGGACCGGCTGCTGCAGGCGTGGCTGCAGCTGGCCGACAACGCGTCCAAGTACACGCCCCCGGGCGCCCCCGTGCACGTGGGCAGCGTCGCAACCGTCGACGAGGTCCGGCTGTGGGTGCGCGACCACGGGCCCGGCATCCCGGCGGCCGCCCGCCGTCGCATCTTCCGCCGATTCGACCGCGCCGGCGGCAAGCGTTCCGTGGGCGGCTCGGGCCTCGGCCTTGCCATCGTGGACGCGATCGTGAAAGCGCACGGGGGCAGCTGCGAGGTCGGTGACACCCCGGGCGGCGGGGCGACGTTCACGATCCGCGTCCCGGTGCAGACCGGCTCCGCCGCACTCCCCCGCCCCGTTCGCGCGGGCGACGTCCTTCTGCAGAGAGAGGCCGCTGAATGACCCGGATCCTGATCGCCGAGGACGAGCCCTCGATCTCTGCGTTCGTGCAGCGGGGACTGAAGTCCGCCGGCTACGACACCGTGATCGCCGAGGAGGGCGATCGCGCTCTCGAGCTCGCGCTCAGCGGCGACGTCGACCTCGTCCTGCTCGACATCGGCCTGCCTGTGATGGACGGCTTCGAGGTGCTGCGGGCGGTGCGCGCCGCCGGTTCCGCCGTCCCGGTGATCATGCTCACGGCCCGGACCAGCACCCGCGACACCGTGGAGGGGCTCGAAGGCGGCGCGAACGACTACGTCCCGAAGCCCTTCACGTTCGAAGAGCTGCTCGCGCGCGTACGCCGCCGCCTGACCGACTCCGCTCCACGGCCTTCGTACGCCCTCTCCCGCGACGACGTCGAGCTCGACCTGCTGGCGCGGCGCATCAGCGTCGGCGGGCGCGAGGTCGATCTCTCAGCGCGCGAGTTCACCCTGGCCGAGCAGTTCCTGCGCCACCCCGGCGAAGTGCTCACCCGCGAGTGGCTGCTCAGCGAGGTGTGGGGCATGAACTTCGACCCGGGCTCGAACGTCGTCGACGTATACGTCCGGTATCTGCGCGGCAAGCTCGGGCACGATCGGATCACCACCGTGCGCGGCGTCGGCTACCGCTGGGAGTGATGCAGAAAGCCCCCGGCGTCGGGGAAACACCGGGGGCTGGGATCGGGTGGGCGCTGGGGTCGCCCACCCGTTCAATCGCCGCTGTCTGGGGAACGGGACGATTGTTTCTGCCATCCGTCCCAGGTACGGGGATGAACCTGGTCGGACGTCTCGACCGCCTTTCGGGCGGAATCCTGTAACTGCCGGCTCGCGCGCCGCAGCTGCACGCTCATCTCGGAGCGCCACTGCTGGGCACGGCGCAGCAGGTCCTGCGCGTTGTCGTCGGCGCTCTGGCCGATCTGACCCTTTCGGGCACCCTGGTCGTTCTGGCCCTGGTCGTTCTGGCCCTGGCCGTTCTGGCCCTGGTCGTTCTGGCCCTGGCCGTTCCCGCTCTGTCCGCCACGACGCGCGTCGTCGCCGGCGGAGCCGGCACGCCGCCCGGTCTGGCTCGGTGTCGATGAACCGCCCGTGGCGTTCCTCGCCGCGGAGGCCGACGGGCGTGCCACAGGCCGCTGCGCGGGCTGCTCTGAGATCTCCTGGGCGTCGGGGGCGGGGACCGTGACCGGACCTGTCCTGGTCTCGCCGGCCGTCGAGGCCGCTGCGGTGGGCAGCGTGTGTCCGGGCACCACGATCGCCGCGTCCGCCAGCGGCGTGCCCGCGCGGTCGGCCAGCGCCGCGGCGCTGGTGATGCCGATCACGGACGCGACCGCCACGGTCACTGCGACAGCGGCGCCGCCGCCGGCGACGAGTGCCGCTCGAGCGTCCACATCCCACCTCTCCGGCGCACGACGATCGTGCGCTCCTCTATGGTGCCCCCTTTCGCACCGGGCACGGCATCGAGGGGGTGAGACTCTTCTCATGCGGTGGCGGGCATACGGGCGGCCGTGCGGTCTCATGACGCCCTCAGGACAGCTCCTCGCCCTCCAGCAGATCCGTCACCAGCGCGGCGATCTGGGACCGCTCCGACCGCGTCAGGGTCACATGCGCGAACAGGTCGTGGCCCTTCAGGGTCTCGATGACCGACGCGACGCCGTCGTGCCGGCCCACCCGCAGGTTGTCGCGCTGGCCGACGTCGTGCGTGAGCACCACGCGCGAGTTCTGCCCGATGCGGCTGAGCACGGTCAGCAGCACATTGCGCTCCAGGGACTGCGCCTCGTCGACGACGACGAATGCATCGTGCAGGGACCGGCCGCGGATGTGGGTCAGCGGCAGCACTTCGAGGATGCCGCGGGCCATGACCTCTTCGATGACGTTCGCCGACACGACCGAGCCGAGGGTGTCGTACACGGCCTGGCCCCACGGGTTCATCTTCTCCTGCTGGTCGCCGGGCAGGTAGCCGAGCTCCTGGCCGCCGACGGCGAACAGGGGCCGGAACACGATGATGCGCCGCTGCTGCTGCCGCTCCAGCACGGCCTCCAGCCCCGCACACAGGGCCAGGGCCGACTTGCCGGTGCCCGCCCGGCCGCCGAGCGAGACGATGCCCACGTCGGGGTCCAGCAGCAGATCGATCGCTATCCGCTGTTCGGCACTGCGCCCGTGCAGCCCGAACGCCTCACGGTCGCCGCGGACGAGCCGGTACTCGCCGTCGCCGGTGACCCGGCCGAGCGCCGAGCCGCGCTCGGAGTGGATGACCAGCCCGGTGTTCACCGGCAGCCCCTTCACGTCGTCGCCGACGCCGATCTCGGTCTCGTACAGGTCGCTCATCTCGTCGCCCGAGATGTCCAGCTCGGCGATACCGGTCCAGCCGGAGTCCACCGCCTGCTCGGCAAGGTACTCTTCTGCGCTGATCCCCAAAGACGCGGCCTTGACCCGCATCGGCAGATCCTTCGAAACGACCGTGACGCGCTGACCGTCGTCCATCAGGTGCATCGCCACGGAGAGGATGCGCGTGTCGTTGTCGCCCAGGCGAAGCCCAGCGGGCAGGACCGAGGCATCCGTGTTCGACAGCTCGACCCGAAGCGTCCCCCCGTGACCGACCGGCACCGGGAAGTCCAGCCGGCCGTGCTCGATCCGCAGCTCGTCGAGGTGCCGCAGCGCCCGGCGAGCGAAGTACCCGAGCTCGGGATCGTGCCGCTTGCCCTCGAGCTCGGTGATCACCACGACGGGGATCACGACGGAATGCTCGGCGAACCGGAAGAACGCCCGCGGATCGCTCAGCAGCACCGACGTGTCCAGCACGTAGGTGCGCAGATCCTGATCGAGGTCCTCGATCATCGCGTCGACGTCGTCCGGCTCCAGCCCGACCGTGGCCCGGTTCTGCTGTGATGCCCGTGTGGTCATGACCCGCTCCCCCATCCGGGACCGAAGTCCCAGGAGTCCCGTGTCGGCCGTGGGCCACGAGTCGCGATCCGATTGGCCGACCCGATCGGGCGACTTGCCCGATGCCATGACCGTATGACGCGCAGGCGCGCACGCGCGCGCTCGACACGCGAAACAGCGGGTTAACGGACCCGGACCGATCCGGTCACCAGGACCCCGCCGCCGCGAACCCGGCGAGCGCGTCGCCGAGCAGCATCAGCGTGTCCTCGCCGGTGCCCGCATGCACCGCGAGGCGGATGAGCCCGGCGCGCGCGGTGAACGCGACACCGCGATTGACCAGGGCCGCCGCCAGCGACGCGGCGCCGGCCGGCGACGGCGCCAGCGCGACGATGCCGGCGCGCCGGGTGCGGTCGGCGGGCGTGACGACCGGCACGCCGTAGCGTTCGGCCAGGAACAGGACCTCGTCTGCGCGGTCGCCCACGGCCCGGGCGATCCCGGCGACCCCGGCGGCCTGCACCTCGCCCAGCGCTGTGGCCAGGCGCCCGGCCGCGAGCTGATCGGGCGCGGTCACCCCGTACGCGCGGGCAGTCGGCGCGGGAGCGGGCACGCCGTCCAGCGGCAGACCGCCGTCGACGCCGGCGAAGCCCGACAGCACCGGTTCGATGCGGGCCCGGGCGCGATCGCCGAACCGCGCCCACCCGGTGCCGCGACCGGCCCGCAGCCACTTGTACCCGTTGCCGCAGACGACGTCGGCCGCCGCGTAGTCGGCGTCCACGACGCCGAACGCCTGGATCGCGTCGACGATCAGCAGCCGATCCCCGATGACGTCGCGCAGCCCGGACAGGTCGGCGAGGTAGCCGGTGCGGAAGTCGACGAGGCTCACGGCCACGGCCGTGGTCTCGTCGGTGAGCGCGGCGGCGACCGCGTCGACGCCGACCTGGCCGCCCTCGGGCTCGAACCACTGCACCCCGAGGTCCGCCCGCAGCGCGGCTGCCCGCGCCGCGGTCACCGACAGGCTCGGGAACTCGGCGCGCGAGACCAGAACCCGACCGCTGAGCCCGTACATGGCCTGCATCAGGCCGTACGACGTCGACGGCTGCAGGACGACCTCGTCCGCCGCGCAGCCCAGCAGCGTCGCCAGCCGTCCACGCGCCTCGTCGGCGCGAGACGAGACCAGATCGATGCTCGCCCGCCGGCCGGTGCCGAACAGTTCGGTGTCACCGTGCGTCTCGGAGCGCACCGCCCCCGACAGCGGCCCGAATGCCGCCCAGTCGAGATACCCCGGCTCGATGTCGAACGACGCCAGGTACGACTCAAGATCGGTCACGACGTCATTCTGGCACGCGGCCCCGACCTCGGTTCCGCCGGCGTTCTGCCCGGCTCAACCCCCGAAGCGCCGATCTCGGTCGGCGAAGTCGCGGATCGCGCGCAGGAAGTCGACCTCGCGCAGGTCGGGTCCGAGCGCTTCGACGAAGTAGAACTCGCTGTGCGCGGACTGCCAGAGCAGGAAGTCGCTCAGCCGCTGCTCGCCCGAGGTGCGGATCACCAGATCCGGATCGGGCTGGCCGCCGGTGTACAGGTGCTCGCCGATCTGCTCCGGGGTCAGGCTCGCCGCCAGCTCTTCGAGCGTCCCGCCGCGCTCGTCGTGCTGCTGGATGATGCTGCGCACCGCGTCGACGATCTCGCCGCGGCCGCCGTATCCGACCGCGAGGTTGACGTGCAGTCCGGTGTTCTCGCGCGTGCGCTCCTGTGCGTCGGCGAGCACACGGGCCAGGTCCGGCGGCAGCCCCTCGGTGCGCCCGACGTGCTGGACCCGCCAGTCGCGGGCATGCGACAGGCTGTCGGCGAGCTCGGCGATGATCTCGATGAGGTCGGAGATCTCGGCGGCGGTGCGCTTTCGGATGTTGTCGAGCGAGAGCAGGTAGAGCGAGACCACGCGCACGCCGATGTCGTCGCACCATTCCAGGAACTCGCGCATCTTCGCGGCGCCCGCGCGATGGCCCTCCGCGGCCGAGGGATACCCGAGCTGCCGCGCCCAGCGCCGGTTCCCGTCGATCATCATCGCGACGTGTGCAGGCACCGAGGCCGGGTCGATATGGCGCCGCAGCCGTCCGATGTACAGCCGATAGAGCGGGCCTTGGCCCCGGACCGACCGCGCAGACGTCACCCTCCAAAGGTACCGCGCGACGGCTATGTTCCGACGGCGGCATGCGACCACGCCTAGGCTCGTGAAGGTGAGCCGCCCACCCCGCCCCGAACAGACCCCGGCTTCGGCCGCGCCCGGCACGGGTGCCGCGATGCCCCAGCTCCCCCTGCTGGACGCTGCGGCCGTGGACGCGCAGACCGAGATCAAGCCGACGTGGCGCGGATGGATCCACGCCGCCACCTTCCCGGTCGCCGTCGCGGCGGGCATCGTGCTGATCGTGCTGGCCCACGGCACCCCGGCGAAGTGGTCGGCCGCCGTGTTCATGGCCACCTCGCTGCTGCTGTTCGGCAACTCGGCGCTGTATCACCGCTTCTCGTGGCGCCCGACCACCAAGGCCGTACTCAAGCGCATCGACCACGCGAACATCCTGCTGCTGATCGCCGGCACGTACACGCCGCTGTCGGTCCTGGCCCTGCCCACCGCGCAGACCGTCACGATCCTGTCGATCGTGTGGGGCGGGGCCGTGCTCGGCATCGTGTTCCGGGTGTTCTGGATCAACGCGCCGCGCTGGCTCTACGTCGCGCTCTACCTCGCGCTCGGCTGGGCGGCGGTCATGTACATCGTGCCCTTGTTCCACGCGAACACGGCGATGATGACGCTCGTGGTGATCGGCGGCCTGCTGTACACGATCGGGGCGGTCGTCTACGCGCTCAAGCGCCCGAACCCCTGGCCCGGCGCGTTCGGGTTCCACGAGATCTTCCACGTGTGCACCGTGCTCGCATTCCTGTGCCACTGGACCGCGTCGCTGCTGATCGCCCTGCATCCCGTCTTCCACGTGGGCTGACGGCGGGCACGGGGACCGAGGCCGACCAGGCCGACAGGCCTGACCCCGAACCACCGGGTCGGATCACCGGGTTCCGCGGTCGTCGCCCGACGCGTCCACGTCCTCGTCGTCGACGTCGGTGGCCGCCACGGCGGCATCGCCTTCGCGCTGCTGCGCGTCCAGCTCCTCCTGCACCTGCGCTCGATACCGGGCGCGACGGATGCGGCGCATCATGTCCCACAGCAGGAACGCGACCGCCACGGCCAGCAGCGCGATCGCGACGAACCCCCACACACCGGGATTGACCGTATCGGCCGGCGGGCCGGTCGGCGTGGGGCTGGGCGTGGCGGCGGCGAGAGCCCTCCCGGCGAAGACCCCGAAGGCGGCGATCGCAGCGTGCATTTTTCCTCATTCCGCGCGGAGCGCATAGCCTGGAATCCCAGCCTATTCCCCCGACGGAGCCGTGATGACAACGCAGCAGATGCTCGACGAGCGCTACGGCCGGGGCGGCTCCGCCCGCCGGCGGCTGTGGACATGGATCGTGATCGGGGCGGTGGCCGTGGTCGCCGTCGGCCTGCTGTCGTGGGGCACGATCGCCAACACCGTGAACGCCGCGGACGCCACCGCCACCGCCTACCAGGTCGTCGACGCGCACACTGTGACCGTCGACTTCCAGGTCACCGCGCCCGTGGGCGCGAAGACGGTCTGCGTGCTCGAGGCCGACGACTCCGACCACGGCATCGTCGGCTGGCTCGTGGTGGAGCTGCCGGCCTCCACCGGCCACACGCACGCGTACACCAAGGCCGTACCCACGGTCGGCGAGGCCACCACCGGTTTGGTGAACTCGTGCTGGGTGGCATAGGGTTTCGACCAGAGACAGACGCCCTGGCCGGTGCCGGGGCGTTTTGCCATATCCCCGCAGACCCCTCAACAGAAGGAGAGACGACGTGTCTGAAGATGCTCCGGTGACCTTCCTCACGCAGGAGGCCCACGACCGTCTCGCTGCCGAGCTCGAGCAGCTCTCGACCACCGGTCGGGAGGAGATCGCGAAGCGCATCGAGGCGGCGCGCGAAGAGGGCGACCTGAAGGAGAACGGCGGCTACCACGCCGCAAAGGACGAGCAGGGCAAGCAGGAGGCGCGCATCCGCACGCTGCAGGACCTGCTCAAGCACGCCGTCGTCGGCGAGGCTCCCGAGAGCAACGGCGTCGTGGAGTCGGGGACGGTCGTGACCGCGATCGTCGCCGGCGGCGAAGAGGTGTTCCTGCTGGGCAGCCGCGAGATCGCCGCGAACAGCGAACTCGACGTGTACAGCGAGGCGTCGCCCCTGGGCACCGCGATCCTGGGCCTGAAGGAGGGCGAGAAGACCTCGTACACGGCCCCCAACGGGCGTGACATCGCCGTCGAGGTCGTGAAGGTCGAGACCTACTCGGGCCAATGACCCGCAGCCGGGTCCGGCCCGTCAGTCCTCGACGACCGTCGGGTCGAACCCGGCCGACCGCAGGGTCTCGATCACCCGCGCCCGGTGCTCCGCGCCGCGGGTCTCGACGCTCAGCTGCAGCACCACTTCGCTGATCTGCATGCCCTGGCCGTGCCGGGTGTGCAGCACCTCGACGACGTTCGCGCCCGCCTGGGCGAGCAGCTCTGAGACCTGCGCGAGCTGACCGGGGCGGTCGGGCAGCCCGATCCGCAACGACATGTAGCGGCCGGATGCCGCGAGCCCGTGTGCGACGACGCGCTGCAGCAGCAGCGGGTCGATGTTGCCGCCGGACAGGATCACCGCGGTCGTGCCGGTCGCCTGCACCTTGCCCTCGAGGATCGCGGCGACCCCGACCGCGCCCGCAGGCTCCACGACCTGCTTCGCACGCTCGAGCAGCACCAGCAGGGCGCGTGCGATGTCGTCCTCGGTGACCGTGACGACCTCGTCGACGACGTCCCGGATGATCTCGAACGGGATGTCGCCGGGCCGGGCGACGGCGATGCCGTCGGCGATCGTGGGCGTGGTTGCCACCTGCACCGGATGCCCGGCCTGCAGCGAGGCCGGGTATGCGGCCGAATTGGCCGCCTGCACGCCGATCACCCGCACGGTGCGACCGGCGGCCGCGGCGCGCGCCTTCACGGCCGCTCCCACGCCGGCGATCAGACCGCCCCCGCCGATGCCCACGATGACGGTGTCGAGGTCGGGCAGCGCGTCCCACAGCTCGAGGCCGAGGGTCCCCTGGCCGACGATGACGTCGCGGTGGTCGAACGGGTGGATCAGCACCGCCCCGGTGCGCTCGGCGAACTCGGCCGCCAAGCGCAGCGGCGTCTCGACGGTGGCCCCTTCGAGCACGACGTCGGCGCCGTAGCCGCGGGTGGCCAGGAGCTTGGGCACCGGTACGCCCAGCGGCATGAAGATCGTCGCGGGGATGCCGAGCTGCTGTGCGGCAAGGGCGACGCCCTGTGCGTGGTTGCCCGCCGAGGCCGCTACGACGCCGCGCGCCCGCTCGCCTTCGGTGAGCCGGGAAAGACGGTAGCTCGCGCCGCGGATCTTGAACGAGCCGGTGCGCTGCAGGTTCTCGAGCTTGAGGTGCACGGGCACGCCCAGAAGGTCGGTCAGGTGCAGGGACTGATCGATGGGGGTGCGCGTGATGACGCCACGCAGCGTCGCCGCCGCGTCTTCGAACTCGGCGAGCGTGGGTGCGGTCATGCGCGCCCCTTCCTGGTGCGGGGCACCGTGTTCCAGATGAGATCGGCGGCGGCGAAGTCGCCGTCGTCCTGCCAGCCGCGGCGGCTGAGATACACCGCCACGACGTTGACGAAAGCGGCCAGCGGCACGGCGAACAGCGCCCCGGGGATGCCGGCGATCATGGCTCCCCCGGCGACCACGAGGACGACCGCCAGCGGGTGGACCTTGACGGCCGAGCCCATCAGCAGCGGCTGCAGGATGTGGCCTTCGAGCTGCTGCACGCCCAGGACGACCACAAGCATCCACAGCGCGATCCACCAGCCGTTGTAGACGAGGGCGAGGAAGACGGCCACGGCGCCGGTGACGACCGCCCCGACGATCGGCACGAACGAGCCGAGGAACACCAGCACGGCGACGGGCGCCGCCAGCGGCACTCCCAGCAGGAACGCGCCCAGGCCGATGCCGATCGCGTCGATCGTGGCGACCAGCAGCTGGGTGCGCGCGTAGTTGACGACCGTGCGCCATCCGGCCCGGGCCGCGCCGTCGACGGCCGGCCGTGCCGTGCGCGGGAACAGTCGCGTGGTCCACCGCCAGATGCCGCCGCCGTCGGCGAGCAGGGTCAGCAGGATGAACAGGCTCAGCACGCCGCCGGTGGCGATATGGCCGACCGTGCTGCCGATCGCGAGGGCCCCGGTCCACAAGAGCTCCGCCTGCTGCTGCAGGATCGACCAGGCGCCCGCCAGCAGCGAGTCGATCTGCGCCTCGGTGACCTGCAGGGGGCCGTGGACGAGATAGTCGCGCAGCTGCGCGACCGCCTCGACGGTGCGTCCGCGCACCGAGGCCCACTGCTGGGTGATCTGCCAGATGGCCAGCCAGAGCAGGCCAGCCACGATCGCGATCGTGCCGATCACCGAGATGACGATGGCCAGCCATCGCGGCATGCGCCGCCGCAGCATCCAGGAGAACACCGGCCACAGCAGTGCGGTGATCAGGATCGCCACCATCAGCGGGATGACGAGCATCTTCAGCTGGATGATGAGCCAGATGCCGAGACCGACCGCCCCGGCGATGACCAGGAACCGCCAGGAGAAGGCCGTGGCGACACGCAGGCCACGTGGAACGGTCGAGGTGATGTCGGTGCTCACCGTGCGGTGTCTCAGGGCGTCCAGGAACGAGCCGCGGGGCTTGTCGTCGGAGTCTGCCACCCGCTCAGTCTACGGGCCGCCTCTCCTCGTCCCCGCCGGTGCGACGACGGTCCAGCTAGAACGAGCCGCCGATCCTGTGCAGCCGTTCGATGCGGTCCGGGATCGGCGGGTGCGTCGAGAACAGGCGCTCCAGCGCGTTCGGGCGCAGCGGGTCGGCGATCCACAGGTGCGCCATCGAGGTGTTCGCCTTCTGCAGCGGCCGTGCGTGCTCGCCGATCTTGGCCAGGGCCGACGCCAGTCCGTCGGGATCGCGCGTGGTCAGGGCGCTGGTCGCGTCGGCCAGATACTCCCGCTGACGCGAGATCGCGGCCTGGACGACGCCGGCGAGCAGAGGAGCCACGATCGCGGCCACGATGCCGAAGAGCAGGAAGACGATCTGCGCTTGCCCGCCCCCGTTGCTGTTCGAGCGACGGCCGCCGCCGAAGAAGGTCAGCCGCAGCATGATGTCGGCGAGGATCCCGACGGCCACGACGAGGCCGAACACGATCATCGACACGCGGATGTCATAGTTGCGGATGTGGCCGAGCTCATGGGCCAGCACACCCTCCAGCTCGCGGTCTGTCATCGTCTCGAACAGACCCGTGGTCACCGTGATCGCGGCGTGCTCGGGGTCGCGGCCGGTGGCGAACGCGTTCGGCGCCGGATCCTCCACGACGTACAGCTGCGGCATCGGCGTGCCGGTCGTGATGCAGAGGTTCTCGACGATCCGGTAGTACCGGGGCGCGCTCTGCCGGTCCACCGCGAACGCGCCCGACAGAGCGAGCGCCTGCCGGTCGGCGAAGAAGTACTGCACCGTCGCGTACCCGCCCGCGAACACCAGGATGAACGCGGTGATCCACCAGTTGTTCGCGGCGAGCCACCCCGCCAGCAGCCCCAGCGCCCCGAGGATCAGCACGAACAGGGTCAGGATGAACCACGTGTTGCGCTTGTTGCGCGCAATGGCGGAGTACACCTAGCCCTCCGTCACCGGCCCGGCCCGCATCAGAATTGGACTCTGGGCGGCTCCGCGATCGCCGCGCCGTCCACGACCTCGAAGAACTCGCGCTCGTTGAAGCCGAGGTTGCGGGCGAACAGGTTGTTCGGGAAGACCTTGATCTTCGTGTTCAGCTCGCGCACACCGCCGTTGTAGAAGCGACGGGATGCCTGGATCTTGTCTTCGGTGTCGACGATCTGCTGCTGCAGGTGCAGGAAGTTCTGGCTCGCCTGCAGCTGCGGGTAGGCTTCGGCGACCGCGAACAGCGACTTCAGCGCCTGCTGCATGTGGCCCTCGGCGACCCCCGCATCGGCGGGACCGCCGGCGTTCAGCGTCTCGGCCCGCGCCTGGGTGACGTTCTCGAACACCGCCTTCTCGTGTGCGGCGTATCCCTTGACCGCCTCGATGAGGTTCGGCAGCAGGTCGGCGCGACGCTTGAGCTGCACCGTGATGTCGCTCCACGCCTCGTCGACGCGCACACCCAGCTGCACGAGCGAGTTGTACGTGGCCCACAGGTAGATCCCGATGATCAGGATCAGCGCGACCACGACGATGACAGGGATCAGCCATTCCATTGATGCAGTCTCCGTTTCGGTGTGTCCCCATCCTAACCGCGGGGGTACAGGGCCCCTGCGGCGGTCGGTCGTTCTCTCAGCGCTTACTCACCGAGCACACGACGGAGGTACGCGTTGCCGAATCGGCGCTCGGGATCGAGGCGGTCGCGCAGCGCGACGAAGTCGTCGAAGCGCGGGTACCGTTCACGCAGGGCCGTGGCATCCAGCGTGTGCATCTTGCCCCAGTGCGGGCGCCCGCCGTGCGCGAGCATGATCTCCTCCACCGCCGCGAAGTACTCGGTGGGATCCTCGCGCCAGTAACGGTGCACGGCGATGTAGCCCGAGGCGCGGCCGTGCGCGGTCGACATCCACAGGTCGTCGGCGGCGGCGAAGCGCACCTCGACCGGGAACGAGATGCGCCAGCCCCGCTCGTCGATGAGGGCGCGCAACGCGTCGAAAGCGGCGCGGACGGACTCGGCCGGCAGCGCGTACTCCATCTCGCGGAAGCGCACTCCCCGGTTCTGCGTGAACACCCGGTTCGACCAGTCCGTGTACTCGCGGTTGCCCGTCAGACGCACGGCGAGGCGCGAGAACGACGGGATGATCGCGGGGATCGCCGTCCCGGTCGCGCACACGGCCCGGTAGACGCCGTTGGACAGCAGCTCTTCGTCGATCCACTTGCCGACCGCCGGCAGCGGGTGGCGCGGGGCGTCGTCGGGCAGGCGGGTGTCGGTCTTGGTGAGCCCGACGTCGGTGTGCGGGAACCAGTAGAACTCGAAGTGGTCGGCCTCGGCCGCGCGCTGCGCGAGCGCGTCGAGCGTCGCCTCGAGCGGCCCGGGCTGGTCGATCGCGTGCATGATGAACGCCGGCACGCACTGCAGCGTGAGCTCGACCAGGATTCCCAGAGCGCCCAGGCCCAGTGCCACCGCCGGCAGCAGCTCGGCGTTCTGCTCCTCGTCGACGGTGAGCAGCTCGCCGTCGGCGGTGACCAGGACGACGCCCACCACCTGGGTCGCGATGCCGCCGAAGCGCGCGCCGGTGCCGTGCGTGCCGGTCGAGACGGCGCCCGCGAGTGTCTGACGGTCGATGTCGCCGAGGTTCTGCATCGCGAGTCCGTACGGACGCAGGAGCGCCGGGATGCTGTGCAGCGGCGTTCCGGCGCGCAGCGTCACCCGCTGCCGCTCGCGGTCGACGCGCACGACGCCGGTCAGCTCGCGCAGGTCGAGCATCACGCCCGGGGCCACGGCGATCCCGGTGAAGCTGTGCCCAGATCCGACGGCCTTGACGGCAAGGCCGCGGCGGTCGGCCGCCTGCACGGCCCGCCGCACCGCCTCGATGCTGGCGGGGAACTCGATGCGCTGCGGACGCACGCGGGCCGATCTGCCCCAGTTGCGCCATTCGCCGCCCGGTCGTGTCACAGGAACGCCTTCCCTTCGCCGCGGTACGTCGGCGTCTCGCCGACGACCTGACCCGATTCGACCAGGCGGTACGTGTCGATCCGCTCGGCCAGCTCGCCGCTCTTGGCGTGCCGGAACCACACCCGGTCCCCCACCGCGAGACCCCGGGCCGCCTCGCCCTGCAACGGTGTCTGCACTTCGCCCGCGCCCTCGCGTGCCAGGGTGCGCAGCCCAGCGGGCCACACCGGCAGAGGCTGACGCGAGGCCACCGGCGGGCCGGAGGCGATCCACCCGCCGCCGAGGACGGTGGCGATGTCGTCCGCGGGCTTGCGGACGACATCGAGGGCGAACGCCGCGGCCGGGGCGGGATCGAAGACGCGGTACCGGTCGAACAGGTGCCCGGCCAGCAGCCCGCTGCCGGCGGTGACCTCGGTGACGGACTGGTCGGATGCCGTGAGCTCGAGCGAGCCCGTTCCCCCGCCGTTCACGAACTCGAGCGGCGCGATCTCGCGCAGGGCGTCGACGATCGCGGCGCGGCGCTCGACGAGCTCGTGTCCGGATCGGCGCTGCATCCAGCGGATGACCGGGTCGCCGGCGCCCTCGTGATCGGGCTGGCCGGCGATCTGCGCCTCGTACATCATGAGCCCGACCAGGCGGAAGCCCGGTCGGTCCGCGATCGCGCGGGCGAGGGCCGCCACCTCGGCGACGTCGTGCACGGGCGATCGCCGCACGCCCACGTGGCCGAGCCCCGGCGCGCGCCACGACGCGTCGGCGTCGATGCACACTCGGATCTCGGACCGGCTGCCGCGGGCGGCGATCGCGTCGACCAGGTCGAGGTGGTCGGTCGCGTCCACCATGAGCGTGATGCGCCGTGCCGCGTCCGGGTCGGCGGCCAGCCGCGCGAGAGCCGCACGATCGGCGCTCGGATAGCCGACGACGACGTCGGTGTGTCCCGTGCCCGCGAGCCACAGCGCTTCGGGAAGCGTGAAGGCGAGGATGCCGCGATAACCCGGTATCGCGAGCACGGCGTCGACGATTTCGCGCACGCGCACGGACTTGCTGGCCACGCGGATCGGCACGCCGCCCGCGCGCACGGCCAGGTCCAGCGCGTTGTAGCGCAGCGCGCCGAGGTGAACGGCGCCGACGGGTCCGGACACGTCGGCGACGGCATCCGTCATCGACTGCCAGAACGCAGCCGGGTGCAGCCACGGACGATCCGGGGCAGCCTGCTGGGGGGCGAGCAGGTCGAGGCTCATCGGTTCGGGCTCCTTCGCGCGTCGACTCACCTTCAGCCTACGCGAACGTTGCGTCCGGTCCGCACGCGATCGGCCCGACGGGAGCACCCGGTGCCGGTGCGTCGCGTCCTGCCACCCGTGCCGCCCGCGCGACAGGGGGTTGACGCGCCCGGCCCGTCGGCGGCACAGTCTCGCCATGCGCCTGAACCGGGTCACGCCCCGAGAGGACGAGGGATTCACGCGGGTGGCCTGCGGAACAGGCTACCGCTTGCAGCGCGCCGACGGACGGCCCGTGCCGACGGCGGCCCGGTCCCGCGCCGAGAGTCTCGTGCTTCCGCCGGCGTGGACGCAGGTCTGGATCAGTGCAGATCCCCGCGGGCACATCCAGGCCGTCGGCGTCGATGCGGCCGGCCGGCAGCAGTACGTCTACCACCCGGACTGGGTCCGGCACCGCGACCGCGACAAGTACGCCCGGTCGCTGGCGCTCGCCGCCGACCTGCCGGGCGCGCGAGCACGGGTCACCCGCGCGCTCCGCGGCGAGGGCCTCGGGCGCGGGCGCGTCCTGGCCGCCGCCTTCCGCCTTCTCGACGACAGCGCGGTGCGCATCGGCTCGGAGGAATACCTGAACCGCTACGGCACCCGGGGCCTGACGACCCTGCGCTGCCAGGACCTGGTGCTGGACGACACGTCGATCACGCTGCAGTTCGTCGGCAAGGGCGGTGCGCGCATCCAGCGCCGGCTCGAGGACCCCGACGTGGCCGCCGTGGTCGAAGAACTCGCGCGGTCGCGACCGCGCGGCCGCCTGTTCGCCTTCCAGCGGGACGGCCACCGCGTCCCGCTGCGCGCCGCCGATGTGAACGAGTACATCCAGCAGAACACGTCCGACGACATCACGGCGAAGGACTTCCGTACGCTCCACGGCACCATCGTCGCGGCCCGGTCCCTGGCCCGCACGGGTCCGGCGGGCACGGCGCGTGATCGCCGGCTGGCCCAGCGGGAGGCGGTGGCGGAGGCCGCCCGGTTCCTCGGGAACACGCCGACGGTCGCACGACGCAGCTACATCGATCCGCGGGTCTTCACGCGCTACGAACAGGGCGAGACCCTGGATCTGCGCCGGTCGGCCGAGGGTGCGCTGCGCAGTCTGCTGGGGTGACGCGGCCGGCCGTACGCCACGTCGGCGCCGTGGTCAACCCCGTCGGCCGCGACGGACCGGTCGTCGATGCTGGTCTACAGGCGACGACGAGAGGAGCACGATCATGAGCGACCCGCAGGGCGACGAGGCCGCACGCGAGCCCCACGAGACCGAGACGATCCCCGAGGAGGACATCGAGGCGAGCGACGCGCGTCTGCAACCCGACACGCAGGGCGACGATCCCGAGGACGCGTGGCTGGGCGAGGACGGCCAGGGCGATCTCGCCCCGGAGGACGAGCCCCGCCACGACGAGGACGACGGCCCCGACGATCTGCGGGTGCAGGTCGAGGACCTGCCTTGAGCCTGCCTCAGCGTTCCATGTCCCGGCCGGGCTCGTCCGCGGCGGGCTCGTCCGAAAGGGCGGGCTCGTCGGAGTAGTCGGGCCGGGGCGGCTGGGTGGGCTGCATCGTCCCCTCGCCGCCCTGGCGCCCGCCGTAGGGACGGCCGTGGTCGGCGAACTCGTCGCGGGCGAACACGAACGTCCAGTCCCCCAGGGTGAACCGGGCGCCGGTGCGCAGGACCTCTCCGTCCTGGCCGCCCACGGTCGTCATCGGCTGCAGTCGCGCATTGGTCTCGCCGGGCGCGTAGGGAAGATAGACGAACTCGTCGTTCTCGTCGTGGCGGATCTCGGCCGCGAGCGTCTCGATGCCCTCCACGCGGATCTCGCTGTCGGCGCCGGAGCCGATGCGGAACGCACCGCCCTCCAGCACATGCTCCCGGTGCGATCCGTCGGGCCCGGTGATGATCAGATGCGGCCGTCCCGCACCCCAGCTCGCGTGCGTCGTCGTGGGCTTCGTCATCTCACATCACCCCCGCCACGACCGCCTCGTAGGAGAGGTGCTCGCCCGGATAGGACCACATCGGTGTGATGTGGATGCTGGGAGACCGGAACTCTTCGACATGGTCCATCACGAACAGCCACGCCGCCGCGAGATCGGGGACGACGAGGCTGTAGCTCACGTGCTTCTCGAGGACCGGGCTCTTGGCCTGTGGATCAGTCATGACACCAGGGCACTCCTGTGTCGCGTCGACGGCCAGGGGGTTGACAACCGCGGAGCAGCCCTGCGCCCGTTGTCAACCCGCTCGGCCGGGCGTCGGCACCGGACTACCGTGGTCGGTCCGTCGCCGCAGCATGGCGGCCGAAGTCGAGGAGGCAGAGGATGAGGAACAAGAGGACGAAGCATCCTGAATCCGACGCGCCGGAGGGTGACGCGCGCACCCACAAGACGCCGAGCGAGGCTCAGCAGCGGACGTACGGCGCCGAATCCGCCCCGGATGACACGACCTCGGACATCATCGCGCGCGGTGCCGCGAAGGACCAGCACGACGCGGAGGTGTCTGAGCGCAAGCAGCGCGGCGGTCCGGGGAAGACGCCATGACGGACGGAGCGAACCTCGATTACGAGAAGCCCGACCGGTCGGGCCGGCACGCCCAGACCCCACGCCCTGACATGGTCGGCCCCGACGCGCAGAAGGACCCTGCGGGCGAGCGGTCCGAGACCGAAGAGGACGACGAGGCCGCGGAGGACCGCGAGGAGGGCGACGGCGAGGACGTCGACGGCGCCGGATGACGGGGCGGTCCGGCCGCTGGGGAGGACCAGTCGGATCGCCCCTGGCTCAGGCGTCTTCGCGATCCGGGTTCTCGAGCCGGAAGAAGTTCGAGTCGGATCCGTCGGTGTGGGTCTGCTGGAAGAGGAAGTTGAGCCCCCGCTGCTCGAACGTGTCGAACCAGTCCTCCCACGAGACCGTGCGCACCCGTTCGGATCCCCCGCCGAAGTCGAACGTCAGCACGCCCAGGTGCCCGGAGTGCTCGGTGTTCTCGATCGTGGCGGGCTCGGCATCCCGATGCTCGGCCCACTTGCGGATCACATCGTGATCGACGGTGACCAGGGTGCGCCCGTCGCGCTCCTGCGTCTGGTCGGTCGATGAGATCACCTGCGCACCGTCCACCGACTTCGAGGTGCCGGGGCCGCGGCGGATGCCACCGCCGCCGGTCGTGTCCTTGGCCATTGTCACTCCCTTCCCGAACGAGCGCGCTCGTCGCCGGATCTGTCGGCGCGGTTGTCGCTCGTGCTCTCGCGCGACTCGAGTCCGATCGCCTCGTGGAGCTCCTTCTGTCCCTCCGGCTCGCCCTCGTCGCCCAGCAGGTCGCTGAGCGCATCGGCGATCCCGTTCAGCTTGTGCTGGAGGGCCTGGTCCGAGCGTGTCTGGCTGTTCTGCAGCAGCGCAACCATGAGGAAGGTCACCACGCTCGTGACCGTGTTGATGATCAGCTGCCAGGTGTCGATGCTGCCGAACACGAAGATCGACGGCGCCCACACGACGACGAGCACGACGCACAGGCAGAAGAACAACGCCCTGCTGACCACGCGCGAGGCGTACTCGGCGAATCGGTCGAACAGCCCCACCCGCTTCGACACCTCGTCCGGCAGGACGGGACGCGATTTCGCCTCCGACCTCGATTCGCCCACGGCGGCCGTCCCCTTCTCACTCACAGCACCCTCCCCCCGGTCACGGGCAGGATGGCCGCCGAGACGTACGAGGCGTCGTCGGACGCCAGATAGACGTAGGCGCCGGCCAGTTCCGCGGGCTGGCCGGCGCGTCCCAGGGGCGTGTCCCGACCGAACGAGGCCAGTTGATCCCCGTCCCACCCGGTCGCGGGGATCAGCGGCGTCCAGATCGGCCCGGGCGCCACGCCGTTGACGCGGATCCCGCGGGGGCCGAGCTCCTGGGCGAGCCCGCGGACGAACGCGACCTGCGCGGCCTTCGTCATGGCGTAGTCGATCAGTGGCGGCGCCGGCTGGAACGCCTCGATCGAGGTCGTCACGATGATCGAGGCGCCGGCGCGCAGTTTCGGCACGGCGGCGCGCGCCGTGAACATCAGGCCGTACAGGTTCGTGCGCATGACGCGGTCGAAGCCGTCCGTGGGAAGGTTCTCGAGGCCGTTCCGGTCCTTCTGGTAGCCGGCGTTGAGCACCAGGATCTCCAGGCCCCCCAGATTCGTGATCGTGCGGTCCACGATCTGGGTGGCGAAGGACTCGTCGCGCACATCCCCCGGCAGGCTCAGGCCGTCGCGTCCGGCCGCGTGGATGAACCGGAGCGTGTCGTCCGCGTCTTCCTGCTCCTCGGGCATGTGCACGATCGCGACGTCCGCGCCCTCGCGTGCGAACGCGATCGCGGCCGCGCGTCCGATGCCCGAGTCGCCGCCCGTGATCAGGGCGCGCTTTCCGGCCAGGCGGTCATGGCCTCGATAGCTCTGCTCGCCGTGGTCGGGACGTGGATGCTGCAGCCCGAGCTTTCCGGGCTGCTCCTGCGACTGCGGGGGGAACGCCGGCCCCTGCTCGTCGGTTGTCGACCCCTGGCTGCTCTCGGGCATGTCCCCTCCTCGGCTCGGTCTGCCTGGCTTGCGACGTTAGAGGGAACGGCTGCCCGTGCGGACCCCCTTGACATCGCCGCCGTCGTCGGTGCATCTCAGCCGGAACTCCGGCCCTGACGCCCGATGCGCTCGACGAGCGCCGTGGTCGAATACCGCGGAAAATAGCCGAGCGTCCGGACCTCTCCGCCGTAGGCCGTCACCACCGCGGTCTCATCGAGCATCTCGGGTGTGTAGTCCCCGCCCTTCACGTACAGCGCCGGGCGCAGCAGCGACAGCAGCCGCGCCGGCGAGCTCTCTGCGAATGGGATGACGAAGTCGACGGGGGCGAGGGCGGCCAGCACCCGGGCGCGGTCCTCGACGGGGTTGACCGGGCGCGACGGGCCCTTCAGCCCGCGCACCGACGCGTCGTCGTTGATCGCCACGACCAGCACATCCCCCAGCGACTTGGCCTGTTCGAGATAGGCGGCGTGGCCCGGGTGCAGAATGTCGAAGCATCCGTTCGTGAACACGACGCGCGCGCCGTGGGCGACCGCGTCGTGCAGCAGATCGCGAAGCCGGACGGCGTCGCTCACGATGCGCGCGTCGTGCGGCGAGCGATAGACGAGATCGTCGAGCCCGCACACCGTCGTGCCCTCGTGCGCGACGGCCACATCGGCGGCGCATTGCGCGAAGTCGGCGGCGTCCTGCGGCGCGCAGCCGACCGCCTCGGCGACCGTCAGCGCGGCCGCGAACGTGTCGCCGGCACCGGCGGTGCGCGCCTCGGGGGCGCGACCCCGGGGAGCCGTGCGCGCTTGGACGCCCTGCCGGTCGGCCATGACGGCGCCGTCGGCGTCGAGGGTGACCGCCACGTGACGGGCGGCGACCGCCCGCAGCACCCCGGCGGCCAGGGCGCCGGCCGCGGCGATGCGGTCCCCTGCGAGGGGCCTGCCGAGCAGGGCCTCGACCTCGGCGGCGTCGGGCGTGACGAGATCGGGGGCCACGGCCCGCCACCGTGCGAGGCGGTGGGCGTCGACCACGACGCGGGCGCGGATCCGGCGCCGCGCCATGCCCGCGACGAAAGCGTCGCTGAGGCACGGCTCGGTCGTGTCGCTGACGACGACCGTCCCGTCCTCTCCGAGCGCGGCCAGCTCGTCCAGCCAGCCCCGCTCGGCGTCGGGCGAGGCAGGCCCCTGCGGCGCGACGTCGGCACGCAGCAGGATCTGGCCGTTGCCGACCATGCGGGTCTTGCAGGCGGTGACGCCGGTCGCCGTCAGCTCGACGCCCGAGGTGTCGACGCCGTGCTCGGCCAGCAGCCGCATGAGGGACCGACCCGCGGCGTCGTCCGCCGCCGTCGCCAGCAGCCGTACGCGCGCCCCCAGGGCGCTGAGGTTCGCGGCCGCGTTCGCCGCACCCCCCGGCTGCTCGTCGGTGCGGGCGATGTCCACGACCGGGACGGGGGCCTCGCGGCTCACCCGCCGGACGCTGCCCTGCACCCAGCGATCCAGCACGAGGCCGCCCACGACCGTCACCCGCGGGCGCACCGATCGGATGGTGCGGATGATCTGCTCGATGTCTGCTGCCATACCTCTCGGGTACCCATCCGGACCGCCGCTGACACCTGGTTCCGTGCCCCCATTCCGTTGCGCAGCGCCCGTTTCACCTGGCGACGTCCGGGGAAAGGAGGAGCAGACGACGGAGGATGCATGACCTGCACGCGTTTCGAGGACGTCCGCACGATCGTCGTGCTGCGCGGCGGCGGCATCGGCGACCTCGTCGGAACCCTTCCGGCGCTGCAGGCACTGCACGACGCCTACCCGTCCGCCGCGATCACGCTGCTGGGCACGTCGGCGCACCGTGCGCTGCTGCACGGGCGCCCGGGCCCCGTGGACGAGGTCGAGGCGCTGCCCCAGGTACCCGGCGTGAACGACGGCGGTGCCGCCGCACCGGACGGCGACGACGTCGTCGGCGGGGTACGGGCGCAGGGTGTTGATCTGGCGTGTCAGCTGCACGGCGGCGGCCGCTTCTCCAACCCGTTCCTGCTCGGTCTCGGCGCCCGACACACGGTCGGCCTGCGCGCACCGGATGCAGTGCCGCTGGAGCGCGACCTGCCCTACGTGTACTACCAGTCCGAGGTGGTGCGGTGGCTCGAGGTCGCCGGCCTCGCCGGCGCCGACACCGCCGTCACCGCGCCGCGGCTGGTCCTGACCGCGCACGAGCGCGACCTCGGCCGTGGACCGTGGGTCCCCGACGGGACGCCTTACGTCGTGCTGCATCCGGGTGCGACCGATCCGCGTCGGCGCTGGCCGCTCGACCGCTTCGCCGCGCTCGCCCGGCGATGCGCCCGCAGCAGCCTCGGCGTCGTGGTGGTCGGCGACGGCGAGGACGCAGGCCTTGCCGACGCGGTGGCGGGCGAGGCGGATGCGCCGCGCGTGATCTCGGCCGGTGGGCGCCTGGGGCTGCCGGAGCTCGTCGCGCTGCTGCACCGCGCCGCAGGCTTCGTGGGCAACGACAGCGGGCCGCGCCACCTCGCCGGCGCCGTGGGCACTCCGACCGTCGGGGTCTTCTGGGTCGGCAACGCCATCAATGCCGCACCCATGGGCCGGGCGCGCGATCGGGTCGCCCTGGGTTGGATCACCCGGTGCCCAGTGTGCGGGCAGGATGCCACCGGCACCGGGTCGTCCGCGCAGCGCTGCCCGCACGACGTGTCGTTCGTCGCCGACGTCACCGTCGACACGGTCTGGGACGACCTGTGCGACCTCGCCGCATCACGGCCATGACGGCTCGTCGTCGGGGCAGATGGTGATCTCGCGCAGCTCGATCCCGGGCGGCTGATGCAGGGCGAACACGATCGCGTCCGCGACCCGCGCGGGGTCGATCAGGTGGGCGTCCCGCCCGGGCTTGTACTGCTCGCTTCGTCCTTCGAAGAAGTGCGTGGCCATCCCGGCGGGAAAGACCGTCGTCAGGCCGATCCGCCCCCGCGTCTCCTGCACGAGGGCGCGCGCGAACCCGACGAGACCGAACTTCGACGCGCAGTACGCCGTCGCATCGGGCACGGTCCTCAGCGCGAGCGACGACGCTATGAGCACGGCCCGGCCGTGGGACGCGACCAGCGCGGGCAGCGCGGCACGGACGACGGCCGCCGTTCCGAACAGGTTGACGGCGACGATGTGCTCCCACTCCCGACCGGACAGCTCGTCGAAGCGGGCCGGCCGGTCGATCCCGGCTGCCGTGACGACGGCGTCGAGGCCCCTCTCGTCCGCGGCGACGGCGGCGACCGTGCGCTCCACCGCCACGGTGTCGGACACGTCGACCCGGTACGTGTCGGGTCCGTCGTCGACGTCGCGATCCAGCACGATCGGCCGGGCGCCCTCGGCGCGGACGGCCGCGGCGACCGCCGCGCCCAGTCCCGAGGCGCCGCCGGTGATGAGGATGTTGCCCAGGGGGCGCGCGTCGGTCATGGCGGCCACCTCAACCAACCGAGCGCAGGGCCGGAGTGGGCACCGCCCGTGCGTCGGCGAACGCGGGCATCGTCACCGCGCATCCGCCCCATCCGGCCAGGGATCGTTCGTCGATGTCGTCGCCGGCTCCCTGCCCTCCCGCCGTGACCCAGACATCCGGACGAAGACGGTCCACGACGACCGGGAAGGCGTCGTCGCGCACCACGATCACCCCGTCGACGCTGCCGAGCGCCATCAGCACGTCACGCCGGTCCGCCTCGGGCAGCGGGACCGCGTGCCGGGGCTTGCGGTGCGACGCGGACAGGTCGCCGGAGCGGTCGCCCGACATGAGCACGATGAGGCAGTCGCCCAGCGCCCGAGCCGCCGCGAGCAGGTGGATGTGGTCAGCGCGAAGCGCTTCGAAGTCGCCTCTGAGCGCCACGACCCGCCCGCCCGCGGCGCGCACGGATTCCGCGAGCCCGTAGGCGTCCCCCGCTTCGCCTGCGGCGGCCGTCACCCGGTGACGGAGCGTCGCGACCCCGCCCGCCGCGACGAACGCGCTCGCTTCGGCGACCCCCCGTTCGACGGCGTCGGTGACGCTCGCCCCCGCGGCGAGCGCGCGCACGGTCGCCGCGGCCAGCCGGTCGCCCGCGCCGCATTCGTCGGCGTGGACGACCGGCCGCGTGGCGATCGTAAGCGCGGCGCAGTCGCGCCGGACCAGGACCGCCCCGGTTCCCCCCAGCGTGACGGCGACCGCGCCGACGTGCCACCGCGCCCGCAGCGCGGCCGCCGCCCGTCCCGCCGATGCCGCGGAGTCGCCGACGGGATGGCCGAACGCCGCCGCCTCCTTCGCGTCCGGCGTGACCACCTGTGCCGTCACGACCGGCCGGGGACCCCGGGGGTGCGGATCCCACACGATCGGGATCCGTGCCCCGCGGGACTCGAGCAGCCGGCGCAGGCGGGAGTCCTCGGTGACGCCGCGCCCATAGTCGGCGACCACGATCGCATCGCAGTCGGCGACGGCGGCGAGGGCGTCGATCCCGAACGGATCGACGTGGCAGAAGGGGTCGCCTTCGTCCAGCCGCGCCACCGCGTGCCCGTCGGCCTGAATGCGGGTCTTCACCGGCGTCTGCCCGTCCAGCCGCGTCGAGGCCAGCCGGATGCGTCCGCCGCCCTCGCTCACGTCCGACAGCGCTTCGAGCAGGTCGTTCGCCGGAGAGTCCTCGGCCAGCGCCGTCGCCATGGTGACCTCGGCGCCGTCGCGGGCGAGCAGGGCGGCGACCAGCGCCGCGCCCCCCGGCCGGCGCACGACGCGGTCGAACGCGATGACCGGCACCGGTCCGTCGGGGGCGAGCCTCTCGGCGGTTCCGATGAGGTCCACGTCCAGCAGGGCGTCTCCGACGACTGCGATCTTCATGTGAGCTCCTTCTCCGTCTCGGGCGTCCGGGTCGACGCGGCCCGGTCCCGTCCCACGGCCGCGTCGAACACGCGGCACAGCAGATGGATGACGACCAGGTGTGCCTCCTGCACCGCGGGAGCTGGTGCGGCGATCGCGAGGACGCGGCCCCCGAGGCCGGCCAGGGGGCTCGGTGCCGGTCCGGTGAGCGCCCACACGTCGGCTCCGGCATCCCGCGCCGCGCGCGCGGCCGTCAGCAGGTTGCGACTGCGACCGCTCGTCGACAGCAGCATCACCACGTCGCCGGGACGCGCGTGCGCCCGCACCTGCCGGGCGAACACGTCGGCGTAACCGTAGTCGTTGCCGATCGCGGTGACGCTGGCCGGGTCGGCCGGCAGCGCGATGGCCGAGAACGGGGCGCGGTCGCCGTCGAAGCGGCCGACGAGCTCGGCCGCCAGGTGCAGCGCCTCGGCCGCCGATCCGCCGTTGCCGGCCACGATGAGCCGACTGCCGGCGGTCAGCCGGGCGGCCAGCTCCCGCCCCCACGCGACGATGTCGGGAAGGACCTGACGCAGCGCCTCGACTGCTGCGACGTGCGCAGTGAGCTGGACCTCCAGCACCTGCGCGATCGGATCGGCGCGTGCGGCCTCGGCCTGTCGCAGCGCCATCACGACACCGCCTTCGCTGCAACCGCGTCGATGCCGTGCACGACCTGGCGGTAGATCTGTTCGGTGTCGTGCGCAACGCGTCCCCACGTGTAGCGGTCCTGCACGCGGCGGCGCCCGTTGGCGCCGAGTCTGCGAGCCAGGCCCGGGTCGGCGCGCAGCGCGAGGATCGCGTCGGCGATCGCCTCGGGGTCGCGCGGCGGCACGTGCAGCCCGGTCACCCCGGGGACCACGGTGTCGAGGAGCCCGCCGACGGCAGCCGCGATCACGGGACGGCCCGTGCTCATCGCCTCGAGCGGGACGATGCCGAACGGCTCGTACCAGGGCGTGCATGCGACGACGTCGGCGGAACGGACGATGGCGGGCAGCAGCTCGTGCGCGATCTGACCGAGGAAGCGGACCTGGGTGCGCACGCCCAAGGCGTCGGCGCTGGCCATCAGGCGCGCGACGTCCTCGTCGGACGCGGCCTGCTCCCGCGGCTCGGAGCCGCCGATCACCAGCAGCTCCACGTCGGCCACGCCCCGCGCGCGCAGCGAGGCGATCGCCTCGATGACCAGTTCCACGCCCTTGCGCGGCACCAGCCGGCCCATCGCGACCACGCGGAAGGCGTCCGTGCGTTCGGCCGCGGGGCCCTCAGGCGCGAACAGGTGGGTGTCGACCCCGCACGATGCGAACGAGATGCGCCCGGGTGGCACGCCCATCAGGTGCAGTTCGCGCGCTTCGTCAGAGCAGGTGGCGATCACCCGGTCGACGCGGCGTCCCACCCGCGGCTCGAGCACGCGCCGCTGGACGGGACTGGTGTCGGCCGCGCCCTGATGCCGGCGCTTGACCTGGCCGAGGGCGTGGAAGCTCTGCACGACCGGAGGCGCACCGTCGCCGAGCGCGTGCACGCCGCGCAGGGCGGCCAGTCCCGACATCCAGAAGTGCGCGTGCACCACGTCGGGCGGATCGTCGGCCCAGGTGCGGGCCAGGTCGTCGCCGAAGTCGTCCATCCACGGCAGCAGGTCGTCCCGCGCGATCGGATGCGCGGGCCCTGCGTCCACGTGCACGACCGCGACGCGCTCGCCCAACGGCACCCGGCGGGGCAGATCCTGCGCATCCCGTCTCGTGTACACCGAGATGACGTGCCCGCGCGCGGCCAGCGCCGCAGACAGGGCCGCCACGTGCACGTTCTGTCCGCCCGCGTCCGGGCTGCCGAGCGTCGCGAGCGGGCTCGCGTGCTCCGAGATCATCGCGATCCTCATGATCGCGCCTCCTTGCCGTTGTGGACGGCATCCCGAATGCCGCTGGCCCGGACCCGCTGTGCATGCCGTCGGCGCCGCGCGAACCCGTCGACGGCCTGTGCCAGGACGTCGTCCCAGTCCGCGAGGAACCGCTCCAGCCCGTAGCACCTGAGCGCATGCGCCCGGGCGTGCCGTCCGGCGTCTGCC
This sequence comes from Microbacterium sp. W1-4-2, assembly GCF_058349885.2. NCBI lineage: Bacteria > Bacillati > Actinomycetota > Actinomycetes > Micrococcales > Microbacteriaceae > Microbacterium > Microbacterium sp. W1-4-2. The sequence continues at coordinate 771,185 of NZ_JBYRJC020000001.1, read as the reverse complement.
GCGAGCTCGGGGTCGGCCAGGTACGCGCGCACTCCGCGCGTGAGCTCGGCAAGCTCCGTAGATATGATGCCGGCGCCCGGCGGCACGGCGCGGATCGCCTCCGTCCCAGCGACCGCGATCACCGGCATCCCGAGCATCATGGCCTCCAGCAGCGAGAGTCCGAGCGAGGTCCACCGGTAGGGGTGCACATAGGCGCGGCGTCGCGCCAGCTCGGCGTGCAGCGTCGCGGGCGGCAGATCGCCGCCGTCGTGCACGCCGTGGCCGACCGTCGGCTCGGCGATCCCGCCCGCGGCGATGCCGAACACGTCCATCGGCGCCGACTGCGCGAACACCGGCAGCAGGTCGGCACCCACCCATCGGCCGCGCCGGGCCGGTTCGTTGATGACGACGCCGATCCGCTCCAGGCCGCCCGAATACAGCGGACCCGGGTCGGGGATCCCGTGCTCGACGACGTGCGTGACGGCGTCGCCGGTGTCCCAGTACAAGTCATTGAAGTGCGTCACGTGCACGATCGGCAGCTCCCGCTGGTCGGCGAGTGGATGCCGCGACACGGCCGCACGCGGATGCGGGGCGTTGTGCTCGAGATAGACGGCAGGCACATCGGCACCGGCGCGGCGACCGGTCATCGACAGCGTCAGCTCGAACTCCGCCGGCCGCTGCAGGACGACGACGTCGATGTCCTCGTCGACGAGCTCGCGCGGTGCGATCGAGCGGACCTGCGGCAGGTCGGGGCGCACCGGGGACTGTCCCGGCTCGGTCGGGACGAGATACGTATGGCGTCCGCGCAGGAAGCTGTCGGCGTATCCGCCGTGCATGTGCCAGAACAGGATCCTCATGCCGGCATCGCCTCCCGCACCGACCGCCTGGTCAGGCGCTCGCAGGCGCCGACGACCTCGAGCGGCGTGACGCCGTTGAGGCACGTGTGGCCCGCGTACGGACAGTCCACGGCGCGACTGTCGCGGCACGGCGCCGCCTGATCGCCCAGGAGCAGGTGCGGCACCCGGTACGGCGCCCAGCAGACCGCCGAGACGACCGGGGCGAACAGCGACACCACCGGCGTTCCCACCGCGGCGGCCAGATGCGCCGGTCCCGTGTTGCCGCTGACCAGCACGTCCGCCCGGGCGAGCAGGGTCGCCAGCTGGGCGAGCGTCAGGGCGCCGCCCGCGTCCTGCGCGTACCGCCCCTCCCCCGACACCTGGGCGGTGAGCGCGGCCTCGGCGGCGCCGCCGGTGACGACGACCCGATGGCCGCGGGTGTGCAGCAGCCGCACGGCCGCCGCGAACCGCTCGGGCGCCCACCGGCGCGCAGAGGCGTGCGCGCCGGGATGCACGACGACGGTCCGTCCGGCTGCGGCCAGCCGCTCCGGCAACGGCTCCAGCCCCTCCACCGCCAGCTGCCCGTCGTCGCCGACGGGCAGCGCGTACCCGCCCGCTGCGGCGATCGCCAGCGCCCGCTCGGCTTCGGGGATCTGCTCGTCCAGGCTCTCGCCCGGCACGAGCCGGGCGTCCAGCAGCGCGCCTGCGTGGTCGATCGACGCGCCGACGATCTGGCCGACCCCCGCCAGGCGCAGCACCAGGGCCGTCGGCAGCGAGGACTGGTGGAACGACGTGAGGACGACGGCGCGGTCGAACCCGGCGTCGCGGATGGTCGCGATCACGCCGAACATCTCCGCGACCTGCACCGGCGTATCGCCCCGGACGATCCACGGGCACTCCCAGACGATCGTCCGGTGCACACCGGGCAGCAGCTCGGCCGCCTCCGCACCCGCGTCGCTGCACAGCATCCACACCTCGTCGACCGTCGGCGAGGACGCGATCGCCCGCACGGCGGGGCCGGCGAGCAGGACGTCCCCGACGCTGTCAAGGCGCACCACGAGCACTCTGCGCATCACGGCGCCCTCGTCCCGGCAGGCTCCGGCTCGAGCACCGCCTGCACCGCCGCGAGCAGGTCGGCGGCGCTCTCGTGCGCGCGCGTCACCTCGACGTCGAGGGTCTGGGCGTTCGGGACCAGGATGCCGCGGGCGCCCGCCGCCGCCGCGGCGAGCATGTCGGCCTCGGTATCGCCGATGACGACCGCCGCACCGGGGGCGATGCCCAGGATGTCGCACGCGACGAGCACGAGGCCCGGCGCCGGCTTGCGGCAGTGGCACCCGTCCGACGGCAGGTGCGGGCAGTAGACGCACACGTCGAACCGGCCGAGCTCGCGTTCGATGCGCCGGTTGACGGCCGCGACCTGCCGATGCGTGAGCAGCCGCCGTCCGATCCCCGACTGGTTGGAGACGAGCCCCGTGCGCACCCCGGCACGGCGCAGCCGCTGCAGCGCCTGGGCAGCCCTCGGCATGAGGCGCACGAGATCCGGGTCGCCGTTGTACGGGACGTCTTCGACGATGGTCCCGTCCCGATCGAACAGGACGGCCGCCGTGCGCGAGGAGGCCATGCTCATGTCGACACCGTTCCCCGATCGCGGGAGCCCGCAAACCCCCTGGACAAGGCACCGCCCGCCGTGCCTATCGTGGCCGCATGACGCGAACGCTGCTGGTGCTGCGGGCCCTGAACCTCGGCGACCTCCTGGTCGCGGTGCCCGCGATCCGGGGACTGCGTCGCGCGTTCGGGGACCACCGACTGGTGCTGGCCACGAACGGCTGGCTGCGTCCGATCGTGGAGCTCATCGGCGGCGTGGACCGTCTGGTCCCCGTGCACGGGCTGGACTCGGAGTGGCTGCACCATCCGGGTGCGGTGGATGTCGCGGTGAACCTGCACGGTTCCGGAGCGTGCAGCCGCCGCATCGTGCAGGAGTGGCGGGCGCGGCTGACGATCGCGCACCGGGTGCCCGAGGTCGACGGAGCCGATCGGAGCCTTCCGGACTGGCGCGACGACCTGCACGAGCGAGAGCGCTGGACGCGGCTGGTGTCGGCGTTCGGGGTCGACGCCGACCCGCGCGACCTCTTCCTGCGCACGCCCGTGCTCGCCCCGGCGGTGTGCGGCGCCACCATCGTGCATGTCGGAGCGGGGTACGGCGCGCGGCGCTGGCCGGCCGAGCGGTTCGCGGCGGTGATGCGCGCGCTCGGCGATGCCGGTCACGAGGTCGTCGTCACCGGGAGCGCGTCCGAGCGCGCGCGGGCCTTGAGCATCGCGGCCGCAGCCGGATGCGGTCGCGACGCCGTCCTCGCGGGGCGCACGAGCCTGGCCGACCTCGTGGCGCTGATCGCGTCGGCCCGGCTGGTCGTGTCGGCCGACACCGGTGCCGCGCACCTCGCCTCGGCCTACCGGCGTCCCTCGGTGGTCCTGTTCGGGCCGGCGCTCGCCGCGGAGTGGGGTCCGCCGCCCGGTCCGCACATCGTGCTCACCGACGAGCGCGTGCGGCGCGGCGAGGCCTTCGCCGATGAGCCGGACCCGGCACTGCTGGCCGTCGAGGTCTCGGACGTCCTGGATGCCGTGCAGGAGCTTCATCTCGACGACCTCACGACACCAATTCCGTCTGCAGCAACGCCATCGTCCGCCGTAGCAGACGCGACACGTGCATCTGCGAGATCCCGACCCGATCCGCGATGACCCGCTGCGGCAGGTCCTCGAAGAATCGCAGATACACGATCTGGCGCTCCCGCACCGGCAGCGCCCGCACCGCCGCGCGCACCATCGCCCGCAGCTCGGAGGACGCCGGGTCGGCCCGGTCGTCGGCCAGCACGTCGCCGAGCGACGCGGCCGAATCGGCGCCGGTTGCGGCATCCAACGACGCGGGGCGCAGCCCTGCCGCGCACGCGACCGCACCGTCGATGCGATCGCGTGGCTCGCCGAGCGCGACGGCCAGGTCGTCGTGGTCGGGCTGCCGCCCGAGCTCCTGCATCAGCTGCGGCAGCCGGCGGGCGATGCGACGGTTCAGATCCTGCTGCGGACGCGGCGGACGCACGAACCAGCCGTGGTCGCGCAGGTAGCGCTTGACCTCGCCGTCGATCGTGGGCACCGCGTATGCCGCGAACCCGGCCCCGGCCCCGGCCCGATAGCCGCGCACGGCCTTGACCAGGCCGACGTAGGCGACCTGCACGAGGTCCTCGTCGCGTGCGGGGTCCTGACGGAAGTACCGTCGGGCCCGTGAGCGGGCCAGTGGGATGTTCTCGATCACGAGCGCCTGCTGCTCCGCGGTGTCCCACTCGTTCGATGTCCTGACCATCCGATCGACCTCCTTCGCATCGATCGACATGGTCACCGCCGACGGAGACGATCACGAAGGGGGTTGAAGAAGCAGGAGAAGCAGGCTACTGCTCCGGCCGGAGCGTGTGGTCGGGTGCGTCCACCCGTCGATCCGGCAGCGTCGTGGCGGATTCGAGGTGCACCGCCCCGCTCGGAAGGATGCCCGCACCGCCGAAGCGCTCCATCACGCGCCATTGCGCGACGACGTCTTCGCCGACGTGTGCGGCGGGCAGATCCCGCCAGAAGCCGAAGCCGCCGCATGCCTCCAGAGCGTCACGGCGGTACAGGACGCAGCCGCCGATCCAGGCGACGTGGTACGGCAGCCAGTGGCCGTCGGTCAACCCCCGGGCCAGGGCGATGTGCGCGAGGTTCGCCGCGTTGTGCAGTCGCGACCGCGCGTGCGCGGGGCTGTCCCGGCGGATGCGCTCGGGGGCGACGGGGCCGGTCCACAGCAGGAACTCCGCCTGTTCTTCGGGCCGCACGTCGTCGAGGTACGACAGCCCCTGCACGGCCATGCCCACGAATCCGCATCCGAGCGCGCCCAGCGCGGAATGCATCGTGGACAGGGCGCCCGGTTCGAGCCACACGTCGTCGTCGAGGAACAGGACCGCCGCGGCTCGTGCGCGATCGAGCAGGAACTGACGCTGTTCGGCCATGCCGCGGCGGGGCAGGTGACGGACGATCTCGACCTGCCGGCCCTGCGCCCGCAGCACGCGGACCATCGCGGCCAGGGCCGGTGCCTGCAGGGTATCCGGGTCCTCGGACTGGTCGCTGACCACGACCCGGAACGCGGGATCGTCCTGTGCCGCCAGGCCCGCGAGCGTGACCGCGAGCTCCGCAGGCCGGTCGGCCGTCGGAATGAGCACGTCCACGAGCGCCGGCGGCCGATCGGGTCGGGCCCAACGGGCCGCCGGCGCCCGGGCACTGCTCCGGGAGGGGGCGCGCGCTCCCCCGGATGCGGACACAGGCGTGCTCGGCTCCCGGATCAGGACGTGAACTCCGTCGTCGGCGCCGTCTCCGGCTCGGCTGCCGGCGATGCCTCCCGCTCGGCCGGCTCGGCGACGACGTACAGACCGGCGGGCGAGTTCGCAGCCATCGCGAGCGCGTCGATCCAGGCCGCGTTCAGTTTCGGACGGCGGCTGCCGTAGAACTTGTAGACCAGCGACGCGTGCGGGTGCATCCAGACCGTCGTGCGCCCGTCGCCGACGCTGGCGTCATCGCGCCAGCTGAAATTGAACGCCTCTCCGCGGCGGAGCTTCGAGGCGATCACCACCAGCAGATGCGCGAGGGTCCGGTCCTCGAAGTCGACCTTCACCGACCCCTCGTAGGTGAACTTCCCCATGGCGTGGACCTCCTCTGCGTCCCTCGGCAACCGCGACCTGCCCTCCGGGCCCACGGCGTGCGGAACTCTCAGGCGGTCACTCAGTGGAATCGGATCGCGCATCAGGGGTCGCGCTTCGTCCTCATTGTCCCCCCTGACAGCCGAAAGGGCACCCGGTTGATTTGTCAAGGGGGAACGCCCCATACCGGTGGACATGCGAGCCTCGGTGGACGCAATCGACGACAGAAGCAGACGATGAGGAAGGTGGTTCGCATGTTCGAGCACTTCGACACTCCGCGGGAGCTGTTCGAGTACCAGATCGGAATGGCCCTGAGCATGGAGGACGACTCGCTCAAGATGCTCGGAGACCTCGAGGAGAACGCTCGGTCCGAAGAGCTCAAGGCGATGTTCCGGCACCATGCCGACGAGACCCGTCAGCAGGTCGAGAATCTGCACACCGTGTGCGCAGAGCTCGGCATCGCCGTGGACGAAGCGCCGAGCCCGACCACGCGGGGCCTCGCGAAGGAGGGTGATGCGCTGCTGCGCAAGTCCAGCCAGGACCTCGCCGACACCGTGGTCGTCGGCGCGGCGCTGGGCACCGAGCACTACGAGATCGCGGCCTACGAGGTCCTGATCGCCGCGGCCACCGGGCTGGGCGAGTTGAATGCTGCCGAGCTGCTCACGGCGAACTGCGACCAGGAGCGCCACACCAGCGAGGAGCTGACCGCGAAGGCCCGGCAGCTCGCCGGGGTGGCATGACCCGGCCCGCATGATCTGAGGCCGCATGACTCGGGCGGCGCGACCCGGGCCCCGCGGCATCGGAAGAGGGTGACACGAGGATGACGGGCGTCGTCGAGACCGTCCACAAGGACGGCGCATGGATGAACCGGCTCGCCGGCGAACGGGACCTGGGCTACCCGCAGCCGCGAGGAGGCGCGTCTGTCGGGCGTGCAGCTCGCGTTGCGCCTGCGCTACGAGTACCGGATCGTGGACGCGGGCGGCGGCGACGGCTGAGCGGCCGTCGCCGCCGCCGGCCGCTGGTCACTGGCCGGCGGCCTTGTCGTACGCCCGCATCGCCGTGGCCTGCGCGTCGTGCAGAGCCTGCGTGATGCTCTTCTCGCCGAGCAGCGCCGAGGTGACGGCGTTGGTCAGCTCGGTGTCGATCGTCTGACCGGCCGGCGACGAGCCGTACGTGGTGCCGTAGCCCACCACGTCGTAGTACGTGGCGATCACCTGGTCGAAGTCCTTGTTCCCCGAGGGCTTCACCCACGTGTCGCGGACCTGCTTGTCGGCCTCGGGCGAACCGGTGAACAGTCCGGTGTTCACCCCGTGCTCCTTCGCGGTGGTGTTCGCGCGCGCCTGGCCTGCGGCCAGCCACGAGTCGAGCGACGTGATGTCGTTCATCCACGCGCACGCCGCCGACGGATTCTTGGCCCCCACGGGGATCACGAACGCCGTGCCGCCGGCGACCGAGAAGGGCTTGCCGTCCTTGCCGCGGAACGGCACGGCGCGGATGTCGATCTTGCCGATGTACGGCGAGAGCACGTTCGGGTACCACTGGGCGTTGACCTGAGCGCCCACCTGACCGGCGACGTACTGGTTCTTGTCACCGAACGTGTCGAACGCGTCGCTGAAGCTCTTCACCTTCGCGAAACCGCCCTGCGCGTCGACGAGCTTCTTCAGCAGGTCGATGCCGGCGGCGTTGGCCGGGTCGTCGAGGGTCGGCTTGCCGTCGGCGTCGGCGAGTCTGCCGCCCTGGCTGAGCACCCACAGGCCCGCCTGGCCGGTGGCCACCGGATCGAAGCCGAGGACGGTGGGCACGCCACCCGAGCTCTTGTACATCTTGCCGACGGCCGCCATCAGCTCGTCGGGCTTTGACGTGTCGATCTGGTCGGGGCTGACGCCGGCGGCGTTCAGCACCTTCATGTTCACGATGATGGCCGGCGGCTGGTAGAACTGCGGCACCGCCCACACCTTCTTCTTGTAGGTGACGTCGGCGACCACCGCCCGGTACCAGCGCTGCGCCGGGTCGACCTTCTGCGCGGTGAAGCACGCGTCCAACGGCTGGATGAGACCCTGCGCGGCGTACTGGGTGACGAACCGGCGGTCCATCTGCACGACGTCGGGGACGTTGCCGCCGGCCATGCGGGTCGTGAACTTCTGCGCGTCGAAGGTCGTGGTGTCCATGTCGATCGTGACGCCCTTGAGCTGGGCGGCCGCATAGTCCAGGCGCGCCTTGCCGACGTCGTCGGCGTTGTCGAACGCCCAGGCCTTGAGCGTGCCGGTGGGCTTGGCGGTGAACGCGGAGCCGGCGGCGGCCGCGGTGCCGGCGGTGCTGCCGGTGCATCCGGTCAGGGCGAGCGCTGCCATGCCGACGACGGCGATGGCGACGATGCGCGTGCGCATGGGTGTCTCCTGATCCTCCGGCCGACGACGCCGGGTGAGAAGTGTCGAGGCGAAGCTATGGGCGGGGTGGATGCCGCACCCAGACCCTTTCTTCTCCTCCTGCGTTGTGCTACTGCTCGGGTAAGGACGCAGGAACCGTCATCCCTTCGTCCCCGTCGTGGCGATCCCCTGCACGAAGTAGCGCTGCCCGAACGCGAACAGGATCAACATCGGGATGGTCACCACGAGCGCGGCCACCATCACGTACTGGTAGTCGCCGTGTCCGCCGGCGGTGGGACTGTACTTCGTCATGGCGTAGGCGATGCCCAGCGGCGCGGTGAAATCCGACGGGGAACCCGCGTTCAGGTAGATCAGCGCCGCCTGCAGGTTGTTCCAACTGGCCTGGAACTCGAACAGGAACACGATGATGAACGACGGGATCGACAGCGGCATCGCGATCCGCCAGAACTGCGTCCAGGCGCCGGCGCCGTCGAGTGTGGCGGCGTCGAACAGATCCGAGGGCAGCGCGAGGAAGAACTGCCGTTGCAGGAAGATGTAGAACGCCGAGCCGAACAGGTTCATGCCCCACAGCGGCACCCAGGTCCCCAGCATCCCGAGCTCTTTCCAGATCAGGTAGATCGGGATCATGGTGACCGCGCCGGGCAGCATCATCGTGGCCAGCACCAGCCCGAACAGCACCTGGCGGCCCGGAAAGCGGAAGCGCGCGAACCCGAAGGCGACCAGCGAGCTCGACACGGCCACGGTGGTCGCCGCCAGCAGCGCGATCGAGACGCTGTTGAACATCCAGCTCAGCAGCGGCAGCTGGTTCCACACCTCGACGTAGTTCTGCGGCTGCAGCGTCTGCGGGATGAGCCAGTTGTCGAACACCTCGCCGCGGGGCTTCAGGCTCGCCGAGATGAGCCAAACCAGCGGGTACAGGAACAGCAGGGTCACCGCGAGCGCGACGGCGCCCAGGATGAACCGGCCGAGGAACGTCTGCGGACGCCACCCCTGGCGCCGGCGCCCGGGAACCGCGGCGGCGAGCGCCTCGGCGTGGGCGGGGACGGCGGTTCCGACGGTCTCCTGCGACACGGCCATCATCGGCTCCCCTCGTAGTAGACGAATCGGCTGCCGACCTTCGTCTGGATGAGCGAGATCACCAGGATGATCACGAACAGCAGCCAGGCCATCGCTGCGGCGAACCCGAAGTCGAACTGCCGGAAGGCCTGCTGGAACAGGTAGATCGCATAGAACAGCGACGCGTCGGGCGACGCGTTGGTCTGATCGCGCCAGAACAGCACGTAGGCCTGATCGAAGATCTGGAACGCGGCGATCGACAGCACGATGACGTTGAAGAACATCGCTCCTGAGATCATCGGCAGAGTGATGGAGAAGAACGTGCGAACGGGTCCGGCCCCGTCGAGGGCTGCGACCTCGTACAGCTCGGCACCGACGTTCTTCAGTGCGGCCAGGAAGATCACCATCGTCCCGCCCACGGTCCACAGCGTCATCAGCACGATGCTGGGCTTGATCCAGGCCGGGTCCACGAGCCACTGCGGCCCCTGGATGCCGAACACGGCCAGCAGCCGGTTCACGGCTCCGGTGTTGCCGTTCAGCAGCAGGAAGAACACGGATGCCGTGGCAACCGCCGGCGTCATCTTGGGCAGGTAGTACACGGTGCGGAAGAAACCGGTGCCCCGCGTCAGCCGGTCGAGCACGAGGGCGAGAGCGAGGGCCACGACGATCTCGGCGGGAACGGCCATGACCGCGTAGAACAGCGTGTTGCCCAGTGACATCGCCACCTTCGGATCCTGGAACAGCTCGGCGTAGTTGCTGAGCCCCGCGGGCGTGGCCTGACCGGTGGCCAGGCTGTAGTGGGTGAACGAGATCACCAGGCTGTAGACCATGGCCCCGGCCGTGAACACGAGGAACCCGATGATCCACGGCGAGATGAACAGGTATCCCGTCACCGCCTCCCGCCTGCGATTGTTCATCGTGAGAGCCCCTTCCTCGCGGAAATCTGGAATTTAGGCGGGCCGCCGGGCGCGGGCCAGCCGGGTGACAGAAGCGCTTCTCCTGTGCTAGCGGTCGGCGCCGCCCACCTCGTACACCTCGCGGGCTTCATTCGCCACCCCCTTGCCGGGCTGCGCGGGCACGCGCACGCTCTCAAGGACGCTGTGTCCATTCCCCGTGTCAGGAGGGTGAGTAGCCATGTTCCGGAACCGTTCCGTCGTCGGCGTCGACGAGGCCGTCTACGGCATCGACCGGATGCTGCGCAATGTGCGCACCGGACGATTCGAGCGCAGCCTTGCGGGGATGACGGCGGCCGGGGCCGTCGTCACGGCGGCCGAGATCTTCTTCGAGCACGACAAAGCCAGCTTCGGCAACCGCTGGATGTGGGCGCCGATCATGCTCGGCCCGGTCGGCGCGGTCGCCGGCGTGGCGGGGGCGTGCAGCCGGCGCGCCGCCAAGACGCTGCTTCCGCTCGCGTCGGCCACGGTGATCGCCAACGGCCTCCAGGGCGTGTGGCTGCACGCCCGCGGCATCGGGCAGAAGCCCGGCGGGTGGCGCAACTTCCGCTACAACATGGAGATGGGCCCGCCCCTGATGGCGCCACTGCTGGTGACGCTCGTCGGCGGGATGGGAATCCTCGCGGCGGTGCTGAGGCGCGAGAAGTGAGCGCTCTGCCCCTGGAACCTGAGCACGGCGGCGGGCGGTATCCCGGGTTCGACGTGGCCGCGCACGCGCGGCACTGGGACGACGTGACGCGCACGGTCGTGCAGGGCAGGCTCGGACGCCAGCCCGCGACGCGCTTCTTCACCGAGGCCGAAGAGGCGGCGGCCGCGGCGCTGTTCGACCAGCTGCTGTACCAGCGGACCGACCCCCGGGTGCCGGTCGTGCAGATGGTGGACGCCCGCCTGGCCGAAGGGCAGACCGACGGCTGGCACTACGAGTCGATGCCCACTGACGGCCAGGCGTGGCGCGACAGCCTGGGGAGTCTGGACGACGACGCGCGCGCCGCCCACGGCACGACGTTCGCGCAGTCCGGGTGGGAGCAGCAGGAGCAGATCCTGAGAGCGGTCCAGGAGCGCGACACGGGACGATGGCACGGCATGATCGCCGCCCAGGTGTGGAGCCTGTGGATGCGCTACGCCTGCACGGCGTTCTATTCGCACCCCTGGGCCTGGAACGAGATCGGATTCGACGGGCCCGCCTACCCGCGCGGGTACAAGAACCTCGGGGTCGACCGGCTGGAGTCGTTCGAGGTGCACGACGTGCGCCCCCGCCACGATCCGGTGCGACCGGCGGAACGGGAAGCACCATGACCGCAGTGCGCGAGCGCAACGAATCCGCGTGGCTGCTCAGTCGCGACGGGCTGCAGCTGGCGCCGGGCCTGCGCGAGGACATGCGCACGTTCGACGACGACGACGAGATCGACCTCGTGATCGTCGGCTGCGGCGCCGGCGGCTCGACGCTGATGCAGCGCGTCGCGCGCACGGGCATGACGGTGGCGGGCCTGGACGCCGGGCCCTTCTGGGACCCGCAGGCCGACTGGGTCAGCGACGAGGCCGGATCGCATAACCTCTATTGGACCGAGCCGCGCGAGATCGGCGGCGATGACCCTGTGCCCCTCGGATCGAACAACTCCGGCCGGGGCGTGGGCGGCTCGATGATCCACTACGCGGGCTACACGCCGCGCTTTCACCCCAGCGACTTCCGCACCCGCTCCCAGGACGGCGTCGGCGCCGACTGGCCGATCGGCTACGACGACCTGCGCGAGCACTACGAGCTGATCGAGGCCGAGCTGCCGGTCGCCGGCGAGCACTGGCCCTGGGGCGACCCGCACTCCTACCCGCACCGCCCCCACCCGGTCTCAGGCAACGGCGAGCTGTTCCAGCGCGGCGCCGAAGCCGCCGGCATCGCCACCCGCGTCGGTCCCGTCGCCATCTCGAACGGCCGCTTCGGCAACCGGCCGCACTGCATCTATCGCGGCTTCTGCCTGCAGGGATGCAAGGTCGACGCCAAGGCGTCGCCGCTGATCACGCACATCCCCGACGCCCTCGCGCACGGCGCCGAGGTGCGAGCGGACTCGATGGTCACGCGCATCGAGATCGACCCGCGCACCGGCCGGGCCACGGGCGTGCACTATGTGCGCCGCGGCGTGCAGCGCTTTCAGCGCGCCCGGGCGGTGGCCCTGGCGGGCTACTCCATCGAGACGCCGCGACTGCTGCTGAACTCGGCGTGCGACCGCTTTCCGGACGGCCTGTGCAACGACTTCGACCTGGTCGGCCGCTACCTCATGGTGCAGGGCGCCCCGCAGACCGGCGGCCGCTTCGCGAGCGAGGTGCGGATGTGGAAGGGGCCGCCGCCCGAGGTCAGCACCGAGGAGTTCTACGAGACCGACCCCGACGCACCCTACCGGCGCGGCTTCTCGGTGCAGACGGTCTCGCCGCTGCCGATCACCTGGGCCGAGCACGTCGCGGCGCAGGGACACTGGGGCGCGACCCTCCGCGATTACATGAGCGACTACGTGCACTGGGCGTGCCTGGGCGCGCTGTGCGAGTTTCTGCCACAGCCCGAGAACCGGGTGACGCTGGCCGACGAGAAGGACCGCCACGGCATGCCGATCGCACGGTTCGACTACACGCAGTGCGAGAACGACCGGGCCCTCGTGCGGGCGGCGACCGCCGTGATGGAGCGCATCCTCACCGCGGCCGGCGCCGAAGAGGTCATCACGATCGAGCGGTACGCGCACCTGGTCGGGGGCGCGCGGATGGCGGCCTCACCCGAGGACGGCGTCGTCGACGGGGACTGCCGCAGCTTCGCGGTGCCGAACCTGCTGATCGTCGACGGGAGCGTGCTGCCCACCCAGGGCAGTGCGAATCCGGCCCTGACGATCATGGCGATCGCGGCGCGCGCGGCATCCCGTTTCATCCGGGATGGCGCAACCGGCCGATGAGAAGGAAGGAACGGACATGGCAACGGTGAGCGACTTCGTGATTCAGCGCATCAGGGAGTGGGGTGTCAGTCGGGTCTTCGCCTTCCCAGGAGACGGCATCGGAGAGTTCGACGGCGCGCTCGGCGACGCGCAGCGGGCCGAGCACGGCCTGCAGTACGTGCGCCCGACGCACGAGGAGATCTGCGCGCTGATGGCCACCGCGCACGCCAAGTTCACCGGCGAGGTCGGCGTGTGCATCGCCACCTCGAGCCCCGGTGCCTTCCACCTGATCAACGGGCTCTACGACGCGCAGATGGACAACCAGCCGGTCGTGGCCATCGTCGGCCAGCAGGGGCTCAGCGCCCTCGGCACGTTCACGCAGCAGCAGAGCAACCTCGAGCGCACGATGGCGGACGTTGCCGTCTACGTGCAGACGGTGGTCTCGCCGGCCCAGGCGCAGGCGGTCATCGACACCGCGTTCCGCACCGCCCGGGTGCGGCTGGGGCCGGCCGTGGTCATCCTGCCGCACGACGTGCAGGGGATGCCGATGCCCGAGCTCGAGCCTGCGAACTGGGTGTCCCGCTCCAGCGCCGTGGCCCCGTCGACCGCCATCACGCCGCCGGCGGACGAGATCCGGCAGGCGGCGGCGATCGTCAACGCCGGAAGCCGGGTGACGTTCTTCGTCGGCAACGGCGCCGACGGCGCCACCGACGAGGTGCTGGAGGCCGCCCGGCTGTGCGGCGCCGGTATCATCACGTCGCTGCGGGCCAAGCAGGTCGTGCCCTCCGACGTCCCCTACCACTCGCAGCAGCTGGGGCTGCTGGGGTCGCTCCCCAGCGTCCACCAGATGAACGAGTGCGACACGCTCGTCCTGCTGGGCACGAACTATCCGTACGGCCAGTTCCTGCCCCCGAGTGGCCAGGCACGCGCCGTGCAGGTGGACCTCAAGCCCGAGCAGATGGGGCTGCGCTACCCCACCGAGCTGAACCTGTGGGGCGACGTGAAGGCCACCCTGACGGCGCTCATCCCCCACCTGGAGGAGAAGGCCGACCACAGCTGGCAGGACAAGGTCGCCGAAGAGATGGCCGAGTGGGAGGACGAGATGCAGGCCCAGGCGCTCGTCGGCTACGACGACGGCGTCAACCCGCGCCGGGTGTACCACGAGCTCAACAAGCGGCTGCCGCCGCAGGCCATCGTCACCGCCGACGCCGGGTCGACCGCGGACTGGTACGGCCATCACATCCGGCTGCGCCGCGGCATGAAGGGCGACCTGTCGGGACGCCTGGCCAGCATGCTGGCGGCCATGCCGTATGCGACGGCGGCGAAGTTCGCGTACCCCGACCGGTGCGTGGTCTGCACGATCGGCGACGGCGCGTTCCAGATGCTCGGCCTGAACGAGCTGATCACGGTGAAGAAGTACGCGCAGCAGTGGTCCGACCCGCAGCTGATCATCCTGGTGCTGCACAACGACGACCTCACCCAGGTGTCGTGGGAGATGCGCACCGAGGACGCCAACCCGGTGTGGCCGGTCTCGCAGGACGTCGAGTCGGTCGACTACGCCGGCTGGGCCGAGCTGCTGGGGTTCGAGGGCATCCGGGTCAGAAGCGACGACGACGTCGCCGCCGCGTGGGAGACCGCGTTCGCCCGCCGCGGCGTGACGCTGATCGACGCGTACACGAGCAAGAACGTGCCGCCGCTGCCGCCCGACATCACCCGCGAGTTCGCGAAGAACACGGCCGAGGCGCTGCTGCACGGCGACCCCGAGCTGCCGACGGTCGTGGTCGACACGGCCAAGGCGCTGGTCACCGAGGGCATCGAACGCGTCAAGGGCACGCTGCACCACGGCAGGAAGCGCGACGCCGACCACGACGACTGAACCGGGTCGACGGCGAGGCGGCGAGAACATGGACGGGGTGACGGATGCGCGCATCGAGGGCCTCGACGTCCGCGTGTACACGATCCCGACCGACGACCCCGAGGCGGACGGCACGATCGCGTGGGACTCCACGACGATGGTGCTCGTCCAGGCGCACTCCGGCGGGGTCGTCGGCACCGGGTGGACCTACGGCGCGCAGGAGTGCGGCGCGGTGGCCGGCAGGACGCTGGCGCCGCTGGTGGTCGGGCTCGATGCGCTCGAGACAGGCCGCTGCTTCGAGGCGATGGTCGCTGCGGTGCGCAACAGCGGACGTCAGGGCGCGATCGGCTACGCCGTCTCGGCGGTGGACACCGCCCTGTGGGACCTCAAGGCCCGGCTTCTCGGCATCCCCCTGCACCGACTGCTGGGCGCGGTGCGCGACGTGGTCCCGGTGTACGGCAGCGGAGGCTTCACCACCTATTCCGACCAGCGGCTGGCCGAACAGCTGGGCGGGTGGGTGCACGACGAGGGCATCCCGCGCGTGAAGATCAAGATCGGCCAGTCCTGGGGCGGCGAGGTGCCGCGGGATCTGGAGCGGATGCGGCAGGCACGCGACGTGATCGGGCCGGCGGCCGAGCTCTACGTGGACGCGAACGGCGCCTACACCCGCAAGCAGGCCATCCGGCTCGCGCATGCGGCCGCAGACCTCGACGTGCGCTGGTTCGAGGAGCCGGTCTCGTCGGACGACCTCGACGGGCTGCGCGAGGTCCGGGACGCGATCGATGCGGATGTCGCAGCCGGCGAATACGGTTTCGACCTCATCTACTTCCAGCGCATGTGCCGGGCGCAGGCCGTCGACTGCCTGCAGATCGACGCCTCACGATGCGGCGGGATCACGGAGTGGCTGCGTGCGGCGGCAGTCGCCGCAGCGCACGGTCTGGACGTCTCGGCGCACTGCAGCCCGCACCTGCACGCGTACGTGGCGGCGGCGACGCCGAACCTGCGCCACCTGGAATGGTTCCACGACCATGTGCGGATCGAGACGCGCCTGTTCGACGGCACGCTCGATCCGCGCGGCGGGACGCTGCACCTCGACGGCACGGCGCCCGGGACGGGCCTGACGCTGCGCGAGCGCGACGCCGAGCGCTACCGCGTGGCGTAGGACGCGCTATCACGCCCGTCGGGGATGTTCAAGAGGGTGTCGGTACGGCCGCCGAACAGGAACAGTGGGACACCTGACGTTCCATCGGACTCACATCGAACAACGGAGAACCTCATGAGCATCGCACTGATCATCATCGTCATCATCGCGATCATCGTCGCGATCGTCAGCGGCCTGAATGCGGCATTGCAGTGGCTGCTGTGGGTCGCCATCATCGTGGGCGTGATCGCGCTCATCGCCTTCCTGCTGCGGGTGCTCAGCGGGCGCAACCGGACCTGAGGCATCATCCTCCCCCGGCCGACAGCGCCCCCACCAGGACCAGCGACACGACGGCCGTCACTGCGATCGTGCCCATCAGGCACGCGAGCAGCACGAGCCGCATGCGAGACGAGGGCACCGCGAAACGCACGACGACCATGGTCAGATACAGGGCCGCGATCAGGGCGCACGCCGCCCACGCGGCCGGTTCACGCGTGACGGCGAGCGTCACCAGGATCGCGAGCGTCACGGCGGCAAGCACTCCGCCCCACACCAGCCACCGACGTCCGGTGGACGTGGTGAGGGCGGGTTGCGCGGTGACCTGCGTGGGATCGCGTCGCGGGCGCGCCATCACAGCGCTCCGTGCTCCGCCAGGGTCGCACGGGCGGCGCGCACGACATCGCCGACCCCGATGCCGGCCTGGCTCATGAGCTCGGCTGCGGTGCCCGAGCCGGGCATGCCCCGCACCGCGAGGAGGGTCGCGTGCAGGGGCTCGTCGCCGTCGGCGAGCGCCTCGAGGACGGCCGAGCCGACGCCGCCCTCGATGTGATGGTCTTCGACGATCACGAACCGCCCCCCGACAGCGGCAGCGGCGTCCACGAGCGCGTCGCGATCGACGGGTTTGACGGAGTAGAGGTCGATGACGCGCGCCGTGATCCCCTGCTGCGCGAGCTCGTCCGCCGCCGCCAGGCAGGTGTGGACGGTGACCCCCGCTCCGATCAGGGCGACCTGATCGCCGTCGCCGGATCGCAGCGTCTTGCTGCCGCCGATCGGGAAGGTCTCGTCGTTCGGGTACAGCACCGGGTACGCTCCGCGCGTCGTGCGCAGATACGAGATGCCCGACATCCCGACCATCTCGCGCGTCAGGGCCGCGGCGCTGACAGCGTCGCACGGATACAGCACGGTGGAGCCGTGGATCGCACGGAGCGCGGCGATGTCTTCGAGGGCCATCTGCGACGGCCCGTCCTCGCCGATCTCGACGCCGGCGTGCGAGCCGCACAGCCTCAGGTCGGATCCCGAGATCGCGGCCATGCGGATGAAGTCGTACGCGCGCGAGAAGAAGGCCGCGAACGTCGACGCGAACGGGCGGAAGCCGCGCACGTCCAGCGCCACGGCCACCGAGATCAGCTGCTGCTCGGCGATGCCGACCTCGAAGAACCTGTCCGGCGACGCGGGCGCGAACAGGCCTGCGTGCGTGGAGTTGCCGACATCCCCGTCCACCACCGCGATGTCGTCGACGCTCGCGAGGGCCGCGAGGGCCTCGCCGAATGCGGTGCGGGTCGCCACCTCGTCGCCCAGCTCGTAGACGGGCGCCCCGGGCGCGTCGACGACACGCGTGGGCTGGTCCCCCGTCGCCCGCTGCGGCGGGGGTGTGCGGAAGGTCTCGTGGTGGACTCCGCCCAGCGCCTCGATGGCGCTGTGCGCGAGGTCTTCGGGAAGGGGCTTGCCGTGCCATCCGTTCGTGTCCTCGACCTCGGGCACGCCCTTGCCCTTGATCGTCCGGGCGATGACCGCCGTCGGGTGCGCGGACTCGCGCGCCGCCGCCAGCGCGTCGTCGATGGCGACGAGGTCGTGGCCGTCGACGACGATCGGCTCGACGTCGAACCCGCGCACGCGGCGGGCATAGGCATCCACGTCCCACTCGAGAGCCGTGCTTCCGCTCTGACCCAGCCGGTTGACGTCGATGATGACGGTCAGATTGCCCAGCTCCTGCTGGCCGGCGGTCTCCAGCGCCTCCCAGACCGACCCTTCGGCGAACTCGCCGTCACCGCACAGCACCCAGACGTGGTTGGCGCGGTGCTCGAGCCGGCGGATCACCCAGGCAAGGCCGACGCCGATCGGCAGGCCCTGGCCGAGAGAGCCGGTGGCGACGTCGACCCAGGGCAGCACGGGGGTGGGGTGCCCCTGCAGCCTCGACCCGAATCGCCGGTAGGTGCTGGTCAGCTCGGTATCGGTGATCGCTCCGACCGCGGCGTAGAGGGCGTACAGCAGCGGGGACGCGTGGCCCTTCGAGAAGATCAGGTGGTCGTTGTCGGGGTCGTCCGGCGCCACCCAGTCGTACCGCAGGTGCCGCGCGGCGAGCACCGCGATGAGATCCGCGGCGGACAGGCTCGAGGTCACGTGTCCCGACTGCGCCTGTCCCGTGGCGCGGATGGAGTCCACCCGCAGCTGGGCGGCCAGGCGCGCCAGTGCATCCACGTCGCGTCCGGCATCCTGTGCGGTCGTGTGCATATCCATGTCGCCTCCTCCCGGCGCCGCGCTCCACGGTTGCGGGCGCGCGCCGGGCTGCCAGGGTTGCTCGCAGACACCTCGATGCCAACCCCCTTGCGCCGGCCCGTTCGATGGCTTAGCCGGCGAGGGCGGCGGGATGCTCGTGCGCGCTAGCTCTCCTGCGGGACGCGGTCGTCGCGCACGGGGATCGACATCGTGTCGAGATGTTCGGCGACGAGCATGATGCCGCCGGAGGTGTTCGCGGAATTCGCCAGATCGTGGATCCACTTCCGGCTCAGTTCGGGCGGCTCCGGCTCGTCGAACACGAACCGCAGCGGGATCGACGGGTGCAGCCAGATCGTCGAACGCCCCTCGGGCTCGCCGTCGGGATGGCGCCACGAGAGCGTGAAGCTCTCGCCGCGTCGCAGCTTCGTCGCGATGACGACCTTCAGGTGCGCCAAAGCCCGATCCTCGATGTGGATCGGGGTGCCCGGCCCTCCGTAATACATCGTGCCCACAGTGCCTCCAGACCGGTCGCCCGCCGTCGGGTCAGTGGGCACTCCTCATCACTCAGTATGAGCCCGCCGAGGGCGCAGGTGGGCGTCGAATGCGCGAGACAGCATGTGCAGGGCGACGGCGTGGGCGTTCTGCACCGCTGCAGCCGAGCCGGTCAGCGCGATCGCGCTGTCGCAGGCCGAGACCAGCGGGTCGGGTTCGGGCCGAGTGATGGCCCAGACTGCCGCCCCGCACCGGTGGGCACGGCGGGTCGCACGGACGAGGTCGCTGCGACCGCACGAGGACAGGAGGATCACCACGTCCCCCGCGTGCACGCCTGCGGCGACCTGCCGTGCGAGGGTCTCGCCACCACCGGGGCCGTCGTCGATCGCCAGGGCGGCCGAATCCTCGCCGTCGCAGCGCCAGACCAGCTCGCCGGCGATCCGCCGCGCTTCGGACATCGCCCCGCCGTCGTCGGCGATGATCAGGCACTGGCCGCGCTCGCAGCGCCGGGCCAGTTCGTGACCCCACTGCACGATGGTCGGGATCGCAGGTTCCAGCTCCCGCAGGACCTCGGCCCGGTCGTCGATGGGCGCGGTGAGCACGCTGCGCGCGCTGCCCATGGTCTGAACGCTCGTCCGCGACGCGTTCGCCGTCTGTCCGTCCCCTGGTGCGCCCATGTGCATGCCCGTCATCGTCACGGACGATTGTCGTGCGCATTCGGCACTGCGGCGAGGGGGTTGACTTCGTGCGCGGTCGAAGTCGATCAGTCCACGATCTCGGTCTGCTGCGCGACGAACTGCCGGTCGCGCTCGTCCAGCCGAGTGCCCTCTGCGAGGTCTGCTCCGGTACGCTGCGCGATCTCCTCACGCACGCGTGCGGTGAGCGGGGCGTTGGGATCACGCAGCACGTCGTTCCGAGCCTCGGCGGTCAGATAGGGCCACCAGGTGTGGATAGGGGGAAGGGAATCGGACATGTCGGGCGCTCCTCTCCATGAGATTCGATTCACACGATTCGATTCTCGCAATTCGACGACGCGCCAGACTCACGTCCGCTCCGGCGGCCGCCGTCGTCATCCTGTCCGCATGCCCGATCCGAGCGGACCCCCTTGACAAAGCGCCGATCGTCGATCCGCACGATCCGTGAGGCCGCCTGCCGCATGTAACCCGCATTGCGCCGTCGTCGTCGGTCATCGACGTCTGTTATCACCCATCGGCGGATACGACGGGATCGACGTCGGTGGTCCACTGCGAGACGGTTCCTTGGGATCATCGACAGACACCGTGCGATCCACTTCACCCGTGGCCTCACGAGCCGGCCGTGCCCCGGCGACGATGAGGAATCGCCGACCGGTGATCGACGTCGCTGTGAGGCGAATCGATCGCGTCTTGGTCCCGGGGAACCAGGAAGGCGCCTGCGAACGGGACGACGGCGAGTCGCTGTCGTCCACGATCACCTCTGCCGTTGCGTGGACGATGACGCTCCAACGCACTCGGAGGGTCCCGCCGTCGACCTCGATGGCGACATGCGGACGCGCGGCGACCGCTCGCGCCTTCGCATCATCGGCCGAGCGGATGATGACGCCGCCTTGAGCCGTCTGGGTGTTCACCGGGTAGATCTCGGGGTTGCCGTTCTCGTCGATGAATGCCAGGCGGGCCAGGGATGCGTCTTGCAGCAGCCGCCAGCATTCGTCCGTGTCGAGTTGCTCCACGTGCAGCTCTTCCTCGATGCCGGGCCGACTTCTCGTGTTGTCACTGGAACTCATCGTGTCCCTCTCCGTGATCGATATCGCGTTTCTGAGCTACGGCACGGATGTGTAGCTGAGCAGCTGGCCCCACTCGCGCGCCCGGTCGAGTTCGCCGTCCACGAGCGGGCCCTGGTAGCCGTGCACGAAGAAGCTCTCGGGTGCGCGGACGGTGAATCCTCGTCGCCGTGCGAGACGCGTGGCGCTTCGTGATGCTGCTCCGGGAAGCAGCGGCATCTCCACTCTGGTGTCGAATGCCGCGAACGCCTGATCCGGTCTGCTTGCCGGGAGCTCCTTCAGCCATTCTCGGATGCCCTTGTCGACATCGTTCCTGGCGCCGCCGCGTCGCTCGGCGTCATGCCGAGTGGAATAGCGCGACATCGAGAAAGCATGTGTAGGGCCGCCGACGACGACAAGGTCGACGTCCGACGGCACCTCGGCCGGGGCATCGACGACATCCGTGAGAGTGACCTCCCGGTTGGCGGAGAGACCATCGGCGACTGCGCGGGCGATCTTGCCGGTGTTGCCGAACATGGTCTCGTAGACAACGAGTGCTCGCATCGTGTTCCTCGATTCGGGGAGGGTCTTCGTCTTCACGATCGTGCCTGAGCCGGCTGCCCCGCACCCGGGTCCTTGGTCCCTTCGTGACAGGACAATCCGTGGGACCAATGTCACACGATGCCGTCGTGCGGTGACGCACTCTTATCGTCGTGATGTGGTTGGTGAAGCGCGGGCCTGGGGTGCCAAGTGAGTCTTCTGTCGGGCACATCTCCCTCGGGTTCGACATAGTGCGAGACGTCGGGAGTCTCGCCTCTCCCTGAGGGTTCCAAGGAGGACGTCGCATGAGGCGGCGTCCTCCTTGTCATTCGCGGGTTCGCATCCCCCGATCTCGGAGGACTTCAGTCCCCTCCCGCGCCGATCCACGTGCATCGGCCGGCGTGGATCAGCCGTCGGATGAATTCCGCGCGCCACGCGTAGAACTCGTCAGTGCCGTGCGAAACCTCTCCGATCGCGCCCATCGCGACTTCAGGCCAACGGGGGCAGGCCGAGCTTGCGCACCACGATCACGTCCAGCGGTGCCTCCAGCAGGCGCACAACCTGCGCGGCGACGGTCCCGGAACCACCAGGCCCTGCTCATCGTCCCTCCATGGGAGTCAGCCGTCTGTCGGACCGACCTGGTCGTGATATACCAGCACAGGGCACTGTGCTCGTTCCGCACATTGCGCGCTGACCGATCCGAGAAGGAGTCCAGCCACCCCCGCGTGTCCTCGGCTTCCCACGACGAGTAGGTCGCCCGGCTCGCCTTCAGCGATCAGGACGTCAGCGGGATTCCCTTCGTGGACGACACCGGTGACCCGATCGGGCGGTCGGTTCGCGAACGCGCGGGTGATCGACTCCTCGATGCCGCAGAGGGCCTCTTCCCGCAGGTCAGGTCTGCCGAGCGAGAATCCCATGTAGGTGGTCTGCGGGCCCCACGCTCGGATCGCGAGAACGTCGATGTCGAGAAGATCACCCAACTGAGCCGCGTGGCGTAGTGCGCCCAGAGACTGCGCCGAACCGTCGACGCCGACCAGGATGCGCCGGTACATCATCGATGTTGGTCCCCGTCCCGGCATGATGTCCGCAGGTTCTCTCATACGACGAGTGTGAGCGTTCGTCTCCCCATTGCCGGGACGAAGGTCCCACGCCATCCTCGTCTTCTCATGGATCGCGAAGCGGTGATCACGACCGTGATCACCGCTTCGCGATCTCGTTCACCGCCCGCTGTCCACGGTCGCTCTTCGACTTCGGTGTGGTGTGCTCCGGCGGAACTCGCGAGTCGTCCAAGCGATCGTCTGGCCCGTGCACGTCCTCTACGACAGGTTCGGTCTGCTGCGGGCCTCGACCCCAAGAAGAGGCAGACATGCCGGCGGATGCGGCGCGCACCGTGCGTCACGTGTCACAGGACTTTGGTCCCCAAACGGGTGCTTGCCATCGTCATACCGTGGTCGCACGGGTCGTACCCGGACAACCGAGACAGATGGCATCGCCGACGAACTGCATCGCGATCGCCGAGGTTGGTGCAGTCAGGGGAGGCGCCCTCTCGCGGAGGGGGCCTCCCCGTCCCACTGTTCGTGCCGAGCATGGCGGCCCGACGACCTCGCATGCGCTCACAAGACGACGGCGAGCAGGTCTGAATCCGGGGTGCGCTCGCAACCGGGACGCGGGACGTTTGGCCCTGTCAGACTCGACTCTCCGGAGTGATGCTCGCGGAAACGAAGGAGGTCGACGTGGACGTCGTCGCAGCCACTCCAGGCGTATACGTCGGATGGGGGCCGTTCATCATCCAGCTCGGCAACCTGATCGTGATCGCCGTCATGCTCACCCTGTTCATCTTGGCGCTGGTGCTCCCGTTCCCAGGAACCAAGCGTCAGGCCGCCACAGGGCGCCCGAGTGCCCCTGTGGGAGTCGTGCCAGAATCGGCGCCGCCGACGTCATCGACGCCCGACACGGACGACGAGGAGGAGTACTTCACGTGGACGGGGCGCCTGCGCGGCTGGCTTCTTCGCAAGCTGCCGCCTTCCGAACTGCTGCCACAGGAGCAGCCGAGCTACGTCGCCTCCTGGATCTACGCATTCGGCATGGGCTCTCTCGCCGCGTTCGCCGTCGTGATCCTGTCGGGCCTCGTCCTGAGCCTCAACGGACCCTCCTGGTACCACACCTCGGCGCTCGGTCATTTCACCAACAGCGTGCACCTGTGGAGCGTCGAGATGTTCTTCCTCCTCATGGTCGTCCATCTGTGGGGCAAATACTGGATGGCCGCGTGGCGGGGCGGACGCGTACTGACGTGGATCACGGGTGTCGCTGCGTTCGCTGTCTCGATCGCAGCGGGTTTCACCGGCTATCTGCTGCAGACCAACTTCGATTCGCAGTGGATCGCGTTCGAGGGCAAGGATGCACTGAATGCGGTCGGAATCGGCGCCTGGTTCAACGTGGCCGATCTCGGTCAGATGTTCATGTGGCACATCGCACTGCTGCCACTGGCTATCGGCGTCGTCGTCGCCTTTCACGTTCTGCTCGTGCGCAGTCACGGTGTCGTGCCCCCGATCGATGCCTCCGACGCCGACGACCAAGCGCGTCGGCCGCGCCGCACATCGGACCAACCGCGATGAACGCGACGAAGCACACGCCGAACCTGACCTGGAAGGCTCAAGGGGACCTCGCGAGCAGGCGGTGGACCGGCCGTGTGCGCCACTATGACCTGATCAAAGAGGTGGTGATCGGTTTCGCAGTGGTAGCCCTCGTCGTGCTCGCACTCGCTGCAGTCGTGGGCTCACCTGATGAGCCGAATGTGACCTTCCGCTCATGGTCTACCAGCGCTCCGGTCGACTTTGCGACGACAGCGACGGCGGAGCTGGGCAGAACCAGCGATACAGCGCAATACGGCCCCCCGTACAACGACACCCCGGGCGCCACGCAGACGCTCGGTCCTCTCGACCTCCAGAGCCTCTCCGGAGTCCGGCTGCCCGTGGATACCGCGCAGGCCTTCGTGCTGGGACCGCTGGAGACGATGCCCGGGCGGATACCTGCGATCTCCCGCTGGAACGGCGCATCGACGGCGCAGCGGGCGCGATGGACCGAGACCTACTCGAATGCCCTGGCGGCTGACAAAGGGAGCACGCTGCCGAACCCGGCCAGCGGCGACTTCGGTCCGGTACCCGCACTGATCGGACAGCTTTCGGCGATGGCCCGCAGCGGCGCGCTCGACGGCGCGCTCACAAGTCGCAGTGATTCCTACGGGCTCGATGACACCTTGGCCATCCTCTTCCTCGGCGACGGTCAGTACTTCCAGAATCTCGCCGCTGATCAGCACCTCACCGGTGACCAGTGGGGAATGATGAATGAGACCGGGAACACCCCTGGACAGTCCTGGCTCTGGTTGTTCTCGCTCTTCTACCAGGTCGAGCCGTTCTCGTCGGCGCCGAATGCCGATCTCGTCATCGTCCTCATCATGGCCTTGCTGACGCTGATGCTCGCTCTGCTGCCCTTCATACCGGGCCTGCGCACGATCCCTCGATGGATCCCTCTGCACAAGCTCATCTGGCGGGACTACTACCGTCGGCGCGTCCCCACCCCGAAAGCATGGGAACGCCGATAACTGACACCGCCGCCGCAGTTCCCCTTCTTTGAGATCTCCGCCGCCTGGCGCAGCGCGGGACCTTAGACCCCATGGGTGCCGCGACGTGCGGGCAACCTGTGCACATGACTTCCGGTCACATCCATCCCGAGGACCTCGAGATCGCCTATGCCGACCAGCTGAACCCGGGGCTCGGAGAGGCCCAGCGTGAAATGTCTCACACCGCCCGGTATCTTCAGATCGCGTCGGCGCTGCGCCGTCACGGCTTCACTTTCGCTCTCGGCCTTCTCGGTCTCGACCATGTGATTCCTTGGTGGCGGAGCGCGGGGGGAAAAGCGCCGCGGCAGCCCTCCAGCCGAGCTCCGTCGCAACTGCGGGCAGCACTCGAGGAGCTGGGCCCCACATTCATCAAGCTCGGCCAGGTGCTGTCCACAAGATCGGATCTGCTCCCACCGGCGTTCATCACCGAACTCGCCAAGCTCCAGGATGCTGCTCCCCCGGTCCCCGTCGACGAGATCCGCGCAGTGATCCGCAGCGAACTCGGCGCAGACCCGGAGAACGTGTTCGCCTCGTTCGAGGATCGGCCGCTGGCCTCGGCATCCATCGGTCAAGCACACGCGGCGACACTCGCCGACGGCACCCCTGTCGTCGTGAAGGTGCGCAAACCCGGAGCGGTGTCGCAGGTGCATACCGATCTGGAGATCCTCCAGAATCTCGCCGTGCACGCGGCGCGCGCTTGGGAGTTCGCGCGCGACATCGACGCCGTCGGAATCGTCGAGGAGTTCGCCCAGTCCTTGCGGGCTGAGCTCGACTACCTGCAAGAAGGCCGGAACGCCGAGAGATTCGCGCGAAACTTTCGGGACGACCCGACGATCGTCATACCCGGGGTCTCGTGGCCGCACACCACCTCGCGTGTCCTCACGCTGGAGAGGATGCACGGCATGAACGTCGCCGACACCGGCGCCCTGGAACGAGCCGGCGTGGACCGCGATCTTCTCGCCCGGCGCGGCGCGGGCATCGTGCTGCAGATGATCTTCGAGGATCGCTTCTTCCACGCCGACCTCCACCCCGGTAACCTCTTCATCCACCCGGACGGCACGATCGCCCTGATCGATTTCGGCATGGTCGGCGTCGTCTCAGATGAGTTGCGCGGACATCTGAGCCGCCTGTTCATCGCGATCGTGCGGGGCGATGCCGCGCTGCTCACATCGGCCGTGATCGCCGTCTCGTTGACGAGCGGCGGGATCGATCGGACGACTCTGCACGACGACCTGAGAGCGTTCCTCTCCCATTACCGGCTCGGGTCGGTGCGGCAGACGCCCTTCGCACGCATGATGACGGACCTGTTCGCGGTCCTGCGACGCAATCGCGTCCGGTGGCCCCACGAGATGACCATGCTGTTGAAGGCCCTTCTGCTCGTCGAGTCGCTTGCCATGAGACTCGACCCCGACTTCCGACTCGGCGAGGCGCTCGAGCCCTACGCGGAGCGCCTCGCCCGTGAGCGGCTGCGCGCGTCGGCCATCGCGAAGCGCGTCCTGATGTCCTCGGCCGATGTCGGCGAACTCGCACTCGACCTCCCGGGTATCGTCCGACGCCTGATGGATGCCGTCGACACCGCCGGCATCCAGGTGCACATGCGAGCCGCCGAGCTCGAGCCCCTCCTCGGACGAGCCGAGCGCATCGGGAACCGACTCGTGGCCGGCATGGTCGGCGCGGCCCTGATCACCGGCATCGGCGGACTGGTGGCGGGCGAGCGACGATGGCGCTCCTGGGAGAGCGCCATGGTCGGCGCCGGGCTCACGACGATCGGGGCGTTGAGCGCCTACCTGACGTGGACGGCCCGACGAAGACGGGGCTGAGCCTCCGTGCGGCGCAACCAGACCCGTTGCAGCATGAAGGCGATCCCGATCAGAACGCTCCCGGCAACGGCGAGGACTGCAACGAGTACGAGCAGTTCGGTCGAGAGCGGCTCGAGCTGAAAGAACCTCGCCGTCAACGGGAGCCACGAAACGAGCAGGTATCCCACGATCATGGCCGCCGCGATGAGGCACTTCGGCCACGTGATCGGCAGCGACACGAGGACGAGCACCCAGAGTCCGAGGATCGCGACGAGGATCGTCGCCGCGGTCCGCGTCTGGCTCATGGGCAGGTGCCACGCCTCTCGGCCGATGAGCGCGAGCATCGTCATGCCGATCCCGATGATGGTGCCGACGGGGACGGCGAGACTCAGGGTACGGCGCAGGAAGCCCCGCCGGTAGCGGCGTGAGTTCGGCAGCAGGGCGAGGAAGAACGCCGGGATGCCGATGGTCACGCCGTCCGTGATCGACAGCTGCCGCGGCAGGAACGGAATCTGCACCAGCAGGATGCCGAAGAGGATGCCGATGACGGCGGCGTAGACGGTCTTGGTCAGGAACAGCACCGAGACCCGTTCGATGTTCGCGATGACCCTGCGGCCCTCGTCCACGACGTACGGCAGGTGCGAGAACCGCCCGTCCAGCAGGACGAGGCGGGCGACGGCCTTGGTCGCTGCCGATCCGGAGTCCATCGCGATGCCGATGTCCGCCTGCTTGATCGCGAGGGCGTCGTTGACGCCGTCGCCGGTCATCGCCACGGTGTGGCCACGGCTCTGCAGGGCGACGACCATGGCCTTCTTCTGCTCGGGCGTGACCCGCCCGAACACCGCGTGCGCGTCGACCCTGTCGGCGAGGGCGACCGGATCGGCGGGCAGCGTTCGCGCGTCGCACCCTACGGGGACGTCGAGGCCGACCTGCCGGGCGATCGCAGCGACCGTCTCGTGATCGTCGCCCGAGATGATCTTGACCGTGATGCCCTGACGGGCGAAGTACGCGAGGGTGGATGCCGCGTCCTCGCGTATGCGCTCACGCAGCGTGAGCAGCGCGACGGGGTGGAGTCCCGGCGGCAGCCGCTCGGCCACCGCATCGTCGGGGGCGAGCGCGACGCTGGAGTGCGCGAGGACGAGCGTGCGGCGGCCGGTGGCGGCGAGCTCGTGGACGGCGGTGGCGAGTGTCGCCTTCCCGTCGTCCCCCTCCCACGGGACGGCGCGATGGACGGCGTCCGGGAACACGAGCCCGGGCGCGCCGAGGACCCACGTTCCGGGCAGCCCGTCGAGGGTCGCCGCGCTCCACTTCCGAGCCGAGGAGAACGGGATCTCGCACACGGCGGAGGATGCCGCCGGCCCGGGGTACGCCGCCGCGAGGCTCTGCGCCGTGGCGTTCGCGTCGGGCGCCGCGCCGAACCAGGCGAGCGCCGTGCGCCAGCCGGGCGCGGTACGGGAGTCGAGGGGATGCTCTGCGTCGAATGCGATGTCGCCGCGGGTGAGTGTGCCGGTCTTGTCGAGGCAGACCACGTCGACCCGGGCGAGGCCCTCGACGGCGGGCAGATCCTGGACAAGGACACGGTCGCGGACGAGGCGGGCGGCGGCGACCGCGAAGGCGATGCTCGTGAGCAGGACCAGCCCGAGCGGGATCATCGCGATGATGACGGCGATGGAGTCCACTGCTGCGATCCGCCAGCCGTCGTCGCGCAGCGCGTGCCGCCAGCCGCCGTGGATCTGCACCTGGGCGTTCGTGACCAGCAGGGCGACCGGGCCGATCCCCCACGCGACCCACGCGAGGATGCGATCGACGCTGCGGCGCAGTTCGGAGTGCGCGAGCCGGAACCGCCGAGCCTCGTGCGCGAACCGGTTCGCATACGAGTCGGCGCCCACCCGTACCGTGCGGGCGACGCCCCGCCCTGCGACGACGGTCGACCCCGAGAGCACGTCGTCGCCGGGGCCCTTGTCGACGGCGTCGGCTTCGCCGGTGAGCATCGACTCGTCGATCTCGAGTCCGGCGTCCTCGATCACGACGGCGTCGGCGGCGACCTGGTCGCCGGCGCGCAGCACGAGGAGGTCGTCGAGCACGACGTCGCCGGGCCCGATCTCGGCGTCGACGCCGTCGCGCCGCACGCGGGCGTGCGGCGCGTGCAGGAGGGCGAGCCGGTCGAGCGCGACCTTCGCGCGGACCTCCTGGTAGCAGCCGACGAGGGTGTTGAAGATCGCGGCGAGTCCGAAGAGGGCGTCCTGCCAGTGGCCGAGGACGAGCAGGGCCGCGAAGCACGCGAACACGATCGCGTTGAACAGCGTGAACACGTTCGCGCGGACGATGCTCCACCACGTGCGGCTGGTGTCGGCGGCGAACGCATTGGTCTGTCCCGCGGCCACACGGTCGGCGACGTCGGCGGCACGCAGACCGACGGCCGCTGCGGCACGGGAAGGCGCAGTGCCGGAGGTCGCGGGCCTGTCCGTCACGGCGTCCACATCCACGCGACGGGCGGAGTCGGCATCCATGGCCAACCGTTCAGCGGACGGGCTCACCTGCACGGATCTCGAGACGGTTGTCGACGTCGGTGACGTGCGCAGACGCCCACGCGGCCCGTTCCGCTTGACGTCTCGCCGCCCAGGAGTCCACCGTTCCGGTGAGGATCGCGGTGTTCCCGCGCACCGTGACGGTGACCTCCGCTGTGGCCAGTTGGGCGTTGCGGGTGATGGCCTGCCGGATCCGCCGGTCCGTACCCGCGGCTGCCGGGCGTTCGCTCAGTTCGACTTGGTTGTCCACGTCGTACACACCTCGGAGGAACTGGACGGTCTTCTCTGCCGCCTCACGCTGGTACGCCCATTCCGCCACACCGCGCAGCCGCACGGTATGACCATCGATCTCTGCCTTGACGGTATCGGGCACGTTGACGGCGTTGCGAAGCGCGCGCCGGACCTCTTTGGCGATGTCGATCTCGGTGATCGGACGGTCCGTGACCGGATGCACCGTCATGTCGTCGACCACGGCCCGCACCCCGCGGACCCGCAGCGCCGCTTTCGTCGCAGCCGCGCGTTGACTGTAGTGATCGACCTCGCCGGACAGTGCGACGATGCCGTCGTCCACGGCGACGCCGATTCGCGCCACATCCACCTCCGGGGTCCACTCCAGCTCGTCTCGCACCTCCGCCTGCACGTGCAGGTCGGCGTCGGCCTCAGCCGTCATCTCTTCTCCTCTGCCAGGTCGCGGATGCAGCGCACGGACGGCGGACGTCATGCTCCCACCGCCTGTGCGGTCTCGACGGGCGCGTCCGTGCGTGCGGCATCGAGGTCCACCTCCTGCCCGTGGTCCGCGGCGCGCACGTTCCACCCCAGTGCGCGCTGGATGCGGACGCGCAGGGCGTCCGCCGCGTCGGGCTCGCCGTGCGTGAGGTACACGGCCTGCGGTGCACGCTCGGCATGCCTCATCCACTCCACGATCTGTGGCGCATCCGCATGTGCGGACATCATGTCGAGCATGTGGATCTCTGCCCGGACGGGCACGTCTTCGCCGTGGATGCGCAGAGTCCGCTGGCCTTGCAGCAGCGCGGCGCCCCGGGTTCCTCCGGCCTGGTACCCGGTCAGGACGATGGCGTTCTTCGGATCCGCTCCGTAGGCGACGACGTGATGCAGGACGCGGCCGCCTTCGAGCATGCCGCTGGCGGAGATGATGATCGCCGGCCCACCGCGGAGGTTGAGCAGCTTCGATTCGTCGACGGTCCGGACGAGGGTCGCGATCCGGTACATGTCCTCGAACTCCGCCGCGGAGATCCGGTGCTCCTGCGGATACCGGTGGTAGATCTCCGACCCGTTGACGGCCATCGGGCTGTTCAGGAAGACCGGCACCTCGGGGATGCGTCCCGTCGACCGGAGCCGGCTCAGATGCAGCAGCAGCGTCTCAGCCCGGCCGATGGCGAATGCCGGGAGGATCACGACACCCCCGCGGCCGCACACCCGGGTGATGATGTCGGCCAGCGCCTGCCCGGCATCCTGCGGGGAGTGGATGCGGTTGCCGTACGTGGACTCGCACACCAGAACGTCGGCGCCGGAGAAGGCACGGGGAGGACGCATCAGTGCGTCATCCTCTCGCCCCAGGTCGCCGGTGAAATGGACGAGCCGATCCGACACGGTCAGTCGGATCTGCGCAGCCCCGAGGATGTGCCCGGCCGGGAGGAACCGTGCTGTGATTTCCCCCACCGCCACGTCCGTGTCGAACGGGTGAGACTGGAACCGCTCCAGCGCGCTCCAGGCGTCCTGGACGGTGTACAGCGGCTCCGGGCGGGCGTGCCGCGAGAAGTGATGACGCTGCGCGAATGATGCTTCCTCTTCCTGCAGGTGACCGCTGTCAAGAAGGACGAGCCGGCTCAGATCGGCGGTGCCGTGCGTGGTGTGCACGCGCCCCCGGAATCCGTCGCGCACGAGAGCGGGCAGGTAGCCCGTGTGGTCCAGGTGCGCGTGTGTGACGAAGACGGCGTCGATCGTGGCCGGCGGGACCGCGAAGGGGGTGCGGTTCCGTTCCCGCAGCAGCTTGTAGCCCTGGAAGAGACCGCAGTCCACCAGCACTCTGGTCGTATCGGTCTCCACGAGGTAGCGGGATCCGGTGACGGTGCCGGTTGCTCCGAGGAAGCGAAGGCGTGCGGTCATGTCCTCATCGTGACTCAGAACGGTCCCCGCTCATGGGACCTTGGTCCCGGTGCGGATTCCGCCCTCTTCGGGACCTTCGGCCCACCCGGGCGAGCGCTCGTGCGTCACCGTGAGTCCATGACGAACATCCTCGACCTCTCGTGCATCTCGATGGCCGATCTCGCTCAGGTGGGCGGCAAGAACGCGTCCCTCGGCGAGATGATCTCGCGGCTGGCCGACGCGGGCGTGCGGGTCCCCGGCGGCTTCGCGACGACGGCGGACGCCTACCGGTCGTTCCTGGCCGGAGGCGGCGTGGGCGCGCATATCGAAACGGCCCTGGAGAGGCTGGATGTCTCGGATCTGGATGCGTTGGCGCGTACCGGCGACGAGATCCGCGGGTGGCTCGGTGAGCAGCCCCTTCCCCGCGACGTTGAGGACGACATCCGAACCGCGTTCGCTGGGCTTCTCGCCTCAGACGAGGACGCAGCGAACGCGACGTGGGCGGTGCGCTCGTCCGCGACCGCCGAGGACCTGCCCGACGCGTCGTTCGCGGGACAGCAGGAGACGTACCTGCACGTCGCGGGCATCGAGAACGTGTTGCGCGCCGTCAGAGCGGTGTTCGTGTCGTTGTTCACAGACCGCGCCATCGCATACCGGGCCCATCACGGGTACGCGCATACGCGCGTCGCGCTGTCGGCGGCGGTGCAGCGCATGGTGCGCTCGGATGTCGGAGCCTCCGGTGTGATGTTCACGGTGGACACCGAGAGCGGTTTCGACCGTGCCGTGCTCATCACCAGCGCGTACGGCCTCGGCGAGACGGTCGTGCAGGGCGCGGTCAACCCCGACGAGTTCGTCGTGTACAAGCCCGGCTTGCGTGCCGGCCACGCCTCGATCCTGAAGAGACAGGTGGGCGAGAAAGCGGTCGCTCTGCGCTTCGCGCCGAACGGAGACGTCGGGACGAGCACCGTGCTGGAGAACGTCGAGGACGCGGATCGCAGGCGGTTCAGCATCTCGGATCCCGACGTCGAGCAGCTCGCTCGTTACGCGCTGATCATCGAAGAGCACTACGGGCGCGCGATGGACATCGAATGGGCGCGCGATGGGATCGATGGACTCCTGTACATCCTCCAGGCTCGGCCGGAGACGGTCGTCTCTCGCGCCGACGCGGCCGTGCTGCGCCGGTTCGTGCTCCGCGAACGTGGGGACGTGCTCCTGACCGGACGGGCGGTCGGGCAGCGGATCGGCACGGGAACCGCGCGCGTGGTCGAATCGCCGGCCGAGATGGACCGTGTGCAGCCGGGAGAGATCCTTGTCGCCGACATGACGGACCCGGATTGGGAGCCGATCATGAAGCGCGCTTGCGCCATCGTCACCAATCGGGGTGGCCGCACCTGCCACGCCGCGATCATCGCGCGCGAGCTCGGCATCCCCGCTGTTGTCGGCACCGGGACCGCGACTCGGGATCTGGCGGACGGCTCGCAGATCACGGTCTCCTGCGCGGAGGGGGAGGAAGGCCACGTCTACCGTGGACGGCTCTCGTTCGATGAGACGCACACCCGCCTGGACGAGCTGGGTGAGCCGCCGGTTCGCTTGATGCTGAACGTCGGCACGCCGGATCAGGCGTTCACACTGTCGGCGCTGCCCAACCGCGGTGTCGGCCTTGCACGGCTCGAGTTCATCGTCGGTCAGCAGATCGGCGTCCACCCGCGTGCGCTGCTCGACGACGAGACCCTCCCCGAACCGCTCAGATCCGATGTCGCGCGCCGTACCGCCGCGTACGATTCGCCGCGGGAGTTCTTCGTCAAGCGCCTTGCCGAGGGTGTTGCGATGATCACCGCCGCCTTCGCACCGGAGCCGGTCATCGTCCGCACCAGCGATTTCAAGACGAACGAGTACGCACATCTTCTGGGCGGTGACCGGTATGAACCGCACGAAGAGAACCCGATGATCGGATGGCGCGGCGCGTCCCGCTACATCACCCCCGGCTTCCGAGACTGCTTCGCCATGGAGTGTGAAGCTCTGCGATACGTGCGCACCGAGATGGGACTGACGAACCTGCAGATCATGGTGCCGTTCGTGCGCACCCTGACCGAGGCGACGTCTGTGGTCGAAGAGCTCGCCCGCCATGGCCTGCGACGCGGGCAGGACGGGCTGGAGATTCTGATGATGTGCGAGATCCCGTCCAACGCGGTGATCGCCGACCGCTTTCTCGAGCATTTCGACGGGTTCTCGATCGGATCCAACGATATGACGCAGCTGGTCCTGGGTGTCGACCGGGACTCCGAGCTGGTCGCGTCCGAGTTCGACGAACGGGACCCCGCCGTTCAGGAAGTGCTCCGGCTCGCCATCGGTGCGTGCACCCGCCTCGGCCGACACGTCGGCATCTGCGGGCAGGGACCGTCCGACCACCCCGACTTCGCCGACTGGCTGATCGAGCAAGGGATCGAATCGATCTCGCTCAACCCTGACAGCATTGTGGAGACCTGGCTCCGGCTCGCGTCACCCACCGCGGTATCAGCGCATCCGTCGGCTGAGATCGACAGGGAGAGCACCGCATGACGCCGATCCTGACGCTGACGATGAACCCGGCGCTGGATGTGTCGACCACCGCGCCGACCGTGGTGCCGGACCTGAAGCTCCGCTGCGCGCCGGCCCGTCTCGACCCCGGCGGCGGCGGCGTGAACATCTCACGGGCGATCCGGAATCTTGGCGGCCGTTCACGGGCGATCTACCCCCTCGGCGGTCCCACGGGCGAGATCTTCCGAAAAGTGGCGGCGGATGAAGGCCTGTCCGGCGAGGTGGTGGGCATCACGGAGAACACGCGCGAGAACTTCGCCGTCATCGATGCCTCCTCCGGGCGGCAGTACCGGTTCGTGCTGCCGGGGCCGCATCTGAGCGAGGCAGAGTGGCGCGCCTGCCTTTCCGCCGTCGTGGCGCACATGCCGCGCGGAGGCTACCTGGTCGCAAGCGGCAGCCTCCCGCCCGGGGTACCCGAGGACTTCTACGGTGTGCTCGCCCGCACCGTCGCCGGCGCAGACGTCCATCTTGTGATCGACGCCTCCGGCCCCGCACTCGCACACGCTCTGGATGAAGGCGTCTTCCTGATCAAGCCCAGTCGAGACGAGTTCGCTGAGTTGGTCGACGGTGACCCGGACATGACGGACGAAGAGCGCCTGGACGGTGCGCACGGAATCGTCAGTGCAGGACGGGCCGCGGTCGTCGCGCTGACCATGGGCGCCGAGGGTGCGCTGCTCGTCTCGGCCGCGGGCGCCCTGAGCCTTCCGACGCCGGCGGTTCCCGTGGCCAGCGCGGTCGGAGCGGGCGACGCGTTCCTCGCCGGCCTCGTGCTCCGCCTCGCTGAGGGTCGATCACTCGCGGACGCGTTCCGCACCGCCGTCGCCGCGGGGAGCGCGACGGCCATGATGTCCGGGACCGGGCTCTGCCGTGTCGAGGATGTCGGAAGGCTCGAGGAATCCCTGCCCATACGGCCGTGAAGCCGCTGTCGTGCGCCCGTCACGTGCGCAGCGGCGCGCACCATTCCAGGCGGGTCCCCCCGCCCTGCCGCGACTCCAGGGAGAACTCCCCGCCACGGTTCTGCGCGCGGTGCCGGAGATTGGCGGTGCCTCCGGTCCGTGCCGCTTCGGGTCGGATGCCGTCACCGTCGTCGTCGATCGCGACCGTGATCGCCGTCTCGCTCACCGTGACATCCACGACGGCGTGTTCCGCATGCGCGTGGCGGGCCACGTTTGCCAGTCCTTCCCGGACCACGGCGATGACGTCGTCGGCGACCGACCCGGTCAGTGCGAGGTCGATCGGACCGGTGAAGGTGATTCTCGGGGCGTTCGGTAGCCCGGGTGCCAGTTCGCCGATGACGTCCAGGATGCGGTTCCGAGCCAGTGCGGTACCCGTCGTCGCCGGGCGGCTGCGAAGGGTGAAGATCGCTGTCCGGATGTCGGCGATCGCGGCGTCGAGTTCGGCCACGCTCGCCTCCAGCCGTGCCGCCGATGCGGGGTCCGCGGACGCGAGCGCCTGCAGGCCGAGGCCCGTGGCGAACAGTCGCTGGATCACGTGGTCGTGCAGGTCGCGGGCGATGCGGCTGCGCTCCTCGATGACCTCGAGCTGCTGCCGGTCCCTCCGCGCCCAAGCCAGGGAGATCGCGATCCCGGCCTGCGCGGCGAAGTCGCCGATGGTCTCGAGTTCGGCGTGTGTGAAGGTGGCTCCCCCGCCGCCTCGCGACGCGCAGAGCGCCCCGATGGAATGGCCACCCGCCCCTAGGGGCACGGCCGCCGTCATCCCGAATCCCGAACGGCTGCCTCGCAGTCGCCGCTCGGTGCGGCCGTCGGTGAAAGCGCCCGTGACCACCGCGCCACTGCCGACGGCTTTCGCTGCGAGCGCGGAGGATGCCGGGATGAGTGTGTCGCGAAGCCCTGCCGCCTCTGCTCCCCGGGCTGTGGCGATACGCCATTGGTCGGCGTCGTCGGGGGTCACAATGGTCACCAGCTCGGTGTCGATGACCTGGGTGAGCCGGTCGGCGACCAGCCCGAGCACGTCGCCGGTGCCCGGATCCAGCAGTGCGGCGCTGATCTCGGACTGCGCCCTGCTCAGTCGTTCCCGGCGGCGCGCGTCCTCATACAGCCGGGCGTTCTCGATCGCGATGCCCGCGGCCGCGGCGAGCGATTCGATCAGCGCTTCGTCCTCGTCGGAGAACTCGCCCCCTTGGTGGTCGGTCAGGTACAGGTTGCCGAACGCCTGGTCGCGTACGCGGATGGGGACGGCGAGGAACGAATCCATCGGCGGGTGGTTCTCGGGGAATCCCGCCGACCGGGGGTCGTCGGCGATGTGGGCGAGGCGCAGTGGCTGGCCGCTCTCGAAGACGAGGCCGAGCAAGCCGCGCCACTCCGGCAGGTGGCCGATCGCGTCGACCTGCTCGTCATCCATCCCCACATGGATGAACCGCTCCAGCTCGCCTTCCTGGTCTCTCACCCCGAGCGCGCCGTACCGGGCGTGCACGAGGTCCACCGCGGTCTTCACGATCCGGCTGAGCACCTGATCGAGGTCGAGAGGCTCGATGACGACGCGTGTCGCCTCCAGCAGGGAACGGAGCCGGCCTTGAACGGTGAGCACTCGTTGCGCCCGGTCGACCAGTTCACGGATCGTCTTCTCGAGTTCCCCGCGAGGGATGTCGGGGAATCTCAGGTCGGCATCACCCATGCTCGGTCCACCTTCGACATTCCGAACCGCTGGGTCCGCGTAGGTGGATGGCCGGGTCGTGCGCTTCATCAACGGTTCGCTTCAGGTGAGGTTCCTGCGCCGGGCGTGACACTCGACACACGGCGATAGGACACTCGATATGTCCATGGTGCACCTGTCGCGCCGACGGCGGAAGTCTTCTCTGAGCGGACGGCGTGGCCGACGGTCGCCCTCGCGGTCAGGTGGTGATCACAAGGGATTCGCTGCCGTTATTGTTCGCTTCGACGGCGCGCATCTCTCTTCCGTGGAGGAGCGCTGATACCGACGGCACTGCCGTGTGCTCGGAAAGACCATCAGATCGCGGCCCAGCCGCCATCGACGGGCAGGATCGCGCCGGAGACGTCGGAGGCGTCGTCGCTGAGCAGCCACGCGATCGCCGCGGCGATCGCGTCCGGCTGTGCGACCGCGGGAACCGTGGCCTGGAAGATCGGGCCGAGTCGCTCCTGCGCGTGCGCGGAGCGGAAGCCTGCCTCGATGTTCGTCGCGACCGGGCCGGGGGCCACTGCGTTGCAGCGGATTCCCTTGGGAGTGTAGAAGAACGCAGTGCTCAGGGTGAACCCGTTCACGGCGTGCTTGGACACCGTGTACGGGGTACCCGCAGCGGACCCTCGCAACCCTGCCTCGGAGCCGACGTTGACGATGGATCCCCGCCCCTCCTCGAGCATCAGCGACAGCGCGGCGCGTGTCATCCTCATCATCCCCGTGAGGTTGACGCTGAGCACCCGATCCCAGTTCTCATCGGTGATCTCGGCGGTGGGCTCGAACCCGTCCATGATGCCCGCGACGTTCGCCAGACCGTCGATCCGCGGGCGGGCCGCAGCCATCACCCGGTCGATGGTCAGCTGCTGGGACAGGTCGCCGTCGATGGTGACCGTTTCGGCTCCCAGCTCCGCTTCAAGGCCCTGGAGCCGTTCCCGGGAGATGTCGACCCCGATCACTCGTGCGCCTTCTCCGGCGAGCCGGAGGGCCGTCGCATGCCCGATGCCCGATCCTGCGCCGGTGACGATGATGGTGCGATCCTGGAAGCGGTTCTCGGTCATGACCGTGCCTTTCGTGAGGATGGATTCGTGGTCGCCTTCAGCCAATCGCGACCAGTCGCGCGGGTCAGGGCCGAAAGTCCCGTACGGTGGCGGGCTTGGCAGACTAGATTCGGTCGAGGACGTTCCGCTGGCGACCGCCGCGTGACGGAGGCTGTGGATCGGGGTGAGATGGTCACGATCTTCCTTGTCGACGACCACGAAGTGGTGCGTCGCGGAATAGCTGGAATCCTGGAAAGCCAACCGGACTTCCAAGTCGTCGGCGAAGCAGGTACGGTTCGCGACGCCTCTGCTCGGATCGCCGCGACGGTTCCCGATCTGGCGATTCTGGATGTCCGTCTCCCGGACGGCAGCGGCATCGACCTGTGCCGGCACATCCGGCAGGAGCATCCGACGGTCCGCTGTCTGATCCTGACCGCGTTCGACGACGATGCCGCGGTGATGGCTGCCGTCATGGCCGATGCGGCGGGTTATCTGCTCAAGTCCGTGCATACCGCCGATCTGGTCAACTCCGTGCGCACCGTCGTGTCCGGTCGTCGGCTGCTTCACCCTTCCGCCCGGCGGCAGGCGACACAGCTGATGCGCACTGCACCGGCCGAGGATCCCCGGTTCGGGTCGCTGAGCCTGCGCGAACGGCAGATCCTGAGCCTGATCGCAGATGCGCTCACGAATCGGCAGATCGGCGAACGCCTCGGCCTTGCGGAGAAGACGGTGAAGAACTATGTCTCCACGATGTTGAGCAAGCTCGGGTTCGATCACCGCACACAAGCCGCCGTCTTCGAGATCGAGCGAACCGGCGGCGCCACACACTAGCCGACGGCGGTGTCACCGGGCGGGACGACCTGCGTTCCCAGGACGCCGGCCACGACCTCCTCGGCGTGCTCGATCGGACCGATGATGGCGGGCTTGCCCGTCGCGAGGACGAAGTCGCATGCTGCCTGTGCCTTGGGCCCCATCGAGCCAGGAGGCAGGTCCATGGCCCGCAGCAGTACTGGAGTGGTTTCGGAGATCACAGTCGCCTCGGCCGTCCCATAGCCGGCGATCCCCCCGGGAACATCGGTGAGGATCGCCAACAGGTCCGCGTCGAGGGCGCGTGCGAGAAGTGACGCAGTGTGATCCTTGTCAATGACAGCGTCGACGATCTCGCGGCCTCCTCCGCTGAGCAGGACGGGGACGCCTCCGCCCCCGCCCATGATGACGGCGAAGCCGTGCTCGAGGAGCATGCGCCCAGCGTCCAGTTCCAGAATCCGTTTCGGCCAGGGGCGACGGGACGACGCGTCGCCATCCCCCGCCGTCTGCGCTGATCGTCCAGCCATGTGCCCGGGCGAGTTCGTGGGCATGGCCGCTGCCATAGACGGCGCCGATGAACTTCTCCGGTCGGGTGAGCGCCGGATCGTCCTCGGCGATCTGCGTGTGGGTGACCACCGTCGCCGTGGGCGTCGTGAGTCCGGCGTTGCTCGGCGGACTCACTTGCGAGAAGTCCGACTTGCGGCCCGTTGCCGCCAAGAGCCACCACGAGGCGCATCACGACTCACCGGTCGTCGGATCACCCTGTGCAAGACTCTGCAGCATAACCGCTTTGATCGTGTGCAGCCGGTTCTCTGCCTGCTCGAAGACCAAGGAGTGAGCAGACTGGAACACGTCATCGGTGACCTCGGCACCGTCCAGACCGTCCTCGGCGAACACCTGTGCGCCGATCTTGGTCTTCCTGTCGTGGATGGCGGGAAGGCAATGCAGGAATTTGACGTTCGGGTTCCCGGTGCGATCGATGACCGACCGGTCGACCCGATAAGGGGTGAGAAGCCGGATCCGCTCCCGCAGCAGCTCGGCCGACTCCCCCATGCTCACCCAGACATCGGTGTAGAGGAAATCGACGCCCGCGATGGCCGCATCCACGTCGTCCGTGACCAGGATGGAACCGCCGCTGTGCGCGGCACGTTCCCGCGCGGCCAGAACGATGCCAGGCTGCGGCTGGAGAGCGGGCGGGCACGCCACCCGGATGTCCAGGCCGAGGAGCGCGCCGGCGACCAGGAGACTGTGCACCACGTTGTCGTTCCCGTCACCGACGAAGCACACGGAGGGACGTGCGGTGTCCGAACGTCGATGCTCTTGGATGGTCAGCAAGTCAGCGAGCGCCTGCGTGGGGTGCCACACGTCGGTCAGCGCGTTCCAGACCGGAACGCCAGCCGACCGGGCAAGCGTCTCGACGGAATCCTGAGCGAACCCGCGGAACGCGATCCCGTTGTAATAGCAGGCGAGAACCCGGGCGGTGTCCTCAATGGATTCGGTGACGCCGAGGTGACTGCTGGCGGGGTCGATGTATGCACAGTGGGCGCCGAGTTCGTAGCAGGCCACTTCGAACGCGCAACGGGTGCGAGTCGACGGCTTTTCGAACAGCAGCGCAAGAGTCTTTCCGCGCAGCAGCGGAACCTCGGTGTCGCTGCTGCGAGCTGCCTTGAGCACAGCGGCCAGACTCAGCAGCTCTCGCAGCCGCTCAGCACTCAGATCCGTGTCCTTGAGCAGGTGCAGCGGTTCTGTGAGGGTGGTGCTGCTCATCGGCTCGGTCCCGACGTCGGGTCGCGCTGGATGGGGCAGGACATGCACCTGGATCCGCCCCGGCCGCGCCCCAGTTCGCTTCCGCTGACCGTGATCACCTCGATGCCGTGTTTGCGCAGCATCGTGTTGGTCGCGACATTCCGGTCGTAGCCAATGACGACGCCGGGCGCGATGGCAAGGAAATTGTTCGCGTCGTCCCACTGCTCCCGGGCGGCGAGCCGCTGGTCTGCCTCCACGGTGAGGAAGCGGAGCTGCTCGGTTCCGAGGGCGTCACCGAGCAGTCCCGCCAGCGGTCGTGCCTGACCGACCTGCAGGTGGTCCTGGTCGTCACTGGGGGTGATCGCATGTGCGAGCAGTCGGTCGCGGTTCAGCGTCGGCGACATGATGAACGTGTGATCGTCCAGCATGGTCATCACCGTGTCCAGGTGCATGGTCGCGTGCGAGCGCGGGAGCGGAACAGCGATGACCTCGGCTGCCTCACCTGATGCGAACAGCTGCTGCGCGAGCATCTCGACCGCCATGGGACTGGTGCGCTCCCCCATGCCGATGAGGACCGTGCCGTGCCCTACGACCAGAACATCGCCGCCTTCGATGGTCGCGAAACGGCGGTATTCGTTCGGGCTGTAACTGTGGAACGCGGCCGCGCGGAACAACGGATGATACGCATAGACCGCCCGCACGAGAAGGGTCTCCATCCGCCGCGCCGGCTTCGCCATCACGCTCACATTGACCCCGCCATAGATCCACGCGGAGCTGTCCCGTGGGAACAGAGTGTTCGGCAGGGGCGGCAGGAGGAACCCACGCGGATCTCGTGCCTGCCAGAGAAGGCTGTCGGTCGCCGGTGCGCCGAACTCTTCGATCGTGATACCGCCCATCAGCCGGGCCGCCAGCACGGCCGGGGACTGATCGTCGAAGTACCGCCGCAACTCGGGCGCGAAGACGGGCCCGAAGCGGTCAGGGGTGCAGACGTGGTCCAGCACGGATTGCCGCGCGTTTACGGAGGCAAGCGTCTCGGCGAGCAGCTCTGCGAATTCGTGCACGACGACGCCGTGGGACCAGAGCACCTCGACGAACGCGTCATGTTCACCGCGGGCCTTTGCGGACCAGATGATGTCGTCGAACAGCAGCTGCTCGCAGTTGTCGGGTGTCAGCCGATCCAGTTCGATGCCCGGACGGTGGACGATCACTTGCCGAAGCACGCCGACTTCGGAGTGCACCCCGAGGGACGTCGATCGGACGTCGGCCGACGCCTGCCGCGGTGCCGTCTGAGTCGTGCTCATCAGTGTGCCTTCGCTGCCAGCGGTTCGGACGGTGTGATGAGCTGCTCATTGCGCGTCGCGGACGTGTCGGCCGGGGACACTCGAACCAGCCTGCGTCGGGTCTCTGCCTTCATCCACACATAGAGCGGAACACCCAGCAGGAACGCGATCGCCCCGTAGAACGTCGCCTGTGCGCCAGTACCCAGGAGAGCCCAGAATGTGAACACGAGGGCGAGCACGGATACGGTCAGATCCCTTGCCAGCCGGGCGCCGGCGACAGCGCGGGCATGGGTCACAAGCCAGTACACCTGCGCTGCGGCGGAGAAGAGGTAGGGCACCACCGCGGTGAACACCGTCAGCAGCACGACCATCATGAACACCTGATCGAAGCTCGTGTACGCGAGGACGGTCAACAGCGTGGCGAGGACTGTAGAACTGATGATGCCGACCAGCGGCATCCCGCGGTCTTCCCGCGCGAACACGCGTGGGAACATGTCATCTTTCGCCGCAGCGTGCGGCATCTCGCCAACGATGAACGTCCACCCGACGAGGCATCCCAACCCGGAAATCACCGCAACCACCGCGATCGTCTGCCCGGCCCAGGTGCCCCCGAAGATCGCGTCGGCCGCGTCGCTGAAAGGAGCAGCGGACGTGCGAAGGTTCGCGTTGCTGACGGTCCCGAAGACTGCCAGCGTCCCAAGGATGTACACGAGACCGCACGCGAGGGTGCCGTAGATCGTGGCGCGAGGAACGTTCCTTTCGGGACGCGTCACTCGGCCAGCGGCGACGGAGGCTGTCTCGATGCCCAGATAAGCGAAGAGGGCAACGGCGCCGGCACCGGCGAGGGCCGCCCATCCGTTCGTGCCGGACGAGTTGAACGGGCCGAAGTTCGCCGGGTTGAGGAAGAACAGCCCGAAGATGGCGATGACCGCGAGCGGGACGATCTTCAGGATCGTGAAGACCACTTGGGCGCCACCCATGCTGCGCAGCCCCAGGACGTTGATGAGCACGGGGATCCATAGGCAGACGATGGCGATCACGATCGACCAGCCAACGGCGTGGTCCGTGTTCACGAACACTTCCACATATCCCGTCAGTGCGACGACGATTGCCGCATTCCCCGCCCAAGCGGTCAACCAATAGGACCAGGCGTTCAGAAAGCCCGCGAACTCTCCGAAGGCCTCCCGCGCATAGAGGTACGGGCCGCCGGAGCCGGGCACCCGCTTGGTAAGCCAACCGAACACGATCGCCAGCGCGAGGGCGCCTATCGTGACGAGCACGAACGCGACGAGGCTGATCGGGCCGAACGCCGCCAGCGCGGACGGCAAGCCGAACACCCCGGTTCCGATG
This sequence comes from Microbacterium sp. W1-4-2, assembly GCF_058349885.2. Classification (NCBI taxonomy): domain Bacteria; kingdom Bacillati; phylum Actinomycetota; class Actinomycetes; order Micrococcales; family Microbacteriaceae; genus Microbacterium; species Microbacterium sp. W1-4-2. The sequence continues at coordinate 728,587 of NZ_JBYRJC020000001.1, read as the reverse complement.
ACTGAGCCGATCACGAGCGCTGATGCTGCGGGAAGCCCCAGCCGCCTGCCGCGCGACCTGGTTGCTGTTGAAGTAGTCATGACGCCATCGTCGTCGCGGCAGGCGGGCGGGCGAGGGTCGAAGGTCCTGTCAGAATCGGCCGATCGTGACCGACCGATCCGCCTGGTCAGGACCATCGCCGCTTCCCCCAGCCTCGGGGCGCACGTCGCCGGACGGACCGTCGCCTCGGCCATGCTGCGGCGACGCCGCGGCCTGGCTGACGTCGATCGGTTGCGTCGGGGGCAAGGAGTCGTACACAGCGCTCCAGCTGCCGTTCATCCTGCGCTCCTTCTCGACCGGGCCGACTCGGCGTCGCCGCCGCGGCCGTGCGTGCCCACGAGCGCGTGCCCCTTGATCAGCTCGTACTCGGATTCCGTGATCGCACCATCGTCGCGCAGCATTCTTGCCGTCGCGATCTCGATGGCAGGAGACACTCTCCCAGAGAATTGGCCGCCGTCGTCGAGCCCAACGTCCTGAATGACTCGCTCCCGCATGCCGGGACCGCGGACGATCACATACACGAGCACCACGACAAAGGGGAAGAGCACGAGGCAGAGGAGCCACGCTGCCTTCCAGCCTCCGGCCAGGCCCCGGTCACGGAACAAGTCGATGACGACCAAGGAAAGCGCGAGCAGATAGGCGCCGAGGGTGGCGAGCCAGAAGAGCGGCCAGATCAGCGCCCAGAAATCAGCGACGAGACGCATCGCTCAGTCCGCCTCGTCGCCCCGCTCATCGGCAGGCTGCTGTCGGGGAGAATGCACCACCAGGACAGGACACTGGGCGTGTGCCGCGCACGTTGAACTCACCGATCCGAGCAGCAGCCCGACGAATCCCCCGCGGCCTCGGCTGCCCAGAACCAACATCCCACTCCTGCGGCTCATCTCGATGAGAGTCGCGGCAGGCGGCCCAGATAAGACCGTCAGCGTGAGATCCGCGGGCAGCTCCTGCCCGAACGCCTGCTGAACGGCATCGTCGAGCACCAGTCGTGCCGCTTCTTCCAGCGGCGGTGCTGCCGGGGCGTAGTTGTCAGCGAACGGCGGATACATCCACAACGTCACCGCTTCCAGCGGCGCGTCGAATGCGTCCGCGACTCTCGCCCCGTACCGAAGGGCATCGATCGAAGACGGGGATCCGTCCACCCCGACGAGGACGCGGTCAGTCTTCATGGTGTCTTCCATGCCTCCACATTCTTCGGCCATCAGCGGACACGCCGGGACGAAAGTCACTTCGACCAGGATGACGTGCCACCACGGATGCCCGTTCCCGTCATATTTGTTCGGGTCGTACCATGCGGCGATCAGCGATGAGCGATCAGCAGTGGAACGTGGATGTTCGGCACCCCGAGGAACTGGTGAACCAAGCCAGAATCCTCGACGAGCTCGAGAAGCGACGCTCATAGACACATTCGGGCACACGACGTGATGTCTGCTGATGGTGATCGTCGTCGGTCCTGTGCTGACGGCAGAAGGATGCGGCGGCCTCACGGTTCCGCTCGTGATCCTAGGTGGGGATCACGGGACCATTTGCCCTGCCCGACCACCCAGGCGGGGCAATGCTGACGTGCGAATCCAGACGATCGGGGGATGCCATGCGGATCACGCAGCGGACCGGACCCGGCCGGTGGCTGAAACTGACCGCGGCGGGCGTCGCTCTGACGGCGGTGCTCATCGTCGGCGGAGGTGTGGCGACCGCCCCCTCCGCTGAGGCTGCGGCGGTATCGTGCACAAGCACCACGCCCCTTGCCTCGCGACCACTGCTGCGTTATGGCGACACGGGGTCATGCGTCATCGATCTGCAACGGCGCCTGATCGTCCGGGGATTCTCCGTGGGCTCGACGGGGGCCGACGGCATCTTCGGGCCCGCCACCTATGCCGGGGTCCGGCGATTCCAATCAGCACGGGGGCTGGTCGTCGACGGCATCGTCGGCCCCTACACGTGGGCGGCGCTCATGGCCGTCGGATGGCCACCGGCCGGTTACGACCGGTACCGATGTGGCAACGCCGGCAACAGGGTCCTGCTGGTCTTCGACGACCACCCCGTGAGCTCGGCCGCCTCTTATGCGCTGATCAACACCGCCCGCGCCGACGGCATCGGCATCGGCCTGGCTCCCAACGGGATCTCCGTCGCGCGCGGCCTGGTGAACGTCGCCTACGCACGCTCCAAAGGCATGCTCGTCGTCGACCACACGTGGGATCATCGGGATCTGACGACCCTGTCGGTGAGCGGCGTCGCGTGGGAGATTACACGGCCCGCCATCGGCAGCAACTACGTCCGACCGCCCTACGGCGCCGAGAACTCCACCGTGCGCAACGTGCTCGCGAGCTACCGGAAGTACGACTGTCTGTGGAACCTCGACCCGCGCGATTGGGATGGCAAGACCCCCCGCGCCGCGGCCGACTACATCATTGCCCACGCCCGCGCTGGCAGCACGGCTGTCGTACACATGAACCACCTGGGCACCCAGCCAGCTCTCCTGTCATACATCAAGGTGGGGCTGGCCAGGCGCGCGCTCGCTCTGTGCGCACCCTGGACCGGACCCACCCCCGCCATCATGCCGCCCCGGTACTGCTAGAGCATCCCCAACGAACATCGGGTCCGGGCAATCATGGCCTGGATGAAGACGGCGGTGCCGCGCTCACTGGTCCAAGCCGCAACCCGGCGAATCCGCCATGCCCCCGGCTGCCGGGTACCAGCATGCCGCAGGCGCTGCTCACGACCAGACGGTCACCGCTTCGAACGGGGCATGGAGTGCGTGCGCGATTCTCTCCGCGTACCGGAGGGCCTCGATCGAGGAGGGTGAGCCATCCACCCCGACGAGTGCACGGTTGTTCCCTTCAGCAAGACGGGACGAAAGTCATTCCCGGCCGGATAGCGGGACCTATGGCCCTATGACGGCGAACACGTCAGACCGATCGTTGTCCGGATGGATCCGCAATCGATGAGAGGAACACATATCATGACCATCGCAACCGATCACGATCTCGACGTTCAGACGCTGGTTCGCACCGAGCTCGAGTGGACACCGGACGTCGACGCCGCGGGCATCGGCGTTGCCGTCGAGGACGGCGCCGTCACCCTGTCCGGCGAAGTGGACAACTACGCGGAGCAACTCGCCGCCAAACGCGCCGCCCTCCGCGTGGTCGGTGTCCGCGCCGTCGTGGACGACATGCGCGTCCACCCGAAGTCGGCCTGGCCTGTCACCGAGACCGACATCGCCAAAGAGGTGGAACGGGCTCTGAGAGCCGCCGCGAACGTGCCGGCCAAAGTGAAGGCGGAGGTGAACGGCCACAACGTCACGCTCGTCGGAGATGTGGAGTGGAACTTCCAGCGCGAAGCCGCAAGACGTGCAGTCCAGTACCTGCGCGGCGTGTACACGGTCAGCAATCAGATCGTCCTCACATCGCGCCCATCGGCCGACGACACTGAGGAGCGTGTACGCAACGCGATCGTCCGCAATGCACAACTCGACGCCAAGACCATCGACGTGACAGTGAACGGCACGAAGATCACGCTGACCGGAACGGTGAAGTCGTGGGCCGAGAAGACCCAGGCCTCGAATGCCGCATGGTCCTCCCCGAACGTCACCGACGTGCTCAACCACATCGTCGTCCAATCGTTCTGAGGAGCCGGATCATGACACGCGCGATCGTCCGCTTCGACCCCTTCGCCGGACTGGACATGCTCCAACGCGACCTTCTGGACGACCGGTTCTTCCGCGCCCTGCGCGGGAACCGGATGCCCACCACGGATGTCTACACCGAGGATGACAAGGCCCTCATCGTGGAAGCACACCTCCCGAACTTTGCGGAGGATGACATCTCGGTGGACGTCGGCGGCGGCACCCTCGTCATACAGGCCGAACGACACGAACGAGACGATGACAAGCACAAGAAGTACGTGGTGCGGGAGAGCAGCAGCAGCTTCTACCGCAGCATCGCCCTTCCTGAGCGCGCCCAAGAGGAGCAGATCACCGCCGCATTCGACGACGGCGTCCTCAAAGTCACCGTGCCGCTTGGAGACACCTCCGCGGCACGGAATATCGCGATCACCAGGGGCGCCGGCGACAACCCACTCCCGTGAGACACGGCGAGAGCGTCGCGGGGCTGGGCCCGCGACGCTCTCGCCATGTGTGCAGAACGAGGTGATGAGACCTGAGGAAGGCAGTGTGTATGAGGTTCGGCAAGCTCGTCTGGTCGCACCCGATCATCGTGGTGACGGTCGCCGTTCTCGCCGGCGTCCTCGTCATCGATGTGATCGGCCGCCCCGATATTGCGCGGTGGTCGGCCATCACCTGGGTCGCCCTGGTCGTCGTGTGGACTGCCGCGAAGATGATCCGCGACGTGCTGCACGGACGGGTCGGCCTGGACGTTCTCGCGGTGGTCGCGATGGTCGCCACGCTCGTCGTCGACGAGTACATCGCAGCTCTGATCATCGTGCTGATGCTTTCGGGCGGAAGGGCTCTCGAAGACGTCGCCGCCCATCGCGCCAAACGAGACCTCACCGCATTGCTGGACCGGTCGCCCCGAACCGCCCACGTCCTCCGCCCTGTTCGAGACACCACGTCGGATAACGTCGTCGACACCCCCGTGGAGGATGTCGCAATCGGGGATGTGATTCTCGTCCGCCCATCCGAGGTCGTCCCGGTCGATGGCCGCCTGCTCACTGAAGAGGCATCCTTCGACGAATCCTCGCTCACGGGTGAGAGCATGCCGGTCACGCGCAGAAGCGGCGACGAGGTCCTCTCGGGATCGATCAACGGCGACCGGGCGGTCCGCATCCGAACCCTCCGGCGCAGCGCGGACAGCCAGTTCCAGCAGATCGTCGCACTCGTGCACGCCGCCGAGAAGTCACGGGCGCCGGTCGTCCGCGTGGCAGACCGATTCGCCGTGCCGTTCACGGCCGTCGCGCTCATGCTTGCCGCCGCCGCTTGGGCATTGTCCGGCCAGCCGACCCGGTTCGCGGAGGTGCTCGTCCTCGCGACCCCGTGTCCCCTGCTGATCGCTGCTCCTGTCGCGTTCCTCGCCGGTCTCTCACGGGCGGCGAAGAGCGGCCTGATCATGAAGGGCGGGGCCGTCCTCGAACAACTTGCCCGGATCCGCGTAGCTGCCTTCGACAAGACCGGTACCCTCACCCGAGGTCTTCCCATCCTGGTCGACGTCCGGCCAGAGGCCGGATTCAGCGGCGATGAGGTGCTGCACTTGGCAGCGTCGGCAGAGCAGTACTCTTCACACGCTCTCGCTGCGGGCATCCGGGACGCGGCGCTCGAGCGAGGATTCACGCTTGCTCGGTCCGAGGAGGCCGGTGAGATCGCCACGAACGGTGTCACGGCCATCTTTGAGAACCATTCCGTCACCGTGGGCAAGCCGGCGTACGTCGCCGCGCTCGCGCCGGAGCTGCGACGCACCGCGCTCGCTCCGGGGCAGGCCGCGGCCTATGTCGCCGTCGACCGGCGATTCGCGGGGAGCCTCATCCTCGCCGACGCACCTCGTCCCGAATCAGGCCAGGTGATCGCATGGCTTCGCGAGCATGGCGTCGAACGTATCGTCATGCTCACCGGGGATGCGCGGCCCACCGCCGAGTCCATCGGAGAGACGATCGGCATATCGGAAGTGCAGTCCGAGCTGCTGCCCGGCGAGAAGGTGCGCTTCGCCTCCCGGCTGCGTCCCCGCCCTGTCATGATGGTCGGCGATGGGGTGAACGACGCACCCGTGCTCGCCGCTGCAGACGTCGGCGTCGCGATGGGCGCGCGGGGAGCCACCGCGGCCGGAGGTGCGGCGGATGTCGTCGTCCTCGTCGACTCGCTCCGCCCCGTGGTGGATGCCGTGGCCATCGGCCGCCACACCCTCCAGGTCGCATTGAGCGCCATCTGGATCGGGATCGGGCTCAGCGTCGGCCTGATGCTCGTCGCCATGACCGGCGTCATCCCCGCCGTCGCCGGAGCACTCATACAAGAGCTCGTCGATGTGACGACCATCCTGTACGCGCTCCGGGCGCTGGGTCGAGGCGACACCGTGTATCGTCCTCACACGTCTCAGCTCGAACCGGTGAAAGAGTGAACCCCCGAATCCAGGGGTGAGTTCGGCGCATCCGAGGCAGCGGAGCCCCGCCGTCCCCACACGGCATGACCAAAGTCACATCCGGGCCACACGGCCAGGTGTTGACTCTTCACAACACGAGAGAAGGTCCGACATGATGTGGGGCTACGGATATGGCGCATGGTGGATGTGGCTTCCGGTACTGCTGTTGGGACTCGTCCTCCTCGCAGGAGTGACAGCCGCGATCCTGCTCGCCATGCGCGCCAGCAGCGCCGGCAGACCACCATCGCATCCGGCTGGCGAGGCAGGGGCCGACCCCGCTCGACGAATGCTCGAGGAGAGACTCGCTCGCGGTGAGATCACGGTGGACGAGTTCCGCGGCCTCCTCGAGGCACTCACGACAAGCCGGCACACGCGATGAACGAAGACGTGCGCTGAACCCAGACCCCGCCCACGGCGTCCAGTCACTGCCCGCCCACAGCGCCCAGTCACTGCCCGCCCTGGGCCTCCTCCCGGACGACGTTCGTCGAACCCGTGTTGCGAGGATGGACGATGAGCACGGGGCAGTGCGCGTGCTCGGCGCACGCCGCGCTCACCGATCCCAGCAGAAGGCCCGCGAAGCCGCCATGACCGCGGCTGCCGACCACGAGCATCGAACTGCGCTTGCTCTCTTCGATCAAGGTCTGGGCGGCAGGCCCCGCGATAACCGCTCGCTGCAACCGCGGCGGCGAATCGGCGAAGGCCTGCTCGATGCTCATGTCCAGGATCTCCTCGGCATCCTTCTGCGGCGACCATGAATCGGGGACATACGCGGAAGTGAAGACCGGGTAGTTCCAGGCGGTCATGACCGCCAGTGGCGCGCCGAAGGCTTCCGCAATTCGCGCCGCATACCGCAATGCGTCGATCGATGAAGCCGAGCCGTCCACGCCGACCAGCACACGGTCGCTCTCGATGTCTTCCATATCCTTCACGCTGACGTCTGCATCGCACCACATGCAGGACGAAAGTCACATGCCGTCCCACGAGCGGGCAGCTGTTCTCAACGCGCGTTCGCCGTCCGCCGCCCCAGAGGGACCGTGTGACCTTGGTCCCGCCGCCGCGCCGCCATGAGCTCGAACGTGGAGTGAGAGTCGCCGTCAACGGGAGTCGTATGGTGTTCAACGCCCAGAGGGCCGCATCCCACGTCACTGCCGAGGGCGTGAGCACCGTGCGCCGGGCCGCCGGACAGGATGTGTCGACCGTCCTCTCCGCGCTCGGGACGAGCCAGGGGGGCCTGTCGCAGATGGAGGCCGCGGCGCGTCGGGAGAAGTCAGGTCCGAACGCGCTGCGCGAGCACCGTTCGCAACCGCTGCGCGTACTCTGGCGGCAGGTACGCAGCCCCATTCTGATGCTCTTGTGCGCGACGGCACTGGTCTCAGCGTTCGTCGGCGAAAGCGTCGATGCGCTCACCATCGGTGTGATCCTCGCGACCAGCGTCGGACTTGGATTCATCAACGAGTTCCGCGCCGAACGGTCGGCCGTCGCCCTCCACGAACGGCTGCGGCATACGGCGATCGTCCTGCGCGACGGCGCGCGAACCCGCATCGACGTCACGCAGATCGTGCCAGGAGACGTGATCGCCTTGTCGGTCGGCGCGGTCGTGCCTGCCGACCTCCGGCTGCTCGCCGTGACCGGTCTCGAGTGCGATGAGGGCATCGTGACCGGGGAATCGATCGCGACCAGCAAGTCGACCGAGCCGGTGGAGGGTGTGCCCGCCGTCGGAGATCTGACCTGCTGCGCCCTCATGGGAACGGTTGTGCAGGCGGGAAGCGCTGTGGGCGTCGTGGTCGCAATCGGCACGGACACCGAGTTCGGCCGGATCGCGCTCGGCCTGGATGCACAGGAACCGGTCACCGAATTCCAACGTGGTCTTGGGCAGTTCTCGACGTTCCTGCTTGTTGTCGCGATCCTGCTCACGTCGTCGATCTTCGTGGGTGCCCTGCTGCTGGGCCGACCCGTGATCGACTCCCTCCTCTTCTCCCTCGCGATCGCGGTCGGAATCACCCCACAGCTTCTGCCGGCGGTTGTCAGCGCGAGTCTCGCCGCCGGATCGCGGCGTCTCGCCCTGCGCCGCGTGCTCGTCAAGCGCATCGTGTGCATCGAGGATCTCGGGGACCTCGATCTGCTCGTCACCGACAAGACCGGAACTCTGACGACCGGCAACATCGTGTTCGATCGGGCTGTGCCGGTCGGCGAGACGACGGAGGACCATCTGATCCTGCTCGGGCTGCTCGCCACCGATGTCGACTTGCAGTCTGCTTCCACCGTGGGTCTGACACCACTCGATGCCGCGCTGTGGGATGCGGCTTCCCCTGTCGCCGCGCCCATCTCGGGCTATCACCGCCTTGACTCCCGGCCCTTCGATCACGAGCGGCGAATGACCGAAACACTCGTCAGCAACGTGGCCGGCCCGCCGAGCATCGTGGTGAAGGGTGCCGCAGAATCCGTCATACCGATGTGTGTCTCTGTCAGCGACGCAGACCGATCGCAGCTGGCATCGCTCTACCAGACGGGTGCGCGCGTCGTTGCCGTCGCATCACGACCAGCCCCCGACGCGACGAGTCTCATCGATGACGAACGGAAGCTGAAGCTGAACGGATTCCTTGCCTTCTCGGACGGCATCAAACCAGACGCTGCGACGTCACTGGCCCGCCTGGCAGCCCTGGAGGTGAGCGTGAAAGTCGCCACCGGCGACAGTGTGGCTGTCGCCGTCCATGTCTGCACTCAGATCGGCATGCCCGTGCAGAACACATTGACAGGCGACCAGATCGACGCGCTGCGCGATGACGACCTTGCCGACGCGGCAGTGCACACCACGGTCTTCGCGCGGGTCTCACCAGAACAGAAGGCACGGGTCATCCGCGCATTGCGGCAGAAGGGTCGCGCAGTCGGCTTCCTCGGCGACGGTGTGAATGACGCGCTGGCACTTCACAGCGCAGACGTCGGCATCTCGGTGGATTCCGCAGTGGATGTCGCCAAAGATGCCGCCGACATGATTCTCCTTGACAAGGACCTTGGCGTGCTGGCCGACGGGGTCGGCGAAGGACGACGGATCTTCTTGAACACCATCAAGTACGTGCTCATGGGTACGTCCAGCAACTTCGGGAACATGTTCAGCGCTTCCATCGCTTCGATGATCCTGTCATTCCTGCCGATGCTGCCCGGGCAGATCCTTCTGAACAACCTGCTCTATGACTCCAGCCAGCTGGCGATTCCGACGGACAATGTCGATGCGGTCCGGTTGCATGCGCCCTCGCACTGGGACATCGCGGCCATCCGCCGGTTCATGCTGCTGTTCGGCCCGATCAGCTCGGTGTTCGACTTCGCCACCTTCGCCCTGATGCTGTTCGCGTTCCGCGCCGCGCCATCCGAGTTCCGCTCCGGCTGGTTCATCGAATCGATCGCCACGCAGACGCTCATCGTCTTCGCCGTGCGCACGCACCGGGTCCCGTTCCTGCGCAGCAGGCCCTCACTCGCGCTCACCGTGTGCGTCCTGACCGTCGTCGCCGTCGGCGCATGGCTGCCGTACTCGCCGATCGCGGGCCTGCTCGGCTTCACTCCGCTGCCGGCGCTGTTCTTCCTCGCTCTGGTCGGCATGGTGATCGCGTATCTCATCCTGGTCGAAGCCGCCAAGATCCTTTACTACAGACACCTCGAACGTATGCCGATGAGAGCGGAGCGCCATCGCGCATATCCGCATCGAATCGCCCGTCGTGCTGCGCGGTTCTCTGTGTCCAGAGTGCCCCCACTGGGATTCGAACCCAGACTGAAGCGATTTTAAGTCGCCTGCCTCTGCCGTTGGGCTATAGGGGCGCGCTGTCAGCGTACCGGGGTATGCGAGAGCCCGCGGTCGCTCTCCGATGACGGACAGCGGCCGCGGGCTCTGCACCAGCGGATCAGGCCGACGCCGATGCCTTCTTGGCGGCGGGCTTGCGGGCCGGGGCCTTCTTGGCGGGCTTCTCGGCCCCGTCGGCTGCGGCATCCTTCGCCGGCGCCTTGGGCGCCTTCGCCGGCACCGCCTTCGCACGCGGCGCCTTTGCGGCGGCCGACTTCGGCGCCGTCTCGGCGGGTGCGGCGGCGACCTTCTCGGCCGACACCTTGACCGGAGCCGCCTTGGGCGATTCGGCCACGGGTCCGGCGGGCGGGGCCTCGACAGGCTGGGGCGGGCGCGGCCGGGCGGCGAACTGCTCGAACGCGGCGCGCGGCGTCTGCACGGCCTCGAGGCTCACGATGTCGCGGCCGAGCCACAGGTTGTTCCACCAGCCCCACAGCACACGCCACTTGCGCTCCCACGACGGCATGGCCAGGCCGTGGTAGCCGCGGTGCGCGACCCAGGCGGGCAGGCCCGTGAGCGCGAACTTGCCGGACTGGAACACGCCGGTGTAGAGGCCGAGGCCCGCGACGGCGCCGAGGTTCTTGTGGAAATAGTCCTTGGTCAGCTCGCCGCGCAGCACTGCCACGAGGTTCTTGGCCAGGAGCTTGGCCTGACGCACCGCGTGCTGGGCGTTGGGCACGCAGTAGCCGCCCACACCGCCGCCCGACAGGTCGGGCACAGCCGCGACGTCGCCCGCGGACCAGGCGCCCTCGACGAACTGGTCGTCGGTGCCCACGCGCAGGTCGGCGCGGGTGCGGATGCGGCCGCGCTCTTCGACCGGCAGGTCGCCGCCGCGCACGACGGTGGGGTTGGCCATGACGCCGGCGGTCCACACGATGAGGTCGCTGGCGAGGACCTCGCCGGTCGACAGCTCGACGTTGCCGTCCACGGCGCTGGTCACCTGGGTGTCGAGGTGCACGTACGCGCCGCGCTGGGCGAGGCTCTTCAGCACCCACTCGCTGGTCTTCAGCGACACCTCGGGCATGATCCGGCCCATCGCCTCGATCAGGTGGAAGTGCGTCTCGTCGAACGAGATCTGCGGGTAGTCCTTGAGCAGCGACGAGGCGAGCGAGCGCATCTCGCCGAACGCCTCGATGCCGGCGAAGCCGCCGCCGACGACGATGAAGGTGAGCAGTCGATCGCGCTCGGGACCGGCCGGAATGGCCGCCGCGCGCCCGAAGTTCGAGATCAGGCGGTCGCGGACGGCGACGGCCTCTTCGATCGTCTTCAGGCCGATCGCGTTGTCGGCGATGCCCGGGATCGGGAACGTGCGCGAGACGGCGCCCGCGGTGACGACGATCTGGTCGTACTCGTGCTGCCACGTCGAGCCGTCCGGCCCGGTGATCGTGGCGGTCTTGTTGGCGTGGTCGATGCCGGTGACCTTGGCGTTGACCACGGTGGTGCGCTTGAGGTGTCGCCGGTGCGATACGACGGCGTGGCGCGGCTCGATCGAGCCTGCGGCCACTTCGGGGAGGAACGGCTGGTACGTCATGTACGGCAGCGGGTCGACCATGGTGACTTCGGCTTCGCCACGCCGCAGGTGCTTCTCGAGCTTCCACGCGGTGTAGAAGCCGGCGTACCCACCGCCGACGATGAGGATCTTGGGGGCAGTGGTCACGGCGGTGTTCACGGTGGGGAGAACTCCTAGGGATGTCAACGGCGGGGCGTGCGAGATCCGCGCGCCGATCGGATGCGACGGGCAGCAGCGGTGAAGCCCAGTCCCACCAGTATAGCGGGGAGCGTGGCCGCCATCAGGGGGAGGCTGCCGTACAGCACCGTCTCGCGGCTCGGCAGGAACGGCGAGACCGGGCGGGTGACGGTATCGGCGCGCGGCAGCGGCGAGACCTCGACCGGCTTCTCGGAGGGCGCCGGAGCGGGCGAGGCCTGGGCGCGGCGGTACACCCGGATCCATTCCTTCAGGTCATCCGCGGGGCTGCCCGGGACCTGCGGGACGGTCGCAGAGACGGCGGCTGCGGCATCCACGATCCCGTATCCGTATAGGGGGCTGGGCACCGTCTTCACGCCCGCCGGCTTCTGCGCCGTCTTGAGGATGCGCTCGATGACGTTCTGCGCGTTCAGGTCCGGATGCGCCGCGCGCACGAGCGCGGCGATGCCCGACACGATGGGTGCGGCGCCGCTGGTTCCGTCCCAGGTCTGGAGAGTGCCGCCGTCCGACACGCCGAGCAGGGCCTCGCTGGGGGCTGCGACCCCGATCGTGATGCCCTGAGTGGATGCCTCGACACTCGCCTGTCCGGTCGGCCCGACGCCGGCGACCGTGAGCACGCCCGGGATCGTGGCGGGGGCTCCGACGATGTCGGTGCCGCTCCCCCGGTTGCCGGCGGCGACCACCACGACGACGTCGTGCTCGTACGCGTAGAGGAACGCGTCGTCCCAGCTCTCGTCCCAGTCCAGCGTGTTGGTGGTGAACGACAGGTTGATCACCTTCGCGCCGTGATCGACCGCCCAGCGCATCGCCTTGGCGATCTGCTGCGTGAACGGCACCTGCGAGCTCGCGCCGAAGCCGACCGAGATGGAGAGGATGTCGGCCTCGGGTGCGACGCCGATCATGCCCGTGTCGGCACCGGTGCCGCGTGCGGCGGCGAGCGAGGCCACCCAGCTGCCGTGGTTCGGGTCGACGGCGCCGACCGGCGTGCGGCCGTCGGGGGTTCCCGCGCCCGAGACATCGGTGCCGCCGACCACGGCCGGGTCCAGCTCGGGCGCGTGGCCGACGCCGGTATCGATCACGGCGATGCGCACGCCCTTGCCCTTGGTGACCTTCCACGCCTGCTCGACGTGCGTCATGGGCAGCCAGTACTCCGCCGAGCGGACCGGATCGGCGGAGCCATCGGGCTCGGGCACGGCGGAGGCCGCGGTGCACGCGAGCACCGCCAGCGCACCGGCGACCAGGGCGACGAGGATCCTTCTCATCCAGCGGTGCCTTCGTCGTCGACCGGCGAGTGCGCGTCATCCCGGCCGCCGAGCAGCGGTCCGGGGTTCGCGCAGACGCAGTGCTCGGGCGACCAGTCCGACCGCGCGAGGGCCGCGTCGCCGATCGGGTTCACCCCGGGACCGGCGGCCAGGGCGTGCCCGGCGAGGGCGTGTAGGCACTTGACCCGCTCGGGCATGCCGCCGGCCGAGATGCCGTCGATCTCGGCGACCTCGCCGTACTCGGCCCGATCGGCAAGATACGCCTCGTGCGCACGCCGGTACGCGGCGCGCACCTCGTCGTCGGCGAGGGCGTTTTGCAGCTCGGGCATGACGTGGTCCGCTTCGAGCCGCGACATCGCGGCGGTGGCGGCCGGGTGGGTGAGGTAGTAGAACGTGGGGAACGGGCTGCCGTCGGGCAGCCGCGGTGCGGTGGCGACGACGGTCGGATTGCCGCACACGCACCGAGCCGCGACCCCCACCACGCCGCGCGCAGGACGGCCGAGCTGCTCGCGCAGAACGGCGAGGTCGGCGTCGGTCACGGGATCGAACGGCGGGGTCGTCACACGCTCAAGGCTATCGGTGGCGTGCTGGGACGCGGCTGATGCCCGGCCCGCTCCAGGGGCATTGCGACGGATCATTTCGGCGCGGGCACGGCGCTGCGGGCGATGCCCGCCTGTGCGACCGAGCGGACCAGCTGCGACATCCAATCGGTGTGCGTGGCCTGCACGGTGTCGCTGACGGGAGCCTGCGAACGCGGGATGTCGGTGGCCGGCAGATCGTCGTCGACGAGGTAGACGACCTCGCCCGGCTTGCTGTAGTACAGGCGCGATCGCGCCTGCGTCATGATGTACGCCGGATCGCTCCAGCGCTCGCGCTGCCGCTGCAGATCGGCGACCTGGTCCTTCGTCACCTGCACCGACTGCTGCAGCGCGGCGATCTGCTGGCGCTGCGACACGTACGTGCCGATCGTGGGCACGAGCACGAACACACCGAGCACGACGAGCCCGAGCATGATCGCGGTGAAGCCCGAGAGCCGGGATGCCGCGAGCCACCCGCGCACGTCGACCCGCTGGGTCTGGCGCTGCGGCTTCTGCGGCTTCTGTGTCGGGGCCGGGGCCGGGGCCGGCCCCGACATGCCGGAAGGGGGAGCGGGCCTTCGGACCATGACTCCCCCTTCCTGGAACAGCGTGCGGGCCTCAGCCCTTGAAGCGCGGGAAGGCTGCGCGGCCGATGAACTCCGCCGCATCGCCCAGCTCTTCTTCGATGCGCAGAAGCTGATTGTATTTCGCCACGCGCTCGCTGCGTGCGGGCGCGCCGGACTTGATCTGACCCGAGTTCACGGCCACGACGAGGTCGGCGATCGTGGTGTCCTCGGTCTCGCCCGAGCGGTGCGAGAACATCGTCGTGTAGCCCGAGCGGTGGGCGAGCTCGACGGCGTCGAGGGTCTCGGAGAGTGTGCCGATCTGGTTGACCTTGACCAGCAGCGAGTTGGCCACGCCCAGGTCGATGCCCTTGGCCAGGCGCTCGGGGTTGGTGACGAACAGGTCGTCGCCGACGAGCTGGATCTTCGCGCCGAGCTTCTCGGTCAGCAGCTTCCAGTCGTCCCAGTCGTCCTCGGCCAGCGCGTCCTCGATGGTGACGATCGGGTAGGCGTCGACGAGGCCGGCGTAGTACTCGATCAGCTCAGGTCCGCTCCACGCCTTCTGGTCGAGCGTGTACACGCCGTCCGCGAAGAACTCGGTGGCCGCGGCATCCAGCCCCAGCGCGATGTCGGCGCCCGGCGTGAAGCCGGCCTTCTCGATCGCCTTGACGAGGAAGTCCAGGCCCTCGCGATTGCTGGGCAGGTCGGGGGCGAAGCCGCCCTCGTCGCCCAGGCCCGTGCCGAATCCGGCCGCCTTCAGCTCGCTCTTGAGGACGTGGTAGGTCTCGGCGCCCCAGCGCAGCGCCTCGGCGAAGGTGGAGGCGCCGATCGGGGCGAGGAAGAACTCCTGCATGTCGATGCCGTTGTCGGCGTGCTCGCCGCCGTTGATGACGTTGAACAGCGGAACGGGCAGGACGTGCGCGTTGGGCCCGCCGAGGTAGCGGAACAGCGGCAGATCGGCGCTGTCGGCGGCGGCCTTCGCGGTGGCCAGCGACACGCCGAGGATCGCGTTCGCGCCGCAGCGGGACTTGTTCTCGGTGCCGTCGGTGTCGATGAGGATCTCATCGATCACGCGCTGATCCGCGGCATCCACCCCTTCGATGGCAGGGCCGAGCTCGTCGACGACGGCGGCGACCGCCTTGAGCACGCCCTTGCCGCCGTAGCGGCTCTTGTCGCCGTCGCGCAGCTCGTACGCCTCGAACGCGCCGGTCGATGCGCCCGAGGGGACGGCCGCGCGCTGGACGATGCCGTCGTCGAGCAGCACCTCCACCTCGACGGTCGGGTTGCCGCGCGAGTCCAGGATCTCGCGTGCGTTGACAGCCTCGATAAGTGCCACGGAGGACTCCTTGGGTTGTGAGAGGTGGAATCTCGGAGCGTCGTCGGTCCGCCCCCGAGTCTACCGAGGGGGCTCCGACGTCGATGGCGTGGGTTACCGTCGGGGACGATGGATGCCGAGACCTCGCGACTGATTCTGCGCCCGCCGACGACCCACGACATCGATGCGATGTTCGCGATCTACGGCGATCCGCGCGTGTGGACCCACTTCCCCACCCTGCGCCACACCGAGCGGGCGACCACTGCTCGCATGGTGCAGCGGTGGATCGACAGCTGGCGGACGGCCGGGCTGGGGTCGTGGGTGGTGCGCACGCGCGCCGGCGAGATCATCGGCAACGGCGGCTGCACGCTGCTGGCCCCGCCGGTGGCCGGGGGTCGCGATGCGGGCGACGGGTCGCTGTGGAACCTCGGCTACCGGCTGCACGCCGACCATCACGGACACGGCTATGCGACCGAGGTTTCGCGCGCGGCTCTGGCGGCGGCGCACGACCGGGCCCCCGAGCGACCCGTGATCGCCTTCCTCGTGGAGCACAACCGCGCCTCGGCCGCCGTTGCGCAGAAGGTCGGGCTCACGCTTGTGCATCGGGCGCCGGACGCGGGCAACCCGGACCCGTCGGTGATGCGGCTCGTGTACGCCGACCGCGACCTGACCGCCGCGCAGCTGTCGACCGCGCTGCGCTGAGTCGCCCGGGCCGTTGAGCGAGCGGAGCGAGCCGAAACGACGGCCGCCGCCCCGGTCGTCGAGCGCGCGCAGCCAGTCGAAACGACGGCCGCTCCGGTCGTTGAGCGAGCGGAGCGAGTCGAAACGACGACCCCCGCCCACCTGCCACGCGGGCACTCGGCCCGCATGAGGGCTTACGTCGTGTGCGAGTACTCCGCCGGGCCGAAAGCACTCCGGTCCACGGCCCCTGTCTTGCGCCGGCCGAATCGAGTGTCGGAGGTTCGTTCTACTGTGGGGATATGGACCTCGAAGCGTACGAACCGGGTGCGGGATGGCTGGATCCCGACCGGTTCGTCGACGAGTCCGACTGGCTCGAGCCCGGGCAGGTCCCGATCCGGCAGGTATGGGGTGCGGACGTGTTCACCTCGGGGGCCGCGCACGATCATGCCCTGGACGATGTCGACGAGGTGACGACCGCGCAGCGCCGGCTCACCGCCCGTCAGTACGCCCTGTTCGCCCGGGTGCTGGCCGATGCCGCGGAGTGCCCCGACCCGTGGTGCGGGCCGGACCCGACCCAGCACCCAGACTGGGTCGACCCGCGTGGCCGCTCGGTCGCGCGGGTGCGCGCAGACCGCCGCGACCTCGCGGTGCGCGCGGCAGTCGCCGACCTGGCCGTCCGCACCCGCATCGCCGAGTCGACGGTCCGCTCACGTGCGCACGATGCGCAGGTCCTGCAGGAACGCTGCCCGCGGGTGTGGACCGCGTTCCAAGCCGGGCTCGTCGATGAACGCAACGCCGGCACCGTCGCCGACTACGCCGGCAGCCTTCCCACCGAGCCCGACGAGCCCACGAATGTCGGCGATCCGGCGGATGCCACGGACCTTACCGACCACGATGGCACGACGGAGGCGGAGCAGTCCTCGGCGTGGGCGACGTTCGATGAGCAGATCCTCGAAGCGGCCCAGGTGCTGCCGGCCGGGAAGTTCCGCACCCGCGCCCGGTCGACCCGGGAACGCGTGCACCGGGAGACGATCGAGGTGCGCCACGCCCGCGCGCGCAAAGACCGGGGCGCATGGGTCGGCAATGACCTGGACGGAATGGCCACTCTGTCCATCCACGGGCCTGCCGCCGACATCCACGCCGCGTACAATCGCGCCGACCAGGCCGCCCGCCACCTCGCCGGTCAGCACGGCGAAACCCGCACTCTCGCGCAGCTCCGCGCCGATGTCGCCCTCGACCTGCTCACCCGCACCGACATCCCGACCGGCGTAGTCGCACCCGGCGCGGCCACCACGAACAACGTAGCTGCGGTCACGGACACGACCGTTGACCCCGGACTCGGCGCAGCCACGGACGCGACCGGCACCGCCGGCACCGACGCGACCGTTGACCCCGGACTCGGCTCAGCCACGGACGCGACCGGCGAAGTCCACGTCGGCGCACCCGACGCCGCAACCACCGGCATCCCGACCGTCATCCGCACCGGCAAACCCGCCGTCGCCATCACGGTGCCCGCCCTCACCCTGCTCGGGCAGAGCGACGAACCCGCGACCCTGCACGGTTACGGACCGATCGACCTCGAATCGGCACGGCGGATCGCCGGCGACGCGACCAGCTGGGTCCGCATCCTCACCCACCCGGTCACGGGCACGATCCTCGACCTGGACCGCACCGTCTACAAGATCCCCAAACCGCTCCGCCGGTGGCTCGGCGCCCGCGATCCCGTCTGCACCTTCCCCGGCTGCTGCAGACTCGCCCGCGACTGCGACATCGATCACCGCATCGAATGGCAGCACGGCGGCACGACCACTGCCGGCAACGTCGGCCCCCTCTGCAAACCCCACCATCGCGTCAAGACCGAGACCCGATGGCGCATCGAAACCGACCCCGAGACCGGCAAGGCCATCTTCCATTCCCCCAGCGGCCTCGTCACTGACACCGACCCCGCGCCCTGGTAGTTCTCTCGTCGACGCCCTGCGCCCGACGCCCAGCTGCCCGACGCCCTGCGCCCAACGCCCAGCTGCCCTGGGCCCGACGCCCAGCTGCACGACTCCCAACTGCCCGACGCCCGACCCCGCCCCCTCGACCCTTACGCCTCCACAGCCGCGTAGCTCTGCCCGTGAGGACCAGCGAGTGCCACCGGCAGGCCGTTCAGCGCGATGACGGTCCGCCCGTTCGCCGGTTTCCGAAGCTGCGACACGATGGCGGGGAACACGCCGGGCCCTTCGTTGCTGATCCAGTCGACGGGGAGGGCCCTGATCCGGTCGGCGAACTCGATCCGCCGCTGCGGGGCGACGTAGACGAGCACCGAACTGTGGAACACCACGACGTGCGCGCCTTCGGGCGCCCGGCCGACGAGGTCCGGCACGGCCATCAGGATGTCGCCGGAGACGAGCTCGGGCGGATCCGCCCTCACGATCGATGCCGCCGCGCGCAGCCGCTGCCGCCGCGCCTCGTGTTCGGGCCACACGAGCGTCTCGAGCCACGCCATCGCCTCGGCGTCTCGCACGTCGAGCGGGTTCAGGTCCACTCCTGCGCGCCACACCACCTCGGGCATGCGCTCGGGCGCACCGGGCGGATCGATGTCGCACGGGATGACCACGCTCGACGGGCCGTCCGGCGGATCGAGCGAGATCACCGACCGACCGACCGAGTACCGGTAGCTGTAGCGGTCGGGGTACAGGCACAGACCGGCCGAGGCCCCAGCCTCGATGAGCGCGAGCGGCCCGGTCATCCGGCTGAGCAGAGGCAGCAGCACCGCACATCGGGCCGCCTCATTCGTCTGCGTCGCGTGCGTGAGGGCCACCGCTTCGACCTGCTCCCAGTGCGCCAGCAGCCAGTCGCGGAACGGCCCGTAGTCGCCCACCGGCGCCCCGGCGAACCGCGCCGCGGCGAACACCAGGTTCGGCTGCCGTTTGACCGCAGGCAGCGCCTCGATCAGCGTCACCACGGCGGCGTCGCCCGCGACTGCCCGCGCCCACTCCTCGAAGATCGCCGAGACGCCGTGCGCTTCGACGTCCGCGAAGCGGCGATAGACGTCGCCGACCGTCGAGGTCACGGCATCCTGCATCGATACGACCGCCACACGCTCCTCATCGCCGGCGCCGCGTCACGCCATCCCGTCCCGCACCTTCTCGACGACCGCCGCGATCCGCCGCTCGCGCGTCGCCTGCAGCTTCGCGCTCGTGACCGACCGCACGTGCTCCTTGCGATGCGTGAATGCGAGCGCATCGAACGCGGCACGCGCGCCGGGATCGGCATCCAGTGCCACCGCCAGGTCGTCGGGCACCTCGACCGTGCGTTCGGCCGTGTCGACGGCGATCTCGGCGTCGACCGTGTCGCCGATCTCGACACCGAGCTCTGCCCGAGCGGCTTTCGACAGGCCGATCAGGTTCCGGCCTCCCATGACCCCGAGGCGCAGACGCGCCGATCTGCCGCCGATCGTCACACGCACCGCGGCACGCTTGCCCCCGCCCAGCTCATCGACCTGCTCATCGGTCAGCTCAATCGCCGTCGCAGGGCCGTGCGGCTCGAGAACAGTCTGGATCTGTATCGCCATGGCCCCTGATCCTTCCCGATACGCGCGCCGATGTCATCCCCTCGGCGGGATCGACGCCGGTGGGGACATCGATACGGGATGCCGCGGCCCGCGCGATGCGGCCGGCCGAGCCGAGCGGGAGCGCGACGAGCCAGGCCAGACCGTTGGCCGGCACCACCTACGTCACGATCGCGGCGGGACCGATGCGGATCGGCGCCTCGGCACGCGTCGATGCGCGGCCGCCGGCCGGATTCTGCTCGGTCACGAGTCCTTCCTGTCGAGATACGCCTGCAGCAGCCCGACACCGACGTCGGCGCCGTCCACGGTCACGACCAGCGGGCGCTTGCCACGCCGTTCCACCTCGATCGCCGGTCCGCGCCGCAGCACGATCCCGGTGCGGCCGTCGAGGCCCAGACGCCACCCGAAGCCGCCGAACTCGCCGAACGGGTTGCAGTCCACGGCCCGCACGGCTGTGATGTCGGCCAGCGCCACGTGCGTGCGCGGCACCCCGATCTGCGAGCGGACGGACAGTCCGTCCGGCCCGACCCGCACTCGGAACGACGCCGACGAGGCGAACGCGAACCCGATCAGCGCGAGCGTGAGCACCGGGATCCACGCCGCCTCGGACGCCTGGACCACCATCACGGCGGTGATGCCGACGACGAGCACGAACGCGACCGAGATCAACGCCATCGCAACCCGCGACATCGTCGCGGTGGCCAGCCACACGACGCGCTCGCCCGCCGCGATCGAGGCCACGTGCGCGGGCCGCAGGGGCGTGCCGGGCGTCGGGCGCACGTGCGGCTGCACGAGCCAGCCGACGGCGATCAGCACGGCGAGGACGACCGCCGCGGCGACCATCACCCCGGCGATGCCGGCGACCTGCCGCGCGTC
Organism: Microbacterium sp. W1-4-2; assembly: GCF_058349885.2. Taxonomy (NCBI): domain Bacteria; kingdom Bacillati; phylum Actinomycetota; class Actinomycetes; order Micrococcales; family Microbacteriaceae; genus Microbacterium; species Microbacterium sp. W1-4-2. The sequence goes on along the minus strand of NZ_JBYRJC020000001.1, from coordinate 708,103 downwards.
GTCGACCCCACGCTGCAGGGCCACCGACCCGACGGAGGTCACCGCGCTGAAGCCCGACAGACCAAGCGCCAACGCACCCAGCAGCCTCGCCGCACCGCCCCACTGATGCCGGGCGGCAGTGAAGGTCGCCGCCACGATCAGGACCGGGACGCCCAGCCCGATCCCGATCGCCAGCCACACGAATGTTCCGGGCGGGCCGTAGCCGTTCACGCCCCCGACGCCCCAGTGCGTGGCGGCCGGGTTCGGCAGCTCGGGCAGCCACACGACGATCAGGATCACCGCGATCGCGGTCAAGAGGATCGGCGCGGCCACGGCCACGAGCAGGAACACGAGGCGGGCACGGCGCACATCGGCGGCGGGCATCGCGCTCACGTCATGCTCGGACGCGGGGTGGGTCATGGTGTCGTCTCCTTGATCAGGGCCGCGAGCGTCGCCGGGGAGACTCCGAGGCGCGCCCCGCGGCGCACGAGTTCCGCGATGTCGTCGGCGAGTTCGGCCAGCGGCGCGGCGCTGGCCGACACCACGGCGCCCCGCCCCCGCCGCAGCTCGACGAGGCCCTCTGCCCGCAGCTCCTGGTAGGCCCGCAGCACGGTGTGGACGTTGACGTCGACCGAGGCGGCGACCTCGCGGGCGGCGGGAAGACGGTCGCCCGGGCGCAGTCTGCGCGCGAGCACGTCGGTGCGCACCGAGGCCGCGATCTGCTCGAACAGCGGCGTCGTGCTCTCGGCGTCGATCCGGATCAGCATCGCCCACCCCCTTCGCACTTATTCTAATCTAACTAGAACAATTGTCGAAGAAGTCCACACGAACCGCCGCACGCGCGCACGACGGGGCAGACTGACGGCCATGCGTGTCACTCCCCGGCGCCTGAAGATCGCCATGAGCCTGTGGATCCCGAACCTGTTCAGCGGCATCCGCGTGAAGCGCTTCGCCCACGACTGGACGAGCGCCACCGTCGAGCTCCATGTCAACCTCTTCACCCGCAACTACGTGAAGACGGCGTTCGGCGGCGCCATGCAGGCCATGACCGACCCGTACTTCTTCATGCTCGTGATGCACCAGATCGGTCGCGACTACGTCGTGTGGGACACCCGGGCCGAGATCGAGTTCGTCCGCCCCGGCCGCGGCGTGCTCACTGCGCATTTCGAAGTGTCGCCCGCCAAGGTGCACGAGCTGCGCGAACGCGCACGCGACGGCGCGAAGGTGCTGGAGTGGTTCTCGACCGAGATCACCGACCGCGGCGGTGACGTCGTCGCCCGCGTACGCCGCGAGGTGTACGTGCGCGAGAAGAAGCGCGTCACGTCGCGCGGTACTCGGATGCCGTGAACCCGAGCACCGTGCGGAAGTCGTTCGCCAGGTGCGCCTGGTCGACGTAGCCGAGTTCGGCGGCGATGTCAGCGAGCGACTCGTCGGGGTGCTCGCGCACGCGCTGCGCGGCCTCCTGCAGCCGTCGGCGCCGGATGATCGCGGCCGGCGGCAGTCCGACCGTGCGGTGCGCGAGTCGCTGCAGCGTGCGCACCGACACCGCGAGACGGGATGCCGCGTCCTCGACGCGCAGGATCGCGGCATCCGTCATCAGCAGCCGCGCCATCTCGTTCGCAAGCACCGCCTCGGAGGTGCGCGCACCGACGCGCACATCCAGCCACCGCCCGAGGATCGCGGCGGCCCGGGCGGCATGGCCTGGCATGACCTCGGCCACGGAGGCGGCAAGCGCAGCGGCGTCGGGTTCAGCGGCGTCGAGCGCGACGGCATCCATCTCGGCGGCGTCCATCTCGAACGCGGAGTCGACGAGGTCCGCGGGCGCAGCACTCAGCGCGGCCAGCGCCGCCGGGCGCAGCACGGCGCCGACGGCCCACCCCGCGCCGAACAGCACCCGGTCGGTGGCGCGCGTCGTCGCCCCGTACAGCGTGACCCGACCGCTCTCGATCACGAGGTTCGCGGCCGGGTACGCCAGCACCCGTTGGACCGACGACCGCTCCTCGGGCAGGTCCCACTCCGGTACCCACGACCATTCGACGAGGTCGGCCACCGCCGGCTCGGGCTCGACGCGCGTGAACTGCGGCAGCCGGTCGGGGAACAGCACGCCCCGCGTGGGATCGGTCACCGCGCCAGACTATTGCGCGCCGGCGACACCGCACGTTGTCGCGAATCTCCAAGCCGGCGCGGCGGCGCCGCCCGTAGCCTCGCACCATGACCACCGAGAACATCGCCGGCGTCACCGGCGCGCACACCACCGACGGCCGCCCGAACGGCGCGACCAGCCTCACCCCGTTCCTCGCGATCGCGAACGCGAAGGACGCCCTCGACTTCTACCGCGACGTGTTCGGAGCGCGGATCATGGACGTCACCGAGTTCGACGGCGTCGTTGTGCACGCGAGCGTCGATTTCGGCCTCGGACTGCTGCAGCTCGGCGAGCCCACGCCCGCCTATGGACTCGTCCCCGCGCCGGCCGGCGACGCCGACTGCTATTCGATGGGGCTCTATGTTCCGGACGTGGATGCCGCGACCGAGCGCGCGGCCGCGGCCGGCGCCACGGTGCGCGAGGCGCCGTCGACGTTCGTCTCGGGCGATCGGTTCGCCAGCATCCGCGACCCGTTCGGGGTGCGCTGGTCGCTCATGACCCGCGTCGAGGACCTCTCCGAGGACGAGAGCGCCGCCCGCGTGGCCGAATGGGCCGCCGCCCAGCAGGGCTTAAGCGGCTGAGTCTCGCGGCTCGGCCGAGGAGCGCCGCGACTCAGCCGAGGGGCTTGACCTCGAGCTCGTCCTGACCGGCAGCCACCGTCGCGAACCCGGTGTAGCCGTCAGCCGTGGCGCGCTCCAGCAGGGCCTTGAGGTTCTTCGTCCGCGTCTCCAGGCGCACCCGCCCGCCGTCCGAGACCAGGCGCGCCTTGTGGGCGGCCAGCTCCGGCAGCGGCACGTCGCGGTCGTGCACGAGCACGATCGCGGCGGCTGCGGCATCCGCGCCCTCCGACACCAGGTCGACGATGCGCTCGAACCCGATCGAGAAGCCGACCGCCGGCACGTCCTGGCCGAGGAAGCGGCCGATCATGCCGTCGTAGCGGCCGCCACCGCCCAGCGAGTAGGACGCGCCCGGGTGCGCAAGCTCGAAGATCGTGCCGGTGTAGTAGCCCATGCCGCGCACCAGGAACGGGTCGAACACGAGCGGCACGTCCGCGTCCGGCCGCGCAGCTCCCACGGCATCGCCGACCGCCACGAGGTGCCCGACGACCTCGTCGGGTGCGCCCTCGGGCAGCGCCGCGCGGATCTGACGCTCGCCGAACGGCTGGTGCTCCATCGTCTGCGGCCGGCGCAGGAACGCCTCGAACGCGTCCACCGCCGCTGGCGACGCCCCGCGTTCGCGCAGCTCGGCGGCGACCCCCTCGGGACCGATCTTGTCGAGCTTGTCGATCGTGATGAGCACGCCCGGGCGCTCATCGTCCGCGAAGCCGAAGGTTCCGAGCATCCAGTCCAGTGCGCGGCGGTCGTTGATGCGGATCGTGCCGCCGGCGAGGCCCAGCGCGTCGACGGTGTCGAGGGTGGCGACGGCGAGCTCGGCCTCGGCGCGCGCCGAGGCGTCGCCGATGATGTCGATGTCGCACTGCATGAACTGGCGGTAGCGGCCCTTCTGCGGCCGCTCGGCCCGCCACACCGGCGCGATCTGGATCGAACGGAACACGCCCGGCAGCTCTCCGCGGTGGCTCGCATAGAACCGCGACAGCGGAACGGTCAGGTCGTAGCGCAGACCCAGGTCGGTCAGCGCCGCCGGGTCATCGGCCGCCGCACGGATCGCGTCGGCGTCCAGGCCCCGGCGCAGCACGTTGTAGGCGAGCTTCTCGTTGTCGCCGCCGACGCCGGCGTGCAGGCGCCCGTACTCCTCCATGACAGGCGTCTCGATCTCGTCGAACCCGTGCGCGCGGTAGCGCTCGCGGATGACGGCGAGCACGCGCTCACGACGGGCCTTGTCGGCGGGGAGGAAGTCGCGCATCCCGCGCGGCGGATTGACGGATGCCACGAAGCCATCTTCGCAGGTCGAGCCGGCCGGGCCGTGCCCGCCGGTTCAGCCGGCCTCCGCCGCCCGCACGTCGCGTTCGAGCACGCGCAGCCGTTCGCGCAGGGCCCGCTCGGCATCCCACCCGTGTGCGCGCGCCTGCGCGACCAGGCCCAGCAGCGCGTCGCCGAGCTCGGCCTCGGTGCTCGGGCCGGGCGGAGTCGAACCGCTCGGCTCGCGGAGCGACCGGGCGGCGCTCGCGTGCGGGGCGATCGCCGATGCGCGCCCGAGCAGCTTCTGCGCGAGCGCGAGCGCCGGCATCCGCTCGCTCACGCCTTCCAGCACCGACCGGCGCTCGCGCTTCTCGGCCGCCTTGGCGGCGGTCCACAGCACGAGCACCTCGTCAGGCGTGTCGGCCGTGGCATCGCCGAACACGTGCGGGTGACGCCGCACCATCTTCTCGGCGAGCGCCCGGGCGACGTCGTCGATGTCGAACGGGTCGGCGGGGTCGCGCGAGGCGATCTCGGCGTGGAACAGCACCTGCCACAGCAGGTCGCCCAGCTCTTCGCGCATGTCGGCGCGGGTGCCGTCCTCGACGGCGTCGATGAGCTCGGCGCTCTCTTCGACGAGATACGGCACGAGGTCGCGATGCGTGATCTGCTGCGACCACACGCAGCGGTCGCGCACGGCGTGCATGACGTCGGCCGCCGCCCGCAGCGGGTCGGTCGGCGGATCGGCGAGCGGGTCGCCCGGCGGGTCGAACCCGGCGCCGCTCACGACGTCTCCGGCAGGAAGTCGGCGGCGACCCGGCCCCGCCCGCGCACGTCGGCGCGCTCCCGCTGTGCGTCCTCGGTCATGCCGGCCCCTTCCTGTGGACTCGTGCACGCCACGATACGACGATCCCCGACAGAGCGAGCGAGACCACCGAACCGGCCAGCACGCCGAGCACCGCTTCATCGCGCAGCACCGGCGCTCCGGCGAACGCGAGGTTCGCCAACAGCAGCGACACGGTGAACCCGATGCCGCCCAGGGCGCCGGCCGCGATCAGGTCGGGCAGGCGCAGCCGCGCCGCGGCGGGCACGCGCAGCGCGCGCTGGGCGACCCAGGCGGTGCCGCTGATCCCGACGAGCTTGCCCACCGGCAGCGCGAGCAGGATCCCCCAGAACACGGGCGAGAGCCCGTCCGATCCCACCGCCGGGATCGTCACGAGCGCCGCCGACAGCGCGAACACCGGCAGGATCAGCCCGTTCACCCACGGCTCCAGCGCGTGGCGCACCCGCATCCCCGGGTACTGCGCCACCGCGAGACCGACGAGCACGCCCGCGATCGTCGCGTGCACCCCCGAGGCCAGCGTCGCCGCCCACGTGCCCACCGCGAGCACCGCGATCAGGACGGCGAGGGTGCGGGTGCCGCGACCGCCCAGCTGACGGCTCAGGATGCCGATGCCCGCCGCGAGCACGAGCGCGAGCACCAGCATCCACCCGTTCACGTCGGTGGCGAACAGCACCGCGATGAAGACGATCCCGACGATGTCGTCGAGGATGGCCAGGGCCAGCAGGAACACGCGCAGCGCCGCGGGCAGCCCCCGTCCGAACACCGCCAGCACCCCGAGGGCGAACGCTATGTCGGTCGCGGTGGGAACCGGCCACCCCGCGGCCAGCCCTGCGGGGGCGGCGACGGCCAGGTACAGCGCGATCGGCACGGCGACGCCGCCGGCCGCCGCGATGGCCGGCAGCACGGCGCGACGCGCCGAGCGCAGCTCGCCGGCCGTGAGCTCGAACTGCAGCTCCACCGCGACGGTGAAGAAGAACACGGCCAGCAGGCCGTCGGCGATCCACTCGCCCACGTCGAGCTCGAACGGCGTGTCCGAGATGCCGAATGTGAAGTGCTGCACGGCGAAAGCGGCCGCCGATGCCGGCGTGTTCGCCAGGACCAGCCCTGCCGCCGCAGCGATCAGCAGCAGGACCGCCGGAAAACGGGCGGAGCGCAGCAGACGGCTCACCTCGTGCGTCGGTGTGCGGGTCATCGGACCTCCGAGGTGCGGGGACGGGACGGCTGCGGATCCGCGAACGCGCGCGCAGACGCCGCCGACCAGACTTCCCGGCACACCGTGGTCCATGTTATCGGCCGACGGCTTGTCGGCAGGCTGCGCCCACGCCGCGGTAATGCTTCGGAACGTGGCCGCGCCACGCGGCTAGCGTGGAAGGATGCGCGAGCCCACTCCCACCGAAGCCCTCACGCTCGCAGGCCGACACGAGTCGGCGGGCGAGGTCCCCGAGCGCATGCGGGCCGACGTGCGCCTGCTGGGCGAGCTGCTCGGGCAGGTGCTGCGCGAGAGCGGTTCGGAGGGGCTGTTCGACGACGTCGAACGCCTGCGCGGCGCGGCGATCCGCGCACGGGCCGAGGGCACGCCCGAGGCGTTCGAGGCGGCCGAACGGATCGCGAACGGGTTCTCGGTGGACCGTGCCGACGAGGTCGCGCGCGCGTTCACCTGCTACTTCCACCTGGCGAACCTCGCCGAGGAGCACCAGCGGGTCCGGGTGCTGCACGAGCGCGACGGCCGGCCCGACCGCGAGGACGCCGGCGACTCGGTGGCCGCAGCCTATGTGCGGCTGGCCGCCGAGGTGGGAGAGGACGAGGCCCGTGCACGCCTGCAGGAGCTGCGCTTCCACCCGGTGTTCACCGCGCACCCCACCGAGGCCCGCCGCAGGGCGGTGGCCTCCGGCATCCGCCGCCTCGCGGCCCTCCTGGACACGCACGACGCGTCGATCCCCGACGGCGCGGACCGGCGCCGCGCCCGGCGCCGCCTGCTCGAAGAGATCGACACGCTGTGGCGCACCGCTCCCCTGCGGCCGCACAAGCCCGCGCCGGTCGACGAGGTCGGCACGGTCATGGCGATCTTCGACGAGACGCTGTTCACCGCGGTGCCGCACGTGTACCGCCGCGCCGACGACGCGCTGCAGGGAGCGGACGCCGGCCGCGCGGCCCCCGTCGTCCCGGCCTTCGTGCGCCTGGGCTCGTGGGTCGGCGGCGACCGGGACGGCAACCCGTTCGTGACGGCGTCGGTCACCCGCCAGGCCGCGGCGATCGCGAGCGACCACGCCCTGCGCGCGCTGGAGGCGGCCGCCGAGCGCATCGGCCGCACCCTCACGCTCGACGCCGACGACACGCCGGCCTCGGACGCCGTCCGTTCGCTGTGGCGTGGCTACGGCGACGCCGATGAGGCGAGCGCCACCGAGATCGCGCAGCACTCCCCCGACGAGCCGCACCGGCGCGTGGTCCTGCTCATCGCGCGCAAGCTCGCCGCGACCCGCACCCGCAACGCCGACCTGGCGTATCGCGACGCCGACGAGCTGCTGGCCGACCTGCGCGCGGTGCAGTCCTCGCTCGCCGCGGCCGGCGCCCTCCGCGCGGCGTACGGCCATCTGCAGCAGCTGATCTGGCAGGTGGAGTCCTATGGCTTCCATCTCGCCGAGCTCGAGGTGCGCCAGCACTCGGCCGTGCACGCCAAGGCGCTGGCCGAGCTCGACGCGGGCGGCGAGCGCAGTGCCCAGACCGACGAGGTGCTCGAGGTCTTCCGCGCCATCGCGCACATCCAGGGCCGGTACGGCCGGCGCGCCGCGGGCCGGTACATCGTCTCGTTCACCCGCTCCGCCGCCGATCTCGAAGCCGTGCACCGCCTGGCCGCGTACGCCGCCGAGGACGGCGGGCCCACACCGGTGCTGGACGTGATCCCGCTGTTCGAGACGTTCGCCGACCTGCAGGCGGCGCCCGAGGTGCTCGCCGAGTCGATCGCGCTCCCGGCGTTCGCCGCCCGCCTGCGCGAGACCGGCGACCGCCTGGAGGTCATGCTCGGCTACTCGGACTCGTCGAAGGACGTCGGCCCGGTCGCGGCGACCCTCGCGCTGTACACCGCGCAGGAGCGCATCGGCGCCTGGGCGCAGGACGCCGGCATCCGCCTCACGCTGTTCCACGGCCGCGGCGGGGCGCTCGGCCGGGGCGGGGGCCCCGCCAACAGCGCGATCCTCGCGCAGCCGCCGCACTCGGTCGACGGCCGCTTCAAGCTCACCGAGCAGGGCGAGGTGATCTTCGCCCGCTACGGCGAGCCGGCGATCGCGATGCGCCACATCGACCAGGTCGCCGCCGCGACCCTGCTGGCGTGGGCGCCGTCGGTCCAGCAGCGCAACAGTCGCGCCGCCGAGCGCTTCGCCGACGTCGCACAGGCGATGGATGCCGCATCCCGCGCCCGCTTCTTCGAGCTCGTGCACGCCCCGGGGTTCGCTCCGTGGTTCGCGACCGTGACGCCGATGGAGGAGATCGGCCGTCTCGCCCTGGGCTCGCGCCCGGCCCGTCGCGGCCTGTCGGTGGAGTCGCTGGAGGACCTGCGGGCCATCCCGTGGGTGTTCTCGTGGTCGCAGGCGCGCATCAACCTCGCCGGCTGGTACGGGCTGGGCACGGCGCTGCAGGCGGTCGGCGATCTTCAGCGCCTGCGGGACGGGTATGCGCACTGGCCGCTGCTGCGCACCATGATCGACAATGTCGCGATGGGCCTGGCCAAGACCGACGACCGCATCGCCGAGCGCTATCTGGCCCTAGGCGACCGCGACGACCTGGCCGCCCTCGTCCGCGACGAGCTGGTCCTGACCCGCGACTGGGTCGCCCGGGTCAAGGGCGTAGACGATCTGCTGGCCGACAAGCCGATCCTGCAGCGCGCCGTGAATCTGCGCAGCCCCTACGTCGACGCGCTGTCACTGCTGCAGCTGCGGGCGCTGCGGGCGCTGCGCGCGCAGGGGCCCGAGGCGCCCGAGCCCGATCCCGATCAGGAGCGGCTGCTGCTGCTGGCCGTCAGCGGCGTGGCCGCGGGCCTGCAGAACACGGGGTGAGGCTCAGCCGCCGGCCCCGTCGATCGGACGGTCGTCGGCGTGCCGGGCGAGGCTGCGGCCGTAGCGCTCGGTGAGCTGCACCATGAGGTCGGGGGTGTCCCGGTCGAGCCCGAACACATAGCCGGGGAAGTCGAGCTCCTGCTGCAGGTCCCAGATCCGCTCGTGCTCGCTCGGCGGCAGCACCTGCACGGGCTCGCCCACCGCGACCCAGCCGATCGGCACGACGCTGTCTTCGGGCAGGTGCGTGCGCAGGTGCACCACGGCGTTGATGCGCACGTCGCACCGGGCGTCGATGTGGGCGCCGTTGAACACCCGCGTGCCGGTCGCCAGGAACACCTCGTCGCCGATCACGGCGCCCGAGATGCTGGCCATCGGGCCGACCAGGGTGTGGTCGCCGATGTGCACCGAGTTCGCCGCGCTCGCGCGGATCAGCGCGTTCTCCATCACGATGACGCTGCGCCCGAGCGTGATCGGGCCGCCCTCGGCGGTGATCACCGCGCCGTGCAGCACCTGGCAGTCCGGCCCGATCGTGACGTCTCCGCTGATCACCGCGGTCGGCGCGATCTGCGCGGTCGGGTCCACCCGAGGACCGGCTCCGAGATGTTCGAACAGCACTCGCCACCTCCTTGTGCGAACAGCCGCGGCGCGCGCCGTGTGCCGCGCGCGACCCCGCCGCGTGTTACGTCGGTGAGTTCAACCGTCAGCGTAGCGTCGGTAAAGTGAGAAAGCTCACCACCGCGTGCCTCATACGCCCATCCGGACCGGAAGCCTTCTCTCGTGACCACAACTCTCGCCGTCCTGCCCTCCTCCGTCCGCTCTGTGTACGACGCCGTCGTCGCCCGCGACCCGCACGAGCCGGAGTTCCTGCAGGCGGTGCACGAGGTCCTGGACTCGATCGGCCCGGTCCTGGAAGCCCATCCCGAGTACGTCGACGCCGGCATCCTCGAGCGCATCGTCGAACCCGAGCGCCAGATCATGTTCCGCGTCCCGTGGGCGGACGACGACGGCGCACTGCACGTCAACCGCGGCTACCGCATCCAATTCAATTCCGCATTGGGGCCGTACAAGGGCGGGCTGCGCTTCCACCCCTCGGTGAACCTCTCGATCATCAAGTTCCTCGGGTTCGAGCAGATCTTCAAGAACGCCCTGACCGGCCAGGGTATCGGCGGCGCGAAGGGCGGCAGCGACTTCGACCCGCGCGGGCGCAGCGACGCCGAGGTCATGCGCTTCTGCCAGTCGTTCATGAACGAGCTGTATCGCCACATCGGCGAGCACACCGACGTCCCGGCCGGTGACATCGGCGTGGGCGGGCGCGAGATCGGCTACCTGTTCGGCATGTACCGCAAGGTCACCAATCGGCACGAGTCCGGTGTGCTCACGGGCAAGGGCACCGGATGGGGCGGCGCCGAAGTGCGTACCGAGGCCACCGGTTACGGAGCCGTGTTCTTCGTGCAGGAGATGCTGGCCGTGCACGGCGAGACCCTCGAAGGCAAGCGCGTGGGCGTGTCGGGTTCGGGCAACGTCGCGATCTACGCGATCGACAAGGCCCGCCAGCTCGGCGCGATCCCGGTGACCGCATCGGACTCGTCGGGCTGCGTGATCGACGAGTCGGGCATCGACGTCGACCTGCTGCGCCAGATCAAAGAGGTCGAGCGGGCGCGCATCTCGGAGTACGCCGCCCGTCGACCCGGCGCCCGGTTCGTCGAGGGCGCACGGCCATGGGAGGTCGCGGTGGATGTCGCGATCCCGTCGGCCACGCAGAACGAGATCGACGAGGCCGATGCCGAGGCGCTCGTCGCCGGCGGCGTGCGCGCCGTCGCCGAGGGCGCGAACATGCCCTCGACCCCCGAGGCCGTCGAGGTCTTCCGTTCCGCGGGCGTGCTGTTCGGTCCGGGCAAGGCCGTCAACGCCGGGGGCGTCGCGACCTCGGCCCTGGAGATGACCCAGAACGCCGGGCGCGAGCGCTGGAGCTTCGCCGACAGCGAGCACCGCCTGCGCGGCATCATGCGCGACGTGCACGCGGCCGCCTTCACCGCCGCCCGGCACTACGGGCACGAGGGCGACTACGTCGTCGGCGCGAACTGCGCGGGCTTCGAGCGCGTCGCGCGCGCGATGCTCGCCCAGGGCGTGATCTGACCCGGTCCCACCCGTTCAGTCCCTGCGCGCCGACAGGGTGCGCACCGTCGCGAGCGCCTGCCGGGGCGACGCCGTCGGCAGGTACGCGCGCAGGATCGCCCCGGCCGCGGCGGGCAGGCTCGCGGCGTCCTCGTACGCCATGTAGATCGTGTCGAGCTCAGGGTGGAACTTCTTCTTGAACTCGAACAGCGAGCGGAAGCCGTAGACCGGCTCGAGCACGTCGGCCAGCCACCTCAGCACCCGGCTCAGCAGAGAGGACCGCGGCGGCCGCTGCCCCTCGGGCACCGGGCGCGTGACCAGCGGCGCGCCCGACAGGCTCATCACCTCGATGCCGTCGTCACGCATCCGCAGCGCCGCCGACGCGATGAGGAACACCATGATCTCCGACATCGCGTCATCGCTGCGGCGCATGAAGTCCAGGGTCCACCCCGTCAGCCGCTCGTCGCGCCACGACGGCAGCCAGCTGGTCACCGCCTGCAGCTCGTCATCGGCGTCGACGGCCAGCAGCAGGGCGACGTCGGGGTCGCGCAGCTCGGCGAGGCCGCCGAGGGTGAATCCCAGCTCGGGCAGCTCCTTCTCCGCCACCCAGTGCTCGCTGAGCACCTCGATCTGCGCCGCCATCGACGCGGGCAGGTCGTTCCAGCGCGTCCAGACCGCCCGCACTCCCTCGCGATCGGCCTTCGCCAGGGCCTGCCGCACCCGCTTCCACCGCCCACCGGCCAGGTCCATCCCGGCGGGCCGGATGACGGTCTCCTCCCCGACCGAGACATCGCGCCAGCCGCGGGTGCGCAGCAGATCCCGCGTGGCCACATGGATGCTGTAGAAGACCGGGATCCATCCGTGCCGGTCGCAGAACCCGAGGAAGCCATCGACGACGCCCGCCCGGTCGGCCGGCGCGCAGATCGGGTCTGCGATCACCAGGGCCACCGCGCCGACGAGCCGGTAGGCGACGGCGCCGTCGTCGCCGACCCACTGCCGCGCGCCCTCCCACGTGCCCATGAAGCTCATCGTGCCGCCGCCGGTCGTCTGCAGCAGTTCGCGGAACCGCGCCAGCGGCGGGTCGCCCCGGTGTCCGGCCGAGCGCAGCAGGAGAACGGCGGCGACGATCACCGCCAGCCAGAACGCCACACCCGCCCACTGGTCGACCAGCAGTGTCGCGCCGTGTCCCGGCATCCTGCCCTGCGAGATGCCGCGCGTGAAGCCGGCCGGCAGCAGCAGCACGACCAGATCGCGGAAGATGTCGCGGAACCCGAGCGGCACCGTCGGGCGCCCGGTGACGACGATCGCCACGATCCACAGCCCGATCACGGCGACGAACGCGATGCTGACCGTGAGCCAGAAGCGGCGCACCGCGCGCAGCGGCACGGCGACCTCGAATCGGCGTCGGGTGAGCATGAGCACGACGATGACCGCCAAGGGCACCCCGACGGCCAGCGCGGCGCTCAGCGCGAACCGCTCGCCCACGCGCTCGATGCCCTGCAGCGACGACAGGGCGAACACTCCCACCGCCGCGCCGGTGGCCACGAGCGAGACCGCGTTGACGGCCACGGCCAGGATCCACGCCGCCCGCCGGCCGCTGCGCAGACCCCACGCGGCGACCAGGCTCAGTGCGACCGGCACGAGGCTCAGCAGCACCTGGCCGATGCCGCGCGCGATCACGTGGATGTCGGCCGGGTCGCCGCAGGCGCTGCGGAAGTAGGTGGCGCAGGCCTCGAACGCCTCGCCGCGGTCGACGTGGGCGAATCCCGACACGACCAACGCCAGCGGACCGGTGACGGTGCGCTCGAGCAGCACGATGACCGGGCCGACACCCGTGACGGCCACCACCGCCGCGACGAGGGTGCGCACTTCGCCGTAGGACGCGCGGCGCCAGGTGCGCGCCGGCGGCTGGACCCGCCGGCCCCCGACGGGCATGTCGCGACTGAGCACGGCGCCGAGGCCGAGGCCGAGCACCGCCGCGATCACCCTGTAGAAGCTGTCCTGATCGCCGCCGTACAGCGCGAACGTCAAGACGACGGCGAAGCCGATGACACGGATGCGGCGGCGGAACAGCGTCGGGGCGAACGCGCTCCCCGTCATCAGCACGCCGAACACGCCGATCGGCGGGTCGAGGGTCAGCTCCGGCCGGGCCAGCAGCAGCAGCGGGGTACCCAGCCAGATCGTCAGCAGGTGCAGTCCGATGCCGGCCAGCACCGCCAGCACACCGATGCCGAAGTACGCGAGCACGGTGCGCGCCGTGCCGATGACCCGCTCGATGTACGCCATCACGGTGAGGGCGACGGCGGCGCTCAGCAGCGCGTCCACGAGCGAGCTGGGCACGAGCAGGGCGGTCGCCGGCGTCCACCACTGGTGCTCCTCGCCGGTGGTGACCGGACCCGCGGCGATCCAGCGCGTGGCGTGCGTACGCGGCAGCGAGAAGACGAACCCGGTCACCATCACGGTGACGGCGATGGTGACCGAGAACGGGTGCTGCCGCAGATACCGGACGACGGTGCGCAGCGCGGTACGCATCACACGCGCGGCGACAGGCCGAGCGCCGGGTACAGCTGGGTGAACACGGCGGTGAGCCCGCCGCTGAGCGCCGAGCCCACGTGGGTGGCGCCGGGGATCTCGGTCAGCGTGGCGATGAACCCGGCCTTGCTCAGCATCTCGGCGTTGCGCCGCGCATAGCCTGAAAACCGCGCGTCGAGCGATCCGCCGGTGAACAGCGCCAGGTGGCCGGCGAACTGCCCGGCGTTCTTCTTGACGAACACCGCGGGCCGCTGCGAGTGCTCGAGCGCGACCTGGCCGCGGAACCCGTCCTGCAGCGCCGTGTAGGGGTCGGAGGCACCCGGATAGTCGTCGCCGGAGATGCTGATCATGTTCCCCCAGATCTTCGGGTACTCGGCCGCCCATTTCAGGGAGCACGCGCCGCCGTCGGAGTATCCGGCGATCGTCCAGTACTTCGGGTTCCGGATGACGTTCAGGTGCGTGCGCGCGTAGCGCACGATGTCGGTGTTGAAGTACTGCGACACATTGCCGAACCTCGAGTAGGGCGAGCACGCCGGCTGCTGCGCCGGATTGCCCAGCTGATCGGCCACGATGACGATCGGCGCGAGGCCGTGGTGCCTCGCGGCCTGCTGGTTCAGCGCCGCCGCGATGAAGCGCGGCGTGGGGCTGCCGGGCTTGCCGTTCATCATCACCACGAGCGGCAGCGCCGGGGCGTTCTTGACCAGGGCAGCCGGCGGCAGGTAGATCGCGGCGTCGCGCGGCACGAACCTGCCGGTGGACGGAATGCGGTTCACGCCCGACAGCGTGCCCACCCGGCCGACTTTCGGCATGTCCGCCGGAGCCTTCCACCGCAGATACAGGGGCTTGTACGCCTTCGGGGCGACCGGATCCGTCTGATGGAGGTGCGTCGCGGGCAGAGCCCCGACCGACGGCAGCGTGCTCACCCCGAGCACGTCGGCGATCGTCGGGGTCAGGCCGAAGCCGCCGTTGATGCCCATGGCCGCCGACAGCGGGGCGATCACGATGAGCGCACCGGCGACGGCCTTGCGCCAGACCGGCGTGCGCCACATGCTCGCCACGCCCAGCCCGACGCCACCGCCGGCAGCGGCCATCCACCAGGCGGTCCCCTTGGGCATCGGCACGCCGAAGACGTCGGTGGCGTCGGTGATCCACACCGCGATCATGCCGAGCAGCGCTCCCCCGGCGACGGCGGGGATCGCCGTGACCGCCCAGGTCCGCGTCCGGTCGCGCACCAGCAGCACCACCGCGGCCGCGGCCGTGAGCAGCCAGAAGGTCTCGGGAAGGGGACCGCTCATCACGTTGAGGTTCAGAAACCACCGACTCATCGGCATCGCCCTTCCGCGCTGTTCGCCACATGCCTTGGCGAGCATATGAGCGCGCGCTTACGGCGATCCCCGAGATCGCTATGCGCAGGCTTGAGGTAGTGAGTGGGTCGGCTGAGCAGCCGGCGGATCAGGATGCCGTGCCGGCGGCGGGCTCGGATTCGGCGACGGGCAGCGGCCACAGCTGGTCGATGAGCGTGCGCGTCCAGGCGATGAGGTCGCCGTCGGCGACCGGCTCGCCGCTGGCGGCGGGCAGCGGAACCACGACGGCCTCGCCGCTCGCGACGCGCTTCGCCTTCGGGTACAGCCGTTGCAGCCTCACGCGCATGGAGTCGGGCAGGCGCGCCGGCGCGAGCCGCAGATTCGGGCCCATCGCCACGACGTCCGACAGCCCGGCCTGGGCCGCACGTCGCCGCAGTCCCGCGACGGCGACCAGGCCCTCGACCTCGGCGGGCAGGTCGCCATAGCGGTCGCGCAGCTCGTCGACCACCGTGGAGATGGCGTCGTCCCGGGCCGACGCGCCGGCCGCCGCCGACAGCTTCTGGTACGCCTCCAGCCGCAGCCGCTCGCTGTCGATGTAGTCCTCGGGGATCCGCGCCTGCACCGGCAGCTCGAGGCGCAGCTCGGTCGGCCCCTCGGTCTCGTCGCCGCGGAACGCCGCGACCGCTTCGCCCACCATGCGCAGGTACAGGTCGAAGCCGACGCCGGCGATGTGCCCGGCCTGCTCGGCGCCGAGCAGGTTTCCCGCCCCGCGCAGCTCGAGATCCTTCAGTGCGACCTGCATGCCGCTGCCGAGGTCGTTGTTCACGGCGATGGTCTCGAGCCGGTCGGCCGCCGTCTCGGTCAGCGGCTTCATCTCGTCGTACAGGAAGTACGCGTACGCCCGTTCGCGCCCGCGTCCCACCCGGCCGCGCAGCTGGTGCAGCTGGCTCAGGCCGTACTTGTCGGCGCGGTCGATGATGATCGTGTTGGCGTTGGAGATGTCCAGGCCCGTCTCGATGATCGTGGTCGACACCAGCACGTCGGCGCGTCGCTCCCAGAAGTCGTCGACGACCTGCTCGAGCTGGTGCTCGCCCATCTGCCCGTGGGCCACGACGATGCGCGCCTCGGGCACGAGCTCGGCCAGGTGGGCGGCGACCCGCTGGATCGACTGCACCCGGTTGTGCACATAGAACACCTGCCCCTCGCGCAGCAGCTCGCGGCGGATCGCGGCGGCGATCTGCTTGTCGTTGCGGACGCCCACGTAGGACAGGATGGGATGCCGATCCTCGGGCGGTGTCTGCAGGGTCGACATCTCCCGGATCCCGGTGACCGCCATCTCGAGCGTTCGCGGGATCGGAGTGGCGCTCATCGCGAGGATGTCGACGTTGGTCTTGAGCTTCTTCAGTGCGTCCTTGTGCTCGACGCCGAACCGCTGCTCCTCGTCGACGATCAGCAGCCCGAGGTCCTTGAAGATCACCTTCTCGGTGAGGATGCGGTGCGTGCCGATGACCATGTCGACGGTTCCGTCGGTCAGCCCCGCCAGGGTGTCGCGGGCCTGCTTGTCGGTCTGGAATCGCGACAGCGGCCGCACTTTCACCGGAAAGCCCGCGAACCGCTCGGTGAACGTCTCGAGATGCTGCTTGACCAGCAGCGTCGTGGGCACGAGCATCGCGACCTGCTTGCCGTCCTGGATCGCCTTGAACGCGGCGCGCACGGCGACCTCGGTCTTGCCGAAGCCGACGTCTCCCGACAGCAGCCGGTCCATCGGGATCGGCTTCTGCATGTCGGCCTTGATCTCGTCGATCGTCTGCAGCTGATCGGGGGTCTCGGCGAACGGGAACGCCTCTTCGAGCTCGCGCTGCCACGGTGTGTCGGGGCCGAACGCGTAGCCCTTGGCGGCCATCCGCGCGGAGTAGAGCTTCACGAGCTCGACGGCGATGTCGCGCACGGCCCGGCGCGCCTTGCCCTTGGCCTGCGCCCAGTCGCTGCCGCCCATCTTCGACAGCGCCGGGGCCTCGCCGCCGACGTAGCGCGAGAGCAGGTCGAGCTGGTCGGTCGGCACGTACAGCTTGTCGCCCGGGTACCCGCGTTTGCCGGGCGCGTACTCGAGCACGAGGTACTCGCGGGTGCTCTTGACCGCGTTGCGCCCGCCGCTGGAGACCTCGCGCTGGGTGAGTTCGACGAACCGGCCGATCCCGTGCGTGCTGTGCACCACGAAATCGCCGGCCTTCAGCTGGAGGGGATCGACCACATTGCGTCGCCGCGAGGCGAGCTTCTTGACGACCCGCGTGTCGGCGCCGATCGTGCGCCCGTAGAACTCCGCCTCGGTGAACACGGCCAGACCCGCCTCGGGCGACTCGAAGCCGCGCTCGAGGCTGGCCACGACGACGTGCGCGACGCCCGGTTCGGGCACCTCGAGCACTTCGTCGACGCGTCGCGCGGCGATGCCCCGCTCTGCCAGCACGTCCCGCGCGCGGTCGGCAAGGCCCGGTCCCGAGACCGTCACCACGACCCGCACGCCGTCCGACAGCAGCCGCCCGATCCGCTCGGTCGCCCCGTCGATGCTGCCCTGGAACGATCCGACTGCGGTGCCGGGCACCCGCACGGCGTTCCCGTCTGCATCCGCCGGGTCCGCGTCTTCGACGTCGGCGGCGCCCGAGTCGAAGACGCTGAGCGTCCACCACACGCCGTCCCTCTCCCGCGCGACCTGGCGCAGCTCGGGCAGCGTGAGGAAGTCGCCGGCGCCGAGGTCGATCGGCGCCTCTCCGCCTGCCGTGGCCACGCTCCAGGCAGCGTCGAGGAACTCGCGGTTGGTCTCGGCCAGCGTCATCGCGCGGGTCACCGCGCGCTCTGGGTCCAGCAGCGCGACCGCTGCACCGCCCGGCAGATAGTCCACGAGGCTCACGAGGCCCTCGACCAGGGCCGGTGTGAGTGACTCCATCCCCTCGGCGGGGATGCCCTCGCTCATCTTCTCCAGCATGCCGCGCAGTCCGGGCGAGCGCTCCGCGAGCGCGCGGGCGCGTTCCCGCACGGC
Organism: Microbacterium sp. W1-4-2; assembly: GCF_058349885.2. Lineage (NCBI taxonomy): Bacteria > Bacillati > Actinomycetota > Actinomycetes > Micrococcales > Microbacteriaceae > Microbacterium > Microbacterium sp. W1-4-2. The sequence goes on along the minus strand of NZ_JBYRJC020000001.1, from coordinate 690,247 downwards.
GTCCGTCAGCAGCAGCTCGCGGCTGGCGAGCAGCTCGACAGCGGCGACCTCGCCGGGCAGGCTCCTCTGATCGGCTACCGAGAACGCCCGGATCTGGTCCACCTCGTCACCGAAGAACTCGACGCGGTACGGGTGGTCGGCCGTCGGCGGAAAGACGTCGAGGATGCCGCCGCGCAGCGCGAACTCGCCTCGGCGGGTGACCATGTCGACGCGGTGATAGGCCCGTTCGACCAGCTGTGCCGCCACCGCGCCGAGGTCGTGCCCGCGGCCGCCGGTCGCCAGCACGATCGGGCGTGCGTCGGCCAGGCCCGCCGCCAGCGGCTGCAGTGCGCCGCGGACCGATGCGGTGATCACCAGCGGCGGACGCTGGTCGGGGTCGGCGTCGCTCCAGTCACGGGCGCGGCGCAGCACGTCCAGCCGGCGCCCGACGGTCTCGGCACTCGGGCTCAGCCGCTCGTGCGGCAGGGTCTCCCACGCCGGGAAATGCAGCACCTCGGCGCCGGGCAGCAGCGCCTGCAGCGCAGGGCCGACGGCATCCGCGCGCCTGCCCGTAGGCGTGATCACCAGCAGCGCGGCGGGGTGCCCGGCGGTGCGGCGGCGTTCGATCAGCGCCGCCAGTACGGGGGCGTCCATGCCTTCGACCAGGGAGAGGTCGGTGTCGACGGATGCCGCAGCCAGCACGTCCCGCACGGTTTCGGCCTGCGCGAGGGCGCGCGCGATCCCGGGAACTGTCACCAGAGGATTCTACCGGCGAGCGCCGACACCCTCACCCGCGCGGCGCGTGATGCCTCTGCTGGGCGGCCAGCAGCCCCTCGTCGATGAGCTGCTCGACGGCGTCGGCGGCATCCGACAGCAGGATCGGCAGCGCCTTGCGGTCGGCGGCACTGAACGGATCGAGCACCCAGTCCGCGGCATCCTGACGCCCCGGCGGCCGGCCGATGCCGACCCGCACGCGCGGGAACTCGGGCGTGCCCAGCGCCTTGGCGACGTCGCGCACGCCGTTGTGCCCGCCGTGACCGCCGCCCACCTTCAGCTTGATGGTGTCGAAGGGGATGTCCAGCTCGTCGTGCACGATCACCACGTGCGCCGGGTCGACGCCGTAGAACTTCGCGAGGTTGGCCGTGGGTCCGCCCGACACGTTCATGTACGAGTTCAGCTTCGCCAGCACGATCTTGTCGCCGCCCGGGCGCACCCAGGTCTCGGCGATGCGGGCGTTCGCCTTGTGCGCCTTGAACCGCTCCCCGCGCCGGTCGGCGAGCTCGTCGACGACGAGCTGGCCGACGTTGTGCCGGGTCAGCTCGTACTGCGGTCCGGGGTTTCCCAGACCCACCACCAGCCAGGTCGTCACTGTGCGTCATTCCTCCGGATACGCGTCGAGGGGGCGCGCAGCGCGCACCCCCTCGACGACAGGACGAACGCGGATCACTCCGCGGCGGGCTCCTCGGCGGGCGCCTCTTCGGCGCCCCCCTCGGCCTCTTCCGCGGCCTCTTCCTCTTCGACCGGAGCGGCCGGGACCGAGACGGCCACGATCAGCAGCTCGGGGTCGTCGGTGAGGGTCGCGCCCTTGGGCAGCGCGATCGCGCCGGCGGTGATGTGGTCGCCCTCCTCGCGGCCCTCCACGCTGACCTCGATGTGCTCGGGGATGTGCGTGGCCTCGACCTCGAGGCGCAGCGTCGCGGTGTCCAGGTTCACCATGGTGCCGGGAGCGGACTCGCCCACGATGACGACCGGGACCTCGACCTGGAGCTTCTCGCCCTTCTTCACGAGGAGCAGGTCGATGTGCTCGATGATCTGGCGCACCGGGTCGCGCTGGACGTCCTTGACGAGGGTGAGCTCGTGCTTGCCGTCGATGTCCAGCTCGAGCAGCGCGTTGGCGCGACGCACCAGGAGCGAGACCTGGTGGCCCGGCAGGGCGACGTGCACCGGCTCGCTGCCGTGGCCGTAGATGACGGCGGGGATCTGGCCGGCCGCGCGCAGGCGCCGCGCGAAGCCCTTGCCGAAGTTCTCACGCCGCTCGGCGTGGACCTTGGTGTCGTCGGACATGTGTATCTCCTTGACGGACCCGGCGGGGCGGGTCCTGATGTATCGGGGTCTTGTTCAACTCGAACGCATGCGCGTGAGGAAAGCCGCCAGGGCCCGCATCACCGCGTCGATCACGGATGCCGAGCATCCCTCGCCGAAGTTGCGGTCCCGAGTCTACCAGGGCGGCCGCTACGATGAAGACGACGTCTGCGCATCGAACGCATCGGGAGGATCTCACATGGACGCACAGCTCGCTTCGGACCTCGTGTTCGGCTACGTGGGCCTCGTGGTCCTGATCGGCCTCGTCAGCGTCGTGCTGTCGTTCTGGTACCTGGGCCGGCAGAACTACCGCAAGCGCTGACATCTAGGCTGGGGTCATCCCGATCCTGTTCGACAAGGAGTGTCCGTGACCGCGTCCGCATCCCAGCCCACCGCGAACATCGGCGTCGTCGGATTGGCGGTGATGGGCTCGAACCTCGCCCGCAACCTCGCCAGTCGCCGAGGCAACACGGTGGCCGTGTTCAACCGCAGCCGCTCCAAGACCGACGACCTCGTCGCCACCCACCCCGAGGCCGGTTTCGTCCCCACGTTCTCGTACCAGGAGTTCGCGGACTCGCTGACCAGGCCGCGCACCGCGATCGTGATGGTCAAGGCCGGCGCTCCCACCGACGCCGTGATCGACGACCTGGCGGCGGTGTTCGAGCCGGGCGACATCATCGTCGACGGCGGAAACGCCCTGTTCACCGACACGATCCGCCGTGAGAAGGCGGTTCGAGACACCGGCATCAACTTCGTCGGCATGGGCGTCTCGGGCGGCGAAGAGGGCGCGCTGCTCGGCCCGTCGCTCATGCCGGGCGGATCGGACGAGTCCTGGGTCACTCTCGGCCCGATCCTGCGATCGATCGCCGCTGTCGCCGAGGGCGAGCCGTGCGTCACGCACGTCGGCCACGACGGTGCCGGCCATTTCGTCAAGATGGTGCACAACGGCATCGAGTACGCCGACATGCAGCTGATCGCCGAGGCGTACGATCTGATCCGCCGCGGCACGGGCAAGAGCCCGGCCGAGATCGCCGACGTGTTCGCACAGTGGAACGAGGGCGAACTGGAGTCGTACCTCATCGAGATCACCGCCGAGGTGCTGCGCCAGCAGGATGCCGCGACCGCGGCGCCCCTGATCGACGTGATCGTCGACCAGGCCGGGGCCAAGGGTACCGGCGGCTGGACCGTGCAGACCGCGATCGACCTGGGCGTGCCCGTGTCGGGCATCGCCGAAGCCGTGTTCGCCCGGTCGCTGTCGAGCCACCCCGAGCAGCGGTCGATCTCGGTCGGCCTGCCCGGCCCCGCCGCGCAGCTGCGCGCCGAAGACGCCGACGCGTTCATCGAGGACGTGCGCCTGGCCCTGTTCGCCTCGAAGATCGTCGCCTACTCGCAGGGCTTCGATGAGATCCGCGCGGGGGCGGCGCAGTTCGGGTGGGACATCGACCTCGGCGCGGTCGCCAAGATCTGGCGCGGCGGCTGCATCATCCGCGCGCAGTTCCTCAACCGCATCTCGGACGCGTACGCGCAGACCCCCGACCTGGCCGTGCTGCTGACCGCGCCGTACTTCGTCGACGCGCTCGCCCGGGCGCAGGACGCGTGGCGGCGGATCGTCCAGATCGCGGCGGGTGCCGGCATCCCGGCCCCCGCGTTCTCGTCCTCACTGGCGTACTACGACGGCCTGCGCGCCGACCGGCTGCCGGCCGCCCTCATCCAGGGACAGCGCGACTTCTTCGGCGCGCACACCTACCGTCGCGTCGACCGCGAGGGCACGTTCCACACGCTCTGGTCGGCCGACCGCAGCGAGGTCGAGGCGCAGGACACGCACTGAGCGGGGCATACACCTCGGCGACGATGCGCGTGCGCCGCACCGCGGCGCGCATCGTCCTGACGGCCCTGACGGCCGGGTACCTGTTCGCCGTGGCATGGCTGACGCTGCGCGCTCAGCCCTACGGCGGCGTCCTGGCCGGCGGGCTCGACCGGCTGCTGGCCTGGCTCGCGCAGCATCCTTCCACGGCCTGGATCACGTTCGACCGGGTCGAGTTCGCCGCGAACGTCGCGATGTTCGTGCCTCTGGGCATCCTCGCGGTGCTGTGGTTCGGCGTGCGCGGGTGGTGGTCCGCGCCGGTGATCGGACTGGTCGTCAGCGCCGTGATCGAGGCGTCGCAGGCCCTCCTGCTGCCGAGCCGCGTCGCCGACGTCCGCGACCTCGCGGCCAACACGACCGGGGCCGTGGCCGGGATGCTGCTCATGCTGCTGCTGGCGTTCCTGCTCGCTCCCCGGCGCACCTGAGGTGCCCTTCATGGCACGATTCACAGGAGCGCCATAGTCTTTGCCATAGAAGATTCACAGTCCGCTGACGAGAATCGGAGGCATGACCATGACTGCTCCCGGCACTACGCTGCATCGCGCCGACGGCGCCGCTCCCCGCATCCTCGTCGTCGACGACGAGCAGATGCTCACCGATCTGCTGTCCATGGCGCTGCGCATGGAGGGCTGGGACGTCCACTCCGCCGCGTCCGGGTTCGAGGCGCTGCAGGCAGCACGCGACTTCGCCCCCGACGCCATGGTGCTCGACATCATGATGCCCGATCTCGACGGCATGAGCGTGCTGCAGCGGCTGCGCCACAGCGGCAACAACGTGCCGGTGCTGTTCCTCACCGCGAAGGACTCCGTCAGCGACCGGGTCGCGGGCCTGACCGCCGGCGGCGACGACTACGTGACCAAGCCGTTCAGCCTCGAAGAGGTCGTGGCGCGCCTGCGCGGGCTGATGCGCCGGGCCGGCACCGCCCAGGCGGCCGAGTCCGAGCCGATCCTGCGCGTGGGCGACCTGTCGCTGAACGAGGACAGCCACGAGGTCGAACGCGCCGGACGCGAGATCGAGCTGACCGCGACCGAGTTCGAGCTGCTGCGCTATCTGATGCGCAACCAGCGTCGCGTCGTCTCGAAGGCGCAGATCCTCGACCGGGTGTGGAACTACGACTTCGGCGGCCGCTCGAGCGTCGTGGAGCTGTACATCTCCTACCTTCGCAAGAAGATCGACCAGGGCGCGGAGCCCCTCATCCACACGGTGCGCGGCGTCGGGTACATGATCAAAGCCCCGCAGTGACACCGACCGACCACGCCGTGACGGCGCGGCGGCGCCTGACCCTGCAGACCCGCCTGATGGCGACGGTGATCGGCATCGTCACCCTGATCCTCGCCGCCGTGGCGCTGGGAACGAGCGCGATCCTCGGCGGCATCCTGCAGCAGAACCTCGACAACAAGGTGCGCGAGACGACCGCGCTCGTGCTGCAGGGCACGACCCTGAACCCGCCGACGATCATCGAGCCGGGCACGCAGGCGTACGACATCCTGCAGAGCCAGCGCACGCGGACCATCGCCGGCTACCTGCTGGTCGTGAGCCTGCGCGGCACGGCGCCGGACGGCGCGTACGTCACCGCCGACGGCGACGTGCGGCAGATGTCGGCGCGCCAGGTGGAGCAGGTCGTCACGAGCCTCGGGCACACGAGCACGTCGACCGTGGCGATCGACACGCTCGGCGTCTATCACATGCGGCTCGGCACCCTGGGGACCTCGTACGCGGTGGCGGGCGGGCTGCCGCTGAGCGAGGTCAACGAGACGATCGCGCAGATCCTGACCACCGTGCTGCTGGTCACCCTGGGCGGTCTGCTGCTGCTGGCCGCGGCGATCGCAGTGGTGATCCGGCGCGGGCTGCAGCCGCTGCGCGCGGTGGCCGAGACGGCGACCCGGGTCGCAGCGCTGCCGATGAGCGAGGGCGAGGTCTCGATCTCGGAGCGGGTGCCGGCCGACCAGGTCGACCGGCACACCGAGATCGGCCGGGTCGGCACGGCGCTGAACACGCTGCTCGACCACGTCGGCGCGTCACTGCAGGCGCGTCAGCGCAACGAGGAGCGCATGCGCAGCTTCGTCGCCGACGCCAGCCACGAGCTGCGCACGCCGCTCGCGTCGATCCGCGGGTACTCCGAGCTGTCGCTGCGGGATCGCACCCTCAGCGACACCAGCGCGCAGGCGCTCGAGCGCATCCAGGCCCAGTCGCTGCGGATGACCGCCCTGGTCGAGGACCTGCTGCTGCTGGCGCGCCTGGACGAGGGGCAGGAGCTCGTGTTCGGCACCGTCGACCTGTCGCGGCTGGCCGTCGAGGCCACGGGCGACGCGCAGGCCGCCGGGCGCGACCACACCTGGCTCGTCGACGTCGACGAAGAGCCCGTGATCGTCGCCGGGGACGCCGGCCGCCTGCACCAGGTGCTGGCCAACCTGCTCGCCAACGCCCGTACGCACACGCCGGCCGGCACCACAGTCACCACGAGCGTGACCCGCGACGACGCGTCGGCGATGCTGCGCGTGCACGACGACGGTCCCGGGATAGACCCGTCGGTCACCGACGAGCTGTTCGAGCGGTTCGCCCGCGCCGACCGCTCGCGCGCGCGCAATACCGGAGGCACGGGACTGGGGTTGTCGATCGCCCGGGCGATCGTGCACGCGCACCACGGCACGATCTCGGTGCGCTCCACGCCCGGCGACACCACGTTCGAGGTGCGGCTGCCCGCGCGCCCGCACGACCCCGGCGACGGCGACTGACCTCGCGCCCGGGACGGCGCTCGTTCGGCAGCCGGGTCGACGGCCGGGTCAGTAGCCGCTGAACGCGTCGGTCGTGATCGAGCGGGCCCGCTCCAGGGCGGGTGCGAGGTCGGCGATGAGCCCTGCCGGTCCCGACACATAGGCATGGCGCTGCGCGATGTCGGGAACCGTGCGCGCCAGGCCCGCGGCATCCAACCGCACGCCCCGCGCCCACTCCCACTGCGCGGGCAGGTCCTTCGGCTCGTCGCGCGTGAACACCACGACGCGCACGCCCGATGCCTCGAGGTCGGCGCGGAACGCAAGCTCGGCCGCCTCGGACGCGACATAGACCACGACGATGTCGCGGGTCGATCCGGTGAGGGTGAGCTGGCGCAGCTGCGAGACGAACGGCGTCACCCCGATACCGGCGGCCACCAGCAGGATGGGGCTGTCGGGATGCCGCGGCAGCACGAAGTCGCCCCACACGCCGGTCACCGCCAGCGCCGTCCCCGGCGGCACCGCCGCCAGCGCCTTCTTGTAGGTGGACTGCGATCCGCGGCGGAATGCGATCCGCACGGTGGGCAGGTCGGCCGGAGCCGACGCGATGCTGAACTCGCGGCGCGTGCCGCGCGCGTCGGGCCGGCGGTGCGGCACGTCCAGCTCGAGGAACTGGCCTGCCGTGAACGAGAAGCCCCGCCCGGCGCGGAAGGTCAGCTCCTCGATCGACGGGGTGAGCTCGGCGCTGCCCTGGTAGACGAGCCGGACGGCGGCGCGCACGGCGAACGCGAACGCGATGAGGTTGCCGATCAGCACCGCCCGCTCCTGACCGAGCGAGACCGGGAACGTGCCGATCATCGGGGCCCAGCCGACGAGCGCCCCGACCACGGCCGCCACGACCATCTGCTGCCAGCGTCGCGGCGGCAGGGTGAGCGGCTCCGAGAGCATGAACGCCCCAAGGAACAGCAGCGGCGACGACCACAGCTGCTGCCACAGGATGGTCCCGACGTCCACCGGCGCTCCGGCCTGCTCGTACTGCGCCGCGACCGATACGACCCCGATGACCAGCCCGACCACCCAGAACAGCGCGATCACGCGCAGCTTCTCGGTGCGCCACAGCACGATCACGCCCAGCAGCAGCACGATCGGGCCGAACAGCGTCGTGCCGACCCACCACGACGACCCGCCCAGGGCGTACGCCCCGGTGGCCGCCGAGATCAGGGTCAGCACCGTCGCGCCCACGGCGGCGGGGTTGAAGACGTGCCGACCGCGCCACGCCAGCACGTATTTCGAGAGGGATGCCACGGCCCCCGCGATCGCGATGCCCGCAAGGCCGAGCGGATCGACCGAGGGACGCAGCACGAACAGCAGGATGCCGGCGGTGATCAGCGACGATTCCAGGCGCCAGGGCAGCTTCAGCAGGCGCTGGGACGCGGCATCCACTGCGGAGCACACGACCACCAGCACGGCCGACGTAGCCACGAGCTCCAGCGGAGTGGGACCCGCGAGGTCCGCGAGCGAGAGCAGGAACGCGATCGCGGCGAGCAGGCCCAGCGCCAGCAGCGCCAGGCGGTACATCGAGATCCTGCCGAGCAGCTGGAACCCGCGGTTCCAGACGGCGGTCAGGGATGCGGGCACGGCGGACGACACGAGCGCGTCAGGCGGCCCCGTCGAACATGCTCGTCACCGAGCCGTCGACGAACACCTCGTGGATCGCGCGTGCCAGCAGCGGCGCGATCGGCAGGACTGTCAGCCCGTCGAACAGCTTCTCCTCCGGCAGCGGGATCGTGTCGGTCACCACGACCTCGTCGATCGCCTCGTCCTGCAGGCGCTCGACCGCGGGATCGCTGAACACGGCGTGGGTGGCGGCGACGATGACGCGCTCGGCGCCGTTGTCCTTGAGCGCCTCGGCGGCCTTGAGGATCGTGCCGCCGGTGTCGATCATGTCGTCCACGAGCAGGCAGACCCGCCCGCGCACGCGGCCGACGATCTCGTTCACGGTGACCTGGTTGGCCACGTTCGGGTCGCGACGCTTGTGGATGATGGCCAGTGGCGCGTCCAGGCTGTCGGACCACTGGTCGGCCACCCGCACCCGCCCGGTGTCGGGCGAGACGACCGTGAGCTTCGCGCGGTCCTCGGCGCTGAGCGTGCGCTGGAAGTACTCCAGCAGCACCGACTTGGCGAACAGGTGGTCGACCGGACCGTCGAAGAAGCCCTGGATCTGCGCGGCGTGCAGGTCGACGCTCATCACGCGGTCGGCCCCCGCGGTGCGCAGCAGATCGGCGACCAGGCGGGCGCTGATCGGCTCGCGGCCGCGGCCCTTCTTGTCCTGCCGGGAGTATGGGTAGTACGGAGCGACCACGGTGATCCGCTTGGCCGAGGCGCGCTTGGCGGCGTCGAGCATGATGAGCAGCTCCATGAGCCACTCGTTGACCGGCGGGCCGAAGGACTGCACGAGGAACACGTCGCAGCCGCGCACCGACACCTCGAAGCGGGTGAGGATCTCTCCCGACGCGAACGTGCGGTACTCGGTGGGCACGAGCTCGGTGCCCAGGGCGGTGGCGACCTCGGAGGCCAGGGCCCGGTGCGAGCGGCCCGAGGCGACCACCAGACGCTTCTTGGTCTTTGCGACCAGGCCGGGAGCTATCCCGCGGTCGCGATCGAGGTCAACCTTCTTGTCCTTGTGGCCCATCGCCGGCTTTCTGTGCGGATCGGGCGCGCGACGCGACATCCGCCGCCCTCGTGCCCGATCGGTTCTTCTCGACCCACCCCTCGACATTGCGCTGGGGTGCCACGCTCAGGGCCAGGGCTCCGGCGGGCACATCCTTGCGGATGACGGCTCCCGCCCCGGTCTTCGCGCCATCTCCGATCCTAACGGGCGCCACGAACACGTTGTGCGAGCCGGTGTGCACCTCGTCGCCGATCTCGGTGCGGTGCTTGGTCAGGTCGTCGTAGTTGGCCGTGATGGCGCCCGCGCCGAGGTTCACGCCGGTGCCGATCGTGGTGTCGCCGACGTACGACAGGTGCGGCACCTTGCTGCCCTCGCCGATCGTGCTGTTCTTGGTCTCGACGAACGTGCCGATCTTGCCGTGCGCGGCCAGGTACGTGCCCGGGCGCAGGTAGGCGAAGGGGCCGACGGTGGCGTCGGCGCCGATCACGGCAAGGGTCGCGTCGGTACGACGGACGGTGGCCCGCTCCCCCACCTCGCAGTCGACGAGGCTCGTGTCGGGGCCGACGATCGCGCCTTCGGCGACCGCGGACGCGCGCAGGATGTGCGTGTTCGGCAGCACCGTCACGTCGGGCGCCAGAGTGGCCGTGACGTCGATCCACGTGGTGGCGGGATCGATGATCGTCGCGCCCTCCAGCTGCCAGCGCCGCACCGTGCGGGCGTTCAGCAGCCGGCCGACGTCCGACAGCTGCGCGCGGTCGTTGACGCCGTACGTGAGGGTGACGTCGTCGACGACGGATGCCGCGACCCGGTCTCCCGCCCTGCGGGCGAGTCCTGCGACGTCGGTGAGGTACTTCTCGGCCTGGGCGTTGTCGGTGCCGATCGTCGGCAGATGGGTGCGCAGGGTCTCGGCGCGGAACACGTACACGCCGGCGTTGATCTCGTTCACCGCTGCTTCGGCGTCGTTCGCGTCCTTCTGCTCGACGATGCGGGCCACGCCCCCGTCGGCGTCGCGGATGACGCGTCCGTAGCCGCTCGGGTCGTCGACCACGGCGCTCATCAGGGTGACGGCGGCGCCGGAGGCGCGGTGCCCGGCAACGAAGGTCGTCAGGGTCCCGGCATCCAGCAACGGCACGTCGCCCGAGAGCACGAGCACGTCACCGGAGAAGTCGGGGAGCCGTTCGACGGCCACCTCGACGGCACGACCCGTGCCGGGGATCTCGTCCTGATCGACCACGACCGCGGCCGGCGCGTCGTCGGCCACGGCCTGGGCGACGAGGTCGCGCTCATGGCGCACGACGACGAGGGTGTGCGCCGGGGTGAGCGCGGCCGCGGATGCCAGCACGTGCCCGACGAGCGAGCGGCCGCCGATCCGGTGCAGCACTTTCGGCAGCGACGACTTCATCCGGGTGCCTGCTCCTGCGGCCAGGATCACGACGGCAAGGCTCTGATCGATGTTGTCAGCCATGCTCCGCCGCCAGGACTCGAACCTGGACCTCACAGCTCCAAAGGCTGTCGTGCTGCCATTACACCACGGCGGACCGCCGCATCCGCGGCCCGATCAAGTCTGCCAGATCCTGAACGGGGAGCCGCGTGCGCGAGAATGGGGGCATGGCGCACGAGACCGACGAAGTGGACCGGATCGTCGAGGCGTGGGTCACGCAGCGCCCCGACCTCGACTTCTCGCCGCTCGAGGTGCTCTCGCGCGTGGACCGCCTGTCGCGGCATCTGGACCGCGCCCGGCGCGAGGCGTTCCGCCGCAGCGAGCTCGAGCCCTGGGAATGGGATGTGCTGTCGGCGTTGCGCCGGGCGGGCGAGCCGTTCCGGCTGACCCCCAAGCAGCTGCTGCTGCAGACGCTCGTGTCCAGCGGCACCATGACCAACCGCATCGACCGGCTGGTCGGGCGGCGCCTGGTGCGCCGCGAGGCGGATCCCGCCGACGGGCGCAGCATCCTCGTCGTGATGACGCCGGACGGCAAGACCCGGGTGGATGCCGCGATCACGCGGCTCGTGGACGCCGAGGCCGTGCTGCTGGCGCGGCTGTCGCAGAGCGATCGCGAGCGTCTGGCCGCGCTGCTGCGCAAGCTCAGCCTCGGCTTCGACACCGGCGGCGCCTGATCGGTCGGTTCGCGCCTGCCGGCCGGCAGGCGGGAGCATGATGGGCGTATGGGCGAGGACGACCGGATGCCGCAGCCGCCGCTGCAGGAGTCGGACGACGATGCGCTCGGCGGGAACGCGGCGCTCGGCGGCGACGATGCGTTCGGCGGCGACGCCGCGTGCTGGCTGCCGAGTCTGTGTGCCGAGTGCGGCACCATGATCGAAGGCCCGGCCGGTACGGCGTGCTGGCGCTGCGGAGGCACCCGCCGCGAAGGCGACTGAGCCGGGCTGCCAGCCGCGAGGGCCGCAATCAGCGCACCGCATCGACGCGGCCGGATTCGCCGCCGCGTTCGGGCCGTGGGGCACCCGCTACGGTGGGGGCATGCCCGGCATCCGCTACGAGTTCGATGCGACGCTCTTCCGCTGGACCGCACGGCGCGAACTGTGGGTGTTCGCCCGCGTTCCGGCCGACATCTCGGAGGAGATCCACGACATGCCGCACCCGCCCGCCGGGTTCGACTCGGTGAAGATCGTGGCCACGCTGGGCTCGTCGCGCTGGTCGACGTCCCTCTTCCCCGAGTCGGGCGGAGCCTATGTGCTGGCCGTGTCGCGACCGATCCGCGACCGCGAAGGGGTCGGCCTCGGCGACACCGTCCGCATCGGGATCGAGACGCTGCTGTAGTCCCGACCGGACGCGCGGATGTCGGTCCCGCTCTTCCCAGATGGTATGCCAAGGCGTAACATGTCACGCACTACTCCTTCGAAGACGTGGGAAGACGTAGGAAGAGGTACCCCTCATGACCACCCCCCGAAGCCCCCAGTCCCTTCTCGACCGCATGGACGCCCTGCCGGTGATGCGGCCGCACTACAAGCTCGCTCTCATCGGCGGGCTCGGCCTGCTCTTCGACGGCATGGACGGGTCGATGGTCTCGTACATCCTCCCGATCATCCGGCCGCTGTGGAATCTCGACAGCGCCCAGGTCGGGCTCATCGGCAGCTCCCTCCTGATCGGCATCCTCATCGGCGCGATCGCCGCCGGGGTGCTCGGCGACAGGATCGGCCGTCGCCGCGTCATGATGTGGGCGCTCGCGCTCTACGCGGTCGCGACGCTCATCGCCGCGACGTCGCAGAGCTGGGAGTTCTTCTTCGTCATGCGCGTGATCGCAGGCATCGGCATCGGCGCCGAGTCCGCGATCATCCCGACGTTCATCGCCGAGCTGATCCCGAAGAAGCGCCGAGGTCTGTTCGTGGGCGGCGTCGCCGGCTTCTTCGCCCTGGGCTACGTGTTCTCGGCGATCATCGGCACGACGATCGTGGCGCACTTCGCCGACGGCTGGCGGATCAGCCAGGTCGTCACCGCACTGCCCGTGCTGATGCTGGTCTGGTGGCGACGCGTGCTGCCCGAGTCGCCCCGCTGGCTCCTCGAGCAGGGCAGGGTCGCCGAAGCCGAAGAGATCGTCGACGGCCTCGAGCGGGGCGTGCTCGTGGGCAGGCCCTCGAAGCAGGCGCTGGCCGCCGAGGCCGCGCAGCCGCGGGTGCGCGAGCGCGCACCGTTGTTCCGCCACCTCGAGCTGTGGACCCGCGAGAACGCACGCGCGACCGTGGTCATCTGGGTGCTGTGGATCGCCGTGACGTTCTCGTTCTACGGCTTCTTCACCTGGATCCCGTCGCTGCTCGTGCTGCGCGGCATGTCGATCACGACGAGCTTCACGTACTCGCTGATCATCACCCTCGCCCAGATCCCCGGGTACTACAGTGCGGCGTTCCTGAACGAACGGCTCAGCCGCAAGATCACGATCGCGACCTACCTCATCGGCGGCGCGCTGGCCGCCCTCGCGCTGTCGCAGGCGCATACAGAGGGGTACGTGCTGCTGTTCGGCTCGCTCCTGTCATTCTTCATGAACGGCTCGTACGCCGGTCTCTACGCGTACACCCCCGAGGTGTACAGCACGCGGCTGCGGGCGACCGGCATGGGCAGCGCCTCGGCGGTCGGGCGCATCGGCGGCATCGTCGCGCCGATCCTCATCGGCGTGGCCTTTCCGGCGCTCGGGTTCAGCGGCGTGTTCGTCATGTTCGTCTCGGTGCTGGGGGCGGCCGCGCTTATCGTGCTCGTGCTGGGCGCACCGACCAACGGGCGCTCGCTCGAGGAGATCACGGGCGCGATCCGCATCCCCGAGAAGGTCCGGAAGGAGCAGGCCCATGGCACTCAGGCGTGATCCCGGCTCCCCCGCCGCGCCGACGACGGTCACACTGCGGGACGCCCGCGTACTGGATGCCGCGTCCGGCGACGTCCGCGATGCCGGCACGATCGTCGCCCGGGACGGAGAGATCGTCGAGGTCTCGGCATCCACCCGCAGCGTGCCCGGTGCCGTCGAGTACTCGCTCGCGGGCCTGACCGTCCTGCCCGGACTGATCGACGCGCACGCCCATGTGACCCAGGCATCCGGGGACTTCGCCGAGATCCTCTCCTGGTCGCCGCACTACCACGCCGCCCGCACCTCGGTGATCATGCACGAGATGCTGCTGCGCGGATTCACCACCGTGCGCGACATGGGCGGGGCCGACACGGGTCTTGCCCGCGCGGTCGACGAGCGCCTGTTCACCGGCCCGCGGCTGAAGGCCGGCGGCCCGATCTTCGCACCGACCGGCGGCCACGCGCTCACCCACGTGTGCGACGGCGAGGTGGAGCTGCGGCGGGCCCTGCGCGCCCAGTTCCGCGACGGGGCCGACCACGCCAAGCTCACGCTGTTGGGTGGCGTCATCTCGAAGATGCGGCTGGAGGCCCTCGCGTTCTCGGACGCCGAGGTGGCCGCCGCCGTCGACGAGGCGAACCTGGCGCACCGCTACATCGCCGCGCACGTGTACACGGCCGAGGCGATCGCGCGGGCCCTGCGCCTGGGCGTGCGCACGATCGAGCACGGCAACCTGCTCGACGACGAGTGCATCTCGCTCTTCTTGGACAACGGCGCGTTCTACGTGCCGACCCTCGCCACGTTCTGGGCGATCCTGTCCGGGCACACCGGTCACGGCATCACCCCCGACAAGCGCGCGGCGGTCGCCGAGATCTTCGAGCGCGGCCTCGATTCGTTGCAGCGCGCGGCGGCGGCCGGAGTGCCGATCGGCTACGGCACGGACCTGCACGGCGCCGGCCTCGCCTTCCAGCTCGAGGAGTTCGCGCTGCGCGCACGCGTGCAGGAGCCGATCGACGTCATCCGCTCGGCGACGCTCGTCGGGGCCGACATCGTCGGCGAGCCGGGGCGTGTCGGCGTCGTGCAGGAGGGTGCACGGGCGGACCTGATCGCCGTCGACGGCGATCCACGCGAAGACATCACCGTCCTGTCGTCGGGCACGCGCGTGCGCTTCGTCCTCACCGACGGCGACCCCCTGCGCATCGGCTGACGGGCGCGACCTCGCTGACCTCCCCGCACAGGCCGGTGGCCTAGCCTGGGAAGGCTATGGCACATCTTCTCGGGGCGGAGTCCCTGCATCTGGAATACCCGACCCGGATCGTGTTCGACGCGGTCAGCCTCGGCGTCGACGAGGGCGACCGGATCGGCATCGTCGGCCGCAACGGCGACGGCAAGTCGAGCCTTGTGGCGATGCTCACCGGACGCCTCGAGCCCGACGGCGGGCAGGTCACCACGCGCCGCGGCGTGCGCATCGGCGTGCTCGAGCAGCAGGACGCCCTGGACGACCACGAGACCGTCGGCCACGCGATCGTCGGCGACCTCCCCGAGCACGAGTGGGCCGGCGATGCGCGCACCCGCGACGTCATCGCGGGCCTGGTCGCCGATCTGAACTGGGACGGACGGATCGGGATGCTGTCGGGCGGCCAGCGCCGGCGTGTGGCCCTTGCGGCGCTGCTGCGCGCGGACTGGGACGTCATCGCACTCGACGAGCCGACCAACCATCTCGACGTCGAGGCGATCGCCTGGCTGGCAGGACACATCAAGACGCGCTGGAGCGCGAACTCCGGCGCGCTGCTCATGGTCACGCACGATCGCTGGTTCCTCGACGAGGTGTGCAACACGACGTGGGAGGTGCACGACCGGATCGTCGAGCCGTTCGAGGGCGGCTACGCGGCGTACATCCTGCAGCGCGTCGAGCGCGATCGGCAGGCGGCGGCGATCGAGGCGCGCCGACAGAACCTCGCCCGCCGCGAGCTCGCGTGGCTGCGCCGCGGCGCCCCCGCCCGCACCTCGAAGCCGAAGTTCCGCATCGACGCGGCCAACGCCCTCATCGCGGACGTGCCGCCGTTGCGCGACGCCGTCGCCCTGCAGGCACTGGCCACCGCGCGCCTGGGCAAGGACGTCGTCGACCTGCTCGAGGCATCCTACTCGTGGCACGACCCCGCAACCGATGCCGAGCAGGAGCTGCTGCACGCGGTGGAGTGGCGCATCGCGCCCGGTGAGCGCACCGGCATCCTCGGGGTCAACGGTGCCGGCAAGTCGACGCTGCTCGGGCTCGTGGACGGCTCGGTCGCCCCGACCGCCGGTCGCGTCAAGCGCGGCAAGACCGTGCAGATCGCTGCGCTCTCGCAGCGGATGGACGAGCTGACCGAGCACCTCGACAAGCCTGTGCGCATCGTGCTCGACACCCTGCGCACGACGTACACGTTCGGCAGCGGCTCGAAGGCCGCGGAGCTCACCCCCGGGCAGCTGCTGGAGCGGATGGGGTTCTCGAGCGCCCAGCTGTCGACGCCGGTGAAGGACCTCTCGGGCGGTCAGAAGCGCCGTCTGCAGCTGCTGCTCGTGCTGCTGAGCCAGCCGAACGTGCTGATCCTCGACGAGCCCACGAACGACCTCGACACCGACATGCTCGCCGCCATGGAAGAGCTGCTCGACTCGTGGCCCGGGACCCTGCTGGTCGTCTCGCATGACCGATACTTCCTCGAGCGGGTCACCGACCAGCAGTACGCGATCCTCGACAAGCGCTTCCGCCACCTGCCCGGCGGCGTCGACGAGTACCTGCGCCTGCGGGCCGACCAGCGCAACCGCACCGCGGCGCCCGCGAGAACGGATGCCGCGGCCGTGGCATCCTCCCCCGCCCTGTCGGGAGCGGACCGGCGTGCCGCCGAGAAAGAGGTCTCCTCGATCGATCGGCGGCTGCAGAGGATCCAGCAGGAGCTCGCCGCCGTCGACCTGAAGCTCGCCGACGCGCACGATGACTATGCCGCGCTCGTGCGCCTGCAGGGCGAACGCGATGCGCTCACGTCCGAGAGCGCGTCCCTCGAGGAGCGGTGGCTCGAGCTGTCGGAGAAGCTCGAGGGCTGACTCACGCCGCCACGGTCTGCGCCGCCGGCTCGATGCGGATGACGACCGACTTCGACGCCGGCGTGTTGCTCACCTCGGCCGTCGCCCCGAGCGGGACGAGCGGGTTCGCCTCGGGGAAGTACGCGGCCGCACAGCCGCGCGCCGTCGGATAGGCCACGAGCCGGAAGCTGCGCACGACCCGGTCGACGCCGTCGCTGAACTCGCTGTGCACGTCGACGCGCTGGCCGTCGCGCAGACCCAGGTCGGCGATGTCGAGGGGATTCACGAACACGACGTCGCGACCCTTCTTCACACCGCGGTAGCGGTCGTTCAGGCTGTAGATCGTCGTGTTGAACTGGTCGTGCGCCCGGATCGTCTGCAACAGCAGACGTCCTTCGGGGCAGTCGACGTAGTCACGGGCGTTGACGGTGAACATGGCCTTGCCGGTCGCCGTCGGGAACGTGCGCGAGTCGCGCGGGCCGTGCGGCAGCACGAATCCGCCCTTGTTGCGGATCTTGCGGTTGTAGTCGTCGCAGCCGGCGCACACGTGCGAGATGTGCTCGCGGATCGTGTCGTAGTCGCGCTCGAAGCCCGCCCAGTCGACGCTCACCTTGTCGCCGAGGGTCGCCCGGGCCAGTCTGCTGACGATCGCGATCTCGCTGAGCAGGCCGGGCGCGACCGGTTCGACCTTGCCCCACGACGGATGCACGGCGCAGACGGTGTCTTCGACCGAGACGAACTGCTCCCCCGTCGCCTGGCGGTCGATCTCGGTGCGTCCCATCGTCGGCAGGATCAGCGCCTCGCGTCCGACCACGGCGTGCGATCGGTTGAGCTTGGTCGAGATCTGCACGGTGAGCTCCGCCTTGCGCATCGCCTCTTCGGCTGCGTGCGTGTCGGAGACGGCCGAGACGAGGTTGCCGCCCAGGGCCACCCAGACCTTCAGCCGGCCCTCGGACAGGGCACGGATGCCGTCTACGCTGTCGACTCCGTTCACCCGGGGCGGATCGAAGCCGAACTCCGCCTGCAGCTTGTCGAGGAAGGCGGGCGGCATCTTCTCCCAGATGCCCATCGTCCGGTCGCCCTGCACATTGCTGTGGCCCCGGATCGGCGAGGCTCCCGCGCCCGGCTTGCCGATGTTGCCGCGCAGGAACAGCAGGTTCATGATCTCTTTGATCGTGGCGACCGCCCGCTTGTGCTGGGTCAGTCCCATCGCCCACGTGATGATGACCCGGTCGGCCTTCATGTAGCGGTCGGCCAGTCCCCCGATCTCGCCGGCGGTCAGCCCCGTCGTGCGCAGCACCTCGACCTCGTCGAGATCGCGCAGGCTCTGCGCGTACTCGTCGAAGCCCTGGCAGTACCGGTCGATGAAGTCGCGGTCGAGCACCGTGCCGGGGGCTGCCTCCTCTGCCTCGATCACGCGCTTGGCCACGGCCTGCATGAGCGCCTGGTCGCCGGCCAGCCGGATCTGCAGGTAGTCGTCGGCCAGGCCTGTGCCCTTGCCGATCCATCCGCCGACCTTCTGCGGGTTCTTGTAGCGCATGAGCCCGGCCTCGGGCAGCGGGTTCACCGCGACGATGGCCGCACCCGCCTGCTTGGCCTCTTCGAGGGCGGTGAGCATGCGCGGGTGGTTGGTGCCGGGGTTCTGGCCCATGATGATGATCAGATCGGCCTTGGCGAAGTCGTCGTACGAGATCGTGCACTTGCCGACCCCGATCACCTCGCCGAGGGCAGCGCCCGTCGACTCGTGGCACATATTGGAGCAGTCCGGCAGGTTGTTCGTGCCGAAGGCGCGCGCGAACAGCTGGTACGCGAACGCGGCCTCGTTCGAGGTCCGGCCGCTGGTGTAGAACGCCGCCTGGTCCGGGGAGTCGAGGGACCGCAGCTTCTCGGACACGATGCGGAACGCCTCGTCCCAGCCGATCGGCTCATAGCGGTCGCTGTCGGCGGCCTTGTACACGGGTTCGACGAGGCGCCCCTGCATGCCGAGCCAGTACTCGGTCTTCTCCAGCAGGACGGGGATCGGGTGATCGCGCCAGAAGTCGCGCGAGACCGTGACCGGCGTGGCCTCCCAGGTGACGGCCTTCGCCCCGTTCTCGCAGAACTCCGCGATCTTGCGGTGGTCGGGATCCGGCCACGCGCAGCTCATGCAGTCGAAGCCGTCCTTGTGGTTCATGGAGGTGAGCAGCTTCGCCGCTCTGCCGATACCCATGTCGCGGACGGCCGGCCCCACCGAATGCGTGATGCCGGGGATGCCTGCGGCCCATGTCTTGGGATGGGCGATCTGGATGTCCTCCCGGTCGTCGACCTTCCGTTCTGTGCTGACCTGTTCACTCATCATGGTGCACTTCCTCTGCGCACGAGTCCTGCTTTCAGGCATACGCCTGACATCGCGCTCGTGCAACCCTGATTCGGGCAGATCAGGCGCGACGCGGCGCGCTTGAGATTCACCGCGGGCAGGGACACTATGTGAACGAGGGGAACGATTGATAATCGAAGAAGGTCCATCATGCAATTCGCAGTTTCGATGTTCCCACCCCTGGCCCTCGGCTTCTTCGGCCTCGGCACCGGCTACCTCATCTACGGCCCGCAAGAGCTGTTCGGGTGGCCGAAACGAGATGAGAGAGTCGACCGTGCCACCGGTGTCTGGGGCATCTGGTTGCCCGGGCTGTGCCAATTCATCGCAGGAATGATCCTGTTCATAGGCATGAGTTGGTTCCAGGTATTCAAAGACGCACCGCTTTACATGGCCGCATTCGCGTTCTCGGCATACGGCATCCACTGGTTCGCAATCGGCTATAACCGTTATCGCGGAAGCGACCCGCGCCCGAACGCGGGAATGTGCGTCGCGTTCTTCATCATCTCCATTGTCGGCCTCGTCGTGTTCTTCGTCGCCGGCGACTGGGCGGTCGGCCTGCTGTTCGTCGGCCTGGCCCTCATCTATCTGTCCGACTTCTTCGCCTCGATCGGGCAGAGGCTGGGCGAGCGTGCGCTGGGATTCTGGCACCTGGTCACGGGGTTGTGGCTGATGTACCTGATGCTCGCCGTCGCGTTCAATTTCTCACTGGGCTGGTCGCTCGCTGTCTGACCGGCCCATCCCACCCACCGCCGCCGCCGCCTCACGTTCCCCTCGTGACGGCGGCGGCGGTGCGTGAGCGCGACGAGCGCCTACTTCAGCCCGTTGTCGGACAGGAACTTCTTGGCGATGTCGGCCGGCGACTGCTGATCCGTCGTGTTCTGGACGTTCATGTCGACCAGCACCTCGGGCGTGAGCTTGGCCTGGACGGCGTTGATGACGTCAGCCACCTTGCCTTCGACGTCCTTGCTCACCAGGGGCACGATGTTCGAGGCGAGGATCATGCCCTTCGGATCCTTGAGCACGACCAGATCGTCCGTCTTGATGCGCGGGTCGGAGGTGTACACGTCCGCCACGTTGACGGTGCCGGCCACCAGGCTCTCAACCGTGGTGTCACCGGTCGCCTTGAACCCGATGTCGATGCCGTAGATCGACTTGAGTCCCTTCGGGCCGTACGGGCGGTCGGCCAGTTCGGGGTTGCCGCCGAGGGTGAGCGGCACCGTGACGTTCGCGAGGTCGGCGATGGAGCTCAGGTGGTACTTGTCGGCGAAGGCCTTGGTCACCGTGTACGAGTCCTGATCGGTGGCCGTCGCCATGTCGAGCACCGCGAGATTGGCCGGCAGCGCCTTCTTCAGCGCTGCGTAGACGTCGTCCGGCGCGGTCTCGGTCGCGTTCTTGTTCAAGTACTGCAGCAGGTTGCCGGTGTACTCGGGGAACAACTGGATCTGCCCCTTCTCGAGCGTGGGCATGTACGCGTCGCGCTGGCCGATGTTGAACTTGCGCTGGACTTTCATGCCGTCGCCTTCGATCGCCTGGGCATAGATCTCGGCGATGATCTCGTTCGACGCGTACGCCTGCGAGCCGATGACGATCGCCGAGCCCGAGCCGCCCGAGGCGCCGGTGCTGGGACTGAGAGGGTTGTTCGAGGAGCAGCCCGCGAGGGCGAGCGCCGCTCCGACGATCGCGGCGACGGCCGCGATGCTCTTCTTCGCATGCATGATGGCTTCTCTTTCTGTGGGTGGGAGGACAGCGGTCAGGTGAGCGCTTCGCGGACGATCTGCTCGTCGGGCCGCACGGCCCGCCGCGGCGGCCGGACGGTACGCACGCCCCGTGGCACGCTCCAGCGCTGCAGCAGCGCGAAGACGCCGTCGAGCACGAGCGCGAGCGCGGCGACCAGGATCGCACCGCCGAGCACCATGTCGATCCGCTGCAGCGGGAAGCCGGCGAGGATGTACTGGCCGAGCCCGCCGATGGGCACGTAGGCGGCGATCGTCACGGTCGCGACGACCTGCAGCATCGCCGAGCGGATGCCGCCGACCAGAAGCGGCAGGCCCAGGGGCACTTCGATGCGCCACAGCACCTGCCACTGCGTCATACCCACGGCGCGGCCGGCGCCGATCACGGAGCGGTCGATGGCCTCGAACCCGGCGTACGCGCCGGCGAGGATCGATGGGATGGCGAGGATGACGAACGTGATGACCGCCGCCGCGGGGGTGCGCAGCACCCCCATCAGCAGCACGAGCAGGATGAACAGCCCGAACGACGGGATGGCCCGGGCGGCGCCCGAGATCGCGACGGCGACGTCGCGCCCCTTGCCGGTGTGCCCGATGAGCCAGCCCGCCGGGACGGCGATCGCCATCGCCGCCGCGACCGACAGCACCGAGTACAGCAGGTGCACCCCGAGCGCGACCGGGATCGGGTCGGTGCCGGCCAGGTCGCCGCCGAAGATCCACCGGATGGCCTCGATGAGAAAGGTCACGCGATCGCCTCCTGCGCGCCCTGCCGGACGCCCTCGGGGAGCGCGCGAGTCGTCCAGGGCATCAGGATGCGGCCGGCGAGCACGAGTAGCAGGTCGACGACCAGCGCGATCACCATCACGGCCACGATCCCGGCGAGCACCTCGAGCGTGATGCGCCGCTGCAGGCCGTTCGTGAACAGGTAGCCGAGATTGGTCACCCCGATGAGGATGCCGACGGTGGCCAGGGCGATCGTGCTGGCGGCCATGACCCGCAGCCCCGCCAGCACGACGGGTCCGGACAGCGGGAACTCCACGGCCCAGAACCGGCGCCACCCGCCGTACCCGACCGCCGTGGCGGCCAACCGCACGTCCTCGTCGACGGAGTCGAGCCCGTCGGCCACCGCCCGGACCATGAGCGCGATGCCGTAGATCGTCAGGGCGACGATGAGGTTGATGTCGCTGAGGTAGCTCGTGCCCAGCAGCAGCGGCAGCAGCACCAGCAGCGCGAGCGACGGAATCGTGTACAGCAGACCCGTGATCACGAGGATCGGCCCGCGCACGAGTCGGTAACGCCACGCCACCCACCCGAGCGGGATGGACAGCGCGAACGCGACCGCGATCGGGATGAGACTCTGTCGCAGGTGCACGAGCGAGAGCTGCAGGATCAGTCCGAGGTTCTCTGAGAGCCAGATCACCCGGTGCCCTCTTCCACGCGCGCGGCCTCGGCCGCCGTCGCGCCGTCGACGATCGCCCCCTGAGTGCGCCCCACCGAGTCGACGACCACCACGCCGCGGGGGGTGCGCTTCAGGCGCAGGGCGCGGGCGCCGCGTTCGGCGCCGATGAATGTCGACACGAAGTCGGACGCCGGGTCTTCGATGATCTCGTCGGGGGTGCCGCGCTGGGCGATCTGCGCTCCCTTCTGCAGGATCACGACCTGGTCGCCGAGCAGGAACGCCTCGTCGATGTCGTGCGTGACGAACACGACGGTCTTGTCGAGCTCGCGCTGCAGCCGCCGCAGCTCCTGCTGCAGCTCGGCGCGGACGATGGGGTCGACCGCCCCGAACGGCTCGTCCATCAGCAGGATGTTGGGGTCGGCCGCGAGCCCGCGCGCGACGCCGACCCGCTGCTGCTGACCGCCGGAGAGCTGGCTCGGGTAGCGCGCGGCCATCTGTCGGTCGAGCCCGACGGTGTCCATGAGCTCGCGCGCCCTGGCCCGGGCATCCTTCTTCTTCACGCCCTGCAGCACCGGGACCGTGGCGATGTTGTCTTCGACGGTCAGGTGCGGCAGCAGGCCGGAGTTCTGCATGACGTACCCGATGCCGCGCCGCAGCGGCACCGCCGGGCGCGTCGCGATGTCGTCGCCATCGATCTCGATCGTGCCGGACGTGGGGTCGACCATGCGGTTGATCATGCGCAGCAGCGTCGTCTTGCCCGATCCGCTCGAGCCGACCAGCACCGTGATGCGGCGCGCCGGAATGATCAGATCGAAGTCTCGGACGGCGGCCGTCCCGTCCGGGTAGAGCTTCGACACGCCGCGGAACTCGATCAGGGCGCGACCTCGACTTCGGGGTCGAACGCGACGTAGCCCGAGAAGTCGCGACCGACCTTCTCGATCCCGCTCGGATACGGCGTGGGATATGCCCACGCCAGATCCGCCCGCAATCCGTCGCCGTCCTTCACCGAGTAGTACTGGCACTCGCCCTTCCACGGGCACGTGTAGGGCGTGTCGCTGCGCTCGAGCAGCGAGAAGTCCACCGCGCGGGGCGGGAAGTACCAGTTGCCCTCGATCCTGATGAGATCCGCCTCGTCCGCTTCTGCGATCGTGACGTCGCCGAGTCGTGCCCTCATGGTTACCTCCATGCCGCCGGTTTCTCGCGTGTTCTCGAGACTAACCCAGGCCTCCGACACGGGATCGGATCGATACCGGAAGCACAGCCCGGTACCAGCGATCCCGCCGTGTCCCTGGGATCGCGCTCAGTACCAGAAGCTCAGCCTGGGCGGGACGGGCCAGGAGAATAGGGATGCCGCGGCCGCGGCATCCGTCGCCGTCATCCGCCCCGCGGCCGCCAGCGTCGCCGGCGACACGCCGCCGAGCACGATCGCCGACAGCTCGGCGGTGCCCAGTCGCAGGACGGGCGCGTCGGACGGGCCGGCGTCGGACCGGCCGGCGTCGGACCGGCCGGCGTCGGCCGCGGCGCTCACCCGCGCGCTGCCGTCGTCGGCGGCCTCGAGCAGCCACGTCCCGCCGCCGATGCCGAGGGGATCCTCGACGTCGAGCAGCACGCGGCCGGCCCGGGCGTATCGCCGGGCGCCGAGCACCGTCGGCACGTCGAGCACGCGTACGTAGTGGTGGTCCCTGATCGTGACCGTCGCCGCCCGCTGGTCCGAGATCATCCACAGCAGCGGCTCGTCGGTCGACAGCTCGGTCGCCGTGACGGTGCCGACCAGGGGCAGCTCGACGAGGTAGCGCCACAGGCCCGCGTACGCCTCGGCGTCCTCGGCCAGCAGCAGCAGAATGCGCACCGACGACTTCGTGAAGTCGTCATGGTTCTCGTGCACCGTGTACATCGCGACGCCGCCCGGCTCGCCGCTCGCGGTCGTGTACTGCACGGCCCGCACCGCGCCCGGCTTGTCGGCGTCGGGGTCGGTGCCGGTGAACCTGCCCCAGTGCGCGTCGGGGACGGCGAGCTCGCCCGGCCACGCGGAGCGCACGCGTTCGTGCAGCGCGGGGGCCAGACGACGCGCCTGCTCGCGGGTGATGAAGTCGACGCGGCCGGGTGCGTCCGGTCCCGCCCACCGTGTGCGCTTCGTGTCGATCACCCAGGTGGCCGCCGCCGTCGCCGGGGCGAACCCGTAGCGCCCGTAGAGCGTGGACTCGCTCACCGTGAGCGCGGCCATCGGCACGCCCAGCGCCGCCGCGTGCCGCAGCTCGCCCTCCATCATCGTGCGCGCGATGCCGCGGCGCCGGTGGGTCGGGGCGACCGTCACGGCGCTGATCGCGGCGGTCGGCAGCATCGTCCCGCCGGGCATCGTCAGCTCGCCGACCCACGACGCGAACGTGCCCACCGGCACGTCGGGGATCGGCCCCGACGGGTCGTAGACGCCGATGTGCCGCCGGTAGCCGGCCCGCTCGATCGAGGCTGCGAGCTGCTCCGGGGTGCGCTCGGCGTCGAGGAAGCCCCGTGCGGTCGCCTGCAGCCATCCCTCCAGCTCGGGACGCTGCGGCGGCACCCGCCGCAGCTCGAGCCCGATGCTGTGCAGCCGGCGGGCGGCGGCCTCGTCGACCGGTCCGTCGAGGTGTCGTGCGGGCAGCTGGTCGTCCATGTTCCTCCTGTCGGTGGTGCGGCCCCGGGCCGCTCGGTGGGCGGCTCAGGCCGCGATGACCCGTGCGCCGGGCACCGGGCCGTGCACGTGCAGCGCCTGATGGCCCTGCGCGCTGAGGGTGATCTGCAGTCCGATCGCGGCCCGCTCGTCTTCGGCGAGCATCGCGATCGTGGGCCCCGAGCCCGACACGAGTGCCGTGAGCGCGCCCTCGCGCAGACCGAGGTTGATGATGTCGTCCAGCGGCGGACGCAGGCGCAGCGAGGCGGGCGTGAGGTCGTTGTGGGATGCCGCGGCCAGCCGGTCCGCGTCGCCCTGGCGCAGCGCCTGCAGCACGGTCGGCCGCACGGTCGGGTGCCGCGTGATCGGCTCGACCCGGGGCCCCACCGACGCGCGGTACTCGTCGAGCTCGGCATAGACGGCCGGGGTCGACATCCCCTCGTCGCTGGTGACCAGCACCCAGTCGAAGCGCCCCTTGGCCAGCGCCGGGTTGAGCTGGTCGCCGCGGCCCGTGCCCACCGCGGTCCCGCCCATCAGCGCGAACGGCACGTCGGCGCCCAGCTGTGCGCCCAGCGCCAGCAGCTCGGCGTGCGAGAGGCCCGCGCCCCACAGCTCGTCGCAGGCGACGAGTGCGGCCGCGGCATCCGCCGACCCGCCGCCCATGCCGCCGGCGACCGGCACCGTCTTGTGGACCTGCAGGTGCACGCCGTCGACGGCGCCGACTTCGCGCGCGAGCAGGCGCGCGGCGCGCAGGGCGAGGTTCGTGTCATCACGCGGCACGCCCGCGATGTCGACGCTGCCGGTCACGCTGAGCGTGAAGCCGTCGGCGGGCGTGGCCCAGACGTCCTCGTACAGCGACACGGCCTGATAGACCGATGCGACCGGGTGATACCCGTCGGGCTCGAGGCCGCCGACCTGGAAGTACACGTTGATCTTCCCGGGTGCACGCGCGTGCACCCGATCGACGGTCGATGCCATGCTCACAGCTTCGCCGACACCGCCCACAGGTCGACGTCGATCGAGTCGCTCAGCGTGTCGATCTGCTCGATCTCGGCCACGTCGAAGGCGGGACCCGACAGCGCCTCGAGGTTCTCGTCGAGCTGCGCACGGCGCGAGGCGCCGATGAGGGCGGATGCCACGACTCCGTCGCGCAGCACCCACTGCAGCGCCATCTGGGCGAGGGTCTGCCCGCGCTCCTTGGCGATCCGGTCGAGGCTGCGCAGCGCCGAGAGCCCCGCGTCGGACAGGCGCGCGTCCGGCAGCGACGAGCGCTGCTGGGCGCGCACTGCCGTGCCGTCGGCGAGGTACTTCGAGGTGAGCAGGCCCTGCGCGAGCGGGGTGAACGCGATCGCCCCCATCCCCTCCTGCCTGAGCACGCCGGTCAGCCCGTCCTCGATCCAGCGGTTGAGGATCGAGTACGCGGGCTGATGGATCACCAGCGGCGTGCCGAGGCTGCGCGCGACGCCCTTGGCCGCGGCGGTGCGCTCTGCGCTGTAGGACGAGATGCCGACGTACAGCGCCTTGCCCTGCCGCACCAGGGTGTCCAGCGCCCCGACCGTCTCCTCGATCGGGGTGACCGGGTCGACGCGGTGCGAATAGAAGATGTCGACGTGGTCCAGGCCCATGCGCGCAAGCGACTGCTCGGCGCTGGCCAGGATGTACTTGCGGCTGCCGAGGTCGCCGTAGGGGCCGGGCCACATGTCCCACCCGGCCTTCGACGAGATGATCAGCTCGTCGCGGTACGGGCGGAAGTCCTCGCGCATCATGCGGCCGAAGTTCGTCTCTGCCGAGCCGTACGGCGGACCGTAGTTGTTCGCCAGGTCGAAGTGCGTGATGCCGCTGTCGAAGGCGTGCCGCAGGAGCGCCCGCTGATTGTCGAACGGGAAGTTGTCGCCGAAGTTCCACCACAGGCCCAGCGAGATCGGCGGCAGGTAGAGACCGGAGTCGCCGACCTGCCGGTAGGCGAAGCCGTCGTATCTGTCCGCGGCCGCGGTGTAGGGACGGTGGATGTCGTTCATGTCGGTGCGGAATCGCGGCTGCTCGGTCACCCGTCCAGGCTAGCGAGCGCTCTGCACTAGCGCGATGCGGATCCGCGCGCGATGGCGACGAAGTCGTCGATCGCGAGCTGCTCGCCGCGGGCGGTGGGAGGCACGCCCACGCGTTCGAGGGCGGCCGAGGCTTCGGCGGCGGAACCGCCCAGCACGCCCGCCAGCGCCTGACGCAGCATCTTGCGCCGCTGGCCGAACGCGCCGTCGACGATCTCGAACGTGCGCCGCCGCTCGGCCTCGGTGCCCCGCGGCTCGGCGGCGCGCTCGAACGCCACCAGCACCGAGTCGACGTTGGGCACCGGCCAGAACACGTGGCGCGAGACGGTGCCGGCCAGCCGCCAGCGACCGTACCACGCGGCCTTGACGCTCGGCGCGCCGTAGGTCTTCGATCCGGGCGCGGCCGCGAGCCGCTCTCCCACCTCCGCCTGCACCATGACCACGCCGCGCTGCAGCCGCGGGAAGGTCTCGAGGAAGTGCAGCAGCACCGGCACCGACACGTTGTACGGCAGATTCGCCACGAGCACGGTCGGATCGCCCGCAAGCTCCGTCACACGCAGGGCATCGGCATCCATCACCGTCAGCGCGCCGTCGCTCACGCCGTGCGCCGCCGCCGTGGCGGGCAGCCGCGCGGCCAGGCGATGGTCGATCTCGACGGCCGTCACCGACGCCCCCGTCTCGAGGATCGCCAGGGTCAGCGACCCGAGCCCCGGCCCCACCTCGACGACGCGCTCACCGGGTCGGACGGCGGCGATCTGCACGATCCTGCGCACCGTGTTCGCGTCGACCACGAAGTTCTGCCCGAGCTTCTTGGTGGGGGTCACCTCGAGATCGGCGGCGAGCGCGCGGATCTCGCCCGCGCCCAGCAGTGTGACGGTCATCCGCTCATTCTTCCATTGCCGCAGCGTCCGACCCGATGGCTAGGATCATGCGGTGACGACCCTCGGCGACCTGATCGCACCCCGGCGCCTGGGCCGCGACTTCCGCTGGCTGCTGGCGTCGTCGTGGACCAGCAACGTCGGCGACGGCATCGCGCTGGCCGCCTCTCCGCTGCTGATCGCGTCGATGACGTCGTCGCCGATCCTGGTCGCCTCGGGCGCGATCCTGCAGTTCCTGCCGTGGCTGCTGTTCGGGCTGCACGCGGGTGCGATCGCCGACCGGTTCGAGCGGCGCCGACTCGTCATGCTCGCCAACGCCGCCCGGGCGGTCGTCGTGCTGGCCCTGGTGGCGTTCCTGGTCACGGGCACGGCGACGATCTGGATCGTGCTGACGGTCTCGTTCCTGTACGGCCTGGCCGAGGTGTTCGCCGACACCACGAGCACGACGCTGCTGCCGGCGATGGTGCGCCCGGCCGACCTCGGCGTCGGCAACGCCCGCATGCAGGCGGGGTTCCTCGTCGCCAACCAGCTCGCCGGCCCCCCGCTCGGGGCGTTCCTGTTCGCGGTCGGCAGCTTCTGGCCGTTCGCGCTGCAGGCACTGTGCGTGGCGACGGCCGTGCTGCTGATCGCACGGATCGCGCGCCAGCCGGTGCCGCCCCGGCAGGCGGATCGGGATGCCGCGGCGCAGCGTTCGCGGTCGGTGCACCGCGACACTTCGTCAAACTCGGTGCACCGGATCGCCGAGGGCATGCACTGGGCATGGCGCAGCAAGCCGGTGCGGACGCTGATCATCATCATCCTCACGTTCAACGTGACGTGGGCGGCCCCGTGGGGCATCCTCGTGCTGTATGCGACCGAGCATCTGCGCATGGGGCCGGTCGGCTACGGCGCGCTGACCACGGCGTCCGCCGTCGGGGGCCTCGTCGCGACCGTCGGCTACGGGTGGCTGGAGCGGCATCTGTCGTTCGCGACCCTGATGCGCGTGTGTCTGTCGCTCGAGGTGCTCATGCACCTGTCGTTCGCGCTGGCCACGGCCGGCTGGATGGCCCTGGCGATCATGTTCGTGTTCGGCGCCTACGCGTTCGTCTGGGCAACGATCTCGACGACCGTGCGCCAGCGACTGGTGCCGCATGCGCTGCAGGGACGGGTCGGGTCGCTGAACATGGTGGGCGTGTACGGCGGCATGGTGCTCGGGCAGGCGCTGGGCGGCGTCATCGCCCAGGTCTGGGGCCCGACCGCGCCGTGGTGGTTCGCGTGCGTGGGGGCGGCGATCACTCTGCTGCTGATGTGGCGCCAGATCGGGCACATCGCCGCAGCGCGGCCCGTGGTGGGCGACGAGGACGCCGCGGCCGCCAGCGCGCCCTGACGAGGTCGAGATCGCACGAACTGCGCGCCAGACACCGATCGCGGCGCAGTCTGCGCGATCTCGACGACTCGCGCGTGGCCGACCACTGGCCGCAGCCGGGGTCGCGACACGCTCTTCCCGGTGCCCCGCATCGCGCGGCCGCGCGTGAGGAGTGTGACCCCCATGAGCGCATCCGCGGCAAGGTCCTGGGCGTGGCGGCGGCCGCCCCAGGGGATCGCCACCTTCCTCATCACGGTCAGCCTCCCGGCCGTGTCTGCCTGGTCGCTGCCTCCCACGACACGGTCGGGTAGCGGTCCGCCGGTCGATCGTCAAGGGTCGGGACCGTTCGGGATGCCACGGCCTACCGTGCTCGCATGACGACCAACGACGACATGAACGAAGAAGACACCAGCAGGTTCGACGTCGACTCGGCGGGACAGGTGGGCGACCACATCCGCAACGACCTGATGCGGCGCGTCCAGGACGAGGGGCACGATATGCCGGTCAAGGACGTGAACGGCGACCAGGTGGGGACCGTCGACCACATCGAGGGCGACCGGCTCAAGCTCGCCAAGAGCGGCAGTCCCGACGGGCAGCACCATTATGTGCCGCTGCACGCGGTCGCCAGCATGGACGACACGGCGGTCTACCTCGACGTGGGGCGGGACGCGGTGGAATGAGCGCGGGTCAGTCGAACGAGCCGTAGACGGCGAGGGTGTTGGCGGCCAGCTGCGCGCACAGCTCGTCGAGGTCCATGCCGAGCTCGTCCGCCATGAACCGCATCGTCACAGGCACGAGGTACGGCGCGTTCGGCCTGCCGCGCAGCGGCACGGGCGTCAGGAACGGCGCGTCGGTCTCGACCAGGATGCGGTCGCGCGGGGTCACCGCCAGCGCGTCGCGCAGGTTCTGCGCGTTCTTGAACGTGATGTTGCCCGCGAACGACAGGTGGTAGCCGGCCTCCGCGGCCACCCGGGCCATCTCGGCGCCGCCCGAGAAGCAGTGGAACACGGTGCGCTCGGGCGCGCCGACCCGCGCGAGGGTCTCGAGCACGGCCTCGTGCGCGTCGCGGTCGTGGATCTGCATGGCGATGCCGTGCTTCTTCGCGAGCGCGATGTGCGCCTCGAAGCTTTCGAACTGCGCGGCCCGCCCGTCCTCGCCGGTGCGGAAGAAGTCGAGCCCGGTCTCGCCGATCGCCCGCACCCGCGGCTGCGCGGCCAGTTCGTCGATCACCGCGATCGCCTCGTCGAGGCGTCCCGCCGCGGCGTACTCCGGCGCCTCGTTCGGGTGGATCGCGACGGCCGCGAGCACTCGCGGGTGCGAGGATGCCGCGTCCGCCGACCAGCGGCTCGACGAGATGTCACCGCCCGCCTGCACGACGCCGGCGATCCCCACGGCGATCGCCCGGTCGAGCTGCTCGTCCAGCGACAGCCCGCCGCCGTCGCCGTCGGCGATCTCGAGGTGGCAGTGGTTGTCGTAGACGGGCACCGCAAGCGGTTCGGGCACCGCGGGATACGACACGTCCCGCGAGCCCTTCTCACGCTGGCGCACGTAATTGCTGGGATCGTCAGGCATGTCGTTTCGTCTCGCTTCAGCTCGCGGGGCGACCGGGGGTGGGCATCAGTTCTGCTCGACGCGCGGGAACAGCGGCGCAAGACCGTTCACCGACGTGCCCGGCCGCAGCGCGCCCCACGACCCCGCCGCGCGCACCGACTGGTCCTGCAGCCGGCCGAGCGTCTCGGCCGCGCCCAGGCCCACCCACAGCCGCTCGGTCGCGATCGGCATCACCGGCGACAGCAGCACCGCGAGGGCCCGCAGGCCCTCGGCGGCCGTGTACAGCACGGTGCCCAGGCGCCCCCGCTGCGCGTCGTCCTTCGCGAGTACCCACGGCGCGTTGTCTGTGATGTAGCCGTTCAGCTCGTCGACGATCGTCCAGATCGCGGCGATCGCCTCGTCGATGCGGAATCGCCCGATGGCCGCGTCCGCGGCGGACGCGGCATCCGCCACCGTCTTCTGCACGAGAAGATCGCGCTCGGAGTACGCCCCCGGCGCCGGCACGATGCCCTCGAAGTACCGCTCGATCATCGCGGTCGTGCGCGAGGCGAGGTTGCCGAAGCCGTTCGCGAGCTCCGCCTGGTACCGCGCCGACAGGTCCTCCCACGAGAACGAGCCATCGTGGCCGAACGGGATCGCCGACAGGAAGTAGAAGCGGTACGCGTCAGAGCCGAACACGTCGGTGATCTCGGTGGGCGCGATGCCGGTGAGCTTGGACTTCGACATCTTCTCGCCGCCGACCAGCAGCCAGCCGTGCGCGAACACGCCGCGGGGCACCTCGAGGCCCGCCGCCATCAGCAGTGCCGGCCAGATCACCGCGTGGAAGCGCAGGATGTCCTTGCCGACCACGTGATAGGCCGGCCAGCGGCGCGCGAAGTTGGCCTCGTCGGTGCCGTACCCGATCGCCGTGGCGTAGTTCAGCAGCGCGTCGACCCATACGTAGATGACGTGCGACTGGTCCCACGGCACCTTGATGCCCCAGTCGAACGTCGACCGCGAGATCGACAGGTCCTTCAGCCCCTGCTTGACGAACGAGACGACCTCGTTGCGCGCCGAGTCGGGACGCACGAAGTCGGGCTCGGTCTTGTACAGCTCCAGCAGCCGGTCGCCGAACTCGCTGAGCTTGAAGAAGTAGTTCTTCTCCTGCAGCAGCTCGAGCGGCTTGGAGTGGATCGCGCAGACCTTCAACCCTTCGAACGGACCGGTGCCGTCGACGATCTCGGACTCGGGCTTGAACTCCTCGCAGCCCACGCAGTACAGCGCCTCGTACTCCCCCGCGTAGATGTAGCCGCGGTCGTACAGCGCCTGGAAGAAGGCCTGCACGGCCTCTTCGTGCCGCGCCTGCGTGGTGCGGATGAAGTCGTCGTTGGCGACGTCCAGCGTCTTCAGCAGCGGGAACCAGCTCTCGACCACGAGCTTGTCGACCCACTGCTGCGGAGTCACGCCGTTGGCGGCGGCCGCCCGCAGCATCTTCTGGCCGTGCTCGTCGGTGCCGGTGAGCATCCAGGTGTCATCGCCGGACTGCCGGTGCCAGCGCGCGAGCGTGTCGACGGCGACCGACGTGTACCCGTGCCCGATGTGGGGCAGATCGCTCGGGTAGTAGATCGGCGTCGTGATGTAGAAGGAACCGGCGGAAGTCACGGGGTCAAGTCTAGATTGAGGCAGACATCCGATGTCTGCGCGTTTCAGTCGCTACGATGTCGGCATGGCCGTGACCGACGACGCGATCCTGCGCATCAAAGAGATGATCGTCTCGGGCGAGCTCCACCCCGGAGACCGCCTGCCACCGGAGAAGGAGCTCGGCGAGCGCCTCGGCGTCTCGCGCAGTTCGCTGCGCGAGGCCGTGAAGGCCCTCGAAGTGATCCGGGTGCTCGACGTGCGCCGTGGCGACGGCACGTACGTGACGAGTCTCGAGCCGCGCCTGCTGATGGAGGCGCTGAGCTTCGTCGTCGACCTGCACACCGACCGCTCGGTGCTGGAGATCTTCGGCGTGCGCCGCATCCTGGAGCCGGCCGCGACGGCGATGGCGGCCACGCAGCTGACGGACGAGGGACTCGCCGCGATCGAGAGACTCGTGGACGAGACCGACCTGGACGGGCCGATCGAGGACCTCGTCGCGCACGACCTCGCCTTCCACCAGGCCATCGTCGAGGCGGCCGGCAACGAGTACCTCAGCCGGCTCGTCGAGTCCATGCAGTCCGGTACGCAGCGGGCCCGCGTGTGGCGCGGCATCACGCAGCACCGCGCCGCCCACCGCACGATCGCCGAGCACCGCGGCATCGTCGAGGCGCTCCGCCGGCACGACGCAGGCCTTGCCCATGCCCTGTCGGTGGCCCACATCGCCGGCATCGAGCAGTGGCTGCGCGAGGCGTCCGAAGGAGCGGGCCGATGAGGGTCGCACTGCACTCGGTGATCGCCGACGGCGCCATCGACGACTACCGCACCGAGCACGCGCGAGTGCCCGACGAGCTGGCGGCGCTGTTCGAACGCGCCGGCATCCGGGACTGGTCCATCTGGCGCAGCGGCGACCGGCTGTTCCACGTGGTGGATTGCGACGACTGGGACCGCGCGATGCAGGTCGTCAAGGGCGACCCCGCCGACGACCGCTGGCAGGCGCACATCGGACGGTTCGTGGCGGGCTTCCGCGGGCCCGACGGCGAGGACGCCTACGCACCGCTCGACGAGGTCTGGTCGCTGGCCGCGCAGGCCGGCCGATGATGCCGCCCGACACGCCGCTGCTGGACACGCACGTCCACGTGTGGGACACGGCCGCGCTCGACCACCCGTGGCTGGACGGCCCCCCGCTGCCGCCGCGGTGCCTGCCCGGTGACGTCGACCGCGCCGGCGGACGGACCACCCGGATGGTGTTCGTCGAGGCGGATCCGCGATCGGGCCTGGGCGTCGCCGAGGCGCGCTGGGTGGCGGGCCTGGACTGGCCGGAGCTGGCGGGCATCGTCGCGCACGTCGACCCGGGCGCCGGGGACGAGCTGGTCCCGACCCTCGACGAGCTGGGCGGGATCGGACGGGTCGTGGGCGTGCGCCGCGTGCTGCAGGGCGACCCGGCGGACACCTGGCCGGCCGACGCCCTCGCCGACGGCCTGCGCGAGCTCGGCCGGCGCGGCCTGACATTCGACGCGTGCGTGCGGGCGACGCAGCTGGAGGCTCTCGCCGATCTGCTCGAACGCGTGCCCGGCACCGCGGTCGTGCTCGACCACCTCGGCAAGCCGCCCGTCGACGCCGGGATCGACAGCCCCGCCGGGCGCGCATGGACGGCGGGCATCGCCCGGGTCGCCGCTCTGGACCACGTGCACGTCAAGCTGTCGGGGCTGGCGGCCGAGGCGATGGATGCCACGTCCTACGCCGCGCACGCCGACGCGTTCCTCGACGCGGCCCTGACCGCCTTCGGCCCGGACCGCGCCATGATCGGCAGCGACTGGCCGGTCTCTGCCCGGATGGGCGCCGGCACGACGACAGCCGCGTGGGCCGACCGCGTCCAGCGGGCGACCGGGGCGACCGGCGCCGATTGGACGGGGATCGCCGAGGGCAACGGCGCGCGGTTCTACGCACTCGCCTGAGCTGCGGCATCCATCGACGACACGGATGAGGAGTGGGCCTGGCCCTCGACGGCGGCATGCAGCAGCTGCGCCTGCGGCCGGCGGAGCACTGAGTCCCCGCCGGCCGCACACGCTCAGACCTCGTCGGTCACCGGCACCGTGCCGGTCTCGGCCCGCACGCGCTCGCGGTCGATGCGGTCGATCTCGTGCAGCGACGCCCCGCGGGTCTCGCGCAGCGAGAGCACCGCGACCATCGTGATGGCCGCCGCGATCGCCAGGTACACCGCGATCGGGATGTACGAGCCGAACGACGACAGCAGCGACGTCGCGATGATCGGCGCGACCGAGCCCGCGACGATCGAGGTCACCTGGTAGCCGACCGACACACCCGAATAGCGCATGCGCGTGGGGAACATCTCGGACATGATCGCCGGCTGCGGCGCGTACATGAACGAGTGGATCATGAGCCCGAGCACGATCGCCAGGATGATGATGCCGGGGCTCTTCGTGTTGAACATCGGGAACGCGATGAAGCCCCACACGGCCGCGCCGCACGCACCGATGAAGTACACGCGCTTGCGCCCGATGCGGTCGCTGAGCGCGCCGACCAGCGGGATCACGATCATGTGCACGACATGGGCGATCGCGATCATGCCGAGCACCTCGGCGGTCTGCATCTGCAGCGCAACAGCGAGGTAGGTGATCGAGAAGGTCACGACGAGGTAGTACATGATGTTCTCGGCGAAGCGCAGTCCCATCGCGGTGATGACGCCGCGCGGGTAGCGCTTGAGCACCTCCAGCACGCCGTAACGCTGCTTGGAGGCCTGCTCGTCGCGCTGCTGCGCCTCGATGAAGATCGGGGCGTCGGTGATGCGGCTGCGGATGTAGTAGCCGAGCGCGACGATGACGACCGACAGCCAGAAGCCCACGCGCCAGCCCCACGCGAGGAATGCGTCGTGGGTGAGCACGCCCGAGAGCACGAGCAGCACGATCGTGGCGATCAGGTTGCCCACCGGCACCGCCGCCTGCGGCCACGAGGACCAGAATCCCCGCGTCTTGTCGGGCGAGTGCTCGGCGACCAGCAGCACGCCGCCGCCCCATTCGCCGCCGACGGCGAAGCCCTGGCCGAAGCGCAGGATCACCAGCAGGGCGGGCGCCCAGTAGCCGACCGCGTCGAAGGTGGGCAGGCATCCCATCAGGAACGTCGTGATGCCCACGAGGATGATCGCGAACTGCAGCAGCTTCTTGCGACCGTACTTGTCGCCGAAGTGGCCGAACACGATGCCGCCGAGCGGGCGGGCGATGAAGCCGACAGCGTAGGTCACGAACGCCGCGATGATGCCGGCGTACGGGTCGTGCGACGGCGGGAACATGACGAGATTGAACACGAGGGTCGCCGCCGCAGCGTACAGGAAGAACTCGTACCACTCGACGACCGTGCCGGCCATGGCGGCGACGACGACCTTGCCGAGCCGTGTCCTGGGGGCTGTGGCCTCAGCGGGCGTTGATGATGCCATGCGCAGATACCTCCTTGTTTCATGCGCGAATGCGGCGGGGAGCCGCGGCCCTGAGAGTACCTGAGAGCGCGTTCAGGTTTAAGAG
The DNA here is from genome assembly GCF_058349885.2 of Microbacterium sp. W1-4-2. Taxonomy (NCBI): domain Bacteria; kingdom Bacillati; phylum Actinomycetota; class Actinomycetes; order Micrococcales; family Microbacteriaceae; genus Microbacterium; species Microbacterium sp. W1-4-2. The sequence continues at coordinate 654,487 of NZ_JBYRJC020000001.1, read as the reverse complement.
CCACCTGTGCACAGCGGCGTGTGCATCAGTGCACAGCGGGATTCAGGTCGGTCAGCCGTTCTTGATGGCCAGCGCCGCCTGATACAGCTCGCGGCTCGAATGGCCGGTGACCTCCGACACCTCGGCTGCGGCATCCTTCATCCGCACGCCGGTGCGGGTCAGCTCGAGCACGTGCATCACGGCGTCGCCGAACGCGATCCGGCGCGCTGGAGCGCCCGCGACCACGATGACCAGCTCCCCCCGCACGCCGCCTTCCGCCCACGCGACGAGCTCGTCGAGCGTGCCCCGGGCGACCTCTTCGTGCAGCTTCGTCAGCTCGCGGCACACCGCCGCACGGCGCTGCCCGCCGAACGCGGCCGCCATGGCGGCCAGCGTCTCGCCCACGCGGCTCGGCGCCTCGAAGAAGACCGTCGTGCGCGGCTCCGCGGCCAGCGCCTCCAGCGCCGAGCGCCGTTCGCCGGCCTTGCGGGGCAGGAACCCTTCGAACGCGAACCGGTCGGTGGGAAGGCCCGACACCGCCAGGGCCGTCACCACCGCAGAGGGCCCGGGCAGCGCCGTGACGGCGACGCCCTGGGCGGCCGCCTCGGCCACGAGCGAGTAGCCGGGGTCGCTGACGGTGGGCATGCCGGCGTCGCTGAGCACGAGCACGTCGGTCTCGCGTGCGAGGGCGACGACGTCGCCGGCGCGCTCCTTCTCGTTGTGGTCGTGCAGCGCGATCAGCCGCGGGCGGTTCTCGACGCCGAGGGCCGCCAGCAGGCGCTGCGTGGTGCGGGTGTCCTCGGCCGCGATCACCGTGGCGGACTGGAGCGCCTCGACGAGGCGACGCGAGGCGTCCCCGAGGTTTCCGATCGGAGTCGCCGCAAGGATGATCACCGCCCCAGCATAGGCTGGGACGGTGACCTCGACGGTGGATGCGCTCGCGCCCGATGTGAACCCGTCGCTGCTGGACCGCTGGCGTGCGCGCGTGCGCGCCGCGCCCGCGCTGCGGCGCCGCATGGACGTGCTCGCGCCGGTGCTCGTCACGCTCCTGGCGGCGGTGCTGCGGCTGTGGGACCTCGCGCATCCGCACGCGCTCGTGTTCGACGAGACGTACTACGTGAAGGATGCCTGGAGCCAGTGGAATCTCGGCTACCCGGCCGAGTGGCCCTCCGACGCCGACGCGGGATTCGTCGCGGGCGAGACCGGTGCGTATCTGCGCACCGGCAGCTTCGTCGTGCATCCCCCGCTGGCCAAGTGGCTCATCGGGTTGGGCATGTGGATCGTCGGCCCGGACTCGTCGGCCGGGTGGCGGATCGCGGCGGCCCTGGCCGGCACCGCGACCGTGCTGCTGACGTACCTGCTGGCCAAGCGCCTGTCGGGCTCGACCCTGCTGGCGACGGTCGCCGGCGGCCTGCTGGCGATCGACGGGCTGGGGATCGTGCTCAGCCGGGTCGCTCTGCTCGACATCTTCCTGACGATGTTCAGCGTGCTGGCGTTCCTGTTCGCCGTGCTCGACCGGCAGCGGCACCTGCGCCGCCTGGCGGCGCGATGGCGCCCCTCCGACGACCTCGGCCCGCTCGTGTGGGCTCGCCCGTGGTTGTTGGCCGCGGGGGCCGCTGCGGGGGCCGCCACCGCCGTCAAGTGGTCGGGCCTGTACGTCGTGGCCGCGATCGGCATCTACACGGTGGTCAGCGATGCGCTCGAGCGGCGCCGCGCCGGGGCCACGGGGTGGGCGTGGGGCGCGGCACGGCAGGGCGCGGCATCCTTCATCCTTCTCGTCCCCGTGGCACTCGTCGTCTATCTCGCGTCGTGGATCGGATGGCTCGTGACCGCCGGCGGCTACGACCGGCAGGCCTCGACCAACCCGTTCACGAGCCTGTGGATCTACCACGAGGCCATCTACGCGTTCCACGTCGGGCTGACCACTCCGCATGGCTACGCGAGCCCTGCCTGGCAGTGGCCGCTGCTGATCCGGCCGACCTCGATGTACTGGCACCAGGACAAGTTCGGCCAGGCGGGGTGCACATGGGCGAGCGGCTGCGTGCAGTCGATCTCGTCGATTCCGAACCCGCTGATCTGGTGGTGCGGGATCGTCGCCGCGATCTACCTGATCGTCGCGTTCGTGCTGCGCCGCGACTGGCGCTTCGCGATCGTTCTGCTGGGCGTCGGTTCGGCCTATCTGCCGTGGCTGCTGTTCCCCGAGCGCACGATCTTCCAGTTCTACACGATCGCGATGGCGCCGTTCCTGGTCATCGCGCTCGCCTTCGCGCTGCGCGACGTCGCCGGCCGGGATCTGCGCGGACACGTCGCCGGCACCGCCCGCCGGCTGGCCGGCCAGCGCGTGGTGTGGATCTTTCTCGCGGTGGTCGCGCTGCTGTCTGCCTTCTGGTACCCGGTCTGGGTCGGGATGCCGGTTCCCTACGACTTCTGGCTCATCCACAACTGGCTGCCGACCTGGATCTGAGTCCCGGCGCGCCGGGTACGCTCAGAGCGTGACTGTTCGCATCGAGAAAGTCGACCTGCCCGGCATCGGCGTGCGCACCGATCTGGTGACCGAGAGCGGCCGGCGCCTGGCTGTCGTGCGCTACCGCGACGGCGAACGCGAGCTCGCCGTCTACGACGTCGACGACCCCGACCTGTGCCGGGAGTCGCTGCGGATCACCGAAGAAGAGGCCGAGGCCCTGGCCGACCTGTTCAGCACGTCGCTGTCGGTGAGCCGGCTGACCAAGCTCACCGAGCAGACCGACGGCCTGTACACCGAGAAGATCGCGCTGCCGACGACGTCGCCGTTCGTCGACCGCCCGCTGGGCGACACCCATGCCCGCACTCTCACGCACGTGTCGGTGGTCGGCATCATCCGCGATGGGCGCATCATCCCCTCCCCGACGCCGACCGAGGTGCTGCGGGCGGGCGATGTGATCGTGACCGTGGGCACGCGCCGCGGACTGGATGCCGCATCCCGCCTGATCGCCGACGGTCCGGAATGATCGGTCGGCGCCGACCGTGAACGACACCACCCTGGTCCTCATCGAAGTCGGCGCCCTGCTGTTCGCCACGAGCCTGCTCGGCCGGCTCGCCGCCCGGTTCGGGATCTCGCCCATCCCGCTGTACCTGCTGGTCGGACTCGCGTTCGGCACGGGCGGCATCCTGCCCCTGGACGCCAGCGAGGACTTCTTCCGGATCGGCAGCGAGATCGGCGTGATCCTGCTGCTGGCGCTGCTCGGCCTCGAGTACTCCGCCGACGAGCTGCTGCGCGGACTGCGTCGCTCGAAGGCGGCCGGGCTGCTGGACGCGGTGCTCAACGCCCTGCCCGGCGCGGCGTTCGCGCTCATCCTCGGTTGGGGGCCCGCGGCGGCGGTCGCGGTGGCCGGCATCTGCTGGGTGACCTCGTCGGGGGTCGCCGCGAAGCTGCTGCGCGACCTCGGCCGCATCGGCAACCGCGAGACCCCCGTCATCCTGTCGATCCTCGTGATCGAAGACCTCGCGATGGCGTTCTACCTGCCCACCGTCTCGGCCGTGGTGATCGGGGTCAGCCTGCTGCAGGGGGCGGTGCGCGTGGCGATCGCCGTCGCGGTGGTGCTGGTGATCCTGTTCGTGGCGCTGCGGTTCGGGCCGCTGATCTCGCGCATGTTCACCCCCGATCTGGCAGAGCCGCTGCTGCTGGGCGTGCTGGGCCTGACGATGCTGGTGGCGGGCCTGGCCGAACAGGTGAGCGTGTCGGCCGCAGTGGGGGCCTTCCTCGTCGGCATCGCCCTGTCGGGCCGGGTCGCGCAGTCGGCACGCGAGGTGCTGACGCCCCTGCGCGACCTGTTCGCGGCGGTGTTCTTCATCTTCTTCGGGCTGGCCACCGACGCCTCGCGGCTGCCGCAGGCGATCCTGCCCGGCGTGGCACTGGCGATCGTCACGACCGGCACCAAGATCGCGACCGGCTACGTCGCCGCCCGCCGTGCGGGCATCGGGGTTCCCGGCCGCTGGCGCGCCGGCATCGGGCTGACCCCGCGCGGCGAGTTCTCGATCGTGATCGCCGGGATCGCCGCGGGCACCGCTCCCCTGCTGGCCCCGATGGCCGAGGTGTACGTGTTCACGACCGTGGTGGGCGCGACGCTGCTGGCTCGCCTGAGCGACACGGCGTGGTTCCGCCGCGTCACGACCCGCAAGAAGACGAAGCCGTCGACGCTCACGCCGGGTCAGGAGGCGGTGTGACCCGAGAGGCTGCGGCAGGGGGCTCGGTGACCGGCAGCCGGCACGCGAAGTCGCGGCAGTCGTAGAGCGTCGGGCGTCCCTCCAGCGCGGTCTTGCCCTCGAACAGCGCGAACCCTGCCTTCGCAGCGGCGTCCGCCTGCGCGGCGGTGGCGACGGCGAACACGTCGGCGGGCTCGGCCCGCATCGCCTCGGTGAGCCGCTCGCCCGCACCGCCGCCGATCACGACGATCTGCCGCGGCGGCGCGGCCAGCTGTGCCGCCACGCGCAGCAGCGCACCATGCGCGACGGGTTCGGCGAGTGCGGCGGTCGCATGGGCGCGGACGAGGGATGCCGCGGCCTGCCGGTGCTGCTCGCCCGCGCCCGCGAGCCATAGGGCGCACGCGGCCTCGGCCAGTGCTGACGGCCCCGACGGATGGTCGGTGTCGGCGGCGGAGGATGCGCTGGGCACGCCGAGCGAGGACAGCACGGCGTCGCCGCCGCCCGGGACGGCGGCGGCCGCTCCGCCCGCAGCGCCCGCGCCCAGGCACGCGTCGACGAGCGCGCGGGCGCGCACGGCGTACGCGGGCTCGCCGGTGGCGAAGGTGAGTGCGACAAGCCCCGAGGCGAGCAGGCCGTAGTCCTCGAGGGTGGCCGCGGCCGGTGAGACGATCTCGTCGAGCGATGCGCGGCGCAGGCGGCCGTCGGGCGCGGTGTTCGCCTCGAGCACCGCGTCGGCGGCCCACCGCGCGGCCTCGATGAAGCGCGGCTCGGCCAGGCGCAGCCCTGCGCGGGCGAGCGCCCCGATGGCCATGCCGTTCCAGCCGGTGACGATCTTGCCGTCGATCGCGGGCGCATCGAGCGCGCTGCGCCCGGCCCGATCGAGCGCGTAGTAGCCGCCCTCGCTGCGCGCGCCGTCGATCCACGACTCGGAGTCCTGGGCCGCGGCCAACCCGCCCGAGGGCTGCTGCAGGACCCCGAGCAGGAACTCGGCGACGCCTCGGGCGGTCTCGGTGTCGCCGGCGTCGAGGGCGACGTCGACGAGGCCGGCGTTGTCGGTGAGCATGCGCTCGTAGTGCGGCACGGTCCAGTCCCGGCGCGTCGCGTAGCGGAAGAAGCCGCCGTCGACGATGTCGCGCAGCTCGGACGCCGCCATCGCGGCCAGGGCGCGCCGCGCGGCCGCGCCCGCTTCAGGCTCGACGCCGAGCAGCGCGTGCGCCTGCAGGAACCGCAGCGCCGGCACGGTCGGGAACTTCGGGGTCGTCATCGTCGCCCCGGCCGGCGCGAAGCCGCCGTACTCGCGGTCTTCGCGGGTCAGGGCCAGGCGGGCGGCGCCGGCGAGGTCGTCGACGGTCGGCAGGTCGGATGCCGCAGCCTCGCGGTCGCCGGTGGCGGCGAGGGCTTCGACGACCGCAGCCGCCGTCGCGTCGACCTGGCCGCGGCGGGTGGTCCAGGCATCCGTCACAGCCTCGAGCACCTGACGGAACGACGGCATGCCCGCGCGCGGGGCGGGCGGAAAGTAGGTGCCGGCGTAGAAGGCACGTCCGTCCGCGGTGGCGAACACGCTCAGCGGCCAGCCCAGGTTCGGCGAGAACGCGGACGCGGCGGCCAGGTACGCGTCGTCGACCTCGGGATGCTCCTCGCGGTCGACCTTGACCGCGACGAAGCGGTCGTTGAGCTCACGGGCGGTGTCGGCATCCTCGAACGACTCGCGGGCCATCACGTGACACCAGTGGCACGTGGAGTAGCCGATCGAGATGAAGACGGGCACGTCCCGCCGGGCCGCCTCGGCGAACGCGTCCTCGCCCCACGGAAACCACGCGACGGGATTGCCGGCGTGGGCGCGCAGGTACGGGCTCGCCGAGTCGGCCAGGCGGTCGGCCATGGCCTCAGTCCACCTCGTCGGGGTGCGCGCTCACGCGCCCCGACCCGTCGCCCGGGTCGATCCCGTCGATCGCGGCGACCTCGGCGTCGCTGAGCGCGAAGTCGAACACGTCCAGGTTCTGTGCGAGCCGCTCGCGGTGCACCGACTTCGGGAACAGGATGTGGTGATGCTGCAGGTGCCAGCGGATGACCACCTGAGCGGGCGTCTTGCCGTGCACCGCGGCGGGGTCTGCGACGGCCGGGTTGCCGAACAGGTCGTACTTGCCCTGCCCGAGCGGTCCCCACGCCTCGATGCGCACGCCGTGCGCGCCGGCCCAGTCGGTCACGTCGCGCTGCTGGTAGGCGGGGTGCAGCTCGATCTGGTCGACGGCGGGGGTGACGCCGGTCTCGGCGACGATCTTCTCGAGGTGCGGCACGAGGAAGTTCGAGACGCCGATGCTGCGCGTCAGACCCTGCTCGCGCAACTCGATCAGCTTCTCCCACGCGTGCACGTAGTTGTCTCTGGCCGGCGTCGGCCAGTGCACGAGGTACAGGTCGACCTGATCGAGCCCGAGCTTGGCGAGGCTCTCGGCGATCGCCGCGTTCGGCTCGTCGCCGTCGTGCCGGTCGTTCCACAGCTTGGTGGTCACGAACAGCTCGCCGCGCGGGATGCCGCTCGCTGCGATCGCGGCGCCCACCTCCGCCTCGTTGCCGTAGATCGCGGCGGTGTCGATGTGGCGGTAGCCGAGCTCGAGCGCTTCGGACACCGCCCGCTCGGCCTCGATGGAGGGCACTTTGAACGTGCCGTAGCCGAGCTGGGGGATCGTGTTGCCGTCGTTGAGGGTGATGTGGGGAACGGTCATGCCTCCAGCCTAGGAGGATGCGGCACCGCCCGTGCGGGTCGCGTCATCGTCGCACTCGTCCGGCTCGGCGCGATACGATGGCAGGCTGTGTCTGCGCCCGAACCCGTCATCGCCTATCCGCCCGAGCTGCCCGTCAGTGCGGCGCGGGAAGACATCGCGCGCGCCATCGAAGACCACCAGGTCGTGATCGTCGCCGGGGCCACCGGCTCGGGCAAGACGACGCAGCTGCCGAAGATCCTGCTCGAGCTCGGCCGCACCTCGATCGCGCACACGCAGCCGCGCCGCATCGCCGCGCGCAGCATCGCCGAGCGCGTCGCCGACGAGCTGCAGGTGCCGCTGGGCACGACGGTGGGCTACAAGGTGCGCTTCACCGACAAGGTCTCGGCCGACACGAAGATCGCGCTGATGACCGACGGGATCCTGCTGGGCGAGATCCACCGTGACCGGCTGCTGAGCCGCTACGACGCGATCATCGTCGACGAGGCGCACGAGCGGTCACTGAACGTGGACTTCCTGATCGGGTATCTGCGCCGCATCCTGCGCAAGCGCCCCGACCTGAAGATCGTGATCACCTCGGCCACGATCGATCCCGCCAGCTTCGCGAAGCACTTCGCCGCCGCCGACGGCATCCCGGCCCCGATCGTCGAGGTGTCCGGCCGCACCTATCCGGTCGAGGTCCGCTATCGGCCCCGCACCCCGGTCGCTGAGCGAGCGCAGCCAGGCGAAGCGCCCGACGACGTCGACGGGCTGCTGGCGGCGCTGCGCGAGCTCGACCGTGAGCCTTCCGGCGACGTGCTGGTGTTCCTGCCGGGCGAGGCCGAGATCCGCGACGCGATGGATGCCGTCCGCGGCATGTACGCGAAGGACGCCGCGCCCACCGAGGTGCTCCCCCTCTACGGCCGGCTGTCGGCGGCCGACCAGCACCGGGTGTTCGAGCGCTCGGCGATCCCCGGTGTGCGCCGCCGCGTCATCCTCGCCACGAACGTCGCCGAGACGAGCCTGACCGTTCCCGGCATCCGATATGTGGTGGATGCCGGAACCGCCCGCATCTCGCGCTACAGCAACCGCAGCAAGGTGCAGCGCCTGCCGATCGAGGCGATCTCGCAGGCATCGGCCCAGCAGCGTTCGGGCCGCGCCGGCCGCACCGCGCCGGGCGTGGCGATCCGGCTGTACGCCGAGGACGATTTCGCATCACGTCCCGAGTTCACCGAACCCGAGATCCTGCGCACGAGCCTGGCCGCCGTGGTGCTGCAGATGCTGGCGCTCGGCTTCGGCGACATCGCCGACTTCCCGTTCCTCACTCCCCCGGACTCGCGCGGCGTGAAAGCCGCGTTCGACCTGCTCGTCGAGCTCGGCGCGGTCACGCTGCGCACCCAGCCGAAGACGCAGCCGAAGCTCACCGAGATCGGCCGGGAGCTTGCGCGCCTGCCCATCGACCCCCGCTTCGCCCGCATGATGATCCAGGCCCGCGCCACGGGCGTCCTGTCCGAGGTGCGGGCGATCGTGGCGGGCCTGTCGATCCCCGACGTACGCGAGCGCCCCGAGGATCAGCAGGAGCAGGCCGACCGGCTGCACGCGCGGTTCGCCGACCCGACCAGCGACTTCCTCGCCCTGCTGAACCTGTGGAACCACCTGCAGCAGCTGCAGCACGACCTCGGCTCGAGCGCGTTCCGGCGGGCCTGCCGTGCCGAGCACCTGAACTATGTGCGGGTGCGCGAGTGGTTCGACGTGCACCGCCAGCTCGGCTCGCTGATGAAGGGCGGCGGCCCGCGCAGCGAGGCCACCGACCCCGACGCGATCCACAAGGCGATCCTTTCGGGCCTGCTCTCGCAGATCGGCGTGCTCGACGAGCGATCGCTCGCGCCGACCGGCGACCACAAGCGCGCGGGCGCGAAACCCCGCAAGCCCCGTGCCGAGTACGTCGGCGCCCGCGGGGCGAGGTTCACGATCTTCCCCGGCTCGGGGCTGCGCAAGAAGAGCCCGCCGGCGGTCATGTCGGCCGAGCTCGTCGAGACCAGCCGCCTGTTCGCGCGCACGGTCGCTGCGATCGATCCGGCCTGGGCGGAGCCGCTGGCGGGCGACCTCGCGAAGCGACAGCTGTCGGACCCGCACTGGTCGAAGGATGCCGGAGCCGCGGTCGCGAGCGAGAAGGTGACCCTGCTCGGGGTGCCCATCGTCCCCCGCCGCCCCGTGCAGCTCGCGCGCATCGACCGGCCGCTGGCCCGCGAGATGTTCCTGCGCCACGCCCTGGTCGACGGCGAGTGGGACTCGACGACCCTCGACAAGCGCGTCACCGCGTTCGAGCGCCGCAACCTCGAGCTGCGGCGCCGGCTCGAGAAGCTCGAGGAACGCGAGCGCCGGCGCGACATCCTCGCCGGCGACGAGGCGGTGTACGCGTTCTACGACGGGCGCGTGCCGCGGGACGTGTTCGACGTGCGCTCGTTCACGACCTGGTGGCGCGAGGCGAGCACACGCACTCCGCGACTGCTGGACATGACCGAGGCCGACCTCGTCGACGATGCGTCGCGGGCCGACGAACGCGACTTCCCGACGCGATGGCGGCAGGGCGATCAGGTCCTCTCGCTCGCCTACCGATTCGAGCCGGGGGCAGCCGACGACGGCGTGACGGCGGTGGTACCGCTGGCGCTGCTCGCGCAGCTGCGCCCGGACGGGTTCGACTGGCAGGTCCCGGGCATGCGCGACGAGCTCGTCACGGCGCTCATCCGCGCCCTGCCGAAGTCGATCCGCCGGCACGTCGTCCCGGCCGCCGACTGGGCCTCGACGTTCGCCGAAGAGCTGGCCGGGCAGGGCCCCGAGTCGCACGAGGGGATGCCGGCCACCGGGCTGCGTGAGGCGTTGGCCGACCGCATCCGGCGCGTCGCGAGCCAGCCGGTCACGGCCGGCGATTTCGACATGGCGCGCGTACCCGGGCACCTGCAGATCTCGTTCCGCGCGGTCGACGCCCGCGGCCGGACGGTGGGCAGCGACCGTGACCTGGGAGCCCTCCAGTCGCGCCTGGCCGACCGTGCCCGCTCCGCCGTCTCCCGCTCGTTGAGCGAGGAGCGCAGCGGCGAGTCGAGACGAGGTCCGGGACCGCAGGGGCGTTTCGACTCGCTGCGCTCGCAGGCAGACCGAGCGGGCACGTCGTTCGCCGAGCGGACCGGGCTCACGGCGTGGGACTTCGGCGACCTGCCCGATGTCGTCGACACGAAGGTGCCCGGCGGCGTCGTGCGCGGCTACCCGGCACTGGCCGACGACGGCAAGACCGCGTCGCTGCGCATCGAGGCGACACCCGAGGCTGCGGCATCCCGCACCCAGGCCGGCGTGCGCCGGCTGCTGCTGCTGTCGGTCCCGAGCCCGGCCGACTACGTGCTCGATCACCTCACCGCGCCCGAGAAGCTCGCACTGACCGCCTCGCCCTATTCGTCCGCGCGCGCGGTCATCGAGGACTGCCGCGTCGCCGTCGCCGATGCGGCCCTGCTCGCCACCGCACCGGACGGGGTGATCCGCACGCGCGCCGCGTTCGAGCGGGCGCACGAGGCGCTGTCGGCCGGGATCGTCGACGACCTGTTCCGCACGGTGTCGCTGGCCAGTGGCATCCTGACCCTCGCCCGCGACGTCGAACGCGCCGTGAAGGCGACCAATGCCCTGACCCTGCTCGCGGCCCTGAACGATGTGAAGACGCAGCTGGCGGGGCTCGTCCACCCCGGCTTCATCGCGCGCACCGGCACGGCACGCCTCGCACACCTGCCCAGGTATCTGCGCGGCGCGCTGCTGCGGCTGCAGGCACTGCCCGACAATCCGGGCCGCGATCGGACGCGACTGACCGAGTACGAGCGGGCGGCGACCCTGTACGCCGACGCCGGCGGCGTCATCCCGCCCGCCGCCGGCGCGCCCACCCCTCTCGTGCACGCGCGATGGATGCTCGAGGAGTATCGCGTCAGCCTGTTCGCCCAGTCGCTGGGCACCGCCGAGTCGGTATCGCTGCAGCGCATCGCCAAGACCGTCGCCGGGCGCTGAGCCCCACGTCCGCGTGGGGTCTTGACGCAACACCGGTTGCGGGTGAAAAGTCTTCCCAGGTCGTTCCCAGCGATCTTCAACACAACTGAATCCCGGAAGGAAGACGATGTCGTCACCCGACACACCGACACGAGGCCCCGCCCGACCAGGCCCGTACGTCATCGCAGGCATCCTGATCGCGATCGCGATCGTCATGCCGCTCCTCATCCCCATGTACGCCAAGCACGATCCCGTCCTGTGGGGCCTGCCGTTCTTCTACTGGTACCAGCTGATCTGGGTGTTCATCGCCTCGGGGCTGCTGTTCCTCGCCTACATCGTCATGCGCAAAGAGGACCGCCGTCGCCGGGCCGAGGTGCGCCGAGGGAGGGACGCCTGATGCTCGCCGTCACCGCAGCCGCCCCCGTCCCGCCCAACCGCCCTATCGACTGGGTGCCGCTGGTCATCGTCATCGTCCTGTTCGTCGTCGTCGCGATCATCGGCTTCCTCGCGTCGCGCTGGCGCACCGCGCCCGCCGACCGCGGCATGAAGACCCTCGACGAGTGGGGCCTGGGCGGCCGGGGCTTCGGCACCTGGGTGACCTGGTTCCTGCTCGGCGGCGACCTGTACACCGCGTACACGTTCGTCGCGGTGCCGGCAGCCATGTGGGCCACCGGAGCCGTCAGCGGCTTCTTCGCAGTGCCGTACACGATCGTGCTCTACCCGATCGTGTTCCTGCTGATGTCGCGGCTGTGGTCGGTCTCGCACCGGCACGGCTACGTCACCCCCGCCGACTTCATCGGCGGGCGCTACGGCAGCCGCACGCTGTCGCTCGCGGTGGCGCTGACGGGCATCATCGCGACGATGCCGTACATCGCGCTGCAGCTGGTGGGCATCAAGTCGGTGCTCACGGTGCTGGGCCTCGGGTCGAACACGAACTGGTTCATGGCCGACCTGCCGCTGATCATCGCGTTCGTCGTGCTCGCCGCCTACACCTACACGGCGGGCCTGCGCGCGCCGGCGCTGATCGCGGTGGTCAAGGACATCCTGATCTACGCGGCGATCATCGTGGCGATCATCTACCTGCCCAGCAAGTTCGGCGGGTGGGACCAGATCTTCTCGGCGGCCGACAGCAAGCTCAGCGCCACCAACCCCGCCACCGGCAACCCGTTCGGGGCGGTGATCCCGGGGGCGGCGAGCTTCAACGCGTACTGGACGCTGGCGCTGGGCTCGGCGATGGCGCTGTTCATGTACCCGCACTCGATCACCGGGGTCCTGGCGACCAAGAGCCGCAACACGATCCGGCGAAACGCCATGATCCTGCCGCTGTACTCGCTCATGCTCGGCGGCCTCGCGCTGCTCGGGTACGTCGCGATCAAGGCCGGCACGCAGCCGATCGACGTGAACGGGTCGGTGAACGCGCAGCTGGTCGTGCCGCAGCTGTTCACCGACGCGTTCCCGAAGTGGTTCGCCGGCATCGCACTGGCGGCGATCGCCATCGGCGCCCTGGTGCCGGCGGCGATCATGTCGATCGCGGCGTCGAACCTGTTCACCCGCAACATCTACAAGGACTTCTTCAAGAAGGACGCGTCGCCCGCGCAGGAGGCCAAGGTCTCCAAGCTCGTGTCGCTCATCGTGAAGCTGGGAGCCCTGGTGTTCGTGCTGGGCATGGATCAGACCTCCGCGATCAACCTTCAGCTGCTGGGCGGCGTCTGGATCCTGCAGACGTTCCCGGCGATCGTCGCGGGTCTGTACACGCGGTGGTTCAACAAGTGGGCGCTGTTCATCGGCTGGGCCGCGGGCATCGTCTACGGCACCGTCGCGGCGTACAACGTCGTCAACCCCGTCACGCACAACCACTTCGGCGGATCGATCGCGAACTTCCCGTTCACGAGCATCCCCGTCTACATCGGGGTGTCGGCGTTCGTCGTCAACGCGGTGATCTCGATCGTGCTGACGCTGATCATGCGCGCGTTCAAGGTCGCCGACACGACCGACTCGACGCGTGCCAGCGACTACGGCGCCGACGAGAACGACCCGAAGGTCATCGAGATCGAGAAGGAGGCCGCGATCGAGGAGGCGAACCCCCTCGCCCCGTGACGGCGATGCTCGACGCACCGTGACAGGCTGGAGGACATGACGCAGGCGATCCAGTACACCGCATTCGGCGGACCCGACGTCCTGTCCCTCGCGCAGACGACCTCCCCGGCACCCGCTGCCGGGGAGGTCGTCGTGCGCGTGCAGGCGGCAGGAGTGAACCCCATCGACGCGAAGATCCGCTCGGGTCTGCGGCCCACGGGCGAGATCACGACCCCACGCCGGATCGGAGAGGATGCCGCGGGCACCGTCGCCGCGGTCGGCTCCGACGTCGCCGGCTTCCGCGTCGGCGACGACGTGATCGTCTTCGGCGGCAAGGGGACGTATGCGAGCGAGGTCCTCGTGCCCTTCCAGAGCGTGCAGCCGCGCCCGCCCGCCGTCTCGGCTGCCGAGGGCGCGGCTCTGGGCGTGCCGGCCGGCACGGCGTACCAGACGCTGCGCAGCCTCGGCGTGCGCGCAGGCGACACCCTGCTCGTGCACGGCGGCTCGGGCGCGGTCGGCCAGGCCGTCGTGCAGTTCGCGACGCTGTGGGGAGCCGCGGTCGTGGCCACGGCATCCCCTCGCCGGCACGAGCGTCTGCGGGCGCTCGGCGCGATTCCGGTGGCGTACGGAGAGGGGCTCGAGCAGCGCGTGCGCGAGGCTGCGGGCGCCGCCGGCGTGACGTGCGTGATCGACATCGCCGGCACCGACGAGGCGATCGACGTCTCTCTGGCCCTGTGCGCCGACCGCTCGCGCATCGCGACCCTCGTGCGCGGAAAGGATGCCGCAGCCCTCGGCATCCGCGCCTTCCTGGGCGGCTCGCCCGACCCGCTGACGCCGCGCGAGCTTCAGCTGCGCGCCGAGGCGATGCCGGTCACGCTCGCCCTGATGGCGGCGGGACGCTTCAGCGTCGAGCTCGGCCCTTCGTTCGCACTCGCCGACGCCGCCGAGGCCCACCGGGTGCTCGAAGCGGGGGTCGACGGCAAGATCACGCTGGCCCCGTAGCGACCGGGCGGCCGGGCGTGTTCGACCACTGGCTCCACGAGCCGGGGTAGACCGTGATGTCGATACCGGCGAGGGCTCCGGCCAGCGCGGTGTGCGCGGCCGTGACGCCCGACCCGCAGTAGGCGGCGACGGCGACGCCGGGCGTCGCGCCGACCTCGGCGAAGGCGGCGCGGATGGCCGCGGCATCCTTGAACCGTCCGTCGTCGAGGTGCACGAGGCTCGGCAGGTTCACGGCACCCGGGATGTGCCCGGCGATGGGATCCATCGGCTCGCTCTCGCCGCGGAACCGCTCGGGCGCGCGCACGTCGATGAGCACACCGTGCCCCGACCACGCTGCCGCATCGTCGATGGATGCCACGCCCGCCGTGCGCTCGTGCAGGGTGACCGTCCCGGGTTCCGGCCGGTCGTCGCCGTCGTCGACGGGCAGGCCCGCCTCGACCCATGCACGGTAGCCGCCGTCGAGCACGCGGACGTCGGCGGCGCCGGCGCCGGTCAGCAGCCACCAGGCACGCGCTGCGCCCATGCCGTTCCAGTCGTCGTAGACGACGACCGTGTCGCCGTCGCGCAGACCCCAGCGGCGCGCCGCCGTCTGCAGCTCGTCCAGGGCCGGCAGCGGGTGCCGGCCGTCCTCGGGCCGGTCGATGTGCGCCAGCTCGTGATCGAGGTCGACGTAGACGGCCCCGGGAACGTGACCCGCACGGTATGCAGGACGCCCATCGGGCCGGTCGAGCCGATAGCGCACGTCCAGCACGCGCACGGGCTGCGCCGAGGTCAGCAGGTCAGAGAGCTCTTCGACGGTGATGAGCGGATGCATGTCTCCATCCTGCCCGAGAATGCTGTCACGCTCTCCCGTGTCGCGCGTCCCGGGCCGGTCGTCCGCTTGTGCCGAGGAGCCGCTCCGCGGTCGCGCGCGCGGCGGGGCAAGCCGGGTCGGCGACGCCGAGGATCGGCGGATCGACGCTGACGAGAGCCTCCGACTGCTCGGCGTCCTCACGCACGTCGGCGATCGCCTTGCGCACCAGGGGTGCGGCGCCGAACGCGGCCTGCGGATCCCCCTTGTGCTCGCTCAGCGGCACGATGTACAGCTCGGTGGCGCCGTCGGCGTCCGCCCGTGCGGTGACCACCGCCATGGTCGGCGCGATCCCGCGCCGCAGGCCCGGGATGACGTCGACGGGCACGACCTCTTCGACGACGTCGGCCACGATCCCCCGCAGCCACGACTTCTTGCGGCTGCCGATCCACAGCGCCTGCGCGGTCCATTCGGACCCCTCGGCGCGCAGCGCCTGATCGAGGTCCTTGTCGTGCCGGGCGAATCCCTGGGCCAGCAGCGCGTCCACCCCTCGCCGCACAGCCTCGTCAGGGGTCCACCGCACCACCAGGCGGCGACCGGTCAGGGCGCCCTGATGGCGCAGGTCGATGAAACGTGCGTCGGCCGCGTCGCCCACCGTCACAGGCTCCACAGTCCGCCGACGTGCTCGTCGGCGGCACGGTAGCCTTCGGCGTTGGCGGCCGCCGCGTCCGACGCGCTCTGCAGGACGTCGACGAGGAACGACATCTGCCCGTTCCACTGCGCGTACGAGCCGACGTAGGCCGCCTGCGCTGCCCCGGCCCATGCAGAGGTCATCCGGCCCGACGCCGTCTGCAGCCCCGTCAGCTGCGCGCTCAGCGCGGCGCGCTTCTCGGCCAGAGACCGCGCGGACATCTGGAGCGAATCGGGCTCGATCTTCAGATCAGACATGTCGTCCTTCCCACCTCATGACGGCCGTCCTCGGCCCATCCGGTCGATCGCCGCGATCGCCTCGTCGATCTGCTGCAGCGTCGCGGCGTAGTGTGCGAGCGCATCGGCCTCGGCCTGCGAGACCACCGCTGCCGGCGAGGGCTCTTCGGTGCCGCTCTCGTCCTGCTTCTGCCACCCCCGGGCCAGCTCCCGCAGGTTCTGGCTCGATCGCTCGCGCAGCGCCTGCGCCAGGGGCGAGTCGTCCGCTCCACCGAACACGTCCGCCAGGGTCGTCTCGTCCGCGTCGATGCGCTGCTGCATCCGGCGCCAGTCGTCGCCCAGCTCACCCTCGCGTGCGCGCTCGGCGCGCCGCGCTTCGGCGCGCTCCGATTCCGCCTGCTGCGCCGCGATCTCCTTGTCGAGCTCGGCGTCCGCCGCGATCAGCTGATCCATCACCTGCTGCAGGGCCTCCGGCATCCGTCCGATCTCGTCGTCCATCACGCCCTCGCCGCCACGCCCCGGGCCAGACCCTCGGCGAGATCGGCCATCCGGAACGCGGAATCCGCGATGTCGGCGATCCCCGAGACCATGCCCGACACCGCGTCGTACACGATGTTGACGTACTTGTACGCCTTGAGCGCGTCCTGGGCGAGGTCCACGGCGCTGATCCCGGTGGTGATCAGCGCGGCGGCCCAGCCGACCAGCGGCACCGCCGCCTCGGCGGCGATCATCAGCAGGCGGTCCTGGATCTTGCGCAGGATCTTCAGGATCATCCCGGCGGCGAACTTCGCGACCGTCGCCAGCGCCTTCAGCATCGACGAGACCGTCGCAGCCGGGCCGCTGAGCACCTGGTGGCCCTGCGAGACCGCCGCGGCGGCGACGACGAACGCCTCGGAGCCCTTGCCGGTCCACGAGGCCGTGCCCGGCAGGAGCCCTGCGGCGTTCTGCGACAGGGCCTTGAGCGCGTCGCTCGTGTGCGTCCAGGCCAGCGCCGCCTCTTTCATGCTCGTCCAGTTGCCCGTGAACGGCTGGGTGATCTTCTCGAGCAGCGAGTAGTGGAACAGCTTCTCCCACACCCAGTCGACGGCGCCGAAGATGACGCCGGCCTTCCAACGGATGTTCTCGAGCTCGGGGTCGTCGGCCTTCGGCACGGGAAGGAAGGAGCGCACGTCCACGGACTCGCTCACCGTCGGGTGCGCGGTCAGTCCCGCCGTGACCCTGTCCCGGGCCTGCGAGGTCACGTCGTCGCCCCATTCGGCCGCGCCGTAGCCGTCCCAGAACGCCTGGTTGAACAGATCACCCTCGGGATCGCCGTAGTGCGACGGCGCACTGTTGCTCGCCGCGCCGAGCGTCGGGATCGTGGGCGGCGTGTACGGCGGCACGCTCGCGCCCAGCCGCTGCGCGACCTCGGCATTGCGTTCGGCGGCCCGCCGCTCGGCCTCGAGGTAGGTGTCCAGAGTCTCGCCCATCCGCTTGCCGCCCTCTTCGAAGACGGTCGCCGACAGATCGAGCGCCCGGCCGCCGACGTTCAGCAGCGCATCGTTGATGGGCAGGAGCAGCTGCAGGATCAGACCCATGTCGGACTGGTCGAGCGTGCCGTAGGTGGTCAGGTGCTGCTTGACGGCGACGCTGCTGTCGTGCTGTCGGACCAGCACCTGCTGAGCCAGGCCCAGGTTCGCGTAGTTGACTTCGATGATCCTCACCCCATCGTCGATCGGTCCGGCGACAAGCGTAACAACACGCCGGAATCCGCCCTGGGCGCCGACACACGCAACAGTTCGACACACGCCGGGAGCCGCACCGGCCCCCACGGTGAGAATGGGGGCATGTCCGAGACCGCCGACCGTCCCACGCCCGCCTTCGCCACCGTGCAGGTGCGCTCCGGATTCTCGGCGCTGACCGCGCCGGCGGCCGCCGTGCCGCCGATCTATCAGTCGAACGCGTTCGAGTTCGAGTCGCTCACGCACGCCGCCGATCTGTTCGCGCATCGCCGCGACGGCGACGTCTACTCGCGCACGGCGAATCCGACCGTCACGGTCTTCGAGCAGCGGGTCGCCGCCCTCGAAGACGGCGTCGCTGCGGCGGGCCTCGCTTCGGGCCAGGCCGCCGTGGCCCTCACGCTCGTCGCCCTCGCCGGCCGGGGCGGACACATCGTCGCCGCCTCGCAGCTGTACGGCGGCACGGTCGATCTGCTCGAAGACACCCTGCCGGACTGGGGCATCACGACCACGTTCGTCGACCAGGACGACATCGACGCCTGGCGTGCCGCGGTGCGCCCCGAGACGCGCGCATTCTTCGCCGAGACCGTCGCGAACCCCATCGCCCAGGTGCTCGACGTGCGTGCGGTCGCCGACGTGGCGCATGCGGCCGGGGTGCCGCTCGTGGTCGACAACACCGTGGCGACCCCGTATCTGCAGCGCCCGAAGCAGTTCGGCGCCGACATCAGCGTGCACTCGGCGACGAAGTTCATCGGCGGACACGGCGCGGTGCTGGGCGGCGTCATCGTCGACCTGGGCACGTTCGACTTCTCCGCCGAGCCGACGAGATGGCCGGCGATCACCGAGCCATCGCGGCGCGTGCCCGGCAAGAGCCTGGCCGAGCACTTCGCCGGCGGTTCGCCGTTCATCGCGCTCATCAAGGCCAAGTACATGCACGACCTCGGCCCGACGCTGTCGGCGGCCAGCGCCTTCCAGCTGCTGCAGGGACTGGAGACACTGGATCTGCGGATGCAGCGGCACGCCGCCTCCGCCCAGCGCGTCGCCGAGCATCTCGCCGCCCACCCCGCCGTCGCCCGCGTGCACCATCCGGGTCTGCCCGGCAACGCGTGGCACGGCGCCGCCGGCACGTACCTGTCCCGCGGGGTGCCGTCGGTGTTCTCGATCGACCTGCACGGCACCGGCGACGACGCGCAGGACTTCGCCCGCGTCGAGACGTTCGTCGCGGGACTGCGCGTGCTGCGGCTGCTGGCCAACATCGGCGACGCCCGCAGCATCGTGACCCACCCGGCCTCGATGACCCACAGCCACCTGTCGACGGCGCAGCTGACCGATGCCGGCATCTCCACCACGACCGTGCGCCTGTCGATCGGCCTCGAAGACCCGGACGACATCGTCGCCGATCTCGACCGGGCGCTGTCGCGGCTCTGATCCGGTCGCGGCGAAAGCTAGCCTGATGACATGACCGCACCTCGCACAGGCCTTCGCTGGGGCATCCTCGCCACGGGCGGCATCGCCCGCTCCTTCACCTCGGACCTGCGTACAGCAGGCCTCGCCGTGCAGGCGGTGGGATCGCGACGGCAGGAGGCCGCCGACGCGTTCGCGCAGGCCTTCGAGATCCCGCACGCGCACGGCTCGTACGAGCAGCTGGTGGCCGACCCCGACGTCGACATCGTCTACATCGCCACCCCGCACACGCTGCACGCCGAGAACGCCCTTCTGGCGCTCGAGCACGGCAAGCACGTGCTGGTCGAGAAGGCGTTCACGGCGAACGCACGCGAGGCGTCGGCCGTGCGTGCGGCGGCCGCCGCCCGCGGGCTGCTGGCGATGGAGGCGATGTGGACGCGGTATCTGCCGCACATGCGCCGCATCCACGAACTGCTCGACGACGGCGCCCTCGGAGACGTGCGCGCCGTGTTCGCCGACCACACGCAGAGCCTTCCGCTCGATCCCGCCCACCGCCTGAACGCGCTCGAGCTCGGCGGCGGTGCACTGCTGGACCTCGCCGTCTATCCCCTCTCATTCGCGTGCGACGTGCTCGGCGTGCCCACCTCCGTGGCCGCGCAGGCGCGCCTGGGCGCCACGGGTGCCGACGCCGAGGTGGCGACGGTTGCCACGCATCCCGGGGGCACCCTGTCGACCACGCTGTCGTCCTCGCGTGCCGCGGGACCCAACACGGCGCACGTCGTCGGCACCGAGGCGCGCATCGACATCGACCGCGTCTGGTACGCCCCCACGACCTTCCGGCTCACGGCCGGCGACGGGCGGGTCGTGGAAGAGTTCACGAGCCGGGTGGCGGGCCGGGGCATGCAGTTCGAGGCGCTGGCCGCGGAGGAGATCATCGCACGAGGCGCCCGGGACAGCGGCATCCTGCCCATCGACGAGTCGGTCGCGATCATGGCCGTCCTCGACGAGATCCGCCGGCAGATCGGGGTGCGCTACGACGCGGACGGGCCCGAGGACGTGTCGTCGGGGGTGTGAGAGCCGCCCTGGCGACGGCGCAGTTCTGCACGCAGCCGCTCCTCTTCGATCTCGCGCTCGAGATCGGCCAGCTGCTGCTCGGTGCTGCGCGGGTCGTGCGGCCGACTCGGGGGCGGCGTCGGACGCGCGCGCGGCGATGTGCGCTGCGGGCGGGGTGACCGCGCGGGATGATCGCGACCGATCGCGAACCAGAGCACGACGCCCACCAGCGGCAGCAGGATCACGAGGATCAGCCACATGAGCTTGGGCATGTGCTTGATCTGGCTGTCGTCGCGCGTCACGATGTCGACGACAGCGACCACCATCGCCGCCACCACCAGCAACCACAACAGGAACGACATGACACAGAGCATAGGGGCGACCTGACACACTGGACGCATGCCCACGTCTCAGGATGCCCGCGTCGCCGTCTATCTCGACTTCGACAACATCGTCATGTCCTGGTACGACCGCGTGCACGGGCGCAACTCCTACTCGCGCGACCGGCAGCGCATCGCCGCCGACGTGTCCGAGCCCGAGATCGCGCAGCGGCTGAACGAGGCGACGATCGACATCGGTGCGATCATCGACTACGCCGCCTCTTTCGGCACCCTCGTGCTCACCCGCGCGTACGCCGACTGGTCGAGCCCCGTCAACGGCGAGTACCGCCAGCAGCTCGTCGCGCGCGCCGTGGATCTGGTGCAGCTGTTCCCCGCCGCCGCGTACGCGAAGAACGGCGCCGACATCCGGCTGGCCGTCGACGCCGTCGAGGACATGTTCCGGCTGCCCGACCTCACGCACGTGGTGATCGTCGGCGGCGACAGCGACTACGTCCCGCTCGCGCAGCGCTGCAAGAGGCTCGGCCGATTCGTCGTCGGGGTCGGGGTGGCGGGATCCACCGCGAAGTCGCTGGCCGCGGCGTGCGACCAGTTCGACGACTACGACTCGCTGCCGGGCATCACGACGCCAGAGCCCGCCAAGAAGGACAGCGCGAAGGATGCCGCGCCCACCCGCCGGCGCAAGAAGAAGGAGCCCGATCAGGCCGGCGAGCTGCTCGAGCGCGCCCTCGTGCTCGAGCACGTGCGCACCGACGACGAATGGATGCACTTGTCGGCCGTGAAGAACCTGCTGCGCCGGATGGACCCCTCCTTCAGCGAGAAGGCGCTCGGCCACAAGTCGTTCTCGGACTTCGTCAAGGCCCACCCCGATGTCGCCGAGCTCGACGAGTCGACGAACATCGTCCGCGTGCGGCTGCAGCCGTCGCGCGCATGAGTCGCACGGTGCTCACCGAGAACGGCACCGCGCCGCGCCAGCGGCTTGCCGACGGCACCGCGCCGCTCCAGCGGCTTGCCGATGGCACCGTCAAGCAGATCGGGCCGCTGACCGGCACCCACGTATGGACCGTGCCGGGCCGTGCGAACCGGCCGCTGGCGCCCGAGCGTCTTGAGCCGCGCATCCTCGAGCCGGGCGAGGCCACCCGGCTGTGCGCGTTCTGCGAGGACCGGTATCTCGAGACGACGCCCGAGAAGGCACGGCTGGCCGGCCCCGACCACCGCCTGCTCGAGCACGTGCCGGCCGGCGCCCTGCACGACACCGTGGCCGAGTTCCGCCGCTTCGGCAATCTGTTCGAGATCGTGTCGGCGGAGTACTGGCGCGAGAACCACGGCTTCCGCCAGCCGGCCGACGTGGTCCGGTGGGCCGACGCGTACCTGTCCGACCAGGCCGGGCGCGCGCACATCGAGCGTCTCGCGGCGATCCGGGCCGCGGCATCCGGAACCCGTCCGAGCCTCGAAGAGGCCGCCCTCGACCTCGTCGGCGGGTCGCACGACGTCGTCGTCGCCCGGCGCCACGTGCGCGAGGGCGCGACCCGCGACGACGAGCTCGTCTCCTCCGGCACGCTCACCCCCGCCCAGCACGCCGCGTACATGACGTTCACGGTGCGGGCGCCGCACGAGATCGAGGCGGCGCAGCCGCACGCGAAGTACGTCGCGGTGTTCCAGAACTGGCTGCGGCCGGCCGGGGCATCCTTCGAGCACCTGCACAAGCAGCTCGTCGCCATCGACGAACACGGTCCGCACCTCGACCACGAGCTGTCGCTGCTGGCTGACGATGCGCTGCTGTACCAGCGCGCGATCGCCGATCTCTCGGTGCGCGAAGGGCTCGTCGTGGCCGCCGTCGACGGCGCGGTCGCGTTCGCGGGCGTCGGCCACCGCTACCCCGCGTTCGAGGTCTACTCGACGGCGCGGGCGAACCACCCCGCCGAGCACTCCGCGGCCGAAGCGCGGGCGGTCTCGGACCTCGTGCACGCGCTGCACGCTGCGACCGGGGTGCACGTTCCCACCAACGAGGAATGGCATTACCGTCCCGCCGACGCGACGCAGCCCATGCCCTGGCGCATCGTGCTGAAGTGGCGCATCTCGAACCCGGCCGGTTTCGAGGGCGGCACGAAGGTGTATGTCAACACGATCGACCCGTGGACGCTGCGCGAGCGCGCGGTCGCCGAGCTGGTGCGCCTGCGCGAAGCCGGCGCGATCGCCGTCGGCATCCGCATCGGCGACGAGTGCTCGCCCGGCGACGCACGCCTGCGGTACGCGGACTGAGCCATGGCCGAGGTGTCGCTGCGCGGAACCCGGGGCCAGATCCTGGTCTCGCTCATGCTCGGCACGTTCCTGATCGCGATCGACTCGACGATCCTCGCGACCGCGGTGCCGACGATCGTCGGGAGCCTCGGCGGCTTCAGCCAGTTCCCGTGGCTGTTCTCGGTGTACCTGCTCGCCCAGGCGGCGTCGGTGCCGGTGTATGCGAAGCTCTGCGACACGTTCGGCCGCAAGCCGGTCATGATCGCCGGGATCCTGCTGTTCCTGGGCGGCTCGATCCTGGCGGCCCTGGCGTGGAGCATGCCCGCCCTCATCGCGTTCCGCGCGATCCAGGGACTGGGCGCCGGCGCCATCACCCCGGCGAGCATGACGATCGCCGGCGACATCTACACGGTCCGTGAGCGCGCGACCGCGCAGGCGTATCTGGCCAGCGTGTGGGCGATCTCGTCGGTGGCCGGTCCCACCCTGGGCGGCGTGTTCGCGCAGTTCGTGTCGTGGCGCTGGATCTTCTGGATCAACGTTCCGCTGTGCCTGCTGGCCCTGTTCATGCTGCGCCGCAGCTACCACGAGCACTTCGACCGGCACCGGCAGCGCATCGACATCACCGGCGCGACGCTGCTGACCACGGCGCTCGTTCTGCTCGTGCTCGGTGTGCTCGAGGGCGCTCAGGGCTGGGCGTGGAACAGCTGGCAGAGTGTGGGATGCTTCGTCGGCGGCGCGGCGTTGCTGGTGGCCTTCGCCCTGGTCGAGCGTCGTGCGGCCGATCCGGTGCTCGCGCCGTGGGTGTTCTCGAGCCGCGTGGTGGTCACCACGTCGTTCGCGGCTCTCGGCGTGGGCGCGGTGCTCATCGGTCTGACCTCGTTCGTGCCGACGTTCCTGGAATCGACGGCAGGAGCGACACCGCTGCTGGCCGGGCTCGCGGTGGCCGTGCTCAGTCTCGGGTGGCCGATCAGTGGTGCGCTGGCGGGCCGGTTCTACCTGCGCATCGGCTTTCGCGCGACGGCCGTGATCGGCAGCTGTCTGTCGGTGGTGGGCACCGCGCTGATGGTGCTCTTCGCCGCCTCGCCCTCGATCCTGCTCACGGCGATCGGATGCTTCGTGGTGGGGCTCGGCCTCGGGCTCGTGGCCAATCCTGCGCTCATCGCCGCGCAGTCGTCGGTCGATCTGCGTCGGCGCGGCGTCGTGTCGGGCACGAACATGCTCGCCCGTTCGGTGGGCAGCTCGGTCGGCGTCGCCGTGTACGGCGCGATCGCCAACGCCGTGATCCTCGGGCACGGCGGGGCGCGGCATCCCGACGCCATTCAGGCGGGGTCGGCCGCGGTCTTCCTCGGCGTCGCGGTCTCAGCGGTGCTGCTGGTCGCCTGCACGGCCCTGATCCCGCGCGTGCCGATCAGCGACGACGAGTAGCCCCCCGCCGCGCCCACACCTCGCGCAGGGCCTCGTCGAGGTCTGTGTGCGCGAACACGAAACCCGCGTCTGACAGGCGCTGCGGCACAACCCACCGGCTCTTCAGCACGAGCTCGGGCTCGGTGCGCAGCGCCCACATCGCCGGTTCGAGCACGAAACGAGGGGCGGGCAGGCCGATCGGCATCCGCACGCTGCGCCGGAGCGCTGCCATGAGCGTGCGGTCGTCGCTCGGGTGCGGTGACGCGAGGTTCACCGCCCCCTCGATCCCCGGATGATCCCGGAGGAACCGCACGGCGCCGACGACGTCGTCCAGGTGGATCCAGCTGAACCGCTGCCGCCCCTTCGAGCGGTGCCCGGGGGCATGACCGTCTCCACTGGCGTGCGGACCGATCCCCCGGTAGCGACGGTGCGCAAACCACCACCCGTCGTACTGCGGTCCGCCCAGCCCCCAGCGAGCCAGACGGAACAGCATCGAGGTCGCCGGCCCGTCGCCGAGCACGATCGCCATGCGCAGTGCGACCCGGCGGGTGTGCGGCAGGTTGCCGGCGAACAATGCGGCCTCCCAGTCGCGCGCGACGTCGACCGAGAAGCCCGTGCCGAGCTCGCCGTCTGCCTCGGTCTGCGGGCGGTCGATCGCGTACCGGTAGATGGTCGCGGTGCTCGCGTTCAGCCACAGCCGCGGGGGCGAGGATGCCTCGGCCACCGCATCGTGCAGCGTCCGGGTGGTCGCGATCCGCGAGCGGTGGATCTCGTCGCGGTTGCGGTCGGTGTAGCGGCAGTCGACGGACTTTCCTGCCAGGTTGATCAGCAGGTCGGCGCCGTCGACTGCGGCGCGGACGCTGTGCGCATCCTTCCAGGTCGCGTCGGAGCCGGTGCGCCCGATCCGGCGCAGCACATACCCGTCGGCTTCGAGTGCCGCGGCCAGGGCCGTGCCGACGAACCCCGAGCCGCCGGCGAGCACGGCGATCGGGGCAGGCATGATGCGAGCCTAGCGGGCGGGCTCGCCGGGCCCGGCAGCAGACGGGACGCTGATCACCAGGATCTACCCGGCCAGTTCGCCCGCGCCCCGCGCGAAGCGCAGGTAGGCCTCGACGTCGTCCGAGTCGGTCATCGCGCGCAGCACCACCTCGTCGACGGCCCCGCGGTACGAGGCGAGGATGCCGGAGGCCGCATCGGAGGTGATCACGGTGTCGATCGCCTCGACGCCGAGTCGATCGAAGTTCGCCGTGTACTTCGGGAAGCGCGCATAGCGGTCCGCCTCGGCGCGCAGCCGCGGCATCCCAGCCTCGTCGAGGGCGGTGCGCACGTACAGCGCGACGTGCGCGCCGGGGGCGACCGCGTGGGCCTCGGCGGACTGCGCGGCGGCGATCTGCGGCGTCAGCCAGTTCAGCAGCATGCCGTCGGCCTGCTGTGCCGCCAGCGCCCGCATCTTCGGACCGAGCGCCCCGACCACGATGCCGGCGCCGGTGCCGGCGCGCAGCGTGTCGACCGCGTTTCCCACGGCCGCCAGCACGGGGCCGGACGCCTGACCCGAGCCGATGCCGAGCATCAGTCTGTCTTCGGGCAGGCCGTCGGCCCGGGCGAGGATCTCGTCGGGCGTCGAGCGGTCGAGCGCGATCACGCCGGTGCCCAGCACGAGGCGCTCGGTCACCGCCGCCGCTTCGTGCAGCGCCGCCAACGCATCGCCGCCGGGGGTGTCGTTGACCCACAGCGCATACAGGCCGGCCGCTTCGGCCGCCGCGGCGATCTGCGCGATCGCGGACGGACCGAGCGCGCCGGCGACTCCGATCGAGACGGGTGCATCGCTCATGCAAACGAGTGTGTCACGGTCGCTCGTCTCGGAGGGGCGGATGACGCCGTTCCGGCCCGAGGCAGCCGCACGCCGTGCACGGCTGCGCGGATCCTCGGCGACGCGCGGGTCCGGCACGATCCCCTACGCAGCCCGGGCGACCGCCTCGGCCGTCACGACCAGCGCGTCGGCCGCGGCATCCACCGTCACCGCTCCCCCGTCGACGAGCGCACCCGACACGAACAGGTCGGCGATGCGGTCGTCGACCTCGCGCTGGATGAGCCGGCGCAGCGGCCGCGCACCGTACTCGGGCTCGTACCCGTGGTCGGCCAGCCACTGCACGGCGGCGTCCGCGACCTCGACGTGCACGCTGCGCCCGGCCAGGCGCTTGCGGGTCGCGCCCAGCAGCAGCCCGACGATCTCGCGCAGCTGCTCGCGGTCGAGCTTGCGGAACAGCACGATCTCGTCGATGCGGTTGAGGAACTCGGGCCGCATCGCCTCGCGGAGCTTCGCGAACACGCGGTCGCGCAGGTCCTTCTCGCTGCCGAAGCCGGTCGCTCCGCCGCCGTCGGCAAGGAATCCGATCGCCCCGCCGCGCGATGCGAGGAACTCGCTGCCGAGGTTCGAGGTCATCACGACCACGGTGTTGCGGAAGTCGACCGTGCGGCCCTGCCCGTCGGTCAGGCGCCCATCGTCGAGCACCTGCAGCAGCAGGTTGAACACGTCGGGGTGCGCCTTCTCGATCTCGTCGAACAGCACGACCGCGTACGGGTTGCGCCGCACGCGCTCGGTGAGTTGCCCGGCCTCGTCGTAGCCGACGTATCCCGGAGGGGCACCGACCAGGCGTGCGGCCGTGTGCCGTTCACCGAACTCACTCATGTCGAACCGGATCACGGCCGACTCGTCGTCGAACAGCGACTGCGCGAGGGCCTTGGCCAGCTCGGTCTTGCCGACGCCGGTCGGGCCGAGGAACAGGAACGACCCGATCGGCCGGTGTGCGTCACCCATGCCCGTGCGGTTGCGCCGCACGGCCTTGGCGACCGCGGTCACCGCGTCGTCCTGCCCGATGACCCGGGCGTGCAGCTCGTCCTCGAGCGAGGCGAGGCGGTCGCGCTCGGTCTCGGTCAGGCGCGAGACCGGGATGCCGGTGGCCCGGCTGATCACCGCGGCGATCTCGGGCTCGTCCACGACGGCTTCTGCCTTGGGGCCGCCGGCGCCGGCTGCGAGCTCGTCGAGCCGGGTCTGCACCTGGCCGATCTCGTCACGGATGCGCGATGCGTCCTCGTAGTGCTCGGCGGCCACAGCCGCGTTCTTGTCGGCCTCGAGGTCGGCGAGGCGCTGCATGAGCTGGGTGGCGTCGGTCTGCAGACCCAGGCGCAGGCGCAGCCGGGCGCCGGCCTGGTCGATCAGGTCGATGGCCTTGTCGGGCAGCACGCGCTCGGTGAGGTACCGGTCGGAGAGCTCGACGGCCGAGCGCAGGGCGTCATCCGTGTAGGTCACGCCGTGGTGCAGCTCGTACGCGGATTTGAGCCCCTGCAGGATCTTCACGGCGTCCTCGACACCGGGCTCGCCCACCTTGACCGGCTGGAACCGGCGCTCCAGCGCGGCATCCTTCTCGATCCGCCGGTACTCGTCGAGCGTCGTCGCGCCGATCAGGTGCAGGTCGCCACGGGCCAGGCGTGGCTTGAGGATGTTGCCGGCGTCCATGCCGCCGTCGCCGTTGCCGCCGGCGCCGACGACCGTGTGCAGCTCGTCGACGAACACGATCAGCTCGCCCTTGCGGGCGGTGATCTCGTCCATCGTCTTGGTCAGCCGCTCTTCGAAGTCGCCGCGATAGCGCGTGCCCGCGACCATGCCCGGCAGGTCGAGCGCGACCACGCGCTTGCCGCGCAGCTGCTCGGGAACCTGGTTCGCCACGATCGCCCGGGCCAGGCCCTCGACGATCGCGGTCTTGCCGACGCCGGCCTCGCCGACCAGCACCGGGTTGTTCTTGGTGCGGCGGCTGAGGATCTCGATCGTCTGCTCGATCTCGGTGGCCCGGCCGATCACGGGATCGAGCGTTCCCGCCTCGGCGAGCGCGGTCAGATCGGTGCCGAACTGATCGAGCATGGGGGTGCCGGATGCCTGGGCCGCGGTCTCGCCGTTCGCCGGCGCACTGCCCGGGGTCACGGTCTCACGCGTGCCCTGGGTGAGCGCTTCGGCGGTCACGCCGGCGTTCGCGAGCACCTGGCCCGCGGGGGCGTCCTGGCCGAGCACGAGCGCGAAGAAGAGGTGCTCGGGGTCGATGTAGGTCGAGCCGGACGAGCGGGCGACCTGGAACGCGTGGAACAGGGAGCGCTGCAGCGATGGGGTGATGACCGCGCCGTCGGCGCCCTCCTGGCTGCGGCCCGCCGAGGGCAGGCGCTCTTCGGCTGCACGCGCGATCGCCGCCGGGTCGGCGCCGATGCGACGCACGGCGGCCTGCACCGCGTCGGCGTCCATCAGCACGTGCAGCAGGTGCAGCGTGTCGACCTCGCGCTGGCCGCGCTCGAGCGCGTACTGCGCCGAGCGCTGCAGGATCTCCTGTGTGCGCGCGGTCAGGAACCTGCTGAGGTCGATCGAGCGCTGCTCACGGGCGCGCTCACCGGCGAGGTAGCGCGCGAGGAAGTCGTCGAACGCGCTCGCGCCGGAAGCGGCGCCCTCGACCGGGGGTGTGCCATCGTCGTTCATTCGTGATCTCCCAAAGATGAGTCTTACGGTGTCAAGTTTACAAACTTGAGCACGGTTGTATCAAGTTCAACGCAGGACAGACGAGCGTATTCCTGCCGCAGCCGATGTCGGAACCTCTGCGTAGCGTGGAGGCACATCACCCCTGGAGGATTCCCATGAACTGGCGCATCGAGCTGATCTTCGTCCCCGTGACAGACGTCGACCGGGCGAAGGAGTTCTACACCCGCATCGGGTTCCACCCCGACCACGACCAGACGCCGTTCGAGGGGCTGCGCTTCGTGCAGATGACCCCGCCCGGCTCGGCCTGCTCGATCGCGTTCGGCACGAACCTCGGCATCGACCTCGAGCCGGGGCGCCAGAACACGATCCAGGTCGTGGTGCCCGACGCCGACGACGCACTGGCCCACCTGCGCGACCTCGGGGTCGAGGCCGACGGCGTCGACGAGCAGGCGTGGGGGCGGTTCGTCACGTTCCGCGACCCCGACGGCAACCGCTGGACGCTGCAGCAGGTGCCGGCCCGCTGATCGGGCCCCTCAGCGCTTGGGCAGGATCGAGGGGTCGGTCTCGTCCCACTTCTGCACCGTCTGGGCGATCCAGAAGACGGCGAAGAGAGCGACGAGACCGACCTCCCCGACGAGCACCCAGGGCTGTCCCATGAGGTCGGCGCCGTTCAGGCGTGCGAACTCGACCCCGGCCAGGTAAGACAGGCAGGCGACCATGCCGACGGCCACCGCGGTGTAGACGTAGCGCCACCGCGGGTGGGAGATGCGCGGAGCGGTGATCGCGCTGACGATCGCGACGGCGACCATGAGCCCGAAGAAGACGCCGGTGGCCACCAGGTGCCCGATCCCGAGCAGCCCGTGCGGCGCGACGCCGAGCCAGACCACGAGTCCGGCCGCGACGGCGACGGCGGCGGCCGCGCCGATCAGCACACCGCGGGTCACGCTGTGCTGCACGCGCGCGAGCACGATCGCCGTGATCGCACCGAGCACCGCGACGATGGCAAGCACGATGATGCCCGTCCGCGCACCGGCGAACTCGGCCGGTGGAACGCACACCGTCGCCCCCACCGCGCACGCGGGCGCCGGCCCCGGGACATCCCCCGCGCCGACCGGTGTGGGCACGACGGCGATCAGGGCCGCGAAGACGGCCGCGACATCCAGCAGGACCTGTTCGACGCTGTGCCCCGACAGCGCGACCAGGCCCAGCGCGATCGCGCACATCGACCCGACGAAGATCGTGCGCCCCGACGTGTAGTACATCCCGCTGATCGAGGTGATCGGCCCGTCGCTCACCGTCACCGCCACGATGCCGATCCCCAGCACGACGGCCGCGCCGACGATGGCGATCCGCAGGTACCGGTATGTGCGTTGGGACGACGTGCTCGACAATCGCATATTCACGATCCTGCACCCCACGTGCGACGCGCACGGGCACTAGCCTGGGGGCGTGTCCTCGCCTTCCACGTTGCCGGGCCGTCTCGACAAGGCCGTCGAGGGCCTCACACCGGGATACTTCGCCCTCGTCATGGCGACGGGCATCGTCTCGATCGGAATGCGCACCGACGGTTGGGTCGCGGCATCCACGATCCTGCTGGCCATCGGCGGCGCGGCGTACTTCCTGCTGCTGGTGCTCAACGCGATCCGCATCGTGCGGCACCGGTCCGCCATGGCCGAGGACTTCGCCGACCCCGCGCGCGCGTTCGGCTTCTTCACGTTCGTGGCCGCCACGTGCGTGCTGGGCAGCCGGCTCAGCGAAGAGGACGGCTTCCACAGCGTGGCCGTCGTCCTGCTGCTGGTGGCCGCCGTCGCGTGGATCGTGTTCGGCTACACGGTGCCGTGGACCGCTGTGCTCGGCGACCGCAAGGCGGCGCCGATCACGACCGCGAACGGCACGTGGTTCATCTGGGCGGTCGCCAGCCAGTCCATCGCGGTGCTGGCCGCCACGCTCGAGGTCGAGCTCGCGCAGTGGCGCGACGCGCTCGCGCTGCTGGCGGTCTTCTCGTGGTCGGTGGGCACGTTCCTGTACTGCGCGGTCGGCGTGTTCGTCGGCGTGCGGATGCTGACGGTGCCGTTCCGGCCCGAAGACCTCACGCCGCCGTACTGGGTCGCAATGGGCGCGACGGCCATCACCGTGGTCGCCGGCGCCCGCATCGTCGAGATGGCGAACGCCCCGATGGTCGACGCCACCCGGGGGCTTATCGCCGGCGCCGCCGTCTTCTTCTGGGCGTTCGGCACCTGGCTGATCCCGCCGTTGGTGATGGCCGGGTGGTGGCGCCACGTGCGCCACCGCATCCCGTTCCGGTACGAGGCGACGCTGTGGAGCATCATCTTCCCGCTCGGGATGTACGGGGTGGGGTCGCAGTTCCTCGGCGACGTCGACCGGCTGCCCGTCGTGCACTCGATCGGCTACGCCGAGAGCTGGATCGCCCTGGCGGCCTGGGCCGGCACGTTCGTGTGGATGCTGGTCAACCTGTGGCGGACGGTGCTGCGGGCACCGCGCGGGCACGGTCGCGAAGCGACGATGGATGCCACGCCCACCATGCGCTGAGCCCGCCGGTCAGGCCCGCCCGCCGGGAGGGCCCACTACGAGCAGCGCGGTGAAGAGGCATGCCACGGCGACCACCGCGAGACCTCCGAACAGCACCGGCCGCACGAGGAAGAAGCGCAGCAGCCGATCGTGCCACGTGCCGTCGCGAGGATCGTCGGTCGCCGTGATCCGCCACGCACCGGTGAGCCGGCCGGTGCGGTGCAGCCAGATCTCGGCCGGGACGGTCGCGTACGGGACCACGGCCGATGCGAGGGCGACCACGATCGGCCACGCTCGCCAGCGGTTGTTCTTGGCCACGAGGATCGCTGTGGCGCCGTAGCAGAGGAAGACGAATCCATGGATGCCGCCGCCGATCAGGACGACCATGGCGAAGCCGGTGGCCCCGCGGACGATGAGCGCTGCGATCAGCAGCGTCCAGGAGATGGCTTCGCCGACGGCGAAGACGCGGAACAGTGCGGAAGGGGTCTGGAACACGCCTTCAGTTTAACTGAAGGATTTTTCGGCTCAAAATTTCCTCTTCCGCCGCGGGGACCGCTCCGCTATGGTGATCCGAAACTGAGCGGAAATCTGGGATCCGCTCAGGATTTCCTATCATTCCCATGAGTCCACTGGGGGGACCATGAAGCATCGCCCGACCCTGCTGTCCGCCATCGCCATCGCGGCGACCGCCCTCGTCGTCGCCGTCGGCGGCGCCGCTCATGCCGACAACGTCGCGATCGACGGAGACGCACTCACGATCGGCACCCAAAGCTCCGTCGATTTCGGAGCCCCGGTATGCGGAACCACTGCGACCAAGACCGTCACCGTGGCCATCAGCCGCAACGGCAACGGCCAGGTCTTCGCAAACAACGCGCAAGTCACCGTCACGGCGATCTCGAACAATCCGGTCGTGACCGTGCCGGCCGCGGCGGGAACGATCACAATGCCCTCCGACTGGTCGTCCGCGACCAACAACGAGCTGTCGACCAAGGTGAGCACGGTCATCGCCCTGCCGAACGTGACGGCGAACGTTCCCGGCGTCAGCGTCACCTTCACCGCCACCGGGGCGCAGTCAGGGGGCGGGACGCTGACGCGGAGCGCGAGCATCCCCGTCACCTGGACCACGGACTGCAGCGTGAAGACCGATACGACCACCTCCGTCTCCTGTCCGACCTCCGTGACGTACACAGGAGCGGCCCTCGAGCCGTGCACGGCCGAGGTGACCGGCCAGAACGGATTCCAGCAATCCCTCCCGGTCACGTACTCGAGCAACACGAACACGGGGACGGCGACCGCGACGGCATCCTTCACGGGAGACGGCACGCACAACGCGAGCAGCAGCGGACCCGCCACGTTCCAGATCACTCCGGCCGGCTCGACGACCACGCTGGACTGCCCGGCCGCAGTCACGTACACGGGTCAAGCGCTTACTCCGTGTACGGCCACCGTCACCACCACCGACGGCCTGAACCTCACCGCGATCCCCGCATACACCGACAACACAGACGTCGGCACCGCCCACGTCACGACCGGCTATGCAGGCGACGACAACCACGCGGCATCCGATGACACGGCGACGTTCGCGATCACAGGAGCGACCGCGACGTGTGCAGTCAGCGGATTCGCCGGCGACTACGACGGCGCCGCCCACGGCGCCACCGGCTCCTGCTCCGGGCTCGACGACGTGGACCTGAGCGACGGTCTCGATCTCGGCGCATCGTTCACTGGCGTGCCTGGCGGCGCGGCGGACTGGACCTTCACCAGCCCGAACTACCTCGCCCAGAACGGCACTGCGCAGATCACGATCGGCCGAGCCGCCTCGTCGATCGCGATCGTCTGCTCCGACACGGTCTACGACGGTACGGCTCAGACGCCGTGCACCGCGAAGGTCACCGGAGCCGGCGGCCTCTCTCAGGACCTCGAGGTCAGCTACTCCGACAACACGAATGCCGGTCAGGCCATCGCGAGCGCTTCGTACGCCGGCGACGACAACCACACCGCCGCCGACCAGTCGACGACGTTCACCATCGCGAAGGCGGGCACCACGACGACGATCACGTGCGACGCGCCGGTCACCTACACCGGCGAGGCGCTCACTCCGTGCTCGGCGCAGACGACGAGCGAAGGCGGGACGATCACCGGCGCGCCCGAGCTGACCTACACCGACAACACGAACGCGGGGACGGCCGGCGTGACCGCGTCGTACACCGGCGATGACAACCACCAGGCGAGCGGTGACGAGGCGCACTTCACGATCGATCGCGCTGCGTCGTCCATGACGCTGACGTGCCCCTCCTCCGAGGTGTACACCGGCGAGGCGCTGACTCCGTGCACCGCGACGGTGTCGGGAGCCGGGCTCGACGACGTGAACGTCGACGTGGTCTACACCGACAACACCGATGCCGGTGCTGCCACGGCGCAGGCGGCGTGGGCCGGCGATCTGAACCACATCGGCACGACGGCCGATGGCGGCTTCACGATCGACCAGGCGTCCTCCACGACGACCGTCACCTGCCCGGCCGAGGCCATCCCGTTCACCGGCTCGCCGATCGAGCCGTGCACGGCCCGCGTGACGGGTGTCGGCGGACTCGACGAGGCAGTCGCCGTCGACTACACCGCCAATGTCCACGTCGGCCCGGCCAGCGCATCCGCGACGTTCGCAGGCGACAGGAACCACCTCGGTGGCACCGGGTCTGCAGACTTCGAGATCACCAAGGCGACCTCCGACGTGACGATCACCTGCGACGAGCCCGTGACGTTCGACACCACTGCGCACACGCCCTGCCGCGCCACCGCAACGGGCGCCGGCGACCTCTCGGTGGACGTGTCGGCCTCGCTCGTCTACAGCGACAACGTCAATGCGGGCACCGCGCACGTCAGCGCGTCATACACGGGCGATGACGACCATGACGGGTCGACGAAGGACTCGACGTTCACGATCGGCCGGGCGAGCTCGACGACGGTCGTCAGTTGCCCGGTGCGCCTGGTGTTCAACGGGTCGGCGCTCACGCCGTGCACGGCGCGCGTGACCGGCATCGGCGGGCTCGATCAGTCCGTCGAGGTGACGTACGAAGACAACGTGAAGGTCGGCACGGCGACGGCGACGGCGACCTTCACGGGTGACGACAACCACCTCGACAGCACGGACGTGGTGACCTTCCAGATCGGCGCCTGGACGATCAACGGGTTCTACAAGCCCATCGACATGGGCACCGTGGTCAACACGGTGAAGGGGGGTTCGACCGTGCCGCTGAAGTTCACGGTGACCGCCGACGGCACTCCGATCACCGACACGGTGAAGCTCGGCGCGAAGTTCAACTTGACACCCATGACGTGTGGCAGCGACCCCACGACCAGCGATGACATCATCACGACGACGGGCGGAACGAGCCTGCGGTATGACGCCTCGGCTCAGCAGTGGGTGCAGAACTGGCAGACACCGTCCGCGTCCGCCGGCAAGTGCTACAAGGTCACGCTGACGACCGCCGACGGCTCGTCGATGTGGGCGTTCTTCAAGATGAAATAGCCGCGCGACCCGTCATCGCCTGCCTGCGGTCATCGCGCACCGCAGGCAGGCGATGTGGCGTGCGCAGTCGTCAGTCGGAGAGCCCTTCTCCGAACGGCTCCTCGTGCAGGCCTTCCAGCGCACGGGTCAGCACGGGCGCGTCTGTCCCGAAAGCCGCGTCGAGCTTCTCGAGCCGCGCATCGGCTTCGGCCAGGGCCTCCGAGCCCTTGTCGGTAACGCGCAGATCCGAGGCAGCACCGGCGTGGGCCGTGGCATCCGCCGCGAGACCGTCATCGACCAGCGCCCGCACCGCCGTGTGCGCCGTCTGGACCGTGATCTGCGAGCGACGCGCGAGTTCTGAGAACGAGATGCCCGGCGTGGCTTGGATGTGCGCGAGCAGGCCGTACTTGCGCGTGGTCAGGCCGAGGCCCTTGAGCTGCTTGTTCAACTGGACGTCCCAGATGCTCGCGAGCGTCAGCAGCGAGATCACGGGACTGAAGCGACGCGGCTGGGGCATGGCATCCATCGTAGTCGTCGCCCGTTGCGGCACCCGCCGGCATGCTCACGTACGGGGACGATCCCCCGTTCTGATCCGGCGCGCCGTGTGAGCCGTGTTCTACCGATACGTCTGCGGCGGCATCGGCGGCTGCGGCCCCCCGCCGGGACGGAACCCGCGCCGCAGACGCTCCTCGTCGGCGAGCAGGATGCCGTTCTTCACCGCCGTACGCATGATGAGGTATCCGATCCACAGCGACAGCGCGATGATGGCCAGATAGATGATCAGCCCGATGATGAAGATGCCCAGACCCAGGCCCGCAGCCATGCCGGAATAGTCGTTCATAGGCTCACCATAGCGAGGCGACGACGAAGCTCTGGGATGATCGCATCGTGACCGACGACTCGTTGACGGGCGAAGAGGCTCTCGCCCGCGCCTTCTGCATCGACGACCTGCTGCCAGACGACGCCCGCCGGTGGCAGCGGGTCGCGCGCGGCGTCGCCCGCGACGTGCTGGCCCCGACGATCGAGGACGACTTCGAGACCCAGCGCTTCCGCGCCGAACACATCCCTGCGCTCGGCGAGGCGGGACTGCTCGGCATGCATCTGCACGGCTACGGCTGCACCGGGGCGAGTGCGACGAGCTACGGCGCCGCGTGCCTCGAGATCGAGGCCGTCGACAGCGGCTGGCGCACCTTCGTCTCGGTGCAGGGGTCGCTCGCGATGACGGCGATCGCGACGTTCGGGTCCGAAGACCAGAAGCAGCGCTGGCTGCCCGAGATGGCGGCCGGGCGCGCGGTGGGATGCTTCGCCCTGACCGAGCCCGCAGGCGGCAGCGATCCGGCGGCGATGGCCACGTTCGCGCGGCGCGAGGGCGCGGACTGGATCCTCACCGGACACAAGCGCTGGATCGGCCTGGCCACAGTCGCCGATGTCGCGGTGGTGTGGGCGCAGACCCGCCAGGGCGTGCGCGGGTTCCTCGTGCCCACCGATGCCCCCGGGTTCACGGCGAGCCCGATCGCCGGCAAGCGCGCGATGCGCACGTCGATCCAGTGCGACATCGACCTCGACGAGGTCCGACTGCCCGAGGAGGCTCGGCTGCCCGACGCCCGCGGCCTGCGCGGACCGTTCACGTGCCTGAACGAGGCCCGATTCGGGATCGCGTGGGGTGCCATGGGCGCCGCGCGCACGTGTCTCGAGGCCGCCGTCGGCCGTTCCCGCACCCGCCAGGTCTTCGGCGCGCCGATCGGTGCGCGTCAGCTCATCCAGGCGCAGCTGGCCGACATGCTTCTCGAGTACGAGAAGGGCGCGCTGCTCGCGCTGCACCTGGGGCGGTTGAAGGATGCCGGAGCCCTCGCCCCCGCACAGCTGAGCGTCGCGAAGCTGAACAATGTGCGCGAGGCGATCCGCATCGCGGGTCGCGCACGAAGCATCCTCGCCGGAGACGGCATCACGGACGAGTTCCCGGTGATGCGCCACATGGCCAATCTCGAGGCGGTGCGCACCTACGAAGGCACCGATGAGATCCACGCCCTCATCCTCGGGCGGGAGCTCACCGGTGCCGACGCGTTCAGCTGAGCGTCACCCCGCCGCCCACGGGCACCTCGGGGTCGAGAGCGGCGTACGGTGAAGACACGACGAGAACACACCCGTCGCACACGGGAGAGTCATCATGGCGCCGAACACGCAACGCGGCGAAGGGAAGCACGCACGCTGGGTCATCGGCACGGTGGGAACCGCACGGGCCACCGGAGCGTATGAGAACTACCGGGCCTGGCAAGCGCTGCTGATCCTGGTGGTGCCCGCCGTCGTGCTCGGCGGCGCGGGGATCGTGGCGGCGATCCTCATGCAGAACCCGTAGCGGACTGGTCTCGCCGTGCGGTCACGGCGAGACCAGCGCAACCGGTCCTAGAAGTCCCAGTCGTCGTCCTCTGTGGCCTCTGCTTTGCCCATGACGTACGACGAGCCCGACCCGCTGAAGAAGTCGTGGTTCTCGTCGGCGTTCGGCGACAGGGCCGACAGGATCGCCGGGTTCACGTCCGTGACGGTGGCGGGGAACATGGCCTCGTAGCCGAGGTTCATCAGGGCCTTGTTCGCGTTGTAGTGCAGGAACTTCTTGACGTCCTCGGTCAGCCCGACGCCGTCGTAGAGGTCCTGGGTGTACTGCACCTCGTTGTCGTACAGCTCGTACAGCAGCGAGAACGTGTAGTCCTTCAGCGCGTCACGCGTGGCCTGGTCGACCTGCTCGAGCCCCTTCTGGAACTTGTACCCGATGTAGTAGCCGTGCACGGCCTCGTCGCGGATGATGAGCCGGATGATGTCGGCCGTGTTCGTGAGCTTGGCCTTCGACGACCAGTACATCGGCAGATAGAAGCCCGAGTAGAACAGGAACGACTCGAGCAGGGTCGACGCGACCTTGCGCTTGAGCGGGTCGTCGCCACGGTAGTAGTCCATGACGATGTGCGCCTTGCGCTGCAGGTTCGTGTTCTCGGTCGACCAGCGGAACGCCTCGTCGATGTCCTTCGTCGAGCACAGCGTCGAGAAGATCGACGAGTAGCTCTTCGCGTGCACCGACTCCATGAACGCGATGTTCGTGTAGACGGCCTCTTCGTGCGGCGTGATCGCGTCCGGTATCAGCGAGACCGCACCGACGGTGCCCTGGATCGTGTCGAGCAGCGTCAGCCCGGTGAACACGCGCATCGTCACGGTCTGCTCTTCGGGCGTCAGCGTGTTCCACGACTGCACGTCGTTCGACAGCGGCACCTTCTCGGGCAGCCAGAAGTTGCCCGTCAACCGGTGCCACACCTCGAGGTCCTTCTCGTCCTCGATGCGGTTCCAGTTGATCGCCTGGACCTTGTCCAGGAGCTTGAGCGGTTCGGGGGTCATGTCAGTTCTCTTTCATACAAGCAAGACGAGGGATGTCCGGGATCACAGCATGCAGCTGACGCAGCCGTCCACCTCGGTCCCCTCGAGGGCCATCTGGCGCACGCGGATGTAGTAGAGCGTCTTGATGCCCTTGCGCCAGGCGTAGATCTGCGCTCGGTTGACGTCGCGCGTGGTCGCCGTGTCCTTGAAGAAGAGCGTCAGGCTCAGGCCCTGGTCGACGTGCTGCGTGGCCGCGGCATACGTGTCGATGATCTTCTCGGGACCGATCTCATACGCGTCCTCGTAGTACGCCAGGTTGTCGTTCGTCATGAACGGCGCCGGGTAGTAGACGCGGCCGAGCTTGCCCTCCTTGCGGATCTCGATCTTCGACACGATCGGGTGGATCGAGCTCGTCGAGTTGTTGATGTACGAGATCGATCCGGTCGGCGGCACCGCCTGCAGGTTCTGGTTGTAGATGCCGTGCTCCTGGACGGAAGCCTTCAGCTCGCGCCAGTCGTCCTGCGTCGGGATCAGGTGGCCGGCGAACAGCTCCTTGACCTTGTCGGTCTGCGGCACCCACTCCTGATCGATGTACTTGTCGAAGAACTCCCCCGAGGCGTACGCGGAGTCGGCGAAGCCGTCGAAGGTCTCGCCGCGCTCGATCGCGATGCGGTTCGACGCGCGCAGCGCGTGGTAGAGCACCGTGTAGAAGTAGATGTTCGTGAAGTCCAGGCCCTCTTCGGAGCCGTAGTGCACGTGCTCGCGCGCGAGGTATCCGTGCAGGTTCATCTGCCCGAGGCCGATCGCATGCGAACGGTCGTTGCCGTCCTCGATCGAGCGCACCGACGAGATGTGACTCTGGTTGCTCACCGCGGTCAGGCCCCGGATCGCCGCCTCGACGCTCTTGCCGAGGTCGCCGCCGTCCATCGCCAGGGCGATGTTCATCGAGCCGAGGTTGCACGAGATGTCCTTGCCGATCTGGTCGTAGGACAGGTCGTCGTGGTAGGTGGTCGGCGTGTTCACCTGCAGGATCTCGCTGCACAGGTTCGACATGTTGATCCGGCCCTTGATCGGGTTGGCCCTGTTCACCGTGTCTTCGAACATGATGTACGGGTAGCCCGACTCGAACTGGATCTCAGCAAGGGTCTGGAAGAACTCGCGCGCGTTGATCTTCGTCTTCTTGATGCGCGGGTCGTCGACCATCTCGCGGTACTTCTCTGTGACCGAGATGTCGCCGAACGGCACGCCGTAGACACGCTCGACGTCGTACGGGCTGAACAGGTACATGTCCTCGCCGCTCTTGGCCAACTCGAACGTGATGTCGGGCACGA
This sequence comes from Microbacterium sp. W1-4-2, assembly GCF_058349885.2. Lineage (NCBI taxonomy): Bacteria > Bacillati > Actinomycetota > Actinomycetes > Micrococcales > Microbacteriaceae > Microbacterium > Microbacterium sp. W1-4-2. The sequence continues at coordinate 615,407 of NZ_JBYRJC020000001.1, read as the reverse complement.
CAACACCCAGCGACAGCGTCTTGATGCGGATCTTCTCGTCCGCGTTCTCGCGCTTGGTGTCGAGGAACCGCATGATGTCGGGGTGGTGCGCGTTGAGGTACACGGCGCCGGCGCCCTGACGCGCACCGAGCTGGTTCGCGTAGCTGAAGCTGTCTTCGAGCAGCTTCATCACCGGGATGATGCCGGACGACTGGTTCTCGATCTGCTTGATCGGAGCGCCCGACTCGCGGATGTTCGAGAGCAGCAGCGCGACGCCGCCGCCGCGCTTGGACAGCTGCAGCGCCGAGTTGATGCCGCGGGCGATCGACTCCATGTTGTCTTCGATGCGCAGCAGGAAGCAGCTGACGAGCTCGCCGCGCTGCGCCTTGCCGGTGTTCAGGAACGTCGGCGTCGCCGGCTGGAACCGGCCCGAGATGATCTCGTCGACGAGATCGGTCGCGAGCTGCTGGTCGCCGTCGGCCAGGCCCAGCGCCGTCATCACGACGCGGTCCTCGAAGCGCTCGAGGTAGCGCTTGCCGTCGAAGGTCTTCAGCGTGTAGCTCGTGTAGTACTTGAACGCGCCGAGGAACGTCTCGAACCGGAACTTCTTCGCGTATGCGCGATCGTTGAGCTTCTGGATGAACTCGAACGGGTACTTCGCGAGGACGTCGCCCTCGTAGTACTGCTTCTCGACGAGGTAGTCCAGGCGCTCCTTCAGGGAGTGGAAGAACACCGTGTTCTGGTTCACGTGCTGCAGGAAGTATTCCCGGGCCGCACGCTTGTCGGCATCGAACTGGATCTTCCCGTCCGCGCCGTACAGGTTCAGCATCGCGTTCAGCGCGTGGTAGTCCATACCCTCGAACCGCGCGTCGGTCTTGAACGGAACCTCGTCCGTCACTGCAGCTTCCACCATTTTTCCAATCCATCGCTCACGCGGGCGACGTCCTCGGGCGTGCCGAACAGTTCGAGCCGATACAGGTGCGGCACGTGGCACTTGCGGCTGATGATCTCCCCGGCCAGGCAGTACGCCTGACCGAAGTTCGTGTTCCCCGCGGAGATGACTCCGCGGATCCACTTGCGGTTGTCCTCGTCGTTGAGGAACCTGATGACCTGCTTGGGGACGGCGCCCTTCTCCTCGCCGCGCCCCTGTCCCCCGCCGTAGGTCGGTGTGACGAGCACGAACGGCTCGTCCACGTGCAGCGGGGGCTCGACGCTGTGCGGCCCGGCGTGCAGCGGGATGCGCCGGGCCGGCAGGCCCAGCTTCTCGACGAATCGCGCCGTGTTTCCCGAGACGCTGGAGAAGTAGACGAGAAGCGGCGCTGCCACCGCGATGGGCATGTCAGGCCAGACGGGCGGCGAGCTCGTCGATCTTGTCGGGACGGAAGCCCGACCAGTGGTCCTCATCGGTGATGACGACCGGCGCCTGCAGGTAGCCGAGCGCCTTCACCTGCTCGAGTGCTGCCGGGTCCTCGGTGAGGTCGTGCACTTCGTATTCGATGCCCTTCGAGTCCAGAGCGCGGTACGTCGCGTTGCACTGGACACAGGACGGCTTCGTGTAGACCGTGATCGCCATGTCGACTGTCTCTCCCCTCATTCGGTCCCTCTGTCCGGCAGTTCCCCCCGCCGGTCCCCCAATACTACATATGGGGACGGACACTCGGAAGCACCACAAGGGATAGTAGTTACATCTATGTAGTTTTCCACCGCTCTCCCCATGTACAACACAGCTTGTCCACCGTTTCATCCACAACCGCGCGGGTGTCGTCGAGGCCGCGGAAACGCTGATTCACGCGGGTCTTCCGCCCGACTGGCGGCATCCATCCACATCCCGGACCATATGCGGCACCTCCGACACCGGTTTTCCTGTGGACAACGCCCACGGCGTGTCGCGGGCGTGTCGAGCGCGCCGGTAACGTTGACCCGTGGCGGGATACCGGGATCTTCTGCGCACGCCGGGAGTCGGGCGCATCATCGCCGCGCAGCTGACGGCGCGCTTCCCTTCGGGCATGACGAGCCTCGCGCTGCTCATGCACATCGAGCACGTGACGGGCACATACGGCGCGGCCGGCCTGGTCCTGGCCGCCGCCTCGGTCGGGCAGGCGATCTCAGGCCCGATCACGAGCCGCTGGATGGGCCGGTGGGGCATGCGCCGGGTGCTGACCCTGACCATGATCGTGTGCGCGATGTCGCTGGCCGGCATCGGCCTGTTCGAGCTGCCGATCGCCGCCTACATGGCGCTGGGCCTGATGTCGGGACTGTCCACGCCGCCGGTGCAGTCGGCGGTGCGCACCATCTATCCGAAGATGGTCAACTCGCGCCAGCTCACCCCCTTGTTCTCGCTGGATGCCTCGCTGCAGGAGATCATCTGGATCCTCGCGCCGGTCGTGATCACGATCGTCGCCACGCAGATCGGCACGGTCGTCGGCATCGTGATGGTCGTCGTGATCCTGTTCGCCGGCGGCAGCTGGTTCATCCTCTCGCCCGAGCTCGGGCGCGTGCGCATCCCGCGCAGCCGCCGCCGCTTCGGACGCGTGCTGGCCCGGCCGGCGGTGCTGCTGGCGACCGTCATGGGCTTCCTGCTGATCGGGGCGTGCGCGGCCGTCGAGGCGGGCGTCATCGCGACCTTCGGCCACGGCGGGCTGCAGGCGGGCCTGGTCCTGGCGATCTTCTCGGTCGGGAGCCTGGCCGGCGGCCTGCTGTCGGGCGGCATCCCGATCGGCCGGTGGGCGATGGCGCGGCGGATGGCGATCGTGGCAGCGGGCCTTGTCGTCACGACGTTCTCGCTGTCGGTCTGGTGGCTGAGCGGGTCCCTTCTGGTGGCCGGCATCGGCGTCGCTCCGGCTCTGGCCGTGATGTTCGCGATGACGACGGCCAGCGTCAAGTTCAGCGACACCGCCGAGGCGTTCGGCTGGGTGGGCACCGGCCAGCTCATCGGCGCGGCCGCAGGGTCGGCCATCGCGGGGTTCCTCATCGACGGGATGGGCCCGACCGGCGCGTACTGGACCGCGGCCGGGTTCGCCGTGGCCGGCCTCATCGTCTCGGTGCTGTGCGTGCGCGGATTCCCCGACCTGCGCTTCCGCGACGCGAGCCCGATGCCCGACACCGAGCCGGTGCACACGGTCGCCTCGTGATCGTCAGCGGGTGACGCGGCCGAGCAGCTCCAGCAGCGCGAGCGCGTAGGCGTCGGCCGGCTCGGGGTGCTCGAACGACAGCGCCTTGCCCGCGATCTCGACGTCGACCGCGTACGCGTCGGGCAGGCGCCGCAGCGCCCGGAACGTGCCGCGCAGCAGCTCGCGCAGCTGATCCTCGCCGGGCAGCCACAGCGCGTCCTCGAGGGCCACGGAGTCCAGCGCCCACTCGGTCGTGCCGTTGAAGGCGAGGATGCTGCCGGTCGGATACGTGCGCGGCTCGATCGTCATGTCGCTGACCGTGAACACGTCGGCCTCGAACTCGGGCTCGTCGAGCTGGAACCGATCGCCCGAGGCGGGATGCCACACCAGGCCCGTCTCACGCAGCCGGCGTGCGAGGTCGGTGGAGATCATTCCCTCAGGGTATGCCCGCACGCTCATCCGAACGCGGCCTGCACCTCCGCCTCGCCGAGCATCGACCACAGCGCATCCAGCCGGGCGTTCGGGCGCTGGCCCCGCGGCACCGCCAGCACCACCTCGTTCGGCGTGACCCGATCGCGCACCCGGACGTAGGCGACGCGGCGGCCGTCGAACGCCTCGGTGCCGATCGGCTTGCCGCTGAACACCGAGTAGCCGAGGCCGTGCGCCACCATGGCGCGTACGGTCTCGGGGTTCGAGAACGCCCAGCCGGCGTGCGGCACGACGCCCGCGTCCTCCATCAGCGCCTCGATCACCCGGCTGGACTCGGCCGCGCGCACGATGATCAGCTGCTCGCCGGCGAGCTCTTCGAGGGCGAGATCACTCCGGCCGGCCAGCGGATGGTCGGCGGCCAGCACGGCATACGGCTCCACCGTGCGCACCGTCCGCGCGTCCAGTCCCTCGCCCAGCTGCCGGCGGTACAGCAGGCAGACGTCGGCTGCCCCCGTGCGCACCCGCTCCTGCACATCCGTGGCCAGACCGTCCGTGACATCCAGCTCGACACGCGGATACCGCGCCCCGAACTGGGCCGCCACCAGCGGCAGCACGCGCGGCGACAGCGCGATGGTGCAGGCGATGCGCAGCCGCCCCGCCACCTCTCCATGCTCGGCCGCCGCCAGCTCCGACAGCTCGGCGGCGTCCGCCAGGATCCGGCGCGCGATCGGCAGGACGCTCTGTCCGCCGCCGGTCACCGTCACGCCCTTCGCAGGACGGCGCACCAGCAGCTGCATGCCCAGGGCCCGCTCGAGGTCGTTCAGGGCGGCCGAGACCGCCGCCTGCGACGCCTGGCATCGCGCGGCGGCCGCGCTCACGGTGCCGGTGTCGACCGCGGCGACGAAGTACTCGAGCTGGCGCAGCGTGCCACCATTCATCGCTTCTCCCGATGTTCTCGTTCGGCTTTTCCCGTTTTTCAAATGATTACACGGGTCGCACCATGGATCCATCGCCCCGAACGAACTGGGAGAGAATCCATGACCGGCACCTCTGTCGTCACCCTCGGCACCGCCGGCGGCCCGCGCTGGTGGACCCCGATCGATGCGCACTCGCGCTTCGGCATCTCCACGGCGATCGCGGTCGGCGAGCGCGTCTACCTCGTCGACGCCGGCATCGGCGCCGGCCGCCAGTTCGCCCGCGCCGGGTTCACCATGGACCGGCTGGGCGGCGTCTTCCTCACGCACCTGCACTCGGACCACACCACCGACCTCGCCAACATCGCGCTGTTCGGCATGTTCGGGCTGTCGGGCGAAGGTCCTCGCATCCCGATCCTCGGACCCGGCGACCGCGGCATGATGCCCCCGGTCTCGCCGCGGGCGGTCGTCCCGCCGAAGCCCGTGGCACCGCACCTGCCCACGCCCGGCACCGCCGACATGTTCCGGCTGCTGATCGAGGCGCACGCCACCGACCTCAACGACCGGGTGCTCGACGCGCTGCGCCCGTCGCCGTTCGACCTGTTCGACGCGCGCGACATCCCGGTGCCCACCGACATCGGCTACCACCCGAACGACGCCATGACACCCGACATGCAGCCGTTCACCGTCTTCGAGGACGACCGGGTGCGGGTCGAGGCGATCCTCGTCGAGCACCCGCCCATCGCCCCCGCGTTCGGGTTCCGCTTCACCACCGACGACGCCACGATCGCGATCTCAGGCGACACCCGCAAGACGCCGAACATGGCGCGGCTGGCCGCCGGCGCCGACCTGCTGCTGCACGAGGCGATCAGCTTCGACTGGGTGCATCGGCAGTACGGCGGCGCGATGGATGCCACATCCCGGGCGTCCATCGATCACCACCGCAAATCCCACACGAGCGCGGCCGAAGCGATCGAACTCGCCCGCGAGGCGGGTGCCGCGCGCCTCGCGCTGCACCACTTGGTGCCCGGTCACCTGCCCACGCGGCAGTGGCTGGCCGAAGCGGGCCACGATCGCGCCGTGCTCGTGCCCGACGACCTGCAGGTCCTCACCCTGGACGGCGCCCGCACCCGGGTCGCCGTCTGATCCCGTTCCACCCCACAGAAGCACCCACTCAGAAGAGAGGTCGATGATGACCCACAATACGGTTACGACGATGTCCTCCGACTCCCCCGCCCCCGGCGCGCAGCTCGGCGCCGACGGCACCCAGCTGTCGCTGACCACGCGCGAGATGCGCCGCGTGATCGCGTCCAGCTTCATGGGCAGCATGATCGAGTTCTACGACTTCGTGCTGTACGCGACGGCGGCCAGCATCGTGTTCAGCCACGTGTTCTTCGCCGGCCTCGGGCCCCAGTTCGGCCTGTTCGCCTCGATCGCGACGTTCACGGTGGGCTACATCGCGCGTCCCCTCGGCGGCATCCTGTTCGGCCACTTCGGCGACACCCGCGGCCGCAAGGTCGTGCTCGTGCTCACGCTCGTGCTGATGGGCGTGGCGTCCACACTGATGGGACTGCTGCCGGCGACGGCGCAGATCGGCATCGCCGCTCCCATCGCCCTGGTGGTGCTGCGCGTCGTGCAGGGCGTCTCGGTCGGCGGCGAGTGGGGTGGCGCGACGCTCGTCGCCCTCGAGCACGCACCGGCGCGCAGCCGCGGACTGGCCGCCGCCTTCTCCAGCGCGGGCGGCCCGGTCGGGGCCGTGGTGGCCACGCTCATGCTCGGACTGTTCTCGGTGCTGCCCGACCAGCAGTTCATGTCGTGGGGCTGGCGTGTGCCGTTCCTGTTCAGCATCGTGCTGGTCGGAGTCGGCCTCGTCATCCGCCTCAAGGTGTCGGAGACCCCGAACTTCCAGCGCCTGGCACAGCGCGCCGAGGCCTCGCGGACCCGCATCCCGATCGTGCAGGTGCTGCGTCACCACTGGCGCGCGGTCGTGCTGTCGCTGCTGGCGGTGCTCGCCTTCACCTCGACGCAGGGCCTGATGACCGTGTGGGGCGTCGCCGAGGCCGTCGAGCACGGCGCCGACCGCACAGGCGTGCTGAACTGGAAGGCCGTGGCCGCCGTCCTCACGGTCGTGGTCGGGATCCTCGCCGCCAAGGTGAGCGACCGCATCGGTCGGCGCGCCGTCATCGTCACGGGCTGCGCGCTCGGGGCCGTGCTCGCCTTCCCGATCATGCTGCTGCTGGGCACGGGCACCGTGTGGGGCTTCGCGATCGCGATCGTCCTGGGCAACGGACTCGTGCAGGGCCTGGTCTACGGGCCGGTCGGCGCCTTCGTGGCCGAGCAGTTCCCCACCGCGCTGCGCTTCTCGGGCGCGTCGGTCGCCTATCAGTCGGCCTCGACGATCGGCGCCGGCTTCTCGCCGCTGATCGCCACCGGACTGGTCGTGGGCATCGGCGCCGCCTGGCCCGTCGCGGTCTTCTGGATCGTCGTGATGATCGCAGCGGGCGTCGCCATGCTGCTCGCCCCCGAGGGCAAGGACATCGACATCCACGCCGCGTCCTGATCCTGGCTGCGGAGCGCGCATCGGCCCGTGCCGGTGCGCGCTTCGCCGTCAGCGGTTGCCGACGTCGTAGACCTTGAGCACTTCCGAGACGGCCTGCTCGCGCTCGTCGCCGCCGTTCTCGAACATGTGCGCCACGTGCGTGCGCAGATGGTTCTCCAGCAGCAGCTTGTCGAGCGAGGCGAGCGCCTTCTGGATGGCCCGCGACTGCCCGATGATGTCCATGCAGTAGTCCTCGTTCTCGATCATCTTCGCGAGGCCGCGCACCTGTCCCTCCAGGATCGCCGTGCGGTGGAGGGCCCGCTTCTTGATGTCTTCGATCACGCGGCAAGGGTACCCGCCCCAAGGGGCCTCGGGTGCGAGGATGGCGCCATGGCGCGCACCCCGACGGACAGTCTCAGTCCCGCCGACCGGGTCCGGCGCCGGGGCCTTCGGCGCATGAAGGCGATCGCCCTCGGCGCGCTGGCGGTCCTGGCGGTCGTGTTCGCGTTCTCGTTCGTGTTCGAGGACCGCGTCCCCGCGCTCACGTACGTGCGCGCGGCCGCCGAGGGCGGCATGGTCGGCGCGCTCGCGGACTGGTTCGCCGTCACGGCGCTATTCCGGCATCCCTTCGGACTGCCGATCCCGCACACCGCGATCATCCCGACCCGCAAGGACGAGATCGGCCGGTCGCTCGGCGAGTTCGTCGAGACGAACTTCCTGTCCGGCCCGGTGGTGCGCGCGAAGCTCGAGCAGGCGGGCATCGCCGCGCGGCTCGGCGCCTGGCTCGCCCGGCCTGCGCACGCCGAACGCGTCGCGACCGAGGGCTCGGCGATGGCCGCCGGCGTCCTGCGCGCGCTCGACGACGCCGACGTGCAGGAGCTCATCGCCGACCTCGCACGCGATCACCTCATCGCGCCGGAATGGGGGCCGCCGGCGGGCACCTGGCTGCAGCGCGTGGTGGATGCCGATGCCCACCGCGGTGCAGTCGACCTCGCCGTCGACAGCATCGCGACGTGGCTGGCCGCCAACCACACGGCGTTCGAGGGCCTGGTCTCGCGCCGCCTGCCCGGCTGGGTGCCGAAGATCGCGCACCGCTTCGTCGATGACACGGTCTACACCGAGGCGATGAGATTCGCCGACGCGGTGCGGGCCGACCCCCGGCATCCCGCCCGCCTCGCCTTGGACGCGTACCTGAAGCGCCTCGCCGACCGGCTGCAGCACGACCCGGCGATGATCGCGCGGCTCGAGGACGCCAAGGGGGCGGTGTTCGACAGCCCGCGCGTGCGCGAGCTCGCCGCCCGCGTGTGGGGTACCGCGAAGGCGGGGCTGCTGGACGCACTCGCCGATCCCGGCAGCGGGCTGCGCGGCCGCATGAGAGAGGCCCTCGTCGACGCCGGCGAGCGCCTGACCGCCGACGACATCCTGCAGCGGCGGGTGGACGGCTGGATCACCGACGCCGCGGTGTTCGGCGTCGAGCGCTACCGGCACGACATCGCCTCGATCATCACCGACACGATCGAGCGGTGGGACGCCGCCGAGACGACCGAGAAGATCGAGCTCATGGTGGGGCGCGACCTGCAGTACATCCGCCTGAACGGCACGGTGATCGGGGCGCTGGCGGGCCTGGCCATCTTCGTCGTCGCGCAGCTGACCCTGGGATGATGGAGCCATGGTCACTCTCGCGCTCGTGCGACACGCGAAATCCGACTGGGGCGATCCGGACGTGCCCGATCACGACCGGCCGCTGAACGCGCGCGGACTGCGCGATGCGCCGGCGATGGCCGCGCGGGTGTCGGCGACGGGCTTGCACCCCGACGTCATCGTCTCGAGCACGGCCCTGCGGGCCCGCACGACCGCCGAGGCGTTCGGCGCGGCGCTGGGCGTGGCCGTCGACCTGGACGCGGACCTGTACGGGGCGCCGGCCGACGCGATCCTCGCGGCGGCCGCCCGGGCGAGTGCCGCACAGGTCCTGGTCGTCGCGCACGATCCGGGCATGAGCGCGCTGGCCGCACGGCTGTCGGGCGACGAGATCGCCCACATGCCGACGTGCGCGGTGGCGGTCTTCAGGTGGGACGAAGACGACTGGGACGTCGCGACCGCGGTGGATCCGGCATCCTTCGCCTTCGATTCCCCGCGCGGATGAGCGGGGCGCCGGCGAACGCGGTCGGTCTGCTCGACGCCGACGGGTCGATTCGCGAATGGATGCCGTGGGCTGAGGTCGACCGCCGGCTCGGCGACGCAGCGGTCACGGTGGCGACGGCCACGCGCGGCGACTGGCAGGTGCGGATGCTGCGCATCGACGCGGGAACGGTCGCCGGCGTGCGGCTGACCGGGCACGCGGTCGAGATGGCCCAGGGCGAGGAGCCGGTGATCACCGAGGTGCACCAGGGCGTGGATGTGCGCGTGGACGCGCACGGTGCGGCCGTGCACTCCGAGCTGCGGATGCTGGTGCCGTGGGACGGCGAGATCGCGGTGTCGGACGAGGCAGCGACGCCGTGCGCCACCGTGCACGAGCCGCCGACCGGCTTTCCGGTCATCGTCGCGGTGCGTCTGGGCGCCGCCGATCCGGCCGTGCCGCAGATCGAGGAGAAGACCGTGGGCGGCGGCAGCAAGCCGATGCGGATCCTGCGCACCGGGCTGTCGATCCCCGAGGTGGAGCTCGCGCCGGCGCCCGGTGGCGGCCACGCGATCACGGTGCTGTGGCCCGACCGCGATCGCGAGGTCGTGGTGCTGCCCGGCGGGTGACCCGCGGTCCTCAGCCGACCTGGCGGCCGTCCTTGTAGACGCTGTCGATCAGCGGCACACCGGGGCGGTACGCGAGATACGTGCGGCTCGGGGCGTCGAGCACGACGAGGTCGGCGCGCTTGCCGACGGCCAGCACGCCGACGTCGTCGCGGCGCAGCGCCCGCGCACCGCCGGCGGTGGCCGCCCAGATCGCCTCGGGCACCGTCATCCTCATCTCGCGCACGGCGAGGGCGACCATCAGCGGCATCGAGCTCGAGAAGTTCGACCCCGGGTTGCAGTCACACGCGATGGCGACCGTGACGCCGGCGTCGATGAGCCGGCGCGCGTCGGGGTACGGGTGGCGGGTCGAGAACTCGACACCCGGCAGCAGGGTCGCGACGGTGTCGGAGCCGGCGAGGGCCGCGACATCGTCGTCGCTGAGGAACGTGCAGTGGTCGACGGACGCCGCGCCCAGCGCGACGGCCAGCTGCACGCCCGGTCCCTCGCCGAGCTGGTTGCCGTGCACGCGCGGGACGAGGCCGCGGGCGATGCCGGCTTCGAGCACCCGGCGCGACTCGTCGGCGGTGAACGCCCCGGTCTCGCAGAACACGTCCACCCACTTGGCGTGCGGGGCGCACGCGGCGAGCATCGGCCCGCAGACGATCTCGACGTAGTCGTCGCGGGCGTCGGCGTACTCGGCCGGCACGACATGCGCGCCGAGGTATGTCACCTCGGGGGTGACCTCGGCCGCCAGGCGTGCGAGCCGCGCCTCATCGTGCACGGTGAGGCCATAGCCGGTCTTGATCTCGACCGTCGTGGTGCCCTGCGCGTGCAGCTCGGCCATGAGCCCGGTCAGGCGCCGGCGCAGCGCGTCATCGGTCGCGGCGCGGGTAGCGGCCACGGTCGTGCGTATGCCGCCGGCGGCATACGGATCGCCGGCCATGCGTGCGGCGAACTCAGCGGACCGCTCGCCGCCGAACACGAGGTGGCTGTGGCTGTCGACGAACCCCGGGATCACCGCGCGTCCACCGACGTCGATGACGTTCTCGGGAGTGGGGGCGGATGCCGCAGGCCCGACCCAGGCGATGCGCGAGCCCTCGATCAGCACGGCCGCGTCGGTGAGCGTGCCGCAGAGGTCGTCGCCCGCGGCCACGTTCGTGGTGAGCTCGCCGATGTTCGTGATGAGGAGTGCCGGGGCGGTCATGAGACGTCCTTCCGGGTCAGGATGCCACCGACGATCGTCGCTGTCACATCTCCGGTACGGGCGACCAGCGGCAGCTGCAGCAGGTCGGCCCCGCGTGTGCGGGTGGTGTCAGTATCGACCTCGACGGCGTCGAACGCGTCCCCGACGCGCAGGCCGGCCGCATCCTGCCCTCTTCCCCCGAGACCCAGCGCGCGGGCGCCGCCGGCGCTGCCGGCGCGCCACAGCTGCGCGGGCGTGAAGATGCCCCGTTTCTGGGCGCGCAGGCGCTGGTCGAGCTCGAGCCGGGCGACCTCTTCGAACGGATCGATCACGGCATGCTGGTCCGACCCGATCGACAGGGTGGCGCCGGCAGCCTGCAGCTCGGGGGCAGGACCGATGCCGTCGCCGAGGTCGGCCTCGGTCGTCGGGCACATCACGATCGACGCGCCCGCCGTGCCCAGCAGCGCGATGTCGTCGTCGGTCAGGTGGGTCGCGTGCACGGCGGCGAGCCGAGGGTGCACGAGCCCGTGCTCGGCCAGGAGCGCCGTCGGCGTCAGACCGTATGCGTCCAGGCACGCCTGGTTCTCAGCGACCTGCTCCGACAGGTGCACGTGCAGCGGCACACCGGCGGGCAGTTCGCGGCCGACGACGGCGAGGTCTGCCGGCGTGACGGCGCGCACGGAGTGCACCGCGGCCCCGACCGACACGAGTGCGCGTCGGCGCGGATCGGCCGCGACCGCATCGCGCAGGCCGTGCCAGCGCTCGAGCCATGCGTGCACGTCGCCGTCGCCGAACCGCTGCTGGCGCTCGCTCAGCTGCATGCCGACGCCGCCGCGCAGATAGCAGGTGTCCAGCAGCACGAGCCGGATTCCGGCGGCCACGGCCGCGTCGGCCAGGGCCAGCTCCATGGCGTGGTCGGGGTACGGCGTGCCGTCGGGCCGGTGGTGCACGTAGTGGAACTCCCCCACCGCCGTGTATCCGGCATTCCGCATCTCGGTGAAGGCGCGCTCGGCCAGCGTGCGATACGACTCCGGGGTGAGGGCACCCGCGGCCCGGTACATCTCCTCGCGCCACACCCAGAAGTCCCCGCCCCCGCCGTGCGTGCGACCGCGCAGCAGCCGGTGGAACGCGTGCGAGTGGGCGTTGACGAACCCGGGTGCGACGACGCCGAGCCGTGTGTCGCCGGGCTCGGCGGGAACGCCCGTGGCGAGCTCGGCGATCACGCCGTCACGCGCGGTGATCCGCACATCGGCGGCGAAAGCGCCGTCGACCAGGGCCGCGGCGGCGTGGGCCGACGCGATGACGCTCATGCCGTCCCCGCCAGGGCACGCAGGGCGGCCGCGAGCGCCCGGGCACCGGCTTCGCAGTCCTCGTCGCGCGCGCCCTCGCCCGGGGCGTGCGAGACGCCGGTGGGGTTGCGCACGAAGATCATCGCGGTGGGCAGGTGCGCGGCCAGGATGCCCGCGTCGTGGCCGGCTCCGGTCGAGATGGCCGGCACCGGCCCGAACTCGGGCTCCAGCGCCGCGGTGATCGCGGCGGTCAGATCGTCGTCGAAGTCCACCCGCGGGGTGAACGACTCCTCGTGCACGTCGAGGACGCAGCCCTCGGCCTCGACGACCGCGCGGACGCGCTCGATCGTCAGCGCGTACTGCTCGCGCACGTCGTCGTCGGTGAAGGCCCGCAGGTCCATCCACGCGACCACGCGGGATGCGATCACGTTCGTGCCGCCCGGGACGATCTGCGCCTTGCCGATCGTGCCGCGCGCCCCCGGCATCCGCGACACGGCCACATCGCGCACCGCGAGGACGGCGCCGGCGAGCGCGACCATCGGGTCGGCGCGCAGGTCCATCGTCGTGGTGCCGGCGTGGTTGCCCTCGCCCGAGATCGTCAGCCGCCAGCGGCCGTGCGGGATGATCGCCGATGCGGTCGAGACCGGCAGTCCGCGGTCCTCGAGGTCCCGGCCCTGCTCGACGTGCAGCTCGACGAACGCCGACAGGCGCCCGATGCGCTCGGGGTCGGGCCCGACCCGCCGGGGGTCGCGACCGGACTCCCGCCAGGCCTGCGCGAGGGTCGTTCCCGCGGCATCCGCGCGTTCGAGTACCGATGCCGCGTCCGCGGCGCCGGTCAGCAGCCGTGTCCCCAGGCACGGCATGCCGAACCGCGATCCTTCTTCTTCGGCGAACGCGCAGACGGCGATCGGGCGGGCGGGGGCGAAGCCGGCCGCCCGCAGCTGCGCGACCGCCTCGAACGCGCTCGCGACTCCCAGCGGTCCGTCGAACGCCCCGCCACCGGGCACCGAGTCGAGGTGGCTTCCGGTCGCGACAGCCCCGGCCCCCGGCATCCCCCACCAGGCCCAGAGGTTGGCATCGTCGTCCTCCTCCACGGCCAGTTCGAGCTCTTCGGCGCTGCGGCGGAACCAGTCCCGCAGCGCCGCGTCCGAGGCGTCGAACAGGTGGCGCGAGTATCCGCCGCGGTCGGCGTCACGGCCGAGGTCTGCGATCTCGGTCAGGCGACCGGCCACCGTCATGTCAGCCCTCCGACAGCATCGGGACCTTCAGGCCCCGCTCACGGGCGATGTCCTTGGCGTGCTCGTAGCCCGCGTCGACGTGCCGCATGACACCGGTGCCCGGGTCGTTGGTCAGCACGCGCTCGAGCTTCTGGGCGGCCAGCTCCGACCCGTCGGCGACGGTGACCTGACCGGCGTGGATCGAGCGGCCGATGCCGACGCCGCCGCCGTGGTGCAGCGACACCCAGCTGGCGCCCGACGCCGTGTTCAGCAGCGCGTTCAGCAGCGGCCAGTCGGCGATCGCGTCCGAGCCGTCCTTCATGGCCTCGGTCTCGCGATAGGGAGAGGCGACCGAGCCGGAGTCGAGGTGGTCGCGGCCGATCACGATCGGCGCCTTCAGTTCGCCCGAGGCGACCATCTCGTTGAACTTCAGGCCCGCGAGGTGCCGCTCCTTGTAGCCGAGCCAGCAGATGCGGGCCGGCAGCCCCTCGAAGTGCACCTTCTCGCCGGCCTTCTCGAGCCAGCGGTGCAGCGCCTTGTCCTCGGGGAACAGCTCGGCGATGGCCCGGTCGGTCTTGTAGATGTCCTCGGGGTCGCCCGACAGCGCCGCCCACCGGAACGGGCCGCGGCCCTCTTCGAACTGCGGGCGGATGTAGGCCGGCACGAAGCCCGGGAACTCGAACGCCCGGTCGAACCCGCCGAGCTTCGCCTCGGCGCGGATCGAGTTGCCGTAATCGAACACCGCGGCCCCGGCATCCTGGAACGCCACCATGGCCGCCACGTGCGCGGCCATCGACGCACGCGAGCGCTGCGTGAAGCCCTCGGGGTCGCGCTCGGCCTCGGCCTTCCAGTCCGCGACCGAGATGCCGATCGGCAGATACGCGAGCGGGTCGTGCGCGCTGGTCTGGTCGGTGACGATGTCGATCGGCGTGCCGCGGCGCAGCAGCTCGGGGAAGATCTCGGCCGCATTGCCCACGACACCCACCGACAGGGCCTCGCCGGCGTTCTTGGCCGCCACGACGCGCTCGACGGCGGCGTCCAGGTCGGTCGTGTACTCGTCGAGGTAGCCGTGCTCGACCCGGCGGGCGAGGCGCGACTCGTCGACGTCGACGATCAGCACCGCACCGTCGTTGAGCGTCACCGCCAGCGGCTGAGCGCCGCCCATGCCGCCGGCTCCGGCGGTGAGGGTGAAGGTGCCGGCGAGCGAGTCCTTGCCGAGCGAACGGGCGACGGCCGCGAACGTCTCGTACGTGCCCTGCAGGATGCCCTGCGTGCCGATGTAGATCCACGAGCCCGCGGTCATCTGGCCGTACATGATCAGGCCGAGCTCTTCGAGGCGGCGGAACTCCGGCCACGTCGCCCAGTCGCCGACCAGGTTCGAGTTCGCGATGAGCACGCGCGGCGCCCACTCGTTCGTGCGGAACACGCCCACCGGCTTGCCCGACTGCACGAGCAGCGTCTCGTCGGGCTCGAGCTCGTCGAGCGTGCGCACGATCGCGTCGTACGCCGCCCAGCTGCGGGCCGCGCGACCCGTGCCGCCGTACACGACGAGGTCTTCGGGGTGCTCGGCGACCTCGGGGTCGAGGTTGTTCATCAGCATGCGCTTGGCGGCTTCGGCGCCCCAGCTCTTGGCGGTGCGCTCGTTGCCGCGCGCCGCGCGCACGGTGCGTGCTTCGCTCATCGGTGTTCTCCTTCTCAGTTCTGTGCGTAGGCGGCGTCGCGGACGGCGCCGGAGAGGACGAGGCCCGTGACGGTCTCGATGTCGGGGCTCACGAATCGGTCGTGGCCGGGACCGGCGACGCCGTTGCTGCGCAGCAGATCGCGCACCGCGCCGGTGCCGGGGCCGGCCTGCAGCGGCGCGCGCAGGTCGAGCGCGCGGCTGCCGGTGATGACCTCGACGGCCAGGACCCGGGCCAGGCCGTCGATCGCGCGGCGGAGCTTGCGTGCCGCGGCCCACCCCATCGACACGTGGTCCTCCTGCATCGCCGACGAGGGGATCGAGTCGACCGACGCCGGGACGGCCAGGCGCTTGAGCTCCGAGACGATGCCCGCCGACGCATACTGGGCGATCATCAGGCCCGAGTCGACGCCGACCTCATCGGCCAGGAACGGCGGCAGCCCGTGGCTGCGCGCGGGGTCCAGGGCGCGGTCGGTGCGACGCTCCGAGACGCTCGCGACGTCGGCGACGGCGATCGCGAGGAAGTCGAGGACGTACGCGACCGGCGCGCCGTGGAAGTTGCCGTTGGACTCGACGCGGCCGTCCGAGGTGATGACGGGGTTGTCGACGGCGGCCTGCAGCTCGCGGCCGGCCACCAGGCGGGCGTGGTCGACGGTGTCGCGGGCGGCGCCGTGCACCTGCGGCGAGCACCGCAGCGAGTACGCGTCCTGCACGCGGCCGTCCTCGGGTCCCTTGTGGCTGGCGACCATCGGCGACGGGTTCAGCAGCGTCCGCAGGTTCGCGGCGCTCGTGGCCTGCCCGATCTGCGGGCGCAGCGCCATCAGGTCGGCGGCGAACACGGCGTCGGTGCCCAGCTGGCTCTCGATCGACAGGGCCGCGGCGGCGTCGGCCGTGTCCAGCAGCATGTCGAGGTCGGCGATCGCCATCAGCAGCATGCCGAGCATGCCGTCGGTGCCGTTGATGAGGGCCAGGCCCTCCTTCTCGGCCAGGACCAGGGGCGTGATGGATGCCGCAGCCAGCGCGGTCGCGGCATCCTGCAGCTCGCCGTCCACACGCACCTGCCCCTCGCCCATCGTGGCCAGCGCGATGTGCGCGAGCGGGGCCAGGTCGCCCGAGCAGCCGAGCGAGCCGTACTCGCGGACGACAGGGACGATGTTCGCGTTCAGCAGGGCCGCGTACGTGTGCACGACCTCGGGGCGCACGCCGGTGTGGCCGGTGGCCAGGGTCTGCAGCCGCAGCACCTGCAGGGCGCGCACGACCTCGGCCTCGACCTCGGCGCCGGTGCCGGCGGCGTGCGAGCGGATCAGGCTCTCCTGCAGCTGGCGGCGGCGGTCGGCGGCGATGAAGGTGGTGGCGAGTGCACCGAACCCGGTCGAGATGCCGTAGTGCGGCACCGGGTCGTCGGCCAGACGCTCGACGAGCGCGCGGGCCTCGGCGACGCGGGCCTCGGCGCCGGCGTCGATGTCGACGTGCGCGCCGTGGCGGGCGACGGCGACGACCTGGGCAGGGGTGAGCGGCGAAGCGCCGACGGTGACGGTGTCGAGAACGGGGGTGACCATGTCTTCGATTCCACACCCTCGGACCCCGCTCGGGCAGCCGCGACGACCATCCTTAGTCTGGAATACCAGACAGTCGGGCAGTGTGGTCAGTCGACCTTCTCGACGGTCCCGCCGGTCAGCTGCACGAGCTCGTCGAACGTCAGCGGGAACACCGCGTGCGGCGTGCCTGCCGCGGCCCACAGCTGCGGGTAGGCCGACAGCGCCTCGTCGACCACCGTCGTGACCGGCGCGGGGTGTCCGGTCGGAGCGACGCCGCCGATCGCCTGCCCGGTCGCCTCGCGCACCTGCTCGGGAGTGGCGCGGGCGATCTTCGTCCGCCCCAGTCGCTCGGCGAGCGCCTTCACGTCGACGCGATGGGCGCCGCTGGTCATGACCAGGAGCGCCTCGCCGTCCGAGAAGAACACGAGGCTGTTGGCGATCGCCCCCACCTCGACGCCGAGGGCGGCCGCCGCGAGCGGCGCGGTGGCGGCCGAGTCGGGCAGCACGACGATCTCGCCGGGGATCCCGGCGGCGCGCAGGGCGTCGTGCACGAGCCGGGTGCGGGTGGGAAGCTGGTCGGTCATGCCGCCAGCCTAGATGAGGGCAGCGGACGCGTTCAGATCGCAGGACTTTCTGTCGCACGGCGCTCGACACGCCGCGATTCGGGATGCCGGGGCCGGCTCTTGCTGTCATCTGGACGACGCGCACCGGGCAGAATGGAGACAGGCGCCGCGAAGCCGCGGCGCCGCACGCACAGCCCACAAGGCCCGCCGAAAGAGGTCGCGATGTCGCACACCCTGCCCCTGCCCGATTTCGTCCACGAGCGCGTGGAGGTGATCACCGGAGCGCGCAGCGGCCTGTTCCTCACCGTCGCGCTGCACTCCTCGGCGCTCGGCTCGGCGCTGGGCGGCGCCCGCCTGTGGACCTACCCGCACTGGAGCGACGCTCTCGGCGACGCCCTGCGCCTGTCGGCCGCGATGACGCTGAAGAACGCCGCGGCCGGGCTCGACACCGGCGGCGGAAAGTCCGTCATCCGCCTCGAGCCGGGCCAGACGCTCGACGCCGACCGGCGCCGCGCCGCCTTCCTCGACCTCGGCGACGCGGTCGAATCCCTCGGCGGCCTGTACCGCACGGCGGAGGACGTCGGCTCCACCGCCGAGGACATGCTCACGATCAGCGAGCGCACCGCGCACGTCGTGGGCCTTCCCGACACCGCGGGCGGCGAAGGCGAGCCCGCCGGTCCGACGAGCCTGGGCGTCTACGAGTCGCTGCGCGCGACCCTCGAGCGCGTCACCGGATCCGCCGACGTCGCCGAACGACGCATCACGATCTCGGGCCTCGGCCAGGTCGGCGGGCGCCTCGCCCAGCGGCTCGCCGCCGAGGGCGCGATCCTCACGGTCACCGACGTGAACCCCGCCAAGAAGGAGGTGGCGACCCGCCTCGGCGCGACCTGGGTCACCCCGGGCACCGAGCAGCACGTCCCCGGCGACGTGTTCGTGCCGGCCGGCATCGGCGGCGTGCTCGACGACGAGGTCATCGACGCGCTGCAGGTGAAGGCCGTCTGCGGCCCGGCGAACAACCCGCTGGCCGACCGCTCGGGTGCTGCCCGCCTGGCCGGCCGCGGCATCCTGTACGCCCCCGACTTCGTCGTCAACGCGGGCGGCGTGATCTACCTCGACCTCGAGGCGAAGAAGCACGGCACGCGCGAGGAGATCATGCAGCGCGTCAGCGCCATCGGCGACACCGTGCGCCGCATCTTCGACGAGGCCGAGGCCGCCGGCACGACTCCCCTCGAGGCCGCCGAGAACCTCGCCGCGGCACGCCTGGACGCGGCCCGCACCGCCCGGGTCTGACCCGCCCGCACGCGGACCGAGTATCACGAGAGCTGATACTCGGTCCGCGTGGCATGATGGTCGCAACCGGTGACGGAGCCGGCCGCCGACACCAGCATCGGCGCGTGCACGATGAATCAAGGGAGAAGCCTCGTGTTCCACAGCCCGTTCCCCGACGTCGAGATCCCCGAGCTCAGCGTCTACGACTACCTGTTCGGCGATCTCTCCGACGAAGACCTCGCCCGCGTCGCCCTCATCGACCCGGCCACGGGCGCCGAGACCACATACGGCGCCCTCAAGGCGCAGATCGACGCGTTCGCCGGCGCCCTGGCCGCGCGCGGCGTCGACGAGACCACCGTGATCGGGCTGCTGTGCCCCAACGTCCCCGCGTTCGCCGTCGTCTTCCACGGCGCGCTGCGCCTGGGCGCGACCGTCACGACGTTCAACTCCCTGTACACGGCCGGCGAGATCCAGAAGCAGATCGAGGATGCCGGAGCCACCTGGATCGTCACTGTGAGCCCGCTTCTGCCGCACGCCGCCGAGGCGGCCGCCGCCTGCGGCATCGCCGAGGACCACGTCATCGTCCTGGACGGCGCGGAGGGGCACCCCGATCTGCGCGAGCTGCTGGGCGAGCAGCGCACCCCTCCCGAGGTGCACATCGATCCCGCCACCCACGTCGCCGCGCTCCCGTACTCGTCGGGCACGACCGGGGTGCCCAAGGGCGTCATGCTCAGCCATCGCAACCTCGTCGCCAACGTCGAGCAGTCGCGCGTGAACATCGACCTGCGCGCCGCCGACCGCGTGCTGGCGGTGCTGCCCTTCTTCCACATCTACGGCATGACGGTGCTGCTGAACCTGGCCCTGCGCCAGCGGGCGAGCCTGGTCACGATGCCGAAGTTCGACCTCGTCGAGTTTCTGAAGAACATCCAGGACTTCGGCTGCACCTACCTCTACATCGCGCCGCCGATCGCGGTCGCCCTGGCCAAGCATCCGATCGTCGACCAGTACGACATCTCCACCGTGCACACCGTGTTCTCGGGCGCCGCCCCCCTGGACGGCGAGACCGCGGAGCTTGCCGGCCGTCGCATCCACGCCCGGATGATGCAGGGCTACGGCCTGACCGAGACGAGCCCGGTCACCCACGCGATGCCGTACACGCGCGACGACATCCCGGTCAGCTCGGTCGGCGTCTCGCTGCCGAACACGGTCTGCAAGCTCGTCGACCCCGACAGCGGCCAGGAGATCACCGAGTTCGGCGACGACGGCCGGACCCGGCCGGGCGAACTGTGGATCAAGGGTCCACAGGTCATGCTGGGCTACTTGAACAAGCCGGATGCCACAGCCCATGCGATCGATGCAGACGGCTTCTTCCACACCGGCGACGTGGCCACCTACAGCGAGGGCGGCTGGTTCACGGTGGTCGACCGCGTCAAGGAGCTCATCAAGTATCACGGGTACCAGGTGCCGCCGGCCGAGCTCGAAGCGCTGCTGCTGGGCCACCCGAAGGTCGCCGACGTCGCCGTGATCGGCGTCCCCGACGACGAGGGCCAGGAGATCCCGAAGGCCTTCGTGGTCCCCGCCGCCGGCGCCGAGCTGACCGCCGACGAGGTCATGGAGTTCGTGGCCGGGCAGGTCGCACCGTACAAGAAGGTGCGCCGCGTCGAGTTCATCGACGCGATCCCGAAGTCCAGCGCCGGCAAGATTCTGCGCAAGGATCTGCGCGCCCGCGAAGCGGCGGCCCGGTAGGGCGCGGGCGCCCACAGACCCGCGGGTCGCCGCTACCTCGGCAACGCGGCGATCCGGGGCAGCTGTCCGGGGTCGGCGGGCGCCGACCAGCCGAGGTCGGCCGAGGCGCCGGCCGCAGCGCGCAGGAGCGCGGGCAGTAGGGTCAGGGCGGCTGCGGCATCCATGCTCACCGTCGGGACCGACACCGACAGCGCCGCTGCGACCCGCCCCCAGGCGTCCCGAATCGGGGCGGCCAGGCAGTTGAGGAACGACTCGTGCTCGCGGCCGTCGCTGGCGTAGCCGTCCAGACGCACGCGCTCGAGCTCGGCCAGATAGGCGTCGGGCGAGTCGATCGTGTTCTCGGTGAACCGCGTGTAGAGGATGCCGCGAGCCGTCCGTTCGCGTTCGGCCGACGCCAGCGCGGCCACGAGCACCTTGCCGACGGCCGTCGCGTGCAGGGGCGCGGTCAGGCCGATGCGCGAGTACATCCGGATGCCGCGACTCGGCTCGACCTTGTCGATGTACACCGCCTCGCCGGCTTCGAGCGCCGCCAGGTGGATCGTCTGGCCGGTCGCCGCCCCCAGCGCCTCGAGGTGCGGGCGGGCGGCCTGGCGCACGTCCCATCCGTCCAGCGCCGTGGCCGCCAGGGCGAACAGCCGTCGGCCCAGGCGATACCGGTGCCGCGCATCGTGGGCGACGAAGCCCTTCGCCTCCAGGGTCTGCAGCAGGCGCAGCGCGGTGGACTTGTGAACGTCGAGCCGTGCCGCGCACTCCTCGAGCGAGCGCGGGCCGCCCTCGAGCGCCGCGAGCAGCTCGAGCGCACGGTCGACGCTCTGCGTGGTCACGACCTCGCCCCGACGTGGTCGCCGGCGACGGCGAGCGCCTGCGCCGCGGTCGCGTGCCCCGCCTGCACGCACGATCGCAGGTCGTCGCCGCGCAGGATGCCGCCCAGCAGCCCGGCGGCGAACGCGTCGCCGGCGCCGATCGCCTCGACGACGTCGACCCGGCCGGGGGCGACATCCACCCGCCGGTGGCCGTCGAACGCGGTCGCGATGCCCGCGTCGTTCTTCACGACGAGCAGGCGCGGCGCGTCGAACAGCGCGCGCACGTCGTCGACCGTGCGCACGCCGAACACCGCCTCGGCCTCGTCGAGCCCGACCAGGACGATGTCGGCGAGGCGCGCGAACGCGGCGATCGCCTCGCGCCCGGCCTGCTCGCGCCCGTGCCATAGCGCGGGCCGCCAGTTCACGTCGAACGAGACCAGTGCGCGCCCGCGCACCCGATCCACGAGCACGCGCTGCGTGGCGTGGGCGGAGTCGGAGAGGGCCGGCGTGATGCCTGTGGTGTGCACGAGGTGCGCCTCGGCCAGCGCTGCGGCCACGGCCGGTTCGTCGAGGTAGTCGGGGGTCATCGCCGAGGTCGCCGACCCCGTGCGGTAGTAGTGCATGACGCTGCGCGCGAGCCCGACCTCTTTCACGTACAGGCCGGTGGCGGCTGTCGCGTCGACGTCGACCGCGTCGACGTCGACGCCGAGTTCGCCCAGCAGCCGCGTGGCGTAGCGGCCGAAGCCGTCGTCGCCCACGCGCGTGAGCATGCTCGCCCCGATGCCCTGCGCGGCCAGTCCGATCGCGACGTTGGCCTCGGCGCCTCCGAGGGAGCGGCGGAAGGTCTCGGCATCCTCCATCGCCCCCGGCTGCTCCTGCACCAGCACGGCGAGCACCTCGCCGAAGGCCGCCACACGCCGGTCAGTGCGCGGTGCGGACGGGATCGACGGGACCATGCGGCGAGACTAGCCCCCGACGGGATCGCGTGCAACGCACGTTGCACGATGTGCAACGGGGGATTCCGCAGGCCCACGACGCCGAGGTTCGGCCCTCGTGCGCTCAAACGGGCCTATCCTGAGGGAATCCGACTCAGCGATGAGTGAGGAGTGATCATGACCGGCAAATACACTCCGACCACCACACACGGTGCATGGGGCTCGGGTCATCCGCACCTGATCGTCAGCAGCGACGACGAGCACCTCGAGGTGCCGCTGGATCGCGACCTGGTGCGCATCGGATCGTCGAGGGACGTCGAGGTCACGCTCGACGGGCTCGCGTCGCTGCACGCCGAGGTCCACCACGACGTGCGCGACGAGTACGTGCTCGTGCTGCACGGTCCGGCGACCACCAGCGCGCGGCACGAGCCGATCCCGACGATCGGCGGCAGGCCGGGCGAGATACTGCGCACGGGCGCCCGGTTCGTGCTCGGCGACTGGGCGTTCGTGTTCATGCGCGAGGAGTTCGCCGACCACGGCCTGCCGTACGGCGGGCGCACCGGCGGCGAAGGCGCGCACGAGCCGCACCAGCCCAGCCGGCCCGACTACACCGGCTCGCATCCGGTGATCACGCCCGACATGCAGCCCAAGCGCTGACGGGGCGCGCCCGTCGAGCCGCCGGGCGGCCACCCCCTATGCTGGCAGACATGACGGATGACACGGCCACCGACCGCGCCGACGCGTCGATGCCGCAGCCGTCGCTGGTCGAGGTCGGTCTGGAGTACATCCGCGACCGCATCGTCTCGGGCGAGTTCGCACCGGGCAGCCGGCTGAAGGAGCGCGATCTCGTCGAGAAGATCGGCATCTCGCGGGTGCCGGTGCGCGAGGCGCTGCGCAGTCTCGCCACCGAGGGCTTCGTCACACTGAGCCCCCGGCGCGGCGCCGTCGTCACCCCGCTCGAGCTGCGCGACCTCGACGAGATCTTCGAGGTCCGCGAGGCGCTCGAGGTGTTCGAGTGCGAACTGGCCACACAGAAGGCCGGCCCCGCCGAGATCGCCCGCATGAAGGGCATCGTCGACGAGGCCGACGCCGCCCTGGCCGCGGGCGACGACGAGGGCGTGATCGACGCCAACCTGCGCTTCCACCAGCTGCTCGTGGAGATCTCGCACAACGACGTCCTCGCGCGCATGCTCGAGCCGATGCGCAATCGGCTGAACTGGCTGCTGCGTCAGAACGACGACAACACGCAGCTGTGCCGCGAGCACCGCAGCATCGCCGACGCCATCGCGGCCGGCGACGTGCGCCGCGCGCGGCGCCTGGCCCGCGCGCACGTGAAGACGTCGAAGAAGGTCGCCATCGAGCGGCTGTTCGGCGTCTCGGGTCGCTGACAGCGCCGCCGCCGCACCCGCTCTGTGCGCATTCTGCCGCGGCTGTGCCGTCTTCTGCCGTCCTCGCGGCAGCTCGTGTTTCACCATGTGGCGGTTTCTGGTAGGCCAAAAAGACGATATGGTATGCAAGAGCGACCCGCTCGGGTCCGCTGTCCAAGCTAAGACACGAGGTGGATCCATGCGGCAGCCCCTGCAGAACCCGACGGAATGGCCGACGCTGGCGGCGACCGCGACTCCCGACGACATCACGCGCGCCCTCGCGGGCGGCGCCGACATCGACGGGGTCGACTCCCAGGGCCGCACCGCGATCCTGATCGCCGCGAAGGCCGGGCGCCTCGACATCGTCCGGATGCTCATCGACCTCGGCGCCGACCTCGACAAGCAGGACCAGGTGCGTCTGAACCCGCTGCTGTGGGGCTGCATCTCAGGCGACCTCGATCTGGTCAGGCTCATGGTCGAATCCGGCGCCGACCTCGAGCGCCGCACGCGCTTCGACGGCGCCCCGATCCACCCGCCGGCAGAGAAGGGCCACGTCGAGATCGTGCGCTACCTCGCCGAGCACACCGACTGCAACGTCAACCACACGAACCTCTGCGGCTGGACCCCGATGCTCGAGGCGATCATCCTGCGCGACGGGGGCCCCGTCCAGCAGGAGATCGTGAGCCTGCTGATCGGCGCCGGGGCCGACCCGACGATGGTCGACCAGTGGGGCACCTCTCCCCTGCAGCACGCGCAGGAGAAGGGCTTCGCCGAGCTCGCCGACATCCTCACCGCCGCCCTTCCCTGATCGGGGAACGACAGAGCGAGGCGATGTGACGACGGTGGCGATGGCGATCTCGGCGGATGCCGAGGTGCTGGCGACGCCCGCCCTGCTGAGCGGACGGATCCATTCCGTGTTCGCCTCGGTCGTCAATGTCTGCGCCGCCGACGGATCGCTGTGGTGCCTGGCCGCCGCCGGCGTGCCGGCCGGCCCCCGCCAGATCACGGTGGACGCGGCATCCTTCACCGGCCTCGGACTGAACGAAGACATGACGGTCGACGTCACGGCGGCCGACGTGCGCATCGGCGACCGGCTGAGTGTCGCGCTTGCCGGCGCCCGCCCCTGGACGACGCCGCGCGCGCACGGCCCGGTCGTGGCCGGGCGGGTCGCAGAGCTCGACGAGGCGCTGGCCCAGGTCGGGGTGCCGGGTGGCGCCCGCTCCGGCCACGACCTGTTCTCGCACGCCGTGGCCGAGCGCATCCGTTCGGCGCTGGACGCGATCGCGTCCGGCGTGCGCAGCGGCGACGTGGCCGCCATCACCGGCGCCGCATCGGGCCTGGTGGGCCTGGGCACCGGGCTCACGCCCGCCGGCGACGACGTGCTGACCGGCCTGGCGTTCGCCGCGGCCCAACTGGGCGGCGAACTGGCGGCGATCCCGGATGCCGTGGACCGCGCGGCACGCGACGGCTGGACGCACGCGATCTCGCTCACGGCGCTGCGCGAAGCGTGCCGCGGGCGCGCGGTGCAGCCACTCGCCGACCTGCTGAGGGCGCTGTGCGCGGACGGCCCCCACGACGGCGCCCGTTCGATCCCCCGTCTCACGGCCGATCTCGTCGAGATCGGCCACACATCCGGCACGGACCAGGCCACCGGGCTTCTGGCAGCCGTGTGCATGACCCAAGGAATGCGAGGAAAGTGATGCCCACAAGGTCACTGATAAAGAAGAACACCTACATCGATTCCGTCTCGCTGATGGCGATCTCGACGAAGGCGGGGCAGTTGGACGGCGTGACCAATGCGGTCGCGGCGATGGCGACGCCCATGAACAAGGACGTCCTGACGAACCAGGGCCTGATGACCCCCGAGATCGACGAGGCGACCCCGGGCGACCTGGTCCTGATCGTCGTCACCGACGGCGACGAGGCGACCGCGGACGCCGCGCTCGAGGGCCTGATCAGCCTGCTCGACCGCAAACCCAGCGGCGAGAGCGCCGAGATCACCTACCGCACGATCCCGGCCGCGGCAGAGGGCCGTTCGGACGCGAACATCGCGGTGATCTCGGTCAACGGCGAGTACGCCGCGCACGAGGCGCACAAGGCGCTGGACGCGGGCCTGAACGTCATGCTGTTCAGCGACAACGTGACCGTCGCCGACGAGCTCGCGCTCAAGCGGAAGGCCCACGACGCGGGGCTGCTGGTGATGGGTCCCGACTGCGGCACCGCCATCATCAACGGCGTCTCACTGTGCTTCGCCAACAAGGTCCGCCGCGGGCGCATCGGCATCGTGGCGGCCTCGGGCACCGGCGCGCAGGAGCTGAGCGTGCGCATCCACGACTTCACCGCGGGCGTCTCGCAGCTGATCGGCACCGGCGGGCGCGACCTGTCGGCCGAGATCGGCGCGATCATGATGCTCGACGGCATCGATGCGCTCGACGCCGACCCCGACACCGACGTGATCACCGTGATCTCCAAGCCCCCGGCACCCGAGGTCGCCACCACGGTGCTCGACCGCCTGGCAGCCTCGGGCAAGCCCGCCGTCGCGTGCTTCCTGGGCGCGAACGACGAGCTGAAGAAGGCCGGCGCCGACCGCGGCGTGCAGGTCTTCGACCGCACCAAGCCCGCGGCCCTGGCCGCGGTCGTCGCCGGCGGCGTGCGCGAGGAGGATCTCGACCTGCACGCGCTGAACCTGCCGCTGATCGACGAGGTGCGCGCGAAGCTGAAGCCCGAGCAGCAGTACATCCGGGGCCTGTTCTGCGGCGGCACGCTGTGCGACGAGTCGATGTTCCTGACCCTGGAGAAGTTCCCCGAGGTCTATTCGAACATCCAGAAGGACCCGTCCAAGAAGCTCAAGGGCACCGACGCGTCGAAGGCGCACACGTTCCTCGACTTCGGCGAGGACGAGTTCACCAACGGCAAGCCGCACCCGATGATCGACCCCTCCAATCGCATCGAGCGGTTCCTGGTCGAGGCGGCCGACCCCGAGGTCGGCGTCATCGTCATGGACTTCGAGCTCGGCTACGGCGCGAACCCCGACCCGGTGGGCGTCATGCTGCCGGCGATCGTCGAGGCCAAGCAGAAGGCCGAGGCCGCCGGACGTCACCTCGAGATCCTCGCCTACGTGCTCGGCACGAGCGAGGACGCGCAGGGCTTCGACGCGCAGGTCCACAAGCTCACCGACGCCGGGGTCACCTGGGCGTCGTCATCCACCAACGCGGGACTTCTGGCCCGCGAGTTCGTCAGCAAGGGAGAGAACGCATGAGCACGGTCGCGGAGATTTTCACGCGCCCGCTGTCGGCGATCAACGTCGGCGCGGCGATGTTCGCCGACGACATCAGCGCACAGGGCGCGTCGGTCACGAACCTCGACTGGACGCCGCCGGGCGGCGGACGACCCGAGATCGTCGCGGCCCTCGCGGCCCTGTCGCGCCCCGACCTCGTCGAGAAGATCGAGGCGGCGAACGCTGAAGCGGTGAACCGCATCATCACGTCGCAGCCGGTGCTGGTGGGCTACGGCCAGGCGATCGACGTCGTGCCCGGCATGACGAAGAAGACGATCCTGCACGCCGGCCCTCCGATCACGTTCGAGCGGATGGCCGGCCCCATGAAGGGCGCCGTCACCGGTGCGCTCGTGTTCGAGGGGCTCGCCGGCGACCTCGACGAGGCGTACGAGCTCGCCGCCTCGGGCGAGATCACGTTCTCGCCCTGCCACGAGCACCAGACGGTCGGCTCGATGGCCGGTGTGACCAGCGCCTCGATGTTCATGCACGTCGTCGAGAACCGCCCGTACGGCAACTACGCCTACACGAACCTGTCGGAGCAGCTCGCGAAGATCCTTCGCATGGGTGCGAACGACCAGTCGGTCATCGACCGCCTGAACTGGATGCGCGACGTCTTCGGACCCATCCTTCGCGACGCGATGGTCTCGGCCAAGGAGATCGACCTGCGGATGATGCTCGCCCAGGCCCTGCAGATGGGCGACGAGGCGCACAACCGCAACAACGCCGGCACGACGCTGCTGATCCAGGCGCTCGCGCCGCACATCCTCGAATCCGACTTCTCGACGAAGGACAAGCAGGACGTCTTCACCTTCGTCTCGTCGTCGGACTACTTCTCGGGGCCGACCTGGATGGCCACCGCGAAGGCCGCGCTGGACTCGGCGCACGACATCGAGTACTCGACGATCGTGACGACGATGGCCCGCAATGGCGTCGAGTTCGGCATCCGCGTGTCGGGCCTCGGCCAGGACACCTGGTTCACCGGTCCTGCCCAGTTCATCGAGGGCCCGCTGTTCCCGGGCTTCACGAAGGACGACCGCGGGCGCGACATCGGCGACTCGGCGATCACCGAGACCTACGGCATCGGCGGTTTCGCGATGGCCGCGGCCCCCGCGATCGTCCCGCTCGTGGGCGGCACGGTCGAAGAGGCCATCGGCTACTCGCGGACGATGATGGAGATCACCACCGCGACCAACCCGAACCTGACGATCCCGATCCTCGGGTTCCGCGGGACCGCGACCGGCATCGACGTCCGCAAGGTCGAGGAATCCGGCATCCTGCCGCTCATCAACACGGCGATCGCGCACAAGGATCCCGGCATCGGCATGATCGGCGCCGGCATCACGCATCCGCCGGTGGAGGCGTTCCACGCCGCCACGCTCGCGCTGGCCGAGAAGTACAAGTAATCCCCCTCCCGGGCCCGTCGCCCCCGCCGGTGACGGGCCCGACCCATACCCCCGAACACGAGGAAGCCATGACCACCACGACCCGTCCTGTCGATGCGGAAGGCATCGCTGAGATCCCCGACGCGGATATCGACAGATATCTCGAGCGCGGCTATTCCGCAGAGGTCCTGCCGCTGCGCAAGAGCGAGCGCACCTGGGGAACGGCCAACTTCATCACGGTGTGGATGGGCCCGGTCCACAATCTGCTGTCGTACTTCACGGTCGTAGGCTTCTTCGCCCTGGGCCTGAACGCCTGGCAGGTCGTGGCGGCCATCATGACCAGCGCGGTGATCGTCTCAGCCGGCTACGTGCTCAACGGCGTCGCCTCGGCGCGCTACGGCATGCCGTTCGCGATGCTGGTGCGCGACGTGTTCGGCGTCAAGGGCGCCGTGATCCCGAGCGTCGTGCGGGGCCTCGTGGCCGGCTTCGTGTTCTTCGGCGTGACCACGGTCTCGACCGCACAGGCGCTGGACGTGGCGATCGACCAGGTCTTCCCCGGCTACCGCGACTTCGCCGGCGACGCGAACGTCCTCGGCTTCCCGATCCCGTCGCTGATCTCGTACGCGATCATGTTCGTGATCACGATCGCGCTGTACCTGGGCGGCCAGAAGTTCCTCGGCAGGTTCGCCAACTGGGCCTCCCCCGCCGTGTACGTCCTCGCCGTGATCGCCGTCATCATCGCCCTCGTGAACGCCGGCGGCTTCGGCGCGGCGTTCTCGTTCCACGCCGAGGGCGCCCCCGGGTTCACGCCGGTCGCCTTCATCACCTGCGTGTCGCTGCTGGTGTCGAACTGGGCGGGCCCGATCGTGAACACCGGCGACTACTCGCGCAACGCGAAGAACGCGCGCTTCCCGAAGATCGGCTTCCCGGTCGGCATGATCGTCTCGTACATCCTGTTCGCGGTGGTCACGGTCGCCTTCATGGCGAGCCTGAACGCGGCCACCGGCGGCAGGTTCGACATCAACAAGCCGTCGGTGTTCGTCGACGCGATCGGCTCGATCGGCAACCCGGTGATCATCGTGCTGCTGATCCTCGCCTTCAACGTGGGCGCCACGGCGTTCTGCGTCTTCGGCAACATGCTGCCCTCCGGCCTGCAGCTGGCCGCACAGCTGCCCAAGGTCTTCACCGTGAAGACCGGCGGCATCGTCGCGGCGGTCCTCGGCACCCTGATCGTGCCGTGGCAGTTCGTCGAGTCGACACAGATGCTGGGACTGTTCTACGGCTTCATCGGCTCGGTGTTCGGACCGATCGCCGGCATCATGCTCGCTCACTTCTTCTTCGTGCGTCGCGGTCAGGTGAACATGGACGCCGACATGTACGTCGCGCCCGGCACGAACGGCACGTACGCGCACGGCATGAACGCGAAGGCGGTGACGCTGCTGATCGTGAGCTTCGTCGTCACGATGTCGGGAGCGTTCCTGCCGAGCGTCGAGCTGTTCGCGACCTCCAACAAGTTCGCGTTCTTCGTGGGCCTGATCATCGGCTTCTTCGGGTACCTGCTGGCGAGCCTGCCCGCCCGCAACGCCGACCGCCGGCTCTGACCGATCCTGAGAACGAGGAGACACATCATGGACGAATACTTCCGTCTGGCCACCGAGGCGACGCTCGCCGGGATGGATGCCGGGACCGGCGGCCCCTTCGGCGCCACGCTCGTGGCGCCCGACGGCGAGGTCGTGTGCGCGGTCGGCAACACCGTGGTCAAGGAGATGGACCCTTCGGGCCACGCGGAGCTGGTCGCCGTGCGCGAGGCGTGCAGCAGACTCGGCACGCTCGACCTGTCGGGGTACACGATGTACGCCACGTGCGAGCCGTGCCCGATGTGCGTGTCGGTGATGATGCTCGCGGGCATCACCACCTGCTACTACGCGTCGACGGATGCGGATGCCACCGAGGGCGGCTTCCCGGTCGACCACCTGCGCGACTTCCTGACCGGCGCGCGGCCCGACGCGTTCGAGCTGGTGCACGTGGCCGAGGGCCGCGACGACTGCGCCGGGATCTGGACGCAGTGGAGTGCCGCGCGGGCGTGACGGAGGGCACGAGAAGGGGGGCCCGGGCGCACGCCCGGGCCCCCTCGTCGACGTCGAGACTATTCGACGGCCGCCGCGCTCGGCTGCCGGCGCGGCGCCTCGATGGCCAGATACACGATCAATCCGACCAGCAGGCCGGTCACGGCATCCGAGAATCCGGGCGCCACGATGTGCACGAGCAGCCCCGCCGCCGAGCCCGCGGCCCAGGCGACGAACGCCATCGGCCGGATGCGGCGTTCGGCGCGAGCGGCCAGGCGCCTGGCGAGGATGATCTGGTCGGCGATCAGCACGGCGCCCAGCGGTGGCACCACGACGCCGAGGATCGACAGCCAGTTCACGTAGTAGTGCCAGGCCCCGAGAACCGCCGCGAGCAGGCCCACGGCTCCGAGGATCAGCGTGAGCAGCCGCATCTTCGACCGCACCAGGTGCGACCACCCCAGTGCGCCGTTGTACAGGCAGTGCGTGCACACCGAGCCGAGGTTCACGACCACGAACACGACCACCAGCGCGTTCAGCAGCAGGTTGCCCGGCCCGGTCAGGATCGGGGTGAAGTCGCCGCCGGCGTTGGCCGGATCGGCGATGGCGCCGGCGGCCACCAGCACACCGCCGGACAGCTGCGCCACCAGGCTCGCGACCGGGAAGGCGCTCGTGGTGGCCAGCACCGCCTCGCGCCCGTTCTTCGACCACCGGGTGAAGTCGGCGGTCATGGTGCCCGAGTCCAGGAACGTCGCCATGATCGCCGTCACGGCCACGCCGAACGTCATCGCGCCGCCGCCGACGCCCGCGAACTGGAAGACCTGCCCGAAGTCGTGCGTCTGCGACGCGATCGAGAAGGCGATCACGACGGCGATGATGAACAGCGGGGCGGCGATCGCGCCGATCCACGACAGCGCCTTGATGCCCAGGTACGTGGCGGCGATGAACAGGATCGCGACGATCCCGGTCGTCAGCGGCTCGTTCCACCCGAACGACAGGTGCAGCGCTGAGCCGGTGGCCCCGGCGTTGAAGGCGAACCAGCCGACGACGATCGTCGCCAGCAGTCCCGACGCGATCGCATAGCCGGTGGTGCCGAAGGTCTCGGTGGTCTGCAGGGCGAAGCTCTTGCCGGTGCGGCCGGCCCGGTAGCTGAGCAGGCTGACGTAGACGAACATGATGAGGTTCGCCACGAGGATCGCCGCCACACCGGGCCAGAATCCGAGCATCGCCACGACGATGCCGCCGGGGACGGCATTGGTCAGGATCATCGGGAACCCGAACCAGACGGCCGAGACCGTCAGCAGGGACTTGCGGTGCGAGAGGGGGACGGGCGAGTGCTCGAACTCGGACTCGAGTCCGCCCTCGCTGACGGCCGCGTCTTGCGCTTGTGCCATGGGTGGTTGCTCCATTTCGGTCACGCCGAGCACACCGGAACATCGGCGTTCAGCGCATTCTGGTATACACGTTCAGCCTACTCTGGTATACCTAAATGCAACAGAGTTCTGTCTGAAACGGAGAGCATCAAGATGCGCATCGTCGTAGCCCTCGGGGGCAACGCACTCGCCCGCCGCGGCGACCCGATGACCGCGGACCGCCTGCGGGCGAACGTCCGCTCCACGTGCGAGGCCCTGGCTGGCCTCGCCCGCGAGCACGAGGTGGTCATCACCCACGGCAATGGTCCCCAGGTGGGTCTGCTCGCCCTGCAGAACCTCGCGTATCGTGACGTCGCCGCCTACCCGCTCGACATCCTCGGCGCCGAGACGCAGGGCATGATCGGCTACGTGGTGCAGCAGGAGCTGTCCAATGCGCTGGACGGCCAGCGCAAGGTCGCCGGCGTCATCACGACCACCGTCGTCGACGAGAACGACCCCGCCTTCGAGCGCCCGACCAAGCTCATCGGCCCGCAGTACTCCGCCCACGACGCCGCCGAGGCGGCCGCCGAATACCGCTGGACGATCGCGAAGGACGGCAAAGCCTTCCGCCGCGTCGTGCCCTCCCCCAACCCGATCAAGATCGTGCAGGCCCCGCTGGTCAAGCTCCTGCTCGACAGCGAGTACCTGGTCGTCTGCGTGGGCGGCGGCGGCGTGCCGGTGCGCACGGACGCGGCCGACAAGCGCCACTTCGGCGTGCAGGCCGTCGTCGACAAGGACCTCGCCAGCGCTGCCCTGGCCGCAGACCTCGAGGCCGACATGCTCATCATGCTCACCGACGGCGACTACGTCAGCCAGGATTGGGGCACGCCCGAGCAGAAGGACATCCTGACCGCCTCGGCCGACGCGATCGCGAAGCTGCAGTTCGCCGAGGGGTCGATGCAGCCGAAGGTGGATGCCGCGATCCGCGTGGCCCGTGCCGGCGGCCGTGCCCTCATCGGCCCGCTGGACCGCCTCGAGGAGCTCATGAACCGCACCATCGGCACCGAGATCCGCCCCGACGTCAAGGGCGGCATCGTCTACGTGTGATCTCGCGCCGCTCGCCGCGCCGCCGGGGTGATCACCATCCCAGCTGCGCGGCGAGGGCCGCGATCACCGGTCCGCGGGCGAGCTCGATGTGGGCGTGCGTCTGCGCACCCGCGAGTTCCGCGTTGCCGTCGGCGACCGACCGGAAGATCTGCCGGTGCTCGTCGGCGTGCTCGCTCTCGCGCGTCGTGCGGGTGAGACGGAACACCCATTCCATGCGCCCGAGCATGGGCCCGAGCGCCCGCATGAGGATCGAGTTGCCCGACAGGCGCACGATCTCGGAGTGGAACTCGAGAGTGGCCTTGCCCGGCGCGTCGCGGTCGTCGGGCTCCACACTGCGCTGCAGCGCCTCGGCGAGCCGGTCGACCGACGCGTGGCCCGCCGCGACGCGCGCGGCGGCCCGCCGGGCCGCGAAGGGCTCCACGCACAGTCGCGCGTCGAACAGCTCCTCCATGTCGGCGCGCGTCACGTCCGCCACTCGAGCGCCGCGGTTGGGCAGCGTCACCACGAAGCCCTCCGCCTCCAGCCGCTGAAGCGCCTGGCGCACGGGGATCCGCGACACGTCGTGCCGCTCCGAGAGCTCTCGCTCCTTGAGTCTCGAGCCCGGCTCGAGGGTGCCCTCGACGATGCTGCGCCAGATCTCGCGATACACGCCCTCCGCCAGCGCCGTGGCGGCCGGGACGTCCGTCCGGGGGAAGTCCATTCGTCTCCTGTCTGGTGTCACGTGTCCGGGGTCACAGCGCGGCGTAGACCGTCGGGAACAGCTCCTCGGCCTCGCCCCCACGGTAGTCGCGCTCGGAATAGGCGGCGCGCATCTTGGCGAACAGCGTCGCGGTGTCGCGGCGGATCGCCGCCAGGTCGACACCGGGGATCTGGCCGTCCCGCATCACGATACGACCGGCCACCATGGTCAGGCACGCGTCCCGCGCGGTGCCGGCCAGCACGAGCGCGCGCAGCGGGTCGTCGATCGGGCCGGTCCGCACGTCGTCGAGCCGGAACGCGGTCAGGTCGGCCTGCGCGCCCACGACGATGCGGCCGAGGTCGGGTCGGTGCAGGGCAGCCGCTCCCCCGAGCGTGGCGGCATCGATGTAGCCGGCGACGTCTCCGCACGAGAGGTCGCGGTTCTGTGCCTTCGCCACCGAGACCCCGGCGTCGATGCCGCGGATCAGGTCGGGCGGGAACGAGTCGGTGCCGAGCGCGATCGTCAGCCCTGCGTCGCGATACCGGGCGAAGGTCTCGAGCTCGGACCCGTACCGCGCGTTGGTCAGCGGACAGTGCACGATGCTGGCGCCGGCCCGCACGAGGCGGTCGAGGTCGCCGCGGTCCTCGCCGTCCACGCGTCGGTTCACGTCGAGGAACACGCCGTGCGGGATGATCAGGCGATCGTCCAGCAATCCGCAGCGCGCGATCAGCTCCAGCGGCGTGCACCCGTGCTCGCGCAGCACGTACTCGCGCTCGAAGGCGCCCTGCAGGGCGTGCAGGCGGACGAGTGCCCCGCGCTCGTCTGCCGCACGCGCGGTGGCCTCGAGCAGCTCGACGGTCATCGTCTCGATGCGGCACGGCAGCAGTACACCGGTCAGCAGCGGGTCGGCCCGCTCGGCGAGCTCGTCGACGAACCGGATCGCGTCGGCCAGACCCCGTCGCCCCTCGTCCTCGTCGAACAGGACGTCGCGGCTGCCGTCGGAGCGGACGACGTTGACGCCGGAGCGGTAGCTCGGGCCGAGGAAGCCGCGCAGGCCCAGGCGCGCCGAGAAGTCGGCCATCGCGCGCAGCTCGTCCGCCGACTCGGCCCAATCCGAGTGCACCTCCGAGGCGATCGGCATGTACGTGGTGATGCCGTGCAGCGCCAGCTGCACGAGGGCGATCTCGCGGATGCGCGCCCGCTCGGCGGGCGTGAACACGGCGCGCCGGCGCGTGAAGTAGTCGGCCGACCACTGAAGACGCGCCGCGGCTGCGGCATCCCCCCACGAATCCAGGATCAGGTGATCGATGTCGCTGAGCGCATCCAGGTCGATCAGCCCCGGCATCAGCACGCTCTCGCCGAGGTCGATCCGTTCGTCGTGGGCCGGCGCGCATGCCCGTGGCCCGACGAAAGCGACGCGGTCGTCGTCCACCAGCACGGCGCCGTCCGTGAGCAGCCGATGCGCACGGCCGTCGGATGCGATGACGTGGTCGGCGGTGACGAGGGTTCGCATCGCACTCCTTCGTGTGATCTCGGTACGGGGTTCCGGCGCTTGGTATCCAAACTGTAGCCACATGGCGTGTCGAGGGCAATGCGCGGGCAATATTACGCAGCATCAGGATGCCTCTCGGGGATCCGTTTATCTCCTGTTCACACGGTATTTCGCGAGGGCTTCCGGATGCCGGAGGCAAGGGCGTAATGGAATGCAGGGCTTGCGCGAGTTCGAGGTTGGTATACACTTTTGGTCAATCACGTCCGCCAGACAATCGAGGAAGATCGTGACGGCCACATCAGCGACGACGCCGAAGACCGACGTCCTGCCCATTCCGGCACACCAGATCAAGACCGGGCGATCGCTGCTCGGCACGGCTTGGCTGCGCATCCGACGCAGCAAGATCGCGATGATCGCACTGGTCACGGTCGGGCTGATCGTCCTGTTCGCGCTGCTGGCACCGCTGCTGACGGCCATCGAGGGCCAGGATCCGTACACGACCCACACCGGGCCGGACGTGCTGGACAACTTCATGACCCCGGGCCTGCCGCTGCCCGGCTTCATGTACCCCTCGGCCGAGCACTGGCTGGGCGTGGAGCCCGGACTCGGCCGCGACCTGTTCGCCCGCCTCGCCTTCGGCGCGCAGATCTCTCTGCTGATCGCGCTGCTGTCGACGGTCGTCTCGGTCACGCTCGGCACGCTGATGGGAGCGGCGGCCGGCTACTTCGGCGGCAAGGTCGACACCGTCATCAGCCGCATCATCGACCTGTTCCTCGCCTTCCCGCACCTGCTGCTGGTGCTCTCGCTGACCCCGATCCTGCAGTCCCGGCTGCAGAACACGCCGCTGGGCAAGGGCAGCTTCGTGCCCGTCGCGTCGCTGATCCTCATCCTGGGCTTCTTCGGCTGGGCGTATCTGGCCCGCGTCGTGCGCGGCCAGGTGCTCAGCATCCGCGAGCAGGAGTACATCGAGGCGGCCCGGTCGTACGGCGCGTCCAACCGCACGATCATCCTCAAGCAGGTCGTGCCGAACGTCATGGGCGTCGTGCTGGTGTACGCCACGATGATGATCCCGATGAACATCACCGCCGAGGCGGCGCTGTCGTTCCTCGGCGTGGGCGTGAAGGATCCCACCTCCTCCTGGGGCCAGATGCTCAACGCCACACAGGCGGGCAACTGGTACCTGAGCGACCCGTGGTTCCTGCTGGTGCCCGGCACCGCGCTCGTGATCAGCGTGCTCGCGTTCAACCTGCTCGGCGACGCCGTCAGCGACGCCCTCGATCCGAAGGCGTCGCGCCGGTGAGCGTCGCACCCCTTCGCCCCCAGACCCCCACCCCCCACACCAAGGAAATGAGGAGAGGCATGAGACCTCGTCACACCGTCGTCATCGCGGTCGCCGCAGCGCTCGCGCTGACGATCACCGGATGCGCCGCGGGCGGCAACGCCGGCCCGAATCAAGGCGCCCCCAAGGACCCGTACGCCGCGCACATCGTCGGCGCCGGGTACACCCAGAAGGGCGGCAACGTCAACGTGCTCATGTCCAGCGACTTCCAGACGCTGGACCCGGGCAACAGCAACTACGTGCAGACGGCCAACGTCGGCCAGCTGTACTACCGCACCCTGACCATGGCGAAGGAGACCGCCGGCCAGCCGCCCAAGATCGTTCCGGACCTCGCCACCGACACCGGCAAGGTCTCGGCCGACGGCCTGACCTGGACCTACACGCTCAAGGACGGGCTCAAGTTCGAGGACGGCACGCCGATCACCTCGGCCGACATCAAGTACGGCGTCGAGCGCACGTATGCCCGCGACGTCTACACCCAGGCGCCGCAGGAGCTGAACGCGGCCCTGACCGACGACACCTACAAGGGCCCCTACACGGGCGGCGACCTCAAGGCGATCGACACCCCGGACGCCAAGACCGTCGTGTTCCACCTCAAGCAGCCGAACCCGGACTTCCCTGCGCTCGCCTCGCGCTCGAACACCGCTCCGGTGCCGAAGGACAAGGACACCAAGCTCGACTACACGAACCACCCGATCTCGTCGGGACCGTACAAGGTCGCGTCCTACGAGCGCGGCCGTGAGCTCAAGCTCGTGCGCAACCCCGAGTGGGACCCGGCGACCGACCCGAACCGCACGGCACTGCCCGACACGTTCACCTTCTCGCTGTCGACGGCTCAGGCCACGATCAGTCAGCAGCTGATGAGCGACAACGACCCGACGGCGATCACGCTCGACTCGAACGGCGCCCTGCAGGCCTCCGACACGTCGCGCCTGAGCGACCCGGCGATCGCGGCGCGCACCGCTTCGGGCCTGCTCGGCTGCACGGACGTGCTCAACCTGAACACCGAGACGATCACCGACCCCGACGTGCGCCACGCGATCGCGCTGGCCATCGACCGGTCGGCCATCCAGGTGCAGTACGGCGGCGCCCGCTTCGGCAAGCTGACCGACTCGTACCTCAACGACGCCCAGGTCGGCTACATCAAGCCCACCATCGACCTCGACCCCGCCGGCGCTCCCAAGCTCGCCGAGGCAAAGAAGCTGCTCGCGGGCAAGACCGTCCCGTCGTCGCTGACCTACGGGTACGCGAACTCGACCGACCGCTACAAGAACCTCGGCACCGTGCTGCAGCAGAACCTCAAGCAGCTCGGCATCGACCTGCAGCTGGTCGCGATCCCGTCGGCGAACTACTACACGACGCTGGCCGGCAAGGACATGCCCGACATCGCCCGCTCCGGATGGTGCGGCGGCGCCGCCTCCGGCTCGACGCGGACGACGGTCGATCCGAACCTCGGCCCGAGCCTGGACGGCAAGACCTTCGGGTTCAGCAACATCCCCCGTTACTATGACGCGACCGTCTCCAAGGAGATGTACGACCTGCGCGCCAAGAACGGCACCTCCGAGGAGATCAACACCGACTGGTCGAACCTCTACAACAAGGCGATGGAGAGCTACCCGCTCGTCCCGCTGATCCGGTCGTTCACCAACAGCGTCGTGGGATCGAAGATCCGCAACGCGCAGGTGGGCTACTTCTTCGGCGGCATCGACCTGTCCATCATCGGTGTCGAGCACTGATCCACATTGAAAGGAAGGGGCCGGCGGTGATTCGCCGCCGGCCCCGGATGGCCCCGCCATGCTCGGATTCTTCACCCGACGACTGATATCGCTGGTCGTCCTGCTGCTCGTCGTCAGCTTCGTGACGTTCGTGCTCTTCTACTTCGGCCCCGCCGACCCGGCGGCGGCCGCCTGCGGCCAGGAATGCACGCCCGACCGCATCGAACAGGCACGCGTCGCGCTCGGGATGGACAAGCCGTTCTTCGTCCAGTACTTCACCTACCTGAGCGGCTTCTTCGTGAGCCGGATGGTGGGCGCGCCCGGTGCGCAGCAGCTGTGCGCCTGGCCATGCCTGGGCAAGTCGTTCCAGACCAACGAGAACGTCACCGACATCATCATGCGCGCCCTGCCCTACACGCTCTCGATCGCCGTCGGCGCCGTCATCCTGTGGACCGTGCTGGGCGTGGGCCTGGGTCTCGTCGCTGCTCTGCGCCGCGGCAGGGCCGCCGACAAGGCCATCGTCGGAGCGGCATCCTTCGGCGTCTCGCTGCCGATCCCGGTGACCGGTCTGCTGCTGCTGCTGATCTTCGTCAGCACGCTGCACTGGCTGCCCTTCACGAGCAACTCGATATCATCGCCGTTCGGGGCGGCCGGGCCCGGCGCCTGGATCGCCAACTACTTCCTGCCGTGGGTCGCCATCGCCGTGCTGTTCAGCGCCCAGTACATCCGCATCACGCGCAACAACATGATCGAGACGTTCGGCGAGGACTTCATGCGCACCGCCCGGGCCAAGGGCCTCTCGCGGCCGAGCATCATCTTCGGGCACGGCGTGCGCGCCGGCATCACGCCGGTCATCACGATGCTGGGCCTGGACATCGGGGGGCTGCTGGGCGGCGCCGTGCTCACCGAGCAGATCTTCTCCGTCCCTGGACTGGGCTTCACCGCCGTACACGCCGCCATCGCCGGAGATCTCCCGGTGACCATGGCGATCACGATG
This sequence comes from Microbacterium sp. W1-4-2, assembly GCF_058349885.2. NCBI lineage: Bacteria > Bacillati > Actinomycetota > Actinomycetes > Micrococcales > Microbacteriaceae > Microbacterium > Microbacterium sp. W1-4-2. The sequence goes on along the minus strand of NZ_JBYRJC020000001.1, from coordinate 576,721 downwards.
CTCGCCGCGTTCTTCATCATCACCGCGAACGTCGTCGTCGACCTCGTCTACGCCGGCATCGATCCGAGAGTGAGGGTCAGCTGATGGCCGCACCGCTGCTGGACGTCCGCGATCTGCGCGTGACGTTCCCGACCGACGACGGGCTGGTCCACGCCGTCAACGGCATGGACCTGCGCGTGAACCGCGGCGAGACCGTCGGCATCGTCGGCGAGTCGGGATCGGGCAAGACCGTGACCAGCCAGACCCTGATGGGCCTGCTCAAGGGCACGAACGCGCGCGTCGCGGGCAGCATCCGCCTGGACGGCGTCGACCTGGTGCCGCTGAGCGAGGCCGAGATGCGGCCGTACCGCGGGCGCAAGATCGGCATGATCTTCCAGGACCCGCTCTCGGCGATGCATCCCTTCTACACCGTCGGCCGGCAGATCGCCGAGGCCTACCGCGTGCACAACCGCACGAGCGCGAAGGACGCGCGCAACCAGGCGATCGAGATGCTGAACCGCGTCGGCATCCCCGACCCGGTGTCACGCTTCGACGCCTACCCGCACGAGTTCTCGGGCGGCATGCGCCAGCGCGCGATGATCGCGATGGCGCTCATCTGCGAACCCGAGCTGCTCATCGCCGACGAGCCGACCACCGCCCTCGACGTCACGGTGCAGGCGCAGATCCTCGACCTCATCTCGTCGCTGCAGTCCGAGACCGGCTCGGCGGTCATCTTCATCACGCACGACCTGGGCGTGGTCGCCGAGGTCTGCCAGCGGGTCGTGGTGATGTACGGCGGCCAGTGCGTCGAAGAGGGCGACGTGCGCGACATCTTCTTCCGCACCGAGCACCCGTACACGAGGGGCCTGATGGCGTCGATGCCGTCGATGACCGATGAGTCCGGGCGCCTCACCCCGATCCCCGGGTTCCCGCCCTCGCTGATCGACCTGCCGCAGGGGTGCCTGTTCGCCGAGCGCTGCCCGGTGGCCCATCTGGTGGCCGACGGGCGCTGCTTCACCGAGCGCCCGGAGCTGGTGATCACCGGGGAGGGGCACCGCTCGCGCTGCCACCTGTCCACCGCGCAGGACGATGCCGCCCTGACCGTCGAGGAGGTCGCCTCATGACCGCGCCGCTGCTGAAGGTCGATGGCCTGGCCAAGCACTTCCCGGTGAAGAAGGGGATCGGCCGCAAGCCCGGGCAGGTCAAGGCCGTCGACGGCGTCTCGTTCACCCTCGAACGCGGATCCACTCTCGCCCTGGTCGGCGAATCCGGCTGCGGCAAGTCGACCACCGCGCGGCTGCTCATGCGCCTGCTCACCCCCACGGCGGGTCAGATCCTGCTGGACGGGAAGGATGTCGCGCAGCTGCGCGGCAGGGGCCTGCAGTCGTTCCGCCGCCGCGTGCAGATGGTGTTCCAGAACCCCGCGTCGTCGCTGAACCCGCGTCAGAGCGTGGGGTCGGCCATCGCCGCGCCGCTGCGGGCCCAGGGCATCGTGCCCGAAGGCGGCGTGAAGAAGCGCGTCGAGTCGCTGATGGACCGGGTGGGCCTGCGCCCCGAGCACTACAACCGGTTCCCGCACGAGTTCTCGGGCGGGCAGAAGCAGCGGGTCGGCATCGCCCGCGCCCTCGCCCTGGACCCCGACATCGTGATCTGCGACGAGCCGGTGTCGGCGCTGGATGTCTCGGTCCAGGCGCAGGTGATCAACCTGCTGCAGGACATCCAGAACGACACCGGGATCTCGTACGTGTTCATCGCCCACGACCTGTCGGTCGTCAAGCACTTCGCCGACGAGGTCGCGGTCATGTACCTCGGCAAGATCATGGAGCGCGGCACCCGCGACGAGGTGTTCGACGCCCCCCGCCACCCGTACACCCGGTCGCTGCTGTCGTCGGTGCCCTCGCCGGACCCGGATGCCGACCGCAGCGGCCGCATCCGCCTCAGCGGCGACCTGCCGCACCCGTCGAACCCGCCCAGCGGCTGCGTGTTCCGCACGCGCTGCCCGTTGTACGCGATGCTCGACGCCGACCGCCAGAAGGTCTGCCAGGACGTCGTGCCCACCGGTGCGGTCGCGTGCCACCATCTCGACCGGGACGACGACCTGGCCCTCGCCACCCCGATCCTCGAAGGAGCGCAGAATGCTGATCAGTGACGTCCGCCCGTGGGGCGCCGAGTCCGTCGACCTCGACATCGAGGGCGGCGTGATCCGCGGCATCCACCCGCACGACGCCGCCCGCGCCGCCTCCGCCGACGTCGACGGCCGGGGCCGGCTCGCGCTGCCCTCCTTCAGCGATGTGCACGTGCACTTGGACTCCACCCGCATCGGCCTGCCGTTCCGGCCGCACACCGGGGCGCCCGGCGTGTGGGCCATGATGCTCAACGACCGCGACAATTGGCGCGACGCCGAGGTCCCCCTCCCCGAGCGGGTCGCCGGCACCCTCGAGCGCATGATCGCGCACGGCACGACGCGCGTGCGCTCGTTCGCCCAGGTCGACGTGGACTGCGAGCTCGACAAGCTCGAGGCCGTCCTCACGGCCAAAGAGAAGTTCGCCCGCCACGCCGATGTGCAGATCATGGTGTTCCCGCAGGCGGGCATCCTGCGCGAAGAGGGCACCGTGCCCCTGCTCGAGGACGCGCTGCGCGCCGGGGCCGACGTGATCGGCGGCATCGACCCGTGCCAGCTCGATCGCGACCCGGTGCGGCATCTGGACGTCGTGTTCGGCCTGGCCGAGAAGTACCAGACCGACATCGACATCCACCTGCACGAGCCCGGCCACCTGGCCGTGTTCAGCACCGATCTGATCCTGGAGCGCGTGCGCGCGCTCGGCATGCAGGGACGGGTGACCCTGTCGCACGCCTACGAGCTGGGCGGCGTCTCGGAGGCGACGACCCGGCGCCTGATCGACGAGTTCGCCGAGCTTGACGTGTCGCTGACCACCGTCGCGCCCTCGGCCCGCAACCAGCTTCCGCTGATCGGGCTGGTCGAAGCCGGCGTGCGCGTGGGCCTCGGCGAGGACGGCCAGCGCGACTACTGGAGCCCCTACGGCAACTGCGATCTGCTCGATCGCACCTGGCAGCTCGCGTTCACGAACGGCTACCGCCGGGACGACCACATCGAGCTCGCGCTCGCGGTGGGCACGATGGGCGGGGCGAGCATCATGGACCGCGGCGTCGCCCGCGTCACCGGCCTCGGCGACCGGCCGGGCGTCGGCGTCGGCGACCGCGCCGACCTCGTGCTGGTGGACGGCGAGACACCGACCAGCGCCGTGATGGACCGCGGGTCGGACCGCACCGTCATCCACGACGGACGCGTCGTCGCAGACGGCCTGCAGGTCGTCTCGCTCTGAGTCCGGCCGCGCCGTCGGGCCGCCCCGCGGGTCGACTAGATTTGACTCCGCGGGGCACCGGCGCCACAAGCCCGACGAGTGCCCGATCATCCTTCGACCTGGAGGCACCGTGAAGGCACTGTTCAAACCCGAGCCGGGACCCGGCTTCGAGCTCATCGACCGCCCCGACCCGGTCGCCGGCCCCGATGACGTGATCATCCGGGTGCTGCGCACCGGTATCTGCGGCACCGACCTGCACATCCTGCGGTGGGACGACTGGGCGGCATCGACGATCACCACTCCCCTGACCCCCGGACATGAGTTCTTCGGCGAGGTCGTGTCCATCGGCGAGCGCGTGCGCGACGTCACGGTCGGCGACCTGGTGTCGGGCGAGGGCCACATCGTATGCGGCACGTGCCGCAACTGCCGCGCAGGGCGCCGGCAGATGTGCATCCGCACACAGGGCCTCGGCGTGCAGCGAGACGGCGCGTTCGCCGAGTACCTGTCGCTGCCGGCGAGCAACGTGTGGGTGCACCACGAGTCGATCGAGCCCGAGGTGGGTGCGATCTTCGACCCGCTGGGCAACGCCGTGCACACCGCTCTGGCCTTCCCCGTCGTCGGCGAGGACGTGCTGGTCACCGGCTGCGGCCCGATCGGGCTGATGGCGATCGCCGTCGCCCGGCACGTCGGGGCGCGCTTCATCGTCGGCACCGACGTCAGCGCGCAGCGCCTCGAGATGGCCCTGCGCATGGGCGCCGACGAGGTCGTCGACGTCTCGCGCGCCGATGTCGCCGACGCGCAGCGGTCCCTCGGCATGCGCGAGGGCTTCGACGTGGGCTTCGAGATGAGCGGCGCCCCCACCGCACTGCCGCAGATGATCGAGAACATGAACCACGGCGGTCGCATCGCGATGCTGGGCCTGCCCTCGGGTCCGTTCGCCGTGGACTGGGGCAAGATCGTCACGCACATGCTCACGATCAAGGGCATCTACGGCCGCGAGATGTTCGAGACCTGGAACGCGATGGGTGCGATGCTGCAGACCAGCGCCGAGCTGCGTGCGGCGATCGCATCGATCATCTCCGCGCGCTTTCCTGCCCGCGACTGGCAGCAGGCCTTCGATGCGGCCGCGGCAGGCGCCACCGGCAAGATCATCCTGGATTGGACGCAGCTATGACCTCCGCCCGCTACGCCGCCCACGCGGCATCCGTCCTCGAAGAGATCGAGCAGGCCGGGCTCACCAAGCGCGAACGCGGCATCTCGGGCCCGCAGCAGGCCGAGATCACCGCGGACGGCGCCGAGGTGCTGAACTTCTGCGCCAACAACTACCTGGGGCTCGCGGACGATGAGCGGCTGATCGAGGCGGCGAAGGGCGCGCTGGATGCCTGGGGCTACGGCCTTGCGTCGGTCCGGTTCATCTGCGGCACGCAGGAGCAGCACCTCGAGCTCGAGCGGCGGGTGTCGTCGTTCCTGGGCACCGAGGCGACGATCCTGTTCTCGTCGTGCTTCGATGCGAACGGCGGCGTCTTCGAGGCCCTCTTCACCGACGAGGACGCGATCATCTCCGACGAGCTGAACCACGCGTCCCTGATCGACGGCATCCGGCTGTGCAAGGCGCGGCGGCTGCGCTATCGCAACCGCGACATGGCCGACCTCGAGGCGCAGCTGCAGGCCGCGGCCGACGCGCGGTTCCGGGTGGTCGTCACCGACGGCGTGTTCTCGATGGACGGCTACATCGCGCCGCTCGCCGAGATCTGCGACCTCGCCGAGAAGTACGACGCGCTCGTGTTCGTCGACGACTCGCACGCGGTCGGCTTCATCGGCGCACACGGCCGCGGCACTCCCGAGCTGTGCGGCGTCGAGGGCCGCGTCGACATCTACACCGGCACGTTCGGCAAGGCGCTGGGCGGGGCCAGCGGCGGATATGTCTCGTCGCGTCGCGAGATCGTCGACGTGCTGCGCCAGCGCGCACGCCCCTACCTGTTCTCGAACACCGTCGCACCCTCGATCGTGGCGGGGACGCTGCGGGCGATCGACCTGCTCGAGGGCTCGGACGAGCTGCGCGAGCGGCTCACCGCCAACGCCGCCCTGTTCCGCGAGCTGATGACCGACGCCGGCTTCGACCTGCTGCCGGGCGAGCACCCGATCGTGCCGGTCATGTTCGGCGACGCCGCGCGCACCGCCCGCATCGCCGACGAGATGGGCCGGCGCGGCATCTATGTGACCGCCTTCAGCTTCCCGGTCGTGCCGCGCGAGAAGGCGCGGATCCGGGTGCAGCTGTCGGCCGCCCACACCGAGGAGCAGATCCGCCGCTGCGTCGACGCGTTCACCGCCGCGCGGGACGCCGTGGGCTGACATGGGCGAATTCGCCGACGGATCCGTGCAGTGCGCGACCTGCGGCGTCGAGCGCGACGCGTCGGGGGTCCCCGCGGTGTGCCCGATCTGTGCGGACGAGCGGCAGTACATCGATCCGCACGGTCAGCGATGGATCGATCCGCGCGCGTTCGATGGCCGCATCGCGCTGCACGAGATCGAGCCGGACCTGTGGGTGCTCGAGGTCGAGGACGGCGTGGGCATCGGCCAGCACGCGAAGGTGATCGTCACCGACGCGGGCACCGTGATGGTGGACGTGCCCGCCGCGATCACGCCCGAGGCCGTCGCCGCGGTGCAGACGCTGGGACCGCTGCGGGCGATCATCCCGTCGCACCCGCACATGTTCGGCGTGCAGTCGCTGTGGTCGCAGGCCGCCGGCGACGCGCCCGTGTGGGTGGCGGCGGCCGACGCCGACTGGCTCGGGCTGCGTCCCCGCGCCCTGCGCCTGTGGGACGGCGCGATCGAGCCCGTGCCGGGCATCGTCGCCTCGCAGCCGGGCGGGCACTTCCCGGGCAGCGCCGTGGTGCACTGGGCCGGCGCCGACGGCGCGGGCGTGCTGCTGTGCGGCGACACGATCATGGTCAATCCCGATCGTCGCACCGTGTCGTTCCTGCGGTCCTACCCCAACCGGCTGCCTCTGTCGGCCGCTGTGGTGGAGCGCATCGCCGCGCACGTCGACCGGTACGCGTACGACCGCGTGTACAGCAACTTCTCGTTGCGCATCGAGCGTGATGGCAAGGCTGCCGTGCAGGCATCGGCCCGTCGTCACGCCGCGTGGGTGCGCGGTGAGTTCGATCACCTCACCTGACGCGGTCAGACGGTGACCTGACCGCCCTCGACGACCACGCGTCCGCCGGCGACGACGATCTCGCGCCGCGGTGCGCGCACGAGCGCGTCGGCCGGGTTCTGCGCGTCCAGCAGCACGATGTCGGCACGTGAGCCGGCCGCCAGGTCGTGCTGCGCACGGTGCACGAAGCCGGCGGCCTCGGTCGAGGCGAGCGAGACGGCGCGGGCGAGGTCCTCGTCGGTGCGCAGCCGGTGCAGCTGCGCGAACGTGAGCGCGACACGCAGCAGGTCGCCGTCGCCGAACGGGTTCCACAGGTCGCGGATGCCGTCCGTGCCCAGGCCCAGACCCATTCCCGCATCGCGCATCGCGCGCCACGGCAGCGGGGCCGAGCCGACCGGAGCGACCGTCGTCCACGAGATGCCCGCCTCGGCCAGGCGGGGCAGCAGGTCCTGCTGGGCCGGCGCCGAGATCTCGCCGAGCGCGAAGCCGTGCGCGATGTTCACGCGGCCCTGCGCGCCGACCGCGAGTGTCCGGTCGAGGATCAGCTCGAGCTGGAAGCGGCCGAGCTCTCCTCCGTCGTGCAGGTGGATGTCCAACCCCACACCCGTGCGGTCGACGATGTCGAACAGCGCATCCAGCTGCGCGACCGGGTCGCGGTCGATGCCGGCCGGGTCGAGCCCGCCGATGTTGCGCACGCCCATCGACGCCGCCTCGTCGAGCAGCTTCACCACGCCGGGCCGTCGTATGACGCCGTCCTGCGGGAAGGCGACGATCTCGATGTCGACGGCGCCGCCGAGGTTGCGGCCGGCCTCGAGCACGTCCTCGACGCCGCGCAGCCCGATGCCGAGGTCGACGTCGACGTGCGAACGGGTCGCCGTGGTGCCGTGGCGCAGGAACTCGCGAAGGATCTTCTCCACGCCGCCGACGGACGGGATGCCGAGTTCGTCGCGGTGCGCGCGCTCGTGCTCGATGCGGCCCTGCGTGGTGGCCCGGCCGCCGTACGACACCCACGGCTGGTCCCACCACGACTTGTCGACGTGCGCGTGCGCGTTGATGAGGCCCGGCAGCGCCAGCAGCCCTCTGCCGTCCACCACCCGGGTGTCCCGGGCCGCGGCCGTGCCGGCCGGGACGATGGCGGTGATCGCGTCGCCGTCGACGACGATGTCGGACGCGGCCGCCCCGAGCGGGCGGACGTCGCGAAGGATCCAAGTGGTGTCGGTCATGCCACTACGGTATACCAAAGTTGCAGCCCGAAATGCCGGACCCGGTCGGCCGCGATCAGCGGGCCGCGCGGTCGATGGCCTCGACGATCCCCGTGTATCCGCGCTGGACGGCCAGGTCCCGCGGCAGCACTCCGCCGCCGTCGCGGATCGACGCGTCGGCGCCGGCCGCCAGCAGCATCCGCACGACCTCGACGTGGTCGGCCGACCCGTTCCCGAGCACGATCGCCTCGTGCATCGCTGTCCAGTCGAGGTTGTTGACGTGGTCGAGCGGGACGCCTGCGTCGATGAGGATGCGCGCGGTGGAGACGTGGCCGTGCTCGCTGGCCGGGATCAGCGCGGTGCCGCCGTAGCGGTTGGTACTGGTCACGTCGGCGCCGTGCTCGAGAGTGAGGGTCAGGATGTCATCGAGTCCCTCAGCGCCGGCATAGAGGAACGCCGAGTCCTGGATGCCGTCCTTCGCGTCCGGGCTCGCCCCCGCCTCGAGCAGCACCCGGACGATATCGACCCGGTCGGCCTTGGTCGCGGCGACGACCGGCGGTGTGCCCGAGCCGTCACGGGCCTCGACGTCGGCGCCGTCGGCCACCGCGGCGCGCACCTGCGCGAGGTCGCGGTCGTGGATGCCGCGCCACAGCCGGGTGGTCGCTTCGGTGCTCGTCGGCTCCGTGCTCGTCGAGTGCGTGGCATGCCCTGCGGAGCCGGCGGGAGCGCACGCGACGAGCACCGCCCCCAGGACTGCACCCAGAAGCGTTCCCGCCATGGCCGTCGCGGCCTTGGTCCGTCGTGTGCCCGTCATGTCGCCACCCTCTTTCGGTCTGTCGATGGTATGCCAAATATCCTCCGAGTCCCCTGAACGCCTAGACTTGCCACCGAGCGTGGGGGGTGTCGTGGGCGAGCGCATACGACGGATCGAGCCGCCGGATCACGAGCCTGCAGAGCACCCGGGCGCGGACACCCGGTTCCGGCTCGGACTGCAGATCGCCATGCAAGGCTGGGTGTGACCCGTGAGGAGAACCGTGCGACCGTATCTGGACAAGATCGCCCCCGAGGCGTGGAAGGCCGCGTCGGCGTATTCGGCCGCCGTCGGCGAGGCCGCATCACGGCTGGGACTGACCGAGGCCGAGACCGAGCTCATCAAGGTGCGCGCGTCGCAGCTGAACGGCTGCGCCTTCTGCCTGGACCTGCATGGGCGGCAGGCGCGGGATGCCGGCATCCCGCAGCAGAAGCTCGACATGCTGCCCGCCTGGCGTGAGTCGACCCTGTACACCGACCGCGAGGCCGCGCTCCTCGCCGTCGCCGAAGCCGCCACCCGGCTGCCGCTTTCGGAGGACGCGCAGGGCGATCTCGACGCCGCTCGCGGCATCCTGGACGACGACGCGTTCGTCGCCGCCGAGTGGATCGCCGCGACCATCAACACGTTCAACCGGATCTCGATCCTCAGCGAGCACCCGGTGCGTGCACGCGATGCGAAGGGGGCGCTGGTCCGCTGAGCGGTTCGGCGCCCATGCCGAAGCGGCCGTGCCTCGGCTCTCCGAGCCTGTCGAAACGGGGCCCCGCTGACGCGGTCGATCTCCTCTAGGATTGCGCAATGGGATCAGGCAACCTTCTGGCGCTCGATCTCTTCCGGCTGCGAATCTTCACCACCGTCGTTGAACGCAACGGCTATTCGGCCGCCGCCCGTCACCTCCATCTTGCGCAGCCCACCGTTTCACACCACGTGGCAGAACTCGAAAAGGCACTCGGCTCTGTCCTTCTCCGCTATGAGCAGCGGGCGGTACACCTGACGCCGGCTGGCAAGGAGGTGTACCACTCGGCCCTGCTCATGCTCCGTGAGCAGGAGTCGCTGCAGGAATCGCTCAGCGACCTGCAGCACGGCCGGCGCGGCAGGGTGCGCCTCGGAGCCAGCATCGCGTTCGAACAGAGATACTTCGTGGACCAGGTGATCGCTCCGTTCTGCCGCGCGCACCCGGGCATTCTGCTCTCCCTTCGATTCGGGCACAGCGGCCAGTACGCCCAGGCGGTCTTGGACAGGGAGGCGGACCTTGCATACGTGCTCAAGTGGCAACTGCCCCCTGATGCATCCTTCGAATCCCTGCACGAAGCGCCTCTGAGGTTTCTCGCGCCAAGTTCCCATCCCCTGGCCAAGCAGGAATCCGTCGATGTCGAGGACATCGCGGCGGCCGGCCTGATCTCCGGCCCTCTTTCGGGCCTCGAATCGATCTACTACCGGCAGATCCTCCGCGAGAGCGGGATCACCGGCGCGCATTCCGTGATTGAGGTCGACGGCCTGCACGCTCGCGTCCTGGCGGCCGAAGCAGGCCTGGGTGTCGTGGCGACGTTCATCCCCCACTACGCTCACGGTGACGTCATGGCCCCGCTCGTCGAACTCTCGGTCAGTGGCCCGACCGCCCAAGCCGAGATCGGCCTGGTCCGTCGACCCGGGGACGATGAGTCGGAGAGCACCAACGCGCTCGCAAGCTGGTTGCGCCGACTGACGTCGACCCCGGATCCAGTGGAGCCGACGTCGTAGCGGCAGACGACGTCTGGGATGCGTGGTCTTCGGAGCATCCAAGCCATTCAAGAACTCCATATATCCATTGATGCCAGCCCATTGAGGAAGGCGCATACGCCGCATACGCTCGCTGCCAGTGGCGCGCAATGGAGATATTGCGCGACTCCCGCATTCGAGGAGAGCCGATGGCAAATCACACGATCAGAGTCGCGATCATCGGCGCCGGGATCGGGGGGCTCGCCGCCGCAATAGCGCTTACAAGGATCGCGGGCGTTCAGGTCACGGTGTTCGAGCAGACGCGACACATAGCCGAAGTGGGCGCCGGCTTCGGAGTCGCCCCCAACGGTCAGCGCGTGCTCGACCGCCTCGGGCTACTCGACGAGACAAAACTCGCAGGTGCCGTCATGGAAGGCCCCGACCTCTATAGGAATGCCGACAGCCGCATAATAGCCGAAGGAGCCTACTCGGATACAGCCGGGCAATACCACACTATTGGCATGCATCGAGCTGACTTCGTCGACATGCTGACCCGCGCGCTTCCCGGCGGCACGGTCCGTACAGGTCACAGGTTGACGTCGATCCATGCTTCGGATTCGAGCGTGCGTCTTGAATTCGAAAACGGGGTGGATGCCGAATTCGACGCCGTGGTCGGTGCGGACGGCATACATTCCGTCGTCCGAGATTCGATCACGCAGTCGTCGAATCCGGTCTATTCAGGATCCATCGCCTATCGCGGCGTTCTCGACGCGAGCCTTCTTCCCGAAGATTGGCCGATGAAGATTCAGATCTGGATGGGCAAAGACAAGCATTTCATGTGTTACCCGCTGCGCCATCGCACCCTGTTCAACTACGTCGGCTTCGTTTCGAGCGATAAGCCTCTCAGGGAATCATGGTCGGCTGCCGGGGACGTCGACGAACTGGCCGCCGAGTTTGCCGGCGAAGCGTGGGATCCGCATCTCCGTGAGTTCATCGAACGAATCGATAAGACATTCTGGTGGGGTCTTTATGACCGAGAGCCTCTGAGGAACTGGTCGCGAGGCCGGGTCACGCTGCTGGGCGACGCGGCCCACCCGATGCTCCCCCACGCCGGCCAAGGTGTGAACCAGGCACTGGAAGACAGCGTGACCCTTGCGATGTTCGTGAGAGAAGTCAGGGGTTCCGACGATATCGTCACCGCGTTCAAGCGCTATACGTCAGCGCGTATGCAGCGAACGGCGATCGTTCAGGCGAATTCGCGCAGGAGCGGGTCACAGCGCGACTCGCAGGCTGAGTTTGGAGACATGCGCAGACGCGACGCCGAGATGCGCGCGGGGCGAGATTTCCGCCGGAGTTTCATATTCGACTACGATGCGGTCGCCGTCGCCCAAAAGTACTTGACGCGATCATATTGGTAGAAGGAAGGCGTTGTGAGTATGACATCGATCAGCATAATCGGGACGGGCAAGATGGGTTCGGCAATCGCCGATGTGTCATCGAGGGCGCATGCACATATTCAAATGCTCAAACGGAGGGCCGGTGTCGGCCCGACAATCGAGCGCGACGACGTCGAATACGGGGTGATGGGTGATGCACTCACGGGTGAAATCGTGGTCATCGCGACACCGTACGCGGCGATCGCGGACATACTTGCGCAGTACAGGGATCAACTGGCCGGCAAAGTCGTCGTCGAGATCAGCAACCCCATCGACTTCGTCACGTTCGATGGATTGACCGTTCCTCCGGATTCCTCCGCCGCGGCCGAGCTTGCGGAGGCCATCCCAAGTGTCGCCGTCGTCAAGGCGTTCAACATCAATTTCGCAGAGACATTGACGACGGGAACCAATGACGGAAGGCTCACGACGGTTGTCGTCGCCGGAGATGATGCCGACGCGAAGATTGCCGTCATGGATCTGGTCGAAGCGGCAGGTATGAGGGCTGTCGACGCTGGACCTCTTTCGCGCGCGCGGGAACTCGAGGCATTGGGCTTTCTTCAGATCACCTTGGCAGCACTCGCAAAGACCCGATGGGAGTCCGGGTTCGCGCTGATGACGTGAGCAGACCACTTCGACGACAGCGGTGTCGCCGGAGGAAACCGAATCAGAGAGGCAAGTTCAGGCATGAACACGCGCAAGACGAAGGGAGCCGTCGGCCTTATCGCCACGGCGTCGGCGGCCGCGCTCATCCTCAGCGGATGTGCGCGCGGCGGCGAATCACCTCAGATGAGCGACAGCGGCCGCGCATCGAGCTCAGGCATCACCGACACGACGCTCACGTTCGGCATCACGACGCCACTGAGCGGCGCGTCGGCCGGCGTCGGAAACTGCACGGCAGATGGTGCACGTGCCTACTTCGGACAGAAGAACGCCGCCGGCGGCATCACGTTCGGCGACGGCAAGACTCGCACGATTCAGATCAAGACCTACGACGACCAGTACGACCCGCAGAAGGCCATCGCCAACTTCCAGCAGATGGCCGCCGGCGGCGTGTTCGCCGCCGGCATCGGGCTCGGCACGCCGACCAATCGCGCTTGGCGTGAGGCCGCGATTCAGAGGAAGTTCCCGCAGGTGCTCGTCACCACGGGCGACGAGCTTTTCAGCGACCACGAAGACAGCCCGTGGCAGCTCGGCTTGATACCGACCTACCAGCAGGAGGGGGAGGCGTTCGGCAGCGCACTCGTCGCATCGGGCCAACCGCACAAGGTCGCGGTTCTGTCGCAGAACGACGACTATGGAAAGGGCTACGTCGAGGGCTTGAAGAAGGCCATCGCCGGCCACCCGGATATCCAGATCGTCGGCGAGCTCACATACGAGACGACCGACACGAGTGTCGACGCGCAGCTCACCGAGCTCGCAGGCACGGGGGCGGACGTCTTCTTCGATGCCATGTCGATCACCCCGCTCGTGATCTCGTCGCTGCAGAAGGCGCAACAACTGGCCTGGAAGCCGAGCTGGTTCCTGCCCGCGAACACCTCGAGTCCGAAGGCCATCCTCGAGCCCGGCGGCGGCGCGGCATTCCCCGGCATCTACACCGTCGCCTTCGCCGAGGCCGCGGCCAGCCCCGCGTTCCAGGAGAGCGACGCCGGCAAAGGCTTCATGTCGGCGCTCGCTGAATATACGAACCAGGACGGCATCCCCGCGTTCCCGCAGTGCGTGTGGAGCTGGATCGCCGCCGAGACACTGACGGAAGCGTTCGAGAAGATGAAGGAGCCCACCCGTGAGAGCTTCATGAAGGCGCTGCGCGACATCTCCGACTTCCACGCATCCTTCATGCTGCCTGGTGCGGCGATCGACACGACGAAGGACGGCGTCCCAGCGGTATCTCAGGTCGTCGTGCAGAAGTACAACGGCAAAGGCTACGATACGGTCCGCGCCTTCGGCTGATCAGGTGACCGGTCCGAGCGGAGCGCTCACCCGCTGATCATGCCCACCATCGTCTGCAGCGGCTCGGCGGATCGCGGTGAGACCATCGGCACGCTCCCTCTCTCAGCCGGGTCCTATCGCCGGACCACGGCCTCGCCGTGGGTGGCGCTGACCGGGATGCCGTCGATGTCGACGCCGTCGCCGGCCAGGACGACGGCCGCCGACCCGTCTCCGGTGGCCTGGATGCCGCCACCCACCGTGAGCCGCCCGATCGAGCCGTCCGATTCCAGCGTCGTGACGTGATCGCCGCTCGTGGCAAGCCGGCCGCCGATGCGGATCTCGTCCGCCGCGCCGCCGGGTTTGACGCTCAGCCCGATCGCCTGCAGGGCGACCTGCACGCCCTTGACGAGACTGAGCCCGGTGCCGCCGCTGGTGGTGACATCGCCGGCGACCGCAAGCCGGCCGAGCGGTCGGCTGATCTGGATGCCGATCGAGCCGTCGCCGCTGGTCTCGATGCTCGCGAAGCGCGCATCGCGGAGGCTGCCGTCGTACAGGTTGAATCCGCGGGCGCCCTTGCCGGTCGTGGTGATCGGAGCCTGCACGTCGAGCACGTCGATGTCGCCGAAGTTCACGAAGCCGATGCCGCTGGGCCCGTGCGAGGTCACCGGCGCCGCCGCGGTCCAGGAGCCGACGGTGCCCCAGTTGTCGAGCACCATGTCGTTCTGCCCATAGGTCGTCACCGGTCCGTCGTCGACGACCCGGTCGACGCCCGCGCCGCTGATGACGAACACGCCGCCCGAGATGAGGTCCGGCGTCGCCTCGGGGATGCCGCCGTCGACGTGGATCTCGCCGGTGCGCAGCTCGCTCACCCGCAGAGTGCCGCCGTCGCCCTTGCCGTCCCAGTCGCCGTGCCCGCCGACGAACACGCCGCTGCCGCGCACCGGCTCGCCGGCCGTGCCGGCCGCGATGCCGCGCAGCTGCGCCGTCAGAACGACCGCCGGGTCCGCCTGCCGGTTCCAGAGGGTGAACGCACCCTGCAGCGCCTCGACGCCGAATCCATGCGGGCGGCACGAGCGTCCCCGCACGTCGGCGGCGAGCACGTGAACGCCGTCGGCCTCGATGTGGCCGGCGCGCACCCGGTCCTCGGCCAGCAGCAGCACCTGTCCGCGGGTCGTCACGTTGTGCAGTGTCAGCGTACCGAGGTCGTCGCGGGTCGTGTCGTTCAGGACGGCGACCTCCTGGTCGGGCACCAGGACCGTGATGTCTTCGAGGGTGTTGTCGCGGGTGAGCCGCACACCCTTCGCGCCGAACCGCAGCGTGCCGCCATGCAGCCTCGTGCCCGGCGGCAGGGTGATCATCGGCGAGCCGCTGATCGTGCCGTGCACCTCGATGTCCAGCATGCCGTCGAACAGAGCCGCGGCCAGTTCCGCCGCGGTTGTGACGATCCTCGTGTCCATATCCGTCTCCGCCCTGTTCGTCCGGCCGCGCTCGATCGTCGCGTTCTATCCGGATCGTACGCCGACACGATGTGCTCGCCGGAAGGGCCTCGCGCAGGCGGTGCGGATGCAAAACACCCAGCCGACGTTCTATCGTCTGACTGGGTGTTTCTCTTCGGTGGACCTGAGGGTGTCTGGGTTCACGACATAGGTCTCTTCTGATAGGTCTCTGGTGAGTTGCGTCAGAGGTCACAGTCGATGGCGTGTCGAAGAACGTGTCGTTGTGCTGAAGATCATCGCCGGCCAGTTGACGGTCAGTGAAGCCGCCGCCGTGTATGGGCTGTCACGCCGACATATCCATCGTCTGCTCGCCAGGTACCGGCAGGACGGGATCGACGCAGTCGAGCCCCGCTCACGCGCCCCGTTATCCAGCCCACAGCAGACCACCGACCGGGTCCGGGAACGGGTCATCGCGCTACGGCGGCAGCTGGTCGCCGCCGGTGCGGACGCGGGACCGGGGAGATCATCGCGACCAACACCATCGACCCTGACCACACCTACTGGCGCAACACGATGAAAGCCCCAGGCCGATGGCCCGGGGCTCCCAAACAGTGACCTATGACGCGACTCACATAAGACCTATGACGCGACTCATCACACGGTGGACCTGAGGGGATTCGAACCCCTGACCTCTTCATTGCGAACGAAGCGCGCTACCAACTGCGCCACAGGCCCGTGAACCTCAGCAACACTATCACGACTGCGGAGGGGGGCAGAACCAACGAACCCGACCTGCCTTCAGCATCCCGGCGGACACAGCGGCGGGGATTCTGCCCGACACGCCGCAGCCCACGCGGGCCCACCGCGTGTCGCCGAAAATCCCCGCAGATGTGCACGCGCGTCTGAACCGACTGGTCAGACGGCGGCGCGGTGGCGCAGCAGCTGGCGCACGTGCGCTTCGATCTCGGCGTCGTCGATGTGGCCCATCCGGGCCACGCGGGCCGCGTCCAGCCCGGCGGGGCGGGATCGCTCGGCGCGCTCGCGCAGCGGCTCGTCGAGGCTCGCCTGACGCAGCTGCTCGCGGGCGGCTGCGGCATCCAGCACCGCGGCGGCGCGAGACCCCGCCGAGGCCGTGAGCGGCCGCGGCAGCTCGCGCGGCTGCCAGACCCGTTCGTCGGTCAGCGAGATGTCCTGCGCGGCCAGTGCGACGCGAGGGCGGACGGATGCCTCGACCTGCACCCCGGCTTCCGCCGCCCGAGCACCGACCCGGGCCATGCGCACGAGCAGCAGGGCGCACGCGAACACGAGCGCTCCCCCGACCGTCACCGGCAGCACCGTGCCCGCCGTCAGCAGGACGTACGCACCCCATCCGGTGAGCCCGAGCGACAGCATCCCGATCATCGTCGTGGTCAGTCGCGCGCGGCGACGTACCCGTGCCAGGTGGGCACGCGCGGCCCGCGGCCCGGACTCGCGCACCTGGGCCTGCGCCACTCGCTCATGCGCCGCCCGCTGCTCTCGCAGGGCCTGCTCGCGCCGGCCGAGCACGTCGCGCTCGCGCACAGTGCGATCACGGGCGGCCTCGAGCGCCGCCCGGCGCTCGGCCACCTCGGCCTGCGCGCGCACGAGCTCGGCCTGTTCGCGGGCCACCAGCTCGCGCTGGGCGACGCGGTCGCGGGCGACCTGCGCCTGGAGCGCCAGCGCATCGCGGTCGGCCTGCGCCTTGCGCGCCAGCGCATCCCGCTCGAGCTGCGCCCTGCGGGCGAGCTCTTCGCGCTCGGCCTGGGCGCGCCGCGCGATCTTCTGCTGCGCCAACGCAGTGCGCGCCGACAGCTCCAGCCGCACCTCTTCGGGGGTCTCGCTGGTCTCGGCGAGCACGCGCAGCGCCTGATTCAGTCGCACGGCATTGCGCTCGGCCGCGTCGTATTGATGCCGCTGGTACCAGCTGGGCAGCAGATACACCAGCCACAGCGCCACCGCCACCAGGACGACGATCCCCCCGCCCAGCACCTGCCCACCCATGCCCCCAACGGTATGCGATGCGAGGCTCCGCTCCCCTCAGCGGCGCGCGTGTCGGCTCACGCCGGCAGCCGGTCGGCCGGGGGGATGGATGCCGCGGCCTGCGGCGCACGGCCCGCCAGCCATCGCGCGAGCACCCCTTCGGGCACCTCGTCGCGGGTCAGCGCGAACGCGTAGTGGTCGCGCCAGTCGCCGTCGATGTGGATGTACCGCCGCCGCAGGCCCTCGTAGCGGAAGCCCAGCTTCTCGACCACGCGCAGGCTCGGCTTGTTCTCGGGCCGGATGCAGATCTCCATGCGGTGCAGGCGCAGCTCGGTGAAGCACACGTCGGTGGCGAGGGCGACCGACGTGGGCGTGATGCCCCGCCCGGCGTACCGTTCGCTCACCCAGTACCCGATCGTCGCCGAGGCCAGCGACCCGCGGGCGATGCCCCACACGTTCAGCTGACCGGCGATCTCGCCGTCCCACTCCATCACGAACGGGACGCCGGCGCCGTCCCGGTACTGCTGCAGCAGCCGGCGCACGCCCAGCCGCATGTCCAGCGACACGGGCCCGTCGGGACTGGTCGCCTCCCACGGACGCAGCCAGCCGCGATTGCTCATCAGCTCGTGCTGCAGCGCCCGGGCGTCCTTCTGGCGGATCAGCCGGATCGAGACGGCGCCGTGGCGGTGCGGATCGGACAACTCCACTTGGCCCCCTTCGGCGAGCTAGAGCGTCGCAGCGAACTCCTTGAACCACGGACGCAACTCCGGCCCGAGGTCGTCGCGGTCGGCGGCCAGTTGCACGATGGCCTTGATGTAGTCCACCTTATCGCCGGTGTCATATCGTCGCCCGCGGAAGATCACGCCGTACACACCGCGGTCGGCGTCGCCCGCGAGCTCCTGCAGAGCGTCGGTCAGCTGGATCTCGCCGCCCTTGCCCGGCTCCGTGCGCTCGAGGATCTCGAACACCTCGGGCGGCAGCACGTAACGGCCGATGACGGCCAGGTTCGACGGAGCGTCCTCGGCGCTGGGCTTCTCGACCATGCCCGTCACGCGCACCACATCGGGGTCGTCGGTGGTCTCGACCGAGGCCACGCCGTACATGTGGATGTGCGCCGGGTCGACCTCCATGAGGGCCACGACTGCGGCCTCGCGCTTGTCGTACTCGCCCAGCATGGTCTTGAGCAGGTCGTCGCGTTCGTCGATCAGGTCGTCGCCGAGCAGCACCGCCAGCGGGTGGTCGCCGACATGCCCCTTGGCCCGCCACACCGCATGGCCGAGCCCGCGCGGCTCGCCCTGGCGCACCATGTGGATGTCGGCGAGGTCGCTGGAGTACTGCACCTTCGCCAGGCGGTCGTGATCGCCTTTGCGCTCGAGCGTGGACTCCAGCTCGGGGACCGAGTCGAAGTGGTTCGCGATGGCGTTCTTGTTGCGCCCGACGATGATCAGCACGTCTTCGATGCCGGCATCCACCGCCTCTTCCACCACGTACTGGATCGCAGGCTTGTCGACCACGGGCAGCATCTCTTTGGGCATCGCCTTGGTGGCGGGCAGGAACCGCGTGCCCAATCCGGCGGCGGGAATCACGGCTTTGAACGGCTTGTGCGGCATCGTCCCACTCTACCGACCGTAGAATCGGGTCATGCGCGACCCGATCGACGACGCCAAGCGCGCGCAGCGCGCCGAGCTGCGCGAGCGGCGGCAGCAGCTGAGCGACGCGGCGCGCAGCGCCGCCGAGGCGGGCATCACCGCCCAGCTCGACGCCCTGGTGGCCGAACACGACGCGCAGTCGGTGTCGTGTTACCTCTCGACGCCCATGGAGCCGGGAACCCGGCGCTTCGTCGACGCCGCCATCGAGCGCGGCATCCGTGTGCTGCTGCCCATCATGCGCGCGGACGGCCTGCTGGACTGGGTCGTCGCCGACCCCGACGCGCCCGAGCACGAGGCGGCCCTGGGCGTCTCGGAGCCCGAGGGCGAACTGCTCGGCCCGATCGCCGTCGGCGACGTCGACGTCATGATCATCCCGGCCGCCTCCGTGGACCGCACCGGGATGCGCCTGGGCTGGGGCCGCGGCTACTTCGACAAGACGATCGGCTCGATGCAGGACCGGCCCCCGATCTACGCCGTCGTCTACGACAGCGAATTCGTCGACGAGCTGCCCCGCGACGTGCACGACCAGTACGTCACCGGTGTCGTGACGCCGACACGTACCATCACACTTGCGCCCGCCGGGCGCTGAACGGAAGATCCATGCCCACATACGCCTATGCCTGCAAACAGTGCGGTCACGCCTTCGACGCCGTGCAGTCCTTCGCCGAGCCGTCCCTGACGGTGTGCCCCGAGTGCGGCGGAGCGCTGCGCAAGCAGTACGGCTCGATCGGCGTGACGTTCAACGGGTCGGGGTTCTACCGCACCGATTCGCGCAAGGCACCGGCATCCGGCGGCGACTCGTCCGGCGGTTCGGGCTCGTCCGCCGGTACCGGCTCGAGCGCCCCCGCGGCGAAGTCCGAGACCAAGAACTCGCCCGCACCCGCGGCATCCTGACCGCACGCCCCGCGGATGCGCTCCGCGGGGCGCCTCGAGAGTCAGACGGCAGGCTGGTCCGTCCCGCAGTACTTGCACTTGCTCGCCCCGACCGGCAGGTCGTCGGACAGGCAGGCGGGGCAGGTCTTGGCCGGTGCCGGATCGCCGAAGACGACGACGCCGCGGCGGGCCTGGATCGCCTTGTACGGCACGACGATCACGAAGTAGACCACCGCCATGAAGATGATGAAGTAGATGATCGCCGAGATGAACGACCCGAGGTCCAGGTAGGTCGCCTTGTTGCCCGCGGCGCCCAGCTGCCAGCCGAGGCCGAGCGACTTGCCGCCCCCCGCAGCCGCGACGAGCGGGTTGATGACGAAGTCGGTGAACGCCTTCACCAGCGTGCTGAACGCCAGTGCGACGACCAGTCCGACGGCGACGGTGACCACGTCGCCGCGCATCAAGAAGTTCTTGAATCCGCGAATCATCGCATTCCTCCTCCATTTTCGGCGGCGGGTCTGCCGCCGTTTCGAAGGATAGAGCACGCCGTCCGCGCACGTCCGGCGACACCCGGCACGTCGGATGGGGCGGCACAGTGGTGAGTCGGCTCAGTAGTGCGGCGGCTTGTCGCGCCGCATCCGCTCGTCGTTCGGCCCGGGCGCGTCCGCCGGCGTCTCCTCGTCCGTCGCGACCGGCTCCTGCGTCGTGCCGGGGGCGGGCGTCAGCTTCGCTCGGCGCGACCCGCGCACGCGCACGACGTGCTGGCGGGACGGGTCAGTCGACATCGATCGGCTGGGTGTCGGCATCCGCCCGCGGAGTCTCGGGGTTCACGCCCAGGATCCCGGCGATGCGCTGGGCGACGTCGGCCGGGTCGCTGTACAGATCGAACGAGTGCACACGCACGTAGTGCCACCCCAGGCGCCGCAGCACCTGCGGGCGCAGGCGCAGCGATTCGCGCAGCGACCCGGTGCCCGCCTCGGGGTCGCTCTCGACCGCGACGGCCTTGCCGCCGTACTGCGCGACCAGGGGCAGCAGGCCGCGGTAGTGCACGTCGACCGACACGCCCAGCTGACGCAGCTCGCGGGCCAGGACCAGCGTGAGCGGATCGGCGAGGTCTTCGAGCCGCGCTTCGCGCGCCCGCGCGGCGATGCCGCCGAGCACGGTCATGAGAGTCGCGGCGCCGTGCTGCAGCCGCCCCTCGTCGAAGGCCGACGGGCGGATGCACGAGACGATCACCATCGAGCGGCGGGCACGGGTCATGCCCACGGTGAGAAGCCGCTCGCCGTCCGGCGTCGACAGATCGCCGAAGTCGCTGAGCACGCGCCCGTGCCGGGTGAGGCCGAAGCCGAGCGAGAAGATGACGCGGTCGCGGCTCTCGGCGACCGATTCTTCGAGGGTGAGCACCGCGAGCGGTTCGGCGGTATCGCGCGAGACGAAGTCGGCGACGTCGGACCGGCCGGCGAACGCGGCGTCGACGGCGGCGCGCACGCGCTCGGCGTGCTTGGCGCTGGCGGTGACGACCATGAGCGACTCGGTGCCGCGGTTCACGGCGTGCTCGACGACGAGCGTGACCACGCGGGCGACCTCGGCGTCGGGACTCTCGACCGCACCGGTCTCGGGATCGGGCACGCCGGACCCGCCCTCGACGTAGTCGACCGACAGGCTGCCGCGCCCGAGGTACGAACCGGCCCACGGCAACGACACCAGCTCGCCGCCGTAGAAGGCGTCGTTGACGAGCTCGGCCAGGTCTTCGCCGCCGGCCCGGTAGCTGTGCGTGAGCGTGTCGACCGGCACGAGCTCGGCCAGCCGTTCGAAGACGCTGGCCGAGTCGAACGGCTCGTCGTCCTCATCGGGCTCGTCTTCGGGCCGCGGGCGCCCGGAGGCGATGCGGAACGGCGTGGGCTGCTGCGTCACCGGGTCGCCGAACGCCACGACCTGCCGCGCCCGGCGCAGGGCCGGGGCGGCTTCGGCCAGCGACAGGGCGCCCGCGTCGGCCAGCAGCACGACGTCGAACGCGATGTCATCGGGGATCGAGGGCACCTCGTAGGGCGACGCGATCCAGGCGGGGGCCAGGGTCGCCGACAGCGACGGCGCCACGCGCACGAACTGGGTCGGGGTCGGCTCCCCCGCCTTCAGCGTGCGCTTCAGTCCGTCGGCCTCGGCGGCGTGGTCGACGATGCCGATGCGCCACTGGGTGGCCAGGCGCGCGGCCAGCAGGGGGCCGGATGCCGCGACATGGGCTTCGTCGACGAGGCGGAAGTCGCGCTCCAGGCGATCGACGACGGACGTGTTCGCGCCCAGCAGCGCCTTGTCGGTGCGCAGCAGGTGCTCGAGCGCCGACTGCCACCACGCGTACTCGAGCTCGGCGCGCACCTGGTCTTCGGGCACGTGCCGCACGCTCAGCTCCACAAGCAGCGGCTCGAGGCCGAGTGCCGCCAGCTCCGTGCGCAGGCTCGCGCGCTCGACCAGGTTCTCGAAGTAGGCCGAGTCCGCGGCCAGCGCCCCCAGCTGACGCACCATCGCCTGCGCAGGCAGCGCGCTCAGGCGCGCCGTCTCGGTGCGGTCCACGACGAGGTCGAGCCGGTCCAGCCCCTCTTGCGCCCGCTGCCAGAGCGCGGTCACCTCGCCGAGTCCGACCGGCACCTCGGGCACGACCGCGGCAGACTCGGCGAACGACTCCCACTCGGAGCGCTGCCGCTGGATGCGCACCAGCGCATCGTGCATGTCGGCCACGTGCACGCCGGGCCGCACGTATTCGCGCGACAGGCGACGCAGCCGCCGGCGGTTCGCACCGCTGAGCTGGGGTGCGTCACGGCGCGGGCCGTGCGCCTGGATGAGCTCGCCGAGCGGATGCTCGAACACGGTCGGGCTGAACCTGTCGAGCGAGTCGCGGATGCCCTGCAGCAGCCGCAGATAGCCGCCGAGCTCGGCGACGCTGCGGAACGGGCGCATCCGGGTCTGCGCGATCAGCTCGTACCCGCGCTCGAGCAGGGCGGGCACGTCTTCGCGGTGCAGCCGGCGGGCCAGTGCATGCGCGTCGCGGGCCGCCTCGGTGGTGGCGAACGTGACCCCGTACCAGGCGGAGTCGTCGGGCCCGTACCGGAACTCGCCCAGGCGGGCGGCGGCCACGAGCTTGTCGGCGGCGGCCCGTCGCGTGTTCTTCAGCCGCTGCAGCGTCGCCGCATCGAACCGGGCGGAGGTGATCGGGGCGGCGTGGGTGGCGGCCAGGGTCGTCAGCTCCCGGACGATCTCGAGCACCGAGACGTCCAGTTCCGGGCGCGGCCGGGTCAGTGCGCCGCGATAGTCGCGCAGCACGGTGCGCAGCCGCAGCAGGGCGTCGTCGATGTCGGCGATGCGCGGCTGCTCGGCCTTCTCGTTGCGCCCGATCGCACGAATCAGGTCGCGCCGCAGCTGACGCGGCGAGACGGCCAGCCCGCCCAGGCCGATGCCGGCCAGGCGGTGGCGCACGCCTTCGAGGGTCGAACGGCGAGCGCTGACGACCAGCACGCGCTTGCCGTCGTCGATCAGGGCGCCCAGCGCGTTGATCACGGTCTGCGTGCCGCCGGTGCCCGGCAGGGTGTGCACGACCAGCGACTGGCCGTCCACGATCCGGGCGAGCACGTCCTCCTGCTCGGCGTCGGCGTCCAGCAGCAGGGTGTCGGATGCCGGGGGCCGCTCGTCGGGATCCGCCACCGCCGGGCGGCCGCGGCGCAGGGCCAGGCGCGCGCGGTCGTCGGGGTGGCCGGCGAGGGCGTTGAGGACGGGATGGTCGAGGGAACCCAGGTCGCGCGCGAGCCGGGCACCGACGTCGCCGAAGGTCGAGATGACCAGACGCGGCCGCACCGTGAACGAGGGGATGTGCGCGGTCAGCTGCCGCAGCCGGTCGATCACCGGCTGCGGCTTGAACAGGCCGCCGTCGATCGCGAGCTCGGCGAGGCTCCGGCCGTCGACGTCGACGCCGAACTGCTCGGCCAGAGCGCGCACGAGCTCGGTGTTCACGATGAACGATCCGTGCAGCTTGACCTCGAAGTCGGAGTGATGGCGCCGGATGGCGGTGGGACGCAGCAGCACGGGTGCGCAGAACGATTCGCCGCCGACGGTCCAGGAGGCCAGGCCCACCGCCAGGGCGACCAGGTCCAGGCCCCGGGCGGTGCGCAGTTCGACGCTCTTGGAGGCGACGTGGGCCGCCGCGATGCGCGCGGTGCGCAGTGCGACCTCGTCACGGAACAGGTTCGACAGCAGCGTGGAGCGGCCGGTGATGAACTGCGGAAGGCTGCCGGGGTGCGCCTTGGTGATCTCGATGCCGGC
The DNA here is from genome assembly GCF_058349885.2 of Microbacterium sp. W1-4-2. Classification (NCBI taxonomy): domain Bacteria; kingdom Bacillati; phylum Actinomycetota; class Actinomycetes; order Micrococcales; family Microbacteriaceae; genus Microbacterium; species Microbacterium sp. W1-4-2. Next base: position 552,928 of record NZ_JBYRJC020000001.1, on the reverse strand, counting down.
GTCGCCGGCGTCGGTGAAGCGCAGCAGGGTCGACCGCCCGCCGAGCATCGCGGCCTGCGCCCGGATGCGCTCGCGCTCGGGCTCTGCCACATGCATCACCGTCACCCCCTGCTCTGCGAGCCGCAGGGTGTGCGGAGTCACCTCGGCCGGGCCGGAGTCCTCCTCCACGCCCGCCACCGCGTTGCCTTCAGCTCGCCACACAGACACACACTAAGCGGCGCGGCTGGATGACCCCCGCATCCCGAGCGGGTTTCGCTGGATTACAGGCCCGGATGCCCCCTGATCGGCGCCTCCTGCACAGCCGGCGCAGCCCGGCGGGTTCTTCACGGATCCGGCCTCCGGTCCGTCGCCGACCCCCGCGGCGGACCAGGATGGACGCATGACGCACACCACCTTCACCGTCCACCCCTCCCCCGTCGGCGACGTGTTCCTCGCCTCCACCGACGCCGGCCTGGTGTGTGCGCATGTGCTGCGCGACGACGACGAGCGCGGCATCGGCGAGCAGCTGGCCGAGCTCACCCTCGCGCTCGGGTCGACCCCGGGCCGCGACGATGCCGGCGCGGACGAGGCCCGTCGTCAGCTCGACGAGTATTTCGACGGGCGGCGCCGCGCGTTCGACCTGCCGCTGGACTGGCGCCTGGTGGGCGGCGGGTTCGCCCGGGACGCGTTGCAGCGGGTGTGCGACATCCCGTTCGGCGAGACGGCGGGGTACGGCGAGGTGGCCGCCATGGCCGGTCATCCGCGCGCCGCGCGTGCCGTGGGCAACGCGTGCGCCCGCTCGCCGTTCTCGGTCGTGGTTCCCGTGCACCGGGTGGTCCGCTCGGACGGCTCGATCGGCGGGTACGGGGGGCGTGCAGAGGTCAAGCGCTATCTTCTCGCGCTCGAACGCAGCACCGGCGAGTAGGCCGCCGGCGGTGCGGGATCGGCCCCGGACGCATCGCGTCCGGGGCCGATCGACCGTGTGGACCGTGTCAGTGCTCCACCGCCTTCTCGGCACCGAAGCCGGTCAGCGACCGCACCTCCATCTCGGCGGCGCGCTCCGGGTCCTCGTCCTTCTTCGAGAGCACCGAGCCGAGCCAGCCCAGCACGAAGCCGACCGGGATCGAGACGATGCCCGGGTTGTTCAGCGGCCACAGGGCGGTTCCGATGTCCTTGAACACGCTCGTCTCGGTGCCCCAGAACACCGGAGACAGGAAGATGAGGATGATCGCGGCGGCCAGGCCTCCGTACATGCTCCACACCGCGCCGCGCGTGGTGAAGTCCTTCCAGAACAGCGAGTAGAGGATGGTCGGCAGGTTGGCCGATGCCGCCACCGCGAAGGCCAGCGCCACCAGGAACGCGACGTTCTGGTGCTGCACGCCGATGCCGCCCACGATGGCGAGCACGCCGATCACCAGCACGGTGCGGCGGGCGACCTTGACCTCGGTGCCCGGCTCGACCTTGCCCCTCTTGACGACGTTCGTGTAGATGTCGTGCGAGAACGACGCTGCCGCGGTGATCGTGAGCCCCGCGACCACGGCGAGGATCGTGGCGAACGCGACCGCCGAGATGATCCCCAGCAGCACTGGACCGCCCAGGTGGGCCGCCAGGAGGGGAGCCGCCGAGTTGACGCCGCCGGGCGCCTTCTTGATCGCCTCGGGACCCACCAGTGCTCCGGCGCCGTAGCCGAGCACGAGCGTGAGCAGGTAGAACAGGCCGATCAGCCAGATGGCCCACACGACCGAGCGCCGCGCCTCTTTGGCCGTCGGCACCGTGTAGAACCGCATCAGCACGTGCGGCAGGCCGGCCGTGCCGAGCACGAGCGCGATCGCCAGCGAGATGAAGTCCCACGGGTTGCTGCCGTACTGCAGACCGGGGGCGAGCACCTTCTCTCCTGCCGGGGAGGCGGCCACGGCGTTCTCGAGCAGCGTGTCGATGCTGAAGCCGTTCAGCGCCAGCACCCAGATCGTCATGACGACCGCGCCCACGATCAGCAGCCCCGCCTTCACGATCTGCACCCAGGTGGTGCCCTTCATGCCGCCCACCAGCACGTACACGATCATCAGCACGCCCACCACGGCGATCACCAGCGACTGGCCGAGCTCGCCGTCGATGCCCAGCAGCAGCGACACCAGGGCGCCGGCGCCGGCCATCTGCGCGAGCAGATAGAACAGGCACACCACGAGCGTGGTGATCGCCGCCGCCATCCGCACCGGGCGCTGTTTGAGGCGGAACGAGAGCACGTCCGCCATCGTGAACTTGCCGGTGTTGCGCATGAGCTCGGCGACCAGCAGAAGGGCCACGAGCCATGCGACGAGGAATCCGATGGAATAGAGGAATCCGTCATATCCGTTCACGGCGATCGCACCGCAGATGCCGAGGAACGACGCCGCGGACAGATAGTCGCCCGAAATGGCGAATCCGTTCTGCGGACCCGAGAACGAACGACCCGCCGCATAATAGTCGGCGGCGGTCTTGTTGTTGCGGCTGGCGCGAATGACGATGAACAGCGTGACGGCGACGAACAGGGCGAAGATCGTCATGTTCAGAATCGGGTTGTTCTCGACTTCCGTGGCGCCGTCGGCGGCGAAGACGAGTCCGTTCACGACGCCGCCCCCTGCCGGTTCTCGAGTTCTTCCCGGATCGACTCGGCCTTCGGGTCCAGTTTGCGATTCGCGTATGACACATACCACATCGTGATGGCGAATGTCGTGACGAATTGACCGAGCCCGAACAGCAGGCCGACGGTGATGTCGCCCCAGACGCGCTGCGACATGAATTCCGTCGCGAACGACGACAGCAGGACATAGACGAAATACCAGAGCAGGAACGCCACCGACAGCGGGAAGACGAAGCTGCGCTGCGCCTTCCGCAATGATCGGAACGGCGCCGACTCCTGCACGGCGACGTAGTCGATGCCCCCCTTCGGGGTGACATCGGTCGTGGGATCTGACACGGGGCCTCCTTGCCTCATGACTGAGCGGTGCATCGATGCACCGCACAATGACAGCGTGATCGGGATCGACACGCGAGTAGGGTTGAGGCTACGAAGCACCTGTGAATCCCCGTCACCCCCGGAAGTAGGTATTGCGCGTGTCCGCTGCCACCGCCGCCCCGGATGCCGATCTGATCTCACACGCCGTGGCCGAGCTGACCGCCCGCACCCGCTTCCCCGTCGCGTTCGGCGGGCTGCTGCACGAGGACGGCGTGCACGTCAGCGCCGTGTCGGGCGCGCGCACGCACCTGCTCGACACCCTCGTGGTCGAACGGGGCCGGGGCCTGGGCGGACGCGCGGTGATCGAGACACGGCCGCGGCTGGCCCTGGACTACCGCACCGCGAAGGGCATCACCCACGACTACGACCGGGTCGTCCTCGGCGAAGGCATCGCGACCCTGTTCGCCGTTCCGGTGATCGTCGCGGGCACCCCGCGCGGCGTGCTCTACTGCGGCTCGTGGGGCCAGGCCCCGATCGGCGAGCTCGCCGCCCGCCCCGCTTTCGCGATCGCCGACGAGGTCGCCACCGAATTGCGCATCCGCGACGAGGTGAACCGGCGTCTGGCGCGCATTCCCGTCCCCGATCACACATCGGCTCTGACCGCGACCACGCAAGAGGAGCTGCGCGAGGCGTACGCCCAATTGCGTCAGATCGCAGCGACCGTCGAAGACCGTGCATTGCGCCGGCGACTCGCACAGGTCGAACTCCGTCTGGCGGCGTTGTCGGCCGATCGATCCCCCGTCGAACTCGAAATCCCTCTTTCTCCGCGTGAGACCGACGTGCTGGCATGCGCCGCTCTGGGTTCGACGAATGCGCAGATCGGAATCGCCTTGGGATTGAAAGAGGCGACCGTGAAATCGTATCTCGCGGCCGCGATGTCGAAATTGGATGCCTCGACCCGGCATTCCGCAGTCGCCAAAGCGCGGCGCGCGGGCATTCTTCCTTAAAGTTCTATAATCAATTCGCGTGTCGAATGCCGGCTTCTGCCAGAATTCATCCATGGCCAGAAAAATCGTGCACCAATTGGTCGACGACATGGATGGAACCGTTCTCGAACCCGGCGAGGGTCAGACCGTTCTGTTCTCGCTCGACGGCATCGCCTATGAGATCGACTTGACCGACGAGAACGCCTCCGCATTGCGCGACGCGGTGAGCCCTTATGTGGCAGCCGGTCGCGCCGTGGCCGGAGGCCGCGGAGCCCGCCGCACCACCGTGGCGCGCGGCGGACGCCGCCGCACCGGTCAGCGGGACTATGGGCCCATCCGCGCCTGGGCGAAAGAGAACGGCTACGAGCTGTCGGACCGCGGCCGGGTGCCGGCCGCGGTGCTCGAAGCATTCGACGCCGCCCACTGACAACACCCTCGCAGCGCCGCTGATCGTCTGACGGTCAGCGGCGCTGCAGCGTTCCGCGCCGCCATCCGAGCGCGGGAGCGACCTCGCCGGCGATCAGCTGGATCGATCGCAGCACGAGCTCGTGCGGCGGATCGACCGGGTGCACCTGGAAGACGATGTCGGTGGCCGCGGCGAGCACCTCGTCGGCGGCCAGTTCTGCGACCACCTCGTCCGGCGTGCCGACGTGCACGTCGAGGGCCGCCAGCACCTCGGCGGTCGCGCCCGCGGGCACGCCCAGTCCCGCCCTACGCGCGTCGCCGGCCGCTCGCTCGAGGCCGCGCTCGGCGAGCGCCCGTGCGGTGACCCTGTCGTCGGTGACGAACACGCTGCGCGAAGCGAGGACCCGCGGCGTCGCCCCCGCCGGCAACGCGTCCAGGTACGCCTCGACCAGCGGCCGCTGCATCGCCCCGAGGCTCTGGTCGCCGCCGCCCCTCTGCTCGCCGGCCGAGCGGGGCTGCGAGCGCGCCAGCATGAGCCCGTGACCGGCCGCCCCGATCCGCGTCGCCCCCGGCACCGACGACGTCGCCTCCCAGATCGTCGTGCGCAGCTCGGGGGCCGCCGGATACAGGGCGCCGTCGTCGGCGGTCAGGCGGGCGCCGGCCAGCGCATCGTCCAGGCGCCGCACGTTCTCGACGTAGAGCCGCGAGCGGTGCGCGGCATCCTTCCCGAACGGAGCGAACGCGCTCGCGGTGCTGCCGCTGCCCACGCCCAGCTCGAATCGGCCACCCGACAGCCGGGCGAGGACCGCCGCGTCCTCGGCCACCCGCAGCGGGTCCTCGAGAGACAGTGCGACGATCGCGGTGCCCAGCGTGATGCGCTCGGTGAACGCCGCGGCGTACGCGAGCAGCACGAACGGCGACGGCAGGCCGCCCTCGTCGCGGTGGAAGTGGTGCTGCGCCACCCACGCGGTGTCGAACCCGGCCCGCTCAGCGGCGACGATCTGCTCCACCGCGAACCGATAGCGGTCGGCGGCGGGCGCGGCTTCGAGCACCCGGGTGAAGAACCCGAGTCGCTGACGGTGTGCGAGGTGATGCATCCCTGCTGACGGTATGCCGCACGCGCCGCCGGCGCTGATGCCGTGTCGCCGTGTGACCGCCGGTGACGGAATGTGACGAGCGACATTTTCGACACATTCCTCCCCCGCGCCCGCCCGGCGACCGTAGGCTGAGGCCGATCCCGAATCGCGGAAAGGCCCCACATGCCCGGCATCCACTCCGACATCACCACCGCCTTCGGCGGCACCCCGCTCGTGCGCCTGAACCGCGTCACCGACGGCTCGCAGGCCGAGGTGCTCGCCAAGCTCGAGTTCTACAACCCCGGCTCGAGCGTGAAGGACCGCCTCGGCATCGCGCTTGTGAACGCGGCCGAGGCGTCGGGCACCCTCGCGCCCGGCGGCACGATCGTCGAATCCACCAGCGGCAACACCGGCATCGCGCTGGCGCTGGTGGGCGCCGCACGCGGCTACAAGGTGATCATCACGATGCCCGCCTCGCTGTCGAAGGAACGCCGCGTGCTGCTGAAGGCGCTCGGGGCCGAGCTCGTGCTCACCGACCCCTACAAGGGCATGACCGGGGCGATCGCGGTCGCCGAGGAGATCGTGGCGAAGACGCCGGGGGCGATCCTGGCCAAGCAGTTCGAGAGCCCTGCGAACGTCGCGATCCACCGCGAGACCACCGCCGAGGAGATCTGGCGCGACACCGACGGCGACGTCGACGTGTTCGTCGCCGGCGTCGGCACGGGCGGCACGATCACCGGTGTCGGACAGGTGCTCAAGGAGCGCAATCCCGACGTGAAGGTCGTGGCCGTGGAGCCGGCCACCTCGCCGCTGCTGGCCGAGGGCCACCCGGGCCCGGCCAAGATCCAGGGCATCGGGCCGAACTTCCTGCCGCCGGTGCTCGACACCGACGTGTACGACGAGGTCATCGGCGTCGAGTTCGAGGACGCGCTGAGCACGGCGCGCGCCCTCGCCGCCCAGGAGGGCATCCTCGCTGGGATGTCGGCGGGCGCCGCGGTCTGGGCCGCGCTGCAGATCGCCGCACGGCCCGAGAGCGCCGGCAAGCGCATCGTGGTGATCGTGCCCGACACCGGCGAGCGGTACCTCAGCACCGCGCTGTTCGAGGACCTGCGCGAGCCCAAGCGCGAAGAGGCCAAGCGCGAAGAGGCCAAGTGACATGGGCGTCGTCGACCGGATCCGCGAGGACGTCGCCGCCGCACGGCTGCGCGACCCTGCGGCGCGCAGCGGCGTGGAGATCGCGCTGCTCTACCCCGGCCTGCACGCGATCTGGGCGCACCGCGTCTGGCATGCGCTGTGGATGCGCAGGATCCGGTTCGTCGCGCGCACGGGCTCGCAGCTCACGCGCTGGCTCACCGGGATCGAGATCCACCCCGGCGCGGTGATCGGCCGCCGGTTCTTCATCGATCACGGCATGGGCGTGGTCATCGGCGAGACCGCCGAGGTCGGCGACGACGTCATGCTGTACCACGGGGTGACGCTCGGCGGACGTCAGCGCGAAGGCGGGAAGAGGCATCCCACGATCGGCGACGGCGTCGCGATCGGAGCGGGCGCGAAGGTGCTCGGCCCGATCACGATCGGCGCCGGCTGCGTGATCGGCGCGAACGCCGTGGTCACCAAGGACGCGCCCCCCGACAGCGTGCTGGTGGGCGTGCCCGCCAAGCCCCGAGCGCGGCGCCCCGGCGAGGACACTCGGGCGCTGCTGGCCGCGCCCGAGTACTACATCTGAGGCTCAGGCCTCGTCGGCCAGGGCCGAAAGCCGCGCCTCTTCGTCGGCGCGCACCGCCGATTCGACGATCGGGTCGAGCGCGCCGTCCATCACCTGGTCGAGGTTGTAGGCCTTGTACCCGGTGCGGTGGTCGGCGATGCGGTTCTCGGGGAAGTTGTAGGTGCGGATGCGCTCGGAGCGGTCCATGCCGCGGATCTGCGAGTGCCGGGCGTCGGATGCCGCAGCCGCCAGCTCTTCCTGCTGGCGGGCCAGGAGCCGTGCGCGCAGCACGCGCATGCCCGCCTCGCGGTTCTGCAGCTGGCTCTTCTCGTTCTGCATCGACACGACGATGCCGGTGGGCAGGTGTGTGATGCGCACGGCCGAGTCGGTCGTGTTCACCGACTGACCGCCGGGGCCGGACGAGCGGTACACGTCGATCTTCAGGTCGTTCGGGTTGATCTCGATCTCGTCGGGCTCGTCGACCTCGGGGAAGACGAGCACGCCGGTGGTCGAGGTGTGGATGCGCCCCTGCGACTCGGTGGCCGGCACGCGCTGCACGCGGTGCACGCCGCCCTCGTACTTCAGGTGCGCCCACACGCCCTGTGCGGGATCGGACGAGGACCCCTTGATCGCGATCTGCACGTCCTTGTAGCCGCCGAGATCCGACTCGTTGCGCTCGAGCAACTCGGTCTTCCAGCCCTTCGAGGCCGCGTACTGCAGGTACATGCGCAGCAGGTCGGCGGCGAACAGCGCCGACTCGGCGCCGCCCTCGCCCTGCTTGATCTCCATGATCACGTCGCGGGCGTCGTCGGGGTCGCGCGGGATGAGCAGGCGCCGCAGCTTCTCCTGCGCTGCGGCGGCCTGCTCTTCGAGCGCCGGGATCTCGTCCGCGAACGCGTCGTCCTCTCGGGCGAGCTCGCGCGCGGCCGCGAGATCGTCGGATGCCGCGGCCCACGCATCATGGGCCGCGACGATCTTCGACAGCTCGGCGTAGCGCCGGTTCACCCGCTTGGCCCGCGCCGCATCGGCGTGGACGGCGGGATCGCTCAGCTCCTCCTGGACGGCCTTGTGCTCGGCGATGAGGCCCTTGACGGACTCGAACATCGCCGGCTCGGGCGCTGCGGACTCGGCCACCACTCGACCGGGCTCAGCGGATGCTGTTCTCGTGCCCGTGCGAGTGGCCGCCGCCGTGGCCGGCGGTCGGCGCCGGGATCGACTTCTGCATCTGCACGAGGAACTCGACGTTGGACTGCGTCTCCTTGAGCTTGCCGAGCACGACCTCCAGCGCCTGCTGCGGGTCAAGGCCCGCAAGCGCGCGGCGCAGCTTCCACGTGATCTTGACCTCGTCGGGGCTCAGCAGCATCTCTTCGCGGCGGGTCGAGGACGCGTTGACGTCCACGGCCGGGAAGATGCGCTTATCGGCCAGTTGGCGGTTCAGGCGCAGCTCGCTGTTGCCGGTGCCCTTGAACTCCTCGAAGATGACCTCGTCCATCTTCGACCCGGTCTCCACGAGAGCGGTCGCGAGGATCGTGAGCGATCCGCCGTTCTCGATGTTGCGCGCCGCGCCGAAGAACCGCTTGGGCGGGTACAGCGCCGAGGCGTCGACGCCGCCGGTGAGCACGCGGCCGCTGGTGGGCGCCGAGATGTTGTAGGCGCGGCCGAGCCGGGTGATCGAGTCGAGCAGCACGACCACGTCGCGGCCGAGCTCGACCAGGCGCTTGGCGCGCTCGATCGCGAGTTCGGCGACGGTGGTGTGATCTTCGGCCGGGCGGTCGAAGGTCGAGGCGATGACCTCGCCCTTGACCGTGCGCTGCATGTCGGTGACCTCTTCGGGCCGCTCGTCGACGAGCACGACCATGAGGTGGACCTCGGGGTTGTTCGTCGCGATCGCGTTGGCGATCTGCTGCAGCACGATGGTCTTGCCGGCCTTGGGCGGGGCGACGATGAGGCCGCGCTGACCCTTGCCGATCGGGGCGACCAGGTCGATGATGCGCTGCGTGAGCTTCTCGGGCGCGGTCTCGAGGCGCAGGCGCTCCTGCGGGTACAGCGGCGTCAGCTTGCCGAACTCGACGCGGGCCGCGGCATCCTCGACACTCAGTCCGTTGACCGCGTCGACCTTCACGAGCGCGTGGTACTTCTGGCGGCTGGACTGCTCGCCCTCGCGGGGCTGCTTGATCGCACCGACGATCGCGTCGCCCTTGCGCAGGTTGTACTTCTTGACCTGGCCGAGCGAGACGTACACGTCGGTCGCCCCGGGAAGGTAGCCGGTCGTGCGCACGAACGCGTAGTTCTCGAGCACATCGAGGATGCCCGCGATCGGGACCAGGACGTCGTCCTCGCCGATCTCGGTCTCGAACTCGTCGCCGGCGGCGCCGCGGCGCTTGTTGCGCTGGCGCCCGCGACCCGATCCGCGCTCGTCGTCGTCGGACTCGTTGCCGCCGCCCTGGCCGCCCTGGCCGGCGTTGCCTCCGTTGCCGCCCGCGTTGCGGTTGCGATTGCGGTTGCGGCCGCGGTTGCGGCTGCGCGACGGCTGCTCGCCGCCCTCGGACTCGCCGCCCTCGGCGGGAGCGGGCGACTCGGCAGGCGTTTCGGACGCGCCCTCGGCCGGCGCCTCGGCGGAGGCTGGCTTCCTGCGCCCGCCCTTGGCGGGGGTGGATGCCTCGGCCGCGCCGTCGGCGGTCGGCTCGGGCTTCTGGGCGCCCTGGGCGCCCTGGGCGCCCTCGACGACGGCGGTGGTCTCGGCGGGCGCCTCGGCCTGCGCGTCGGCGGCCTGCTGCTCGGCCTCGGCCTTCTTCTTGGCCGGGCTCTTGCGGGTGCGGGCGGGCGCCTTCTTGGCCGGGGCCTCGGCCGGGGCCTGGCCGTCGGCCGAGGCGGGCTCGGCGGTGGGCGCGTCGGCCTGCGACCGCTCGGCGGCGGGCGCGGTCTCGGCCGGTGCGGACGCTGCCTCGGACGAGTCCGCCGCGGCGGCGGGCTCGCTCTTGGCACGGCGCGGCGCGCGCTTGCGCGCGGGCTTGGCCTCGGCCGCCTCGGGCAGGTCGATCAGCGTCTCGGGCTTGGATCCGCCCGGGGCGGGAGCGGCAGCGCTCTCGGCAGAGGCGGGGGCGCCGGAAGCGTCGCCGGTGTGGATCTCGGAGATGGACTCCACGAGTTCTCCTTGTCAAAACGATTGGATAGACAGAACCGCTCCGGACGGGCGTCGGGGACGCGCGCCGGTGCGCCGTCGGCTCACAGGGGCCGGGGACGAGTCCCAGACCGGGTCATGTCAGCCGGCGGGGCGGTGCGGGTGTTCGCAGAATGCGATGGAGGAAAAGATTCTCGCCAGTTCACGACGCGTGCGTCGCTGACTGCGAAGCATCCTCCGTATGGTTTCTCACTGTACCACCCTTGAAGTCGACGGCGAGCATCAGCGCCTCCCAGGGCGTGTCCGTGACGGATGCCGCGAGCTGGGCCGCCTCCAGACGCCGGCCGGGTCCGTCGGCGAGCACCAGGACCGAGGGACCCGAACCGCTGAGCACCGCGGCGAACCCGGCCGCGCGCAGCGCCCGCACGAGCCGGTCGGTGTCGGGCATGGCCTGTGCGCGGTAGTTCTGGTGCAGCTTGTCGTCGGTCGCGGCCAGCAGCAGCTCGGGACTCTGCGTGAGCGCGGCGATCAGCAGTGCCGAGCGCGACACGTTGAACACGGCGTCCTCGCGGGTGACCTGCAGCGGAGCCAGCCCCCGGGCGACGCTCGTGGGCATGACGAACTCGGGGACGAACACGAGCGGCGCGACGCCGCGGTGCACGAGCAGCTTCTTGTACTGCGGGCCGTGCTCGTCCATCCACGCGATCGTCAGTCCTCCGAACAGCGCCGGGGCGACGTTGTCGGGGTGCCCCTCCAGCTCGGTGGCCAGCCGCAGCAGCAGCGACGGGCCGAACTCGACGTCTCCGGCCAGCAGGCCGCGGGCCGCGAGCAGCCCCGCGACCACGGCGGCCCCGGACGATCCGAGGCCCCGGCCGTGCGGGATCACGATGCTGCTGGACAGCCCGACCCCCGGCATCCGGCGCCCCACCGCCTCGAACGCATACGCCATGGCCCGCACCACCAGGTGCGAGTCGTCGCGCGGCACCGCCTCGGACCCGGGGCCGGTCACGTCGATCCGCAGCTCGCCCTCGGGCAGGGCCTCGACGACGATCTCGTCGTACAGGCTCAGCGCGAGGCCGAGCGTGTCGAAGCCCGGCCCCAGGTTCGCGCTCGTGGCGGGCACCCGCACCGCGACGGTGCGTCCCGCCACGACCGGCGACACCAGGGCTGGGCTCACGCGGTCGCCTCCGCGGTGTCGGACACGGTGTCGGACGCGCCGAGCTCGAGCACTTCAGCGACCTGGCGGGTGTCGGCGTCGACCACGGTCGGGGTGACCTCGGTGCCGTCGAGCTCGCGCAGCGCCCACTGCGGGTCCTTCAGGCCGTGCCCGGTGACGGTGAGCACGACGCGGGACCCGGCGGGGATCACGCCGGCCTCGGCGCGGTCGAGCAGGCCCGCCACGCTCACGGCCGAGCCGGGCTCGACGAACACGCCCACCTCGGCGGCCAGCAGCTTCTGGGCCGCGAGGATGCGCCCGTCGTCGATCGCGCCGAACCAGCCGTTCGTGGCATCCCGCGCCTCGAGGGCCAGGTGCCACGACGCCGGGTTGCCGATGCGGATCGCCGTGGCGACCGTCTCGGGGTTCTTCACGACCTCGCCGCGCACGATGGGCGCCGAGCCCTCGGCCTGGAAGCCGAACATGCGCGGCACGCGGGTCGCGACGCCCCGGGCGGCCTCTTCGCGGTAGCCGCGGCTGTAGGCCGTGTAGTTGCCGGCGTTGCCGACCGGGATGAAGTGGAAGTCGGGGGCGTCGCCGAGCTGCTCGACGACCTCGTAGGCCGCGGTCTTCTGCCCCTCGATGCGGTCGGGGTTGACCGAGTTCACCAGGTGCACGGGATAGTTGTCGGCCAGCTCCCGGGCGATCTCGAGGCAGTCGTCGAAGTTGCCGCGGATCTGCAGCAGCCGCCCGCCGTGGATCACGGCCTGCGCGAGCTTGCCCATCGCGATCTTGCCCTCGGGCACGAGCACGGCCGCGGTGATGCCCGCGTGCGCGGCGTAGGCGGCGGCCGAGGCCGACGTGTTGCCGGTCGAGGCGCACACGACCGCCTTCGCGCCGTGCTCGACGGCGCGCGAGAGCGCCACGGTCATGCCGCGGTCCTTGAACGAGCCGGTCGGGTTCATGCCTTCGAACTTCACCCACACCTCGGCGCCGGTACGGCGCGACAGCGCGGGGGCCGGGATCAGCGGTGTGCCGCCCTCGCCGAGGGTCACCACGGTCGACGATTCGGTGACGCCGAGTCGGTCGGCGTATTCGCGGAGGACTCCGCGCCAGACATGTGCCATGTCAGTCTCCTTCCACACGCAGGACCGAGACGACGCGCTCCACCACGTCTTCGGCGGCGAGCCGCTGCACGGTGTCGCCGAGGTCCTGCTCCAAAGCCTTGTGCGTTCCGATCACCAGCCGGGCCGAGCCCGTGCCCGCCTCGCCGTCCGGCGAGGGCTGGATGGTCTGCTCCACCGTCGCGATCGATACCCGTCCTTCGGACAGGATGCCCGCCACGCGCGCGAGCACGCCCGGCCGGTCGTCGACCTCGAGGGTGACCTGGTATCGGGTGACCACGTGGCCGATGTCGAGCACGGGGAGGTTCGCCCTCGTCGACTCGCCCACTCCGACGCCGCCGGCGATGTGACGCCGGGCCGCCGAGACGACGTCTCCGAGCACGGCGGATGCGGTCTGCACTCCCCCGGCCCCGGCGCCGTAGAACATGAGGTTGCCCGCCGCCTCCGCCTCGACGAACACGGCGTTGTTCACACCGTGGACGCTGGCCAGCGGGTGGTCGCGGCGGATCAGGGCGGGGTACACGCGCACCGAGATCGCCTCGTCGGCCTCGGATGCGGTGCCGGATGCCGCAGCCCGCCCGGTGACCCGCTCGCACACCGCGAGCAGCTTGATGACGTAGCCGGCGTGGCGCGCGGCATCCATCGTCGCCCGCGTGATCGACGTGATGCCCTCGCGGTGCACCGCCTCCAGCGGGACGCTGGTGTGGAACGCCAGGCTCGCCAGGATCGCCGCCTTCTGCGCGGCGTCGTAGCCCTCGATGTCGCTGGTCGGGTCGGCCTCGGCATAGCCGAGGCGCTGCGCGTCGGCGAGGATCTCGGGCATCTCGGCGCCCTCGGCGTCCATCCGGTCGAGGATGTAGTTCGTCGTGCCGTTGACGATGCCCATGATGCGGTGCACGCGGTCGCCGGCCAGCGAGTCGCGCAGCGGACGGATGATCGGGATCGCCCCGGCGACGGCCGCCTCGTAGTAGACCGACGCCCCGACCTGGTCGGCGGCATCGTAGATCTCGGCGCCGTGCGCGGCCAGCAGCGCCTTGTTGCCGGTCACCACGTCGGCGCCCGAGTTCAGCGCCGTCAGGATGTGCGTGCGGGCCGGCTCGATGCCGCCCATCAGCTCGATGACGATGTCACTGCCGACGATGAGCGTCTCGGCGTCGGTGGTGAACAGCTCGCGCGGCAGGTCGGTGTCGCGCGGGGCGTCGAGGTCGCGCACGGCGATGCCTGCCAACTCCAGCGCCGCACCGGACCGGTCGGCCAGTTCGTCGGCGTGGGTGAGCAGCAGGTCGGCGACCTGCGATCCGACGGAGCCGGCGCCCAGCAGGGCGATGCGCAGGCGACGGTAGTCGATCATGCGTTCCTTTCCTCGGCGATGCCGGCGTCCCGCTGCAGGAGGTCGGCGATCGTCTCCCCGCGCACGATGACGCGGGCCTGTCCGCCGCGCACGGCGACGACGGCAGGGCGCGGCAGGTAGTTGTAGTTGCTCGCGAGCGAGAAGCAGTAGGCGCCGGTGGCGGGCACGGCCAGCAGGTCGCCCGGGGCGACGTCGCCCGGCAGGTGCTCCTGGTCGACGACGATGTCGCCGGACTCGCAGTGCGACCCGACGACGCGCACCAGGGCGGGCGCGGCATCCGAGACCCGCGACGCGAGTCGCGCGGAGTACTGCGCGCCGTACAGCGCGGGCCGCGGGTTGTCGCTCATGCCGCCGTCGACGCTGACATAGAGGCGCTGCGCGTCCTCGCCGATCGTTACGGGCTTGACGGTGCCCACCTCGTAGAGCGTGACGCCGGCCTGGCCGACGATCGCGCGGCCGGGTTCGAACGCCAGCTCGGGGAGGGGGATGCCGCGCACCTCGCACTCCTGCGCGACGGCCGCCACGATGCCGGCGGCCAGGTCCTCGATCGGGGTCGGGTCGTCGGCGGCGGTGTAGGCGATGCCGAACCCGCCGCCGAGGTTCAGCAGCGGGATCGGGCCGTCCTCGAGCAGCTGCGCGTGCAGGTCGACGAGGCGGGCGGCCGACTCGGCGAAGCCGGCGACGCCGAAGATCTGCGAGCCGATGTGGCAGTGCAGTCCGAGGAACCGCAGCGAGCCGAGTTCGCGGATGCGGGCGACCGCGGCGGGTGCGGCATCCATCGCGAAGCCGAACTTCTGGTCCTCGTGCGCGGTGGCCAGGAACTCGTGGGTCTCGGCGTGCACGCCGCTGTTGACCCGCAGCAGCACCTGCTGCACGGCGCCCCGGCGGTCGGCGATGGCGGCGAGCCGCTCGATCTCGATGAGGCTGTCGACGATCACGGTGCCCACGCCGGCCTCGACGGCGCGTTCGAGCTCGATCGTGCGCTTGTTGTTGCCGTGGAAGCCGAGCCGCGCCGGATCGGCGCCGGCGGCCAGCGCCACCTCGAGCTCGCCGAGGCTGCACACGTCGACGTTCATGCCGCAGTCCGCGACCCAGCGCACGACCTCGGTGCACAGGAACGCCTTGCCCGCGTAGTAGACGCGGGCCGTGGTGCCGTGCGCGAGGGCCGCCGCATCGAACGCGGCGACGGTGCGCCGGGCGTGCGAGCGCACCTCGTCCTCGTCGAGGACGTACAGCGGCGTGCCGAACGTGTCGCGCAGCCGGGCGACGCCCACGCCCGCGATGGTCAGCTCGCCGTGCTCGTCGCGTCGCGCTGAGGCCGGCCACACGCGCTCGACGAGCCCGTTGGCGTCGTCGGGGACGATCGGCGGGGCGAGAGGGTGGGCGGAGGCGGACAAGGACGGTCCAATCGGTGGATGCTTCGGTGCGGCGTTTCCGGAAGGGTTCTCCGGTCGCGCCGGGTCGACGCCTGCACCGGGAGTATCTCTGAAGTCTACCGGGGTCAACCGCAGGTGCCCGGCTTCTGTAACGACGGGTCCGCCATGATGCGGGGGTCGACGTGGAACGACGTGGTCACGGCATCCCTGCCCACCTCGATGGCGGTCATCGTCATGCCCTTCGGGAACGTCGTGGCCACGCAGAAGCTGCGCGGGGCGAGGATGCCGTCGGCCAGCGTCCCGAAGCGCTGCCGGATGATGTCGGCCGACATCTTCTCGCCGCCCACGTCGAATCCGACCGGGGTGAGCACCAGCCGGCCGTCCTTCGCGGACGGGCGCAGGGTGAGCGTGAACGAGACGCCGCTGAGGAACTGCGACGGGTCGAGCGAGACCGCGACGTCCTTGCCGACGATGTGCAGGGAGCCGGGCACGGTGCGGCCGAGGTCGCCGACGAGCTTCGCGATCGCGTCGGGCTTGAGGCTCACGTCCGCCTGCACGCTCGTGGCCGCACCGTCGCCGCGGATCGGCACGCCGGTGGCGTTCACGGTCACGTCGCCGGTCGTCTTTCCCAGCGGGGCGTCGGGGACGGTGACCGTGAGCGTGCTGAGGTCACCGGCCACCAGCTGCGGCAGCATGGGCTCGGCGACCGTGACCTCGACCGGGTGGTCGGCCGGCACGCCCAGGGCCTGGCGGGTCTTCTGCTGCACCTGGTCGATGACGGTCTGCTTGGCCCAGGCGTTGCCGGCGACCCAGCCGACCCCGGCGAGCACCGCGAGCACGACCACGACGCTCAGGGTGATGACCGGACCCTTCCACCGCCGGCGCTTGCGCGGCGGGGCGGGCGCGGCGGCCGCCTGCGCGGGCATCTGCTGCGTGTACTGCGGGTACGCCGCCGTCTGCGGGTACTGCCCGGTCTGCGGGTAGGCGGGCGCTGCGGGCACGATCGGCAGCGGCAGGGTGGTCGCCTCGGGTTCGACGGGCGGCTCGGCCGGCGTCGGCGACGCGGATGCCGCGGCCGCGGCATCCGGTGCCGGCGACGAGATGGGCTCGGTCGGCGGCGCCGGAAGCGGCGGCTTCGGCGGGATGTTCAGCGGCTCGGTCGGGTCAGGCAAGGGTGCTGGTCGATCAGCCATGGCGTTCGGGCCCCTTTCCGATGACTACATGCGCTCGGGCGCGCTCACTCCCAGAAGGCCGAGGCCGTTGCGCAGCACCTGGCCGGTGGCGTCGTTCAGCCACAGACGCGTGCGGTGCACGGACTCGATGGGAGCGTCGCCCAGCGGGATGACGCGGCAGTTGTCGTACCAGCGGTGGTACAGGCCGGCGAGCTCTTCGAGGTAGCGTGCGACGCGGTGCGGCTCGCGCACCTCGGCGGCGAAGCCGACCACGCGCGGGAACTCCTGCAGGGCTCCCAGCAGCGCCGACTCGGTCTCGTGCGTGAGGGTCTCGGGCGCGAACTCGCTGCGGTCGACGCCCGCCTGCGCGGCGTTGCGCGCGACGTTGTGGGTGCGCGCGTGCGCGTACTGCACGTAGAACACCGGGTTGTCGTTCGTACGCCGCTGCAGCACGTCGAGGTCGACGTCGAGGTTCGAGTCGGCCGAGCTGCGGGTCAGCGCGTAGCGCGCGGCATCCACGCCCACGATCTCGACCAGGTCCTCGAGCGTGACGATCGTCCCGGCGCGCTTGGACATGCGCACCGGCTGGCCGTCCTTGACCAGGTTGACCATCTGGCCGATGAGGATCTGCAGGTTGAGGCCCGGCTCGTCCCCGAACGCCGCGCACATGGCCATCAGCCGGCGGACGTAGCCGTGGTGATCGGCGCCGAGCATGATGATGCAGCGGTTGAAGCCGCGCTCGCGCTTGTCGAGGTAGTACGCGAGGTCGCCGGAGAAGTAGGCCGCCTCTCCGTCGGACTTGAGGATCACGCGGTCCTTGTCGTCGCCGAAGTCCGTGGAGCGCAGCCACGTGGCGCCGTCCTGCTCGAAGATGTGGCCGAGCTCGCGCAGCCGGGCGATGGCGCGGTCGACCGCGCCGGAGGCGTGCAGGTTGTTCTCGTGGAAGTAGACGTCGAAGTCGACGCCGAACTCGTGCAGGTCCTGCTTGATCTCGTCGAACATGAACCCGACGCCGAGGCTGCGGAACGCCTCCTGCTTCGCGGCGGCGTCCAGCACGTCGAGGTCGCCCTGGTACGCGAGGGCCACGCGGCGGGCGATGTCGGAGATGTAGGCCCCGCCGTAGCCGTCCTCGGGAGTCGGCAGGCCGTCGTGGGCGGCGACGAGGCTGCGCGCGAACCGGTCGATCTGCGCGCCGTGGTCGTTGAAGTAGTACTCGCGGGTGACCTCTGCGCCCTGCGAGGCGAGGATGCGCGCGAGCGCGTCGCCGACCGCCGCCCAGCGGGTGCCGCCGAGATGGATCGGCCCGGTGGGGTTCGCGCTCACGAACTCGAGGTTGATCACTTCGCCGACCCGGCTGTCGCCGCCGCCGTAGGCCGCACCGGCCTCGACGATGGTCTTCGCGAGGGATCCGGCGGCCGCGGCATCCAAGCGGATGTTGATGAAACCGGGACCCGCGACCTCCACCGACGCGATGCCCGGGACCACGCCCAGCGCCTCGGCGATCTCGGCGGCGAGCACGCGCGGGTTGGTGCCGACGGCCTTGGCGAGCTTGAGCGCGGCGTTGGACGCCCAGTCTCCGTGCTCGCGGTTCTTCGGCCGCTCGAGCGGAAGATCCGCGGCGGTCAGCCCGGCCGTCGACTCGGGTCGTCGCGCCTCGGCCAGCAGGCGGACGACATCGAGCAGGGTGGCGGAGAGGGCTGCGGGATCCATAGACGACCGATTCTATGGGGTCCGTCCTCGACTCCCCTGTGTGCGGGGCGGGAATCGGCATTCAATCCATGCGGTTGAATCGACATCGGAAGGGAGACACCACATGACCCGTCTCATGATCCTCGTCGCCAGCGTGCGCGAAGGACGCATCGGACTTCCGATCGCCGAATGGGTGCGCCACGAGGCCGAAGCCGACGGCCGGTTCGAGATCGACGTCGCCGACCTGAAGCAGATCGGCCTTCCGCTGATGGACGAGCCCAACCACCCGAAGCTGCGCCAGTACACGAAAGAGCACACGAAGGCGTGGAGCGCGCGGGTCGAGGCATCCGACGCGTTCGTCTTCGTGCAGCCGGAGTACAACTTCAGCTACGCGCCGAGCCTGAAGAACGCCCTCGACTACCTGCACCAGGAGTGGCGGCGCAAGCCCGTGGGCACCGTGAGCTACGGCGGGATCTCGGGCGGCACGCGCGGGACGACGGCGATCCGGCCGGTCGAGATGGCGCTCGGGCTCGTGCCGACGACGATCAACGTCGAGCTCGCCTGGGCCGCGCAGCACATCGGCGACGAGGGCGACTTCGAGCCCACCGAGAGCAACCAGCGGCTGCTGCACGGGATGTTCGACGAGCTCGTCCAGCTCGAGGGGGCGCTGGCGCCGCTGCGCGGCTAGCGTGCTTGGCCTCTCACAGCGTTCGGAAGATCGCACGAAGTTCGGATGTCTTCCGCCGAATCATCCGAACTCGGTGAGACCTTCCGAACTCTGTGAGCGCGGAAGCGCGGCGCTCGCGGACGCTACGCGACCCGGTCGGGCTCTGCGCTCCGGCTGCGTGCCATGTACGCACCCGTGAGCGCCGCGCCGACGACCAGCACTGCTCCGCCGATCATGACGGTCGCCGGGATCCCGACGAGCGTGCCGACCACTCCGACGGTCACACCGCTGAAGGTCTGCATGCCCGGCCCGAACATGCTGTAGGCGCCGAGCACGCGGCCCCGCTCTGCGGCGGGCGCCTCGAGCTGGACGATCGCCTGCCCGGTCGCGGTCGACGTGATCTGCGCGACGCCGGTCAGCAGCAGCGCCACCACGGCGACGGCGAGCCAGGTCGTGACGGCGAACACGAGCGCGAACGCGCCGAACAGGATCGACGCCACGACGGCGGTCGTGGCCGTCGGGCGGATCCAGCGGCTCGCCTCGAGGAAGAACCCGCCGACCACGCCGCCCATGCCCAGCGCGAACAGCAGCGTGCCGTACACGAGCTCGCCGTCGGCGCCGGCAGGGGTCAGCACCGCTTCGAACACGGGCATCGAGGTCTGCAGCACGGCGCCGATCGTCACCGACGCGAGGGTGGCGAGGATCAGCATGCCCATGATCCGCGGGTGGCGGCGCACCGTGCCCAGCACCCGGAACGACTGCAGCATCGACACGCGGCCGGTCGCGAACAGGCCCTCGCGCGAGTGCCCGGTGTACGCCGTGCGCGACAAAAACAGCACGAGCGGCAGATAGAACGCGATGTTCGCGAAGATGCCCCAGGTCGTGCCGAGGGTCAGCAGCAGCACCGAGCCGACCACCGGTCCGAACAGGATGCCGAGGCTGCGGAAGGTCGCGTTCACCCGCACCGCCGAGGGCAGCTGTTCGCGGCCGGCGAAGTCGTACAGCATCATCTGCTCGGCCGGCCCCCACAGCGTACCGGCCAGGCCGTGCAGCACGAGCAGCACGCACGCTTGCCACAGCTGCAGGGTTCCGGTGAGGAACAGGATGCCCCAGCACAGCGACACGAACATGAACAGGGCCTGCGCGGCCTGGATGATGCGCCGGCAGTCGAACCGCTGGGCCAGCGAGCCCGCGTAGACCGAGAACAGCAGGAACGGCAGCCAGTGGCTGACGAGCTGGAAGCCGACGAGCACCGGCGAGTGGAACGTGTTCCACAGCACGAGGTAAGTGATGACGTGCTCGATGTTGTCGCCCATCATCGCCAGACCTGCACCGACGAGGTAGGGGGCGGTCTTCCAGCTGCGCAGCACGCCGAAGCGCGGGGCGGGGCTGGCGGCGGTCACTCCCTCATCTTTTCACCGCCGACGTCAGCCGCGGCCGGACCAGCCCGCGAACAGCGCGTGCGCGAGCGGGAGCGCCGAGACCGACATCAGCACGATGCCCAGCGGCGGATTCCACGGCAGCAGCAGCACGCCGCCGACCAGGAGTCCCGCGAACATCACCGCCGAGACCGCGCGGCGCACGAGTCGCTCCAGCCGCGCGAGCCGCCGGTCGATCGCCGGGGTCGAGACGGTCACCCGTCCCTGTTCGACGCGGGTGACCAGCGCGTCGAACCGCTGCGGCAGTCGCACCGTGGCCGCGGCGACCGCCAGCGCCTGGGTCGACAGCTCGCGCAAAGCGTTGCCGCTCTCGGCCCGCAGCAGGCGCCCGGCGAACGGCTCGACCGCGTCCCAGATGTTGAACTCGGGGTCCAGCGCGCTGCACACGCCGCTGGTCAGCGACATCGAGCGGATCACGAGCAGGAAGCTGTCGGGCAGCTGGAACGGCAGCGACCGCACCACGGCGCCGAACTCCTCCGCGAAGTCTCGGAACTCGCGCGGGTCCACCTTGCGCAGCTGCGCGAACCCCATGCCGCCGAACCGGGCGAACAGCTGCGTCATTGCCCGCTCGAGCTCGGTCGTGTCGGCCGACGGCAGCAGCACGCCCACGTCCCGGATGCTGTCGACCAGGCTCTGGCTGTCGCGCGCGGCCACCGCGATCAGCAGGCGCCGCAGGCCCGCGCGCAGCTCGTCGTCGACCTCGCCCATCATGCCGAAATCGATGAACGTGAGCCGCCACGGCGGGGACGCGGCATCCTTCTCGGCATCGGCGGGCACCGCCGACGGCGTGACGAAGATGTTGCCAGGGTGCGGATCGGCGTGGAAGTAGCCGTGGTCGAAGAGCTGCTCGAACATGACCTCGGCGAAGCGGGCGGCCACCGCGGCGGGGTCGATGCCGGCGGCGCGCAGGCCCGCGACGTCATTGATCTTGATCGCCGTGACGTCCGAAAGGGTCAGCACGCGCCGCGTGGTGCGCTCCCATGCGACCTCGGGGATGCCCACCCCCGCCTCGCCGGCGAAGTCCTCGGCGAACCGCTCGGCGTTGGCCGCCTCGTGCAGATAGTCGATCTCTTCCAGGCTCGTGGCCGCGAACTCCTCGACCAGTCCGGGCAGGTCGACGTGGTCCGCCACCACGCGCACGTGGCTGAGCCAGCGCGCGACGCGGCGCAGGGCCGCCAGGTCGATGTCGACGATCTCGTCGATGCCGGGCCGCTGCACCTTGACGATGACGTCGGCGAAGCCGGCGTCGGCGGCGCCGGCGGGCGTGAGTCGTGCCCGGTGCGCCTGCCCGAGGGATGCCGCGGCCACCGGCACGTCGTCGAACCGCACGAACGCCCGCTCGAGCGACATGCCGAGCTCTGCCTCGGCGAGCGCGCGGATCCCGTCGAACGCGACCGGGGGCACCTCGTCCTGGAGCCCTGCGAGCTCACTGGTGATCTCGGGCGGGAGCACGTCCAGCCGCGACGAGAGGAACTGCCCGACCTTGATCATGAGGCCGCCGAGCTCCACCGCCAGCACGTGGAACCGCTGGGCCAGCGTCGTCAGCCGCGCCGCCCGGCCGCGGGCAGCCAGGGCGCCGAACCCGATCCGGGGCAGGATGAGCTCGAACCACCACATCTGCGCGATGTAGCGCATCGCGAAGCGCATGATGCGGCGGTAGCGCGGTCCGTCCACGGGCGCCGCGGGCGCCGGTGGCGCGTCCACATGCGGGGCGCCCGGTCGGGACGCCGCGACGCGGTGCGGGCCGCCGGTGCCCCCGGCATCCTCCTCCACCCGTTCAGTCCTCCGCGAGGATGCCGTGCAGCCGGCGCCGCGCCTCGACGAGCACCGTCACCGCCTGCTTCACCTGCTCGGGGCTTCCGGTGCGCGCGACCTGGGCCGCGGCCTGGGCGAGCTCGACGCCGGCCTTGGGCAGCGCGCCCAGCGGGCCGTGCGCGGTCATGCCCGCACCCTCCCACGGGGTCGCCCGGTCGGCGGTCTCCTCGGCCTCGGCCCGGCCCGCCTCGGTGAGCGAATACGTCTTGCGGCCGTTCGACTCCTCGGCGGTGATCATGCCCTCGTCTGCCAGCAGCTGCAGCGTCGGATACACCGATCCCGCGCTCGGCTTCCACGTGCCGCCGCTGCGCTTGTCGATCTCGCCGATGATCTGGTAGCCGTGCATGGGCTGCTCGGCCAGCAGCGAAAGCACCGTGGCCCGCACATCCCCGCGCGAGACCCGCGGCATCATCTTCTTCTCGAACGTCGAGCGCATCTGATCGAGCATGTCCCACAGGGCCTGCGGGCCGTAGGGGAACCCCTGCCCCGGGCCGTGCGCGCCGAATCCGCCGGTGTGTGAACTGGTCATGGCGACCTCCTCGTTGAAAGGCCCGTCCGGGTCTTGCCGATATATAACGATATATCGTTCAGGATGCCGCGACCAGGCCCTCTGGGGACATTCTCGCGCGTGCGGGGTCGTCACAGGTGACGGGAGTGGACCCGGCGCCCTGATAGTCTTGATCGGCACGCCTCCGTAGCTCAGGGGATAGAGCGTTGGTTTCCGGTACCAAAGGTCGCAGGTTCGATTCCTGTCGGGGGCACCAGATGCGATGAGGGCCCCGTCCGCGAGGACGGGGCCCTCATCGTCCCGTTCTCGTGCAAACGGGCGGGTGGATGGGCGAAAAGGCGTCCACCCCGCTGCGACACCCCTCCCGTCACACCCGGCGGTAGGCGAGGTCGCGGATGGCGCGGCCCGCCGCGATGCCCTTGCGCTCGAACGCGGTCATGGCGCGTCCGTCGAAGCGCGGGGCCCACTCCCCCTCGAACGCCCGCACGAAGCCGGGCGCGGCATCCATCACGTCGGCCATCTGCAGGGCGTAGTCCTCCCAGTCGGTGGCCAGCCGCAGCATCCCGCCGGTGCGCAGCGCTCGGGCCGCGATGCCGGCGAACTCGGACGCGATCAGCCGCCGCTTCGTGTGCCGCTTCTTGTGCCACGGGTCGGGGAAGAACACCCAGATCTCGTCGACCGACGCCGCCGGCAGCAGATGCTGCAGCACTTCGGGCGCGTTGGCCTCGACGAGCCGGAGGTTCGCGGCCCCCGCGGCCGCGGCATCCTTCATCGTCCGCGCCAACCCCGCGCGGAAGACCTCGACCGCGAGATAGTCGACGCCGGGGTGGGTGGATGCCGCGTGCACGATCGCGTGGCCCTGGCCCGAACCGATCTCCACGACGAGGGGCGCGCTGCGCCCGTACACGACGGCCGGGTCCACCCGGGCGTCCCGGGCGACGCTCGTGGAGGCGATGTCGCGCGGCACGTCGATCAGGTACCGGGCGGCGAGCTGCTCCCACGCCCGCTCCTGCCCGTCGCTCATCCGGCCGCTGCGTCGCACGAACGACACCGGATGGTCGCGGAACGTGCGCGGGGCCTCCGGCGCGATCTCGGGTTCGGGGGCGGGTTCGGTATCGGGCACCCCTCCAGGGTAGGCGGCTCTCAGCCCGCCTCCGCCGTGACGAAGTCGATGAGCTCCTCGACCCGGCCCAGCAGCGCCGGCTCGAGGTCGCGATACGAGTGGACGCGCGAGAGGATCCGCTGCCACGCCCGCGCGATGTCGGCCTGGTCGTCGGCGGGCCAGCCGAAGGCGCGGCAGACGCCGACCTTCCACTCGGTTCCGCGCGGGATCACGGGCCACGCCCGGATGCCCAGCGCCGCCGGGGTCACGCACTGCCAGACGTCCACGAACGGATGGCCGACGATGCGCAGGTGGCGCCCGTGCACACCGCGCGCGATGGACTCGGCGATGCGCGCCTCTTTCGACCCGGCCACGAGGTGGTCGACCAGCACGCCGTAGCGTCTGGCCGCCGACGGCGGGTCCTCGCGCAGCGCCGCGTCCAGCAGGTCGACGCCCTGCAGGTATTCGACGACGACGCCCTCGGCGCGCAGGTCGTCGCCCCACACCTTCTCGACGAGCTCGGCGTCGTGCCGGCCCTCGACGAAGATGCGGCTCGCGCGGGCGACCCGCGCACGCGCGTCGTCGGCGGCGAAGGACCCGGATGCCGTGCGCCGGGGCGCTGCGGCCCCCTTCGCGGTCGGCGCCACGAGGATCACCGCCTCGCCGTCGACGAGGAAGCCGGGGCCGAGCGAGAACATGCGTCTGCGCCCGTTCCGGTCCTCGAGCTCGACCAGCCCGCCGGAGCAGCCGGTGACCGCGCCGCAGAACCCGTCCTCGGCGACCTCGACCACCGTGTCGCGGTCGGCAGGCACCTTCGGCAGCACCCTGCGGAACTGCTCGCGCCACCCGGCCGACAGCACATCGGTGCCGTAGCGATCGTCCATCACGCCTCCCGAACCGCCGAGCCTATCCCGACGCCCGGCCGGCACCGGCACCGACGCGCCCCCTTTCCGACTGTCGGCGCATCTGAATAGACTCGCGGCAGGAGTCAGGCTTGGGGAGGGACCGATGCGCCTACGCCGACTGCTCGCCGTCGCTGCGGCATCGATCGCTCTCGTGATCGGCTCGGCGACGGCCGCAGCCGCCACGGATCCGGTGTCGCTGGGCGCCGGGCGCGTGCTCGACGACGCCGGCGTGCTCGACTCCGGCCAGACCGCCGCCGCCGAGGCCAAGCTCGGCGACCTGTACGAGGCGACCGGGGTCGACCTGTACGTCGTGTTCGTCGACACGTTCACCAACCCCTCCGACCGGCAGGACTGGGCCGACACGGTGGCCACCGAGAACGGCCTGGGCGCCCGGCAGTACCTGCTGGCGGTGGCGACCCGCAGCCGGCAGTACACCATCTCGGCCGACGACACCGGGCCGCTCGACAACGCCCAGCTCGACCAGATCGAGGCCACGATCAAGCCGAAACTGTCCAGCGGCGACGATCTGGGCGCGATCATGACGGCCGCCGGCGCCTTCCGCTCCGCACTGAAGGGCGGATCGGGCGGCGGGGGCTGGATCGGCGGGTTCGTCGTCTTCCTGATCGTGGCGGCGATCGTCGCCGTGGTGATCTGGCTTGTCGTGCGCGCGCGCCGCAAGAAGACCGGCCCGCCGGGATCGGCGCCCACGCCCGACGAGCTCGACACGAAGGAGCTCGCCCGGCGTGCGGGGTCGGCCCTCGTGCACACCGACGACGCCGTGCGCACGAGCGAGCAGGAGCTCGGGTTCGCCCGCGCCCAGTTCGGCGACGCCGCGACGACCGAGTTCACCGCCGCGCTCGCGCAGGCCAAGGCGAACCTCGACGAGGCGTTCGCGCTCAAGCAGAAACTCGACGACGCGGTCGAAGACACCGAGGCCGACACGCGCGCCTGGAACACCCGGATCGTCGAGCTGTGCACCCAGGCGAATCAGGGCCTCGACGAGAAGGCGGCGGCGTTCGACGAACTGCGCAAGCTCGAGCAGAACGCGCCCGAGGCGCTCGCCAGCCTGCAGCAGCAGCGCACCGGGGTGGCGCAGGGCATGGATGCCGCAGCCGCGCAGCTGCAGCAGCTGACCACGTCGTACGCGCCCGAGGCGCTGGCCACCGTCGCCGACAACGTCGAGCAGGCGCGCCAGCGCCTCGCCTTCGCCGACGAGCAGATCGCGGACGCGCAGAAGTCGCTCGGCGAAGGATCCGGCGGGCAGGCCGCCGTCGCGATCCGCTCCGCCGAGCAGGGCGTCGATCAGGCGCGGCTCCTGCAGCAGGCGATCGGCAAGCTCGGCGCCGACCTCGCGGAGGGCGAGAAGACCGTCGCCACCATGATCACCGACCTCGAGGGCGATCTCGCGGCCGCCTCGGCCCTTGCCGACGCCGACGGACGCATCGGGCAGGTCGTGACCGCCACCCGCACGCAGGTCGACGCGGCCAAGGCCGACATCGCGGCGGCGAAGCGGCATCCCCTCGGCACGCTCAAGGCGCTCGAAGCGGTCAACGCTCAGATCGACGCGGTGCTGCAGGGTGCGCGGGATGCCGCGGCCCGCGCCCAGCGGGCGCAGCAGATGCTCGGGCAGATGATGATGCAGGCCCAGACGCAGGTGTCGGCGGCCGAGGACTACCTCACGGCGCGACGCGGCGCGATCGGAGCGGATGCCCGCACGCGACTGGCCCAGGCGGGCGCCGAACTGACGCACGCCCGGCAGCTGCAGGCGACGGCACCCGATCAGGCGCTGCAGCACGCCCAGCGTGCCGACCAGCTCGCCGGCCAGGCCCTGCAGCTCGCGCAGAGCGACGTCGGCGGGTTCGACGCGGGTTTCGGCGGCCGGGCCACGGCCGGCTCGGCAGGCGGCGGGAACATGATGGGCGCCGTGCTCGGCGGTATCCTGATCAACTCGCTGCTGGGCGGCGGCGGACGCGGCGGAGGGTTCGGCGGCCTGGGCGGAGGATTCTCGGGCAGATCCCACACCTCCGGCGGCGGGTTCGGCCCCGGCAGCTTCGGGGGCGGCGGAACACGCAGCAGACGAGGGGGCGGCCGTTTCTGACCACGCCCGGTCCCTGACCCACAGCACCTGACACCCGGTACGACCCAGGAAGGAAAACAGATGGCAAAGCAGTCCATCTTCGGCCGCATCTCCACGCTCGTGCGCGCGAACGTCAACGCGATGCTCGACTCGGCCGAAGACCCCCAGAAGATGCTCGACCAGCTCAAGCGCGACTACGCGAACAACATCTCGGACGCGGAGTCGGCCATCGCCGAGACGATCGGCAACCTGCGCCTGCTCGAGCGCGACCACGCCGAGGACGTGCAGGCCGCCGCCGAGTGGGGCAACAAGGCCCTGGCCGCCTCGAAGAAGGCCGACCAGCTGCGCGCGGCGGGCAACGCCACCGACGCCGACAAGTTCGACAACCTCGCGAAGGTCGCCCTGCAGCGGCAGATCTCCGCCGAGAACGAGGCGAAGGCGGCCGAGCCCCAGCTGGTCGCACAGAACGAGACCGTCGAGAAGCTCAAAGACGGCCTCAACGGCATGAAGCAGAAGTATCAGGAGCTGAACGCCAAGGCGGCGGAGCTGGTCGCACGGCAGAAGACGGCCGAGGCGCAGAACAAGGTCGCCGATGCGGTCAAATCGATCGACGTCATGGACCCGACCAGTGAGCTCGGCCGGTTCGAAGACAAGATCCGCCGTCAGGAGGCGCTGGCGCAGGGCAAGCAGGAGCTCGCCGCCTCGAGCCTGGACACGCAGTTCAACCAGCTCGACGACCTGGGCGAACTGACCGAGGTCGAGGCGCGCCTGGCAGCGCTGAAGTCCGGCCAGAAGCCGTCCGTCACCGCTGCACCCGCGGCCGCCGCGATCGACGCGCCCACGGCGCCGTATACCCCCGGTCAATGATCCGGTGAACCCCGGTGAGGCCGTGGATCCTTCGGGAACGCCGCCTCACCGGCGTACGCTCGTTAGAGTCTGAGCATCGTCCGAGGGGGCAGCCGTGACCCGTTTTCTGGTGGTTCCGCAGTGGCAGGGCTCATCCTCGTCCCGGGCGATGCAGCTCATCGACGGCGCCCTGGCGATCGCGGGCGACCTTCCCCGCGCCACGAGCGTGACCATCGACGTCCCGATCGAGGCCGGAGAGTCCCTCGACTCGGGCGTGCACCGCCTGAGCGCCCTGCAGCGGATCGCCCGGCTGCATCTTCAGGCGCTGGCCGAGCTCGACGGCTCCGAGCACGGCGAGGCCGTGCTGACCGTCGGCGGCGACGGGGGCGTGGCCACCACAGCGGCCCTGGCGGCGATCGGCGCGACCCGCGGCGAGATCGACCCCGGAGCGGTCGTGGTCTGGTTCAGCGCGCACGCCGACCTGCACGACCCCGCCACCTCCCCCACCGGCGCGTTCGACACGATGGCCGCCCGCGCGCTCCTGGACGACACCGTCCCGCGACCGGCCGAGCACGGCCTGGCGCCGGACCGTCTCGTGCTGGCCGGGGTCCGCGCGATCGAACCCGCCGAGGCCGAGGTCGCCGAGCGCCTGGGCATCGGCATCCTGACCTCCGACGACCTGACCCCCGACGCGGTGGCCGCCGCCGTCCTCGACCGGGGTGCGACGAGCGTGTTCATCCACGTCGACCTCGACGTGCTCGACCCGGGCGCGATGACGGGGCTTGCCAGCCCCGAGCCGTTCGGGCCCGCTGTCGCGTCCGTCATCGCGTGCATCGGCGCCGTGCGTGCGGTAGCCCCCCTGCGGGCCGCAGCGATCACCGAGTTCTCACCGTCCTCCCCCGCCGACGCGGTCGAGGACCTGGGAGCGATCCTGCGACTGGTCGGGGCCCTCGCGTGAGTCCGCTCACGACCCCGCCGGCCGACTGGCGCCGCCGGGCGGACCGCGCCCTCGCCCGCGGGCGGCGGTTCGACCGCTTCATCCCCGCGGTCCTGCTCGACTCGCGCATCAGCCGCGCCGGGGCCCGGTACGGCACGACCGTGGGCTGGTTGTGGGGCAGCGTCTGGAGCACGGGGCGCGTCGAGCGCCATGGCCGACTCTGGGTGTTCCGGGGGCTTCCCGCCTGGGCGTTCCGGCGCGGCGGAGTGTGCGTCGGGCGGTGCTTCCTCACCGGCGACCAGACGCCGTCGGCCGAAGTGCTCACGCACGAGGCCGTGCACGCGCGCCAGTGGGAACGCTACGGCGCGCTCATGCCGCTGCTGTACCTGCTCGCGGGCCGCGACCCGCTGCGCAACCGCTTCGAGATCGAGGCGGGGCTCGAGGACGGCAACTACGTGCAGCGGGGAGCCTGAGGGCTCAGGGCACTCAGCGCAGCCCGTACTCCGCCGGGGTGCGCACGGTCTCGGGCGCACGCCCGAGATGCTCGTCGAGGTGGTCGACGATCTCGGCCGCCGCGAGGTAGCCGCCCATCAGGAACACACGGGTGTCGTCGCCGTCGGCGCACATCATCTCGTCGGCCCAGGCCGTGACTGCCCGGGTGAGCGCCGCGCCGCGGCGGCAGGCCCGACCCGAGCCGGGGTCGCCCGTGCGCGCCGAGCGGTCCAGCCACGTGACGGTCATGCGGCCCGGTGCCGGCAGCTCGCCGACCCACGATGCGTCCGGGACCTCGACGAACACCCGGCCGGTCGCGCACATCGGCAGCGTCGCCAGCAGGGCCTGCGTCTCGGCCAGCGCCGTCTCGTCGGCGGCGACCAGGTGCTGGACAAGACCGCGGCGGGCGATGCGGCGCGCGACGGCGCTCATCGGCGCGGTGTTCGGCGCGGTGTTCGGCGCGGTGGCGGAGGCGGAAGCGGAAGCGGGCATGACTGCATCAGTGTAACGCAAGGATAGGCATGCCTTACCTCACCCTGCCCCGGCGGAGGTCACGCGTCGCTGCGAGGCGGCACCGGGTAGCGACCGGCGATCGCGAGCCGGTTGAACGCGTTGATCGCGATGATCAGCCAGCTCAGCGCGACGTACTCCTGCTCGGACAGGATGCCGCCGACCCGGTCGTAGACCTCGTCCGAGACGCCGCCGTCGTGGATGAACACGAACGCCTCGGTCAGCTCGAGCGCGGCGCGCTCGCGCGCGGTGAA
Source organism: Microbacterium sp. W1-4-2 (assembly GCF_058349885.2). Classification (NCBI taxonomy): domain Bacteria; kingdom Bacillati; phylum Actinomycetota; class Actinomycetes; order Micrococcales; family Microbacteriaceae; genus Microbacterium; species Microbacterium sp. W1-4-2. The sequence goes on along the minus strand of NZ_JBYRJC020000001.1, from coordinate 523,301 downwards.
GACGCCCGATTCCTCCCACGTCGGGATCTGCGCGATCACGTCGGCGTCGAGCCCGGCCTTCAGGGCACGCTCGACGTGCACGCGCACGCAGTACGCGCAGCCGTTCAGCTGCGACGCGTGCAGCTGCACGATCTCGGCGAGCCGATCGTCGATGCCCGTCTCGGCGGTCACCTGCTTCACGCTCCTGCTGAACGCGTCCAGCGCGTCGTAGGCGGGGCGGGCGGCTCGGGCCAGGTGCACGCGGGTCTGCTAGGTCATGCCGCCAGCCTATCCAGCGCCCTCCTGATGGATCTGCCCTGACAGAATGACACCGTGATCGACGACGACTTCGACGAGTTCTCGTTCCTGCCGGCACAGGCCGCCGACAACGACCTGCCCGGGCCGCTCCCCCGCGGCGAGCGCCTGGCGCTGACGCTGGCCGATGGACGTGTGCTGAGCGCCCTGCGGTATGCACCGGCATCCACCCCCGACGCCGCCCCGCAGGTGACGTTCGTGCACGGCGCGGGCCTCAACGCGCACACGTGGGACACCACGATCCTCGCACTGGGCCTGCCGGCCCTCGCCGTCGACCTGCCCGGCCACGGCGACTCGTCATGGCGCGACGACGCCGCCTACGTCGCCTCGACCCTGGCGCCCGACGTCGTCGCCGGGATGCGCGCCTGGACCGACCGCCCGCAGCTGCTGGTCGGCCAGTCGCTCGGTGGACTGACAGCGGCCGCGGTCGCAGCCTGCGCCCCCGACCTCGTGCACGAGCTCGTCGTCGTCGACATCACGCCCGGGATCGATCCGAACGGCAACGCGCAGCAGATCGCGCAGTTCTTCGCCGGGCCGACCGACTGGGCGACCCGCGACGAGCTCGTCGAGCGCGCCCTGAGCTTCGGCCTCGGCGGCACGCGCGCGGCCGCCACGCGCGGCGTCTACCTGAACTCGCGGATGAGAGCGGACGGACGCGTCGAGTGGAAGCACCACTTCGCCCGGGTCGCCAATGCGCTGGCCGCCGACCCGGACGCGGCCCGCGCGGCGGCCGACCGGCACAACGCGGTGGGAGCCGTGCTGGCCGACGCCTCGTGGGCGGACCTCGCCGCGGTCGCCGCAGCGGCGCCGGTGACCCTCATCCGTGGCGACCACGGATACGTGACCGACGACGAGGCGGCGGAGTTCGCCCGTCGGGTGCCCGGGGCGAGCGTCACCACCGTCGAGACCGGCCACAACGTGCAGGAGGAGATCCCCGCCCGGCTGGGCGCGATGCTCCGAGGCCGGGTGGTCTGAGCCGTTCCGGCCTTCCGCAATGCGCGGCCCGGAATGCACGGGCTCACAGCTGTGTTGCGATGGGCAGACAAAGGACGGCAGCCCACCCGCCGGGCCTCTAGGCTTGTCGGCAGCCCGCGAAAGGATCCCCTCCCCATGCTTCGTCGCTCTCTGACGGCCGCTGCCGCACTCGTCGCCGCCTCTGCGCTCATGCTGACTGCGTGCACGTCCACCGGAAGCGGACCGACATCGTCCGGCACGCCCGACCCGAACGCGTCGATCGCGATCCGGCTCGTGCTCGAGCCCAGCAACCTCGACATCCGGCAGACCGCGGGCGCCGCCCTCGACCAGATCCTGATCGACAACATCTACCAGGGCCTGGTCTCGCGCACCCCCGAGCAGAAGATCGTCCCGGCCCTGGCCAGCCAGTACACCGTGTCGCCCGACGGGCTGACCTACACGTTCACGCTGCGCGAGGGCGTCACGTTCGACGACGGCCAGGCGCTCACCCCCGATGACGTCGTCTGGTCGCTCACCGAGCACAAGACGCAGGCGACGTGGACGGACTCCGAGACCCTGTCGCGGGTGAAGTCCATCACCGCCGACGGCCAGAAGATCACGATCGTGATGAATCAGCCGGACTCGCAGCTGCTGTGGAACCTGTCGGGCCGTGCCGGCATCATCCTGAAGAAGGGCGACAAGGTCGACTACAAGACCAAGGCCAACGGCACCGGCCCGTTCGTCCTGTCGAGCTGGAAGCAGGGCGACTCGATCACGTTCGAGCGCAACGACAAGTACTGGGGCCCCAAGGCGAAGGCCAAAGAGATCGTCTTCGACTACATCCCCGACAACCAGGCCGCGCTCAACGCCGCGCAGGCGGGCGAGGTCGACGTCGTCACCGGGTTCGATGCGAACCTCAAGAAGCAGCTCGAGCAGAACGGCGACTTCCGCCTCGTGCTGGGCAGGTCGACCGACAAGGGCACGCTCGCGATGAACAGCCACAACCGGTGGCTGAAGGACAAGCGGGTGCGTCAGGCGATCCGCCAGGCGATCAACCACAAGGCGGTCATCCAGGCGCTCGGCTCGGGACAGACCATGTTCGGCCCTATCCCCGAGCTCGACCCGGGTTACGAAGACCTCTCGTCGATCGCTCCGTACGACCCCGCGGCATCCAAGAAGCTGCTCGCCCAGGCGGGCGCGAACGACATCACGCTGACGCTCACGATCTACAACGGCTACGGCACGACGATCCCGCAGATCCTCGTCTCGGACCTGAACGCGGTCGGCATCACCCTGAAGGTCAACGCCGTCGAGTTTCCGACATGGCTGAACGACGTGTACGTGAACAAGGACTACGAGCTGAGCTTCGTGCTGCACACCGAGGCGCGCGACTTCGGCAACTGGGCCGACCCGAACTACTACTTCACGTACGACAACCCGAAGGTGCAGCAGCTGTACCAGGACTCGCTGGGCGCGACCACCGAGCAGGCGGCGGCCGCGGACCTGCGCCAGGCCGCCCGCATCGTCTCCGAGGACATGGCCGCCGACTGGCTGTACAACGGGGCGTCGGTGGTGGGCGTGGCCACCGACATCACCGGCATGCCGTCCGTGAACGTCAACGAGCGCCTCAACCTGGCCGACATCGCCAAGAGCAAGGGGTGACCCGCTACGCGCTGACCCGGCTGGCCCTCCTTGCGGTGGGCCTGTTCGTGGCCAGCGTGCTCATCTTCGTCACGCTGCGCGTGCTGCCCGGCGACGTGGCCCAGCTGATCGCGGGCACCGACAGCTCGCCCGCGCAGATCGCCGCGATCCGTCGCAGCCTCGGACTGGACGAGCCGCTGCCCGCCCAGTACCTGGGCTGGATCACGGGCGTCCTGCACGGCGACTTCGGCACGTCGCTGATCACCGGCTCGCCCGTGCTGGGCGAGCTCGCCCAGAAGGCGCAGGTGACCGTACCGCTCGGGCTCATGGCGATGACGATCGCCCTGGTGACCGCGGTGCCGCTCGGCGTCCTGTCGGCGCTGCTGCGCGGCCGGGCCGGCGGCACGTCGCTGAACGTCGCGTCGCAGGCGGTCGCCGCGGTGCCCGTCGTGTGGGCCGGCATGATGCTCGTGGTCGTCTTCGCCGTGTGGCTGGGGTGGCTGCCGGCGCAGGGCTTTCCCCGCGCCGGCTGGCAGCAGCCCGGGTTCGCGCTGCGCGCGCTGCTGCTGCCGGCCCTGACGATCGGCATGGTCGAGGGCGCGATGCTGCTGCGGTTCGTGCGCAGTGCGACATTGCAGGCGGTCGGGCAGGACTACGTGCGCACGGCGGCGGCCAAGGGCCTGACCCGCACGCAGGCGCTCATCCGCCACGGGCTTCCGAACATGGCACTGTCGGTGATCACGGTGCTCGGGCTGCAGGTGGCCGGCATCATCGTGGGCTCCGTGGTCATCGAGCAGCTGTTCTCCCTTCCCGGCATCGGACGGATGCTGGTGACCGACGTCGGCAACCGCGACCTGGTCAAGGTGCAGGGCGAGCTGCTCGTGCTCACCGGCTTCGTGCTGATCGTCGGCTTCGCCGTCGACCTCGTGCATCGCATCATCGACCCCCGGCAGCGGGAGGCGGCATGAGCGCCGGGGCACGCGCCCATGGCCGCGCAGCCTGGCTGCGCCGGCTGTGGCGACTGTCGACGGGACGGTTCGGACTGATCGTCTCGGCGATCATCGTGCTCACTGCCGGCGCGTCGCTGTTCTGGACGCCCTTCGACCCGCAGCATGTCGACATCGCCGCGCGCTGGCAGAGCCCGACCTGGCCGCACGTGCTGGGAACCGACGGCTCGGGTCGCGACATCCTCTCCCTCATCATGGCCGGCGCGCAGACGACGGTGTTCGTCGCGGTCGGCTCAGCGGTCATCGCCACCGTCCTGGGCATCGCCCTGGCGGCCCTCGGCGCCCTCACCGCCCGCTGGATGCGCGAATCGGTCGCGGTGCTCGTCGACATCCTGATCGCGTTCCCGGTGCTGCTGATCGCCCTGATGATCTCGGCCATCTGGGGCCGGTCGCTATGGGTCGTGATCTGGGCCGTGGGCATCGGGTTCGGCGTGAACATCGCCCGCGTCACCCGGCCCGAGCTGCGCCGCGTGCTGCACAGCGACTTCGTGCTCGCCGGCACGGCTTCGGGTCTGACCGGCGCGCAGAACCTCTACCGGCACCTGCTGCCCAACGTCGCCCCGGTGTTCATCGTGCAGCTGTCGTGGGGCATGGCGGTGGCCGTGCTGGCCGAGGCCGGCCTGTCGTACCTGGGCGTGGGCGCTCCGGTCACCGCGCCCAGCTGGGGTCTGCTGCTGGCCGAGCTGCAGCAGTTCCTGACCGTGCATCCGCTGTCGGTGCTGTGGCCGGGTCTTGCGATCACGTTCACGGTGCTGGGCCTGAACCTCCTCGGCGATGCACTGCGCGAGGCGACAGACCCCACGCTGACGCGGCGCGAGGGTCGCGCGGCGAGGGACCGGATGCCGCAGCCCGAGGTGGTCGCATGAGTCTGCGGGTGCGGGGTCTGAGCATCGACATCGGTGGCCGGCGGGTCGTCGATGACGTGTCGTTCGACGTCGCCGACGGTCAGCGCACGGGGCTGATCGGCGAGTCGGGCTCGGGCAAGTCGCTGACGGCCCTGGCGATCCTGGGCCTGCTGCCGGACGGCGCCCGCGCGTCGGGCAGCATCCGCTGGAACGACCGCGAGCTGGTCGGCCTCGCCGACCGCGAGCTCGCCGAGCTGCGCGGCGACGAGATCGGCATCGTCTTCCAGGAGCCGCGCACCGCCCTGAATCCGATCCGCACGGTGGGGCGTCAGATCGCCGAGGCGATCCGCATCCACGAGCGCATCGGCCGCGCCCAGGCGCGCCGCCGCGCGATCGCCGAGGCCGCCCGGGTGGCCCTCCCCGACCCCGAGCGCATCGTCGACCGCTACCCGCATCAGCTCTCCGGCGGGCAGCGCCAGCGGGTCGCGATCGCGATGGCGCTCGCGTGCCGGCCGCGGCTGCTGATCGCCGACGAGCCCACCACCGCGCTGGACGTGACGATCCAGGCCGAGATCCTCGACCTGCTGCACGGACTGGTCGACGACGACGGCATGTCGCTCGTGTTCATCACGCACGACCTCGCGGTGCTGTCGCAGATCGCCGTCGACGGGGTCGTGCTCGAGCATGGCCGCGTCGTCGAGCAGGCCCCGGTGCGGCAGCTGCTGACCACGCCGCAGTCGCCGATCACGCAGGGGCTGCTGCGCGATGCCACCACGACGCTGTGGAAGCCGGAGGGCCGGGCATGACGGCATCCATCCTCCTGCAGGGGCGGGGCCTCACCCGCCGCTTCCCGGTCCCGCGCAGGACGCTGTTCGAGCGCCGCACGTTCACCACGGCGCTGGACGACGCCGACATCGACGTGCGCGAAGGTTCGGCGGTCGGGGTGATCGGCGAGTCCGGCTCGGGCAAATCGACTCTCGTGCGCCTGCTGCTGGGGCTGGACCGGCCGACGACCGGGACGGTCGCCTTCGACGGGCGGACGGTGGATGCCTCGGCCGGCGCGCGATCGCTGCACTGGCTGCGCCGAGAGACGGGCGTCGTGTTCCAGGACCCGTACGCGTCGCTCGACCCGCGGATGAGCGTCGGGCGCATCGTCGGCGAGCCCCTGTGGGCGCTCGGCCTGTCGGGCGAGGGCGCCCCCGGATCCGCGGGCCGGCGCGAGCGCGTGCGCGAGGTGCTCGTCGACGTGGGGCTGGAGCCCGGCATGACCGGCCGCTACCCGCACGAGTTCTCGGGCGGACAGCGGCAGCGGATCGCCCTGGCGCGTGCGATCGTGCACCGTCCGCGGCTGCTGGTGGGCGACGAGCCGCTGTCGGCCTTGGACGTGACCGTGCGCGCGCAGATCCTGCAGGTACTGCAGACGCTGCGCGAGCGCGACCGGCTGACGGTGATCATGGTCTCGCACGACATCGGCGTCGTGCAGAACCTGTGCGACGAGGTCGTGGTCATGAAGGACGGCCGCATCGTCGAAGAAGGACCCACCGAGAAGGTGCTGCTCGAACCGCAGGTCGCCTACACACGGCGCCTGCTCGCCTCGATCCCGGTGATCGACCCCGGCGCATGAGCCGTGTCCCACCGGGCGGTGTCGGCGGCCGAGGATACGGTCGGAAGATGGAATACGGCATCGTCCCCCCGTTTCTGCTCGACCGTGTGGCCAAGACCGACATGCCACACCTGGCCCGGGCGGCACGTGCCGCGCACCACACGCTGGCGGCCGATCGCGCGTATCGTCCGCGTCGCGCGCAGCTCGAGCTCAGCCTCGAGGACGGCGAACTGGTCGCGCGTGCCGAGCCCTCGCCCGATCGGACGATCGCCGATGCGAAGGGCACCGAAGAGCTGCCCGGCACCACGGTGCGCACCGAAGAGCAGCCGGCCGTGGCCGACGCGGCCGTGAACCAGGCGTTCGACGGCCTGGGTGAGACCTTCGAGTTCTACTGGGAGGCGTACCGGCGCGACTCGATCGACGGCCGGGGCCTGGCGCTGGACGCCACCGTGCACTACGGGCAGGACTACGACAACGCGTTCTGGAACGGCGAGCGCATGGTGTTCGGCGACGGCGACGGCGACGTGTTCGTCGGCTTCACCGGCTCGATCACGGTGATCGCCCACGAGCTGACGCACGGCGTGACCCAAGCCAGCGGCGGCCTCGACTACCAGGGGCAGTCCGGCGCGCTGAACGAGTCGATCTCGGACGTGTTCGGAGTGCTGACCGAGCAGTTCACGAAGAACCAGACGGCCGAGCAGGCCTCGTGGCTGATCGGCGAGGGGATCCTCGCGCCCGGCATCCACGGCGAGGCGCTGCGGTCGCTGAAGGCGCCCGGCACCGCCTACGACGATCCCGTGCTCGGCAAGGACCCGCAGCCGGCGACGATGGCCGGCTACGTCCAGACCACCGACGACAACGGCGGCGTGCACATCAACTCCGGCATCCCGAACCACGCGTTCTACCTGTGCGCGACGGCCCTCGGCGGCTTCGCGTGGGAGCGCGCGGGGCTGATCTGGTACAAGACGCTCACCAGTGGCTCGCTGCCGCCGAGCGCCGACTTCGCCGCGTTCGCGGACGCCACCCTGCGGACGGCCGTCGCGGAGTACGGTGAGGGATCAGAGGAGGTCGCCGCCGTCCGCACCGCGTGGACGAGTGTCGGCGTGCTGGAGGATGACAAGTCCTGACGTCGTCGTGACCGTCGTGCGCACCGGCGGTTTCGCCGGCATCCGGCGCGAGTGGACCGCCGAGCCCGAAGGCGATGAGGCGCCGCGCTGGGTCGCGCTCATCAAGGAATGCCCGTGGGACGAGGAGGATGCCGCGACCCCGACGGATCCCGAAGCCGGTGGCGATGCGGGTGGTAGCACCGGTGGCGGTGGCGGTCCTGGTGGTGGTGCCGACCGATTCATGTGGCGGATCGAGGCGCGCCTGGGCGGCGACGACCATCACGCCGAGCTGCCCGAGACGCGCCTGCACGGCGCCTGGCGCGACCTCGTCTGCGAGGTGCAGTCCTTCGCCGACCCCGGTCGTCGGTGAGCGCGCGCGTCGCCCGTCGTCAGAAGGGCGCAGGGTCGCGTGCGAGTGCGTGATCGATCTCGCGTCTGAGGTGGGGGTCCGGGTTGATCAGCTCGACGGGGTCGAATCTGACGGTGCCCGGTGGTCGGGTGGTGTGGACCCGTCGGGTGGGCGCGGTCCAGCGCAGGATCCCGCCGGCCAGCTGCTCCACGGACCAATCGGTCTCGTGCTTCACCGTGTGGTGGCGTTTGCAGAGATGCTCGAGGTTGCACAGGCAGGTGGGTCCGCCCTGGGCATGGGGGATGGTGTGATCGGTGTCGCATCTGTGCGCGGGACGGCGGCAGCCGGGGAACCGGCAGTGCTCGTCCCTGACCCGCAGGAACAGTTTCTGCTTCTTCGAGGGCCGGTACCGGTCGACGCTGATCGGCACCCCGGTGCACACGTCGGTGAACACCCGAACCCAGGTGCGGGCCATGCCGGCGAGGTGCTTCGCGGTGTCGTCGTCGATGGGCCCGAACCCGGTGACCACGGCCCCGCCGACGGTCGCGCCGGCGAGGGTGGTGGCGGGCACGGTGACGTGCACGGTAGGGGTGATCGCGTTGATCGCGTCGCGCCCTTCTGGGGTGTTGCCGTGCCCGTCGGCGGCGGAGGTGAGCAGCAGATCGCAGAAGATGTCGGCCATGATCTGCGCGTGCGTGCGCTCATCGAACACCGGCCGATCGGCATCAGTGTCGACGGCCGGCGCCTCCGCGTCGGCGCCGACGACTGCCGTCCCGGCCTCGCCCGGTGGCACGGACGCATCCGGCTCGCCGGCCGGCGCCGGGTTCGCCGTCGCCGTGACCGCCACGGCCTTCTCGACTGCGGCTGCTTCGGCTTCGGTCTTCTCCGTCGTGTTCTGCTCGAACAGCTCGGTGGCCATGTCATGGATGCGGTTGAACGCCCCCACGCCCTGCGCCGTGGGCACGTCTGCGGTGATCCGGGACAATCCCGGCTCTAGTTCCCGCACGGTGACCTTGCGGCGCTTCACTGCCTCGCGCACCCGCCGCCGGGTGCCCTCGGGGTCCAGGCGTTCCACCAGCCCGTTCACTGCGGGCTTGAGCTGCCCGGGGGTCATCTCCCCGGCCATGTCCAGCGCGACGGCCTCATACTCGCGAAGCACCGTCGGATCTTCGATCACGCCACCGCTCTCCGCGATCAGCGTCGCGTGCTCGGGAGAGATTCGTCCGCAGCTGGCCTCGCACAGCGTCTCGTGGAACTGGTTCGTCAACGACCAGGCGACCGAGACCTTGCGCGCCACCTGCCACTCGCTCAGCCGCAGAGCGGCCGCGATCTCGGCGAACACCTCCCGCATCCCCAGCTGCGAGGTGCGAGTGATGGCCCCGTCATCGCGCGCCGCGCGCTCCCGCTCGCGCCGCTCCACCAGACCGGCGACGCGTTCGAAGAAGAACATCTCGGCGGCGAACGCCGCCGCAACCCGCTCCCGCGACTGGCTGAGCTGGTCCACGATCTCATCCAGCTCCGAGATCACCGGAGACAGGCTCGCGTCTGTCATCGTCGACATCGGCCCCTCCCGTCATCGGTGCGGTTGATGGACTAAGACTATCGAACTTCTGTTCGTCGAACAAGAGGCACGATTGCCTGATTCTGCAGTCGCCAGCGACCGCGAGGCCTCAAGTGTCAGAAGCTGTTTCGGCGCCTAGGATTCGAACACAAAGACAGTCGAGGGGCGACACGGCCGGAATCAGTCGGGCACGCGCCAGTCCACCGGCTCGGCGCCCTGCTGCACGAGCAGCGCATTGGCGCGCGAGAACGGCCTCGAGCCGAAGAAGCCGCGATGCGCCGACAGCGGCGACGGATGCGGCGACTCGATGATCGGCGTCGGTCCGAGCAGCGGGCGCAGGTTCGCGGCATCCCTCCCCCACAGGATCGCGACCAGCGGGCCGCCGCGGTCGACCAGCGCCCGGATCGCGTGCTCGGTGACCTTCTCCCACCCCCAGTTGCGATGGGATGCCGGAGCCCCGGGCGCGACGGTGAGCACACGGTTCAGCAGCATGACGCCCTGGTCGCTCCACGCCGACAGGTCGCCGTGCGCGGCCGGTGGGATGCCGAGGTCGTCGCCCAGCTCCTGGTAGATGTTCGCGAGGCTGCGCGGCAGCGGCCGCACGTGCCGGTCGACGGCGAACGACAGCCCGATCGGGTGCCCCGGGGTCGGATACGGGTCCTGCCCCACGATGAGCACGCGCACATCGGACAAGGGCCGTGCGAACGCGCGCAGCACCCGGTCGCCGGCGGGCAGGTAGTGCCGCCCTGCCGCGACCTCGGCGCGCAGGCGCTCACCGAGGGCGGCGATGTCGCCGCCGACGGGCTCGAGCTGCCTGGCCCATCCGGCGTCGATCAGCCCGGCATCGGCCAGTTCCGGCAGGGTCATCGCCATGTCAGGGTCGCGCCTCCGCCCCGGTGTCCTCCTCGATCACCGAGCCTCGGAACGACCATGGGAAGTCGATCCACAGGTCGGTGCGCTTGAACGAGAAGTCCGGCTCGACGATCGTGGTCGGCTTCGTGTAGATCACCGCCGACCGCACTTCGGCGCCCTGTTCGACGAGCAGCCGCACGGCCAGGTCGAGGGTGCGGCCGCTGTCGGCGACGTCGTCCACCAGCAGCACGCGCCGGCCGTTCAGATACGACATGTCCAGCTCGGGCGGCAGGAGCTCGGGGTTCTCGAGCACGGTGCCGATCCCGGTGTAGAACTCGACGTTGATCGCGCCGCAGTTCTTCACGCCGAGACCGTAGGCGATGGAGCCGGCCGGCAGCAGCCCGCCGCGCGCGATGGCGACGACGACCTCAGGCGCGAAGCCCGACGCGACGATGTCGCGCGAGATCGTCCGACTCGCCTCACCGAATCCGTCCCAGGTCAGCGTCTCTCGCTCCCGTTCCACCGTCATCGCGCCCCCGCCCTTTCCGTCGTTCACGATCCCAGGCTCCGCACCAGCACGCCCTGCTCGGTGCCGGTGACGCTCCACACGCTGCCGGCACCGGCCACGCGCAGCGCGCCGTCGCCCGCGATCAGCACGGTGTTCTCGTCGACGCCGACCCCGGCATCCACCATCCCTGCCTCGACGGCGGCGATCAGGCGCGACAGGGTGCCCCACTGCGCCGCGTGCACGTCGACCGCGATGTCGACGAGGCCGATGCCCGGGCGCACGGCCAGGTCGTCGAGGTCCTCGCCGGCGTCTTCGGGCGCGACCTCGACGCCGCCGATCCGCCAGCCGCCGACGATCGCGTGCGTTGCCGCGATCGCGGACCCCGCCGAGAAGCCCAGGTACGGCACGCCGGCGAGCACCAAGGCCCGGATCAGGTCGAAGCGCGGCTCGAGGCGGTCGCGGTAGACCGGGGTGAGCCCGCCGCCGACCAGGATCCCGTCGACGTCGTCGAACGCGGTCGCCGGGATCTCGTCGTCGGGGCCGCCCGCAGTGACCACGGGCTCGAAGGCACCGGCCGGCGACGCGTGCGCGATCAGCTTGACGGCGTGCTCGGCGCCGTCGCCGTCACGCACCGCGATGACGGCGATCCGCGGGACCTCGCGTCCCGCCGCGGCCGCGCGCGCCGTCGCCTCGGCCACGAACGCGCGGTACGCGGCGCCGTCGGGCTCGTCCTGCCAGCCGCCTCCGACCAGATGGACGCTCACTCGCGCACTTCCAGCGGACCGCGCGCGAGCAGATGCGTGGCCGACTGCGCCACCGGGCGCATCGTGACCAGGTCGAGGTTGACGTGCCCCGGCGCGTTCAGCGCGTACGCGATGACGTCGGCGACGTCGGCGGCGGTCAGCGGGGCCTCGACATCGGCATAGACCTTGTCCGCGGCATCCTGATCGCCGTGCAGCCGATTGAGCGAGAACTCCTCGGTGTGCACGAGCCCGGGCGCGATCTCGACGACGCGGATCGGTTCGCCGTGCAGCTCGAGCCGCAGGGCGTGCACCAGCATCGACTCGCCCGCCTTGGCGGCGTTGTAGCCGGCGCCGCCCGGATACGCCCCCTGCGCAGCGGTCGAGGTGACGAAGAGCGTGTCGGCGTGGCCGTCGGATGCCGCGGCCCGCCGCAGCAGCGGAAGCAGCGCCGCGATCAGCCGCTGCGTGCCCAGCACGTTCGCGTCGAACATCCACTGCCAGTCCTCGGGACGCCCGTCTTCCACCCGGTCCGTGCCGCGGGCGCCGCCGGCGACCTGAACGACGGCGTGCACCGGCCCGGTCTCGCCGAGCCAGCCGGCGAGGGCGTCCACGTCCTCCTGCCGGGTGAGGTCGGCCGCGAAGGCAGCGGCTCCGGTGGATGCCTCGACCTTCGCGAGTCGGCCCGCGCGGCGTGCGACCGCCACGACATCCCATCCCGTCGCCCGCAGGGCTCGGACGGTCGCCTCGCCGATCCCCGTGCTCGCCCCGGTCACCACTGCGCGTCTGGTCATGCATCAACCGTAGTCGCCGCCCCCAGCGGGGAGGTTACGTAACATTTCCCGCGCGTTGTTGACACACCGCGGCATCCGTACCCTCGAGACCAACGCCCCACCCGAATCCGAGGAGCTTCCGATGACCGCACCCGAGAACTGGCGGTTCGAGACCGCGCAGATCCACGCCGGCGCTCAGCCCGACCCGGTCACCGGGTCACGCGCCACGCCGATCTACCAGACCACGTCGTACGTGTTCAAGAACACCGAGCATGCCGCGAACCTCTTCTCGCTGGCCGAGACCGGCAACATCTACACCCGCATCCAGAACCCCACGCAGGACGTCGTCGAGCAGCGGCTGGCCGCGCTCGAGGGCGGCACCGGCGCGCTGCTGACAGCATCCGGAATGTCGGCCGTGACGCTCGCGATCCTCAACATCGCCAGCGCCGGCGACCACGTCGTCGCCTCGTCGGCCCTCTACGGCGGCACCTACAACCTGCTGCGCTACACGCTCGACCGGCTCGGCATCTCGACCACGTTCGTCTCGGACCAGGACGACCCGGCGGCCTGGCGGGCCGCCGTGCGGCCGAACACGAAGCTGTTCCTGGCCGAGTCGATCGGCAACCCGAAGATCAACGTGCTCGACATCCGCACCGTCGCCGACGTCGCCCACGAGGCCGGCGTGCCCCTGGTCGTCGACAACACGATCGCGACCCCGTACCTGATCCGCCCGTTCGAGCACGGCGCCGACGTCGTGGTGCACGCCGCGACGAAGTTCCTCGGCGGCCATGGCACGGTCATCGCCGGCGCGATCGTCGACGGCGGCACCTTCCCGTGGTCGCAGCACGCCGACCGGTTCCCGGGGCTGACCGAGCCGGACCCGTCGTACCACGGCGTGAGCTACACGGGCGTGCTCGGCGACGGCATCGCCTACATCATCAAGGCGCGCGTGCAACTGCTGCGCGACCTCGGCCCCGCGATCTCGCCGAACAGCGCGTGGCAGCTCATCCAGGGAATCGAGACGCTGTCGCTGCGCATCGAGCGCCACGTGCAGAACACCCAGCAGATCGCCGAGTGGCTCGAGGCGCGCGATGACGTCGCGTCGGTCAGCTACGCGGGCCTGCCGAGCTCGCCCTGGTACGCGCTGGCCAACACCTACGCTCCGAAGGGCGCCGGAGCGGTGCTGTCGTTCGAGCTCAAGGGCGGCGTCGACGCCGGCCGGGCGTTCGTCGACAACCTCACGCTGTTCAGCCACCTCGCCAACATCGGCGACGTCCGCTCGCTGGTCATCCACCCCGCCTCGACGACGCACTCGCAGCTCTCGCCCGAAGAGCAGCTGTCCAGCGGCGTCACGCCGGGACTGGTGCGCCTGTCGGTGGGCCTCGAGAACGTCGAGGACCTCAAGGCGGACCTCGAGCAGGCTCTCGCCGCCGCGCACGAGGTGCGCGAGGCCGCGCGGGTCTGACCCGCACCGACAGACAGACCCCCTCCTCAGGGACCGGATGCCCCGGCCCGGCCCGTTCGCTCAGGCTCGGCCGGGGCATCCGGCGTTCGGCGGCCGTCGCGAGACTGCCGCTCAGGCTGCGGCATCCCACCAGCGCAGCACCCGCAGCGCACGCAGGGTGACCCACCTGCTCGGGAAGCCCTCGGCCTCGGCATCGAACGCGAACAGCGTGGGCCCCTCGTGGGTGTTCGCGAGGTTCCACATCCCGTCGTCCAGCCGCTGGGATCGGAGGACCTCGAGCGCGTCGGCGCAGCGCGGGTCGCGCTCGGGCCGCGCCCGGCGGAAGTAGTCGAGCCCGCGCAGCCCGTCGTAGAACCAGCGCGTCGGATACGACGCCATCGCGAACCGCGGGTCGATCGGCGCGCCGTCCGAGGCACGCCAAAGCAGGCGCCGGTCGAGCAGGTACTCCTCGCCGCGACGGCGCGCCTCGCTCACTGCAGCGACCGCGTCGGCAGAGGCATCCACCCCCAGAGCCTGCTCCCACGCGAGCAGGCCTTCGAGCGCGCAGATCGTGGAGTGGAGCGACGACACGCTCGTGCCGTCCTCGTCCCAGCAGTTCCACCCGCCGTCGTGCAGCTGGGTGTCGAGCAGGGTGCGTGCGATCCGGGCGCCGTCCTCGCCGACATACGCTGCGATCGCCAGCGCCACGCCGTTGATGCACGGCTCGGTCTCGCCGTCGAAATAGGGCTCGCCGGCATGATCCCACCGCACGTTCTCGCGCACTCGGTCGATGGCGAGCCGCACCGCGGGATCGGCCGGATCCACGCCGAAGTCGACGAGCTGCTGCAGGCTGAAATGCGTCGCCGTCCAGGCGTCGAAGAACGGCCGCGAATCGTCGGCCCAGCCCGGCCGGTACACGCCCCCGTCCCACAGTCCGTCGTCGGCCTGCTCGGCCAGCAGCCGGGCGCCCCAGCCCTCGCGGGCGACGCGGGCGCGTTCGGCGGCGACCTCGTCCGGTGCCGCGTCGATGAGGTCGGCCATGACCTGCCAGCGGATCGCGGGATCGCCCGCGAGGAGATATTCGATGACATCGTCCATGCGCGCGACGCTACTCGGGGGCCCCGACATGTAACAGGCCCAGGCACGTCGCGCGGGCACGGGAGAATAGGTCCGTGGATTGGCAGCAGACCTCGGAAGACACCGTGCCCAGCGCACCGGTGACCGAGGCCGACGCCCGCTCGCTGCTCGGCCGCCCGCCCGCGACCGGCGCATGGCGCGACGGCGACCGGCCGGGCAACCGGCAGTTCGCCGGCATCGGCGCCTTCCGCACCGAGAACGGCGCCGAGCTGCCGTTCGTGCGCATGGCCTACGAGGCGTGGGGCGAGCTGAATCCCGCCCGCGACAACGCCGTGCTGATCCTGCACGCGCTGACCGGCGACAGCCACGTGCGGGGAGCTGCGGGCCCCGGGCATCCCACGTCGGGCTGGTGGGAAGAGGTCGTCGGCCCCGGCTGCGCCGTCGACACCGACCGGTGGTTCGTGGTGGCGCCGAACATGCTGGGCGGATGCCAGGGCTCGACGGGACCGGCGAGCATCGGTCCGACCGGTCGCGAGTGGGCGTCGCGGTTCCCCTACCTCACGATCCGCGATCAGGTCGCCGCCCAGGAGCGTCTGGCGGACGTGCTGGGCATCGAGCGCTGGGCCGCCGTGATCGGCGGGTCGATGGGCGGCATGCACGCCCTCGAGTGGGCGATCGGATCCCCCGACCGGGTCGCGCGGCTCGGCATCCTGTCCTCTCCCCCGTTCAACACGGCCGACCAGATCGCGCTGAACTCCGTGCAGCTCGAGGCGATCCAGATCGACCCGCGCTTCGCCGACGGCGAGTACTACGATGCCGGCGACGGCGACGGGCCGCACCGCGGGCTCGCGCTGGCGCGGCGCATGGCGCTGCTGAACTACCGCAGCCCCACCGAGCTGAACCAGCGCTTCGGCCGCTCCTGGCAGTCCGGCGTCTCACCGCTCGGCGACGAGGGCCGGTTCGCCGTCGAGTCCTACCTCGACTTCCACGGCAACAAGTTCACGCGCCGGTTCGATGCGAACAGCTACATCCGCCTCGTCGAGGCGATGGACTCCCACGACGTGGGCCGCGGCCGAGGCGGCATCGAAGACGCCCTGGCCCTGGTCACCGCGACGACGCTCGTGCTCGGCATCGACACCGACCGGCTGTTCCCGGTCGAGGGACAGCACCGCATCGCCCGCGGCATCCGGAACACCCTCGATGGCCACGAGGCCGTCGTGCTGACCAGCGACTTCGGCCACGACGGCTTCCTCATCGAGTCCGAACTGGTCGGCCTGCACCTGCGTCGGCTGCTGTCCGCCTAGTCGGCGACGAGGTAGCGCCAGGGCAGCACGGCGGTCTCGAGCCGGTGTCGCGCGCCGGGCGCATCGATCCGCACGGCCGGGTCGTAGGCGGCATCGGGCTGCCAGACGAAGACGGTCGCGTCGCCGTCGCGGCGCACATTGCTGGCGAACAGCTGGATGCCGCGGCCCGCCGCCGCGTCCAGCAGCGCGTCGACCGACGAGAATCCGCTCAGCGCGTGCAGCGTCACCCACGTCGGCGGGTACAGCGTGAAGTCGCCCTGTGCATGGCGCACGAGCGCGTCCTCGGGCCGCGTCCACAGGATCGCGGCCACCTCGGCGGCGCTGGGCGTCGGCTCCGCCCGCCCGGCACGGCCGAGGAAGAACCAGGTGCGGATGCGCTTGGGGATGCCCGCCGGCGGATCCCACCGGCTGATCGGCACGAGCAGGTCGGCATCGATCGCGAGTCCCACTTCTTCGGCGGTCTCTCGGGCCGCCGCCCGTCGGGCGTCGTCGATCGGGTCGGCGCTGCCGACCAGATCGTCGTCTTCGACCCGGCCGCCCGGGAACACCCACGCCCCGCCGAACGACCCGCGGTCGGGCCGGTGCATCATCAGCACCTCGGGCCCCTCGCCGCCGTCGCGCACGAGCACCGCGGTGCCGGCGCGCGGGAGCGCGGCATCCGGATCCGGCCCCTCGCCGCGTACGACGCCGACGGCGGACTGCAGCTCGCGCAGGGCCCGGTCCATGTCGCTCACGCCGCCAGCCTAGCCACCGTCGGGTTCGGCCGGCCGGGGCCGGGTGTGCAGAACTCCGGAGATCCGGGCCACGCGAACCCGGGTTCGGCGTCCGAC
Source organism: Microbacterium sp. W1-4-2 (assembly GCF_058349885.2). Taxonomy (NCBI): domain Bacteria; kingdom Bacillati; phylum Actinomycetota; class Actinomycetes; order Micrococcales; family Microbacteriaceae; genus Microbacterium; species Microbacterium sp. W1-4-2. Next base: position 506,413 of record NZ_JBYRJC020000001.1, on the reverse strand, counting down.
GGCGGGCAGCGGCCGGTTCTTCGGGAGTTCTGCACGAGGCCAGACCCGGACGCCGTCCGCACGGCCTGTCGTGACCCGGGCTCAGCCCTGTTCGTCGATCGCGGCCTCGAGGCGCGCGATCTTGCCGTCGAGCTCGCCCGAGTACCCGGGGCGGATGTCGGCCTTGAGGACGAGCGACACCCGCGAGCCGAACGGCATGACGGCCTCGGTGGCGCGCTTGACGACGTCCATCACGGTGTCCCAGTCGGGGCCCTCGATCTCGGTGAACATGGACGTCGTGCGATGCGGCAGGCCGGAGTCGCGGACGACCTTGACGGCGGCGGCGACGGCGTCGTGCACCGAGGCGTCGGCGCGTTCGACGGAACCTGCGGGGGCGCCGCTGGGGGCGACGGAGAAGGCGATCAGCATGCCGTCGACGCTACTCCGCCCCGGCTGTGGCCGGGTCGACGGTCGGCCGCCGGGCGGCGGCCACGCGCACGCGCACGAGTCGCGTCACGGCCCACGCGAGCAGCACGACCAGAAGGAGGTTGCGCACCGTGAGCACAAGGGCAGGGCCCGCCTCTGCCTGCAGCAGACCGCCGTACGCGATGGGATACACGACCTGGGTCAGCGCCGCGATCAGCAGCCCCAGCGCCGCCGGCCCCCACCATCGGCGACGGTCGACGACGAGCCCGATCATCAGCGGCACGGCGATCCAGGTGAGGTACTGCGGCGAGCCCACCTTGTTCAGCGTGATGAACGCGGTGACCAGGCTCAGCGACAGCGGCACGAACAGCGCCGCGAACGTCGCGCCGCGCTGCGCCTTGAGTGCTCCGACGATCGCGATGAAGGCGACCACGGTGAGCATGACGGGCGTCATGACGGCGATCACGGCGTCGACGTTCGGCCCGGTGACCTGGAACGTGAGGATGTGCGGGTCGTAGTAGATGAACGACCCGTCCATGCCGGCCACCGCCCGCCACAGGTAGATCGCGCTCACCGGCGCCTCGAGCTGCAGACCCCGGCCGGTCTGGTCGCCGATGAAGCCGAACGCATAGCGCATGCCGCCCGCGGCGGCGACCGCGGCCAGCGTCAGAGCCGAGACCACCAGGGCTCCCCCGACGACGGCGAGCCGACGCCGGACGGCGATCACGGCGGCCACGAGCAGCGCCGCCGGCCAGACCTTGATCCACGCCCCCACGGCCAGCAGCATCGAGCCCAGCCACGGCCGGCCGACCAGCCACAGGCATCCCGCGATCGCCAGCGGGATCGTGACGGCGTCGAGCCGGTACAGTCCGACCGGCCCGAGCAGCAGGATCGAGGCGACCCAGAACCAGGCCGCGGTCACCCGGCCGCGCGATCGGGCCCGTCCCACCAGCATCCAGAACGCCAGCGCGTTGCACCCGGCGACCATCACGACCCAGCCGAGGACGTACCCGCCGATCCACGCGAAGCCGTGCGCGAGCGCCATCGGCACGAGCGCGAGCTGCGGGTACACCCAGGGTTCCGTGATCCCCACGATCCCCGTGCCCGCCAGGGCCGCGTTCGACCAGGGCTCGTAGACCAGGTAGACATCGCCCATGGGCTGATTGGGCATGATCCAGCCCAGGCCCCCCGCGACCAGATGGACGACGACGAAGGCCGCCCACAGGATCGCGCGTCTGCCCACCGGCCCATCCTAGAGGGAGGGGGTCAGGATGCCTCGCCCAGCACCTCCGCGACGGCCCGGGGCAGGGCCGCGGCGAGGTCCAGGGCCACCAGCGGACCCGGCCGGCCCGCGCCCGCCCGGCGGGACGCGACCCTGCCCGCACCGCCGTGCAGCCACGCCGCCGAGGCTGCGAGGGGGCCGAGGGACTCGGCATCCACTCCCCCTGCCTCGCGCTCGCGCGACGCCTGCGCCCCTGCCACGACGGCGCCGAGCACGCCCGCCAGCACGTCGCCGGTGCCGGCCGTGGCCAGCCACGGCGTCGACGCGTCGACGCGGGCGGTCCAGCCCGACGGGGTCGCCACGATCGTCACGGCGCCTTTGAGCAGCACCGTGACGTTCAGCGCCGACGCGGTCTGACGCGCGGTGGCGATGCGCGTGGCCTCGTCCGAGCCGTCCTGCGCCGGCAGGCCGATCGACGTGCGCAGCGCCGCGAGCTCGCGCGCGTGCGGCGTGACCACGCACGGCGCTGTCGCGGCGGCGACCAGATCGAGCGCGCCGGCGTCGGCGATCACCGGCAGATGGCCGGCGAGAATGCCGCGCTGCGCTCGGGTCTCGTGCGCCTCTCGGGTCGCGGCATCCATCCCCGATCCGATCACCCACGCCTGCACGCGGCCGTCCGCGGTCACGGTCTCGGGGCGCCGGCGCAGCACGAGCTCGGTGGGAACCGTCGCGCCGAGATACCGCACCATCCCGATGCCGGTGCGCCACGCCGCCTCGACGCCGAGCACCGCGGCGCCGGGGAACATGTCCGATCCGGTGCGCATGCCGACCACACCGCGGGAATACTTGTCATCGGAGGCGGTCGGAGCGCGCAGGACCTCCGCCACCCGGGCGGCCGTCCACGTCACCGCCTCGACCATGGCCACACCATACCCGCAGGAGCACCGCCGAATGAGTATTCTGTTCGCCCCGTTGACGATCCGGCGCACGACGTTCCGCAATCGGCTGTGGGTCTCGCCGATGTGCCAGTACAGCGCGGTGGACGGGATGCCGCAGGAGTGGCACCACGTGCACCTCGCGCAGTTCGCGACCGGCGGTGCGGGCCTGGTCATGGCCGAGGCCACCGCGGTGCTGCCCGAAGGCCGCATCTCGCCCGAGGACACCGGACTGTGGAGCGACGCGCACCGGGACGCCTGGGCGCCGATCGCCGATGCGATCCGCGCCCGCGGAGCGGTGGCCGGGGTGCAGCTGGCCCATGCCGGACGCAAGGCGTCGACGTGGGCGCCGTTCGCGCCGCGGCGCGGCTCGGTGCCCGCGGATGCGGGCGGGTGGCCCACCGTCGCGCCGTCGGCGATCGCCTATGAGGGGTACGCGTCGCCGCACGAGCTCGATCCTGCCGGCATCGCGCGCGTCGTCGAGGCGTTCGCCGCGGCCGCGGTGCGCGCGGTGCAGGCCGGGTTCGACGTGCTCGAGATCCACGGTGCGCACGGCTACCTGCTGCACCAGTTCCTCTCACCGCTGTCGAATACGCGCACGGACGGGTACGGCGGCGACCTGGCCGGGCGTGCGCGGCTGCTGCTCGAGGTCGTCGACGCCGTGCGCGCGGCCGCGCCCGAGGCGCCCGTGTTCGTCCGGCTGTCGGCCACCGACGGCGCTGAGGGCGGCTGGGACGTCGCGCAGACCGCGACCGTGGCCGGGTGGGCCGCGGCGCGCGGCGCCGATCTGTTCGACATCTCCAGCGGCGGCCTGGTCGCCCACCAGCGGATCGATCCCGGCCCGGGCTATCAGGTCGCGTTCTCGTCGCAGGTGCGCCGCGAGGCGGGCGTGCGCACCAGCGCGGTGGGCCTGATCGGCTCGGCCGCGCACGCCGAGCAGATCCTCGCCGACGGCGAGGCCGACGCGATCATGGCCGGGCGCGAATGGCTGCGCGACCCGCACTTCGCGCTGCGCGCGAGCACCGAGCTTGGTGAGGCCATCGATTACTGGCCGCTGCAGTACCTGCGCGCACGGCCCCGTCGCTGAGCGGGCACGGGGCGGGCGCGGGGTGGGCGCGGTGCCCGGACCGGGCCGTTCCCGGCTCCGTCACCGTCCGTTGCCGCGGTGCCCGCGACGGGTCGCGTCCTGCACCTCGCCGACCAGCTCCTCGATCACATCCTCCAAGAACAGCACGCCGGTGGTCGCGCCGTGCTCGTCCCGCACCTGTGCGAGGTGGCGGCCCGCACGGCGCATCAGGGCCAGGGCGTCCTCGAGATCGGTGGTGGTCAGCACCGGCACGAGGTGGTGGATGCGCTTGGCGGGGATCGACCGCACGCCGCCGGCCGAGGCATCCGGATCCTCCGCCGCGCGCAGCACGTCCTTGAGGTGCACGTACCCGACGACTCCACCCTCGTCGTCGACGATCACGTAGCGCGAGAAGCCGTGCTGCGCGACCGCGCGCTCGATGTCGTCCGGGGTCGACGATCGCGGCAGCGTGACCAGGTCGGCCAGCGGCACGGCGATGTCGGCGGCCTTCTTGTCGGTGAATTCGACGGCCGCGGCGACCGTGCCCGAGGCATCCTCGAGCACTCCCTCGATCCGCGACCGGTTCACGATCGTGGCCACCTGGTCCAGGGTGAACGTCGACGCCGCCTCGGCCTTCGGCTCGACCCGGAACAGGCGCACGACCGCGTTCGAGGTCCAGTTCAGCGCGACGATCACCGGGTGGAAGACCTTCGAGATCCACACCAGCGGGGTCGCGAGCATCAGTACGGCCCGATCGGGCATCGAGAACGCGAGGTTCTTCGGCACCATCTCGCCGAACACGACATGGAGGTACGACACGAGCACGAGCGTGATGACGAACGCGATCACGTCGACCAGGGCCTCACCGGCGCCGGTGAGCCCGAGGGGCGCAGCCAGCAGATGGTGGATCGCCGGCTCCGACACGTTCAGGATCAGCAGCGAGCAGATCGTGATGCCCAGCTGCGTGGTCGCGAGCATGAGGGTGGCGTGCTCCATCGCGAACAGCGCCGTGCGCGCGCCGCGCGAGCCCTCGTCGGCGCGTGGCTCGATCTGCGAGCGACGCGCCGAGACGACGGCGAACTCGGCCGCCACGAAGAACGCGTTGCACACCAGCAGGACGACGAGCCAGATGATTCCCGCCCAGTCGCTCATCGGGGCTCACCCCCCTCGTGGGACTCGGCCCTGCCATCGACCCCGGCATCGGCGGGGTGCGGGACAGGTGTGAACGTGACCCGTTCCATGCGTCGGCCCGACATGCGCGCGACCGTCAGAGTGCCGTCCTCGATCTGGACGGTGTCGCCGGTCTTGGGCACCCGTTCGAGCACGCTCATGATGTAGCCGCCGACGGTGTCGTACACGTCGCCCTCGGGAACGCGCACGCCCGCGCGGTCGCGCAGCTCGTCGGGGCGCCAGTCGGCGGGGAACGTGACGGTCTCGCCGCCGCGCACGAGCTCGGCGCGGCGCCGGTCGTGCTCGTCGAGCACCTCGCCGACGATTTCTTCGACGAGGTCTTCGAGCGTGACGATGCCGGCCGTGCCGCCGTACTCGTCGAGCACGATCGCCAGCTGGTACCCGCGGGCGCGCAGCTCGGCCAGCAGCCCGTCGAGGTGTACGGCCTCGGGCACCCGCAGGGGCTCGGATGCCAGTGCCGCGGCCGGAACGTCGGCACGGCGCTCGCTCGGCACGCTCACCGCGGCCTTCAGGTGCACGACGCCGACGATGTCGTCCATCGACTCGCCGGTGACCGGAAAGCGGCTGTGCCCGGTGCGGCGGGCGAGCTGGATGACCTCCTCGGCCGAGTCGTCCGCGGCCACGGCGTGCACGCTCGGGCGCGGGGTCATCACGTCGGCGGCGCTCAGGCGCGAGAAGGTCAGGCTGCGATCCAGCAGCGTCGCGGTGTCCTGCTCGAGCACGCCGGCGCTGGCCGAGCGGCGCACCAGGCTCGACAGCTCGGATGCCGTGCGGGCGCCGGACAGCTCTTCCTTCGGCTCGACGCCGACGGCCCGCAGCACGCCGTTGGCCGAGCCGTTCAGGGCCGCCACGGCAGGGCGGAACACCGTGGTGAACGCGACCTGGAACGGCAGCACGAGCTTGGCGGTGTGCCGCGGCAGCGCCAGGGCGAAGTTCTTCGGCACGAGCTCGCCGAGGATCATCGAGAGGATCGTCGCGATGACGATGCCGATGATCGCCGCGAGCGGCACGAGCACGCCATCGGGGATGGACCACGCGGCGAACACCGGCCGCAGCAGGTTCGAGATCGCCGGCTCCATCGTGTAGCCGGTCAGCAGCGTCGTCAGCGTGATGCCCAGCTGCGCGCTGGACAGATGCGTCGACGTCTTCTTCAGGGCTGCGATCGTCAGCGCGAGACGCGACTCGCCGCGCGACTGACGCGCCTCGAGGTCGGCGCGATCGAGGTTGACCAGGGCGAACTCGCTCGCCACGAAGAGGCCGGTCCCGACCGTGAGCAGGAGCCCCACGCCCAGCATGACGTAGTCCATCACACGTCACCCCCTGTCCGGGGAGCGGGTTCGTGGGGCGGGCGTCTGCAACTCGGCGGGTCGTCCATCGTGGCGACAAGTTTACTGCGCCCGCTCGCCGGCATGCTGCGCGGCGGTGCGCGACTGCGGCACCGCCGCCTGCGGCTGCGGCATCCCTCCTCGCGCCGACCCCCTTGACTCGGTCAACTCACCTCGCGAAAGCTACAGCATCCTGCTGATGCGGCACGTCTTTACGACGGGCGGCACTTTCCTGCTGATGCTCCAAGAAAAAGCGAGCGCATCAGCAGGAAAGTGCCGCCCCGGGTGTCCGGGTGCTGCGCGTGACGACGCCGAGCGCAGACGCATTCGCCGCGCCTCCTCCCCAGATCGCGACAGCGGGCGAGAACGGGGCACTTCTCCACAGAAGGGGATGCCGGGGCCACGGCCGGCGGCCGGCATCGGCATCCTCTTGTCCATGACCTCCTCCGCACTGCGCAGACTCGTCGTCTCGAGACGCAGCGACCGGCCGCTGGAGCTGATCGACGATCGCCATCTGTATGCGGCGATCGCCAGCGGTGACTGGACGCGCATCACAACCGGAGCGTATGCGCCGACGGCATTGTGGAGCCCGCTGAAACCGATCGAGAAGCATCGCGTGTTCGTGCACGAGGTGCTTCGACGACTCAAGAGTCCGGGGGTGGTCTCGCATCTCGCCGCGGCCGCCGAACACGGGATCGACGTGATCGGCGGCTGGCCGGGACGGGTGGATGTCACGACCCGTCGCACCGACGGCGGCCGATCCAGCGGCACGGTGCAGCGGTACACGCTGGGGCTCGAAGATGTCGAGACCGCAGTCATCGGCGAGCACCGCGTCACCACTCCGACCCAGACGGCGCTCGATCTTGCGCGCAGTCTGCCCTTTCTGCGCGCGGTGACCGCCGTGGACCAGGCGATCTGGACGGGTCGTCCCGGCGGACCGCTCACCACGATCGGACAGATCCTGTCGCTGATGGAACGCACACAGCCGCGGCGCACGGATGCCAAGGCGCGTCGTGTGCTCGCGTTCGCCGACCCGCTGGCCGCGAATGTCCGTGAATCGCAGAGTCGGGTTGTGGTCGTCCAACTGGGGTTTCCCAAGCCGCGGCTGCAGGAGAGGCGTGTGCTGCGCACCGGGCGGCTCGTGTTCGGGGACCTCTATTTCGAGACGGAAGACCACTGGTGCGAGGTCGACGGACGGGTGAAGTACGTCAAGCCCGAGTTCGACGACAAACGCGACATCACCGAGATCGTCATCGACGAGAAGGATCGCGAGAACGAGATCCGGCGAGAGGTGCGGGGGTTCTCGCGCTGGGCCGCGAAGCAGGCAGACACCCCGCGCGTCATCTGGGACATCCTGACCGGAGACGGGCTTCGGTGCTCGAAGCCTCGCCCGTAGCGCTCAGTGACGGCGCTCACGGAATCCGCATCTCCGATGCCGCTCCCGGCGTTCCGCTGATGCTGCAGATCCCTGCTGATGCGCCAGGAAAAAACTGCCGCATCAGCAGGGAACTGCAGCACTGGGAAAATGGATGCCGCATCAGCAGGAAGCTGTAGCATTCGGCGTTTCGGGTTCGAGCGTCGGTGGCGGGCGGCGCAGCCGGGAATCCGGTGGCGGCGGCGCTACCAGCTGACGGGGAGAGCCTTGCCCTCCTCGTAGCCGGCGGCGGACTGCAGACCGACGCGGGCGCGATCGTGGAACTCGCCGACCGTGCGGGCGCCGGCGTAGGTGAACGACGAGCGGATGCCCGAGGTGATCATGTCGAGCAGGTCCTCCAGGCCCGGGCGCAGCGGGTCGAGATAGATCCGCGACGACGAGATGCCCTCGGCGAACAGCTCTTTGCGGGCCAGCTCGTAGGCGTCGAGGCGGCCGAAGCGCTCGCGCACGGCCTTGGTCGAGGCCATCCCCCACGACTCCTTGTAGACGCGGCCGTCCACGTCGGCCAGCAGTTCGCCCGGCGCCTCGACGGTGCCCGCGAACCACGAGCCGATCATCACGGACGACGCGCCTGCGGCCAGGCCCAGCGCGACGTCGCGGGGGTAGCGCACGCCGCCGTCGGCCCACACGTGCGCTCCCATCAGGTGTGCGGCCTGCGCGGTCTCGAGCACAGCTGAGAACTGCGGCCGCCCGACGGCGGTCATCATGCGCGTCGTGCACATCGCGCCCGGCCCGACGCCGACCTTCAGGATCGATGCGCCCGAGGTCACGAGGTCGTGCACGCCCTCGGCCGTGACGACGTTGCCGGCCGCGATCGGGATCGACAGGCCGAGCTCGGCCACTTGCTGCAGTGCGCGCAGCATCCCCTCCTGGTGGCCGTGGGCGGTGTCGACCACCAGCACGTCGACGCCCGCGCCGACCAGGGCCCTCGCCTTGGCCTGCACGTCGCCGTTGATGCCGATCGCCGCCGCCACGATCAGTCGGCCCGAGGCGTCGACCGCGGGCCGGTACAAGGTCGCGCGCAGCGCGCTGCGACGAGAGAGGGTGCCCACCAGCATCCCGTGCCGCAGCACGCACACCGTCTCGGCCCCGCTGTCGACGATGAGGTCGAATGCGTGCCGGGCGTCGGTCACGTCGTCGGCGTCGATCGAGGTCGGGCGGGCGCGGGCCAGGTCACCCAGCTGTGCGTCCGGCAGCGCGGTGCCAAGTCGCCCGGCCGAGACCACCCCGCGGATCCGCTCGACCGGAACCGCGTGGGCCGGCTCGTCGGAGACGACGATGCCGTACCCCTCGAGCGGGGGAAGGATGCGCGCGGCCTCGGCGACCGTCGTGTGCGGGGGCAGCACGACGGGCGTGTCCCACGGCACCGGCTGCGCCTTGACCCAGCGGATCGCGGCGTCCAGGTCCTGCAGCGGCATGTCCTGCGGCAGCACGCCGAGCCCGCCGCGGCGGGCCAGGGTCGCAGCCAGCCGGGGGCCGGTCACGGAGTTCATGTTGGCCGACACCAGCGGGATCGTCGCCGTCGTGCCGTCGCCCGGCGACAGGTCCACGTCGAGCCGGCTGGTGACCTCCGAGCGGCGCGGGACCAGGAACACATCCGAATACGTCAGGTCGCCGACAGGCTGCTCGCCGTAGAACTCCATGCTGTCAAGGGTAATGATTCTTTCGGCGGGGGAAACGATGCCGAATCATGGCGTGCGGCGGGCCGCAGCATCCTGCCCTCTTCCGCGTGGTGAGATACGCTAGACAGTCGTGTGCAAGGGCGACAAAGAGCCCGTACATCTCCAGATCTCAGCGAGGAAAGCAGGCGAACGAACGTGTCGAGCCAGGTGAACGGCGTCGGGACTTCGAGCGAAGGAGAGTTCGGGGCCAATGAGTGGCTCGTCGACGAGCTCTACGAGCAATTCAAGAAGGACCGCAACTCCGTCGACAAGTCGTGGTGGCCGATTCTCGAGGCCTATCATCCCGTCGACACGAGCGCACACGTCGCCGCGCCGTCGGCCGCGGCGCCCGCAGCTCCCGTGACCACGACGCCGCCGTCGGACGCGCACCCGGTGACCGCTCCGGTCCCGGTGATCGGGTCGCAGCCGGTCGCGCGCACGACGGCCAAGCCCGCCGCTCCGCAGCCGATCCCGGCCCAGGCGCCCAAGGTGAAGCCGTCGGCCGCCGACGAAGAGCACGAGCACGTCGATGAGGATGTCGTCACCCCGCTGCGCGGGATGACCAAGACCCTCGCGGCCAACATGGACCAGTCGCTGACGGTCCCGACCGCGACCAGCGTGCGCACGATCCCGGCCAAGCTCATGATCGACAACCGGATCGTGATCAACAACCACATGTCGCGCACCCGCGGCGGCAAGGTCAGCTTCACTCACCTGATCGGGTGGGCGCTCATCCAGGCGCTCAAGGAGTTCCCGAGCCAGAACGTGTTCTACACCGAGGTCGAGGGCAAGCCGTCCGTCGTCGCCCCCGCGCACGTGAACCTGGGCATCGCGATCGACCTGCCCAAGCCCGACGGGACCCGTGCGCTGCTGGTGCCGAGCATCAAGCGTGCCGACAGCCTGACCTTCAACGAGTACCTCGCCTCATACGAGGACCTGGTCAAGCGGGCCCGCGCCAACAAGCTGACGGCGACCGACTTCGCCGGCACCACGCTGTCGCTGACCAACCCCGGCGGCATCGGCACCGTGCACTCGGTGCCGCGCCTGATGAAGGGCCAGGGCTGCATCATCGGCGCCGGCGCCCTCGAGTACCCCGCCGAGTTCCAGGGCTCGAGCGACAAGACGCTCAACGAGCTGGGCATCGGCAAGACCATCACCCTGACCAGCACGTACGACCACCGCGTGATCCAGGGCGCCGGCTCGGGCGAGTTCCTCAAGAAGGTGCACGAGCTGCTGGTCGGCGAGCGCGGCTTCTACGACAGCATCTTCGCAGCCCTCCGCATCCCCTACGCCCCGATCCGCTGGGCCAAGGACATCAACGTCGACATCGCCGAGCGGGTCGACAAGACCTCTCGCGTGCAGGAGCTGATCAACTCGTTCCGCGTGCGCGGCCACCTGATGGCCGACACCGATCCGCTGGAGTACGTGCAGCGCACGCACCCCGACCTCGAGATCGAGAACCACGGTCTGACGTTCTGGGACCTCGACCGCGAGTTCGTCACGGGCGGGTTCGGCGGCAAGCGCATCATGAAGCTGCGCGACATCCTGGGCGTCCTGCGCGACTCGTACTGCCGCACGATCGGCATCGAGTACATGCACATCCAGGACCCGGTGCAGCGCAAGTGGTTCCAGGACAACATGGAGGTCAAGTACCAGAAGCCGAGCCACGACGAGCAGCTGCGCATCCTCAGCAAGCTCAACCAGGCCGAGGCGTTCGAGACCTTCCTGCAGACGAAGTACGTCGGCCAGAAGCGGTTCAGCCTCGAGGGCGGCGAGTCGCTCATCCCGCTGCTGGACCAGATCCTGCAGGGGGCAGCGCAGATCGGTCTCGACGGTGCGGGCATCGGCATGGCGCACCGCGGCCGGCTGAACGTGCTCACCAACATCGGCGGTAAGACGTACGGCCAGGTGTTCCGCGAGTTCGAGGGCTCGGTGGCCGTCGGCAACAAGAGCGGCTCGGGTGACGTCAAGTACCATCTCGGCACCGACGGCACGTTCGTCGGCGACGGCGGCGAGCAGCTGCCGGTGCACCTGGCCGCGAACCCGTCGCACCTCGAGACGGTCGACGGCGTCCTCGAGGGCATCGTGCGGGCGAAGCAGGACCGCAAGCCGTTCGGCTCGTTCACGTATCTGCCGATCCTCGTGCACGGCGACGCCGCGTTCGCCGGTCAGGGCGTCGTGGTCGAGACGCTGCAGATGTCGCAGCTGCGCGGCTACCGGACCGGTGGCACGATCCACGTCGTCGTGAACAACCAGGTCGGGTTCACGACGCTGCCCAACGACGGCTTCACCTCCGTGTACGCCACGGATGTCGCCAAGACCATCCAGGCGCCGATCCTGCACGTGAACGGCGACGACCCGGAGGCGGTCGTGCACGTGGCCGAGGTCGCTTTCCGCTACCGTCAGCAGTTCCACCGCGACATCGTGATCGACCTCGTCTGCTACCGCCGGCGCGGGCACAACGAGGGCGACGACCCGTCGATGACCCAGCCGCTGATGACGAACCTCATCGAGGCCAAGCGCTCGGTGCGCCGCCTGTACACCGAGTCGCTCGTCGGCCGCGGCGACATCACCGAAGACGAGTACGAGACCGCGAAGAAGGACTTCCAAGACCGCCTCGAGGTCGCCTTCGCCGAGACGCACGCGGCCGAGACCGGCACCTCGCCGATCGTGACCGTCACCGGTTCGGTCGACACCGCGACCGGTGCCCCCGACACCACGGGTGTCTCGCGCGAGGTCATCGAGTCGATCGGCGACGCGTTCGTGAACAAGCCCGAGCGCTTCACGGTGCACCCGAAGCTCGACAAGCTGCTCACCAAGCGTCTGGACATGAGCCGCAACGGCGACATCGACTGGAGCTTCGGCGAGCTGCTCGCGTTCGGTTCGCTCCTGCTCGAGGGCACCGCGGTGCGCCTGGCCGGGCAGGACTCGCAGCGCGGCACGTTCGTGCAGCGCCACTCCGTGCTGCACGACCGCCAGAACGGCCAGGAGTGGATCCCGCTGGTGAACCTGTCGGCCACGCAGGGCCGGTTCTGGGTCTACAACTCGCTGCTCAGCGAATACGCGGCGATGGCGTACGAATACGGCTACTCGGTGGAGCGGCCCGACGCGCTGGTGCTGTGGGAGGCCCAGTTCGGCGACTTCGCGAACGGCGCCCAGTCGGTGGTCGACGAGTTCATCTCGTCGGCCGAGCAGAAATGGGGCCAGCGCTCGAGCGTCGTGCTGCTGCTGCCGCACGGCTACGAAGGACAGGGCCCCGACCACTCGTCGGCCCGCATCGAGCGCTACCTGCAGATGTGCGCGCAGGACAACATGACCGTCGCGCGCCCGTCGACCCCGGCCTCGTACTTCCACCTGCTGCGCCGTCAGGCCTACGCCCGGCCGCGTCGCCCGCTGATCGTGTTCACACCGAAGGCGATGCTGCGCCTGCGCGGGGCGACGAGCCAGGTCGACGACTTCCTCACCGGCAAGTTCGAAGAGGTGCTCGACGACGACCGCGGCATCGCCAAGGACGCCGTCAAGCGCGTGCTGCTGCACTCGGGCAAGATCCACTGGGATCTGAAGGCCGAGCTCGACAAGAACCCGAACCCCGAGATCGCGCTGGTGCGCCTGGAGCAGTACTACCCGGCGCCGATCGAGCAGCTGAAGACGGTGCTCGGCCAGTACCCGAACGCCGAGCTGGTGTGGGTGCAGGACGAGCCCGAGAACCAGGGCGCCTGGCCGTTCATCGCGCTCGAGATCGACAAGCAGCTCGACGGACGGTCGATGCGCGTGGTCTCGCGCGCCGCATCGGCATCACCGGCGACCGGCTCGCCCAAGGTGCACGCCGCCGAGGCCGCCGACATCATCGCGCGCGCGACCACGCTGTAGGGCCTCGCCGAGGGTACAGCTGAGCCTCGCCGAGAGTACAGCTGCGGGGGCGAAGGTGCGGGACGATCCCGTACCTTTGCCCCCGCAGCTGTACCTTCGCCGTCTGGATGCCGGTGCCCGGCGCGACGGGCGAGCGGGACGAGGGTCAGCGGGGGTCGAGTTGCGCGAGCGGATGCCACGGCTATCGCAATCGGTGACGCCGAGATGTTTCGGCGCCGGCCCGGGTCACGCTGACGCTGTGCAGGGGTCGGCAGCTCCCGCGCCATCCGGGCACGGCGCCGCAGGGACCTCGGGCACGGGCGATGCCACGACCTCGGGCACGGAAGGGCCCGCCGACACCGCGCCGCCCGCCGACACCGCACTGCTCGACAGGACCGCTACCGGTGCCGCTCGCCGACTGGCCCGACGGCGCCGCCAGAGCGTGACCGCGACCGCCGCGGCGGCCAGCACCGCGGCCGGGGCCAGATGGGCGATGTTCAGGGCGAGCAGCGCCACCGAGAGCACGGCCGCGACGAGCGCCATCCACCATCCGGGCGTGGACCGGGGAAGGATGCGCAGCGCGGCGATCATGCCCGCGGCGTAGATCGAGACCATGTTGCCGGTGTGGATGAGGATGAACGTCTCGAGGTTGCCGCCGGTGGCCACCGCCGCACCGAAATAGGCCAACGCGACGCCGAACGTCAGCAGAAGCGCGCGACGCGGCACGCCGCCGGCCTCGGCACCGGGCGCGAACACCTTCGGCAGATCACCGGTGACGGCCAACGACGCACCGAGTTTGCCGAAAGCGGCCAGATACGAGTTCAGCACGCCGAGCGCGACGATGCCCGCGGCCACGCCCACCAGAACGCGCCCGACGCCGGGAGCCACCGCCTCGGCCAGCGCGACCAGCGGCGCATCGCTGTCGCCGGCGGCCCCACCGAGCACCCCGACCGTGACGACCTGCAGCAGCAGATAGGCGGCGCCGGTGACCACCAGGGCGATGCCGGTGGCTATCGGGATCGCACGACGCGGATTGCGGAACTCGCCCGAGATGTGGGTGCCGACCTCCCATCCGGCGAACGCCCATACGAACAGGCTCACCGCGACGCCGACACCGGCCCAGCCGTGCGGAAGCGGCGGCACGAAGCGCTCGGGTTGAACGGCGGGGAACGCCACCCCCACGACGAACACCACGATCGCCGTGAGCGTTCCGGTGAGCACGAACTGCACCCACCCCGCCGTCCGCACACCGAGCATGTTGATCGCGAACGGCGGAACCAGCACCGCGAGGCCGAGCAGCGGCGCCGCCGACGCATCGACGCCGGTGAGCGCCGTGAGGTAGTTGCCGCCCAGCAGAGCCAGGACGGGGAAGCCGGCTGCGACCCCGAAGTAGAACCAGTATCCGGTCGCGCGCGCCGCCGTGGGACCGATTGCCCGACGAACATAGCTGGCGACCCCACCGGGATCGGGATAGCGGGCCGCGAGCGCGGCGAACGTGCCCGCAAGCGGAGCCGCCAACAGCATCACGGCGAGCACGGCGAGGATCGACGCCGGCCCCGCCACCGCCGCCGCCAGCCCGGGGAGCACGAGCAGCCCGCTGCCGAGGATCGCGGCGATGTACAGCGCCGTGCCCTGCAGCACGCCGATGCCGCCGGTGCGCACGCCGGTACCGCCGGCGCGAACGCGCGTCTGAGTCACGCCTCCAAGTATGGACGGCACCTCCGACACCGACTGACGCCCCGACACCGCCCGACGTCGCCGACGGCGCGCTGATAGATTCGCCCGGATGACCGACTACGACCCGCGCATCGTGGATCTGTACGACCTCGACAACCCCGACGGTCCCGATCACGACTTCTACCGCTCCCTCGCGGACGAGGTCGGCGCCGGCGCGGTACTCGATCTCGGCTGCGGCACCGGCATCCTCACCGTCACCTTCGCCCGGGGCGGGCGTCGCGTCGTCGGCGTCGACCCGTCCGCTGCGATGATCGCGTATGCGCGCCGGCGCGCCGGCGCCGAGGGCGTCGAGTGGTTCCACGGCGACAGCCGGGCGATCCCGCCGGGGCCGTTCGACGTCGCGGTGATGACGGGCAACGTCGCCCAGCACGTCCCGGAGTCCGACTGGGCGCGCACCCTGGGCGACCTGTGCCGGGCTCTGCGCCGAGGCGGACTGCTCGCCTTCGAATCCCGCAACCCCGCCGTCCCTGCCTGGAACGACTGGACCGCTCCCCCGTCGACGCGCGAGAGCGCACACGGCCCGCTGCGCGAATGGTCCGATGCGCGAGAGATCGCGCCCGGACTCGTCGAGCTGTCGTCGCACAACGTGTTCGAGCGCACCGGCGACGCCGTCGACGAGGTCCAGCTGCTGGCGTTCCGCACTCGCGACGACATCGCGCGTGCTCTGACCGCCGCCGGCTTCGCGGTCGAGGCCGTCTACGGCGGCTGGCATCGCGAGCCGCTCGCTCCGGACAGCCGCCCGATGGTCTTCGTGGCCCGCGCCGACCCGTCATAGCCCCGGGCCGCCACCTCGACCATGCCCTCGGCCGTCCGTTGCACTCTCGGGTGATGGGCGGGGGTGGAGGGGGCGGGGAACGGGAGCGTCAGGCGGGGTCGACGCCGGCGCGGGCGAAGGCGGATGCCGCAGCCGCGGCGGATGCGTCACGGTCGGCCGCGACCAGACCCAGGCGGGTGCGCCGGTCGAGCACGTCGTCGATCGTGAGGGCGCCCTCGACCCGCACCGCCCACTCGAGCTCCTGCGCCGTCACGCCGCGCGCCGCACCAGGACCCGCCGGCAGCCCGGCCGCAAACCGCGCCTCGGCCCCGTACCGCCGCACGAAGCGGTCCGGCACGCCGGGCGCCAGATCGCCCAGTCGCTCGCGCGGCCATGCGCCGACGACCGGCAGCGACGCCGTGACGCACGCCCCGGCCGCCAGTCCGGCGTGCCGCACCGCGGCATCCACCCCGTCCTGTGCCATCCGGCGATACGTCGTCAGCTTGCCGCCCACGACCGAGACCACGCCGTCCGTCGACACGCGCACCGCGTGCCGCCGCGACAGGTCGCTCGGCGCTCCGCGCGCGCCCGCCACGCCGCCCGCACGTGCCGCCACGCCCCCGTCCGCCAGCAGCGGCCTCAGCCCGGCGAACGTGCCGATCACGTCCGCGCGCGTCAGCGGCGCCTGCAGCACGCCGCCGAACACGTCCAGCAGCTGGTCGATCTCGGCATCGGCGGCCTCGGCGACCTCGGGCGGCTCGCCGGGAGCGGAGACGTCCGTCAGCCCGATGTACGCCCGCCCGTGCGGCGCCGGCACCGAGAAGACGAACCGCGACGACGATCCCGGCAGGGGCGCGGTCAGCGAGAGGTCCGCGAAACCCAGGCGCGCGGCATCCACCACCAGATGCGTTCCCCGGCTGGGCAGCACATGCACTCCGTCGTCGAAGCGCCCGGACCACACGCCGGTCGCATTGATGACCGCCCGCGCGCGCACCGCGATCTCGTCTGCGGTGAGCGCGTCGCGCAGCAGGGCGCCGTCGCCGGTCGCCGAGACGGCCTCGAGGCGGGTGAGAACGGATGCCCCGTACCCGGCCGCCGTCCGTGCGACGGCCACGACCAGCCGGGCGTCGTCGAACAGCTGCCCGTCCCACCCGCGCACGCCGCCGCGCAGATCACCGCGCCGGACGGCCGGCGCGAGCCGGGCGACCTCGTCCGCCGAGACGAACCCCGGGTCGGGCAGCACCCGCCGCGGGGTTCCGGCCAGCGCCCGCAGCGCGTCGCCGAGCAGGTACCCGGTGGCGATGTACGCACCGTGGGCGGCCGAGTCCGCGGCGAACAGCGGCACGACCTGCGCGAGCGGCCGGGTCAGGTGCGGCGCGATGCGCGTCATCAGCAGGTGGCGTTCGACGGCGCTCTCGTGCGCGATGCCGACCTGCCCGGTCGCCAGGTACCGCAGTCCGCCGTGCACGAGCTTCGAACTGAACCGGCTCGTACCGAACGCCAGATCGTGCTTCTCGACCAGCACCGTGCGAAGGCCCCGGGATGCGGCATCCAACGCCACTCCCGCCCCGGTGATCCCACCGCCGATCACGAGCACGTCGATGTCGGCGGTGTCGGCCAGCGCGTCGAGCTCGCGTCGCCTGCGCGCCGCGTTCAGTGCGGTGGGATGGGGCGTGCGCCCGACGGTCCTCATCGCAGGTACCCCCTCAGCGCGGCGGCGAGCTCGCGGCGCCACACCGCCTCGTCGAGCCACGCGTCGACGATCGGCGCCGACAGCGCCGCCGACTGTGCGATCAGCAGCACCATCGCCGCGATCTGCGACGCGTCGCCGGCGCGCAGGAGTCCCGCCGCCTGCCCCGAGCGCACCCGCGCGGCCAGCTGCTCGTGTATCAGCCGCTGGCTCGTGCCCACGCGCTCGAGCACATATCGTGCGAGCAGTTCGGGGTCGCTGCGGCGCAGCGTCTGCAGCAGCGGCATGCGCCGGATGCGATCGGTCGTGTCGACCAGTGTCTCGACGAACGCCTCGAGCGAGGCCGGATCGGCCGGCGGCGGCATCACTGCCAGCAGCTCGCGCGTGATCAGTGCGGCCAGCAGCGACTGCACGTCGGGCCAGTACCGGTACAGCGTCTGCCGTGACAGTCCGGCGCGACGCGCGATGTCGGACGCCGTGGTGCGACGGATCCCGTGCGCCCGCACCTCGTCGGCCGCGGCATCCAGGATCTCCGCTTCGGTCTGCGTCGTCAGTGCCGTGCCATCCGCGTCAGCCATGTGACAAATATACGTACTGTGTCATACTGTCGCCATGGTTTCGGATGAGGCGAGGATGCCGCGGCCCCCGCTCGCCGTCCCCTCGCCCGCGCCGCGACCGCCGTGGGACGGGTGGTCCGACGAGCCCGCCTCGCTGCCGCCCGGTGCGCGGGCGATCGCCGCGGCGCTGCTGCGAGGACGGCCGCATCCCGTGCCCCGCCGCGCGCCCGCGCCGCTGCCCCCGCCCCGCCTGTCCGCCGACGACCTGGCGGTGCTGGCGGCGGTGACGGAGGTCGTGACCGACGACGACGCACGTCGCATGCACCTGGGCGGCAAGAGCACGATCGACCTGCTGCGCCGCCGGCTCGGCCTCGACGAGGCGGCACCCGATGCCGTCGCGCGTCCCACGACGCACGCCGAGGTCGCCGCGGTCCTCGCCGTGTGCGACGAGCGCGGCGTCGTCGTGGTGCCGTTCGGCGGCGGCACCAGCGTGGTCGGCGGCGTCGATCCCGTCGACGGCGCACGCGCAGACGACGGATCCGAGAACGCGCGCCCGGTCGTCACGCTCGACCTGTCGCGCACCGCCGCGCTGCTCGACCTCGACGAGACGTCGCTCGTGGCCTCGTTCGGCGCCGGCACGACGGGGCCCCAGGCCGAAGAGCTGCTCGGCGCGCACGGGTACACGCTCGGCCATTTTCCGCAGAGCTTCGCGTTCGCCACCCTCGGCGGGTTCGCCGCGACCCGGTCGTCGGGCCAGGCCTCCCGCGGCTACGGCCGGTTCGACGACCTCGTGCAGCGTCTGCGCATCGCGACCCCGACCGGCGACCTCGACCTCGGACGCGCTCCCGCCACCGCCGCCGGTCCCGATCTGCGCGAGCTGTTCCTCGGCTCGGAGGGGACGCTCGGAGTTATCACCGAGGTCGCCGTCGCGATCCGGCCGCACCCCGCCGTCACGGCGTACGGCGCCTGGACCTTCCCCGACTTCGCCGCCGGCGCCCGAGCGATCCGCGAGCTCACGCAGCACGGCGTGCGCCCCACCGTCATGCGCCTCTCGGATGCCGCCGAGACCCGGGTCAACGCCGCCCTCGGCGGGCATCTCACGCGTCTGCGCGGGTGCCTGGCCGTCGCCACATTCGAGGGCGAGACCGCGGCGGACGCGGCATCAACCCTCGAGCGCACCGACGCGATCTTCGCCGCCCACGGCGCGAAGGCCCGGGGCGAGGACCCCGCCCGCTCGTGGGAGCGCGGCCGGTTCGCCTCGCCGGCCTTGCGCGACACCCTGCTCGAGATCGGCGTGCTCGCCGAGACCCTCGAGACCGCGACGACGTGGTCGAACGTCCCGCACCTGAAGGCCGCCGTCACCGCCGCACTCACCGACGCCCTGTCGGCCCTCGGCACGAAGCCGCAGGTCCTGTGCCACATCTCGCACGTGTACCCGGCGGGCGCGTCGCTGTACTTCACCGTGGTCGCGGCGCTCACCGACGACCCGATCGGCCAGTGGACGAGGGCGAAGGATGCCGCGTCCCGCGCGATCGTCGACGCCGGCGGCACGATCACCCACCATCACGCCGTCGGCCGCGACCACCGCCCGTATATGGCGGCGGAGATCGGCGAGCCGGGCGTGCGGATCCTGCGGGCGGTGAAGGATGCCGTGGACCCGCGCGGGATCCTGAACCCCGGCGTGCTCATCCCGCCGGCGGGCCGCCCGTGAGGGTCGCGCTGGTCGCGAATCCGGCCGCGCGCGCCGGGGTGCGCACCGACGCCGCCGAGCGCGCCGCCGCCCGCCTGCGCGCGCACGACGTCACGACCTCGATCATCTCCGGCGGCTCGGCCGCCGACACCACGACGCTGCTGCGGGCCGCGCTCGACGCGGGCGTCGACGGGGTCGTGGTCGCCGGCGGCGACGGCACCGTGAACCTCGCGCTTCAGCAGGTGGCGGGCACCGGCATCCCGCTCGGCGTCATCCCGACCGGCACCGGCAACGACTTCGCCGCGGCGGTCGGGTTGCGGGGGCGCGACGTGGACGCGGCCGCCGACGCGATCGCCGCCGGCGCCACGCGCGAGGTCGATCTGGCCAGGCTCACCCGCGCCGACGGCTCGACGACCCTGTTCGGCACGGTGCTCGCGTCCGGGTTCGACGCGCGCGTCAACGACCGCGCGAACCGCATGCGCTGGCCGCGCGGCTCCAGCCGCTACACGATCGCGATCCTCGCCGAGTTCCTGACGCTGCACGGCGTGCCGTTCCGGATCGAGCTCGAGACCGCCGACGGGACGGTCCGACGCTTCGAGAAGGACCTCGTGCTCGCGGCGGTCGGCAACGGGCCGAGCTATGGCGGCGGCATCCCGATCTGTCCTGACGCCGATCTCGGCGACGGCCTGCTCGACGTGACAGTGGTGGATCCGGCCGGGCGCCTGCGGCTGCTGCGTCTGCTGCCCCGGCTCTACCGCGGCACGCACACGACGGTCGACGAGGTGTCGACCTACCGTGCGCGCAGCATCCGGCTCGACTCCGCGGGGGCGACGGCCTATGCCGACGGCGACCCCGTGGGAACGCTGCCGCTGCGAGTGGATGCCGTGCCCGCCGCCCTGCGCGTGTTCACCCCGATGGGCGCCTGAGCGAGGGAGCACCCGCTACGGGCGGAGCATGGGACGATCAGTCGGCGACGACGTGCACCTGGTTGAGGCGGGTGAGGACCATCTCGCGCAGCTGCTCGGGCGCGGCCTCCTTGCACGACCGCGCGAGCACCTCGGTCAGCGTGCGCGACACCAGGGCCTCGTCACGGCAGCCGGGGCAGCCCTCCAGATGCTCGCGGATGTCGGCCTGCTCGGTCTTGCACACCTCGTTGCGCAGATACTCCTCGAGATCCTTGCGGGTCTTCTCGCAGCCGCAGTCGGTCATTTCTTGCTCCCTGATGCGATGATCCCGCGCTCGTGTGCGTAATCGGCCAGCAGCTCGCGCAGCATGCGCCGTCCGCGGTGCAGTCGGCTCATGACGGTGCCGATCGGGGTCTTCATGATGTCGGCGATCTCCTGGTAGGCGAAGCCCTCGACGTCGGCGAGGTACACCGCCAGCCGGAAGTCCTCCGGGATGGACTGCAGCGCGTCTTTGACCACGGAGGCCGGCATGTGGTCGATCGCCTCGGCCTCGGCCGACCGCGCCGAGCTCGACGTGGTGGACTCGGCGCCGCCGAGCTGCCAGTCCTCGAGATCGTCGATCGGGCTCTGGAAGGGCTCGCGCTGCTTCTTTCGGTATGTGTTGATATACGTGTTGGTGAGGATGCGGTACAGCCACGCCTTCAGGTTCGTCCCCTGCGTGAACGTCTTCCACGAGGCGAACGCCTTCACGAACGTCTCCTGCACCAGATCCGCCGCATCCGCGGGGTTGCGCGTCATGCGCATCGCGGCGGCGTACAGCTGGTCCATGAAGGGAAGGGCCTGCTCCTCGAACTGCGCACGTGTATCGACCGGCGTCTGCGACTCGTCCATCAAGGGCAAGTCTACGTGCGTGCGCTCGGCGAAAGCAGGACGCTCCAGGGTGGCGATCATCCGGCTCCTCTCCAGGGTTCGTTAGGGTAGAACCCGATGACCGACCACCGGTATTCCCCCGAATCGTCGTGGCGCGCTCCATCGGCCGCCGAGCCCCTGGACGCGGTGGTCACCGTGCCCGGTTCGAAGTCGCTGACCAACCGCGAACTCGTGCTTGCAGCCCTCGCCGACGCCCCCAGCACGCTGCACGATCCCCTGCACTCCGACGACTCGGCGCGCATGATCGCAGCCCTGCGCGCACTCGGCGTCGGCATCGATCCGGTTCCCGGCGAGGGCCCGTTCGGCGACGATCTGCTCGTGACCCCGGTGGCGCCGTTCGTCGGCGCCGACGAGATCGACTGCGGTCAGGCCGGCACGGTCATGCGCTTCGTCGCACCGCTGATCGGCTTCGTCGAGGGCGAAGTCACGCTCACGGCGCACGAGAGCGCCCTGCACCGGCCCATGGGCGCGATGATCAAGGCGCTGCGCGACCTGGGCGTCGACATCGACGACGGCGGGCGCTGGGCGCTGCCGTTCACGGTGCGCGGGCACGGACAGGTGCGCGGCGGCGAGGTCGCGATCGACGCGAGCGCATCGAGCCAGTTCGTATCCGGGCTGCTGCTGGCCGCTCCGCGGTTCGACGTCGGCCTGCGTCTCGTGCACGAGGGCGAGCGGCTGCCCAGCATGCCGCACATCGACATGACCGTCGAGGCCCTCGGTCGCCGCGGCGTCGCGGTCGAACGGCCGAGCGCGACCGAATGGGTGGTGCCGGCGGGACCCATCCGCGGCAAGGACGTGCACGTCGAGCCCGACCTGTCCAACGCCGCGCCGTTCCTGGCCGCGGCCCTGGTCGCGGGCGGCCGGGTGGCCGTGACCGGCTGGCCGTTGCACTCCACGCAGCCAGGCGCCATGCTGCCCGAGATCCTCACGCTCATGGGCGCGCGCACGCAGCGGCGCGGCGGGGCGCTGCACGTCGCCGGCGGCGGCGGCGGGATCAGCGGCGTCGACCTGGACCTGTCGGCCGCCGGCGAGCTCGCACCGACGATCGCGGGCCTGGCCGCCCTCGCCGACGCGCCGACCTCGATCCACGGCATCGGCCACATCCGCCACCACGAGACCGACCGGCTCGCCGCCCTCGTCGAGAACCTGCGGGCGCTCGGCGGCGAGGCCGAAGAGCTCGAGGACGGCATCCGCATCGTCCCACGCGCGCTGCATGGCGGGGTGTGGAAGGCGCACCACGATCACCGCATGGCGACCACCGGGGCCCTCATCGGCCTCGCGGTCGACGGGGTCGAGGTCGACGACATCGGCACGACGGCCAAGACCATTCCGCAGTTCCCGACGCTGTGGGCGCGCATGCTCGGCGGCGAGACGGGGGATGCCGCGGCCTAGCCGCGCAGCCGCCATGAGCTGGCTCACCGACGACGACGAGGACAAGGACGAGTTCGACGAGTCGGACGTGCGCGTGCGCCCCAACCCCAAGGCGAACCGGCCGCGCACCAAGCGCCGTCCCGCGCACGAGGACGCGCGCATCGCGCGGGTGCTCGGCGTCGACCGGGGACGGTACACGGTGCTCGTCGACGAGGACGAGGCCGACGAGCACACCGTCCTGGCCGTGCGCGCGCGCGAGCTGCGGCGCCGGCCGATCGTGACCGGCGACCTCGTGCGCATCGTCGGGGACGTGACAGGCGGCGAGGGCACCCTCGCCCGGATCATCGGCATCCAGGACCGCACGACCCTGCTGCGCCGCAGCGCCGACGACACCGACCAGGTCGAGCGCGTGATCGTCGCCAACGCCGATCAGATGCTGATCGTGGTGGCCGCCGCCGACCCGGAGCCGCGCGAGCGGCTGGTCGACCGCTACCTGATCGCGGCGCTGGACGCCGGCATCCGCCCCCTTCTCGTCGTGACCAAGACCGATCTGGCCGACCCCACGGACTTCCTCACGCACTTCGCGGGACTCGACCTGCGCGTGTTCACGAGCGCGCGCGGCGCGATGCCGACAGACGATATCGGTGCCGCCCTCGTCGGCCACTCCACGGTGTTCGTGGGGCACTCGGGCGTCGGCAAATCCACGCTCGTGAACGCCCTCGTGCCCGACGCCGGGCGTGCGACCGGCCACGTCAACCAGGTCACCGGCCGCGGCCGTCATACCTCGAGCTCGACGGTGTCGCTGCGCTACCGCTCCCCCGACGGCGCCGGGTGGGTCATCGACACCCCGGGCGTGCGCTCGTTCGGGCTCGGACACGTCGACCCTGCCCACATCCTCGACGCGTTCACCGACCTGGCCGAGGCGGCCGAAGAGTGCCCGCGCGGCTGCACGCACCTGCCCGACGCGCCGGACTGCGCGATCATCGAAGCGGTCGAGTCCGGACGCCTCGGCCCCGGCGCCGCCGGCCGCCTGGACTCGCTGCAGCGGCTGCTGGCGACCTTCGCCGAGCACTGAGCACCGCCGGCCGCCGGGCGGCCCGTAGGCTGTGAGCATGACCCAGCTGCAGCCCGGAGACACCGCACCCGACTTCACTCTCACCGACCAGGACGGCCGCGAGATCTCGCTCCACGACCTGCGCGGCGGCAAGGTCGTGCTGTACTTCTACCCGGCCGCGATGACGCCGGGCTGCACGACCGAGGCGTGCGACTTCCGCGACAGCCTGGCATCGCTGAGCGGGGCCGGCTACACCGTGATCGGCGTCTCGCGCGACACGCCCGCCAAGCTGCGCGAGTTCCGTGAGCGCGACGGACTGACCTTCCCGCTGCTGAGCGACCCCGACCACGCCGTGCACGACGCCTACGGCGCCTGGGGCGAGAAGATGAACTACGGCAAGAAGATCGAGGGCGTGCTGCGCTCGACGTTCGTGCTCGACGAGGCGGGCGCGGTCACCCTCGCCCAGTACAACGTGAAGGCCACCGGACACGTCGCCCGGCTGCGCAAGGCGCTCGGCCTGGACTGAACCGGGCGGTCCGGCACAAGACGCGTCTCAGTGCTCGTCGTCGTCGTGCTCGGACTCGCGGCGCTCGCGTCCGGCGCGGCGCACGTCGATGATGAGCGGGACGAGGCCCACGAGGCCCACCACGGCCAGTGCCAGCCCGATCAGCGGATGCGCGTAAGCCCCGGTGACCGCGCCGAGGGCCACGGCGAGCACGAGCAGCTGCATCACCACACCGCCGCTGCGCGCCCACGACGCATCGCGCAGCACCCCCACGGCGAACGCGCCGATCGCCACGGCCCCGATCACGGTCAGCACGATCAGCGCGATCGCGCTCGTCGCGGACTCGACGTCACCGGCCAGCAGCGCCAGTACCTGCCAGATCGCGAGGCCGAAGACGCCGACCGTCTCGACGGCGAGAACCGTCGCCGCGACCCGCGCAGCGGGGTTTGTTCGTGCACCTGACAATATAAAGAAAACCCTTGATTCGTGTGCTTCGCTATGGAACCATGGAACGGTTGTGTGCTCCCACAGCGGCGTGGGGCGAGCACTGCTCGCACGACCTCCAGGCTATCGGAACCCGAAACCACCCTGGTGCATACCCCACACGACGTGACACTCTCTCAGTCAAGGAGCACATCCATGGATTGGCGCGACAAAGCCGCTTGCCTCACTGTCGACCCCGAGCTGTTCTTCCCCGTGGGGAACACCGGCCCCGCGGTCGAGCAGATCGAGAAGGCGAAGGCCGTATGCGCCCGGTGCACCGTCACCGAGATCTGCCTGCAGTACGCCCTCGAGACCGGTCAGGACTCGGGCGTCTGGGGCGGCCTGTCCGAAGACGAGCGCCGCGCCCTCAAGCGCCGCGCCGCCCGCGCTCGCCGCGCATCCTGAATCCCCGCGGCTGTATCCCGCCGTAGCTCAGGCGTCGTCGATGTCGATGTAGCGCAGTGGGATCTCGATCGTCACCTCGGTGCCCTGCCCTGCGAGGGTGTGCCAGTCGATCGACCCGCTCAGCTCGCCCTGGATGAGGGTGCGCACGATCTGCGTGCCCAGCCCCCGGCCCACCTGCCCCTCGGGCAGGCCGACCCCGTTGTCGCGCACGCGCACCTCGAGCATGTGGTCGGTGCGGTCGGCGACGATCTCGACGTCGCCCTCCTTGCCGGCCAGGCCGTGCTCGACGGCGTTGGTCACGAGCTCGGTCAGCGCGAGGGCCAGCGGCGTCGCGTACTCGCTGGGCAGCGTGCCGAACCTGCCGGTCGTGCGTGTGTGCGCGTGCGTGTTGGGCGCGGCGGCGACCTCGGCGACGAGCTTGAGCACCGCCTGGAACACCTCGTCGAAGTCCACGTTCTGAGCCAGGCCCTGTGCGAGCGTGTCGTGCACGACCGCGATCGCCGACACGCGCCGCATCGCCTGGGTCAGCGCCTCGCGCGCCTCGTCCGAGTGGGTGCGACGCGCCTGGATGCGCAGCAGCGACGCCACCGTCTGCAGGTTGTTCTTCACCCGGTGATGGATCTCGCGGATCGTCGCGTCCTTGGTGATCAGCTCCTGCTCCTGGTGGCGCATCTCGGTCACGTCGCGGCACAGCACGATGGCGCCGATCCGGGTGCCGTGGTCGCGCAGCGGGATCGTCCGCAGCGAGATCGTGACCCCGTTCGCCTCGATGTCGGCCCGCCAGGGTGCGCGGCCGGTCACCACGAGCGGCAGAGACTCGTCGAACTGCCGCTTCTCGGGAAGGATGCCGGTGACCACCTCGACGAGCGACTGGCCCTCGAGCTCGTCGTCGAACCCGAGCCGGTTGAACGCCGAGAGCGCGTTGGGGCTCGCGAACGTCGCCATGCCGTCGACGTCGAGGCGGATCAGTCCATCCGATGCGCGCGGCGCGCCGCGCCGGGGGCCGGTCGGGGCCGACAGGTCGGGGAAGTCCCCCGCGGCGATCATGCCGAACAGATCGTCGGCGCAGTCGTTGAACGTGATCTGCTGGCGTGAGGGCGTGCGCGCCTCGCCGAGGTTCGTGTGCCGGGTCAGCACCCCGATCACCACGGGCTTCTCGCCGGCGCGGGCGTGCTCGCGGACGATCGGCACGGCGCGCACCCGCGTCGGCGTCTCTTCGAACCAGTCGGGCGAGGCCGAGTCGACGATCTGGCCGCCGGTGAATGCCGAGCGCACTTGCGCCCGCCACTGCGGACGCACGCGCTCGCCCACGATGTCGCGATAGAACAGGGTCGCCGCTCCCCCGGGACGGGTGTGCGTGACCGCGACGAACGACTCGTCGGCGGTCGGCACCCACATCACGATGTCGGCGAAGGCCAGGTCGGCGAGCAGCTGGCAGTCGCCCGCGAGGCGGTGCAGCCATTCGACGTCGGCGGCGTCGGACAGGCCCTGGGCGTAGACGAGGTCGGTGAGGGTCGGCACGCTGATCAGCCTACGTTGCGGCGGCGCCCTCCGACGTCACCACCCGCGCCCGCTTCGCCCGACGCGGTGCACGCCGGGGCGCGGGCGGCGCGATGGCCTCGGCGGCCAGGCGCCGCACGGCGAGAGTCAGCGGCGCCTTGGGCGCGACGTCTGCGACCGGCCGTGCCGCCAGCAGCGCGGCATCGACGCTGCGCGGGTCCTGCGGCACGAACCACACGTCGCGGATCCCGGTGAAGCGCTCCAGCGTCCGCCGCACCTGCCCGTGCGCGTCGATGCCGAGCGTGCCGGGCCTCAGCCGGTTGGCGACCACGGCGATCGGGACGGATCCCACCGTCGCGCGAAGTTCGGCGTGCGCGCGCAGAAAGCGGGCGACGCCCAGCGGGTCTGCGGCCACGACCGCCACGATCTGGTCGGCCGCGCGCAGCGCCGCCAGGGTGGCCGCATTGCGCCGCGGCCCTTCGGTGAGGTCGCTGACGATCTCTTCATCGCGTTCCAGGCTGGATGCCACATCCACGACGGTGTGGTCGGCCCAATCGCGGCACGCTGCCAGCGCCGCGCCGACCCGGCGTTCGCTCAGCTCGGGCCAGCGCGAGGGGCGGTTGATGCCGGTGAGCACGTCGACCGAGCCGTCGCCGATCGTCACCGGGGTGCTGATGCGGGCGAGCTCCACGGCATCGAGCCCGCCGCGTTCGGCGCTGCGGCACGCAGCGGCGAATCCGGGACCCTCGTCGGCCAGGCCCAGCATGAGCGCGATCGAGGGCGCGTGCGTGTCGGCGTCGGCCAGGCACACCTGGCGCCGGCCGCGACTGAGCTCTGCGGCCAGCTCCACGGCGATCGTCGACCGGCCCGGGGCGCCGGCCGCACCCCACACCGCGACGACGCGCGGCCCGTGCGGCGCGGCCCGGTCGGCGGCGCCGACGGGTGCGGACTGCAGCGCGTCGGCCACCATCCACCCCTCGGCGTCTGCCGGAAGCTGCGGCGACAGCCCGAACGCCGCGGCCAGGCGCGCCTCGCTCTCGCCGGCGCACAGTGGCAGGATGCGGGTCCCCGCCCGGTCGCACGCGGCGACCAGCGACGCCTCGAGCGTGTGGCGCGTCACCGCGAGCACGAGCGCGTCGGGCCCTCCGAGCCGTTCGAGCGCGTCGGCGGCCTCGGCCGGGGCGACCACCGTCGGCACCTCGACGCCGGCGCGTGCGAGCTCGGCCGCCAGCTCGGCGCCGCGCGGCTCGTCGACCGCGACGATCACGTGGGTCATCGCGCCGCCCCCGCCGGCACGATCGAGAGGGCCGCCTGCGCCGAGATCGCCTCGAGCGCCGCCGCGACGTCCTCGCGTGGGATGACCAGCTCGATCGCCGCCGTCCCGCCGCCGATCATCGAGTCGTCGCGCACGACCGACACGACGGTCGCCCGTGGGATGAGCACGCGCGGCGCCGCGTAGACGCCGCGCTCCTTCTGCTCGGCCGACCACAGCTCGACATCGGTTCCGGTGCGCACGCCGCTCGGGACGTCGACGCTGCTGTGCACGACGACGCTGGTGACCGCCGACGTCGCCGCCGAGACCGTCGCCGACGCCGGGACGAGCTCGCCGGCGTGCACCGTGCGGGTGGCCACGGCATCCGACAGCGCAGCGCCCGGCGCCAGGTACGTGTCGCGCGCGGTGCCCAGCGCCACGTCGACCACGGTGAGGTCGGCCGAGGTCACGGCCTGCCCGGGGACGATCGTGTGCGCGGCGGCATACACCGGGCTGGTCTGGCGCGACAGCGTCACGACCGCCCAGACGCCCGCGATCGACGCGACGATCAGCACGACGCCCAGGAAGAAGCGGGCATCGGTCCAGAACAGGCGCCGGCGGGAGCGCACGACGGGATGGGCGTCGGAAGTGGCGGGATGGCTGCCGAGAGCGCTCATGCGGTCCATCGTCGCGCATCCGCGAGATCGACGTCGAAAGTTATCCACAGGGGCGGATTCCCAGCCTGCACAACAGTGCTTCGTCGCCATAATTGACGCATGCCCGACACGTCCGTACCCGACGCACGTCTCGTCGCCCCCGCCCACGTCGCCGAAGCCCTCGGCATCACCGTCGACGAAGTCATCGCCCTGGCCATCGACGGCCAGCTGCGCGGTGTGCGCGTCGGCCGTCCGCCGCAGTGGCGCATCGCCGAAGACAGCGTGATCGCCTACCTCGACGAACAGGCCGAGCAGACCCGCCGCATGGCCCTGTGGCGGCAGTCGAACGCCGCCAGCTTCCCGGAGCTGTGGGGCACCGGCGACGTGCGCCGACCCGACTGAGCCGACTCCACCGAGCCGTCCCGACCCGATCGCGCCCGCGTCAGAGTTCGAGGTACGGCTGCTCGAGCCGTACCGCCGCGATCCCGGTGAGCGGGATCATCCGCATACCCGCGACCGCCGTCGCGCGACGCGGCTCGCCCGGATCGTGCAGCGCGAGGTCGACGTGGTCGGCCAGGGCGCGGTCGATCGTTCCGGCGAGCACGCGCCCGTCGCACAGCTGCACGCTCACGGGCGCACGGCGACGCGCGATGTCGCGCAGCACGAAGCCGAACGTCATGCGCTCGCGCAGCGTGGCGGGCGAGACGGATGCCGCGTCCGCCCGGGCACTGCGCAGCAGGTCGGGCTGCGGCATCCCGAACGAGAGCACCGCGGGCAGCGCGAGAAGGACGATGCCCGACCGGCCGTCGGCGGCGATCACGCCGAGCCAGTCCGCCCCGACGGCGCCGAGTCGGCCGCGCACGGCGGCGCCGCCGACGAGTTCGATCGACAGCTCGGGGCCGCCGGAGCCGCCGAGGGTGCGCAGGCGGTCGCGCAGCTCCAGGCGCGCGAGCCGCAGGCGCTCCGCCTCGGAGTCCAGCGCGGCGCGCTCGGCCTCCCACTCGGAGTCGAGCTGATCCTCGAGGTCCTCGAAGAACCGGTCCCATCGCACGGTGCGAGAGTACGGGACCGTGACGGGGCGTGTCGGGTTATCCACAGGTGAGAGGCTTCTCATCTGGCTGGGAGTTGCCTGTGTGCTGTACTTGATCGGACCTGACATCCCTCGGTCTCGCCCGGGGCAGCGAGAGAGGCAAGCCGTATGACGACGAGGTCCGCAGCAGCCCTGGCGGTGCGAAGAAGGGTGGACGAACGAGACCCGGGAGCCGCGCAACGCACCCCGGCCTCGGCCCTGCCCGACCCCGACCCGCTCCTGCGCAACCTCACCCAGGGCGTGCTCGAGGTGCTCGCCGGTGTGCGCGACGTCAACCAGCTCGCACGGTGGATGACCGAGGACGCGTTCCGCTCGCTCGTG
Organism: Microbacterium sp. W1-4-2; assembly: GCF_058349885.2. Taxonomy (NCBI): domain Bacteria; kingdom Bacillati; phylum Actinomycetota; class Actinomycetes; order Micrococcales; family Microbacteriaceae; genus Microbacterium; species Microbacterium sp. W1-4-2. Next base: position 476,424 of record NZ_JBYRJC020000001.1, on the reverse strand, counting down.
ACCCGCGCCGGTCTCGCCGCCCGTGCCCGCAGCGCCCGCGGCGTGACCGCGACCCGCCCGGTGCACGCGATCCGGTCGGTGCATCGCACCTCGCCCGCCGTCGACGTCGTCGAGGCGGTGGTCGTCATCGGCGGTCCCGCGCGCACGCGCGCCGTCGCGATCCGGCTCGAGGGCCTGGATCGCCGGTGGCGCGCCTCGTCGCTCGCGCTGCTGTGACTACCGCTGCTTGTACGAGACCAGGAAGTTGCCGATCCGCTCCACGGCGTCGGCGAGCACCCGCGGCTCAGGCAGTGTCACGATGCGGAAGTGGTCGGGCGTCGGCCAGTTGAAGCCGGTGCCCTGCACGACCAGCACATGCTCGGCCACGAGCAGATCGTAGATCAGCTTCGCGTCGTCGCGGATCTCGTAGACCTCGGGATCGAGCCGCGGGAACGCGTACAGCGCTCCCTGCGGCTTGTAGCAGGTCACGCCGGGAATCGCCTCGAGTCCCTGCCAGGCGATGTCGCGCTGCTCGTGCAGCCGCCCGCTCGGGCCGATCAGGGCGTCGATCGACTGCACGCCCGACAGCGCCGCCTGCACCGCGTGCTGCGCCGGCACATTCGGGCACAGGCGGGTCGATGCGAGCAGGTTGATCCCCTCGAGGAACCCCTTCGCGTGCGCCTTCGGCCCGGTCACGACGAGCCAGCCGCTGCGGTAGCCGGCCACGCGGTAGGTCTTGGACAGTCCGTTGAACGTCAGGCACAGCAGATCGGGTGCGAGTGTGGCGAGGCTGATGTGCTCGGCGCCGTCGTACAGGATGCGGTCGTAGATCTCGTCGGCCAGCAGCAGCAGCGAGTGCTCGCGGGCGATGTCGACGATCCCCTGCAGCGTTTCGCGCGTGTACACCGACCCGGTCGGGTTGTTCGGGTTGATCACGACGATCGCCTTGGTGCGCTCGGTGATCTTGCCGCGGATGTCGTCGAGGTCGGGCTGCCAGTCCCCTTCGGGGTCGCACCGGTAGTGCACCGGGACGCCGCCGCCCAGGCTCGTCATGGCCGTCCACAGCGGATAGTCCGGCGACGGGATCAGCACTTCGTCGCCGGTGTCGAGCAGTGCCTGCATGGTCATCGTGATGAGCTCTGAGACGCCGTTGCCCAGGAACACGTCGTCGGGGTCGAACTTCGGGAAGCCCGGGATCTGCTCGTAGCGCGAGACGACGGCACGGCGGGCCGGCATGATGCCGCGGCTGTCGCTGTAGCCGTGCGCGTACGGGACCGCCTCGATCATGTCGCGGACGATCTGATACGGCGCGTCGAACCCGAAGATCGCCGGATTGCCGGTGTTGAGCTTGAGGATCGTGTGCCCGTCCGCTTCGAGCCTGCCGGCCTCGACCAGGGCGGCTCCGCGGATCTCGTAGAGGACGTCCTTGAGCTTGGTCGACTGGTCGAGCGGGCGAAGCGGTGTCATCCGTAAAGACTACTGCCGCCGCCTGTGGCCTCCGCGCCGAGCGCTCCAGGCAGCAGGCTACTTGCCGCGGCCGGCCGCGCGACGCTGTGCGCGGTTCTGCGGAGAGTCGTCGGGCGCCGCGGTGGGCTGACCGAACGCTCCGCGCTGGGTCGGCTGCGCGGGCTGCTCCTGCGGGGCGGATGCCGCGGCCGCGGCGGCTGCGGCGCGCCGCAGCCGATCGGTCGCCGCCTGCTGCACCTGGCCGCGGTCGTTGCGCACCTCGACCTCGCCGGCGTCGTTCGCCGCCGAGTACTCCAGCCGCTGCCCGTCCTGCGCGGGAGCCACGAGACCCTTCGCCTCGACATCCAGCTCGCCTTCGGCCTGCGCACGCACCTCGACCTCGAGGTTGTAGAGGTAGCCGACCGACTCCTCCTTGATCTGGCCCATCATGGCCTCGAACATCTGGAAGCCCTCGCGCTGGTACTCCACGAGCGGGTCGCGCTGGGCCATGGCCCGCAGGCCGATGCCGTCCTTGAGGTAGTCCATCTCGTACAGGTGGTCGCGCCAGCGGCGGTCGAGCACCTGCAGCACGACGCGGCGCTCGAGCTCGCGCATCGCGGGCTCGCCCAGCGCCTCCTGCCGTTTGTCGTAGGCGATCTTCGCGTCCGAGAGGATCTCGCGCTTGAGGCCCTCCGACGTGATGCGACCCTTCGTGCCGGCCTCGGCGACGACCTCGTCGATCGTGACGCTGACGGGGAAGAGCGTCTTCAGCTCGGTCCACAGCGCATCGAAGTCCCAGCTCTCGGTGTGGCCGGTCGAGGTGTGCTGGTCGATGATGTCGTTGACGGTGTCTTCGACGAAGTGCTGCACCCGGTCGGCGATGTCGTCGCCCGAGAGCATGTGCCGCCGGTCGGCGTAGATCGCCTCGCGCTGGCGGTTCAGGACGTCGTCGTACTTGAGCACGTTCTTGCGGATCTCGGCGTTGCGCGCCTCGACCTGCGACTGCGCGCTCTTGATCGCCCGCGACACCATCTTCGACTCGATCGCGACGTCGTCGGGGAAGTTCGTGCGGTTCAGGATCGCCTCGGCGGCGCCGGACTGGAACAGGCGCATCAGGTCGTCGGTCAGCGACAGATAGAACCGGCTCTCGCCGGGGTCGCCCTGGCGGCCGCTGCGTCCGCGCAGCTGGTTGTCGATGCGGCGGGACTCGTGGCGCTCAGTGCCCAGGACGTACAGGCCGCCGGTCTTCACGACCTGCTCGGCTTCGGCATCCACCCGCTCCTTCACCGACGCGTACACCTCGTCCCACGCGGCCTCGTACTCCTCGGGCGTCTCTTCGGGGTCGAGGCCCTTGGCCTTCATCTCCTGCACGGCCATGAACTCGGCGTTGCCGCCGAGCATGATGTCGGTGCCGCGACCGGCCATGTTGGTCGCGACGGTGACCGCGCCCAGGCGTCCCGCGCGCGCGACGATCTCGGCCTCGCGCGCGTTGTTCTTCGCGTTCAGCACCTCGTGCTTGACGCCCTTCTTGGCCAGCAGGCGCGAGAGGTACTCGCTCTTCTCGACGCTGACGGTTCCGACCAGCACGGGCTGGCCGTTCGCGTGGCGGGCGGCGATGTCCTCGACGACCTGGTCGAACTTGGCCTGCTCGTTCTTGTAGACGAGGTCGGGCTGGTCCTTGCGGATCATCGGCTTGTTCGTCGGGATCGGAACGACACCGAGCTTGTAGGTCGACATGAACTCGGCCGCCTCGGTCTCGGCGGTACCGGTCATGCCCGCGAGCTTCTCGTACAGGCGGAAGTAGTTCTGCAGCGTGACGGTGGCCAGGGTCTGGTTCTCGGCCTTGACCGGCACGCCCTCCTTGGCCTCGATGGCCTGGTGGATGCCCTCGTTGTAGCGGCGGCCGACCAGAATGCGGCCGGTGTGCTCGTCGACGATCATGACCTCGTCGTTCATCACGACGTAGTCGGTGTCGCGCTTGAACAGCGAGTTCGCCTTGATCGAGTTGTTCAGGAACGAGATCAGCGGAGTGTTGGCCGACTCGTAGAGGTTGTCGATGCCGAGGTAGTCCTCGACCTTCTCGATGCCGGGCTCGAGCACGCCGACGGTCTTCTTCTTCTCGTCGACCTCGTAGTCGACACCGGGCTGGAGGGTGCGCGCGACCTTTGCGAACTCGGTGAACCAGCGGTTGGCCTCGCCCGACGACGGACCCGAGATGATCAGCGGCGTGCGCGCCTCGTCGATGAGGATCGAGTCGACCTCGTCGACGATGGCGTAGAAGTGGCCGCGCTGCACGAGGTCCTGCTGCTGCCAGGCCATGTTGTCGCGCAGGTAGTCGAAGCCGAACTCGTTGTTCGTGCCATACGTGATGTCGGCCAGGTACTGCTCGCGGCGCACGTCGGGGGTCTGGCCCGAGATGATCGTGCCGGTGGTCATGCCGAGCGCGCGGAAGACGCGACCCATCAGCTCGGACTGGTAGCTGGCGAGGAAGTCGTTGACCGTGACGATGTGCACGCCCTCGCCGGCGATCGCGTTGAGGTACGCGGGCAGGGTCGCCACGAGGGTCTTGCCCTCACCGGTCTTCATCTCGGCGATGTTGCCGAGATGCAGGGCAGCTCCCCCCATGATCTGCACGTCGTAGGGCCGCTGGCCGAGCGTGCGCTTGGCCGCTTCGCGCACCGCGGCGAACGCCTCGGGCATGAGCGTGTCGAGCGTCTCGCCCTTCTCGTACCGCTCGCGGAAGTGCGCGGTCTCGTCGCGCAGCTCGTCGTCCGTGAGCGCCGAGTACTCGTCTTCGAGCGCGTTCACGGCCTTGACGACCTGCTGCAGGCGTCGCAGCAGCCGGCCTTCGCCGGCACGAAGCAGTTTCTCGAGAGGGTTGGCCACGGAGGATCTCCATCTATCGGGTGGTCAGACGTGCGGGTCGCGCCCGGGCACACCTACCCATGTTATCCATCGGCGACCTTTGAGGGTGCTGGCAGCGATGGGGCGGCAGGACGCCGGCACCGGCGCCTGCCGGTTGATCCCGTCGTCGCTCAGCCGGCCCAGGTGTTCACGGCGCAGGCGTCACCACAGCCGACGGCATCCGCCGCCCACCGCCGCGCACTCCGGCGATCACCGCGCCCACCCCAATGCCCACGACGCACAGCGCGCGCAGCCCCCATAACGGCATCCAGTACATGATCGAGTCGTCAGACGGGACGATCCACACGAACACGGCGAACCACGCCGGGCCCGGCAGGGCCCACACGGCGGCGGCGACCGCCACGACGCGGCGCAGTCCGGGGCCGATCACACGTGCGCGGTTCACGAGAACCGCGGCGGCGATCACGAGGGCATCGGGGATGAGCTCGGCGCCCAGCAGCGGCAAGACGTCCAGCAGCGGATGCACCCGAGCAATATCGGCGGTGAGGTCGGCCGGCAGCGCCAGAAGCGGTCCCACGACCGCAACCGCACCGATCAGAGGCGGCCAGAAGGCGATCACGATGAGCACGACCTTCCCCGCACGTCGGCGCGCGACGACGCTGTCCGAGCCGGTGGCCAGCATCATGACGGCGACACACCACAGCGCGGCGGCTACCGCCGTCACGACGAAAGTGGGTCGCACGGCGCTCAACATCAGCAGGGTGAGCACACTCGCGATCAGGCACACGCCCGCCCACACCCACCTCGGGCGGGCGAGGCGTGACGAGCCGGTCGCCGGGGCTGCGGCATCCATTTCTTCACCCTACGCGTGAGGGGGGCGGTCAACAGCCTCTCAGTCGGCGGGCGGATAAACCCTGATGCCGGATGCCGCGGCCGACGGCACGATGCACAGCCCGGCCGCGATCAGCGGTGCCATCCGGAACTCGCGCGGCACGCGACCGCCGCGCCACACGCCGACGGCGGCCACGACCGCCGCCGCTGCGGGAATGTTCGCATCGACCGTGCCGGCGATCGTCCACCACGTCGGCCGCGCGGCCGTTCGCGTCGAGTCCGGCCGCGAGCATCTGCCACACGATCAGACTCAGCGGGGGCCACAGCGCCAGCACGAACAGGGCCACGACGCCGGAGGTGCCCGCCACGACGCGATCGCGACCGACGGCGAACAGGATCCACGCCGCCGCGCCCAGGGTCACCCCGACCCCCCACCTGCCACCGACCCCGCGCAGCATCATCCGCAGCAGGGTTCCCACGATCAGCGTGCCGCCTGCCCACACCCATGTCGGGCGGACGATGCGGATAGGTCGGCTCGGCAGTGCTGTGGCATCCATGTTCTGCACATACCGACACGCCGCAGACCAGCGGCGAGCCCACCGCGGATTGCCGGGTATGTATATACTCGGCAACTACATACTCGGCATGCACAAGGAGGCGCGCGGATGTCGGTGAAGCAGAGCCTGCTGGCGATCCTGGACCAGGGTCCCTGCTACGGATACCAACTGCGCAGCGAGTTCGACCGGCGCACCGGCTCGACCTGGCCGCTGAACGTCGGCCAGATCTACAACACGCTCGAGCGCCTCGAGCGCGACGGCCTGGTCGCCAAGGGCGAGACCGACGCGCAGGGGCACGTGTTCTTCGAGATCACGGATGCCGGCAGAGACGAAGTGCGCTCGTGGCTGGGCTCCCCCGTCGCGCGCGGACAGGGCACGCGCGACGAGCTGGCGATCAAGCTGGCGCTGGCCGCCACCCTGCCGGGGGTCGATGTGACCGAGGTCATCCAGACCCAGCGCCGGGCCTCGCTCGCCCAGCTGCAGGAGCTCAACCGCGCGAAGTACGCCGGCGCCGACCCCGAGGGCCCCGAAGAGCTGGCCTGGTCCCTCGTGGTCGACTCGATGATCTTCGCGGCCGAGGCCGAGGTCCGCTGGCTCGACCACACCGAGCAGCGTCTCGCGCTGCACCCGCGCCGCGCGATGACGCTGGAACTGTCCACCGAACTGCCCAAGCGCGGGCGCCCGGCCGCCGCCCCCACGAAAGAGACGGTCCGATGAGCGAGACGGTTCTGCGCCTGGTCGGCATCACCCAGCAGTACGGCATCGGCGAGACGAGCGTCTCGGCGCTGTCGGGCGTCGACCTCGAGGTCGCCCAGTGCGAGCTCGTGGCGATCATGGGCGCGTCGGGGTCGGGCAAGTCGACCCTGCTTTCCATCGCGGGCGGGCTGCAGCATCCCACCTCCGGCGAGGTGATCGTCGAAGGCCGCCACCTGTCGACGGCGTCGCCCCGCGACCTCGCGCTGCTGCGGCGCCGCTCCCTGGGATTCGTGTTCCAGGACTTCAATCTCATCCCGACCCTCACGGCGCTCGAGAACGTGACGCTGCCGCTGGAGCTCGACGGCTTCCGAGCCCGAGTGGCACGCCGTGCGGGTCGGGATGCGCTCGCCTCCGTCGGCCTGGCCGACAAGGTCGACGCCTACCCCGACGACCTGTCGGGCGGCCAGCAGCAGCGCGTCGCGATCGCCCGCGCCGTCGTCGGCGGCCGGCGCCTGATCCTCGCCGACGAGCCGACCGGGGCCCTCGACTCGGTGACCGGCGAGCTCGTGCTGAAACTGCTGCGCACGCGGGTGGATGCCGGAGCCGCCGCGATCCTCGTCACCCACGAGGCGCGCCACGCCGCGTGGGCCGACCGCATCGTGTTCCTGCGCGACGGGCGCATCGTCGACGAGTCGCGCCGCGACGGCGTGGATTCGCTGGCCGGGATGCCCGCATGAGCGGCGGGCACGTCTCCTCGCTTCAGGCGAGGGGATCTCACGAAACGAGGATGCTTTCGCGTGATCCGGTCCTCGTCTGGTCGGATCCCCTCGCTTCGGGCGAGGAGCAGGCGCCGTGACGCGCAAGGTCAGACGGCAGGATGCCGCGAATCAGAGTGCCGCGGACCAGGATGCCGCAAGCCCCAGTGGTGGGACACCCAGCCGCCCGCGCCCCAGCCGCTGGGCGCGCTGGCGCGTCGACCTCAGGATCGCTCGCCGCCAGGTGTGGCGCACGAAGGGGTCGAGCCTGCTGGTGATGGCGCTGGTGGCGCTGCCGGTGATGGGGCTCGCGGGGGCTGCCGTGTTCGCCGAGAGCCACATGGCCACCCCGGCCCAGCGCGCGGAACTCGAACTCGGGCGGACGCAGTCGTGGATCGAGGTGGCCGGCCCGCCTGATTCGAACCTGCGGCAGGCGGTGGATGAGCCCGGCTACCGGGCCAGCCCGTCAGACGCATCTGGCGAGACGCCCGCCGCCCCCACCGGCGAAGCTCCGATCGACCCGAGCGGTGTGATCCCGGCGGGCACCCGAGTGATCCCACTCGACGTGTTCGCCTCGGCCGTCGTGAAGACGGCGACCGGTATCGGCCAGGTCGCGGCCACGCTCGGCCCCGTCTGGGACCCGGTCTTCGCGGGCCGCTATACGATCATCGACGGCGCGGCGCCGACCTCGGACGACGAGGCCATGGTCACGCCCGGCCTGCTCGAGCGCCTGGGCGCGGTCATCGGCGACGACGTGATGGTGCCCGATGCCGACCGATCCTTCCGGATCACCGGCACACTGCGCCAGCTCGACACGTTCCCCGCCGACGACATGGTCTTCCTGCCGATGGCGGCGAAGGATGCCGTGCAGCCAGGCTCCACCCGCTGGTACGCCGTGGACTGGCAGCCCGATTACACGCAGCTGCAGGGCATGAACCACAAGGGCTTCGTCGCCTATGCCCGGGATCTGGCGATCGACCCGCCGCAGGGCGCGCTGCTGGCCTACGAGCAGCCGGGCCGCCAGTGGCAGACGCTGCTGATCGGCGGCATCGCGGCGGTGTTCTGCGGCTATCTCGTCGTGCTGCTGGCCGGAGCGGCATTCGCGGTGTCGGCGCGTCGGCAGGAGCGATCCCTCGCCGTGGCGACCAGCGTCGGCGCGGTGCGGGGCGACACGTTCCGCATCGTGATGCTGCAGGGAACGGTGCTGGGTCTGGTCGCCGGCATCGCGGGAGCGGCCCTGGGCGTCGGCCTGTCGGCGGCCTTCATGGCGGTCGTCGACGACGGCGTGCGCGGGTCGTTCTGGGGCAACTGGGGCATCCGCGTGCCCTGGTCGCTCGTGCTCGCCGTCGTCGTGTTCGCCGTCGTCGTCGGCACGCTCGCGGCGATCGCGCCCGCACGTGCGGCGTCGCGGGGCGATGTGATCGGGGCGCTGCGCGGCGCGCGCCGCCCTGCCAGGCTCAATCCTCGGCGGCCGCTGTGGGCACTCGGCATGATGATCGCGGGCTTTGCGGCGACCGTGGTCGGTGCGATCTGGATCGCCGCGCTGAACGCGATCGACCAGCCCGACTACGCGGACCCGCTGCGCGTCCCTCTGCTGATGGCGGTCGCGCTGGGGCCGGTGATCTTCCAGATCGGGTTCATCGTCGGCGGGCATTGGACGCTGACGATGATCTCGAGGGTGCTCTCGCGGTTGGGCATCGGCCCGCGCATCGCGGGGCGGGATGCCGCGGCCAACCCGTCACGGGTGGTGCCGGCGTTCGCCGCCATCGCCGCGTGCGTGTTCATCGCATCGCTCTCGCTCAGCCTGACGAGCATGACGACCGCGTCGAACAACCGGCAGTATGGCTGGACCGGCCACGACGGCACGGTCTCGGTCGGCATCTGGGCGGGCGACGTGCTGACGCATGCCGACGCTGATGTCGAGACGGCCGAGGCTCTGCTCGCGCCGTCGAATCCTTCGGCGACCGTCCGCATCGACATGCCCGCGGCCCCGCCCACGAATCCGAAAACCGGTGAGCCGGTCGACCCCGGGTTCGCGGTCTGGACCGTCGCGGCATCCCCCGAGCTCACCGGCCAGGACGCCGCCATGTCGCTGGACGGCGCGGGCGGAGTGAGCATCGTCGACCCCGACGACCTCGCGACCGTGTTCGGCGAGCGGGTGCCCGCAGGCGACCTCGCCGCATATCGGAACGGAGCGGCGCTGGTCGTCTCGGCGTGGCGTGACTTCATCGGCACGGACGACAGGGTCCGGCTCGTGCAATGGACGGCATCCGGCCTCAACGACTACAACAACGCACGCAGCGCCTATTACGACGCCGGTGGTTATGACGGGGGCAAACCGGCGCCGACAGGCCTACCCTCTCCGGCCGCGGTGCACGAGGTACCGGCGCGGGTGGTGCCGCTCACGCACCCGCAGGGCAACCTGCAGACGATCATCGCGCCCGCGACGGCCGAGAAGCTCGGCATCCGGCTGCAGCCGCAGGCAATCTATGCGACGTATTCCGAACCGCCCACCGACGCCGTCGTCGACGCGATGACCGCGAACGCCGAGAACACCCTGCTGCCGGGCGACGGGAGCCTCAGCGTCACGGTGGAGCGTGGACCCGCTCCGATCAACCCGGTGATGTGGGCGATCGTCGCCGTCACGGGCGTGCTGGTGCTCGGCGCGGGAGCTATCTGCCTCGGCCTCGCGCGCTTCGAGCGCCGGCCGGACGACGGCACGCTCACGGCGGTCGGAGCGACCACCAGGCTGCGCCGCCGGGTCAACGGCTGGCAGGCGCTGATCGTGGTGGGCATCGGCACCGTGGTGGGCACCCTCGCCGGGCTGATCCCCGCGTGGGCGATCACGCAGACCAGTAGCGACTACCTGCAGTTCGCCGACATCCCGTGGCTCTGGCTCGGAGCGATCGCGCTCGGCCTGCCCGCGGTGATGGCCGCGGCATCCTGGATCATCCCGCCTCGCAACGCCGACCTCACCCGCCGCACGGCGATTGCGTAGGGATTCAGTCGACGCGTTTTACCGTTCCTCACGGTGAAAAGCCGCACGTCGGGTCGACTGAATTTCTCCCTCCGGTTCAGTCGACACGATTTGCCGTTCCACGCGCGAAATTCTGCAAATCGCGTCGACTGACGCGCGGGCGGAAGTCGCGGGGTGTCGGCGATGGATGCCGCAGCCTGTGGATAACGGGAACGGGCGAACCTGAATCCATGCAACGGTGTCTTCATGACGGCCGACGAACTCCCCGCAGCACTGGGTGCAGCGTTCAGCGTGAGTGCCGCACTGCGTGCGGGGATGAGTCGGTCACGGTTGCGCCACCGCGACGTCGAGCTCACGTTCCACGGCGCCCGAGCGGTCGCGGGGGCGACGCTCATCGCCGACGTCGAAGCCGACGCCCGTCGCGCCTATCCCCGCAGCGCCGAGGCGACACGGATCCACACGCTGGCCGCGCAGTACGCGCCGGTCATGAACGAGGGAGCGTTCTACTTCGGAATCACGGCGGCCGTCCTGTGGGATGCTCCGGTCCCGACTCGCCTGTTCCGGTCCGCCGACGACCAGCCGCCCGAGATCGATCCCGACGTGCTCGAGGTCGCGGTGCACTGGCCCAAGCGCGCGCCGCGGGCGGCCGGAATCTGCGGCCGCGCCGTTCGGCCCGAGCTCTCGAACACCATCCGACATCCGGTGTCGAAGCTGCTCATGGCGACCCCGGCGTCGACGTGGGCGACGCTCGCGCCGGTGCTGCGGCATCCCTACGACCTCATCGCGGTGGCGGACCACTTCGTGCACAGAACGCGGCCTCCGCACAGTCGGCCGAAGCAGCCCGTTCCGATCCGGCTCGCGTCGAGAACGCAGCTCGCCGCGGCGATGAACGCCGGGCGGCGCGAAGGGATCGCCTTGCTGCGCGCGACACTGCCGAGGGTACGAACCGGGTCGGCGTCGCGCCCTGAGACCTGGACGCGTCTCACGCTCGTCGACGGCGGACTGCCTGAGCCGGTACTCGACCACGACGTGTTCGACGCGGTGGGCGAGTTTCTCGCGCGGGTCGACATGGCGTATCCGCAGTGGAAGATCGCCGTCGAATACGAGGGCGCCCATCACAACACCGATCAGCAGTGGGAGAGCGACATCGACCGGTACGCGCGGCTCGAGGCCGATGGCTGGATCGTCATCCGGGTCACCCGCACGATGCTGTTCACCACGCCCCGCACGCTCGTCGCACGCGTGCGCGCCGCCATCGCCCGCCGCGCCCGCTGACACGAGCCTCCGAATCCGACGCACACGAGCAGCGTCGAATTCAGTCGACGGAATTTACCGTTCTGCCCGAGAAGAACGGCAAATCGGGCCGATTCAATTGAGGAGCCTCCATTCCGTCGGCGCGATTTACGGTCGCAGACGCGAAAGACCCGAAAATCGCGCCGACCGAATGACGTGGGATGCCGCAGGCAGACGCCTACTTCGTCACGTCGAACACCCCGTGGGCGCCGCGCTCGGCGTCGACCATGAAGTGCGACACGAACGGGTAGTGCCCGGCCTCGGGGAAGGTCAGCTCGACGAACCCGCCCTGCGCGGGCATGAGCCCGAGCGCCTGCGACCCCGAATCGCGCGAACGGTCGATCAGATACCGGCCCTCGCTCCACACCGTGTCGAACTGGCCGCCCACGACATGGAAGCTCGTCGACCGGTCGATCCCGGCATCCAGCACCCACACGCGCACGCGCTCGCCCACCTTCGCCGTCAGCGGCGCATGGTCGTACTGATTCGCATAGCCGTTGAACACGACCAGGTCGGGCTTCTCCTCCTCGACCTTGGTCGTGTCGACCTCGCCGCCGTCGTGCGCGCCGAGGTAGAACTCCGACTGCACGATCACGTACGAGGTCGCGACGGCCGGCAGCCCGGGCGGCTCGATCACGACCGCGCCGTACATGCCATTGGCGATGTGCGCGGTCATCGGCATGGTCGAGCAGTGGTACATCCAGATGCCCGACCGGGTCGCCGTGAACGTATAGGTCAGGCTCTGGCCGGGTGCGATCGTGCGCATCGGCTTGTCGGGCGCGACCGAACCCGCATGGAAGTCGATCGAATGCCCCATGCTGCCGTTGTTGACGAGCGTGACGACGAAGGTGTCGCCCACCCGTCCGTGCAGCACGGGCCCGGGCGCGGTGCCGTTGTACACCCAGAGCGTCTGCGTGACGCCGGGGGCGACCTCGGTCTTCTTGTCGGTGATGTCCAGTGTGACCCGGCGGGTGACGGGTCCGGATGCCGGGGGCAGAGGCTTCAGCTGCGCGTCGTACGGGCGGAATCCGGGGCCGGGGTCGGCGCTCAGATCGATGCCGCCGTTCGCGCCGCTCGATCCGTGGTCCATGCCCGGCATGCCCGGCATGTCCGTCCCCGGCATGGTCGCCGTCGGCGTGGGAGTGGCGGCCGCCGCCGTCCCCGACGTCTTGACCGTCATGACCATGCCGAGCTGCCGGTGCCCGACGATCGAGCACCAGCCGTCGAGCGTGCCGGTGATCACGCCGACGTCGATCGTCTCGCTCTGCCCGGGCGACAGGCGGGAGCCCGCGACGCCGTTCCCGAACACCAGGTCGTGCACCATCGACGGGTCGGTGTTGGTCAGCTCGATCTTCAGGTGCGTTCCCGCCGGCACGGTGATCGTGCTCGGCGAGTACCGGTAGTTCGCCGCGGTCACCTTCACGACCTGCACCGGGGCGTCCGTGGGCGCCGCCACCGGCGCGCCCCACCCCATCGAGACCGGGTCGATCGCCGCGGTCACCGCGACGGCGAGCACGACGGCGAGCAGTCCCGCCACGGCCTGCCCTGCCCGGTGCGGCTTGACGCCTTCCGGCACGATCGGGCCGTGCGGCCGGTCGCCCGACGCGATCGAGGCCTTCGTCTCGGCCAGAGCCGCGCCCGAGCGCTTGGCGGCGCCCTGCGCCCGCATCGCGACGAGCATCAGATACAGGAACGACGCCATCGCGACGAAATACATGAGGGATGCCACGACCCGCATCAGGCTCGACACCGGCAGCGCGCACACCAGCAGGGCGGCGTTGGCGGTCGCGATCCGCAGCGCTCCGGCGCGGTCGAAAGCGGCCGTGCCGACGCGCACCGGGGTCGGCCCGCCGCCGAGTACGACCGGAATCAGGTAGCTGAGCGCGCCGACGAGAACCTGGGCTGCGAATCCGGCCGCGAGGAACGGGACGACCGAGTCCACGGCATCCTGCACCCGAGTGAAGCCCGAGCCGTCGGCGATGCCGACGAACGCCGCGATGACGAGCGCGGCGACGCACCCGGCCCACCACACGAACGCCATGCCCACCGACAGGGCTGCGAACGTGTGCGGTGGGGCGCTGCGGGCCGCGCGCCACAGCGACACGGCGATGATGCCGAGCCCGGTGGCATAGGCGAGCAGTCCCAGGGCGAGCCCCGGCAGCCAGCCGCCGGCGGCGCCCGCGGCGGCCAGCAGCACACCGCCGGCCAGCACGGGCAGGGCCCGAGCCGCGCTCTGTGCGGCGTTCTCGTCGGCGCGCGTGCGCAGGATCGTCGGCCACAGCGTCACGAGCGTGCCGGCCACGGTCAGGCCGATCCATCCGAGCACGTTCAGGATCGCGTGCGCGAGCACGAGCGTGCCGGCGCTGTTGTCGTGGGCGAGCCAGGCGCCCAGCGCCGCCCCGATCGGCAGTATCGCGGCGGCGGCGATGTAGTAGCGGATCGTGCGCCCGAACCGGCCGGGCAGACTGCGGCGCGAGCGGGCGTACAGGCTCGCGCCGTGCCAGATCACGCCGGCGATCAGGGACGCCGCCCCCACGATCGTGACCGCCCAGACCTGGGTCGTGACGCCCGCGATGACCACGGCGGCTCCCCCGTTGGCCAGGCCGAGCCGCCACGACTGGCGTCGCCGATCGGCGACCGTGGCCGCCGTGCGCAGCAACGCGTAGGAGAAGTACTGGCTCCACACCAGGATCGCGTGCGTGACCGCGCCCAGCAGCAGCAGATGCAGCATGAGCCAGGTCGGCACCGGCAGCCACCGATGGAATACGACCGCGAGCGCGACCAGGATCAGCCACACGAGCGTCGGGATGTCGCGCAGCACCCAGAAGCCCCGGTTCGGCGCCTTCTGGTCGAGTGCGGGACGGGCCGCGTTCATTGGTCTCCTCGGGGTGCGTCCGGCGTCTTCGGTTCCCGAATCCCTATGGATTCGGCGAGTCCATGCCCTATGGGGTGTTGATTCGCCGAGTCCCTATGGATTCGGGTGGGAGCGGGGCTGGATGCCGCAGCCGGCCGGGCCGCGGCATCCACCCGCGTGCGGGGCGGGCCGAGCACGGCGCTGGTGACCGCGACGATCACGAACAGCAGCAGCGCGATCACGCCCAGCACGCCGCCGATCTGCCAGCCGAGCGGCTGGGCGAGTCCGTCGCCGACCCACAGCCGAACGATCAGACTCAGCTGCAGGATCGCCGCGGGCACCCAGAACGCGGCCCGGTACGGCAGCGTGATGTGCAGCACGGCGGGCAGGATCGTCGTGGCGTGCGCCATGATCATCGAGATCGTGTAGCCGAGGAACACCGCGTGCACGACGGCGTCGTACGCGGGCTGGTCGACGGGATCGCCGAACAGCAGCGCGACGGCGGCCACCCCCAGCCAGACGTAGCCGGTCAGGATGCAGGCGGCCATGTATCGGGCCGCCCCGGCGGCGCGGATCGTGCGGCGGGCGACGTCGTGCCCGATGAGCCAGGCCACGAGCGCGGCCAGGGCCAGCCCCAGCGCGACGGCCCCGGCATCCGGGAACGCGACCCCGATCAGCAGAGCGATGACGATCGTCCACGCGTGCACGAGCAGCCGGGTGCCGGCGTGCGGGCCCATCGTGATGCGGGCGAGCTCGACGCGTTCGGCGGCGATCGTGAGCACCACGAAGCCGATCAGCCACGGCAGCGTCTGATCCAGAGTCGCCTGGCCGAGCCAGATCACGGCGCCGGCGCAGCCGACGGCGGCGCCGAGCAGCTGCGTGAGCAGGGCCGCGTCGTACTGCCGCCGCCACAGCGGGATGTACAGGAGCGTGAACGCGGCGGTGCCGCCCACCAGGATCGCCTTGGCGACGATCAGCGGCACCGGGTCGGCCAGCAGTGCGATGCCGCCGGCGCCGAGCAGCGCGGGGGCGGCGAATCCGTACCAGCGGCCGAGTGCCGTGGCGCGTTCGAGCGCGATCAGGGTGCCGACGAACCCGAGCACCATGAGCATGCCGTGCACCTCGGGCAGGCGGCTCGTGGTCACCGGCGCCGGCAGCCCGAGCAGCAGCAGGGCGGCATCGAGGCCCGCCAGCAGCGACAGGCCCGCAGGCACGATCCAGGCCAGACGCCACGACGGGCGCCGTCGGGCCGTCACCGTTCCACTCGCAGTTCGAGCGTGCACTCCCCCGGGGCAGTGAACGGCAGCAGCCGGCTCTCGCCGCCTTCGCCGCGCGCGGCCAGGACCCCGTCGATCATGCCTTGATGCACGGCGCAGACGATGGCGGGATGCCGCGTGGCGGCCTCGATGAGCGGGCAGCGTCGCAGCAGCACCTCGTCGCCGGTGTCGTACGGGGCGAAGCCCTGCTCGCGCATGGTCTCGATCACGGCCTGGCGGCCCGACGCGTCGTCGCGACGGGCGGCGGCGATCTCGAGCCCCCACGCCCGTCCGGCGTCGCGGGCGCGACCGACCGGGTCGTCGCTGGAGCGGGCGAGCGAGTCGGCGAGGGCGGTCGCAAGGCCCGCATACGGGCTCTCGGGGGTGGCGCGCGTCGCCCGCCACAGCCACGCCGGCCGGCCGCGGCCCTCGGTGCGGTGGTGCTCGCGCTGGACGTAGCCGTCGGCGCGCAGCTGCTCGAGGTGGCCCCGGATGGTGTTCTCGTGCAGCCCGGTGGCGGCCGTCAGCGCCGCGGTCGAGACCGGGGACGACTGCGCCTCGACCATCCGCAGCACCATCTCACGGGTCGCCGAATGACGTCGGCCGCTCGACGCGATGCGGGGTCGTTCTGCCGCGGGATCCGCCGACGTATTTTCCACGGGATCCAGTGTAATAAACTCGAGCCGGAGTTGGGACACAACGGACAGGAGCCGGCATGGCGAACATCGAGATCCACCGGTCGCGCGATGAGGCGGTCGAGCAGAACCCCGCGACGGCGTGCACCTGCGGTGAGGTCGACGAGGATCTGCCCGAGATGGACGTGCAGACCATCCCGCACGCGATCCGCCACGCGGCGATCTTCGGCGCCGTCGACGCTCTCAAGCCCGGTGCGGCGTTCATCATCTCGGCGAACCACGCGCCCATGCCGTTGCTGGCCCAGCTCGAGCTGCGGTACGGCGAGCAGTACACGGCGACCTTCATCGAGAAGGGCCCCGAGCGCTGGCGCATCGTGATCCGCAACGCGGCATAGCCCGTCTGGGGAACCCACGCGGACGGCCGATCCCCCTCGACCGTCCGCGTGACCGCGTTCTCGGGCACGACAGGCCCCACGACGCACAGCAGGGGGCAAGCGTGTGCTCATAGGATTCGGGGATGACCGGATTCTGGGGGCGACGCAACCGCGAGCAGATCGCCGAGCAGGACGCAGACCTCACCCGACGCGCGGACGCCGCGCTCATCGCCGCCGACGAGCGGCTGCGGCTCACCGCCGACGAGCTCGTCTTCGCCGAGGCGGAGCTGGGCGCCGAGGCGACGCAGCCGCTGCGCGAGGCGCTCTCGGCGGTCAAGCAGCACCTGGGCGAGGCGTTCCAGCTGAACCAGCTCAACCACGATGACATCCCCGACACCGTCGAAGAGCTGCGCACCCGCAACGCGCGCATCGTGCAGCTGTGCGACTGGGCCGAGAGCCTGATCGAGGATCGGACGGCGGCCCTCGCCGACCGCATCGCCCACGCCCGGCAGGCGCCGCAGATCCTGGCGCAGGTGCAGCGCGACATCCAGACTCTGCGCGAACAGGTCGCGCCCGCCCGCGGGACCGTCGGCCGGCTGGCCGCCCGGTACGCGCCCAGCGCCCTGCACCGCGTGGACGGCAACCCCGGCGAGGCCGAGCAGCTGCTCGGGTTCGCCGAGCACAGCGCCCGCATCGCCGCCGAGCGGCGCGAGTCCGGCCAGCGCGAGCCGGCGAACGTCGCCCTCGAGGCGGCCACCGAGTCCGTCCGCCGCGCCCGGTCGCTGCTGGACGCCGTGGAGAGCTTCGAGATCGAGGCGCTGCGCGCCGAGTCCACGCTCGGCGCGATCGTCGAGGACTCCCGCGGCGACCTCGTGGCCGCGGGCACCGCGCCGCAGACGCCCGAGGTGCGCGCCGCCGTCGAGCAGCTCGAGAAGGCGCTCGCGGCCCTGCCCGGCGCGGGCGTCAACACCGACCCGTTCGCGCAGCTGACCGCGCTGCGCGAAGCGAACGGCGGGCTGGACACCGCGATCGCCGCCGCCCGCGAGCGCGCCGCGCATCCGCTGCCCGGGGCGGATCAGGTGCGCAACGCGATCGACGACGCCGACCGGCAGCTGGCGATCGTACGCGACATCATCGGCGGCCACCGCGGCTGGATCGGTGCCGACGCCCGCACGCGGCACGCCGAGGCCGAGCGCATCCGCGAAGAGCTCACGCGTCTCGTCGGCGCCGACGCCGACCTGGGCGCCCGGCCCGTGGACGAGGACAAGCGCGAGCAGGCCCTGGCCCTCGCGCGGCGCGCCGGGTACCTGGCCGCCGAGGCCCTGCAGCTCGCCCAGCGCGACATCGACGCGGCCCGTCCGCAGTCCGCCCAGGGCTGGGGCGGCGGCCCGGGCTGGGGCGGCGGCAGCCGCGGGGGCGCGGGTGACGCGGTCGGCGGCATCCTCGGCGGGCTCGTGATCGGCAGCATCCTCGGCGACTTCTTCGACTGACCCCCGGTTCGGCCGGCCGGGTCGCCGGCGCGATCAGCACGCAGGAAGATCTGCCCGCGGCATCCCGCATCGCGGCGTGTCACGGCCCGCGCGACAGAACGTCCTGCGATCCGAATGCGGGACGCAGCCGGGCCCGCACACGGCGAGAGCCGCCCGCGCGGCACGCGGACGGCTCTCGGACACCTCGTCAGGAGACGAGCTCTTCCTCGGGCGGCGCCATCGTCGTGAGCGAGATCACGCCGTAGTCCCAGCCCTTGCGCCGGTACACGACGCTCGGGTGGTCGGTGCGCGCGTCGATGAACAGGAAGAAGTCGTGGCCGACCAGCTCCATGCGGTCCACGGCATCCTCGACCGTCATCCACTCGGCGTCGAAGCGCTTCGTGCGGATGACCACGGGCGTGTAGTCCTCTTCCTCCTCGTTGCCCGTGATGATCGGGATCTCACCGGTCGCGACCGCGCGCAGCACGTCGACCGACGCGGGCTGCAGATCGACCCCGCTGATGGCGCCCGTCCCCTTGTCCAGCTTCGCCCCGCGCGGATGCCTGCGGGCGTCGACGCGCTTCTCCTTGGCACGACGCACCTGTTCCGCGAGCTTGTCGACGGCGATGTCGAGCGCGGCGAACTTGTCGCCGTCCACGGCCTCGGCGCGCACGATCGGCAGGCCCTTTCCGGTGAGGGTCAGCTCGACGGTGGAGTCCTCCATGCGACCGTTGTGGTACGCCCGGTGTGTGACCTTCACGTCGAGGCTCTGAGCACGCGGAGCGATGTTCGCGATACGCAGGGCCTTCTCGTCCACCACGCCGCGGAATCGATCGGAGACGCTCACGCCCACGCCGACGATGCTGGTTTCCATCCCTGACCTCCTTGTTCCGGTCCTCCCGGCCAAGGGCGGACCATCAGTCGCCTTGTGCCCCCCACCGTAGTCGGCGCATCGAAGGATGTCACGACCCATTTGCGGGCACATCACCCCGGGTCCAGCATGCCTTCGCCGGCATGTGCGAAGCGCCGCGCGGTGGCCGCGACGGTCGCCGCGCCGACCGGCACGGCACCGGCGGCGCGCAGTTCCCGGGCGGCTTCGTCGAGGGTCGCGCCGGTGGTCACGACGTCGTCGACGATGAGCACGCGGCAGCCGTCCAGCCGCCGGACGGCCCGCATGCTGCCGGCCACGTTGCCCGCGCGCTCGCCCCGGCGCAGGCCGCGCTGATCGGCCACCGCGCGGGCAGGGGCGAGCAGGCGCTGCGGCCGCAGCCCCGCACGGCGGGCGAGCAGCTCCGCCACACGGTACCCGCGGCGGCGCATCGCAGCCCGCGAGGTCGGCACCGGCACGACGATCGCCCCCGGATCGTCGAACCCGGCCACGGCGGCGGCGAGGCCCGGGGCGAGGCCGCGCGCCAGGCCCGTGCGCCCGTCGGCCTTGAGCGCCCGCAGCACCCGTGCCGGCACCCCGGCGAACTCCAGGCCGCTGCGCACCGTCAGCCCGGCCACCTCTCGCCGCAGCACGTGCGGACGCAGCAGGTCGCGGCAGGCGTCGCACAGCGACACGTCCAGCGCACCGCAGCCCGCGCACGCGGTGGGGAACACGAGCGACAGGGCTTCGGCGAGCGCGGTGCGCACCAGGTCGAGATCCGATCGTGGCATCGCCCCAGCATCCCGCCCCCGCACGCCGTCGCGAGTGCGCGGAAGTGGATCCGTGCACGAGGACCCGGTCGCCGGCCACTGGGGAGGAGGCGCCGCTCAGCCCTGCGTCTGCGCCTGCGGCGGCATCCCCTCGACCGTCGCCAGGACCCGGATGCCGCTGCCCGCCTGTTCCCAGTTGGAGCCGCGCTGCGCATACAGCGAGCCGTCGGCACCGCGCAGCCGCACCGTCGTGCCGACGGTGCCGGCGATCGAGGTGATGCCGTCGGGCGCGGCCGTCGAGGCCGACACGGGCCCGCCGACGGTCTGGCGGATGACGACGGTGCCGCTGCCGTTGGCGGCGTGGGCGAGCGTGGCGAGCATGGCGTCGTCGATCCACGTCAGGTCGATGCCGCGGCCCGGCAGCGTGCCCAGCTGCACGGCGTCGCCGACTCGCTCGGGCACGCCGTCCTGACCGCGCACGATGCCGGCGACCTGCACCACGTCCTGCCCGCCGATCTGGAGCACCGCTGCGATCCGCGCGCCGTCGCGCGAGATCGCCATGGCCCGGATCCGGTCGGCGTTCGACCAGGCACCCGCGTTGACGGCGTGCTTCTTGCCGTCGGGGCCGAATACCTCCAGCGCCCCGGGGGCGTCGCCGGGCACGCTCCAGATCATGCCGTCGGGGTCGATCGCGGGGTCGATGAGACCGGCGCGCACGTCCAGCGGCGCCACCTGCGCGGTGACCCGTGCCACGACCCCGGACTGCGTGCGCACGGCGGCCGACCGGTAGTCGGCGGCGAGGTCGATCGCCGCAGGCCGCACGGCTCGCAGCGCGTCCGAGAGCGTGGGCACCGGTTCGACCTTGTCGCCGGGCGAGAGGAAGCCGAATCCGCTCTCGGTGTCGACGAGCGCGCGCGTGTCGACGCGGGTCGACGTCGTCGGCACGACGCTCGCGGTGAGCTGGGCGCCGCTGTAGGTGGTCATCGACACGTCCGACACCCCCGCGGCCGACAGGCTCCCCCGCAGCTGCGTCTGCATCCGGTCGAGCGTCTGCGGTTCCAGCGTCAGCACGGGGCCCGACAGCTCGACCCTCGCGACGCCGCTGCCGCTGAGCGGCACGGACGGCACGTTCAGCGAGATGCTGTCGGGGAACGCCGTCTTGACGCTGTCGGCGAGCCAGGGCGTGGGCTTGCCGTCGATGAGGTTCTGCGCGATCCGCGTGGCGGCGTTGTACGACGGGTACCACCGCACGTCTGGCACGAGGTAATGCCAGGTCGGGTCGAAGTACATCAGGTCGTACTGGTCGTAGACGCTCGAGAACTGGTCGGCGCCGATCACGATGCCGTTCGGGGCATGCGTGATGCGCCACTCGCCGTCGACCTTGGCCAGCGAGAACGCCGGCAGGGTCGAGTGCCCGCCGTCCGAAGGCCGGTATGCGCCGGTGGAGTCCACGGTCGCGCGCTGCGTGATCGTCAGGGTGACCTTGTGGTCGCCGCTGGTCGAGTACGTCCGGTCCGAGCGGTCGTCGATCGTGGTGCCCTCGTTCGGCTTCCACTCGCTGCGGAACGACGGCGCCAGGTACAGCTGGGCCACGGCCCAGTTGCCGTCGGGGCCGGTGCCGGCGTCGATGAACCCCTGCACGATCTGCTCGGGAGTCGCGCCGTCCTGCGGCTTGAGCGGGATGTACGAGAAGTCCGGCGGCGCGACCGCGCCCGGAGGGAGCCCCGCGAACACGGCCCCCGAGGTCGGCAGCCCGGCGCAGGCCGACAGCACGAGCGCGGCGAGCGCCAGCAGCGCGACCCGCAGCGGCCGCGGCATCCTTCTGCGCGTCATGGAGCTTGTGCGCGCCATCATGAGGCACCTCCTCCGGTGCTGGATCCGGTGCCGGCCCGGGTGCCGGACCCGCCGCCGGCGGCGCCACCGCCGGATCCCGAGCGCCCGGCACGAGGCCGGTCGAGCCCGGTGACCGTGATCGGCTGGGTGAGGCCGAGCGCGTCCAGCGACGCCGTGTCGTCGCCGGGGTCGGTGGCGATGGGCGACGCGCCCTCGGTCAGCGGCATCGATCCGCGGGGCAGGGTCAGCACGAAGTTGGTCCCGTGCCCGGGCGACGACCACACGGTGAGCGTGCCGTGGTGCAGTCGCGCGTCGCCCAGAGCGATCGACAGCCCGAGCCCGGTGCCGCCGATCGTGCGCTTGCGCGACGGATCGGCGCGCCAGAACCGGTCGAACACCCGCTCGCTCTCGGCCTCGGTCATGCCCAGGCCGTAGTCGCGCACGCCCAGGGCGACCGCCTGCTGGTTGCTGTCGACCGTGATGACGATGGGCCGCCCCTCGCCGTGCTCGATCGCGTTGCCCAGCAGGTTGCGCACGATCCGGCGGATGCGCCGGGGATCCATCTCGACGAGGGAATAGCCGCCCGGGGCGACCAGGCGCACGTCCGAGCCGTGCTGCACGGCGAGCTGCTCCATCGCCGTCATGACGTCCTCGGCGAGGTGCGCGAGGCTCGTCGGCTCGAGCTCGAGCTGCACCGAGCCGGCGTCGTAGCGGCTGATCTCGAGCAGGTCGGTGAGCAGCTCTTCGAAGCGCTGCACCTGCGCGAACAGCAGCTCGGCGGCGCGCGCGGTCGCCGGGTCGAACGCGTCACGCTGGTCGTTGATCATGTCGGTGGCCAGCCGGATGGTCGTCAGCGGCGTGCGCAGCTCGTGCGAGACGTCCGAGACGAACCGCTGCTGGACGAGCGAGAGTTCGGCCAGCTGGGTGATCTGGGACTGGATGCTGTCGGCCATCGCGTTGAACGAGCGGCCGAGGGTGGCCAGCTCGTCCTCGCCGTGCACCGTCAGGCGCACCCCGAGGTCGCCGGCGGCGAGCTGCTCGCTCGTGTCGGCGGCCTGCCGGATCGGCACGGTCACTGCGCGCAGCGTGAACCAGGCGATGCCGCCGATGAGCAGCACCAGCGCCGAGCCGACGATCCACAGGGTCGCCTGCACGAAGCTCAGTGTGCGCGCGGCGTCGTCGAGGTCGTACGCGAGATAGAGCTCGTACGGACCCACGTCGGGGACGTTGATCTTCTGCCCGACGATGATTCCGGGCCGGGTGGCGCCGTCGTCGCCGGGCAGGGCGATCGACTGTCCCCACTGCAGCTCGGTCTGGTTCGGCGCGCGCACGTGCGCGCGCAGCGCCGGCGAGATCATGTCCTCTTCGAGCCCGCCCGACTGGAACCCGGGTGGCGCGGTCTGCGACGGCGTCTTGTCGATGCGCACGGCCAGGGTCATGTCGGTCGCCGCCTGCTGCGACAGCGAGGTCTGCACGCTGCGCAGCAGGTTCTGCATCTGCACCGGGTCGTCCTGCACGACCGCGTCGTAGAGAGTCGTCTGGGCGGAGTCCACGGCGCGCCGCGCATCGGTCAGGGCCTGCGACTTGCGCGACTCGAACAGGTCGTTCTGGATCGCCAGGGCCATCCACACGCAGGCGACGATGATCGCCGATGCGGTCAGCACGAGCGTGATCGCAACGGTGCGGAACCGCAGCGAGCGCCGCCACAGCGTGCTGAGGTCCTCCAGACGAGCCCGCCACCAGCTCCAGTCCCGCCACGGGGGCGGCGACGATGCGGCGGGCGCAGCGCCGGTCATGGCGTCCTCAGATCACGGCACCGGCGCGGTAGCCGACCCCGCGCACGGTGGTGACGATCTTGGGGTTGTCGGGGTCGCGCTCGACCTTGGCGCGCAGACGCTGGACGTGCACGTTCACCAGCCGGGTGTCGGCCTTGTAGTGATAGCCCCACACCTGCTCGAGCAGCATCTCGCGCGAGAACACCTGCTGCGGCTTCGAGGCCAGCGCCACCAGCAGCTCGAACTCCAGCGGCGTCAGGGCGATCGAGCTGCCGTCGCGACGCACCTCGTGGGCCGCGACATCCACTTCGAGATCGCCGATGCGCAGCACGTCGGCCACGGTCTGCGTGCCGGGGCGCAGGCGCGTGCGGATGCGCGCCACGAGCTCTTTCGGGTTGAAGGGCTTGACGATGTAGTCGTCGGCGCCGGACTCGAGCCCGCGCACGACGTCGGCGGTGTCGGTGCGGGCAGTGAGCATGATGATCGGGATGCCGGATTCCGCGCGGATGCGGGTGCAGATCTCGATCCCGTCCATGCCGGGAAGCATGAGGTCCAGCAGGATGAGGTCGGGACGCTCGGTGCGCCACGCGTCGACGGCCTTCGCACCGTCCGCGCAGAAGGCGGTGTCGAACCCCTCCGTGCGCAGGACGATGCCGATCATCTCCGCCAGGGCGGTGTCGTCGTCGACCACCAGGATTCGTGAAGTCATCGGAATGGTTCTGGTCCTTCATCCGCCGCGGCAGGCGCGGAACACTGTGGCGCATTCCCCGTGCGCCTGCTACAGCGTAGCCGAGCAAGCGGTGTGCAGGGTGGGCGCCGCGCAGGGGTGTGACACGATAGAAGACCGAACCGTCCCGCGCGAGGAGGCTTCGTGACCGCGTATCCCTCTTGGACGCCCGCGTCGCGCCCGGGGATCATCCCCCTGCACCCGCTCTCGTTCGGCACGGTGCTGGGACGCTCGTTCAGCGCCCTGCGTCAGAACCCGCGCGTGCTGCTGGGCTTCGCCATGGTCGTGCAGGTGGTGAGCTTCATCGCCATCATCGCGATCGTCGCGGCGGTGGGGTTCTGGTCGATGTCGCGCCTGGACAACGTGCCCGCCGGCAGCGAGGCCTACCGGCAGATCCTGGCCGGTTCGGTGGCGATCATCGCCGTCGTCTCGTTCGCGCTGGGACTGGTGGGCGCGGCCCTGGGGATCATCGTGCAGGGCGTGGTGGTCACCGAGGTCGCGCATGCGGCCGTCGCCGAGCGCCTGCGCCTGAGCGGGCTGTGGCGCCAGGTGCGCCCGGTCGCGTGGCGCCTGATCGGCTACGCGCTGCTCGTGGCGGTGGCGGTGCTCGCCGCGGTCGCGGCGGTGACCGGCATCGTGATCGCCGTGGCGACGATGGCCCCGGTCGCGGGCATCGCACTGACGATCCTGGCCGTGCTCGCCGCCATCCCGCTCGTGCTGTGGCTGTCGACCAAGCTGCAGCTGGCTCCGGCGGTCATCATCCTCGAGCACGGCACCATCCGCGGGGCGATCGCCCGGTCGTGGCGCCTCACGCGCACGCGGTTCTGGCCCATCCTGGGCGTGATCGTGCTCATCCAGGTCATCTTCGGCGTGGTCGCGCAGGTGATCGCGATCCCGTTCGGCCTGATCGGCGGAATCCTCGGCCCGCTCATCGCGCCCACCGGCGACCCGACCACGACGGCCGTGATCGCCACGGTGGTCGTCGTCGGCCTGCCCGAGGTCGTGAGCCTGCTGATCTCGGCCGTCGCCGCCGTCGTGCAGGCCACGGCCAGCGGCCTGCTGTACATCGACGCGCGCATGCGGCACGAGGGTCTCGACCTCGACCTGCTGCAGTACGTCGAGCGGCGGGACGCGGGTGCGACCGAACTCCCGGATCCGTTCACGCAGCACATCGGCCGGGTGCTCGTGCGCCCGCCGGCCCCCTACCCGTACCCGTACCCGCCGGGGGCGTACGCAGGCGGCACGGCGTACCCGGGCGGTCCGGCCTATCCCGGCGGTCCCGCGTACCCCGGCGGCCCGGCGAATCCCAGCGCGCCGTACGGCCAGGCACCCGTCCCGCAGCCCGCGTATGCGCAGCCGCTGCCGCCGCCGGCCGCGCCGATGCAGCAGCCCGAGCAGCCCGGGCCCCGGCGTCCCGCACCGCAGCCGCCCGAGAACCCCGGCCCCGCGCCGGCGCCGACGCAGTGGACCGCCCCGGGCGCGCAGCCCGGTGATGCGGAGAACCCGTGATCGTCCGCCTCGTCGACGACATCCCGCCCCTCACCCCCGGTCCCGACCAGGCGCGCCAATGGGCCGAGCACGAGCTGAGCGACCCCGCCTACGCGGCCGCGCACCCCACCCCCATCGACCGGATGGCCCGCGCAGTGCAGGAGTTCGTCGCCCAGATGTTCGACGGCCGCGCCGAGGGGGTGTGGGCCGTGTGGCTCGCCGTGGGCGTGGCCGCCGTGCTCGTCGCCCTCATCGTGGTCGCGGTGCTGCTGTCGGGGCGCTCGCGCCTGGCGCGGCGCACCACGACCCGTGCGGCCGACTTGTTCGGCGACGTCGAGACCCGCTCGGCGGCCGAGCTGCGGCGAGCGGCGGCCTCGGCCGCAACCGCGCAGGACTGGGCCGAGGCGGTCATCCTGCGCTTCCGAGCCCTGGCCCGCGGCACCGTCGAGCGCGGTGCCGTCGACCTCACGCCGGGCGCGACCACGCACGCCTTCGCGCGCACTGCGGGCCGCGCGTTCCCCGCCCACGCGGACGCGGTGGATGCCGCAGCCGACGCGTTCGACGACGTCCGGTATCTGCGCCGCCCGGGCACTGCCGACCTCTATGCGACCGTCGCGCGCGCCGACGACGGCGTGCAGGGCGCCGAGCCTGCGGGCGACGGCGACGCGTCGGACGGGCCCACCGGGCACGCGGCAGGACAGGCGGCGGGTCAGGCTGCACAGCGCCGCGGGGTCGCCCGGTGACCGTCGTCGAGGCGGTCACCACCACCGCGCCCGGACGCCGCCGACGAGCCGGCGCGTGGGTCGCGATCGCCCTGGTGGTCGTCCTCGGTGGAGTCGCCGGGGCCGTGCTGACCGGCCTCGGGCAGTGGAACAGGCACGACATGCTCGACCCGGAGTCCACCGGGGCGAACGGCGGCCGGGCGCTTGCCCGGGTGCTGGCCGAACATGGCGTCCGGATCGAGGTGGTCCGCAGCAGCGGCGCGGTGGCGGGTGCCCTCGCCGACGCCGGGCGGGCCGGCGGCCGCGAGGCCGACGCGACGCTCGTGCTGCCCGACAGCCCGCTGCTGACCGACAAGCACTTCACCGAGTTGAGCGGCGCGGCCGCCGACGTCGTGATCCTGCAGCCGCTCGCCCGGGGTATGCGGCTGACGTTCGACGCCGCCCCGTCCGGCTACGGGGCGAACGGGCCGGTCGCCCCGCAATGCAGCGTGGATGCCGCCGCCCGCGCCGGCGCTGTCGTGCCGGCGACCCTCTACTCGATCAGCGCGCAGTCCAACCCGACGCAGACCGCCCCGACGCAGACGGGCGTCCAGACCTGCTACCGCTCGGGCGAGGATGTCGCCCTGCTGCAGCGCACGGTCGCCGGCTCGCGCGTGACCGCGGTCGACGGATCCGAGCTGTTCACGAACGCGACGCTGGCCCAGCACGGCAACGCGGCTCTGGGAGTGAACCTGCTGGGCGCCCACCGCACCCTCATCTGGTTCGTGCCGAGCACGGCCGACCCAGGCGTCGAGCCGCCCACGCTCGGCGAGCTGACCCCGGGATGGGTGTCGCCGGTGATCGTGCTGCTGCTGCTGGCCGGGGTCGCCGCCGCCGTCTGGCGCGGGCGCCGCTTCGGCCCGCTGGTGGCCGAGAACCTGCCGGTCACCGTCCGCGCGACCGAGACCACCGACGGGCGGGCACGCCTGTACGCACGTTCCCGCGATGTCGCGCACGTCGCCGAGCGCCTGCGCGCGGGGGCGCTCGTCCGACTCGGGCGGCTGCGAGGCCTCGGCCGCACCGCCGAGGCGGGCGAGATCGCCGACGCCGTGGCGGACCTGCTCGGGATGCCGCGGACCCGGGTGCGCGGCATCCTGCTCGACGACGAACCCCGCACCGAACGCGACCTGCTCGAGCTCAGCGACCGGCTGAGCGACCTGGAGCGCGCCGCCCACGCGGCGCTGCGGCCCGACCCGACCGACTCCTCATCCACCGATTCCGGGAGGACACGCCCATGACCGATCCCACGCCCGCTCCCTCCGACACGGCCGTCGACGCGTCCGGCGACGCCGCCCTGCGCGACGTGCTGCACCGGGTGCGCCTGCAGGTCGGCCAGGCCGTCGTCGGGCAGGACGGCGCGATCACGGGCCTGCTGATCGCCCTGCTCGCCGGCGGGCACGTGCTGCTGGAGGGCGTGCCGGGCGTGGCCAAGACGCTGCTCGTGCGGGCGTTCAGCCGGGCTCTGGGGCTCTCGACCAAGCGCGTGCAGTTCACACCGGACCTGATGCCCGGCGATGTCTCGGGCTCGCTCGTCTACGACGCGCGCACGGCCGAGTTCGAGTTCCGCGAGGGACCGATCTTCACGAACATCGTGCTGGCCGATGAGATCAACCGCACGCCCCCCAAGACCCAGGCGGCGCTGCTGGAGGCGATGCAGGAGCACCAGGTCACCGCCGACGGCGTGACCCGATCCCTGCCCGACCCGTTCCTGGTCGCCGCCACGCAGAACCCCATCGAGCACGAGGGCACGTATCCGCTGCCCGAGGCGCAGCTGGACCGGTTCCTGCTCAAGCTCATCGTCACCGTGCCCGAGCGCGACGCCGAGCTGGACGTCCTGCGCCGACACGCGGCCGGGTTCGACCCGCAGACCCTGAGCGAGGTGCAGGCCGTCGCCGACGCCGAGCAGCTGCGCGCGGCGCGCCGGGCCGTGGCATCCGTCGCCGTCACCGACGACGTGCTCGGGTACATCGTCGACCTCGCCCGGGCGACCAGGCAGAGCCCGTCGGTGCAGCTGGGCGTGAGCCCGCGAGCGGCGACCGCGCTGCTGGCGGCGGCCAAGGCGTGGGCATGGCTCGGCGGCTACCCGGCGATCACCCCCGACCACATCCAGGCCATGCTCGTGCCCACGTGGCGCCACCGCATCCGCCTGCGGCCCGACGCGCTGCTCGAGGGCGTGTCGGTCGACGCCGTGCTGACCGCGGTGCTGCAGCAGACCCGCGTTCCCATCTGACCGTGTACGTCACCGGCCGCCTTCCCCTGCTGGTCGCGCTCGGCGCGATCCCGGTCGTCGTGCTCGCCGTCGCAGGCGTGGACGGCTGGATCGCCGCGTCCGGCTGGATCGCCGTGTGCGCGGTGCTGGCGGGGGTGGATGCCGCAGCCGCCGCCTCTCCGCTCGCCGTGCGCGTGCAGCGCGACGTCCCGCGCCGCGCCCTGCTGCACAGCCGGGTGACGGCGACGGTGACCTTGCGCAGCCCGCGGCGGCTGCGCGGGTGGATGCGCGACGCGTGGCAGCCGACGGCGGGGGCTGCGGCATCCCGTCTTCCGCTGCGCCTGGAACCCGACGATCCGCAGCGCTTCGACGTGCCGCTGCATCCGCGCAGACGGGGAGAGCTCGCGAGCGACTTCGTCGTGATCCGCAGCCTCGGGCCGCTGGGCCTGGCGGGCCGCCAGGGGCGCATCGCCGTGCGCGGAGCTCTGCGCGTGCTGCCCCCGTTCGTCTCGCGCCGGCATCTGCCCTCGCGCCTGGCGCGGCTGCGTGAGCTGGACGGGGCCACGAGCGTGCTGATCCGCGGGCAGGGCACCGAGTTCGACAGCCTGCGCCCGTACGTGCGCGGCGACGACGTGCGCTCGATCGACTGGCGCGCCACCGCCCGGGCCGGCACGACGATGCTGCGCACGTGGCGGCCCGAGCGCGATCGCCACGTCGTGATCGTCATCGACACCGGGCGCACGTCGGCGGCACGCGTGGGAGACGGCGTGCGATTGGATGCCGAGATGGAGGCGGCGCTCCTGCTCGCGGCCCTCGCGGCCGAGGCGGGCGACCACTTGCACCTGCTGATGTTCGATCGCGCCGTGCGCGCGCGGGTGTCGGGAGTGGACGGTGACGCCCTGCTGCCCGCTCTCGTGGACGCGATGGCCCCGGTCGAGCCGAGCCTCATCGACACGGACTGGGATGCCGCGTTCGCGCAGATCCGGTCGCTGACC
The DNA here is from genome assembly GCF_058349885.2 of Microbacterium sp. W1-4-2. Classification (NCBI taxonomy): domain Bacteria; kingdom Bacillati; phylum Actinomycetota; class Actinomycetes; order Micrococcales; family Microbacteriaceae; genus Microbacterium; species Microbacterium sp. W1-4-2. The sequence goes on along the minus strand of NZ_JBYRJC020000001.1, from coordinate 447,011 downwards.
GTGCGCCCGTCGCTGGTCGTGCTGCTCACGGCGCAGGACGAGCCGGCGGCCGCCCGCGGGTTCCTCGGCTCGCTGCCGGGCCTGGCCGCGGCCACGCACGTGCTGGTGGGCACCGTCACCGACACCGGCATGGACGCCCGCGTCGCTGCCCGGTCGACCGTCGGCGAGATCTATCGCGCGGCCGCGACGGAGCAGTCCATCGCCGATGCCGACCGGGTCGCGCAGGCCGTGACCCGCGCCGGCGCCGAGGCCCTCGCCGCCGGCTCGGAGGAGCTTCCCCCGCGCATCGCCGACCGCTACCTGCAGCTGAAGGCCGCCGGCCGCCTCTGACCCGCGGGCCCCGTTGCTGCGGACCCCGGCCGCGACGCGGCATCCTTCTCCCGTCGTCACCTGTGCCCGGGCCCTGCCCAGGGTCCGTTGCTACCCTGGAGCGCAGCGCAGACCTGCGAGACGCCGACCGGGACGACCCGGCGCCGCGAGATCCTGACGGGGACGACCCCGAGACGGGATTCGCGATGAACGCCCCAGCACCCACCACGCTGCGCGCGATCCTCACCGCTGGCGCCCTCGGGCGCATCGCGCTCGGCTGGCTCGCCGTGGGCGCGATCGCACTGCTCGCCCCGATGCTGCAGGCGTCTTCCCCGGCGGCGGTGCTGGTCGCGCTGCTCGCCGCGACCGTCGGCGTCGTCGTGGTGTGCGCGTTCGGCGTCGTGCACCAGGCCGAGCGTCTGGCCGAGCGGCTCGGCGACCCGTGGGGCACGCTCGTGCTCACCCTGTCGATCGTGCTCATCGAGGTCGTGCTGATCGTGGCGATCATGCTCGGGCCGGGCGAGCACACCACGATCGCGCGCGATTCGGTGCTGGCGGTGTCGATGATCATCCTGAACCTCGTGATCGGCCTCGCGCTGATGGTCGGCGGCATCCGCCGCGGCGGGCTGCGCCACAACCGCACCGGCACCTCCGCCTACCTCGCGATGCTCGTCGCGCTCATCGCCCTCGTCTTCGGCCTGCCGACGGTGGCCGCAACCGGTGGCGGCTTCCGTCCCGCCGAGGCGGTGACCGTGGTCGTGCTCACCGCAACGGCATACGCGTTCGTCCTCTGGCGGCAGACCCGAGCGCAGGCAGGCGACTTCGTCGAGGTCGCTCATGCCGCCGACGGCATGAGCGACCGCATGGACGACCGCATGAGCCCTGCGTCGTGGCATCCCACGGCCGGCGACTGCGCGCACCCACGCCCGCACCGGCGCGAGCTCCTCACCCGCCTGGCCGTGCTGGCCGCCACGATGCTGCCGATCGTCCTGCTCTCGCACCACCTGGCCGCGATGCTCGACGACGGCCTCGCACGTCTGCAGGCGCCGCCGGCGCTGTCGGGTGTGGTCGTCGCGGCGATCGTGTTGCTGCCCGAGGCCATCACGGCGGTGCGAGCCGCCCGCGGCGGCGAGATTCAGCGGGTGAGCAACCTGTGCCACGGGGCGCTCGTGTCCACCGTGGGACTCACGATCCCGGCGGTGATCGTCGTGGGCTTCGCCACCGGCGCGCACCCGGTGTTCGCACTCGACCCGGTCCCGGCCCTGCTGCTGGCCGCCTCGCTCGCGCTGTCGATCGCGACGTTCGCCGGGCGGCGTGTGACCGCGCTGCACGGCGCTGCGCACCTGGTGCTGTTCGCCGTGTACGCACTGACGCTGTTCGCCTGACCACGCAGACGAGGGATGCCGCGGCTCGGCGCTGCGGCCGGTGGACTCTGCGAGAACAGCGTGTCGTGCGGCCGTCCGGCCCCGCGGATGCCGATAATCTCGCGTCATCGGCGAAAGGAAGTCCGCCATGTCGGAATCTGCAACAGAGGGGCCTGCCCTGGCCACGCGCGTGGTCGCTGAAGCGATCGGGACGCTCGTGCTCGTTTTCGGCGGTGTCGGCACCGCGCTGTTCGCCGCCGACGCCGCAGTGGGGCCCGAGGGCTCGCCCATGGGCGTCGGATACCTGGGGGTCGCACTCGCGTTCGGATTGACCGTGCTGGTCGGCGTGTATGCGTGGGGACCGATCTCGGGCGGCCACTTCAACCCGGCGATCACGCTCGGCATGACCATCGCGGGCCGGCTCTCGTGGAGGGATGCCGTCGGCTACTGGATCGGCCAGATCGTGGGCGGCATCGTCGCCTCGACCCTGCTGGTGCTGATCGGCCTGTTCGGCCCGTCGGGATGGCTGAGCACCGCACAGAGGGGCGGATTCGCCAGCAACGGCTTCGGCGACCACTCCCCGGCCGGCTTCGGCCTGGGGGGCACCGTCGTGGCGGAGATCGTGCTCACCTGCATCTTCGTGCTCGTCGTGGCGGGGTCCACCAGCACGCGTGCGCCGGCAGGCTTCGCCGGTATCGCGATCGGCCTGACGCTGACCCTCGGCGTGCTGGTCGCGATCCCGATCGACAACGCATCGCTGAACCCGGCGCGCTCGATCGCGACGGCGATCTACGGCGGCGTCGGCGCGCTCTCGCAGCTGTGGGCGTTCATCGTCTTCCCGCTGATCGGCGGGGCGATCGCGGGCCTCGTGCACCGCGCCCTGTTCCCCGAGCCGAGGTAGAACCGCGAACGCAGAAGTGGCCCGCCCTCAACAGGGCGGGCCACTTCTGTGCGCGGTCGATCAGACGAGGTCGAAGCGGTCGAGCTCGACGACCTTCGTCCACGCGGCGACGAAGTCCGCAACGAACTTGTCGCCGGCGTCATCGGCCGCATACACCTCGGCGACCGCGCGCAGCTCGGAGTTCGAGCCGAACACGAGGTCGGCGCGGGTGCCGATCCACTTCTTCTCGCCGGTGCCGAGGTCCGTCGCCTGGAACGCGTGCGAGCCCGGATCCAGCGGCTTCCACTCGTTCTCCATGTCGAGCACGTTCACGAAGAAGTCGTTCGTGAGCACGCCCGGCCGGTCGGTGAACACGCCGTAGGGCGAGCCGTCCCAGTTGGTGTCCAGCACGCGCAGACCGCCGACCAGCACGGTCATCTCGGGCGCGGTCAGGTTCAGCAGGCTCGCCTTGTCGACCAGCAGGTGCTCGGCGGGCAGCTCGGCCGCCACCGCCAGCGGGCCGACGTAGTTGCGGAACCCGTCGGCGATCGGCTCGAGGTACGCGAACGACGCGATGTCGGTCTTCTCCTGCGTGGCGTCGGTGCGGCCGGCGCGGAACGGGACGACCACGTCGTGCCCGGCATCCTGCGCAGCCTTCTCGACCCCTGCGTTGCCGGCGAGCACGATCAGGTCGGCCAGCGACACGCGCTTGCCGGATGCCTCGAACCCGTCCTTGATGCCGCGCAGCACATCGATGACTTTGGCGCTACGGGCCGGGTTGTTGACCTCCCAGCCGTTCTGCGGCGCCAGAGCCAGGCGGGCGCCGTTCGCGCCGCCGCGCTTGTCGCTGTTGCGGAACGACGCGGCCGATGCCCAGGCGGTGGCCACCAGCTCCGAGACCGTCAGGCCGGACGCGAGGATCTGCGCCTTCAGCGCCGCGGCATCGGCGTCGTCGATCAGCTCGTGGTCGACGGCCGGCACCGGGTCCTGCCACAGCAGCTCCTCGGTCGGCGCGAGCTTGCCGAGGTAGCGGGTCGACGGGCCCATGTCACGGTGCGTGAGCTTGAACCAGGCGCGGGCGAACGCGTCGGCGAACGCCTCGGGGTCGTCCTTGAACTTCTCCGAGATCGGCCCGTAGATCGGGTCGTAGCGCAGCGACAGGTCGCTGGTGAGCATGCGCGGCTCGCGGCGCTTGGTGGCGTCGTGGGCCATCGGCACCATGTCGGCGCCGGCGCCGTTCTTGGGTCGCCACTGCTTCGCGCCGGCGGGGCTGTCCATGAGCTCCCACTCGTACGCGTACAGGATGTGGAAGAACTCGTTGTCCCAGCGCGTCGGGTGGTAGGTCCAGGTGACCTCCAGGCCGCTGGCGGTCTGGTCGTCGCCCTTGCCGGTGCCGTGGGCGTTCTTCCAGCCGAGGCCCATCTGCTCCATCGGCGCCTCTTCGGGCGAGGGACCGACGAGGTCGGCCGAGCCTGCGCCGTGGGTCTTGCCGAACGTGTGGCCACCGGCGATCAGCGCCACGGTCTCTTCGTCGTTCATGGCCATCCGGGCGAACGTCTCGCGGATGTCGCCGGCCAGCTCCACCGGGTCGGGATTGCCGCCGATGCCCTCGGGATTGACGTAGATGAGGCCCATCTGCACGGCCGCGAGCGGGTTCTCGAGATCGCGCTTCTCACCCGGCGTATAGCGCTTGTCGTCGCCGAGCCAGGTCGACTCCGAGCCCCAGTACACGTCGTCGTCGGGCTCCCAGGCATCCACCCGGCCGCCGGCGAAGCCGAACGTGGTGAAGCCCATCTGCTCCATCGCGACGTTGCCGGCGAAGATCATCAGATCGGCCCACGAGATGCGGTCGCCCCACTTCTTCTTGACCGTCCACAGCACACGGCGCGGCTTGTCGAGGCCGGCGTTGTCGGGCCAGCTGTTCAGCGGGGCGAACCGCTGCTGGCCGGTGTTGCCGCCGCCGCGGCCGTCCGTGACGCGGTAGGTGCCGGCGCTGTGCCAGGCCATGCGCACCACGGCGGGCCCGTAGTTGCCGAAGTCGGCGGGCCACCAGTCCTTGGACGTGGTGAGCGCCTCGACGATGTCGGCGCGCAGCTCGTCGAGGTCGACCGTCTCGAACGCCTTCTTGTAGTCGAAGTCGGCGCCCAGCGGGTTGGTGGCGGGCGGGTTCTTCGCGAGCACGCGCAGGTTCAGTCGGTTCGGCCACCAGTTGCGGGCGGTCGAGCCGCCGGCGCGGGTCGGGCCGCCGTGCACGACGGGGCAGCGCGCGGCGTCTTCGGCCACGGCCTCTTCGTGCGCGGTGGGCGTGTCGATCACGCTGTCCTGCTCGTCGATGACGTTGTCGGTCATGGTTTCCCTTCGATCGGGTGGGGTATGGGTTCGCAAGAAGTCAGGCCGCGCACGCGGCGCAGGTGCCCCAGAAGGTCACCTCGGCCTCGTGGATGAGAAAGCCCTGGGCGTCGGAGGGCGTCAGACACGGAGCCGCACCCACCACGCAGTCGACGTCGCGCACGCTGCCGCACGACGAGCAGACCAGATGGTGGTGGTTGTCGCCCACGCGCAGCTCGAACAGCTGCGGATGCCCGGCCGGTTCGATGCGTCGTGCGAGCCCGGCTGCCACGAAGTCGTTGAGCGCGTTGTACACGGACTGGGTGCTGGGATGCCGCAGCCGCGGCGCGATCTCACCGAGAATGTCGTCGGCACTGGCGTGGGGGTGCGCGCGCAGGGCGTCGAACACCGCGGCCCGAGGATCGGTCAGGCGCAGGCCTGCGGCACGGATCGCCGTCGCCGCCTCTTCGCCCACCACCGTCTCGTCGTGCATGCCTCCACAGTACCGTTCTTTTGATCACAACAAAAGAGGCAGCCGCGTGTCGGCGACGAGCGGCTCAGCCGGCGACGAGCCGCGGCGTGCCGGTCTCGCTCTCGGCGAGGTCGCCGGTCTCGCCCGCGCGCACCGCGCGACGCCCGACCACGAGCATGTAGACGAGGAACACGGCCAGCGCGAGGGCGCCGATCGGCACTTTGACCTGCCACGGCCACTGCTGCGGCGTGACGAACCCCTCCACGGCGCCCGACAGGGCCAGCGAGAACACCAGCCCGATCGCGACGGTCACCAGCGACCGGCCGGCGGCCGCGAGCGACTCGCCGCGCCCGCGCGGGCCGGGCGCAACCCACGCCCAGAACACGTGCAGCCCGGCGGCGGCCGCGACGAACACGCTCGTGAGCTCCAGCATCCCGTGCGGTGCGATGAACTGCCAGAACACGTCGCCGTGGCCGGTCGCGATCATGACGGCGCCGGCCGAGCCGACCCCGACGGCGTTCTGCATCACGACGTACAGCGGCCACACCCCGGTGATCCCGAACAGCACGCACTGCACGGCGATCCACGCGTTGTTGGTCCACACCGTGCCCGCGAACACGGCGGCGGGATTATCGCGGTAGTAGTCCACGAACCTGTGCTCGGCGTAGTACTCGAGGTCGGCCTTGGAACCGAGGGATGCCAGGACCTGCGCGTCGTTCGCGATCCAGACCGCGACCAGCGAGCCGACGACGAAGAACCCGACGGCGACCGCGAGGGTCGTCCAGCGCAGGCGGTACAGGGCCGCGGGCAGCTGCCCGAGGAAGAACCGCGGCAGCGCACCGCGCACGTCGGTCCCCGACCCGGTCATCGCCAGCCTCGCCCGGGCGAGGATCGTCGACACGTGGTCGCCGACCCCGGTGCGTCCGGCGGCGGTCTTGATCTCGGAGAGGTCGGCCGAGGCCGCGCGGTAGCGGGTGACCAGTTCGTCGACCTCGGCGCCGTTCAGCGCTCGCGCCCGGCTGAGCTCGTCGAGGCGCTCCCATTCGGGCCGTCGGGCGGCCGTGAGCGCGTCGAGGTCCATGTGGTTCACTGTAGGTCATGGCCGCCGAACCGATCACGATCGTGCCTGACGAGGTGCTCACCGGCGAGGCCGTCGCACTCGACGTGCAGCCGCTCGGGTTCTTCCTGCGCGCGCTCGGGTGCCTGATCGACGTGCTCGTCGGCGTCGCCGTGCTGCTGCTGCTGGCGTGGCTGTCGGGATGGCTGCTGGGCGAGAGCATCGTCAGTGCGAGCGCGTCGGGCATCCTCGGCGTGGTCGTGATCGTGCTGGTCATGGTCGTGCTGCCGACCGCCGTCGAGACCCTCAGCCACGGCCGCAGCCTCGGCCGGCTCGCGGTCGGCGGCCGCATCGTACGCGCCGACGGCGGCGCCTCGGGGTTCCGCCAGGCGCTGATCCGGGCGCTCGTGGGCGTGCTCGAGGTCTGGATGACGGTCGGCGCGATCGCCGCCCTCACCGGCGCGTTCACGCCCCGGTCCCAGCGGCTGGGCGACCTCATGGCCGGCACGTACTGCCAGCGCACCCGCACTCCCGTGCTGCCGCCGCCCGCCGACGCCGCCCCGCCGGTGCTGCACGAGTGGGCGGCCGTGGCGGACGTGTCACGCCTGCCCGACCCGCTGGCCCGCCGGTGCGCGCAGTTCGTGCGTCAGGCCGCGCAGATGGAGCCGTCGGCACGCGCGCGGCTCGCGGCATCCCTCGCGGCGGAAGTCGCCCCGTTCGTCTCGCCGATCCCCGAGGTCGACAGCGAGGCGCTCGTCCGCGGCGCCATCGCCGTGCGCCGCGACCGGGAGTACGCCGCGCTGCAGCTCGAGAACCAGCGCGTGGCCGCACTGCTGCCGGCGCCGCCCGCGCTCGGTCGCTGAGCGAGGCCGCGCGCGGCGCGACCGAGTCGGAATGACCGGCAGAGGTCAGTACCGGTAGTGGTCGAGCTTGTACGGCCCCTCGACCGGCACGCCCAGGTACGCGGCCTGCTCGTCGGTCAGGGTCGTCAGCTGCACCCCGAGCGCGTCGAGGTGCAGGCGTGCGACCTTCTCGTCGAGCGCCTTCGGCAGCGTGTACACCCCGATCGGGTACGCCTCGTTGCGCGTGAACAGCTCGATCTGGCCGAGCACCTGGTTCGTGAACGACGCGCTCATGACGAACGAGGGGTGCCCGGTCGCGTTGCCGAGGTTCAGCAGCCGGCCTTCGGACAGGATGAGGATGCTGCGGCCGTTCGGCAGGCGCCACTCGTGCACCTGCGGCTTGATCTCGACGCGCACCGCCCCCGGCAGGGCCTCGAGCGCAGCCATGTCGATCTCGTCGTCGAAGTGGCCGACGTTGCCGACGATAGCGAGATGCTTGAGGCCGAGCAGATGCTCGACGGTCACGACGTGTGTGTTGCCGGTGCCCGTGATGAGGATGTCGACCTGGGCCACGACATCCTCGAGCCGCGCGACCTGGAACCCGTCCATCGCCGCCTGCAGCGCGCAGATCGGGTCGATCTCGCTGACGATCACGCGCGCGCCCTGGCCGCGCAGCGCCTCGGCGGCGCCCTTGCCGACGTCGCCGTAACCGACCACGAAGGCGACCTTGCCGCCGATGAGCACGTCGGTCGCGCGGTTGATGCCGTCGGGCAGCGAATGGCGGATGCCGTAGGTGTTGTCGAACTTCGACTTGGTCACCGAGTCGTTGACGTTGATCGCGGGGAACAGCAGCTCTCCCGATGCAGCAAGCTCGTACAGCCGGTGCACACCGGTGGTGGTCTCTTCGGTCACGCCCAGCAGGCCCCCGGCCACGCGCGTGAACCGCTGCGGGTCGCGGGCGAGGCTCTTGCGCAGCAGGTCGAGGATGACCCGGTACTCCGCGGAGTCGCCGGCCGCAGCATCCGGAACCGCGCCCGCCTTCTCGAACTCGACGCCCTTGTGCACGAGCAGGGTGGCGTCTCCCCCGTCGTCGAGGATCAGATTGGGGCCGTCGAAGCCTTCGGCCGACCAGTCGAAGATGCGGTCGGCGCAGTCCCAGTACTCGGTGAGGGTCTCGCCCTTCCACGCGAACACGGGCACGCCCTGGGGGGCTGCGACCGAGCCGTGCGGGCCGACGACGACCGCGGCGGCCGCTTCGTCCTGCGTGGAGAAGATGTTGCAGCTGGCCCACCGCACCTGCGCGCCGAGGGCGGTGAGGGTCTCGATCAGCACCGCGGTCTGCACTGTCATGTGCAGCGAGCCCGCGATGCGGGCGCCGGCGAGCGGCTGCGAGGGACCGAACTCCTCGCGCAGAGCCATCAGCCCCGGCATCTCGTTCTCGGCGAGCCGCAGCTGGTGGCGCCCGGCCTCGGCCAGCGACAGGTCGGCGACGCGATAGTCGATCGGGCGGACGGGAGCCTCGGGAGTGGATGCCGGCATCCCACCATTGTCCCACGCCGCTCCGGGCCCACCCGCTCGTCGAGCGAGCGGCCCCGGTCGTTGAGCGAGCGGAGCGAGTCGAAACGCCCCGCCCGCCCTGCCCCGGTCGTCGAGCGAGCGCAGCGAGTCGAAACGCCTCGCTGCTGGAGGACTGCTACGCCTGCAGCGTCTCGTGCCGCACGACGACCCAGCCCCGCGGCACCGACAGCCGTTCGGTGTGCGTCGCGCACAGGTCGTGGGCGTGCGGGTCGCCTTCGCGCCCGAGCGGGCCGATCGCGGCCATCTGGTCGGTGTAGTCGTATGTCAGGGTCGACACCGCTTCGCGGGAGCACCCCACCTTGGAACACAGTCTCTGGCGCATTTGCCTCTCACGCTAGCGCGCTGGATGCTGCGGCCCGCGCACCGGCGCGCCGCCACCGCACCCGATGGCGTCTACCCGCCCCGAGCCCTGCAGCACCGCAGACACCATCTGAGATACTGAAGGCATCAGCGCACGCGGCCCGTCTCTTGGCCGCCGAGGCTGCTGGGGGCTCGAGGGATGATCGCCGCGAGCCGGCGCAGATCGACCTCCGGGGGAAGGAAACACGGGGAGCAATGACGGATACGGGTACGCGATTCAGTGACGTTGCCGAGACATTCCCGCCTGTCGATCTGCTGACGCTCCCGCGTGAGCGCAGGGACCATTCGCTCACCGAGTCCGAGATCCTGGTACATCCGCGACCGAGATCACTCGCCGTGCGATACGCATCCGTCGACGCCGTCCGACGCATCCTCGCCGACGCGCAGATCTCGTATTTCGCCGTCCCTGGATTCGCTCCTTACGGTGAGACCATCGGGGTCCTCGCGGACGACCGTGACTCGACGATCGAAGCACTACGTGCGGCCACAGTTCAGGCGGAGCGCCCGGCTCATATTCTTCAACTCGCTCCGCCGCCGGCCACCTCGCAGCACGGCCTCACGACGGCATCACCCCAGGTGAAGCAGCAGCTGAAGAATGCCAGTGTCGTCCGCGTGTGGTGGAGCATCGGCGACCCGACCCTCAGCCACGTCTTCGGAGCATCCCACGGCGTCGAGATCGAGTTCTGGACCCGCGACGAATGGCGCGAGGGGGTCCATTCCTTCGTGGCGCTCACCGACGACGACAGGCGGCACCGGCTGATCGCCCCGCGGCACAATCGCGCGGCGAGAATCATCACAGACGACAGCGCCACCACTGAGATCGATGCGTCCAGGTTCTCCCGGCTGAGCAGTCGCCGGCGGCCGAGTGGGGTGCCGCTCACCGCGCATTCCCAACTCGTCCAGGACCTCCCCGACGAAGTCCGCTTCCCCATCGACGTCGTCTACACGTGGGTCGACGGCAACGATCCCGAATGGGCTCGCAAACGGTCGCAGTTCACCGGCGAACCGGTCCACTCCGAAGCGAATGCGCTGTCGCGGTTCGTCAATCGCGACGAACTCCGGTACTCACTGCGATCCCTCTACGCGAACGCCCCCTGGATCAATCGGGTGTTCATCGTGACAGACGGTCAGCACCCGGACTGGCTCCGTGCAGGCGACGGAGTCGAGGTCATCGATCATCGCGAGATCTTCCCCGACTCCTCGGTGCTGCCGGTGTTCAATTCACACGCCATCGAGGCGAACATCCATCGCATCCCCGCATTGTCGGAGCACTTCCTCTACTTCAATGACGACATGTTCCTGGGACGCCCGGTGCCGCCGAGCAAGTTCTTCTTCCCGAACGGCCTCGCCAAGTTCTTCCCATCGCCGACTCGCGTCCCGTTCACCGAACGGTCGGCCCTGGATTCACCGGTCGACGCCGCGACCAAGAATGTCCGCGATCTCATCAAGGACACGTTCGGCGTGTCCATCGCACAGGTGATGGAACACGCCCCCTATCCGCTGCTGAAATCGGTGATCTCGGAGATGTCCGAGCGTTATGCAGAGGCGTTCACCACGACGTCCGCGGCACGCTTCCGCGCCTCGACGGACATCAACGTCCCGTCGAATTTCGCGCATCATTACGCTTTCAGCGTCGGCCGCGCGATCGCTTCCAGCCTCTCTTTCGTCTATGTCGGCCTCTCGGTACGCGACCTCCAGCTTCGCCTCGACCGGCTTCTGACGAGGCGAGACGCCGATGCCTTCTGCCTGAACGACACCTTCACGGCCGATACCGATCTCGAAGCGCAGCTCGACGTGGTCCGTCCCTTCCTGGACTCGTACTTCCCCATCGCCACGCCGTGGGAGAAGTGACATGCGGATCGAGTTCCTCCATCAGAACATCTACGGCGTCGGCGGCACCGTCCGATCGGTCATCAACCTCGCCAACGCGTTGGCCGGGCGTCACGACGTCACGATCACCTCGATATTCCGTCGCGTGGATGCGGCCTCGCTCGTCATCGATCCACGTGTACGCGTTCGCTACCTCATCGACATGCGTCCGCAGGGGCGTGATCGCGGCAACACACTGCACAATCTGCCGAGCAGACTCGTACCGGCGGCCGAGGAGTACTTTCGCCAGTACAGCGAGCTGACGGACCAGCGGATCGTCGAGCACCTCAACGGTTCGCGCTCGGACGTCATCGTCGGCACCCGACCGTCGCTCAACCTCCTCGTCGCCGAATACGGACCGGCTCATGCCACACTCGTCGCGCAAGAGCACATGACGCACTCCGCGATCCCGCGAACCGTCGTCTCGCGCATGCGCGAGGTCTACTCGCGACTCGACCTGGTCACGACGGTCACCTCAGCCGATCGCGACCGGGTCATCGCGTCCCTGTCCCTCTCAGAAGAGCGCGTGCGCGTGCTGCCCAACAGCATTCCCGAGCCCGACATGGCTCACGCATCGCTGGACACGAGGCTCATCTTCGGTGTCGGCAGGCTCGCGCCTGAGAAGCGTTACGACCTGCTTCTCGACGCGTTCGCCCTCGTGACCGGAGAACACCCGGGCTGGCGACTGCGGCTGTACGGTGATGGGCCGACTCGAGGAAGACTCGAAGCACACGCCCTCGCCCTCGGGATACGCGACCTCGTCGACTTCATGGGTGCGTCCGTGGACATGGATTCCGAATGGCCACGGGCATCCATCACGGTCTCGACATCGGAGCGTGAATCCTTCGGAATGACGATCGTCGAGAGCATGCGCAACGGCGTACCGGTGATCAGCACCGATTGTCCGGATGGTCCGCGCGAGATCATAGACGACGGGGTCGATGGGATCCTCACCCCGCTCGGGGATCCGGCTGCCACCGCCCGCCAGATGGCTGAACTGATGGCCGACGACGGCCGCCGACGAGCGCTCGGCCAGGCCGCAAGGACGTCATCGCAGCGGTACTCGCCGAAGACCGTGGCGGCGGCCTTCGAGCGATTCGTCCGCGATCGCGGCGCTCGCACCTCCCTCCGAAGTCACGTTTCAAAGATGACGAGACGGATGCGGGCCGTTCTCCGTGACCGTGGAAGGGCGCGCAGAAGAACACGTGCCGTTCAGGTGCTTTCGCCCTCACCGCAGACGATCACGGTGGCGGGCGTTCCCGCGGGGTCGTTCTGGAAGAACGCGGCCGGCGATCGCGTCGTGCTCGGGACCGACGGCGAATGCCACATCGCCGATTTCTCACCCGGTATCTGGAATCTTCATCGCACGATCACGCCGACACGATCCGGACGTGTCCGACCCGCGTCCATCGATGCACGAGCACTCGTCGAAAGCGTTCCCGCTGCTCAGCCACGCTTCGAGTGGGGCATTCCCTACCGCACATTCGATGGACACGCCGGACTGAAGGTGTGGAACCAACCTCGGCACGCTGAGCTCGTGTCGGCACGGTGGGCCGATGACGATCTCGTGCTGATGGTCCGGATGGTCGGGTCCTGGAATGACGAACAACCCGTTCAGCTGATGCTCGCGCGCAATGCCGGGTTCGACCACCCGCAGACGGCCGCGACCCGGCCATTCTCGTCCACGGTGGAATTCCCCGTGAACACAGAGGTGCTGCAATCGATGTGGCTGGCACGATCAGAGACGCTCCATCTGGCCGTCTCCCCCGTCGGCACCGAGATCGACGTCGTACCGCTCGCAGCTGTCATGTCAGATCTACCGGACCTGCGGCGGCGGCGTGTCTTCCCCGAGCGGGAGATCGTCGATGATGTACCCGAGCAGCTGTTCAGAGCAGCACCGGCTCGTCGGGCCTACGCGCGCGCCGCGTTCGCCCGTGACAACGCACTGACCATACAGCTGTCCGAGCGCTGACGCGTCGGATCACGCGGCCGAATCGGCCACCGTGGTTTGTGATGCCTCACGGTTCGCTGAGGCGAAACCACGCTTCAGAAGCTTCGTGAACCGCGGCCGCAGAGGACGCTCGATCCATCGCTCCACCGCAACCGCGATCAACAGACTGACGACGACAGCAGCCCCGAGGGTCACCCACTTGCCCACGCTGTCGTGCAGTAGGTCGATGATCCACCACCCCCATGCCTCATGGAACAGGTACAGCGGATAGGTGAGCGCCCCCGCATACGACAGCCATGCGGGACCGAGGGTGCGCAACGGCGTGATCGTCACGGCAGCCACCACCGCGAACATGGCGAGGACGACCAGAGTGCCCACCAGCGGGGACAGCTCGAGGCCGGTATTGCGCTGAAGAGACGTCATCACGAAGTTGTCGACGGTCTGCTGTGTGGCGATGCAGAGGTTGTAGATCACGAGCAGCCAACGGACAAGGCTGTGCCCGTTCGCATAGATGAGATACAGGGCCATGCCGCCGCAGAAGAGGGGCGCGTACTGCGGCCAGAGCACCGCCGTGAGCAAGTCCAGATGGGTGATGCGGGCGAGCGAGGCGACGAGGGGCCAGAGGAAGGCGAATGCCAGAATCCGACGTTCCGTCATGCCGACGGACAAGAGGCCGCAGATCATCACATAGAACAGCAGCTCGACCCAGAGGGTCCAGTACACACCATCGATGTGAGCCACGCCCAGCCCTTGCTGCACCATCGTCAGGTTGGCGAAGAAGCCCTGCGGAGCGACGGGCTTCAACAGTCCCGGCGCGATGACCGTCGTGAGTATGGTCGCGGCGATGACGGCGACCCAGTACGTCGGATACAGGCGCGAGACCCGCGACGTGACGAACTGCGGCACGGTCCGCCCTTGTGCGGACATGAGGATCACGAATCCGCTGATGAGGAAGAAGAGCTGCACCCCGAGTGCGCCGTAGGCCGTGAATTTCGACAGGAACGAGAATTCCTGCGCAGGATACGCATCGCCCCAGAACTGCTGACGAAATGCGGTGTAGTGGTATCCCACGACGGCGAATGCAGCGACCAGGCGCAGCCCGTCCAAGAGCCGGAATCGTGCATGAGTCGCAGACACGGGTGTCGCCGGCATTCATTCTCCTGAGGACGAGGGCAAGACATGTGCCCCCAGGAGCACTTCGCCAATCCTATACAGTCTCCCGGGCGCGCACCGGCTCACGCGCGTCGTCCCGATCGCCGTCGAGCCCCACGACAGCGTCGTAGACGCGTTCGCAGGCGTTCGAGTCCCAGTGCGCGAACGTGCCCCGAGCGCGGTCCTGGTACTGCGACGGAGCCCCTCGGCCAGCGGCATCCGTCACTGCCTGCAACGCAGTGTCGATCGTCTTGCAGACCGGGCCGAATCCATCGCGCTCAAAGTCGAAATACCCGGGCAGCAGCGTGTGGTCGGTGCCGTAGATCGCGCCCTCGTCGAGTTGCATGTAGACGACGGCGGCACCGGCGAAGGCGGCATCGAACGCGACCGAGGAGTAGTCGGTGAGGAACACCGCCGCCGTGCCGATGAGCTCTTGGACATCGGTGGAGTCGTACGTGGTGACACTGACGAACGACGGCACGTCCGCATACGGAAAATGCGCCGCGAGGTTCGGGTGCGGCACGAACTTGACCGCGTAGCCCTGCTCGGCCAGCGCGCGCAGGCGGTCGTCATTGAGCACACTGAGCACCGACTGGATGAACGGCGACTCCCGGAACCCCGGCTTGGGCTTGCGCAGTTCGCCCGCGCGCTCGGGCGGCTGGAACAGACCGTTGCGCCACGTCGGGGCGATCACGATCGTGCGGCGCCGGTCCACCGGCGCAGCATCGGCGATCTTGCGCAGCTTGTCGAACCGCGGCAGCCCCGTGAGCCGCACCTCGCGGTCCGTGAAGACGTACGGCGAGCCGTCCCCCGCAAGTCCCTCGAACTCCTGATGGGTGGATGCCACGAACAGACGCATCTTCTGCCTGTTCAGCCAGATCGACAGATCGTTGTGGATCACGCCGTGCTGCAGGAACGTGAACGTCCACGGGGCGTTGCGCAGCAGGTAGCGGTCGAAGATCGGCCGGCTCACATCGATGCCGACGTGCGATGACAGATATTGCTTCGTGTGGTTGAGCAGAAGCTGATGGTGCAGAGAGCCGTATTCGACGAGACGGAACCCCTCGGACTTCAGGCGTGCGAAGTCCGGGGAATCGGAACGCAGCACGAACCAGGCATTGATCTCGGGGTGGTGCTCGAGCAGCCAGCGATACATGTGCTCGGCGTTGTCACGCCCCATGTCGGCGCGATCCATGAGAAGCCAGGCATCCCGATATCTCGAAGCGACGCCGGGCGTGCGCGCGAGAACGCGGACCGCCGCGGCCCGGCTCAGCCACGTCTCGCGGGACCGCCGCAGGAACCTCTGCGCGCGCGTGATGCGCGTGGCGGCGTCACGCGAGCGACGGCGCTCGCGCACGGCCCGCCGCTCGGCCCGTGCGAAGGCTTTGGCGATCGCGGCTCCGCCGCCGACGGCGGGCAGCCGCGTACCGTCTGCGAATCGAACGTCGACCTTGACGCCGTCGACGCGATAGCCCTTCAGCCCATCCACCTTCACCCACGCGATGCGCTGCTCGAACGCGCTCGCTCCGAAGGCGTCCACCGTTCGGTGCTTGCCGTGGACAGGAGCACGCCGGGATCCCCCGGTACCGAACTGCTCGTCTGCGACCGAACTCCAGCGGGTGTGGCGCAGCTCGACGAGTCCGCTGCGTTCGTCGACCTTCAGGATGTGCGCGACCTCGGCGACGCCGACCCGGCCGGCCAGGCCCATGAGCGTGTCTCGCCGCTCGTCGAACCCGTTCGGATCGCCGGTGTGCGTGAACAGCCGCCGGTCGAAGGACGACAGCAGTGAGCGCAGTCGTTCCCGGAACGCATCGCCGGCCGCGCCGTCGAGCACCGTTGCACGCTTAGTCGTCGTGTTCTCGAACTCGATGAGCCGGAACAGCTCCCGAACGAGCAGGCGGTGCACCCAGGTGTCGCTCCGATCGTCCAGACGCTCGGCCACCGCCGTGACCAGTCCGAGGTAGCGATCGCTGCTCTTGCGCACGTGTTCGGTCTGTGGATCGACGCCGCGCATGGGGCGTCGCAGATATCGGGCGCCCTCGACGACGTAGACGGCATCCGGACGCCCCGTCTCGTGCAGCAGGTCGACGATGAGCAGGGTGTCCGCATATGAGCCCAGGGCGATGCCGCCTTCGCGCACGGGCCGATTGCGGAACGCCATCCTCGTGACATCCGAGGGGATCGCAGCCACTGACGCATCGACCGTGACCGGCGTCACGCGATGGTCCTGCGTCGGCCCCGGAGGCTTGGTCAGCGGTGCACTCGGCATCACGAAGCAGTCCGCGACGGGCCCGTGCGCGTCGATCGCCGCGAGCAGTGCGCCGACGTAGCCCGGCGCGAGGGCATCGCGCGCGTTCGGGAACGTCACCCACTCGCCGGATGCCTGGGCCAACGCCTCGCGGCGCGCCGCCGAGATGCATCCGCCGGACGACCGCAGAACTTCGGCGCGGATGCCGTGCGCGCCGACGCTCGATGCGATCCGGCCCTGTTGCGAACCGTCGCCGATGACGACGAAGATGCACTCCGTGCTGACGGTGAGCTGCTGAGTCGCCAGGGACGACAGGAAGCGCTCGAGCTCGGGACCGGCATGGCGCACGGGGATGATCAGGGTCAGCAGGACGTCAGCCATGTCGGAGAGAAGCGGTCACACCAGATCAAGGGGCGGGGTTCACCACCCGCGGCGCGGACGGCTCGATGAGAGTACGGTCATCCCCTCGATTGTACGAGACGCGTGTTGCGTGGCCGACGACGCGCCCGCGAGCCCGCCCCACCGATGAGCCCGGCATGCCGCCCGCACCTAGGATGGACAGCATGATGCGCCGCCGGTCTCCTGTGCATGCGCGGCCGCTTCCGGCGCGCCACGGCCGCCACGGCCGCCAGGGGCGCAGCCCCGTCGTCCGGCCGCCGTTGCCGCCCTTGCAGACCCGTTACGAGCGATTCGATCTGATCGCCGGCACCGCCGCCGAGTTCCTGCGCTCCGCGTGGGAAGAGCTGCGCGACGTCAAGATCGAGATCGCCGACCTGCCCCTGGCATCCGATCCCGAAGGCATTCCGCGATGGCTCGTCGACAGGCAGGCGAAGCGGATCGTGCTCTATCGCATTCCGATCGAGCGCCTGAGCCGTGTGCGCCCCGGGGACGACCTGCGCGAGCGCATCGTGATCGAAGGGTCGATGTTCCGGGCCGCCGCCGAGTACCTCGACCGCGATCCCTGGGACCTCGGGCCCGAGCGCTTCCGGTTCTACTGAGGGACGGTCCCCCGCGTCACGGATACACGCGGACGGGGGCGGATGCCACATCCTGCGGCCAGATCGGGAACGACGCGAGCTGTCCCCGGCCAGAGAACGTGACGGCCGCGGACACGGGCTGATCGGTGATCAGTCGATACGAGTCGCCCGCCCCGAGCGGGACCGAGACCGTCTGCCCGGGTTCGACCGCAACTTTCTGAGGCGCGCCGCCCGAGGCAGGCGCGATCGATACAGACGTCGGCTTCGCCCCGCTCGCGAGCGTGAGCGACGGGCTCGGCCCCTGTGGCACGGAGAACGTCGTGCCGTCCTTGCCCGCGGGCAGCGCCGGCGCCGGGGTGACCCAGGCGAAGTCGTCGCCCTTGCCGGTGCCGGTCGCCTGCCACACCGCTCCGACGACGGGCTGAGCCGCTGTGACGACCACCGTGTAGTCACCGGGCGCCAGGGCAGTCAGCTCGGCCTCGACCGGCGCTCCTGCCTTCAGCGGCACCTCCATCGCGGGCCCCGTGGTGCCGTGCGTTCCGACGACGGTGACCGCGGCCGTCGTGTCGTCGGCCGGGGCGAGCAGACGCACGATGCTCGTGGGGTCGGACTGCGGCTCGGCCGTGACCCGCACGCCGGTGATCACCTGCGTGGTCGAGGCCGCGGCCGTCATGCCGCTCTGGTCGACGCCGCCGGGCTGCAACCCGCGGACGATGCTCGATTGCAGGGCCGCGCGCACCGGCGCCCCGGTCGCGGTCACGCGCACGATCGGCGCGCCCTGCTGCAGCCCCAGGCCCGCCAACGGCAGCACGCGCTGGGTGCCGGGGGCGACGATGATGTTGCTGCCGCCGCCGGGGGTCTGCGCACCGTCCGCACCGAACAGCGTGAGGTCGACGGTCGCGGCGACAGATCCGGGGTTGGCCAGCAGCAGCAGATCGGCGGCGCCGGTCTGGGTCGATCCTCCGACCAGCCACGACTCCATGAGCGCCGGCGCGCAGGCCGCGGCAGCGAACCCCGACAGGTCGGGGTCGGCGATCGAGGCCGATGCCGCACCCGCCGCCACCGGCGCCACCCGGCCGGCCGCGGGGGTGACCAGGCGCGTGGCGCCGGCGTCGCCCGATACGTTCGACGTCGTGACGGTGCTCGCCTTCTGCCCGTCCCCGATCGCCGTCACGTGCTCGGCCGCCGCGGCGGCGATCTTGCCCGGCGCGTTCGCGTCGCGACCGATCGCCAGCAGCGGACCCGTGCACGTGAGCACGGAGTCGGCGGCGGCCGGCGCCACCAGTCGCGACAGCGGCGGGTTCGCGTGCGGCTCCCAGGCGAAGGCGATGCCGCCGACGGCGCCGATAACGAGGGCGGCCGCGATGATCGCTCCTGCCGTCAGCCGGGCGGCGGCGCTGAGGCGTGCGGCGCGAGTCGAGCGGGGCGGGGTGTCGGGACGCGCGGTGTCCGTGGGCACAGGCTGGGTCATCACGATCGCTCCCTTCCCACGACGCGCGGCCGATGGCGTGCGCGCCGACGTGAGGCGGCGGTGGGCACGGCCAGCAGCAGTGCTGCGCCCACGACGATCAGCTGCACGATCGCGATCGCGCGTGCCATGCCGTCGGTCGCCTGGGATGCCGCAGCACGGGGGGTCACGGCATCCGTCACCCGCCAGAGGGTGCCCTTCTGCGTGCTGCCCACGGCGTCCAGGCCGGAGCGCTGATTCAGCGCCGTCGAGGCCGTCAGCCACAGTGCGCGCGAGCGATCGGCGGCCGCGTCGGCGGGCGTGAGCAGCACGAAGCCGATGCCGTCGGCGCGCAGTCGCTCGACGACGTTCGACGAGGTCGGGGTGGCGAGGTCCGCGGCCAAGGCGGCCACGTCGTCGTCGCCGGCGGACAGGGTGGTGCGCGTGTCGAGCACGGTGCTCTGGCCGCCGATCGTCTCGCTCTCGCCCCACACCACCCGGGCGTCGACGGCGCCCGAGTCCAGCGGCCGAAGCACGACGGTGCCGGCGTCGGGGTTGCTGCGCCCGACGGCCGACACGAACGCGGGCAGCGTCGAGGCCGGACCGTCGGTGAGCGTCGAGGCGCCGCGCACGTGCGCGGTCAGCGCGGGCAGCGAGAAGATCGCCAGGGCCAGCATCACGGCGCACGCGCCGAGGACGCGCGGCCGTCCGGCGGTCAGCTCGCGGTCGACGTCCGGCGATGCCCGCAGGGCGAATCCGGTGTCGAGCGCGACGAGCGCGGCGGCCACGACGCCGATCCAGGCGAGGCTCAGCGCAGCACCGGGCCAGATCGCGACGGCGGCATCGGTGCGGACGGTCACGGCGATCCCGACGACGATGAACGCCGTCGCGATGCCGGTCGCGGCCACGGCGAGCATGACTGTCGCAGCCAGCCACCGCCGGGTGAACAGGCCCGCCAGCGCCAGCACCCCCACCGGGGCCACGAGCACGAGCAGCCAGGCCGGCGCCAGGTGCGCCAGTGCCTCGCCGAACGCGCCGCCGCGCAGCAGGGCACCCCAGCCGCCGGGGTCCATCGTCGGCGAGCCGGCGGCGAGCAGGGCGCGTCCGGCGACGTCGGCATGCGCCTGCGGCCCCGCCCAGACCATGCCCGGGTCGGCCAGCAGCGCCCACAGGTCGCCGTCGCGCAGCTGCCGCAGCACGAGGGGCACGAACAGGAGGGCCGCCGGCACGATGATCCAGCCGACGCGCGCCGCGCCGTGGCCGTGGCGAACGATCAGCAGCACGATCATCCACACGACCCATGCGACCGCCAGGGCCGGTGCGAGTGACGGAGAGCATGCGGCCACGGCCGCGAAGACGAGGGATGCCGTGCCCGCCGCGCCCCACGAGCGGTGGGCGACCGATCCGGCGTAGAACAGCCACGGCAGCAGCAGGTGCACGAGCACGGCAGCCGGGCGCCCCTGCATGAGCGCGGCCAGGAACGTCGGCGCGAGCGCCCACACGACCGCGCCGGTGATGCGCAGCACCGACCTGTCGGTGATGCGGGTCGCCGCGAACCACCCGCCGAGGACGGCCAGGGGCAGTGCGAGCAGCCACAGCAGCACGATCGACTTGGACGGCGAACCCGGCCAGAGCGAGCCGACGACGGCGATCACGGCCGAGAACGGATCGGCCGGTGCGACCTCGTCCAGTCCGAGCGGCCGCAGACCGTATGCGGCATCCGCCCAGAGCCTGACGAGCGTCGAGCGCAGCGGGGCGAGCGCGCCGCCGCCGAGCGCAGGCCACACCAGCAGCGACGGGAACACCGCCACCGACGCGATCACCGCCGCCAGCACGGCCCATGCTCCCCCGCCGGTGAAGAAGCGCAGCTCGTTGCGGCGCACGAGCTCATCGCGCACGTCGAGGTCGGGCCGCAGGCCGGTGCGCAGTTCCTCACGGGTGATGCGCAGCGACGCCAGCTGGCCCCACGGCACTTCGCGGCGGATCCGCCGGCGAGCGCGTCCGAGCGACGGCAGCGCGATGACGCTCACGGCGGCGGCTGCCCACTCGGGCAGGATGCGGCTCGGCGTCTTCGCCACGAGCTGCACGATCGTGCGCCAGACGGCCACCGGCAGCAGTGACAGCCACAGGAACGGCAGTGCGACCGGATGCGCGTAGGCCAGGCGCCGGTGCAGCTGCGCACGACGGCGCGCGTACGCGGTGCCCATCGTGCGGACGGCCGGCAGCCCCGGGGGTCCGGCGACGCCGTCGCCGTGCACGGCGACCCGGGCCGAGGGCACGACGCTCACGCGGCCACCGGCCAGACGGGTGCGCACGCCCAGGTCGAGCCCCTCGTCGGCGCCGGCGAGCGCGGGATCGATTCCGCCCAGTCTCTGCCAGGCTTCGGCGCGCACGAGTGCGCCGCGGATGTCGACGCCCAGCACGTCTTCGGCCGAATCGTGCTGCCCCTGGTCGAACTCCTCGTCGGCCAGGCCCACGGTGCGTCCGAACCGGGTCATCGTCACTCCGAGCGAGACGATGCGGTCGGGTTCGTTCCACCGCACGAGTTTGGGCGCCACCACGCCGACCGAGGGTGCCACCTCGAGCGCGGCGGCCAGATGCGCGAGCGCGTCCGGCTCGGGCACGGTGTCCTGCGCGAGCACCCAGATCGCGTCGGCAGTGGCCGACGGCGCGGCGTGGTCCACGGCGGTCGCGAAGCCGGTGGAAGCCGGCAGCGTGAGCACGCCGACGGTGCCGGATGCCGCGGCGAAGGCGACGACGTCGGGGTCGTCGCCGCAGAGCACGACGGTGACGGCGGCGACCGGCATGGTCTGCGCGGACAGGGCGGCGAGCATCCGTTCCAGACGGTGCGCCGCGGGAATTCGCGCATCGGGACGCACGACGATGATGGCGTGTACTCGGGCGGGCATGACCCGGTCAGCCTAAGCGCCGAGCCTGCCGCCGTGCGCCCGACGCGCCGCGCTCTGTCCGACCCCCGGTCGTTGAGCGGGCGGACGAGTCGAAACGGTGTGTACGCGTTCCGACTCGGCCGCGGTGCGCGTCCTCGCCCGACCAGCAGTGACGTCGATCAGCTCGCGCGACGCTTGAGCTTGCGACGCTCGCGCTCGCTGAGCCCGCCCCAGATGCCGAAGCGCTCGTCGTTCTGCAGCGCGTACTCGAGGCACTGATCACGTACCTCACACGATGCGCAGACGCGCTTGGCGTCGCGGGTCGATCCTCCCTTTTCAGGGAAGAACGCCTCCGGGTCGGTCTGCGCGCACAGGGCATCTGCCTGCCATGCGAGCGGATCGTCCACTTCTGCCGGCTGCCGGACGCCCGGCACTCCCAGCTCGATCGGATCGACGTACCAATCTGCGGGAACGCCTGAGCGGTACTGTGCGCCCGTCATCTCGTTCTCCTACCTGCTATCCCCCCACGCGATGCGCGCTTGCAGATAATTACACAGGTGTGATTCGCGATGGTCAAGTCGCAGATACTAAAGCCTCATCCCGCGGTTGAACCTTCGCGACGCGCCGACGGCGTGTCGGCCCAGGGTAACGAACTGGTCACGAGCAGTTCTCGCCGCACACCCGCGCGCCCCAGAGTTCACAGGACCAGCACGATAACCTGAATTCCACCATGGCCGTGATCTCGAAGCACCCCTCCGCGCCCGCGCCGTCGGCGCCCGTGCGCGAGAAGACCAGCCACATCCTGCTGCGCGGCTGGTGCATCTTCGTGCTGTTCCTGGCCCTGTCGGGCGTCTCGGTGATCAACGCGTTCGGGACCGATGTCGCCGGCGTCATCACCGCGCTGACGGCCGTCGTCTCGATCGTCCTCTGGGTCGTGGTGCGCCCGCCGGTGAACTGGCGGCGCCTGCCCTGGTTCGTCGTCGCCTACGTCGTGTTCGCGGGGGCCTCCATGGCCTGGTCTGCCTGGCCCGGGGTGTCGGCGCTCACCTGGGGACTGCTGGTCATCACGACGATTCAGGGCCTGTTCGTCGCAGCCGTGCTCACGTGGCGCGAGGTCGCGCGGGCGGTCGGCTCGGCGCTGAAGTGGTGCCTGGGCCTGTCGATCGTGTTCGAGCTCGTGGTTGTGCTGTTCGTGCGGGGGCCGGTGCTGCCAGGATTCGTCATCCCCCAAGAGCACGGCCTCGACCCGATCGTCTTCTGGTGCCGCGGCAACCTGTTCAACGGCGGGCGCATCCAGGGGATCTACGGCAGCTCGAACCCGCTCGCAGCGGTGTGCCTGCTGGCGATCGTCGTGTTCGCGATCCGCATCGCCGCCCGGGCGCCGCGGCGCGTCATGTTCGGCGCGTGGATCGTGCTGGCCGCCTATCTGATGTACCGAGCGTCGTCGGCGACCGTGTACCTGGCCGCCGTGGGCGTCGTCGCGGTGCTGTGCGCGGCGCTGATCATGCGCCGCGCGAAGACGCCCGGCGCACGCGCGCGGCGCTATGCGGCGTTCGTGGTGGTGGGGCTGGCCGCCCTGGTCACGGCGTGGCTCGTGCGCGACCAGATCTTCGGGGCGCTGGGCCGCTCATCAGATCTCACCGGCCGCGGCCGCATCTGGCACGACGTGCTCGCCCGCACCGCCGAGCGTCCCGTCGCCGGCTGGGGGTTCGCCACTCCCTGGATCCCGAGCGACCCGCATTTCGACGGCTGGATCATCGACCACGGCGAATCCGTCATGCAGGCGCACGACATGTGGATCGACGTGTCGATGCAGCTCGGCGTCATCGGCGTCGTCCTGCTCGGGCTGGTGTACCTGTCGTTCCTGTGGCGCGCATGGTTCTTCGCCGTCGACCGACCGCGATGGGACCTGCGTGACGACCGGCCGTACTCGCCACTGACGCTGCTGCCGACGCTGGTGGGCACCCTGCTGCTCATCCAGGGCGTCGCCGAGTCCGAGCCGCTGCTGCTGTGGGGCTGGATGTTCCTCGCCATGCTGGCGTTCAAGATCAAGCAGTCGCCGCACGTGGGCGTCGGCCCCATCGAGCAGCGGGTCGCGATCGAGCGCGGTGATCTCGTCGCCGAGAAGCGGTGAACCGGTGACCACGCCCCACCACCCCCGCTGGCTGCCCGAGCTGCTGCGGTCGGCCGCGATGGCACGCGCGTTCACCCTGGCCACGTTCGCGGCCGTGTTCGCGGCGCACGCGATCCAATGGCTGGCTGGATCCGTCACCTACATCACGATCGTCGCGGGGCTGTGCGTCGTGGGAATCGGGATGCTGGTGGCCCGGCGCCGCGAACTGTCGTTCCTGCGCCTCGTCCCGATCTCGCTGCTGGTGTTCGTCTGCTGGCTGCTGCTGAGCCTCGTCTGGAGCACGTCGCTGCCCGACACGGTGACGGGCCTGGTGGCGCTGATCGGCGTCGCGGTGATCGCCATCGTGATCGGGCACGTGCGCGACACGCTGCAGACCGTGCGCGCCCTCGGCGATGTCATGCGGTGGCTGCTGTCGCTGTCGCTGGCCCTCGAGATCGTCATCGGCATCCTCATGCGCACCCCCGTGCACTGGTTCGGCATCGACGGCAACATCACGCAGTTCGGCCCGGTCGAGGGCATCTTCGGCAGCCGCAACATGCTCGGGTTCGTCGCGGTCATCGCCCTGGTCACCTTCGTGGTGGAGTGGCGCACGGCATCCATCCGCCCCGGGCTCGCGGTGTTCTCGGTGGCCGTCGGGGGGGTCCTCGCAGCTCTCAGCGGATCACCCACCGTGCTCGTGGTCGCCGCCGGCGTCGGGCTGACCACAGCGGCGCTCATACTCGTGCGCCACGTGCGCCCGCACAACCGGGTGTCGGTGCAGTGGGTGCTCGGCGCGATCGTCGCCGTGGGACTCGGCACCGCATACATCCTGCGCCACCAGATCATCGCGGCGGCCGGCTCCGACTTCTCCATCCGCGCCAACCTGTGGCGCGTGCTGTCGGTGTACGTGCGATACCACCCGGTCGAGGGCTTCGGCTGGTTCGGCACATGGCCCGTCGAGCAGTACCCGTTCGTGTCGATCGACTTCACGCTCGACAAGCACTACACGACCTCGCTGAACTCGTACGCCGACCTCGTGCTGCAGGTCGGCTGGGTGGGGCTGTTCCTGTTCGTCGGAATGGCCGGCATCGCCCTGATCCGCTCCTGGCTCGTCGCCAGTGAGCGCCGGGCCGTCGTCTACGCGTGGACCCCGCTGGTGCTGGTGGCCCTGCTGTCGAACTCCCTGTTCGAGAGCTTCACGCTCTCAGGCGCCGGCTGGCTGATCCTCGTCGTCTGCGTCGTGCGCGCCGGCCAGTCCCGCTCGTGGCGCGAGCGGATGGATGCCGCGGCCCCCGACAACGAGCTGCCCGCCGAAGAGTGACCGGCCGACGACACGGACGGCCCGCACCGCGCACGCCGGCCGTGCTGTCGTCAGTTCGTGAACAGCGCGTCGCACGTGGGCGCGATCGACACGGGGGTCGTGGTGACCGTCGGCGTGCTGCGCACCAGCAGCGGGCCCAACTGGCCCTTGGGCAGCTTCACCGTGTACGAGACGGTGCGGGTCTCGTCGCGGGGCACGAAGATGCGCACGACCTGTGCGTCGTGACCCTGCTCGACGCCGCTGCGCCGGCCGTCCCACGCATCGCCCTCTTCGGGGTCGATCTTGGTGATCTCGGCGCCCGGAGGGGCCGAGAACATGATGTCCTGGACGAACGACTGACGCGGTATTCCGTACCGCTTGTTGCGGATGCCGAGCTGATAGCTCGTCAGGCCTTCGAGCGGCGCGCTGTTGGCGATCGTCATCGAGGTCGTCACGGTCCGCTTGGCCGCGTCGCAGGTCACGTTCATCGACGTCTTCATGAAGAACTCGAGCTTGCTGTACGCCGAGTCGTTGATGTAGATGCCGACCTCGGTGTTCTTCTTGTTGTTCTTCGTCATGGCGCCGTCGAGGTTCAGCTCCACCGCCATCGCCTGCTCGGCCTTGCGGGGGAACCAGGTGTGCAGCCGGTTCTGCTTGATCGACACGTCGAGCTGGTCGAGCATCTTCATGACGTCCCACCTGCCCGACGCGATCTTGGCGAACACGCGCGAGGCGACGTCGCCGAAGAAGGCGTCCTGCGCGGTGTTGCCGGGGTAGCGCACGTAGGCGTCGTACAGCAGCATCTCGACGACGTTGCCCGAGGTCAGCTGGCGCCCGTCGGCCGTCTTGATGGGCCCGGTGACCTTGAGCATGTGCGAGAGCACGACCGGGTCGAGCGAGATCACGCCGTCGAGCTGGCCGCCCGTGGTGTTGTGCCACAGCGCCGCGAACGCCTCGGCGGTCGTCGGGAAGTCCGGGGTGCGCGTGAAGTTGCCGAAGCCCTTGAACGTGTCGGCCTCATAGATCGACTGCGTCTGTTCGGGCGGGAAGATCACCTGGCGGTCGCGAGGGAACGTGAACGTCGAGGTCTGCTCTTCGAGCTTGATGTGGCCGTTGTCGACGTCGACGATGGCGGTGGCCGCAGGCAGCCCTCCCCCGGCGCGGGACTCGGCGTTGTTCTGGAAGACGAGCATGTAGGTGCGCGGGCCATCGGAGCCGGCGACCTTCAGCAGGGTCGGCAGGTAGTGCTGCACGTCCTTGAGCACCGGACCCGCCTGGTCCATGACGTCGAACAGCGAGCCGATCGCGTTCTCGACGAACGGCAGCAGGGCGGAGCGGTCGACGCCGTCGAGCTGGGCCTTGGCGCGTGCGAACGCGTCGTTGATCTCGGGCAGCGACTTGCTGGCCTTCTCGATGGGCTCGAGGTCCACGCCGCCGCCCTTGACCGACATCTTGTCGATGCGCAGCGAGCTCAGCAGCTTGACCCCGGCCGGCAGCGCGCCTTCGGCGAGGATGTGGGTGGCCTCGGTCGCCTTGCGGACCGCCTCGACGTTCTGGCCGACGAGCGGGACGCCTGCGGCCATCTCCCACAGCGGGCCCTGGACGGTCGAGTTCGCGTCGCGGGTCAGCTGCAGCACCTTGTCACCGGCCGCGTTGATCTTCGCCGAGTCGCCGCTCTTGACGAACTTCGTGATCGACGACAGCTCGGCCTTCGCCGTCATCAGGTCGTCCTTCACCGTGATCGCCTGCACGGCGAACACACCTGCGACGGCGCCGATGCCGCCGACGATGGCGACCGCCGTGACCCACGGCCAGTGCCGTCGACGCTTCCGCGCTACGTGCGAACCGGCACGGTCCGCGCGATAGCGTCCGGAAAGAGGGGATCTGGGCACCCCAAGAGGCTACCGTGCGTCACTGTGACATCCCCGTGAGGACACTCACCGGGCACACAGCCGGCGCCTAACCGTATCCATGATCCCGCTCTGTCCTCGACCGCCCGAACAGCACGGATAGGATCGCAGGAAGGCGATTGGGCGCGCCGCATGCGCAGATCACACGAAAAGAGCTCTCGACGAACATGACCGGCCTGCGGAGTCTGCTGCGACGCAGCCGCATCCTCCAGAAGTGGCGGTTCGGCCCCTATTCGCTCACGTATCGCCTGTTCACGCGCCTGGCCCGGGTGCGTCCGAATCGCATCCTCTTCCTGTCGGACTCCCGTGCCGACTACACGGGGAACATCCGGTACCTGCGCGATGAGATCCTCCGGCAGAATCCGGACGCGGAGGTCGTCGGCATCTTCAAGCGCAGCCTGCGCGCACACCGCCCGATCCGCGACATCCTGCGCCTGCCGTGGCTCACCGCCACGGCGCAGACCATCGTCCTGGACGACTTCTATCCCCTGATCTACCCGTTCCACATCCGCGCCGAGACCCGTCTGCTGCAGGTGTGGCATGCCGCCGGGGCGTTCAAACGCGTCGGCTACAGTCGCGAGGGACTACCCGGCGGACCGACGCCGGGATCGATCATCCACCGCAACTACACCGATGCGACGGTCAGCAGCGAGGCCGTGCGGCCGAGCTACGCCGAGGCGTTCGGCATCGACACCGCCCGCGTCAAGGCGCTCGGCGTGCCGCGCACCGACGTCTTCTTCGACGAGGAGCTCGTCGCGCGCGCGAACCACGACGTGCGAGCCCGTTACGCCATCGGCGAGGACACGCGCATCGTGCTGTACGCGCCGACGTTCCGCGGCAACGGGCAGCTGACGGCGACGTTCGACTACGACAGCATCGACTGGGCCGCGCTGACCCGGGACCTCGGCGACGACTGGGTCGTCATGGTCAAGATGCATCCGTTCGTCAGACCTCTGACGGTCGCGCGCCCCGGTGTGACCGGCATCATCGACGTCACCGCCGACCGTGAGATCACCCAGCTGCTGATGGCCGCCGACGTGCTGATCACGGACTACTCGTCGACGATCTTCGAATACGCGCTGCTGCGACGCCCGATCGTGTTCTTCTGCCCCGATCTCGACCAGTACACCGCTGACCGCGACTTCTACCACCCGTTCGACGAGTACGTCACCGGTCCGCTCGTCACCGACACCGCCGATCTTGCCGGCGCGATCCGCGAGGCGCGGCACGACGCCGATCAGGACGCGTTCCTCGCTCGCTTCATGGGCGCCTGCGACGGCCACTCGGCCGAGCGCATCACGCGCGAGCTGATCCTCAACCCCCGCACCTCGGGACGCCCCGCCGCCGCGGCCCCCGGTGGCAGCGCGCCGGCCCCGACCCGTGCCGAGAGCGCCATGCGCCTGCGCCTGCTCGTGGCGCACACCGCCCGGATCGGCCTCAACATCGCCTACGCGCCGATGCGGCTGCTGCGCCGGCGACGCAAAGTCGTCATGATCAGCCGCGAGCACGAGTCCGTTCCCGACGACTTCCTCGACCTCAAAGCCGCGATCGCCCGCGCCGACCCGTCGGTGAAGGTCGTGACCCTCGTGCGGATGGTGCCTCCCGGGGTTCTGGCGAAGGTCGGCTATTCGTTCCACATGCTCTCGCAGCTCTACCACGTCGCCACCTCTCGCGTCCTCGTCGTCGACACCTACGCCATGGTGGCGAGCCTGCTGCGCCACGGCCCCGAGCTGACGATCGTGCAGATCTGGCACGCGCTGGGGGCGTTCAAGAAGTTCGGCCTCAGCATCCTCGATCACGAAGAGGGTCGCGACCGGCGCCTGGCGAAGGCCATGCACATGCACGAGGGATACGACGTCGTCCTCGCCAGCGGCGACGAGTGCCGCGCCGCGTTCGCCGAGGCGCTGGGCACGCCCATCGACCGGGTCGTGGTCGCACCGCTCCCCCGCGTCGACCGGCTGCTCGACCCGCAGCGGCAAGCGCAGACGCGCGAGCGGATCTATGACGTCCACCCGCACCTGAAGGGCGCCCGTGTCGCCGTGTTCGCACCCACCTTCCGCCTCGACGGCACCGTGACGGTGGATGCCACGGCCCTGGCGCGCGCGCTGGCGCGGCTCGAGATCCACCTGGTCGTCAAGGTGCATCCGCTGATGCCCGTCGACTTCGGCCCGGAGGTCGACACCGCCCCGGGTTTCTCGACGCAGGACCTGCTGCAGATCGCCGACCTGTTCATCACCGACTACTCGTCGGCGCTGTACGAGGCCGCCGTCCTCGGCGTGCCCTGCTACTTCCTCGCGCCCGATCTCGACGAGTACATCGCGTCGCGCGACTTCTATCTGGACTACCGCAACGACCTGCCCGGGCCGATCGTGCGCGACCTCGAAGCTCTCACCGTCGCGATCGCCGCCGTCGAAGGCACGCCGGAGCGGGCGCATGCTTTCGCGGCCCGGTGGGTGCAGGCCCCGGTGCCGGATGCGCGGCCGACCGCCTGCGCCGACCGGATCGCGCAGCTCGTCACCGAGCGCGTGGGATCAGCGACCGCGTAGCTGGCCGGCCCACCGCCGGCCGCGGTGCTTCACGAGGCGCAGATCCCACAGGAGGCGTTCCCACGGCGATCCGAGCGGACCGGGGACGGGCTTCCAGACCCGCACCTCGGCCTCGCGGGCGGGAACGGCTCGACGAAGCTGGCCGAAGACGCGGCGGCGGAGGCGATCCTGCTGCTGCCCGGCGGTGTCGCCCGCTCCGCGGTCGTCGATGGGCCGTCGGACGCCGTCGGATTCGACGGTCTGCGCGGTGGGTGCGACCGCCACCCAACGGTGCAGCAGCCGCTGGCCGAAGTAGTCGGGCGCCTCGACGGTCGGCGTCACGGGCGCTGGCGCGCCGTCGCTTTCGCGGACCACGACGCCGTTCGGATCCGCGGCGTGCATCAGGACGGTGCCCAGGTGGTCGCGGAACGCCGGAACCCACGAGGGGATGCCGCGGCCCGACAGCAGCTGCAGCAGGAGCCGCGACTCGAGCGGCAGCGCGGTCGCGTCGTACTCGAAGAGCCGCTGCTCGGTGACATGGCGGGCGCACGCGGCCAGCACCTTGAGGACGCGCGCGCGGCCGGCGTCATCGAGCACATGCGCATACCCGTCCTCGGTGAGCTGGACGGGCAGGATCCATTGGCACTCGTACAGGAACATGGACTGCAGCCACTCGGGCACACCGCCGCGGGTGGCTGCGGCATCCATCAACGGCAGATAGCCGTCGCCGAATCGCTCGGTGTAGGTGTCGGCCCGGCGACGGAACTGGTCGATCGCGGAGTCCCGGGCCGCGCGCCGACGATACACATAGCGGGCGTCGGCGACCAGGCCCAGCACCGGGTCGCCGGGCCGGCCAAGCAGGAACTCGGCGACGAACAGCGCGTCCTCGGACGCGTGCAGCCCCTCGCGGAAGTGCAGGCCGCGCTCGACGAGCTCGTCACGACGGAAGAACGCCGATGCGACGTTCAGCTGGAAGAAGTCCGGGTGTGCCTTCATCGATACCGCACGACTGCCGGCCATGAAACGGAACTTCAAGGCGTGCACGTCGCGCGTCACGGTCTCGGGCTCGGTGAGCCGCACGAGCCGCGTCGAGGCCAGCGCGATCTCGCTGCCGCGCCGATCGATGAATCGGGCGACATTGCGGAAGTAGTCCGGCGACACGAAGTCATCCGAATCGGGGAACGTCACCCACTCGCCGCGGGCGGCGTCCAGGCCCGCGTTGCGTGCGGCACTGACGCCGGCGTTGCGCTGCCGGATCACCCGCCCGGCCGTCCCCGACTCATCGAGCCACGCCTGCGCGAGCTCGGCCGAACGATCGGGTGAGCCGTCGTCGACGAAGAGGACTTCGAGCGTGTAGTCGCCGGCACGCTGGGCGGACAGGCTGGTGAGCAGGTCCGGAAGATACTGTTCGACACGGAACAGCGGGATCACTGCGCTGATCGAGGTCATGGTCGGCGCCTTTCTCGCCGGTCGATCATACGCGGCCAGGGCGGCTGGTTCGCTGATGATCGCCCTGAGCATTCAGCGGGGGCACACGGTCGGCTCATATGATGAACGATGCGCCGACCGGGCGCCCCTTTTGTGCTGTCAACCCCATGAGGTGCCCACGTGAGCAACATGACCAGAACCGTCGCTGTCGTCCTTGCGGGCGGAATCGGGGTCCGTGTCGGCTTGGGCATCCCCAAGCAGTTGATCCGCATCGCGGGCAAGGCGATCGTCGAGCACACGCTCGAAGCGCTCGAGGCGAGCCCCGAGATCGATGAGATTCTCATCATGATGAACGCGGCCGCGCTCGACGAGCTCGAGCATCTCAAGACGGATCCCCGGTTCACGAAGCTGAGTCGCATCCTGCCCGGCGGCGAGACCCGCAACGACACCACGCGGCTCGCGATCGACGCGCTCGAGGGCGATGACACCAAGGTGCTCCTCCACGACGCCGTCCGCCCGTTCATCGACGAGCGCATCATCCACGACTGCGTCGCGGCTCTGGACGATTACGACGCCGTCGACACCGCCATCCCCTCGGCCGACACGATCGTGCAGGTGGACGGCGACGGCCACATCAGCGGCATCCCCGACCGTTCCACGCTGCGGCGCGGCCAGACTCCACAGGCGTTCCGGCTCGGCACGATCCGCAGAGCATACGATCTGGCGCGCCAGGACCCCGACTTCCATGCGACCGACGACTGCGGCGTCGTGTTCACCTACCTGCCCGACGTGCCGATCTTCGTCGTTGACGGCACCGCCGAGAACATGAAGGTCACCGAGCCGATCGACGTGCACATCGCCGACAAGATCTTCCAGCTGCAGTCGGCGAGCCTCTCGGCCGACGGGATGGGCGAGCTGCCGGACCTTGCCGGCAGGTCCGTCGTCGTGTTCGGCGGCAGCTACGGCATCGGCGCGAGCATCGTCGACCAAGCGGCTGCGGCCGGGGCGAACGTGATCGAGTTCAGTCGCTCGACGACCGGCACGGATGTCACGAGCGCCAAGCAGGTGCGCAAGGCCCTCGCCCACGCAGCCGAGCAGTTCGGCCGCATCGACGCCGTCGTGGTCACCGCGGGCGTGCTCAAGATCGCGCCCCTCATCGACACCAAGAAGCGCGACCTCAAGAAGACGATCCAGACGAACCTCACCGCACCCGCGCTGGTGTGCCGCGAGGCCTACCCCTACCTCGTCGATACGGGCGGGCAGGTCGTGCTGTTCACGTCGAGCTCGTACACCCGGGGACGGGCGAACTACAGCACATACTCGGCGACCAAGGCGGGTGTGGTCAACCTCACCCAGGCGCTGTCCGAGGAATGGGCCGACAGCGGAGTGCACATCAACTGCATCAACCCGCAGCGCACGGCGACGCCGATGCGCACGGCCGCCTTCGGCGACGAGCCCGACGGCACGCTGCTCGACCCCGAAGACGTCGCCCGGGTGACTCTGCACGTCATCGACGCGGGGCTCACCGGTCAGATCGTCACGGTCGAGGTCGCCGCGATGGCCGCCGCCCGGAGTCGCCGATGACCCGCGACCGCATCCGCTTCTCGCTCGTGGTGCCGCTCTACAACTCGGCGCCCTACCTGCCCGACCTGCTGCGGTCGTTCGCCGAGCAGCACCCCGGCGACTACGACGCGGAGTTCGTCTTCGTCGATGACGGATCCCCGGACGACTCCGGCGACATCGCCCAGCGCTGGCTCGATGAGAATGGCCGGCAGGGGCAGGTCCTGCGGCAGGAGAACGCCGGTGTCAGCGCAGCGCGCAACGCGGGGCTCGCGGCGACCACGGGCGACTGGATCGGCTTTCCGGACGGCGACGACTTCATCGGTACGCACTACCTGTCCTCCATCGCCGCCGCACTGCGCGAGGCCAGCACCGAGCCCGTCCTGGTCTCGACGAACGTGAAATGGTATGTCGAGGCATCCGATCGCATCACCAACAGCCACGTGCTGCGGTTCAAGTTCGCCGACGGCACGCGCGTGGTCGATCTCGACGATGACCCGTCGTACATCCAGTCGCAGGCGGCGTCGGCGCTCTTCCGTCGCGACCTGATCGAGGCTTCGCGTCTGCGGTTCATCGAGAACCTGTCGATCGCCGAGGACGCCCTGTTCGTGAGCTCGTACCTGCTCGGCGCACCCTCGCGGAAGGTCCTCTTCGTCAAAGAGGCGGAGTACCTCTACCGCAAGCGCGCGGCGGCGAACTCGAGCGTCGACACGGTGCACACCAATCTGGACTTCTACTTCCATCGTTTCGAGCGCGGCTATCTGCCGCTGTTCGAGCGCGCGGCGCAGCACGGGGTGCCGGCCTGGCTCGACATGACGTTCCTCTACGACGTCCGGTGGTTCCTGCCGCGCGAGGCCGACATCAACCAGAAGGCGATCTGGATGTCGGCCGAACAGAAGCAGCGGGTGCTGGACGCGCTGGCCGCCGTGCTCGTGCACGTCTCCGACAGCAGCATTCGTCGCTACAACGTGACCGGGCTGGGCGTCGATCACCGCTGCATCCTGCTCGCGTTGAAGGGCTCTGCTCTGCCCGACGAGGGCACGGCCAAGGTCATCGGATCGGACCACCGCGGCATCCAGCTCCGCTATCTGTATCGCGGGGACCTGCCCGAGGAGCGCTTCTCGCGCGACGGACACGTCATCGAGCCGATCACCGCGAAGGTCCGTCGGCTGGACGTGTTCGACCAGCGGCTGGTGTTCGAGCGGATCGTCTGGCTGCCCGCCGGCGACCCTGCCGTGGTCGAGCTGGACGGACGCATCGTGGAGCTCGAAGACGGCGTCTATCGGGCTCCCGACGTCGAACCGGTCCGCAAGCGTTCCGCGCGCAAGCCTCCGTCGGCGCTGCGCCGATTCGGACGGCGCCTCGCAGGGCGCCTGCGGGCGGAGATCGCCGCGGTCGTGCCATGGGCGTACCGGTCCCGCCCGGGCGTTCGCGGGCGCGGACGCCGCCTACGCATGCGCCGGCTGATCTCGGCGCAGCGCATGCTCGGTGCGGGGCACAGATACGCGCACGCGTGGATCCTCATGGACAAGGTGCTCGCCGCCGGGGACAGCGCCGAGTATCTGTACCGGCACCTGCGCGAGCACGAGCCTGAGCTGAACACGTGGTTCGTCGTCAGCCGCAGATCCGCCGACTGGCAGCGACTGTCGAAGGCCGGGTTCCGGCTGCTGGCCTACGGCTCGACGGCGCACCATGCGGCGCTGTGCGAGGCCGACGCCGTCATCTCCTCTCACCTCGACGTGGAGATGACCGACCCGCTGCCCGAGAAGCTCTATCCGGGCGGAACGCGGCCCTGGAAGTACGTCTATCTCGAGCACGGTGTGCTTCAGCACGATCTGTCGATCTGGTTCAACCGCAAACCCATCGATCTGATGACGACGGCGAGCGTCGACGAGCAGCGGTCGATCGTCGAGGACTTCTCGTCGTACCTGCTGACCACCGAGCAGGCCAAGCTCACCGGCTTCCCCCGGCACGACGAGGTCGCGCGCCTGGCTGCCCAGGCCGATCCGGCCGCCCGGAACATCGTGCTGTTCGCCCCCACCTGGCGGCACAAGCTGCTGGCGGACAAGGCGGCGCCGGGGGCGCTGCGCAAGTTCAACGTCCCCTTCGAAGAGACCGAGTTCGCCCAGAACTGGCTCGCCCTGATCAACCACCCCGAGCTCGCCGAACTGACCCGGGCCACCGGGACGAGACTGGTCTTCCTGCCCCATCCCAACTTCCGCACCCAGATCTCTTCGAGTCTCATGGGCCCGGGCGTCGAGCTGATGACCTCGGTCGACGACGTGCACGAGCTGCTCACCCGCTGCCGCAGCGTCGTGACCGACTACTCGTCGATCTTCTTCGAAGCGGCCCTTGCCGGCGCCGACGTCTCGTACTTCCAGTTCGACCGCGACGAGTTCCTCCACGGCGGGCACACCTACGTGCCCGGCTACTGGTCGTACGAAGAGCACGGACTCGGGCCCGTCACGCTGACGGCCGACGAGACCGTGGCTGTCATCCGACGGCAGCTGTGCGCGGGCGCGTACGACGCCGAGCGCGAGTTCTTCGACGCCCGCCGGCGTCGCACGCTGCCGATGGTCGACGGACACTCCTGCGAGCGGATCACCGAGCACGTGAAGCAGCTTCTCGGACGCGTCGCATAGCGGTTCCGGATGCGGTGACGAACCCGTTGTCCCTAGGATGTGGCTATGCGCCACCCGAAGGCGATGACGCCGCGGCCCCTCCCCACAGCAGCACATCGCACGCGACCCTCTCTCGATGACAGCGACCCGCGGGCATGACGGGTCGATCGCTTCGGCGCCGCGTACTCGGCTACGCCCTGTGGCAGTGGCGCCGGCGTCCCCCGGCTCCCGCGACGGCCGACACGGGTGCGCCGTCCGACCGGGTCAAGGCCATCATGACGCCCGCCGCCGATCGGCGACGGCACGTGGTCCTGCTCGCCGACCGCGATGCGCGGTGGCGGACGCAGCGGTGGCTGCGCACGTTCTTCGACGATGACATCCTCGTGTTCGCCGCGGGGTTCGCCCCGAGCCGCACGCGGCAGCCGACCGTCGCCGTCCGGCGGCTGACGACCGTCCGTGCCGTCGTCGACGTCCTGCGCACCCTGCCCGCCCCCGATCTGATCGTCGACCTGCGACCTCCCGCCGGCGACGACCAGCGGGACGCATGGCGCGTGCTCTATCCGGCGGTCCACGAGCACGGCGCCTACGTCCACCTCGACGCGGCCGACGACCCGAAGACGCCGCACGGCTGGGCCCGCTCCCTCGCGACCTCCGTCGCGGGCGAGGCGCCGACCGGAGGTGCCGCCGCGCTGGCCGCGGCGACGACCACGGTCCAGCGCCTCGGCGAGTACGTCCTGCACCTCAAGCGCGCACCGCATTACCTGAAGGTGCCCGACGGGCGTGCGGCATCCCTCACCACACGCTCACCCGGCCTGCGCGTCGAACTCCTCGACTCGATCGCGGGCGCCGAGGTGAACGCACAGCGCGACGTGCACGGCAACGAGCCGTCGGAGCGCGTGTGCAACCTCGACACCACGCTGCACGCCCCCGAGGCGACGATGCGCCACTACGAGGGGCCGATGCGCGTGCTCAGCCACATGGCGCTGACGCACGAGCGCACGCTGCTGCCGCCCTCGTTCCGGTACCCGAACGAGCCGATCCCGACCAACGTGCTCGCCACCGACGTCACCGCCGACTTCGCGACGCTGCCTGCCTCGGCCGAACGGCCGCTGCCGTCGCTCGAGGGCGACTTCTACGATCTGACCACGGCCTACCACGCGCATTTCGGCCACTTCATCACCGAGGTGCCGGCCAAGCTCTGGGGCTGGGACGCCGCGAAACGGCGCTTGCCGGATCTGAAGGCGCTGATCCGAGTGCCGGCGGGCTACGAGCCGACCTATGAGCGCGAGCTGCTGACGGCATACGGTCTCGGCGACGACGATGTGCGCTGGCAGCCCGAAGCCGTGTCAGTATCGTCGTGGCTCGCCTGCACGCCGTTGTGGCAGAACCACGAGCCGTACTGGTTCCACCCGGCCATCCACGACGTCTGGGCGCGCCTGCGCGCCGGTCTGGTCGATCCGGACCGCGCCCCTGGGCCGCGTCGGCTGTTCGTGTCGCGCCGACCGGGAATGGCGCACCGCGACTGCCGCAACGCCGCCGACGTCGAGGCCGTCTTCCGCGAATACGGGTTCGACGTGGTCTACCCCGAGGACTACTCGCTCACCGCTGCGGCGACGCTGTTCGCCGATGCCGATGCGGTCGCGGGGTTCGGCGGGTCGGGACTGTTCAACATCCTGTTCAGCCGGCACCTGCGCACGCTCATCGTGATCAACCACGAGGCCTACCTCGCACGCAACGAGCACCTGTACGCCGTGGCGCTGGGCGCCGAAAGCCACTACTTCTGGAGCGAGCCCGACGTCCCGCAGACCGGTCGGCACCTGAACCCCAAGGCGTTCCACTCCGCCTGGGACTTCGATTTCGAACGTAATGGAGCGGCGCTGCGCGAGACGCTGGCGGCGCTCACCGATCCGTCCTGACCGTCACCGTTTGAGCAGCGCGTCGGCCGCCTTCTCGACGTCGGGTGCGAGCGACCGTGCGAAGGTCGCCGACATGTGCCCCCGGTCGAAGTAGACGATGACGCCGCCGAGCACGGAGTAGCAGGTGTTGCCGGAGCAGAAGCGATCCGTCAGGTCGAGCGTCTGGACCAGTGGATTGTGCATCCGGGATGCCGCGGTCGCGGCCGGATCCGTCTGCTCGCGCGCCCTCGTGCCGTCGCAGGCCGAAAGGTCGCTGAGGTGCTCATTGACGCAGTCGGGGACGTTCGGGATCTCGGTGGCGTATGGAGTGTCGTGCAGGACGAGCACCGGCGTACCCGCGGCGGCCCACTGCGCCATGACGTGCTCGTAGTCGCCCTGCGCCGCCGCCCACGTCTGCTCGCGCGTCTTGCCCGGCATCTTCGCCCACGTGCGGTTCGACATCACGACGAGGTCGTAGCCGCCCTTCGCGATGTCGGCGACCGCCTTCTTGTTCCACGCCAGGCAGTTCTGCGATCGCGCCGGGGTCTCGTAGGTCACCATCACCTCGACCGTGTAGCACTCCGAGATGAGGTAGGTCGTGATGCTCCAGTTCTGCTTCTTCGCGATCTGCTGCAGCGCCGGCAGCCAGTGGCCGGCGTGCGAGTTGCCGATCAGCGCCACCTTCTTGGCGTCCGGCGCGGTGCTGCCGTAGTGGCAGGTCTTCTGATCGGTGAAGTCCCCGAGGATCCAGCAGTCGTCCTTGTAGGGCGCCGGCTGGTCCTGCTTGGCGAACACGGGGCTCGTCACCAGCTTGGTCCCGTGCGGAGTGCAGCCCTTGTTCACGAGCGCCCGTGAGCCGAAGCACGACGTGGGGTCGTTCAGCTGGTGGTCGACCTTGGCCTGCGCCGCAGCGGCCTGGACGGTGACCACGCCCCCGGTGGCTCCGGCGGCCAGCGCGATGGCCACCATCCCCACGAGCGCGAAGATGAACGACCGGCGCAGCGGCACGCCCAGCGGCTTGCGTCCGCGGAACGGATCCTCGATGACGATCTTGGTGAGCCACGCGAGCCCGCACGCCAGCAGGATCGCGAGGATCTTGCCGACGCGGTGCAGGTCGTGCCCGATGGCGTACGGGATCACGATGAGCAGCGGCCAGTGCCACAGATAGATGCTGTACGACACGTCGCCGGCGAGCTGGACCGGGCGCACGGCCATGAGCCGCAGCGGCGACAGCGGTCCGCGCCGGATCGCCGCGACGAGCACGAGAGCCGTGCCGACCACGGGCAGGGCGGCCGTGTAGCTCGGGAACGGCAGCGAGCCGGTGTACCAGAATCCGGCCGCAGCGATGCAGGCGAGGCCCACGTAGGCCACCACGAGGCGGGCGGTGTTGCTCTGGCCGAAGCGCGCCTGCATCCAGCCGAACACGCATGCGGCGAGCCC
The DNA here is from genome assembly GCF_058349885.2 of Microbacterium sp. W1-4-2. Taxonomy (NCBI): domain Bacteria; kingdom Bacillati; phylum Actinomycetota; class Actinomycetes; order Micrococcales; family Microbacteriaceae; genus Microbacterium; species Microbacterium sp. W1-4-2. Next base: position 408,497 of record NZ_JBYRJC020000001.1, on the reverse strand, counting down.
ACCGAGCCCCAGCTCCCACGCGCGAGTCCAGGTCACGAAGTACGCGGCGGCCGGGTCGGTGGCGGTCAGCCAGACCGACACCGCGAGCGAGACGACCACGATCGCGCCGATGACGGCGCCGACGGCCCGCTTGTCGATGTCGCCGCGGCGACGCGCGACGATCCAGAACACGAGCAGCACCAGCAAAGGCCACACGAGGTAGAACTGCTCCTCGACCGACAGCGACCAGAAGTGCTGCACGGGGCTCGGCGCCGTGTCCGCGGCGAGGTAGTCGACAGACTGGCTCGCCAGGAACCAGTTCTCGATGTACGCGCCCGCTGCCGCGATCTGCTGCGAGACGTTCGTCCAGACCGTCTGCGGTGCCCAGATGATCGTCGCTGCCAGCGTCGTGATGAGGACGAGGAACGCCGCCGGGAGCAGCCGCCGAATGCGCCGGCCCCAGAAATCGGCCAGGTCGCGGGCCGTTCGCGGAGGCTTGGACAGCAGGTGCCCCGTGATGAGGAAGCCGGAGATGACGAAGAAGACGTCAACGCCCACGAAACCGCCGGGGAGCACACCGGGGAAGAAGTGATAGACGACCACGAGCGCGACCGCGATCGCCCGCAGGGCCTGGATGTCGGCCCGCATGACGGTGGTCGTCGCGGTCGCTGCGCGACCCTCGCGGGCCCTCCTGGTATCTGAGTGCGCGCGAAGGTCGGGCTTTTCAGATACAGTCACTCAGCCGAGCTTAGGAGATCGCCCCATCGATTTCCTGTGAGAGCACGGCAGGCGGCCGATCTGAAAGGATGGGCGGGTGAAGGGCATCATCCTGGCCGGCGGGTCCGGCACCCGCCTGCACCCGATCACGCTGGGCGTGTCCAAGCAGCTGATCCCGGTGTACGACAAGCCGATGGTCTACTACCCGCTGTCGACGCTGATGCTCGCCGGCATCCGCGACATCCTCGTGATCACCACCCCGCACGATGCCGCGTTCTTCCAGCGTCTGCTCGGCGACGGGTCGCAGTTCGGCGTGTCGCTGACGTTCGCCCAGCAGCCCTCGCCGGACGGGCTCGCGCAGGCGTTCACGATCGGGGCGGACTTCATCGCCGGCGACAAGGTCGCCCTGGTCCTCGGCGACAACCTGCTGTACGGTCCGAGCCTCGGACGCCAGCTGAAGCGCTACGGCGACGTCGAGGGAGGCGCCGTGTTCGCGTACTGGGTCGCCAACCCCGAGGCGTACGGCGTGGTGTCCTTCGACGAGAACGGCACCGCGGTCTCGCTCGAAGAGAAGCCGCAGCACCCGGCCAGCAACTACGCCGTACCCGGCCTGTACTTCTACGACAACGACGTGATAGAGATCGCCCGCGGCCTGCGTCCCAGTGCGCGCGGCGAGTACGAGATCACCGACGTCAACCGCGCCTATCTCGCCCGCGGCGCCCTGCAGGTCGAGGTGCTCCCCCGCGGCACAGCCTGGCTCGACACCGGCACGTTCGACCAGATGACCGACGCGGGCGACTATGTGCGCACGATGGAGCGCCGCACCGGCATGAAGATCGGCTGCCCCGAAGAGATCGCGTGGCGGCAGGGATTCCTCACGGACGACGAGCTGCGCGAGCGCGCCGAGCCGCTCGTGAAGTCCGGTTACGGCGATTACCTGCTCGACCTGCTCAAGAGAGGACGCGCATGACCCGTCTGCTGGTCACCGGCGGAGCCGGCTTCATCGGCTCGAACTTCGTCCACCACGTCGTCGAGCACACCGACCACCACGTCACGGTGCTCGACAAGCTCACCTACGCCGGCAACCTCGCATCGCTCGAGGGCCTGCCCGCCGACCGGGTCAGGTTCGTGAAGGGCGACATCGCCGACGCCGCCCTGGTCGACGAGCTGTTCGCCGACGCCGACGCCGTCGTGCACTACGCCGCCGAATCGCACAACGACAACTCGCTGCACGACCCGCGGCCCTTCCTGGACACCAACATCGTCGGCACGTACACGCTGCTCGAGGCCGCACGCCGCCACGGCACCCGGCTGCACCACATCTCCACCGACGAGGTCTACGGCGACCTCGAGCTCGACGACCCCGCCCGGTTCACCGAGCACACCCCCTACAACCCGTCGTCGCCGTACTCGTCGACCAAGGCCGGCTCCGACCTGCTCGTGCGCGCCTGGGTGCGCTCGTTCGGTGTGCAGGCGACGATCTCGAACTGCTCGAACAACTACGGCCCCTATCAACACGTCGAGAAGTTCATCCCCCGACAGATCACGAACGTGATCCGCGGCATCCGGCCCAAGCTCTACGGCGCCGGGCACAACGTGCGCGACTGGATCCACGCCGACGACCACTCCTCGGCCGTGCTCACGATCCTCGAGTCCGGCCGCATCGGCGAGACCTACCTGATCGGCGCCGACGGCGAGAAGGACAACAAGACCGTCATCGAGCTCATCCTCACGATGATGGGGCAGGATGCCGCAGCCTACGACCACGTGACCGACCGCGCCGGTCACGACCTCCGCTACGCGATCGACTCCTCCAAGCTTCGCGACGAGCTCGGCTGGAGGCCCCGCTACCAGGACTTCGAAGCGGGCCTTGGCGCCACGATCGACTGGTATCGCGCGCACGAAGCATGGTGGGCGTCCGCGAAGGACGCCACCGAGGCGTTCTACGCCGGCAAGGGCCAGTGATGACCGAGTACGACAAGGCCTTGCAGCCGACGTTCACCCCAATCCCGGGACTCGTGGTGTGGGAGCTGCCGGTGCACGGCGACAACCGCGGCTGGTTCAAGGAGAACTGGCAGCGCGAGAAGATGGTCGCCGCCGGCCTCCCGGATTTCGGCCCGGTGCAGAACAACATCTCGTTCAACGACGCGGTCGGCACGACCCGCGGCATCCACGCCGAGCCGTGGGACAAGTACGTCTCGGTCGCCACCGGCCGCATCTTCGGCGCCTGGGTCGACCTGCGCGAAGGAGCGACGTTCGGCACGGTGTTCACGTGCGAGCTCGATCCGTCACGCGCGATCTTCGTGCCTCGCGGGGTCGGCAACGCCTATCAGACACTCGAGCCCGACACCGCATACGCCTATCTCGTGAACGACCACTGGTCGCCCGACGCGTCGTACACGTTCCTGAACCTCGCCGACGAGACGGCCGCGATCGCGTGGCCGATCCCGCTCGATCGCGCGGAGCTGTCGGCGAAGGATGCCGCGCACCCACGCCTCGCCGACGTCGCTCCCGTGCCGCCCCGCAAGACGCTCGTCGTGGGAGCGAACGGCCAGCTGGGCCGGGCGCTGCGCGCGGAGTTCGGCGACGCCGCCCACCTCGAGTACGCGGCCCGCGCCGATCTCGACCTCGCCTCACCCCGGTTGGCCACGGCACGCCGATGGCGCGACTACGAGACGATCGTCAACGCCGCGGCCTACACAGCGGTCGACGCCGCCGAGACGCCCGACGGCCGACGCGATGCGTGGACGACGAACGTCGCGGGTGTGGCCGCGCTCGCCCGGGTCGCGGCCCAGAACGGCATCACGCTCGTGCACGTCTCGAGCGACTACGTGTTCGACGGCTCGACCGAGCGCCCGTACCGCGAGGACGACCCCGTCTGCCCGCTGGGCGTGTACGGCCAGACGAAGGCCGCCGGCGATGCGCTCGTATCGGCCATCCCCCGCCACTACATCGTCCGCACCTCGTGGGTGATCGGCGAGGGCGGCAATTTCGTGCGCACGATGGCGACGCTCGCCGAACGCGGTGTCGACCCGCGCGTCGTCGACGACCAGATCGGACGCCTGACCTTCACGGACGACCTAGCCCGTGGCATCCGTCATCTGCTGTCGTGCGGTGCGCCGTACGGCACATACAACCTCACCGGCAGCGGTCAGGCTGCGAGCTGGGCCGACATCGCGCGCCGGGTGTTCGCGCTCACCGGGCACGACCCCGGCCGGGTCACCGGGGTGAGCACCGATGAGTACTTCGCATCGGCCTCGGCGCCGGTCGCCCCGCGCCCCCGCAACAGCGTCCTCGACCTGGCATCGATCGAGCGGGCGGGGTTCACGCCGGCGACGTGGACCGACCGGCTGGCGGCCTACGTCGCCTCTCGCTGACGCACGTCGATTCCGTCAGCGCGTGGCATGGATCACGTAGCCGCCGTCCCGGAAGAGCACCGGTCCGCCGAGGATCGCGTGCCGCGATGCGAGCGTCAGCTGGCTCTGGGTGCGCAGCACGATGACGGCCGATCCCGAGGTCAGGTACCGCACGGCGCGCCCCTGCCACGCGGGATCGTCGAGCAGCGGCTGCACCCGTCCGCCGACCGCACGCTGATCGGCGTCGTACGCCCATCCGGTCAGGTCGGGCGTGAGCGGACAGCCGCGATCGAGTTCCCGGCTGAGGACGCCGCCTACCGCGAGGATCGTCGGGTCATCGGTCATGAGACAGCCGGGAGTGCGCTGCACCGCCCGCTGCACAGGCACGGGTATCGCCCGCCCCACGCCGTGGAGAAGATACGGGGCGTTGCCGAGGACGAACGCGAGCAGCACCACGGCGGTCGCCGTCAGCCGTGTGGCGGGCCGCGGGATCAGCCCGAAGACCCGTCCGACCGCCACGCCCACCACCAGTGCCAGCATCGGCATCGTCAGCGAGACGTAGTGCGGAAAGAACGCCGGCGTCAACAGCAGGATCGCGGCGTTCACGGCGAACAGCAGCACGTACAGTCGAGCGCCGCGCACCGTCAGCACGACGCCCATCGCGACGACGATGAGCACTGCCAGCACGATCGAGATCCCGGCCGAGGAGATCGGGATGCCGTGGCCCGCACGGATGCCGCGGTAGTCGCCGACGATCACCTGCAGTCGCTGCATCAGCGTCTGCGATGTCTCGCCTCGCGCAACCTGATCGAGCACCACCTGACGGAACATCTGCGCCGGCGCCGGGACGAACAGCGGCAGATAGACGAGCGCACCACCGGCGGCGAGGCCCGCCAGCACCCGCCACCATCCACGGCCGAAGGCCGCGACGATCAGCGCCGCCGGCGCGACAAACCAGATCTTGAAACCGCAGGCTACGCCGAGCGCGAGCCCGGCGATGAGGAGCCAGCCGCCCCGCACGCGCAGCGCCGGGCGCGAGAGCACCACCAGCGCGACCAGGACGCCGGTCGTCCCGATCGGCTCGAGCAACAGGCTGCGCTCGGTATACGCGGGCATGTAGCCCACGGCGTAGAACATCCCGCCGACCACAGCGGCGAGCACCCCGAACCGGCGCAGCACAACCGTGATCAGAGCAGTGTTCACCGCGCCCACGACCATGAAGGCGATGCGGGCGGCCACCAGGCCGAGCTGATCGGTCGACATGCTCCCGAACCAGGCGAACGGCGCGCCGGCGAACACCACGCCCGGCGGCTGCAGGAACAGGTAGTCCCGGTACGGAAGGCGACCGTGGATCAGCGCGTCGGCGACCGTGTAGTACACGCCGTCGTCGTAGGTTCCGATGTTGGTCAGACCGCGCGGAAGCATGATCGTCAACCGGGCGGCGAAGCCGACCGCCGCGATCGCGACGACGAGCGACCACCAGAGTCGGGCGCGGGCGGCCGCGCCACGGAACAGGTCGGGGCCCGCGTCCGGTGACTCGCCGTCGAGGCGATCACGCGTGGTGGTGATCACCGGCCCACCGTATCTCCGCGCGCCCGTGAGGATCCTGCCGATTCCGTTTCGATCGACTGGCACGAGCGGAGCGCCGCCGGCTCAGCGCCCTGTCGGCACCGTCTGGTACAGCGTCCATTGCCCTTCATGGAACAGCACCGGCGCCGCCGCCAACCGCTGCCGCGTCGCGGCGCTGTATCCGCGGGGCCACACCATGATGTAGGCGGCCCCGGACGTGAGATAGCGGATGGCGTGCGCCTGCCACTTCGGGTTCATCGAGCGGCCGACGTTCCGCCCGTCGACCGTGTAGCGATCGGCCGCATAGATCCACCCGGTCAGGTCGGGTTCCAGCGGGCACCCGGCGGCCAGGTTGCGGCTGAGTGCGTTCATGGCCGGAAGGATCGTCGGGTCGTCTGTCATGATGCAGCCGTCCACGCGATCCGCGGCCCGTGCCAGTCCCGCGACGGGCACCGGAATGCCGAATCCTCGAGTGATCAGCGGCAGGTTCGCGGCGAGCACTGCCCCGATGACGACCGCCGTGATCGCTCCGCGCACGCTTCGCCATCGGAACAGCGCCGCGACGCGCCCCACCGCGACTCCCACAACCAGAGCAAGCATCGGCATGGTGAGGGAACCGTAGTGCGGATAGAACGACGGCGACAGCAGGAGGATGGCGACATCGGCCGCGAACAGCACGACGAACAGCCGCCCGCCACGTGCGGTCAGCGCCACCGCGCAGGCGACGACCGCACACACGACCAGCGCGCCCACCAGGTGGTCGGTCGTCAGACCGATCGCCGGATCCGGTTCCGGGATGGAGAAGTTGCCCACGATGACCCGCACCCGCTGCACGAACGCGACATCCGCCTGACCACGCCCGACCTGATCGAGCACGACCTGCTGGAACATGCGACGGGGTGAGGCGACGAAGAACGGCAGGCACACGGCGGCCGCGCCGATGACGCCGCCGACCACCACGCGCCACCAGGCGCGCCTGGCGACCACTGCGATGATCACCGCGGGGACGACGTACCAGATCTTGAATCCGCAGGCCACGCCCAGCGCCGCTCCGGCAAGCACGGCCCATCCCGTGCGCGACATCAGCCAGGGGCGCACGAGGATCGCGAGGGCGACGAGCACCCCGGTGGTCCCGACGGGTTCGAGCAGGATGCTGCGCTCGCTGTACGCCGCGACGTAGGTCGCCGCGTAGAACGCCCCTCCCATCGCGGCGGTGAGGTATCCGACGCGGCGCAGGACGACCGCGACCAGCACCGTGTTCGCGGCGCCGAGGACCATGAAGCCGATCCGGCACGCGGCAAAGCCCACGGCATCGCTCGTCAGAGTGCCCAGCCATGCGAACGGCGTGCCCGCGAGGACCACTCCCGGCGGCTGCAGGAAGAGGAAGTCGCGGTACGGCAGCCGCCCGTGCACGAGCGCGTCGGCGGCCGCGAAGTAGACCCCGTCGTCGTAGGCGCCGACCGTGAGTAGCCCCCCGCCGTTCATCATGATCGACAGCCGGACCACGAACGCCCCTGCGGCCAGCAGGCCGATGAGCGTCCACCACATGGCAGGACGGCGGGCCATCCCCGGAAATGACGGCCGGCGGCTCGGCCGGACCACTTGCGTGCTGCTCACGGACCGGGACTCGGCGTCAGACGTCGGCCGGGTCGACGTGCGGCACCGGTCGACGCGGCATCGTCTTCGGGTCCGCACCCTCGAGCACCGCGAGCGCGTCGTCGATCACACCGTCGAAGACGACCTCGCCCTTGCGGATCACGATGCCGCGGGTGCACAGCTCCTTCACCTGGCCGGCGCTGTGGCTGACGATCATCATCGTGATGCCCTGCGACGCCATCTCCTTGAGCTTCGCGTTGCACTTGGCGCGGAACGGCGCGTCGCCGACCGAGAGCACTTCGTCCACGAGCAGCACGTCCAGCTCCACGTGGATCGCGACGCTGAAGGCGAGACGCATGAACATGCCCGAGGAGTAGTGCTTGACCTCTTGGTCGATGAACTCCCCGATCTCGCTGAACTCCACGATCTGATCGAAGCGCTCCTTCGTCTCCTTCTCGCTCATGCCCAGGATGGCGGCGTTCAGGAAGACGTTCTCGCGGCCGGTGAGATCCGGGTGGAATCCGGCGCCCACCTCGATGAGGCCGGCGACCCGGCCCCTGGTGAAGACTTCACCCGCATCCGGCCGCAGCACGCCCGAGACCATCTTGAGGGTCGTGGACTTGCCAGAGCCGTTCATGCCCATGACGGCGACCGATTCGCCCTCGTTGATCGTGAACGAGACATCTTTCAGCGCCTGGAACTGCTGCGTGCGCACCGGCCGACGCTTGATCCAGTTGATGAATGCGTCTTTGAAGGAGCGTGTCGAGCGCTTGTTGAACCACTTGGAGACGTGGTTCAACACGATGCTGGGCTGCGGTGCGGTGGCGTCGACGATCATCACAGGTCCTGGGCGAAGGTGCGCTCGAAGCGGCGGAACACGAGCTGGCCGACGACGGTGACGACGATGATCACGCCGACCGCGCCGACAATGGTCCAGCCGAAGTTCGGGGGCCAGCCGAGCTGTTTGTCGGCGGGGACGATGCTCGCCCAGAATGCGTTGTGGAACAGCTCCACGGCGACCGTGATCGGATTGCTCATGTAGACGTCGAACAGCCACGGGAAGCGGTGCGTATGATCGTGCACCATCGCCCACGTGTACATGATGGGCGACGACCACGTGGCGATCGTGCGGATGATCTCGACGAAGTTCTGTGCGTCCCGGAACCGCACGTTCAGCGCAGAGAAGAACAAACCGAGCCCCAGCACGAAGGTGAGCACGAGGAGCATTCCGGCGACGAACAGTCCGACCGACATCAGCGACGGGAGCCAGCCGAACAGCAGGCAGACGATCAGCAGCACCGCGACCTGCGGCAGGAAGTGGACGAATGAGCCGATGACCGCCGAGATGGGGAACAACTCGCGCGGAAGGTAGATCTTGCGCACGAGCGCCTTGTTGTCGACGATCGAGCGCGTGGTCGTGCCGAAGGCCTCGTTGAAGAGGTTGACGACGACCAGACCCGAGAACAGGTAGATCGGGTACGCCTCGACACGCCCGTGCATGCCGAGGATCTGCCCCATCACGAGGAAGTAGATGAGGAACTGCACCGTCGGTCGCACGTACGACCAGATCCAGCCCAGAACCGAGTTGCGGTAGCGCAGCGAGCTGCCCTTGCCGATGAGCAGCCGCAGCAGGTAACGGTACTTGAAAACGTCGAGCAGACCCCTGCCGGTGCCGGGGGTGTCGAAGGCGCTCTTGTCGATGGTGGTTGTCACGGGTATGTGTCCTAGCGGCCGCACGCATCCGCTGTCGGGCCACCCATCATGCTAGTGGACCGACGGCTGTGAACCGTCTGCGACCGGACCGCCCGCCCTCACTTCAGATAGGCGTTCGCGACCCACCCCGTGCGGGTGCCGTACTTCACCTGGCTCCAGCTGCCCGACTTCTTCAGCACCGTCACCGTGCCGCCGCGGCGGATCACCGTGACGATCCTCGCCGACAGGCTCGCCCTCGAGCGCAGGTTCAGCGCCGCGATCGTCCGCTGCGTCGTCGTCGAGGCGGACTTCGCGGCGGGCTTCGCCGCGGATGCCCGGGTCAGATAGGCGTTCGCGACCCATCCGGTGCGGGTGCCGTACTTCACCTGGCTCCAGCTGCCCGACTTCTTCAGCACCTTCACGGTGCCGTAGCGCGGGATCACCGTGATCACCTTCGCCGACAGCCTCGCGCTCGAGCGCAGGTTCAGCGCCGCGGTGGTCTTCTGCACGGTCGTGCTCGGCGTCGAGGGCTTCGACGCGGCAGGCTTGGGCGCGGATGCCGTCAGGTACGCGTTCGAGACCCAACCGGTGCGCGTGCCGTACTTCACCTGGCTCCAGCCGCCCGACTTCTTCAGCACCGTCACCTTGCCGGAGCGCGGGATCACCGCGATCACCTTGGCGGACAGGCTCGCGCTCGAGCGCAGGTTCAGCGCCACCTTCGTCCATGCGCTGGTCGTCGGCGCGGGCTTGGGCGCCGCGGTCGTCGGGGCCGGCTTCGGCGCGGTCGTCGGGGCCGGCTTCGGCGCGGTGGTCGGAGCCGTCGTCGGGGCCGGCTTGGGCGCGGGCGCCGGCGTGGTGGTCGGCGCGGGCGCCGCAGCCTCCAGCGCGAGGTAGTCGCTGTGGGCCCACATCTGCGTGCCGCCGATGTTCAGGCGCCACCAGACGCCCGACGTTCCGGTGCGGGCGTACTTCTGCCCCTTGGTGATCGTCTTCACCCCGGTGGAGCACGACGTCGACGGCGCGATCCGGGCGTTCAGGTCGGCGACGGTCACCACCGCCGTGCCCGATGCGGCGGTCACGGTGGCCGGCTGCGCGCAGGCGCTGCTCGGCGGCGGCGTGGTCGCGGTCGTGGTCAGGTAGCTGCTCGTGACCCACGACGTCGCGGTGCTCGTCTTCACGCGCGACCAGGCGCCGTACACGCCCGTGATCGTGACCTTCGCGCCCTTGTCGAGCGTGTACACGCCGGTGTCGCACAGCGTCGTCGGCGCGCGCCGCGCGTTCAGCTCCTGCACGTCGACCGTGGCGGCCTGGTTGCGCGCCGAGATGTCGGCCGAGGCGGGCACGGTGCATGCGGAGATCTGAGCGGGCGCGCCCGACGACGCGGGCAGCCCCCCGCCGAACCAGGCGACGTAGTAGTTGTAGAAGTTGCGGTTGCCGTAGGTCGAGCACGAGTCGCCGGTTCCCCAACCGGCGGCCAGAGCGGCGATGTTCGGGCGATACGGCGTGTAGTTGTACAGGTTCGCGGTCGCCTGGTTCTTGATCAGCACCTTCGAGGTGCCGCACGCCGACGAGGGCGCCCACTTGATGGTGTTGTACTGACCGGCGCGGTAGCCGAACGAGTTGGGGTACTTCGTGTAGATCTGCATCTGCCGCGCCCCGAGGTACACCTGCTTCCAGAACCCGGCCGACGCCGCCGAGCAGCCCGTCGTGTCGGGACACGCCTGGCCCATCGCGTGCTCGAAGTTCCAGGCGCTGGGCTTGGTCGACGTCACCAGTCCCTGCTCCTTCTGGAGCATGACGATGATCACCTTGGGGTTGATCCTGCACGAGATGGCGGCGCGATAGATCATGCGCGCAGCCGTCACGTCCTTCTCCGCGGTCGCCCCGGCGCAGTATGAATCCTTGGACTGAGCGGTGAGGTCGCCGCGATAGTTCTCCAGGCAGGTCGCGCCGCTCGCGCACGCGTGCACCTTGCTGTCGAGGAACGTCTGGATCTGCGCCTCGGTCATCGTCGTCGAGTTGTAGAACTCGGCGTCCGAGATGATGTAGCCCCCGTCGATGATGGATGCCGGCAGCTCGGCTGCCTGCGCTCTCTGCGCGGGGGCGACCAACGCCATAACGGCAGCGGCCAGGCATGCCGATAGTAGGAGGATGAACCATCGCGAACGAGGGAGCGAAGAAGCGGGGCGCGCGGCAGACATGTGAACATTGTGACTGAAGTTGCCGCTGTTTACCACTCGAGATTCAGAATTGCGTGAATGACACGCCGATACGCGAAAATGAATTACATGGTTGTCATTCGTGACGACGTCGTTTCGGCTCGGCCGTCCTTCGGGTGGCCTCTCTCGACGACCGGAATGTCGCCCTCGCGCGGCGACCGGAAGCGCGCTCAGAGATCGGCGTGCAGCTGCCAGACGCGCTCGGCGGCCTCGCGCCACGAGAAGGCACGTCCCCGGTCCGCGGCGAGCACGCCCAGCCGCGCGAGCGACGCGTTGGAGGCGAGCGCCTGTGTGATCCCGGCGGCCAGGGCCTCGGCATCCTGCCCGTCGTCGTCCGGCGCGCCGACGACCAGTCCCCCGTCGACGATCACCTCGCGATGATCGGGGGATGCCGCGGCCACCACCGGCACGCCGAGCGCCAGCGCCTCGACCACGCGCCACGGGAATCCGCTGCGCCGTGAGGGGGCGACCATCAGCACCGAGGCGTCCAGGAGCGCGGCGCGGTCGTCGGCGTCCAGGTCGAAGCGCACGTGCACCCGGTTGGCGGCGACGCCGGCGGCCTCGGCGAGCTCGACGATGGCGGGCTCCTGCCCGTCCTGGGCGTTCACGACCACGATCGGCAGGTCCACGCCGGATCGGGCGACGGCGGCGAACGCGGTCGACAGCGCGGACGAGGGCGCGGCATCGCCGGCGATGTACAGGAATGCCTCGGGCACGGCGAGCGCGCGGCGCCTGCCGACCGCGTCGCCGGGCACGCCGAACCCCATCGGCGCAGCCCCCGCGATCACGCGGACACGGGCGCCCAGCTCGACCAGCCCGTTCAGCCTCTCGGCCATCGCGTGCGTGGGGACGACCACCGCGTCGGCGTGCTTGCGGACCCGCTTGAGCATCGTCTTGAACCAGGCGTGCGCGGGCCGGGTGAGCTCGTCGGGGTACTCCCACGGGTGCAGGTCCCAGAGCGTCACGACGACCTGGTCGTGGTCGTTCGCGCGGTCGTGGCGTGCGAGCGGGGCCATCAGCGTCGGCGAGTGGATGAGCCCGCCACCGGCGCCGGCGGTCACTCCGAGCTGCCAGGCGGCCGCGAGCTCACGCCGGCCCATGCCCAGCCGGCGCACCTCGGTGATGCCGGGCAGGCCGAACCTGTCGGGGCCGGACGGGACGATCGCGCTCACCTCGCAGCCGGCGGGCGCCGAGCGGGCCAGTGCGACGGCCAGCTCACGCGAAGCCATGGCGAGGTCGGGGTCGGTCTGGGTCACCACCTGGTCGAGCACGACGCGCAGCAGAACGGTCACGGCTCATCCCTTCCCCGTCGAAGACGACGGCGACGGCGACGGCGGATGCAGCGCCTTGTGCACGAGATCGTGCACGTAGCCGATGTCGGGGGTGAACTGGTCGACGTCGTTCGCGGGCGTCAGCTCGATCGTGGTGACCTTCTGCCCCTTCGACTTGATGCCGAGGTCGGCGAAGTACCCGAGCATCGAGCGCGGGATGTCGGTCTTCACGAGGTGCTCGCCGGCCTTGGCGATCTCTTCGAACCGGCTGAGCACGGTCGTCGGGGTGAACTGCTTCAGGATGGCCTCCTGCAGCTGGCGCTGGCGCTTCATACGGTCCCAGTCGCTGGTCGTCTTGCGCGAACGGGCGTACCACTGGGCGGTCGTGCCGTCCATGTGCTGGCGGCCCTTCTCGATCCAGCCCGTGGCCCACTTGTCCACCGGCTCGCCGGGATACTTCGGCCCGCCGCCCTCGGGCAGCCGCTCGGTCACCGTGATGTCCACGCCGCCGAGCGCGTCGACGAGCGAGGCGAACCCGGCCATGTCGATGAAGGCGTAATAGGGGATGTCGATCCCGAGCAGGCCCTCCGCGGCATCCTTCGTCGCCTCGACCCCCGGCGTCGACCCCTCTTTCACCGCGTCGGGGTAGATCTTGGCGCCGTCGCGGCACACGTCCAGCTCGGTGTTGAGCTGGTTGATCGCGGAGGTCCATCCGCAGGTGGGCGAGCCGTGACCCTCGTGCAGGTCCGGATACAGCTTGCGCATGGGACTGTTCTTCGAGAACGGGAAGCCCTCGAGGTCGCGCGGGATGCCGGTGATGACCACTTTTCCGGTGTCGGCGTTGACCGACACGACCGAGATCGAGTCGAATCGCATCGAGTCGCGGCCCTTTCCGCTGTCGGCGCCCAGCAGCAGGATGTTGTAGTACCCGTCGGAGGGAGGGACGGATGCCGCGGACGCGCCGAAGATCGTCCCCAGGGCGTTGCGGGCCGCGTCGGTCTTGCTCACCGCGGCGCCTGCGGTGGTGCCGGCGACCACGAGCAGCGCGACCGACAGCAGGGCGATTCCGTACCGGGCGCGTGGGCCGGTCTTGACCAGCCGCACCGCCCGCAGGGTGTCGATCGTGAGAATGATCCACAGCACGACATAGGCCACCAGCAGCGCCTCGACCGCGATCAGCGCGACCGGGTTCGACGCGATGGTGAGGAAGACGATGCGCCACATCAGCGCCGAGACCACGGTGGCGATCACGAGCAGCCACATGATCAGCGTCGCCACGATCCCGACATGGCCGAGGCGGCGGTTGCCCGCAAGCACCTGCGCCGAGCCGGGGAACAGGAAGTTGGCGATCACCAGCCACCAGCCGCGCCGCGACATCAGCTGCGACGACCCCGCGTCGGGGTGTCGCAGCGGGCGCTCCTGGACGAGCGCGGCCGACGCGCTCACAGGGAGTCCTTCAGCCGCCGGTTCTTCTGCTCGACCTGGGCCTCGAGCTCGCGCGCGTACGCCTCGACGCGATCGGCGATCGCGGGGTCGCCCGCGCCGAGGATGCGCGCGGCCAGCAACCCGGCGTTCTTGGCGCCGCCGATCGAGACGGTCGCGACGGGGATCCCGGCGGGCATCTGCACGATGCTCAGCAGCGAGTCCATGCCGTCGAGAGTGGCCAGGGGCACCGGGACGCCGATGACCGGAAGGGCGGTGACGGACGCGAGCATGCCGGGCAGGTGCGCGGCGCCGCCGGCGCCGGCGATGATGACCTTCAGGCCCCGCGCGCGGGCGGTGCGCCCGTAGGTCACGAGCTTGTCGGGCGTGCGGTGCGCCGAGACCACCTCGACCTCGTGCGCGACGCCGAAATCGGTGAGCGCCTGCGAGGCGTCGCTCATCACGCGCCAGTCGGAGTCCGAGCCCATGACGACGCCGACGACGGGCGCCAGAGAGGAGTGAAGCGGTCCAGTCACTCGTCAAGGCTAGGCCGCATGCCTGGAAAACCCCGCAACGGCGCGGTTTCGACCACCGTGCTTCTGGGCGTCAGCCTTCGAAGAAGGATGCCGCCGCGTGCGCGTCATACGCGACGTCGTCGAGGTCGTCGCCGACGACATTGACGTGGCCGACCTTGCGGCCCGGACGCGGCGCCTTGCCGTACGTGTGCACCTTCGCGTCCGGATGGGCGGCCATGACGGCGGCGAAACGGTCCTCGATCGAGCCGTCACGCGGTCCGCCCAGGATGTTGACCATGACCGACCAGCGCCGGCGGGGCGAGGCATCCCCCAGCGGAAGATCGAGCACGGCGCGCAGGTGCTGCTCGAACTGGCCGGTGACTGCACCGTCCTGCGACCAGTGGCCTGAGTTGTGCGGGCGCATCGCCAGCTCGTTGACGAGGATGCGGTCGTCGATGGTCTCGAACAGCTCGACGGCGAGCATCCCGGTCACCCCGAGGCCCTCGGCGATGCCGATGCCGACCTCGGCGGCCGCGTTCGCGAGGCGGTCGCTCACGTGCGGGGCCGGCGCGATCACCTCGGCGCACACGCCGTCGCGCTGCACGGTCTCGACGACGGGATAGGCGCGCACCTGCCCGGACGGGCGGCGCGCGACCTGCTGCGACAGCTCGCGGCGGAAGTCGACGAGCTCCTCCACGAGCAGCTCGCCGCCGTGCGCGTCCTCGGCGAGGGCGGCGAACCAGTCGTCGGCCTCGGCGGCCGCCCGGACGACTCGGACACCCTTGCCGTCGTAGCCGCCGCGCGGCGTCTTCACCACGGCGCGGCCGCCGTGATCGTCGAGGAACGCCTGCAGGCCCGCGGCGTCGGACACGGCGGCCCAGTCCGGCTGCGGAATACCGAGCTCGTCGAGCCGGGCGCGCATGCGCAGCTTGTCCTGTGCGTACTGCAGCGCATCGGGGCCGGGGTGCACGGCGACGCCCGCGTCTACGAGGGCTCGCAGCACCGGCTGCGGCACGTGCTCGTGGTCGAATGTGACGACATCGACGCCGCGGGCGAACGCGAGCACCGTCTCGGCGTCGCGATAGTCGCCCACCGCCACGGTCGCGAGGCGCGCCGACATGCCCTCCTCTTCGGCGAGCACGCTCAGTTCGACGCCCAGCTCGACGGCCGGGGCGATCATCATCCGCGCCAGCTGGCCACCGCCCACAACTCCGACTCGCAGGGACATCCCGCTCCTTCCGTCCCCCCTATTGTCGCGTACCGACGCCGCCGTGCACGGCGGTCACTGCGGCGGAGCGCTGAGCGGGATCGACGAGGCGTCGCGGTGAGCGAGGATCTGGTTCACCTCGACCTGGTCGACGATGGCCTCGTGCACGAGCGCGATGCTCGGGATGTCGGTGAGCTTCAGCGGCGCGTCGACGCCGTCGGAGAGGGTGAGCGTGCCCGCCCCCCACATCCGCTGCACGATGCCGCGACGCATCTCGATCGTGTAGCCGCGCACGTGCGACAGCTCGCGACGGTGCACCCGCACGACCCCGCGCCGCTCGATGATGCGACGCGTGGTGAGCGTGTACGCGTGGCTCCACCACGTGGCGAACGGGACCACCACCAGCAGCAGCACGACGATGGCGGCCGCTGTCAGGAGCATCCAGTTCTGCAGCGGGGCCGGAAGATTGTCCCAGAGGTAGCCGGTCGCGCCGGCGACCGCGATCAGCACGAGCGCCGACCAGGTCAGCCGGCGCGCGTGCCCGCGGAAGCGCGCGATGCGCAACTCGGGGGTGGGGGCACCGGCGGCCGGGGTGAACGGCCGCCCTCCGATGCCCGTCGGCTGGCTCATATCTCCATTGTGGCGGCCGATGCCGACAATCGGCCGCAGACCCGGCGGGGACTCAGTCCGCCGGGCGCACGTGCACGACGTCGCCGGCCGACACGGCCGTCTCGACGGCGCCGGCGACGACGACCAGCCGGCCGTCCCGGTCGAGCCGCTGCGCGCGTCCGGCGAGCAGCGAGCCGTCCGGCAGCGATACCCGCACGTGTGCGCCGAGCGTGCTGCACAGCGCCTCGATCTCGCCGTGCACGCCCGCCTTGCCGGCGTCGCCGTGCGCGGTGGCCAGCGCCGTCAGCTGCTCGTCGAGGGCCACGAGGTAGTCGGCGAGCAGACCGTCCTCGTCGACGGTGCGTCCGATCGCGGCGAACGACGTCGCCGTCGGCACCGGCAGGTCGGCGGGCCGCATGCGCGTGTTGATCCCCGAGCCGATCACGATCGCATGCGGCTCGCCGGCCACCGCGACGGCGAGGATGCCGCAGATCTTGCCGCCGTCGACGAGCACGTCGTTCGGCCATTTCAGGGTCGCGCTGTGCGCCGTGCCGCGCAGCTGCGCCCCGATCGCCCGGGTCATCGCGGCCCCGGCGATCAGCGGCACCCAGCCGCGGGCGGCGATCGGGACACCGGGGATCCGCACCACGACCGACACCGCCAGGGCCGAGCCGGGCGGCGTGGTCCAGGTGCGGTCCAGCCGCCCGCGTCCGGCGGTCTGGTCGGTGGTCAGCAGCGCGCTCAGGTGCGGCCAGCCCGCCGGATCCGCGGCCGCCGCGGCCGCGGCATCCGCGTTCGTCGACCCGGTGGAGGCCACGACCTCGATGCGCGGGCTGACCGCGCCCGCACGCGGATACGCGTCACTGTGCATGCGATCACCCTACGGCGCTAGACGTAGCCCCCGGTGCCGCCCGTGCGCTGCAGGTCCCATGCCCGGCGCAGCGCCGCGCGGATCGCGTCGGCGTCGCCGGTCAGCATCGCCTGCACCTTCTGGTGCGCCGCGTAGCGAGGCGGGATGCCGAAGGTGCCGGGATGCCGGGTCACGAGCTCGTCGCGATCCTCGAACGCGCAGCGGACCATGAGCTCGTCGCCGGCGACCAGCCGCGCGACGATGCGGTCGTCGACGTACCAGGCCGGCACATCGCGGGTCCCCTTGCGCTTGCAGCCCGGCAGCGCCCCGAGGAACTCGGCCACCTCGTCCGGCGTCATGCCGGTCACGATACGCCGGATGCGGCCTGGCGCGAATCGACAGGGGATGCCGCGACCCGTTGTGTCCTGTCTCTCACGGATCGCGCTCACCCGTCGTTAGGGTGGTATGCGTGACGGAACCGGATCTCTCCACCACCGCCGGCAAGATCGCCGACCTGCGCGCCCGCTATCACGAGGCGGTGGTCGACGCCGAGACCGCCGCGCAGACCAAGCAGCACGCCAAGAACAAGCTCACCGCGCGCGAGCGCATCGGGCTGCTGCTCGACACGGGCTCGTTCAGCGAGATGGACGAGTACGTCCGCCACCGCACGACGGCGTTCGGCATGGACAGGTCCCGGCCGTACGGCGACTCCGTCGTCACGGGCGTCGGCACCATCCACGGGCGCACGGTCGCGGTGTACGCGCAGGACTTCTCGACGTTCGGCGGGTCGCTGGGCGAGGTGGCCGGCGAGAAGATCATCAAGGTGATGGAGCTCGCGCTGCGCGCCGGGATGCCGATCATCGGGATCCTCGATTCGGGCGGCGCCCGCATCCAGGAGGGGGTGGTGGCGCTCGGCAAGTACGGCGAGATCTTCCGCCTGAACACCGCCGCCTCGGGGGTCATCCCGCAGATCTCGATCATCATGGGCCCCGCCGCCGGCGGCGCCGTCTACTCCCCCGCCCTGACCGACTTCGTCGTCATGGTCGACAAGACGAGCCAGATGTTCGTCACCGGCCCAGACGTCATCAAGACCGTGACCGGCGAGGACGTGGGCATGGAGGAGCTGGGCGGCGCGTACACGCACAACACCCGTTCGGGCGTCGCGCACTACCTCGCCGAGGACGAGGACGACGCGCTCGACTACGTGCGGACGCTGCTGAGCTTCCTTCCCGACAACAACATGTCGGAGCTGCCGGTGTACGAGAGCGGGTTCGAGTGGGAGACCACCGACTCCGACCGGGTGCTGAACACGATCATCCCGGACTCGCCGAACCAGCCCTACGACATCCACCAGGTCATCCAGCACGTCATCGACGGCGGCGACTTCATCGAGATCCAGCCGCTGTTCGCCCCGAACATCGTCGTCGGGTTCGGGCGTGTCGAGGGCCGCACGGTGGGCATCATCGCCAACCAGCCGAACCAGATGGCCGGCACCCTGAACATCGAGGCGGGCGAGAAGGCCAGCCGGTTCGTGCGGTTCTGCGACGCGTTCAGCGTGCCGATCGTCACCCTCGTCGACGTGCCCGGCTACCTGCCCGGCACCGACCAGGAGTGGACCGGCGTGATCCGCCGCGGCGCGAAGCTGCTGTACGCCTACGCCGAGGCGACCGTGCCGCTGGTGACCGTCATCCTGCGCAAGGCCTACGGCGGCGCCTACATCGTCATGGGCTCCAAGCAGCTGGGCGCGGACGTCAACGCCGCCTGGCCCACGGCCGAGATCGCCGTGATGGGCGGTCAGGGCGCGGTGAACATCCTGTACCGCGGCGAGCTCAAGCGCGCCGAAGAGGCCGGCGAGGATGTCGCGGCCGTCCGCCAGCGGCTGGCCAACGAGTACACGTACAACGTGGCATCGCCGTTCCTGGCCGCCGAGCGCGGCGAGCTGGACGGCATCATCGAGCCCGCGCACACGCGCGTGTTCATCGCGAAGTCGCTGCGGGCGCTGCGCGGAAAGCGCGCGACGCAGCCGGCGAAGAAGCACGGTAACATCCCGCTATGACCCGGGGGGACGGCAACGCAGCGCCCGACGAGTCGCTGCGCATCGAGGTCGTGCGCGGCAACCCGACGGACGAGGAGCTCGCCGCCCTCATCGCGGTCGTCTCCGAGGAGTATGCGACGCAGGAGGCCGGAGCCACGGCGCACGACGCCCCCACCCGTTCGGTGTGGGAGGTCACGGCGCGGAGCCTGCGCGAACCCCTGCGCCGCGACATCGGCTGGGGCCGCTACGGCGGCTGACCGTCGATTGTCCCCCGAAATACCTACAGACATGGTTCGCCGGGGCATCGGATACTGGTTGTGCTGGAACGCTTCCGCGTTCGGCCGGCCCTCTCATCCAGGGTAGATGAGCAGCGGTCCGGCCACCGTGGGCGGTTTTCGGGTAACCGTCCCACAGGCGAGGGGCGGGCGGCTTCGCCGCCCCTCGCCCTTTCTCACGCCGGGGCACTTCTTCCAGCGCCACCAACGCCACGCCGTGGGGTCAGACCGGGCGGGCGATCTCGCGCCAAAGGTCCACGCTGTCCTCGTCCGACAGACCTGCGCCGGCGGCGGAGCGGCCGACGATCGTCACCGCGATCCGCGAATCGGTCGAGGCGCGGATGAACAGGTGGTCCGATCTCGCGTCGTGCACGGCCGCGGTCAGCTCGGCGCGGATCAGGGCCAGCTGCGCCTCGCTCAAGCCGTCCAGCCCGCCCTCATCGAGAACCGACACCGTCGTGCCACGGCGGCGCGCGGCATCCAGCTCGGCGCGCACGCCGTCGTCGAGCAGCCGTTCGCCGCGCAGTTCGTCGCGCAGCTGACCCTCGGCGATGCGCGCCTCCGCCCGCTCGCCGTCGTCGAGCGCGCCCGCCCGCTCGATCGTGCGCGACAGGATGGGTCCGGCCACCGCCAGTGCCCGCTGGACCTGGATGCGCCGCTCACGCTGCCGGCCCAGCTGGGCCGCGCGCCACGCCGACGCCGCGCGCTGCAGCTCGGCAAGCCGAGTCGTGTCGCGGGCCGCGCGGTCCATCGACAGCACGAGCAGCTGTGCGGCAAGCACCCACATGGTCGATCCGATCAGGCCGAGCGTCAGCGCCGGCAGCGCTCCCAGCCAGCCCATGGCGGCCGCGGCCAGCAGCACGATGCCGCTCCACGCGACCCACGGCCGGCGACGGACCATCACGATCGTCATCAGCAGCCCGATCGAGCCGATGTACCACGTTCCCGACACCGACATGCGTCCGTCCGGCGTCAGGGCGAGCACGGTCAGGCTCGGCACGACCGCTGCCGCCAGCAGCGCCAGCACGCACGCCCACACGGGCAGCCGCGAAGGTCCCCCCGAGCCCGCGGTCAGCAGCGTGATCTCCTCGTCGTCGGACACGGTCGACGGGGTCATCGGCCGCGCGTCGGCGAACATGCACAGCGCGGCGGCGACGACGTAGAGCGCGATCATGGCGATCACGAGCACCGGCCGGGCGGGGACGCCCTCGGCCCAGACCAGGCCCCGCGCCGCCAGGTACAGCGCGAACGCCGAGCCGAGTCCGGTCAGCAGAGTGCGAACGCTCATCCGATCGTCCCCTCCACCCATTCCAGGGTCACCTCGGTGCCGCCGGTCCCCGACTCGATCGTCGCCCGGCCGCCCACCGCGGCCATCCGCGCGACGATCGACGCGCTGATGCCGAGCCGATCGGCTGCGACGGCGGCCGGGTCGAACCCGGCGCCGCGGTCGCGCACCCGCACCGTCACCCGGTCGGGATCGGACTGCCCGGCGATCTCGACGCGCAGGCCGGCGGCATCCGCGTGCTGGATCGCGTTCGCGATCGCCTGGGCCGCCGCAAGGGCCAGGGCGCGGGCGACCACCCCCGGCACCCGCAGGTCGCCTGGATGCAGCTGCTCGACGCGCAGCGGATGACCGAGTTCGGCGGCGGCCGCCTCGATCGACTCCGCGATGCGCGCGCAGCCGACCGGCGTCTCGGACCCCATTCCCGCATCGCGCTCGGCGTTGGCCAGCCGGGTCAGCGCCTCGCGGGCCATGGTCGCCGCCAGCGTTCGCTCACGGGGGGTGTCGGCACGTCCGACCGCGATCAGTGCCGCCAGCACGCTGTCGTGCATGAGGGCGCCCACGTCGACGCGCTCCTGCTCGGTGGCGGCCACCGCCGCGGCGGCCGCGTACGACGTCACGGCGTTCGACCGGGCACGGTCGACCTTGATCGCCGCCGACCGGAACATCCAGCCCAGGGTGACCACGATGCCGCCGAAGATGAGCGCGAACGACACGTCCAGCAGGACCGACACCGTGAACGACGACTTCCACCCGCACTGGGCGAACCGCACGATTCCCCACAGCAGCGGGATCGCCACCGTGACCACGATCTGCGGGGTCAGCGGGAAAGCGATCACGGCCGCGGCCGTGCCCACGTTGATGAGGTAGAACAGCCAGGGCTCCGCCGACGGCGAGGACGGCAGCCCCGCCGCCGCGATCGGCCAGAGGACCATCGCCACGACGTACGCCACCACGAACAGGCCCGACAGCACCCGCTGTCCACGCCCTGCGACGCAGCCGGCGATCATGAACGCGAACGGGATGAACGCGATCATCTCCAGGGCGGGATGCCAGCCCGGCAGCTCGGCCGACCGATCGAGCGCGGCGACGAACCCCTGCGCGCCCAGCGCGAGGCAGCCGACCGCGATGACCAGGCCGATGATCCGCTCGACGCGCGTGCGGGTGAACGAGCCGAGCTGCGCGATGCTCTCCCGGGTCTGCGGCAGGCGCCCCTGGGCGGCCGCCAGGAGCGTCCGATCGCGATCAGGCGTCACCGGGATCCTCGATCGGGGTGAGGATTCCGTCCTCCACCGCGCGGCGCAGCAGGTCGACCTTCGTGGGCGCCGGGCGACCGACATCCACGTACTTCACCCGCACCCGCGTGATGTTCTCCTTCGCCGTCGAATACGCGATGCCCAGCCGGTCGGCGACGACCTTCAACGGCAGCCCCGCCGCATACAGCCGCAGCACCTCGCGCTCGCGCACCGACAGCTGCGCGTCGGCGAACGCACGGTCGCCGTCGACGGCGCTGGCCCATTCGACGTTGTTCAGGGGCTCGCCGCCGGCCACCGCGGCCACGGCAGCGATCACCTCGTCGATCGGCGACGCCTTGCTGATGATGCCGGCCGCGCCCGCGGCCAGCGCCTCGCGCACCGAGGCGGGGCGATCGGCCACGCTGTGGATGATGACGCTCGAGCCGTCGGCGGCCACACGGTGCACGTTCTCGGTCACCGTCGTGCCGTCGCCGAGAGTCAGATCAAGCACCACGACATCCGCCGGGGCCGCCCGGGTGCTGGCCCGCCACTCGAGATAGGCGGTCACCGAGCTGCCCGAGAACACGACATCCATCGTCCCGGTGCGACCGCACGCTGCTTCGAGGCCCAGGCGCACGGACTCGTGATCGTCGATCAGGGCTACCCGCGTCATGGGATCAGGCTAGCGTGAGGTGCGCGTGAGCGCCGTGACCGCCTCAACGTGGTGTGAATGCGGGAACATGTCGACGGCGGTGATCTCGGATGCCTCGTACCCGCCGGCACGGAACGTCTTCAGATCGCGGGCCAGGGCGACCGGGTCGCACGCGACATAGACGACGCGCTCGGGCCCGAGCGCGACGATCTCGTTGGTCACGGCGGCGCCGGCGCCCGAACGCGGCGGATCGAGCACGACCACGCCGCGGGCGAGCCGCTCGAGCTCGCGCGGCGAGGCGGTCTCGCGCAGCTGCGGCAGCCACCGGTCGACCCGCGCGGTCTCGGCCCGCGCGCCGACCCAATCGGCGAGGTTCTCGCCCGCGTGCTCGGTCGCGCGCGGGTCGGACTCGACGCTGACCATACGGGTCGCCGCCCCGCCGCGCGCGCCCAGAGCGGTGGCGAACAGCCCCACTCCCCCGTACAGGTCGAGATGGGTCGCGTCGGGGTCGAGGTCGGGCAGCACGGCCGTCACCAGGTCGGTGAGCGTCGCAGCGGCGCGGCGGTGCACCTGCCAGAAGCCGCCCGCGTCGACCCGGAACGCCCGGTCGCCGACGCGCTCGACGACGACCTCGCGGGCGGCGTCGGCGGCGTGCTTCGCACGCGATGCGACCGACTGCGCGGCTCGCCGTTCGCTCTCGGTGCGGCGTCGCCCGCGCGGGCGCGGCGCGCGCTCGGCCGGACGCGGGACGATGCGCACGCGCCCGTCGGCGGGCTGGACGAGGTCGATCCGCCCCGGGACCGTCGCATGCAGCGTCGCCGCGACCCGGTCGATCGCGGCGGTCGCCAGGGGCAGATCGTCGACCTCGATCACGTCGTGGCTGCGCGCGGCGAAGGGGCCGACCCGGCCCTGGTCGTCGACGTGCAGGCTCACCCGGGTGCGCCATCCCGTGCCGTCGCCGTCGTCGACGGGGACGAGGTGCGCGGGGACGTCCAGGCCGCCGATGCGCTGCAGCGCATCGCGCAGCACCTCGAGCTTGAGCTCGCGCTGGTGGGCGAGGTCGATGTGCCCGAAGTCGGCGCCGCCGGGGCGGTGCGCAGGGGCGACCTCGACGTCGGCGGCACGCCAGACGTGCGGGCGGCGGTGGGGCGAGGCATCCAGCACTTCGAGGGTCTCGCCCCGCCAGAACGACTTGTCGCCCGTCTGCGTGAGTCGCACGCGCACGCGCTCGCCCGGGATCGCGTCGGGCACGAACACGACGCGGCCCTCGTGGCGCCCGACGAACACCCCGCCGTGCGCGACGGAGGTGATTTCGAGATCGATCTGGTCGCCTGGCTGCATCATCCGAGCATTTCACACCCCGCGTGCGGCGGTGCCGCGCGGTCCGCCGTCCGGCGGAGACGCCGTCCCATACGGTCGCTGCACGGCGGTGAAGCGCGCTTCGGGACGCGATCTGCTCGGCGCGGCCGCGGAGTCGGGCGGCTTCGTCTCGCGCCGGCTCGCTCGGCGGCCGGGCGGGCCGTACGGTGGGGGGATGCGCGTGTGCCTGGCCTCGACGTCCCCCGCCCGACTGATGCTGCTGCGGCAGGCCGGCATCGATCCCGAGACGATGGCGCCCGACGTCGACGAAGAGGCGGTCATCGCCGCGGTCGAAGCCGCCGAGGGGCCACTCGCACCGGACGACTACGTGCTGCTGCTGGCGCGGCGCAAGGCAGCGGATGTCGCGGCCCGGCTCGCGGCGGAACAGCCCGATCTCGACGGCATCGTCATCGGCGGTGACTCGATGTTCGTGCTCGACGGCGAGATCCTCGGCAAGCCGTACACGCCCGAGGTCGCCACCGAGCGCTGGCACCGGATGCGCGGACGCACCGGCGTGCTGCACTCGGGGATGAGCGTGTTCCGCCTCGAGCCCGGGCGGTCGCCTGAAGAAGCGCATGCGGCGGCTGCGGCATCCGTCACCTTCGCCGCCGATCTCGACGACGCCGAGATCGGCGCCTACGTCGCCACCGGCGAGCCGCTGCACGTGGCCGGCGCCTTCACGATCGACAGCCTCGGCGGCCCGTTCATCGAGCGGGTCGACGGCGACCCCTCGACGGTGGTCGGGATGTCGCTGTCGACGCTGCGCCGACTGGTCCGCAGGCTCGGGCTGTCGTGGACGGATGTGTGGACGTCCTCGTAGATCCCTGCACATCAATTCACGGGTTTCTTGTGCGCTGCAGTCAAAACGGCACGAAATCGGCTGGGTAGGCTGAAGTCCATGCCTGAAATCGCCAAGGTGCTCATCGCGAACCGCGGCGAGATCGCCGTACGTGTCATCCGCGCGGCCAGAGACAGCGGCAAGGCCTCTGTCGCGGTGTACGCGGACCAGGACCGGGACGCGCTGCACGTCAAGCTCGCCGACGAGGCCTATGCCCTCGAAGGCGCCACGAGTGCCGAGACGTATCTGTCGATCGACAAGATCCTCTCGGTCGCACGCCGGTCGGGCGCCGACGCCGTGCACCCCGGCTACGGCTTCCTCGCCGAGAACGCCGACTTCGCACGCGCCGTCATCGGCGCGGGACTGATCTGGATCGGCCCCTCGCCCGAGGCGATCGAGGCCCTCGGCGACAAGGTGACCGCCCGTCATGTCGCCGAGAAGGTCGGCGCGCCGCTGGCCCCCGGAACCCGGGGCACCGTCTCGGGCGCCGACGAGGTCATCGCCTTCGCGCAGGAGCACGGGCTGCCCGTCGCGATCAAGGCCGCCTACGGCGGCGGCGGGCGCGGCCTGAAGGTCGCCCGCGACATGGACACGGTCGCCGAGCTGTTCGAGTCGGCGACCCGCGAGGCGGTCACCGCGTTCGGGCGCGGCGAGTGCTTCGTCGAGAAGTACCTCGACAAGCCGCGCCACGTCGAGACCCAGTGCCTGGCCGACAGCGCCGGCAACGTCGTCGTCGTCTCGACGCGGGACTGCTCGCTGCAGCGGCGCAACCAGAAGCTCGTCGAAGAGGCCCCGGCGCCGTTCCTGACCGACGCGCAGCGCGAAGTGCTGTACTCGTCGTCGAAGGCGATCCTGCGCGAGGTCGGCTACGTCGGCGCGGGCACGTGCGAATTCCTCATCGGCGCCGACGGCACCGTGTCGTTCCTCGAGGTGAACACCCGCCTGCAGGTCGAGCACCCGGTGTCCGAAGAAGTCACCGGCATCGACCTGGTGCGCGAGCAGTTCCGCATCGCCGAGGGCGGCACGCTCGACTACGACGACCCGGCCGCCGACGGGCACTCGTTCGAGTTCCGCATCAACGGCGAGGACCCGGGCCGCGGATTCCTGCCTCAGCCCGGTCCGATCAAGGTCTTCAAGACCTTCGGCGGCCCCGGCATCCGTCTCGACTCCGGCGTCACGGCGGGCGACGAGGTCAGTGGCGCGTTCGACTCGCTGCTGGCGAAGATCATCGTCACCGGGCGCACGCGCGCCGAGGCGCTCGATCGGGCCCGCCGGGCGCTGGACGAGTTCGAGGTCGGCGGCCTTCCCACGGTGCTGCCGTTCCACCGCAGAGTCGTGCGCGATCCGGCGTTCACCGCCGAGGACGGCGTGTTCGGCGTGTACACGCGGTGGATCGAGACCGAGTTCGACAACGACATCGCCCCGTGGGACGGCGAGCTGGGCGATCCCGAGCCCGCCGAGACCCGCCACACCGTGGTCGTCGAGGTCGCCGGCAAGCGCCTCGAAGTGAGCCTGCCCGACCGCATCGCCGCGGCCCCGGTCGCCGCCGGCCGCCCCGCGGTCGCGCCGCCCTCGCGGCGCTCGCACGCCACCACGGCGTCGGCCGGCGCTTCGGGCGACGCCGTGAAGTCGCCGATGCAGGCCACCGTCGTCAAGGTCGCCGTCGAAGAGGGGCAGCAGGTCGTCAAGGGCGATCTGGTCGTCGTGCTCGAAGCCATGAAGATGGAGCAGCCGATCCAGGCGCACAAGGACGGCGTGATCGGCGCGATCAATGCCACCGCGGGCACCACGGTCTCGGCCGGGCACCAGCTGTTGACGATCTCGTAAGGGTTCTCGGCGTCCAGCTGCTGCCGTGGCATCCCGGCGCTTCGGGGGCTCCGTCGGTCACCGCCGGGCTGTCCGGTCACCGCCGGGTCTTCGGTCGTCGCGGGGTCTTCGGTCGTCGCCGGGGTCTTCGGTCGTCACAGATGGCGGGTCCTATCGCGAAAGGCCCGTCATATGCGACGACTGAACGACGGGGGTGACGGTTCGCGCCCCGAAGAGGCAACCCGATGCGGTCACCCGTCACGTCAGCGGACGACAACGGATGACGGTCGAAACCCCGACGTGGGGGCGGGATGCCGCAGCCCGGCCGGTACTGTCATCCCATGCGGATGCGTGTGGCCCGGGTGGGGCTCGCGGGGGCGGTGCTGCTCGGCGCGGGGACGACGGTCGCGGCGTGCGCGCCGTCGCCGGGATACGAGACGGCCGCCGCGGTCGGCTGGGCCATTATGCAGGCCGATCGTGAGCCGGTCGCGACCAACGAGCTCGCCCGCGCCGTGGTGCGCGCCGACGCGACCGCACGCCAAGACGGGACCACGGTCAGGCTCAAGGAGCCATCGGTCGTCACGAACGTGCGCGTGCGGTGCTACGGCGACCAGACCATCTGGGTCGAGGCGCGTGTGCGCGGCGAGCAGAAGCGGGCGGGCAAGAGCACCGTGGCCGGTGACACGGTCGCCTGCGATCGGAAGGATCACGTCATCGGACTGCCGGACGTTCCCGACCTGCTCGCCTCGTCGGTCATGCTGCGCGCGTTCGCATCCATTCCGACGGCCACCGTGATCGCCGTCGAAGGGTCCGTGTCGACCGACCCGTGGGAGGGCTACTTCGACGAGGCCGCGACCGATCCTGCCCAGCAGAGCGCCATGAGCATGTACGGCACGTTCGGCCCTCGTGACGCCGTTCACATCGTCAGCAGCACGGACGTCAGCATCCCACCAGGCCATCATGTCGTGGAGCTGACGTGTGCGGGGCCGACCGTGGTCACCGTCAGCGCCTGGCCGACGCAGTCCGACGGCGGCGGCGCCGAGAGGGACGCCGACGTGATCTGGTCGGACGCGGCCTGCCCCGCCACCGTGATCCTCAAGATCGACACGACCGATGGCGGGATCGGCGTCAGCGCCGACAGCCACGGCGAGCAGGGCGCGTTCCTGCTGCGCGTCGATCCCGGCACCGCGATCGAGGCGCCCGACACGTCCGAGAACGGGTGAGCCGGCGCCGGGCCGCTCACAGACCTCGGAGCATCGCGCGAACTTCGGATGATTCCGGCGGAATCATCCGAGAGCCCTGAGATCCTCCGAATGCTGTGAATCGAAACAGCGTGAGCGATGAGCCGCAGTCGCCCGCTCAGGACCCGATCGGCGGCGCATCCACGACGTGCATGGCCCGGGCGACGTCGGTGATCATGCCCGACAGCGACGGGTAGACCGCGAACACGCGCGAGAGCTGGTCGACCGACAGTCGCCGCTCGACGGCGATGGCCACCGGGTAGATCATCTCCGACGCGCGCGGGCCGACGATGACGCCGCCGATCACCGTGCCGCTGCCGGCGCTCGCGATGATCTTGACGAAGCCGTCCTTGATGCCCATCATCTTGGCGCGCGGGTTCGCCGTCAGCGGCAGCTTGTGCGCGACGCCGTTGACCAGGCCCGCCTCGATGTCGGCCTCCTGCCACCCGACCGTCGCGATCTCGGGCGCCGTGAAGATGTTGGACGTGATCCGCCGGCGCTCGAGCGGGATCACGACGTCGCCCATCGCGTGGAACACGGCGGTGCGTCCCTGCATCGAGGCGACGGATGCCAGTGGCACGAACGTCGTGCAGTCGCCGGCCGCGTAGATGTTCGGCACGGACGTGCGCGCGACCCGGTTGACCTGGATGTGCCCCGACTCGGTCATCTGGACGCCCGCCTCTTCGAGACCGATGCCGGCCGTGTTGGGGATGGAGCCGACCGCCATGAGGCAGTGGCTGCCGGTGACGACCCGGCCGTCGGTGAGGGTCACCTCCACGCCGGTGCCGGTGTTGACGACCTTCGCGGCGCGCGACTTCGACAGCAGGTGCATGCCGCCGCGCTTGAAGACCTTCTCGAGCACGGCCGCGGCATCCTTGTCCTCCCCCGGCAGCACCTGATCGCGGCTGGAGACCAGCGACACCTCGGCGCCGAGGTTCATGTAAGCCCCGGCGAACTCGGCACCGGTGACGCCCGAGCCGACCACGATGAGGTGCTCGGGCAGCGACTTCATGTCGTACAGCTGGGTCCAGGTGAGGATGCGATGCCCGTCCGGTCGCGCGCTGGGCAGCTCACGCGGGGCCGCCCCCACCGAGACCACGAGCGTGTCGGCCTCGACCCGGTCGAAGTCGGTGCCGTCCGGGGCGGTCGAGACCACGATCGCGCCCTGCCCTTCGAGCCGGCCGTGGCCCGAGATGATGCGCACGCCGGCCTCCATGAGCGCCGCCCGCATGTCGTCCGACTGCTGGCGCGCGAGCGACAGCAGCCGGTGGTTGACCGCGGCGAGATTGATGGCGATCTCGGGCTTGAGGGGTTTGCCCTCCTTGCCCTTCGCGAACAGCTGCACGCCGAGATCGGAGGCCTGGGCGATCGCGACGGCCGCGTCGGCGGTTGCGATCAGGCTCTTGGAGGGGACGACGTCGGTGATCACCGCGGACCCGCCGACGCCGGCGCGCTCGACCAGGGTGACCTCCGCACCGAGCTGAGCGGCGGCCAGCGCCGCCTCGTACCCGCCCGGACCTCCGCCGAGGATGGCGACGGACTGGGTTCGCTCGAAGCTCAACGACATGGGTTCCATTCTCTCAGTGATCCCCGCCCGTCAAAACCGCCCCCGAGGCATCCCTCGATCACGCGCCCGCGCGGTCTCGGTATCGCCGTGTCTGCGCACGGCAGTACCGTAAGGGGATGAGCAATGCCGACAACCCGCTGGACGATCTGAGCGCTGACCCGTTCGAGATCGCCCGTGCCGCCGCCGCCGACATCGCACGCCTCACCGGCGTCGCACAGCACGACATCGCCCTGACCCTCGGCAGCGGGTGGGGCAAGGCCGCCGACCTCGTCGGCGAGACCGTGGCCGCCGTCCCCGCCACCGAGGTCACCGGCTTCAGCAAGCCGGCGCTCGAGGGACACGTCGGCACGTTGCGCAGCATCCTGACCCCCTCCGGCAAGCGGGTGCTCGTCATCGGCGCCCGCACCCACTACTACGAGGGCCACGGGGTTCGCCGGGTCGTGCACTCGGTGCGCACCGCCGCCGCCGCGGGCGCCAAGATCATGGTGCTCACCAACGGAGCCGGCGGCGTGAACCGCTCCTACACCCCCGGCCGCCCGGTGCTGATCAGCGACCACATCAACCTCACCGCCGACTCGCCGCTCGAGGGCGCGACGTTCGTCGACCTCACCGACCTGTACGCGCAGCGTCTGCGCGACGTCGCCCGCACGGTCGACCCGGGCCTGCACGAGGGCGTGTACTGCCAGTTCCGCGGTCCGCACTACGAGACGCCCGCCGAAGTGCGCATGGCCGGCATCATCGGCGGCGACATCGTCGGCATGTCCACGGCGCTCGAGGCGATCGCGGCCCGTCAGGCGGGCATGGAGATCCTCGGCTTCTCGCTGATCACGAACCTGGCCGCCGGCATCCAAGAGACCCCGCTCAGCCACGAAGAGGTGCTCGAGGCCGGCCGCGCCGCCGAACCCGTGATCTCGGACCTGCTCGCCCGCGTCGTGGAGGCGCTGTGAGCGTCCGCGACGCCGCCCGCGCCTGGCTCGCACAGGATCCCGATCCGGCCACCCGCGCCGAGCTCGAAGACCTGGTGGGGCGCGCCGACGCCGGAGACGTGGATGCCGCGGCCGACCTCGAAGCCCGCTTCGACGGCCGGCTCGCCTTCGGCACCGCGGGGCTGCGCGGACGACTCGGCGCGGGCCCCCAGCGCATGAACCGGGTGCTCGTCGCGCAGGCAGCGGCGGGTCTTGGCGCCTATCTGCTCGAGAAGTCGGGGCCGGATGCCGCGCCCACCGTGGTCATCGGATACGACGGGCGCCGCAACTCCCGCGTGTTCGCGACCGACTCGGCCGAGATCCTCACCGGCGCAGGCCTGCGCGCGATCCTGCTGCCGCGACTGCTGCCGACCCCGGTGCTCGCGTTCGCCGTGCGCCACCTCGGCGCCGACGCAGGGGTCATGGTCACGGCATCCCACAACCCGCCCGACGACAACGGGTACAAGGTGTACCTCGGCGGCGCCGACCACGGCGCTCAGATCGTGCCGCCCGCCGACGCCGAGATCGCCGCGCACATCCAGACCGTCGCCGACACCCGGCTCGTGACCGGGCTGCCCCGCTCGAGCGCGTACGAGACGGCCGACGAAGAGGTCGTGGACGCGTACGTGGATGCCACGGCCGCCGTCGGCGCCGCACCGGCGGGAGCCGCAGGACTGACGTGGGTCTACACTGCGATGCACGGCGTCGGGTGGGAGACGACGGCACGGGTGCTCGAGGCGGCGGGCTATCCCGCCCCGGTCACCGTCACCGCTCAGATCGAGCCCGACGGGGCGTTCCCGACCGTGGCGTTCCCGAACCCCGAGGAGCCCGGCGCGTTGGACCTCGCGTTCGAGACGGCGCGTGAGGCGGGCGCCGAGCTGGTGATCGCGAACGACCCCGACGCCGACCGGCTCGCGGTCGGGGTACCGGATGCCGCAGCCGAGGGCGGCTGGCGCAGGCTGAGCGGCAACCAGATCGGCCTGCTGCTGGGCTGGCGCGCGGCGCGCGCGTTCGCCGAGGCGAGCGGGGCCGGCGGCGCGGCGGGCGGCGGTGCCGGCAATGCGGCGCTGGCGTGCTCGCTGGTCTCGTCGCCCGGCCTCGGCGCGGTCGCGGCGCACTATGGACTCGGGTTCCACGAGACGCTCACGGGATTCAAGTGGATCTCGCGCGCGCCGGGCATCGTGTACGGGTTCGAAGAGGCGCTCGGCTATCTCGTCAACCCTGCGACGGTGCGCGACAAGGACGGCATATCGGCAGCGGTCGCGATCCTGGACCTGGCGGCCGAGGCCCGCGGACAGGGTCACACCCTCGTGGACGTGCTGGCCGAGTTCGACGCGACCTTCGGTGCGTTCGCCAGCGATCAGATCTCGATCCGCGTCGACGACGTCTCGATCATCGCGCGGATCATGGCCGGTCTGCGCGCGCAGCCGCCCGCGCGCCTGGGCTCTGTCGAGGTCACGGCCGTCGACGATCTCGCGCAGGGGCACGGAGATCTGCCGCCGGGTGATGTGCTGCGGATGCGGCTGGCCGACGGCGCCCGCGTCGTCGTGCGTCCGTCGGGCACCGAGCCCAAGCTCAAGGCGTACCTGGACGTGCGTGCCGAATCGGCCGCTGACGCGGCATCCCGCCTCTCGGCCCTGCGGACCGCCGTCCAGTCCCTGCTCGACGCCCAGCGCTGATCACGCTGCGGCCGCGGGGGCCGCTGTGCGTGCGACAGCCCGGCGCGGCTGCGCAGAACTCCCCAGGTTGTGCGCGTCGCGGAGGGCGAACGCGGCGCGTAACGAGCAGACCGCACGCGAAACGCCGTGCGGAGGGAGCATTAGGCTCAGGGCGTGGACTTCGCACAGAGCGTGACCCTGGAGAACCCGTTCGTGCGGCTCGAGCCGCTCAGCCACGCGCACGCAGGCGACCTCGCCGAGGCTGCGGTGGGGCTCGAGTCCGCCTGGTACACGACGGTGCCTGCGCCGTCGGACGTGCCCGCCGAAATCGCGCGGCGACTCGCATGGCAGGCCGAGGGCCGCATGAACCCGTTCGCGATCCGGCGCCTGAAGACCGGGCGCATCGTCGGCATGACCACGTACTGCAACATCGACCAGCCGAACCGGCATGTCGAGATCGGCTACACGTGGCTCGGGCTCGAGGCGCAGCGCACCGAGGTCAACCCGGCCGCGAAGCACCTGCTGCTGCAGCACGCATTCGAGCAGTGCGACGCGATCGCGGTCGAGTTCCGCACGCACTGGCACAACCGACAGTCGCGCACGGCCATCGAACGACTGGGCGCCAAGCTCGACGGCGTGCTGCGCAATGCGCGGATCCTCCCCGACGGGAGCCTGCGCGACACCGTCGTGTACTCGATCCTGCCGCACGAGTGGCCCGCGGTCCGCAACGGCCTGCGGGCGCGGCTCGACCGGCACTGAGGCGGGTACCGTCGTCTCGACCCGTCCCGCTCGCTCAACGACCGAGACGCCCAGCGAGCGCGCGTGCGGTCAGCCGTCGATCACGGCGACGAGTTCGTCCAGGAACGTCGAGAATTCGCCGCCGCGGCGCACGATCCGCTGCACGGACTCGTGCTCGCTGAACACCTCGACCAGCTGCTCGAAAACGGTCTGGAACGCTTCGCGGTCGGCCTCCGAGAACGCGACGAGCGCCACGACGTGCACCCGTGCGTCGCCCCAGGCGATCGCGGGCTCGGCGATCCCGACGGCGATCATGGTGCGCGTGGCGGTCATGCCGATGGCGTGCGGCACGGCGAGCGCGTCGGTGAACGCCGTGGACGACAGCCGCTCGCGCTCGATCGTGCGCTCGACGTAGTCCTGGTCGATCACGCCCTGCGCGACCAGCATCCCGCCCAGCGTGCGGATGATCCCCTCTTCGGAGTCCGCCGCCAGCGGTGAGACGAACGCGGCGGCGTCGACGTAGCGCTCGAGCTCGCCGCGCAGCCCCGCCAGTCGCCGGCTGCGCCGGATCCGGGATGCCGCGGCCTGCACGCGATCGACGTCGGCCTCGGTGAGGAACGGCTGGATGCGCACGACGCGCTCGCCCAACGGCGGAGCGTCGACGGTGCTGAGGATCAGATCGGTGTCGATCGCGTCCCAGTCGGGGTCCATGCGGGTCTGCAGGTCGACCACCTCGATCGACTGGCCGAGCGACCGGTCGACGCTCGAGCGCAGCAGCTCGTGCATCTCGTAGTACCCGGGGCACACGATGGTCGCGCTCAGCAGCTGCGCGGCCCTCCTGCTGCGCTCGAGTCGCCCGCCGACGTGGATCGCGATGTAGGCGATCTCGTCGTCGGGCACGGCGATCCCGAGCCGGTCGCGCAGGCCGCTCGCGATCGAGACCGCGATGTCGAAGATCATCGGATACGTCGACTTCAGCGACCGGGCCAGCGGGTTGCGCGACCACGCCTGCTCTTCGGCGCGCCGGCGCAGGTTCTGCACGTGCAGCGCGAGCCGGCGGATGAAGTCCTCGTGCACCAGGTCGACGAGGAACTGCTCGGCTGCGGCGGTGACGAGGTCGCGCACGACCTCTTCGACACCTGCGTCGGCGGTCGGTCGCGCGGCCGGACCCGGGGTGACGACGCGGGTCAGCAGCAGCATCGCCAGGTGCTGCCGGTCGCCGCCGCCGAGCTGCACGCCGAAGTGCCGCTCGACCAGCACCGCCAGCAGGTCGCCGATCTCGTCGGCCGCGTCGCCCGCCGACGAGATCGCCGCTGCGAGCGCGCGCCCGTGCGCCACCCGGTCCACGGCGATCGCGATGTGCGCGAAGACGTCGGCGATGCCGAGCTCGTTGATGTAGTAGCCGCGTTCGCCGAGCTCGGTGCGCAGCGCGTTCTCGAACGCGCTGAACCGCTCGGCCCCCGGTGCATCCTCGCCCAGGGCCCGGCGCAGCGCGACGGTGTCGAACGGGCCCGCGTCCATCTCCTCGTGCACCAGGCGGCTGAGCAGCCGCCGCTTGGCGCTCTCGGGGCCGTGCAGGCGCACGCGCGATCCGCTG
Source organism: Microbacterium sp. W1-4-2 (assembly GCF_058349885.2). NCBI lineage: Bacteria > Bacillati > Actinomycetota > Actinomycetes > Micrococcales > Microbacteriaceae > Microbacterium > Microbacterium sp. W1-4-2. The sequence continues at coordinate 374,247 of NZ_JBYRJC020000001.1, read as the reverse complement.
CGGGCGAGCACGAGCGCCGGGTCTCCCAGCAGCGCGCGAACGCGGGCGAGGTCCGCTTCGACGGTGGCGCTGGACACGTGCAGCCGGTCGGCGCTCTCGTGCACGTCGACGCCGTCGTCGTCGTCGAGCAGGTCGCGCACGAGCGTGTGCAGCCGGTCCTGCGGGGTTCCGGCATCCATCACCTCGGCGCGCAGCGCCGCGGCAGCGTCCGGACCCGCCCGGTAGCCCTGCGGCCCGGACTCGACGGCCGTCCCCGCCGCGCGGGCGTTCAGCGCCGTGACGTACGAACGCACGCTGCGCGGCGTCACGCCGAGCGCGTCGGCCAGGCGGGCCGCCGTCACCCAGTCGCCGTCCTGCGTCAGCAGCGACAGCAGGCGGTCCTGTCGCGCTCTGGTCACGGCCGTCCCTCCTGCCGCCGTCGTCGGCGGCCCGTGCGGCACGCATGACGCACGCCGTCGCACCAGTCAACCACGGGCGCCGACACCGCACGCCGTTTCCGCCCCACCGGAAACAGATCTGGTTGTCGGCGCGCGAAGCGCCCGGCCACAATGGCCACGAGGAGGCAGGTCGATGAGGATCGTGGTCCTGTGCGGGGCGGGTGCGTCCAGCACGTTCGTCGCGCAACGGCTGCGTCGCGCGTTCGCCGAGCGCGCGCTCGCGCACACCGCGCGGGCGGTGCCGCTGCCGGCCGTGCCGGAGTGCCTCGACGACGCGGACCTGCTGCTGGTCGGCCCGCATCTGGCCGACCGGATGGACGCACTGAGAGTGGATGCCGCGGCCCGCGGTGTGCGCGTCGTGTCGCTGCCGTCCGACATCTTCGCCGACCTCGACGGCTCGCGCACGCTCGCGATCGTGACCGACGCGGCGGAGGCGGCTACGGTCGCAGGCGGCCGTGCACACCCCGCGGCGCCCGCTCACGCCCGGCACGCCGCCGAGCCCCCGCAGCACGCCGAGCCCGCGCGCCGCATCGACCCCCCGCACCACATCGACCCCGCGGCCGCGGGCCCACGAAGGGAACACCCATGACGCTGTCCAGGACCTTCCGGATCGGATCCGCCCACGGGCTGCACGCCCGCCCCGCGAAGCTGTTCGCCCAGGCCGCCAAGGACGCCGGCATCCCGGTGACGATCGCCAAGGGCGACGGCTCACCGGTCAACGCCGCGAGCATCCTCGGCGTGATCGCACTGGGCATCGACCAGGGCGACGAGGTGACCCTGGCCGCCGACGGCGACGGCGCCGAGACGGTGCTCGACGCGCTCGGCGAACTGCTGACCACCGACCACGACGCCGCTTGAGGCGGCGACAGGCGAGGACGACATGACGACCGCAGACATCACGATCGTGCACGGAGTGGGCATCGGCCAGGGCGTCGCCCAGGGCCCGGTCGCCCGCATGGCCGAGCCGCTGCCCGCCCCGGCCGACATGCCCAGCACGGCCGGCGTCGAGGCCGAGCGCGCGCGGGCGGCCGACGCGGTGAGCGCGGTCGCGCGCGAGCTCGAGGACCGCGGCGCCCGCGCCGGCGGCGCAGCGCAGGAGGTGCTCGAGGCCCAGGCCATGATGGCCGAAGACCCGTCGCTGGCCGACGAGGTCGAGACGCGCGTGGCCGCCGGCAAGACCGCCGAGCGCGCGATCCACGAGGCGTTCGCGACGTTCCGCGACACGCTCGCGGCGATGGGCGGCTACCTCGGCGAGCGTGCCGCCGACCTGGACGACGTCGCCCAGCGCATCATCGCGCGGCTGCAGGGGGTTCCGGCTCCTGGCGTTCCCGAGCCGGGGCATCCCTTCGTGCTCGTCGCCCGCGACCTCGCCCCCGCCGACACCGCACTGCTGGATCTGGACATGGTGCTGGCCCTGGTCACCAGCGACGGCGGCCCCACCTCGCACACCGCGATCCTCGCGCGCGAGAAGGGCATCGTCGCCGTCGTCGGGGCGGCCGAGGCAACGGCGCTGACCGACGGTCAGACGGTGATCGTGGATGCCGCGGCCGGCGCGGTGCTCGCAGACCCCACGTCCGACGACCTGGCCGCGGCCGCCGCCCGTGCGAGCGCACGCGCGGCCGCGGCATCCGCCCCCATCACGCCCGGAGCACTTGCCGACGGCACCCCGGTGCCGCTGCTGGCGAACCTCGGCAAGCCCGCCGACGCCGAGGCGGCGCGGTCGCTCGGCGCCGAAGGCGTCGGGCTGTTCCGCACCGAGTTCCTGTTCCTCAGTGCCGACGAGGCGCCGACGGTGGCGGCCCAACGGGCCGAGTACGAGCGGCTGCTGGCCGGGTTCGCGGGCCTCAAGGTCGTGGTGCGGCTGCTGGACGCCGGCGCCGACAAGCCGCTGTCGTTCCTCAACGACAGCGACGAAGAGAACCCCGCCCTCGGTGTGCGGGGGCTTCGTGCACTGCGCGCGCACGAGAACATCCTGCGCGACCAGCTGACGGCGCTGGCCGAGGCGGATGCCGCGACCCGCGACCGTGGCGAGGGCGCCGACCTGTGGGTCATGGCACCGATGGTGGCCACGGTCGAAGAGACGCGCTACTTCACCGCCCTGGCGCGCGAGCACGGCATCCGCACCGTGGGCGTCATGGTCGAGATCCCCGCCGCGGCCCTGCTGGCCGACCGGCTGCTGGCCCAGACCGACTTCGCCTCGATCGGCACGAACGACCTCACCCAGTACACGATGGCCGCCGACCGCGTGCTCGGCCCCGTCGCGGGCTACCAGGACCCGTGGCACCCGGCCGTGCTGCGGCTCGTGGGCGAGGTCGGCGCCGCCGGACGCGCCCTCAGCAAGCCCGTCGGCATCTGCGGCGAGGCGGCGGCCGATCCGCTCCTGGCGCTCGTGCTGGTGGGCCTGGGCGCCACCAGCCTGTCGATGGCGCCGGCCGCCCTGGCCGACGTGCGGACCCTTCTGCGTGAACACAGCCTCGACGACGCGAAGCGCGTGGCCGAGGCATCCCTCGCCGCCGACGATGCCGCGACCGCCCGCGCGGCCGCACTCGCCGCGGCATCCTCCCCCACACCGGCGTGAGCCGGCACACCAAGAGAAAGAGACAGCCATGACAACGGCGTCACCTCCCGTCGCCACCGGCGGCGGCAAGAAGGCGCAAGTCGCCGTCCAGCGATTCGGCACGTTCCTGTCCGGCATGATCATGCCGAACATCGCGGCCTTCATCGCCTGGGGATTCATCACCGCCCTGTTCATCGCGACCGGCTGGCTCGGCTGGTGGCACCCGATCGCGCCGATCCTCGGCGGCTTCGGCAACGCCGACCAGACCGGCTGGGCGCACGCGATGACCCAGCTCGCCCAGGCCGCCCAAGGCGGGGCGACGTTCCCGCAGTACGTCGGCCTGGTCAGCCCCATGATCACGTACCTGCTGCCGCTGCTGATCGCCAACACCGGCGGCCGCATGGTCTACGGCGAGCGCGGCGGCGTGGTCGCGGCGATCGCCACCGTCGGCGTGATCGTCGGCACGACCATCCCCATGTTCATGGGGGCCATGGTCATGGGTCCGCTCGCGGCGCTGCTGACCAAGTGGATGGACCGGATCTGGGAGGGCAAGATCAAGCCCGGGTTCGAGATGCTGGTCAACAATTTCAGCGCCGGCATCCTCGGCATGATCCTGGCCGTGGTCGGATTCTTCGTGTTCGGCCCGATCATGACCTGGCTCAGCGACGGCCTGGGCGCGATCGTGAGCTTCCTCACGACCAACGGCCTGCTGCCGCTGCTGTCGATCATCGTCGAGCCCGGCAAGGTGCTGTTCCTGAACAACGCGATCAACCACGGCGTGTTCACACCGCTGGGCACGCAGCAGGCACTGGACACGGGACGCTCGCTGCTGTTCCTGGTCGAGGCGAACCCGGGGCCGGGCGTGGGCATCCTGCTCGCGTTCACGTTCTTCGGCGTCGGCATGGCCAAGGCGAGCGCCCCCGGCGCGATCATCATCCAGTTCTTCGGCGGCATCCACGAGATCTACTTCCCGTACGTGCTGATGAAGCCGATCATCGTGATCGCTGCGATCGCCGGCGGCATGACCGGTGTGGCCACGAACGCGATCTTCGGCAGCGGCCTGCGGGCGCCCGCGGCTCCCGGGTCGATCATCGCCGTGCTCATCCAGACCTCGGGCGAGAGCAACTTCGGTCCCGGATGGGGCTACGTCGGCGTGATCCTGTCGGTCGTGCTGGCCGCGACCGTGTCGTTCCTGCTGTCGTCGCTGTTCCTGCTGCGCACCCGCAAGCGCGACCTGGCGCTGGAGGGCTCCGGCGACCTGTCGGCGGCGATCGCGCAGACCGAGGCCAACAAGGGCAAGTCGTCGCAGGCGCTGGCGGGTCTGCGCAGCCGCACCCAGGCGAACGCCGAGGGCGAGGGCGAGGGCGAGGGCGACCAGACCACGACGGGCGCTGCGGGCGCCGGCGGCGTGCTCACCGAGCAGCGCGTGGACAGCATCGTGTTCGCGTGCGACGCGGGCATGGGCTCGTCGGCGATGGGCGCAAGCGTCCTGCGCAACAAGATCAAGAAGGCGGGCATCGAGGGTGTCACCGTGGTCAACAAGGCCATCGCGAACCTCGACGGCTCGGCCGACCTGATCATCACGCAGAAGCAGCTCACCGACCGCGCGCGGGCCAAGGCGCCCGGGGCGATCCATGTGTCGGTGGACAACTTCATGAACTCGCCGAAGTACGACGAAGTGGTGGACCTGGTGCGCGAGCAGCACCAGGATGGGCGATAGTCCGCCGCGGGGTCGGGCAGGCATGCGCCCCCGGCCCCGCGGCCCTCGCCGGGTGCGATGAACCCGCGGGCGCGATCGCAGGACGGACGGTCGCAGGAGTCGCAGGAAGAGAGAGGGACGGAAGATGGCACGCGAGGTTCTCACGGCCGGGCAGGTGCGCATCCATTCGGACGGCGCCACCCGCGACCAGGCGATGAAAGAGGCCGCCGACATGCTCGAGGCGGCCGGGGCCGTCACGAGCGCGTACTACGACGCGATGCAGCAGCGCGAGCGCACGGTGTCGACCTACATGGGCAACGAGCTGGCGATCCCGCACGGCACGAACGAGACGAAAGAGGCGATCCTCGACTCCGCCCTGTCGGTGGTGCGCTACGACGGGGGCGTCGACTGGGACGGAGAGGCCGTCACGTTCGTGGTCGGCATCGCCGGCAAGGGCGACGAGCATCTGGACATGCTCGCGCAGATCGCGATCCTGTTCTCGGACGAGGACGAGGTCGCCCGGCTCAAGGCCGCGGACACGCCCGAAGAGCTGTTCGGGCTGCTCTCGAGCGTGAACGCGTCATGAAGGCCGTCCACTTCGGAGCGGGCAACATCGGGCGCGGCTTCGTCGGGCTGCTGCTGCACGAGGGCGGCTACGACCTCGTCTTCTCGGACGTCGCCACGGCCCTGGTCGATGCCATCAACGCGGTCGACTCGTACACCGTGCACGAGGCCGGCGGCGGGGGCCGCGACACGGTCGTAACGGGGTTCCGCGCGATCGACAGCGCGCAGGATCCGGATGCGGTGGCCGACGAGGTCGCCACCGCCGACGTCGCCACCACCGCCGTGGGGCCGACGATCCTACGGTTCGTCGCGCCGCTGATCCTCGAGGGGCTGCGCCGCCGCCCGCCGGACGCACCGCCGCTGCAGGTCATGGCGTGCGAGAACGCGATCGGGGCGACCGACGTGCTGCAGGGCGAGATCGCGGGTGCTGCGGGCGACGAGTGGGTCGCACTGTCGGCGCGCGCCGTGTTCGCCAACACCGCGGTGGACCGCATCGTGCCGGCCCAGCCCGAGGGAGCGGGCGTGGATGTCACGGTCGAGCCGTTCCACGAATGGGCGATCGAGCGGGGGCCGTTCGGCGACCGCCCACCGCACATCCCGGGCGCCCATTTCGTCGACGAGCTCGCCCCGTACATCGAGCGCAAGCTGTTCACGGTGAACACCGGCCACGCCGCCACCGCGTACTTCGGCGCGATCGCCGAGATCGAGCGGATCTCGGACGCCCTGGCCGAGCCCGGCATCGCCGCCCGGGTGTCGGCCGCGCTCGAAGAGACCTCGGCCCTGCTGGCGGCCAAGCACGGCCTGGATGCAGACGAGCTCGCCGACTACCGGGCCACGATCCTCGACCGATTCCGCAATCCCGCGCTGCCCGACACCGTCTGGCGCGTGGGGCGGCAGCCGCTGCGCAAGCTGTCGCGGCACGAGCGGTTCATCGGACCCGCCGCCGAGGCCGCCGAGCGCGGCCTGCCCACGTCCGCGCTGGTCGAGGCGATGGGCGCCGCCCTGGCGTTCGACGACCCCGAGGACGCCCAGTCGGTGGATCTGCAGCGGCTGCTGCGCGAGCTGGACGCCGACGCGTTCACCGGCGAAGTGACCGGGCTCGCGGCATCTCACCCCCTCTACCCGGCCGTGCGCGCGGCCGTCGCCGCGCACCAGGTCGGGCTGTAGCCCGGTTCGAGACCGGGCGCCGCGTAGCCCTGTTCACAACTCATCCAATCGACGCCGCACTTGTCGTTTCGGGCGCAGTTTCGCCTCCGAAAACAACCAGATCGGATGAGTTGTGAACAAGCCGGCTGCCGGCCGTCACGCGCACGGAGGGTTGCTGCGTCACCGCCTCCTCCACCGCGACGGCAGAGCCTCAGGTTATCCACCGATCTGTGTCGGGCGATCCCACGCGCCGCGCCTTCGGTCTGTCATGGTCGTATGGAAGACGAGTCGATCGACGATGAGCAGACCACCACACGCGAGAAGACACCCCTCGAGCTGGCCGCGACGATCCTGCCCGCGACATTCCTGAGCCGCGCGGCGCTCGTGGAGCAGGGGCTGAATCGCCGCGAAATCACAAGCCTCGTGCGCGACGGGCAGATGGTGCGGCTGCGACGAGGTCGATACGTTCCGGTGGACACCGCCGCGAACCTGATACGCGCCGGCCGCCTCGGCGCGCGGCTGGACTGCATCTCACTGCTGAGCGAGCTCAAGGTCTTCGTGCACACGCACAGGGAGCTTCACGTCCACGTCGAGAATGGCAGCACTCGGCTGCCGGCGCCCGGCGACGACGTGATCCGGCATTGGCGCCGCTCGTCGTGCGAGTCCGACGGCCTCGCCGCAGACATCGTCGGCGCCCTGGCGCAGTCGGTGCGCTGTCAACCGCTGCGGGAGGCGATCGCCACACTCGACAGCGCGTGGCACCACGGGCTCGTCGACGAGCAGAAGATCAACGATGTGTTCAACCGGCTCCCCCGCCGGTACCGCCGACTGCGCAGCCTGCTCGACCGCCGTGCGGAGTCCGGCCCCGAGACCCTGATGCGACTGATGTTGCGGGGCCTGGGCTGCCACATCGAGTTGCAGGTGTCGATCACCGGCGTCGGACGCGTCGATTTCGTCGTCAACGGATGGTTGATCATCGAATGCGACAGCAGGAAACACCACGAAGGATGGGAGAACCAGAAGAAGGATCGACGTCGCGACGTCGCGGCGGCCGGGCTCGGCTATACGACGATCCGGCCCCTCGCCGAAGACATCCTCTACAACAGCGAGAAGGTCCTGGCCTCACTCAGACGAGTCCTTGCGCACGGGCCCGCGGCGAACGGTGTTCACAACTCATCCAATCCGAAGGCGCGCGGGCGGAAATCGGCCTGAACTGCGCTCTCGGGGCCGAGATCGACGGAGTTGTGAACGCCGCGGCACCCGACCGCCACGACCGACAGCGGCCGGAGCCGGCGGACGGCGACCCGGCCGCCGGCGCCCGCACCGACCCGAACGGACTCAGGAGGTCTTCACGCGAGGGTCGACGAAGCCGTAGAGCAGGTCCACGACGAAGTTCGCGAACACGATCAGGAACGCCGCGAACAGGGTGAACCCGATCACCAGCTGCAGGTCGAGGGCGTGCACGCCGTCGATCAGCAGCGCGCCGAGCCCCTGCATCGAGAACACCTTCTCGGCGATCACGGTGCCGCCCAGCAGGCTCCCGAGGTCCAGTCCGAAGATCGTCACGACCGGGATGATGGCGTTGCGCAGTCCGTGCCGCACCACCACCCGCGGCTCGCCGAGCCCCTTGGCCCGTGCGGTGCGGATGTAGTCCTGCCCCATCGACTCGATCATCTCGCCGCGGGTCAGGCGCGCATAGATCGCCGCGCTGATGAACGCCAGCGTGCACCACGGCAGCACCAGGTGCAGGAACCACTGCCCCGGATCCTCGGTCAGCGGCACGTATCCGCCGGTGGGCAGCCACTGCAGCGTGAACCCGAAGATGAGGATCGCCAGCAGCCCCACGAGGTAGCTCGGCGCCGAGACGCCCGCGATCGCGAGGGTCATGACGCTGCGGTCGATCCAGGTCCCCCGGCGCAGCGACGAGATGACTCCCCCGGCCACTCCGATCAGCAGCCACAGCACGGCCGCGCCGACGGCGATGGATGCCGAGACGGGGAACCGCGAGACGATCAGGTCGGTGACCGACGCGTTCTGCTGGAACGAGTAGCCGAAGCAGGGCGCCGCGCACACGACCGCGGCATCGCCCGACCCGAACGTGCGGCCGGCGACGATGCCCCACAGGAACGCGCCGAGCTGCTGCCACCACGGCAGGTTCGTGCCCATGAACTCCTGCGCCCGCGCGAGGTTGTCGGGCGTGCACGGCTTGCCGCAGCTGAGCTGGGCGGGGTTCGAGGGCAGCAGGTAGAAGATCGCGAACGAGATCACCGCCACCACGAGCAGCACGAGGATCATGCCGGCGAGGCGCTGCAGGATGAATCGCGTCATCGCCGGGCTCCCTTCGGGTCGAGTGCGTCGCGCAGCCCGTCGCCGAGCACGTTGAACGCGAGCGTGATGAGGAACAGCGCCACCCCCGGGAACACCAGGTACATGGGGCTGACCTGCACCCAGCTGACGGCCTCGCCGATCGTACGGCCCCAGCTGGGGGTGGGCGGTGGCACCCCGACGCCCAGGAACGACAGCGCCGCCTCGAACCCGATCATCGAGGGCACCATGATCGTCGTGTAGACGATGATGGTCGCCGACACGTTCGGCAGCACCTGACTGACGGCCACGCGCCAGCCTCCGGCCCCCATGGCGGTGGATGCCGTGACGAACGCGCGTTCGCGCAGCGACAGCACCTGGCCGCGGACGACCCGCGAGATCGAGGGCCAGCCGAACAGCCCGATGATGATGATCATGAACAGCGGCCGCGGGAACGCCGTGGGCACGATCGCCGTCAGCGCGATCATGAACACGAGCGTCGGGAAGCCGAACATGACGTCCACCACGCGGCTGCCGATCCGGTCGTACCAGCCGCCGAAGAAGCCGGTCGTCAGCCCCACGAACACGCCGATGAGCACCGACAGGACGGTGGCGCTGATGCCCACCAGCAGCGAGATGCGCGCGCCGTAGACGACGATCGAGAACAGATCGCGCCCGGTCAGCGGCTCGACGCCGAACCAGTGCGCGGCGCTGATGCCCCCGCCGAAGCCGACCGGGGCACCGGACTCGTCCAGGAGGTCCAGATGGTAGGTGTACGGGTTCTGCCCGGTGATGCCGCTCAGCAGCGGCGCGAAGACCGCGGCCAGCACGAAGACCACGATGACGATCGCCCCCGCGGTCGCCCACGGGTCGCGCAGCACGGAACGGGCGATATGCCGGAACCCGGTGCGCCGGGACGGGATGCCGGTGCCCTCGACGGTGTTCGCGACGGTCATGCGATCACCCCGGCATCCTCGTTCGTCAACTGCCGCCACCGGTCGCGGCGCTCCCGCTGCGCGACCGGGTCGGCCACCGGTGCTGCGGCGATGAGCCGCTGCGTGTACGGCTGCTCGGGAGCGGTGAGCAGCTGCCGGGCGGGGCCGGCCTCGACGACGCGTCCGGCCCGCAGCACCGCGACGTCCTGTGCGACCTCCTGCACGACGGCGAGGTCGTGGCTGATGAACAGGCTGGCGAAGCCGAACTCGCGCTGCAGCTGCACGAACAGCTCGAGCACCTTCGCCTGCACCGAGACGTCCAGCGCACTGGTCGGCTCGTCGGCGATCAGCAGCGCAGGCCGCAGCGCCACGGCACGGGCGATGGCGACGCGCTGACGCTGCCCGCCGCTGAGCTCGTGCGGGTACCGCTCGGCGAACGAGCGGGGCAGCTGCACGGCGTCGAGCAGCTCGTCGACGCGCGCCCGGCGCTGGCCGACGGTCAGCTTCGCGTGCAGGCGCAGCGGCTCGGCGATCGCGCGGCCGACCGTGGAGCGCGGGTTGATCGACGAGGCCGGGTCCTGGAACACGTAGCCGATGCTGCGGCGCACCTGCCGCAGCCGGCGGCGCGAGGCGGTGGCGAGGTCGACGCCGGCGATCTCGACGCGGCCCGCGGCGACCGGCACGAGGCCGGCGAGGGCTCGGCCGAGCGTGGACTTGCCCGACCCCGACTCGCCGACCAGTCCGAATGTGCGCCCCGCGTCGATCGTCAGGCTCGCGCCGCTCACGGCATGCACGGCCGTGCGGCCCCACCCGTCGGTGCCGTAGACGATGTCGACGTCCTCGACGTCGACCACCGGTGCGGGGGTGGATGCCGCAGCCCCGGCATCCGGCGCCGCCTGGCCCAATCGCGGCACGGCCTGCAGCAGCTCGCGCGTGTACGGGGCCTGCGGCGCCCCGAACAGCGTGTGCGAATCGGCCCGTTCGACGACGGTGCCGGCGCGCATGACGACGACGTCGTCGGCGAGATCGGCGACCACACCCATGTCGTGGGTGATCAGCAGCACGGCGACGCCGCGTTCGCTGCGCAGGGAGCGGATCAGGTCGAGGATGCCGGCCTGCACCGTGACGTCCAGCGCCGTGGTGGGCTCGTCGGCGATGAGGATCTCGGGGTCGCACGAGATCGCCATCGCGATCATCGCGCGCTGCAGCTGACCGCCGCTCAGCTCGTGCGGGTGCGCGCGGGCGACCCGGTCGACGTCGCGGATGCCGACCGAGGTCAGCAGCTCCCGCACGCGCGCCTGCGCGTCGGCGCGGGAGAGCCGGCCGTGCGTCTCGAGCGCCTCGGCGATCTGCCACCCGATGGTGTACACCGGGTTGAACGCGTTCATCGGCTCTTGGAAGATCGTGCCGATGCGTCCCCCGCGCACGCCCCGCAGCACCTGGGGCGGGGCGCCGATGAGCTGCCGGTCGCCGAGCAGGATGCTGCCGGAGACCTGTGCCGTGGGCGGCAGCAGCCCCAGGATCGACATCGCGGTGACGGACTTGCCCGACCCCGACTCGCCGACGAGGGCCAGCACGCGCCCGGGATGCAGGGCGAAGCCCACCCCGTCGACGACGGTGCGGGCTCCGGCTGTGCCGCCGCTGGTGTCGGCGAACGCGATGCGGACCGCGTCCGCCGACAGCAACGGTGTGGTGGGATCGTGCGTCACTGTCCCAGTGTGACAGTGAGGTAGTTCGGATATGCCGGGAAGGACGCGACGAAGAAGTCCTTCACGTTGCCGCCGGCCAGGAACGACTGCTTCGCGTAGGTCAGCGGCACGATCGGGGCGTCCTGCATGATCCGCTTGTCGGCCTGCGCCCAGATCTGCTGCGCGCCGGCCGGGTCGACGGTCGCACTCGCCTGGGCGATCAGCTTGTCGACATCCGGGTTCGAGTAGCGCGCCAGGTTGTACCCGCCGCCGCCGATCTGGCTGGAGTCGAACAGCGGCTGGATGTTGCCGTTGGCGCTCGGGAAGTCTGGCTGCCAGCCGCTGAGGATCAGGTCGTAGTCGGGGTTGGCGTTCGTCGTGGCGTCGGTCAGCATCGTGTTCTGGTCGAGCGGCTTGATCGTGACCTTGATGCCGGCCCGCTCGATGCCCTGCTGCAGGGCCTGCGCCTGCGCCTGGCTCGAGGGGTCGTTCTCGGCCCACAGCACGAGGTTCAGGTCGGACGCGTGCCCGGCCTCAGCGAGCAGCTGCTTGGCCTTGGCGACATCGCCGTCGTCGCCCGACGGATAGAGGTCGTATTCCTGACGACCGGGGATGCCGGGGGTGATCAGCGTGGTCGCCGGGACCGCGGCCTGCGGCCCGCCCTGCGCGATGATGAACGCCTTCTTGTCGACGGCGTACTCGATCGCCTGCCGCACCTTGAGGTCCTTCAGCGCCCCGCGCTGCGTGTTCATGGCGAGGTAGTTGATGGGGCCGGCGTCGCTGGTGGCCAGGCGCTTCTTGGCGTCGGGATTGCGGTTCACGAGGTTCAGCTCGGCCGCTCCCAGGTACGTCGCCAGGAACGAGTCCTTGGCGCTGCCGGCGTCGCTGATCAGCGTCTGCGTGCTGGTCGAGACATCCTGGCTCTCTTTGAAGACGATCTTGTCGGGGCCGGCCGTGCGCACCGGGTCGGTCTTCGCGTCCCATTCGGTGTTGCGCACGAGCTCGAGCGCCGTGCCCTGCTTGTTCGAGGCGACCTTGTAAGGGCCGGTGGCCACCGGGTTCTCGCCGTACGTCTGCGGGTCGTCCTTGGCCTTGGGCACCGGCGCGAACGCGGGCATCGAGACGATCCACGGCCAGTCGCCGTACGAGGTGTTCAGGTGGAACACGATCGTCTTGGCGTCGGGCGTCTGGATCGAGGCCAGCTCGCCGCCGGTATAGGGGCCCTTGTAGGTGTCGCCGCCGACCAGCAGGGTCTTGTGGTAGCCGAGGCCGCCGGACAGCTCGGGCGCGAACGAGCGCTCGATGCCGTACTTGATGTCCTGCGAGGTGATGGGCGAGCCGTCGGCGAACTTCAGCCCGTCCTTGAGCGTGTACGTCCAGGTCTTGCCGTCGTCGCTGGCCCGGCCGGTGTCGGTCGCGAGGTCGGGCACGACCTTGGCGGGCTTGCCCTTCTCGATGTCCCACGTCGTCAGGCGCCGCTCGATGAGGCCGAGCGTCGTGATCGCGAGGTTCTGGCTCTTGGCCGGGTCGAGGTTGATCTGCGTCGCGGACGTCAGGATCGTGAGCGTTCCGCCCTTGCCGCCGGACGCGCTGCCATTGCCGCCGGATCCGCCCGAGCACGCCGTCAGGGCCAGCGCTGCCGTCGCCGCCAGCGCGATCGCCGCCGCCAGGTGTCGTCGTCTCATGTCATGCCTCTTTCCACTGCGCGTGTGCGCGCCTGCCGGACGCCGCCGATGCGGCGAGCTCTGGGGACTTGTCGGGGCGGGCTGTGATCCCTGCCCGACATGTCCAGCTTGGCGCGGCCCGCGTCTATTCCCGGAATCCGACGAAACGCGGCGTCACGCACAACAGCGACGCACTTCAGCCTTGCGCACCGGTCTCGCGCACCCGCCACGCGCGGCGCGCCGGCGACGGCGTGGGACGGCGTGTCGTCGAGCCGTGGGAGGGGTACCATGGCGAGGTGCCGAGATTCCCGAGCGAGGCGCAGCCGTGAGCGACGACGCCGGTTTGCGCCCTGACCCGACCCCGGCATCGCCGCAGGCGTCGGATGCCGCGGCCCCCGGCACGGATTCGCTCCCGACCCTCGCAGAGCAGGCCGCACGCCCCCGGCGTCGCGCGTCGCGCCGTCACGCGCTGGTCGTCCTCGGCACCGCGGTGGCCGCGACGCTCCTGGCCGTCTTCGCTGGCACGTCGCAGACCCCGGCGACGACCGAGCCGACGGCTCTGGCGGTCACCCCGCCGCTGGCGCAGCTGCACGCGATCGACAACGACGCCGCGGGCGCCATGGCGGGACTCGCGCGCACGGCCGCGAAGTCCCCGACCGCGGCGGCGGACACGATCTCGTATCAGACCTGGACGTTGAACACCGAGGTGGACGGCGCGCAGCGCATCAGCGCGCAGTTCATCCAGCCGCAGGACGTCTCGGTCGCCGAGAAGGACGGCGTGGTCGCGGTCACGTCCCGGGCGGGCACGCCGTACGCCGAGACAGGTGCGGCCGTCATTCCCGCCAGCGCCCATCCGGTGGGGCAGGTGCTCGACCAGTACACCACCGAGAACCCGATTCCCGAGCCTCCGCGGACCGCGGAGAAGTGGGCCGGGTACTTCGCGCAGACGTTCGGTGTGGCGGCCTCGGCCCCCGCCGGCGAGCTTCTGCTGCAGGTGCCCAGCATCCTCGACTTCCGGCGTCTCGACGCCGAGCAGGCCTCGGCCATGCTCACGTTCCTGAGCACCGCCCACGCACTGGACGTGGCGGGAACCGGCCGCGACCGGCTGGGCCGGCGCGGCGTGGTGTTCGTCGGTCCCGCGAACGACGGGGCCTACCAGACCCGGGCCACGGTCGATTCCCGCACCGGCCGGATCCTCGCCATCGAGGTCGTCTACGTCGGCGGCGACCGCACCGACATCACGTCCCCGTCGATCACCGAGTACACCGCCTGGAGGTAAGCATGCGCGTCGCGCACGTCCTGCTCGCTCTGTCCGCCCTCGTCGTCCCGTTCACCGCTGCGCCCGCGTGGGCCGCCGACACCGCACCCGCATCGGGCGTGCAGGCCGAGGTCGACGCCGTCATCGCCGCGCACGGCGGCACGCAGACCGCCTGGAACGAGGTCAGCTGGGACGACGGAGCGGTCGTGCTCACGCTGGAGGACCCCGCGAAGGCCCCCGCGGAGAGCCCCGTAGGCGCCGCCGCCCGCACCTCGACGGTCAGCCCGGCCAGCATCGGCTCGTGCGTGACCGGCCGGTACTGCGTGTACTCGGGCGCCGGCTACACCGGCAGCAAGCTGACCTTCAGCACCTGCACGACGGGCAACTCGGTGCGGGCGCTGCCGCAGGTGCGCTCGATCGCCAACGCCCGCACGAGCGGCACCGTCCGCGCCTACAACGGCTCGACGCTGCGCGCGACCGTGTACGCCGGCTCGGGCGCGTCCCTGATCAGCGGCACGGTCACCACGGTCTCGTGCTCGTAGCGGCCCGCGCCCGCTGAAGACGCCCGATCGCAGATCAGCGGTCGAAGCCGGCGGCGATCACCTCGACGAGCTCTTCGCGCTCCTCGACCGGCAGGAAGGCGCCGGCGGCGGCGTTCAGCTGGAACGCCTCGATGTCGGCCAGGTCGTACTCGAACGCCTCGGCCAGCAGCGCCAGCTCGCGGGTCAGCGAGGTGCGGCTCATGGTGCGGTTGTCGACGTTCACCGTCACCGCGAAACCGAGCTGGTACAGCAGGTCGAACGGGTGGTCCGACAGCTCGGTGCCCCATGCCGCGATCGCGCCGGTCTGCAGGTTCGAGGACGGCGAGAGCTCCAGCGGGATCTCGCGGTCGCGCACCCAGCGCGCCACGTCGCCGAAGCGCACCTGCACGTCGTCGCCGTCGCGACCGACGAACTCGAGGTCCGAGGCGATGCGCACGCCGTGGCCCAGCCGCAGCGCCCGCCCGTCGAGGATCGCCGAGCGGATCGAGTCCACGCCGGCCGCCTCGCCCGCGTGCACCGTCGCCGGGAAGAACTCGGACGCGAGGTAGTCGAACGCCTCGCGCAGACGCGAGGGCGGAAAGCCGTCCTCAGGCCCGGCGATGTCGAACCCGACCGCGCCGCGCTCTCGCCACCGCACGGCGAGCTGCGCGATCTCGAGCGACCGGTCGGTGTGGCGCATCGCCGAGATGAGCTGGCCGACGCGGATGTCGTGCCCGGCCGAGGCCGCGGCGTCCTCTCCCTCGTCGATGCCTCGCTGCACGGCGTCGACCGCCTCGTCGAGGCTGAGGCCGCCCGAGACGTGCTGCTCGGGCGCCCAGCGCACCTCGCCGTAGACGACGCCGTCGGCGGCGAGGTCCTCGACGAACTCGCGAGCCACACGCGTGAGCTGCGCGCGCGTCTGCATGACGGCGGTGGTCAGGTCGAACGTCTTCAGGTACTCGACGAGCGAGCCCGAGTCGCTCTGCGTCGCGAACCAATCGCCGAGGGCCGCCGCGTCGTGCTCGGGCACCTCGATGCCCGCGGCGTCGGCGAGCTCGATGATCGTCGCCGGGCGCAGCGCACCGTCGAGGTGGTCGTGCAGCGACACCTTCGGGAGGCTCCGCAGCGAGACGCCGCCGATGCGGACGTCTGCGTTCTGATCGATGGACATGGGGCTCCTCACGACGACGATGGATGCCGCAGCCGCCGGCTGCGAGAGGTCAGGCGGTGATGCGCTCGATCACGATGGAGCGGCGCTCGGCCGGGGCCGCGGGCGCGGGCTCGACGGCCCAGCCGCCCTCGAGCACCTCGAGCGCGCGCGGGATGCGCGACGCGTCGGCGGCCCCGAGGGTGAACAGCGCTTGACCGGCTGCCACGCTATCACCCGGCTTGACGTGCAGATCGATCCCGGCCTCGTGCACGACGGGGTCCTGGGGTCGGGCGCGGCCGGCGCCCAGGCGCCAGGCGGCCACGCCGAAGTCCCAGGCGTCCACCCGGGTGACGACGCCGGCGGCCGGCGCGGTCACGGTGTGCGTCTCGCGAGGGGTCGGCAGCGCCGCGTCGGGGTCGCCGTCCTGCGCGCGGATCATGGAGCGCCACACGTCCATGGCCCGGCCGTCCCGGAGGGCCGCCTCGACGTCGGCGCCGGGGTGGCCGGCCAGCGCCAGCATCTCGCGGGCGAGGGTGACCGTCAGCTCCACGACATCCGCGGGGCCGCCCCCGGCGAGCACCTCGACCGACTCGCGCACCTCGTTCGCGTTGCCGATCGCCAGGCCCAGCGGGGTGTCCATGTCGGTGATGAGGGCGGTGGTGGCCACCCCCGAGTCCGCGCCGAGCGCGACCATCGTCTGGGCGAGCTCACGGGCCCGGTCGAGGTCGTGCATGAACGCGCCCGAGCCGACCTTCACGTCGAGCACGAGCGACTCGGTGCCCTCGGCGATCTTCTTCGACATGATGCTCGACGCGATCAGCGGGATCGCCTCGACCGTGCCGGTGACGTCGCGCAGCGCGTACAGCCGCTTGTCGGCGGGGGCCAGGCCCGACCCCGCGGCGCAGATGACCGCGCCGATGTCGCGCAGCTGCGCGAACAGCTCGTCGTTCGACAGCGCCGCGCGCCACCCCGGGATCGACTCGAGCTTGTCGAGGGTGCCGCCGGTGTGGCCCAGACCCCGGCCGCTCAGCTGCGGGACGGCGACCCCGAACGCGGCGACCAGCGGCGCCAGCGGCAGCGTGATCTTGTCGCCGACCCCGCCCGTGGAGTGCTTGTCGACGGTGCGCCGGCCGAGGCCCGCGAAGCTCATCCGCTCGCCCGAGGCGATCATCGCGTCGGTGAGCACCCGGATCTCGCTGCGCTCCATGCCGTTCAGCAGCACCGCCATCGCGAAGGACGCCATCTGCGCGTCGGTGACATACTCGCGGGTGTAGGCGTCCACCATCCAGCGCAGCGCCGCCTCGGAGTTGCCCGTCCGGTCGCGCTGGGCGCGGATCACGTCGACGGCGTCGAAGGGTTCGACTCGCTCGCGCTCGGTCATCGCGCCGTCTCCAGGTCGCGGGGGCCGAACGCGTCGGGCAGCACCTCGTCGATCGTGCGGATGCCCGAGACCGTGTCCAGCAGCATTCCGGGGATCGCATGCTCGAACAGCAGCTGGCGGCAGCGGCCGCACGGCATGATCGTCGCCCCGTCGCCGTTCACGCACGCGAACGCCACGAGCCGCCCGCCGCCGGAGCGGTGCAGATCCGAGACCAGGCCGCACTCGGCGCACAGGGTGAGTCCGTACGACGCGTTCTCGACGTTGCAGCCCGAGATGATCCGCCCGTCGGTGACCAGCGCGGCCGCCCCCACGCGATACCGCGAGTACGGCACGTACGCGTGCTCGGCGGCCTCACGCGCCGCCGCGTGCAGCGCATCCCAGTCGATGTCGGTCACGATGATCGCTCTTCTTTCGCGTCGGGGGTGGATGCCGCGGCCTGCCGCGTGCGCGCGGCCGCGGCATCCGGTGTCATCCCTTGATGTACGGTTTGCCGTCGGCGGCGGGCGCCTTGATCTGACCCGCGAACCCGGCCACCGCCAGGATCGTCACGATGTACGGCAGCATCAGCATGAACTCGCTGGGGATCGGCGTCTTCAGCACCGTGAGCAGATTCTGCAGGTTGGTCGCGAAGCCGAACAGCAGCGCCGCCAGGGTCGCCTTGATCGGATCCCACCCGCCGAAGATCACCGCGGCCAGCGCGATGAAGCCGAGGCCCGCGGTCATGTCCTTCGTGAAGTGCGGCACCGAGACGAGCGTGAAGTACGCACCGCCGATGCCGGCGATGGCGCCGGCCAGCAGCACGTTCCAGAACCGGGTCGGGTTGACCTTGATGCCCACCGTGTCGGCGGCCTTCGGGTGCTCGCCGACCGCGCGCAGCCGCAGACCCCACCGGGTGCGGTACATGCCCCACGCCACGACGGCGACGATGACGTACATCAGGTAGACGATGAACGGCTGGCGGAAGAACACCGGACCGATGACCGGGATGTCGCCCAGCAGCGGGATGTTCCACTTCGGGAAGGTCGGCGCGCTGTTCAGGGTCTGCTGGTTGGGCGCCAGCAACGCCCCGTAGAGGAACCCGGTCAGGCCCGAGACCAGCACGTTCAGCACGACGCCGACGATGATCTGATCGACGAGGTAGCGGATCGCGAAGGCTGCGAGCACGAACGCGACGAACACGCCGCCGATCATCGCGCCGATCAGGCCGACGTACGGGTTGCCGGTGATGCTCGCCAGGAGCACCGCGCTGAACGCGCCCAGCAGCAGCTGGCCCTCGATCGCGATGTTCACGACGCCGCCGCGCTCGCCGATCACGCCGGCCAGGGCGCCGTACACGAGCGGCACCGACAGCGACAGCGCGCCGGCGAGGGTGCCGGCGACCGGGACGACACCGCCGTCCTGCGCGGCCCATGTCAGGAAGGCGAACATCGCGAGGATCGCGAAGACGATCGGCAGCCAGAGCCGCGTGTGGCGGTAGGCCACGGCATCCAGCCACGTCCACACGGTCAGCAATGCCAGCAGCACCCACGTGATCCACACCGTCGGCGCTGCCGGGACGTGCATGTCAGCCAGCGCGATCGCCGAGCCCGAGTCGCTCAGGCGGAACACGCTGTCGCCGGCGACCGGCGAGAACAGGAACAGCAGGCCCAGCAGGACGTCGACGATCGACAGCGTGATCGGCAGCTTCAGGTGCCGGGTGCGCACGACGTCGAGGTGGATCTCTGCCACCTCGGTGGCAAGAGCCGTCATGAGGCCACCGCCTTCTGCTCGGCCGCTGCGCGTTTGCGGGCGATGCGCGCCCGCCCGCGCGACGAGCGCTCGGAGTCGTCCTTGGGCAGGCCGAAGATCGTGCGCACCAGGGGCGGGGCTGCGATGAACAGCACGATCATCGACTCGACGACCAGCACGATGTCGACGGGGATGCCCTGCGCCGCCTGCATCGTGAACGAGCCGGCCTTCAGCGCCCCGAACAGCAGGCCCGCCCAGAACGTCCCCCATGCGCGGCTGCGGCCGAGCAGCGCCACGGTGATCGCGTCGAAGCCGATGCCGGCGTCGATGCCGCCGTCGAAGCCGCTGGTGACCGCGCCGAGGATCTGGTTCATGCCGGCCAGGCCCGCCAGTGCGCCGGCGAGCAGCATGGCGTACACGTACATGCGCTGCACGCTGATGCCTGCCGCCCGTGCGGCGTGCGGGTTCTCGCCGACCGCGCGCAGGCGGAACCCGAGACTGGAGTGCTCGACGAGCCACCAGACGATCAGGGTGGCGACGATCACGACCGGGAAGCCCCAGTTCAGCAACGGGAACTGCGGGCCGAACAGCGACGGGAACTGGGCCGACTCGGGCGTCGGCGACGAGATCGGCTGGTTCTGGCCGGGCTTGCGCAGCAGGCCGGGCGTGCGCACCAGCCAGCTGACCAGGTACAGCGCCACGTAGTTCAGCATGATCGTGAGGATCACCTCGTGCGCCCCGGTGCGAGCCTTCACGAGTCCGGCGATGCCGCCCCAGATCGCACCGCCTGCGATGCCGGCGATGAGGGTGAGCGGCAGGTGGATCCACAGCGGCAGGTCGAGGTTGAACGTCACCAGCGCTGCGGTCGCACACGCGACGAGCATCTGGCCGCGGGCGCCGATGTTGAACAGGCCGGCGCGGAACGCGAGGGCGACGCCGAGCCCGGCGGCGATCAGCGGGGCCGCGAAGCCGAGGGTGTTCGTCAGCGGCCGGATGAACCGGATGAACGAGGCCGCCTCGGGGTTGACGATCGCCCCCTGGAACATCGCATAGTAGGCGCCCGACACCGACTGCCAGATCGCGGCGAGCGTGTCGCCGGGGCGCGAGAAGAAGTAGCCGGCCGCGGCCTGCACGTTCTCGTCGGTGGCCGCGATGAGGATGCCGCCGACGATCATCGCGGCGACGATCGCGAGGATCGTGGTGACCACCGATCCGCGCAGCATCTCGCGGATCAGCTGGTTCGACCGCGGCGCGGGCGGGATGTCCTTGATCGCGTGGGTGGACTGGCCGGTGAGGGGGCCGGATGCCGTGGGCAGCTGTTCGACGGGCAGCCCGGCGCTCTCGGTGCCTGCGCCCGGGACTCGGTCGCTCATGCAGCGTCCTCCGTGGGGTTCTCGCCGGCCATCATGAGGCCGAGCACGTCGCGCGGGGTATCGGCCGGGACGATCCCGACGATGCCGCCGCGGTACATCACCGCGATCCGGTCGGCGAGGGCGACGACCTCGTCGAGCTCGGTCGAGACGACGACCACCGGCACGCCGGCGTCGCGGGTGGCGATGATGCGCTTGTGGATGAATTCGATCGAGCCGACGTCGACACCGCGGGTGGGCTGCGAGGCCAGCAGGAGCTTGAGGTCGCGGCTGAGCTCGCGGGCGATGACGACCTTCTGCTGGTTGCCGCCCGACAGGGCGCCGGCGGGGCTCGCGGGGCCCTGCGTGCGGATGTCGAACTCGGTGATCTTCTCGCGCGCGAACGCGTCGAGGTCGCGGCGGCGGATCGTGGCCGCCGACTGGAAAGCGGGGTCGCCGCTGCGGTCGAGGATCAGGTTCTCGGCGACCGAGAACGTGCCGACGAGCCCGTCCTCCTGCCGGTCCTCGGGCACGAACCCGACGCCTTCGTCGAGGATGCGGCGCACGCTCTGGCCGACAAGCTCGGTGCCGTCGAGGGTGATCGTCCCCTCGACCTTGTCCTGCAGGCCGACGATCGCCTCGGCGAGCTCGGTCTGGCCGTTGCCCTGCACGCCGGCCACGGCCAGCACCTCGCCGGGGCGCACGTCGAGGTCGACGCCGTCGACCACGACCGTGCCGTCCAGGCCCAGCACGCGCAGGCCGCGCACCTCGAGGCCGGCGCCGGCGCCGATCTTCGGCGGGTCCTTGTGCACCGTGAGCTCGACGGCGCGACCGACCATCATCGAGGCGAGCTCGGTGTTGGTCGCGGTCGGGCTCGCCTCGCCGATCACCTTGCCCAGACGCACGACGGTGATGCGATCGGCGACCTCGCGCACCTCGCGCAGCTTGTGCGTGATGAACACGATGGCGGTGCCCTCGTCGCGCAGCTGGCGCATGATCCGCATGAACTCGTCGGTCTCCTGCGGAGTGAGCACCGCGGTCGGCTCATCGAAGATGAGGATCTTGGCGTCACGGGCGAGGGCCTTGACGATCTCGACGCGCTGCTGCACGCCCACGGGCAGGTTCTCGACGCGCGCGTCGGGGTCGAGCTGGAAGCCGAAGCGATCGGACACCTCGCGTACGCGGCGTCGGGCCGCGGCGAGGTCGAGGACGCCGGGGCCCTTCGTGTCCTCGTGGCCGAGCATCAGGTTCTCGGCGACGGTGAACACCGGGATGAGCATGAAGTGCTGGTGCACCATGCCGATGCCGGCGTCGATGGCGTCGCCCGGACCGCGGAAGTGCTGCGGCACCCCGTCGATCAGGATCTCGCCCTCGTCGGCCTGATACAGCCCGTAGAGCACGTTCATCAGCGTCGACTTGCCGGCGCCGTTCTCGCCGAGCAGCGCATGGATCTCACCGCTGCGCAACTCGAGGTCGATGTGGTCGTTGGCCACCAGGCTTCCGAAGCGCTTCGTCACGCCTCGCAGCTCCAACTTCATACTGTGCACCCTATCCGCAATGGGAATCGTCACGAAGGAAGGCGGTCGGACCGGATGCGAGGCATCCTGTCCGACCGCCCGTCGCCGTCGATTACTTCGGCGAGTTGGTCGAGGTGACCTTCAGGTCGCCCGAGATGATCTGCTTCTTCAGCTCGTCGAGCTTGTCGGTCAGGCCGGCCGGCAGCTTGCTCTCGAAGTCGTGGAAGCTCGACAGGCCCACGCCGTCGTTCTCGAGCGTGCCGATGTAGGGCGTGACGTCGTACTTGCCGCTGGCGGCCGAGGTGACGGTGTCGTAGACGGCCGAGTCGATGCGCTTCATGATCGAGACCAGCGTGACGCCGGCGACCGACGGGTCGGCCACGGCCAGGTCGGAGTCGACGCCCAGCATCACGGTGTTCTTGCCGCTGTCCTTGATGGCGGCCGCGGCGCTCTGGTAGATCGGGCCGCCGACCGGCAGGATCACGTCCACGCCCTGGTCGAGGATGCCCTTGGCGGTCTGCTTGGCGGTGTCGTTGGCCGCGAAGCCGCCCGTGAACGAGCCCTTCTGCTTCGTGGCATCCCAGCCGAAGGTCTTCACGTCGGCGCTGTTGTCCTTGTTGTACGCCTGGACGCCGTCGACGAAGCCGTCCATGAAGATGGCGACCGACGGGATCTGCAGGCCGCCGAACGTGCCGACCTTGTCGACCTTGTCCTGGTGCGACCAGGCGGCGGCGGCGTAGCCGCCGAGGTACGCGGCCTCGACCGTGTTGAAGAGGATGGGCTTGATGTTCGGAGCGTCGGGCTTTCCGTCGCCGTTCGCGTCCGCGCCGTCGTCGATGATGGCGTAGTTGATGTCGGGGTTGGCCAGTGCCGACTTGATCGTGTCGGCCGACAGCTTGAAGCCGACCGAGATGATCAGGGTGCAGTTCTGCGAGACCATGCTGTCGAGGTTCGGCGCGTAGTCGCTGGCCGAACTGGACTCGGCCTCGACGGCCTTCACGCCCAGGTCCTTGGCGGCCTTGTCGATGCCGTTCTTGGCGGACTCGTTGAACGAGCGGTCGTTCCACCCGCCGTCGTCCGACACGATGCAGGGCTTGAAGCCGGCGACGGCCTTCGCCTTCGCGGAGCCGCTGCTCGACGGGTTGTTCGCCGCGGGCGCCTGGCCGCAGCCGGCGAGCGCGAGAACGAGGCCCGCTGCGGCGACGGCGCCTGCGAGCTTGCGTGCAGAAGAGATGGTCAAGTCGACCTCCACAACAGATTGGGCGCCGCGGGATTTCGCGGCGAGGTGCTTCGAAGTTACCCAGTGTGACACCCGGATTGCGCACTTCGCACCCCTGTGCACGCGAATGGTTATCAACCCGCAATGATGCCGGCGCTACAACACATCACCGCGCCCGGTGAGCTTGAGCGCGTCGACGACGCCCTTGACCCGTTGGGCGTTCTCGCTCGTGGTCACCAGCAGCGCGTCCGGAGTGTCGACCACGACGATGTTCTTCACGCCGATCAGCGAGATGACCCGGTTGGTCTGGCTGACCACGATGCCGCTGGCGGCGTCGGAGAGGATGCGGGCGTTCGGTCCCAGGATCGCCAGGTCGTTCGGCCGACCGTGCGAGTTGAGCTTGGCCAGGCTCGCGAAGTCGCCCACGTCGTCCCAGTCGAAGTGCCCCGGGACCACCGCGAGCCGGCCGCGCTCGGCGGCGGGCTCGGCGACGGCGTAGTCGATCGCGATCTTCTCCAGCGTCGGCCACACCCGGTCGACGACCGGGCCGCGGGCGTCGCGGTCGTCCCAGGCCTCGGCCAGGTCCATGAGCCCGGCGTACAGCTGCGGGCGGTTCTCGGCGATCTCGCCGAGCAGCACGTCGGCGCGCGAGATGAACATCCCCGCGTTCCACAGGTAGGAGCGGTCCGCGTAGTACTCGCGCGCGGTGGCGAGGTCGGGCTTCTCGACGAACCGCTCGACGAGCGCGGCCTCGGGTGCGCCGTCCACGAGCAGCTCGCCGGCCTTCCTTATATAGCCGAATCCGATCGACGGCTCGGTGGGCGGGATGCCGATCGTGCAGATGTATCCCTCACGGGCGACCTCGATCGCCTGCCGCACGGCCCAGTCGAACAGGTGCGGCACCCGGATCACGTGGTCGGCGGCGAACGACCCGACGATCACGTCGGGCTCGCGCCGGGCAAGGATCGCGGCGGCCAGGCCGATCGCGGCGCTCGAGTCGCGCGGCTCAGACTCGAGGAAGACGTTGTGATCGGGAATGCCGGGCAGCTCCTTCTCGACCGCCGCGCGGTGCGCGCGCCCGGTCACCACGGCGATGCGGTCGGGGCCGGACAGCGGCTCGAGCCGATTCCACGTGTCGCGCAGCAGCGTGTGACCGGACCCGGTCAGGTCGTGCAGGAACTTGGGGGCGTCGGCCCGGGACAGCGGCCACAGCCGGCTGCCGATGCCGCCGGCGGGGATGATCGCGTAGAAGTCGGAGACGGGCTCGGGCATGAACCACAGGGTAGCGGAGCGACCGGCGGGTAAGGCCTGCCTGAGTCGCCGCTGTGCGAGGGACGGGAATAGGATGGGAGTCGCGCCTGAGTGACGCCGAGGCCGGTCCGGCCTTCGAGGGGCATCGACCGCCCCGACTCGAGTTCTACCCAGGGAGGACGGCCGTGTCTGTATCAGCACGCGTCACACCGAAGGTATCCGAGACCACTTCCCGAACCCCCCGCGGGACGCTGTACCGCGGGCACGAGGGAATGTGGTCCTGGGTGCTGCATCGCATCACCGGCATCGGGATCTTCTTCTTCCTGCTGGTCCACATTCTCGACACGTCGCTGATCCGCGTCGCGCCCAACGCGTACGACGCCGTCATCAGCACGTACAAGAACCCGATCATGGGCGTCGGCGAGATCATCCTCGTCGCGGCGATCGCGTACCACGCCTACAACGGGCTGCGCATCATCATCGTCGACCTGTCCGAGAAGGGCGCGAAGTACCAGCGCCAGCTCTGGTGGGGCGTGCTGGGGCTGTGGGTGATCACGATGGCCGGCTTCGTCCCCCGTCAGTTCATGGTCATCCTCGCCGAGATCACGGGAGGACACTGACATGACCGCCGACACCGTCGCCGCCCCCCGCAGCCCGCAGGGCACGCCGGCCGGCCCCCGCCGCAAGGTCATCAACCTCGAGAAGTGGGGCTGGATGTTCATGCGCGGCTCGGGCGTGCTGCTGATCGTCCTGATCTTCGGCCACCTGTTCGTCAACCTCATGCTGGGCACCGGCGTCCGTCAGATCGACTTCGCGTTCGTCGCCGGCAAGTACGCCACCCCGTTCTGGCAGTGGTGGGACGTCATCATGCTGTGGCTGGCCCTCATCCACGGCACGAACGGCATGCGCACGATCGTGAACGACTACGTCGGGCACAACACCACGCGGCGCGTGCTGATCTGGGCGCTGTGGGTGGTCGCCGCGTTCCTGATCCTGCTCGGCACGCTCGTGGTGTTCACGTTCGACCCGTGCATCCCGCCCGTCCCGTCAGGCCTGGCCGGCGTCTGCCACGTCTGATCCGCATCGCATCCGAAACGAAGGCATCCCACACGTGAGCACTCAGACAGAAGGCGACGTCGTCAAAGACGGCGTCCACTATCACCAGTTCGACATCGTCATCGTCGGCGCCGGCGGCGCCGGGATGCGTGCGGCCATCGAAGCGGGCCCGGGCGCCAAGACCGCGGTCATCTCGAAGCTCTACCCCACGCGCTCGCACACCGGTGCGGCGCAGGGCGGCATGGCCGCGGCCCTCTCGAACGTCGAAGAGGACAACTGGGAGTGGCACACGTACGACACGGTCAAGGGCGGCGACTACCTCGTCGACCAGGACGCCGCCGAGATCCTCGCGAAAGAGGCGATCGACGCGGTGATCGACCTCGAGAACATGGGGCTGCCGTTCAACCGCACCCCCGAGGGCAAGATCGACCAGCGCCGCTTCGGCGGGCACACGCGCGACCACGGCAAGGCCGCGGTGCGCCGCGCCTGCTACGCCGCCGACCGCACGGGTCACATGATCCTGCAGACGCTGTATCAGAACTGCGTGAAGCTCGGCATCAACTTCTTCAACGAGTTCTACGTGCTCGACCTGATCACGGTGAAGGATGCCGCGGGGGCGACGCAGATCGCCGGCGTCGTGGCGTACGAGCTGGCCACCGGCGAGCTGCACGTGTTCCAGTCGAAGGCGATCATCTTCGCCACCGGCGGGTTCGGCAAGATCTTCAAGACCACCTCGAACGCGCACACCCTCACCGGCGACGGCGTCGGCATCCTCTGGCGCAAGGGGCTGCCGCTGGAGGACATGGAGTTCTTCCAGTTCCACCCGACCGGGCTCTACGGCCTCGGCATCCTGCTCACCGAGGGCGCCCGCGGCGAGGGAGCGATCCTGCGCAACGCGTCGGGCGAGCGCTTCATGGAGCGCTACGCCCCCACCATCAAGGACCTCGCCCCGCGCGACATCGTCGCCCGCAGCATGGTGCAGGAGGTCCTGGACGGCCGCGGTGCCGGCCCCCACAAGGACTACGTCTACCTCGACTGCACGCACCTGGGCGCCGAGGTGCTCGAGACCAAGCTGCCCGACATCACCGAGTTCGCCCGCACCTACCTGGGGGTGGACCCCGTGGTCGAGCCGGTCCCGGTCATGCCCACCGCGCACTACGCGATGGGCGGCATCCCGACCAACAACGACGCCGAGGTGCTGCGCACCAACACCGACGTCGTCCCGGGCCTGTACGCCGCCGGCGAGTGCGCGTGCGTGTCGGTGCACGGCTCGAACCGCCTGGGCACCAACTCGCTGCTGGACATCAACGTGTTCGGCAAGCGCGCCGGTCGCAACGCGGTCGAGTACGTCAAGACCGCCGAGTTCACTCCCCTGCCCGACGATCCCGCCAAGGCGGTGCGCGAGCTCATCGAGGGGCTGCGCAACGGGACGGGCACCGAGCGGATCGCGACGCTGCGCAAGACGCTGCAGAACGACATGGACATGAAGGCCCAGGTCTTCCGCACCGAGGAATCGCTCGGCGAGGTGCTCGCCACGATCGAGGAGCTGCGCGAGCGCTACAAGAACGTGCACGTCGACGACAAGGGCAAGCGGTACAACACCGACCTGCTCGAGGCCGTCGAGCTCGGGTTCCTGCTCGACATCGCCGAGGTCGTCGTCTACGCCGCACGCAACCGCAAGGAGAGCCGCGGCGGCCACATGCGCGACGACTACCCGAAGCGCGACGACGAGAACTACATGAAGCACACGATGGCGTACCTGACCGGCGACCCGCACTCGTCGGACGCCACCGATCACATCACGCTGGACTGGAAGCCCGTGGTCATCACGCGCTACCAGCCGATGGAGAGGAAGTACTGATGTCCACGGTCGCCGAGTCGGAATCCAGCGCCCCGTCCGGGGAGGCGCCGATCCAGTCGTTCCTGGTCACCTTCATCATCCGGCGGTTCGACCCCGAGGTGGACGCCGAGCCGCGCTGGGTGGACTACGACGTCGAGATGTACCCCACCGAGCGCGTGCTGGACGCCCTGCACAAGATCAAGTGGGAGCAGGACGGGTCGCTCTCGTTCCGCCGCTCGTGCGCGCACGGCGTGTGCGGGTCGGACGCCATGCGCATCAACGGCCGCAACCGCCTGGCTTGCAAGACGCTGATCAAGGACCTCGACATCTCGAAGCCGATCTACATCGAGGCGATCAAGGGCCTGCCGCTGGAGAAGGACCTCATCGTCGACATGGACCCGTTCCTCGACGCGTACAAGGCCGTGCAGCCGTTCCTGATCTCGCACTCGAAGCCCGAGCACGGCAAGGAGCGCCTGCAGTCGGCCGAGGAGCGGGCGCGCTTCGACGACACCACCAAGTGCATCCTGTGCGCGGCGTGCACGTCGTCGTGCCCGGTGTTCTGGACCGACGGGCAGTACTTCGGCCCCGCGGCCATCGTGAACGCGCACCGGTTCATCTTCGACTCGCGCGACGACGCGGCCGATGTGCGCCTGGACATCCTCAACGACAAGGAAGGCGTATGGCGCTGCCGGACGACCTTCAACTGCACCGAGGCCTGCCCCCGCGGCATTCAGGTCACCCGCGCGATCGCCGAGGTCAAGCAGGCCGTCCTGCGCGGCGGTCGCTGACCCGTTCCCTGCTGAGCTCGAGCGCCCGTCGGATTCCGGCGGGCGCTCGCTAGTCTGTGACCGTGACCCAGCCCTCGCGCGCACAGCGATCCGCCGGCAGCCATGAGGCGGCGCAGCGGGCCCGGGTGCACGAGGAGCGGCTGAAGGAGCGGTTCGACGAGACCGAGCGCGAGCTGCGCGACCGCTTCGCCGCGCCGATCGCACGCGCGACGCAGCTGACGCATCGCACGCTGGCGCTGTTTCCGGTGCGGGTGTGGCGGCAGTTCCTGCAGCACAACGGATTTCTGCTCGCCGCCGGGGTGAGCTATCAGGCGCTGTTCGCGTTCTTCGCCGCGCTCTACGTCGCGTTCACGATCGTGGGGCTGTGGCTGGGATCCGATTCGGACGCCGTGAGCGACTGGCTGATCGGGCTGATCAACCAGTACGTGCCCGGGCTGATCGGCACGCAGGGCTCGAAGGGCATCATCGAGGCGTCGCAGCTCGTGGGCATCGCCTCCAGGAGCGCCGGCACGCTGACCGTGACCGGCATCATCGCCGCCGGCGCCCTGGCGTGGACCGCGATCGGCTGGGTGACCTTCTCGCGCCGCGCCGTGCGCGACATCCTGGGCCTGCCGCTGGACACGCGCGGCTACGCGCTGCTGAAGGCGCGCGACTTCCTCGCCGCGCTCGCGTTCGGCCTGGCCATGCTCGTCGGCGGCCTGCTGAACAACCTCGGCACATGGGCGCTCACGTTCGTCTTCGACCTGCTGCGCGTCAGCACGGCATCGGGCTGGTTCTACGCGGCGGTGCGCGTGCTGACGATCCTGATCACGCTGGTGCTGAACACCGCCGCGCTGGCAGGGCTGTTCCGCCTGCTGGCCGGCGTCGGGCTCAAGGGCAGACGCGTGCGGCCCGGGGCTCTGCTCGGCGGCATCGGGATCACGGTGCTGCAGCTGAGCGTGGGCCTGCTGCTGCTCTACACCCCGTCCAACCCGCTGCTGGCGACGTTCGCGATCTTCATCGGGCTGCTGCTGTGGTTCCGGCTGATCGGGATCGTCACGCTGGTGGCCGCCTCGTGGATCGCCGTGGCCGCCGGCGACGACGACATCCCGCTGGAGCGGCTCAGCGAGCAGGAGCGGCTGCGCGCCGCGCACGAGCAGCTGCTGCGCGCCGCCCGGGAGCGTCTGCGCACGGCGCAGGCCGAGCGCGACGCGACCCCCTGGTTCCGCCGGCTGCGCGCGAACCGCGCCGTGCGCGAGGCCGAGAGCGAGCTGCTGCAGGTCGAGACAGCGGCGCCGGCACCGCGGGCCCGCGCCGGCGGGGGCGGTGCCGGCGCGCGTGGGCGTGTCGCCGGCCCTCGCTAGGGTGGAACGCGTGCCAGTTCCCGAACGCCTGCCCGACACCCTTCGCATCGCCTCGATCAACGTGAACGGCATCCGTGCCGCCGTGCGCAACGGCATGCTCGACTGGCTCGAGACGGCCGACGTCGACGTCATGGCGCTGCAAGAGGTGCGGGCCACGACCGACCAGCTGACCGCCGCCCTGCCCGGCTGGCGGATCGTGAACCACGAGGCGCTCGCGAAGGGCCGCGCCGGTGTCGCGATCGTCACCCGCACGCCGGTGACGGCGGTGCGCGCCGGGCTCGAGGCCGACCAGCTCGACTCCGCGGGCCGGTGGATCGAGGCCGATGTCGCGTTCGGCGATCGCACGCTCACGGTCGTCAGCGCCTATGTGCCGACCGGTGAGGCCGACACGCCCAAGCAGGACCACAAGTGGGCGTTCCTCGACGCGATGACCCTGCGCATGCAGCAGCTCGCCGGCGAGGAGGCGCTCGCGCTGATCATGGGCGATCTGAACGTCGGCCACCGCGAGCTCGACATCCGCAACTGGCGCGGCAACGTCAAGAAGGCCGGGTTCCTGCCGCGCGAGCGCGCCTACTTCGACTGCTTCTTCGGCGACGGCGGCGCCGAGGTCATGTGCGTGGACGGGTCGACCGGCACGGGACTCGGCTGGGTGGATGTCGGCCGCCGCTTCCACGGCGAGGTGGACGGCCCGTACACGTGGTGGTCGAGCCGCGGCAAGGCGTTCGACAACGACACCGGGTGGCGCATCGATTACCACGTCGCCACGCCGGCCCTCGCCGAACGCGTGCGGAACTACTGGATCGGCCGCGCCCCCTCGTGGGACACGCGCTGGAGCGATCACGCGCCGGTCGTCGTCGATTACGCCGTCTGAGCGGTGAGCGCGGTAACCGCGGGTCGACGACGGCGAAGGGACGCGGCATCCACTCAATAGACTGTCGTGGTGAACAAACCCCGCCTCTACTCCGGAATGCAGCCCTCCGCCGACTCTCTTCAGGCCGGCAACTACATCGGGGCGCTGCTGCAGTGGCGGGATCTGCAGGACACCTACGACGCGTACTTCTCGGTCGTCGATCTGCATGCGCTGACCCAGCCGAACGATCCCGCCGAGCTGCGCGAGAAGACCCGCCGCACCGCCGCCCAGTACATCGCCGCCGGCATCGAGCCCTCGCGCTCGACGCTGTACGTGCAATCGCACGTGCCCGCCCACGCCGAGCTCGCCTGGGTGCTGTCGACGGTCACCGGCTTCGGCGAGGCGAACCGCATGACGCAGTTCAAGGACAAGTCGCAGCGCTACGGCGTGGACGCCACGACCGTCGGCCTCTTCACGTACCCGGTGCTGATGGCCGCCGACATCCTGCTGTACCAGACCGACATCGTGCCCGTCGGCGAGGACCAGAAGCAGCACGTCGAGCTGACCCGTGACCTGGCCGAGCGCTTCAACGGCCGCTACGGCAAGGCCTTCGAGGTGCCGCGGCCGGTGATCCAGAAGGAGACCGCCCGCATCTACGACCTGCAGAACCCGACGTCGAAGATGTCGAAGTCGGCGGAGTCGGATGCCGGGGTCCTGTGGCTGCTGGACGAGCCGAGCGTCTCGGCCAAGAAGATCATGCGGGCCGTGACCGACTCCGAGGGCACCGTGCGCTACGACCGCGAGGCCAAGCCGGGCGTGTCGAACCTGCTCGTGATCTACGCGGCCCTGACCGGCCGGCAGATCGGCTCGATCGAGGACGAGTACGCCGGTCGCGGCTACGGCGACTTCAAGAAGGGCCTGGCCGAGGTCGTCGTGAACGAGTTCGGCCCGGTGCGCGAGCGCGCGCTGGCCCTGCTGAACGACCCGGCCGAGCTCGACCGGGTGCTGGCCGCCAACGCGGCGCGTGCGTCCCAAGTCGCCGAGCGCACTCTCGCCGAGGTGTACGACAAGGTGGGCCTGCTGCGCCGCGTCGCGCTCTGAGTCGGGTCTGCCGGACCGTCATGCGCGGGCAGGAGCGTCGTTCTGCGCGACTGACCAGTTGATGGCGGATACGCATCAGCTGGTGAGCGCGTGCGCGGTCGCATGTGGTCGCCTCGGCGCCGCGCAAGCGGCACACCGGGGCGGGGGTTCGAGCCGGGTCCCCGAGCGAGTGCGCTCTTGCCGGACTCACGCTGACGCGGCGGTCGAGATCGCGCAGACTGCGCGCTGAGCGCGCTCCGGCGCACAGTTCGTGCAGTCTCGACCGGGGCCGGCGGCCACGTCCAGCGGCGCGGCCGGCCGCTAGCCTGGTCGGATGCAACTCGTCACGCTGCGCACCGCGCGCCTCGAGCTGAGCCTGCCCACCCGCGATGACGCCGAGGCGATCACGGTGGCCGCGGCCGACCCCGAGGTGCCGCGCTGGACGACGCTGCCGTCGCCGTACGCCTTGAGCGACGCCCACGATTTCATCGCCTTGAACGAGAAGTGGGTGGCCGAGGGGACGCAGCTGAACTGGGCGATCCGCCTCGACGGCGCATGGGTCGGCATGCTGGGACTCGCCCACCTCGCGAAGGGCGGATCGGCCGAGATCGGGTACTGGATGGCGGCGCACGTGCGCGGCCAGGGGCTGCTCACCGAGGCCGCGCGCGCGGCGATCGACTTCGCCTTCGCCCCGGACGGCCTGCACCTCGCGCGCCTCGAGTGGCGCGCGATCGTCGGCAACATCCCGTCGGCGCGCACCGCGCGCACGCTCGGCTTCCGTTACGAGGGGATGCTGCGGCAGGGCCTGTCGGACGCCCGCGGCCGGCACGACGGCTGGATCGCCGGTCTGCTGCGCGACGATGACCGAACGCCGGTGGACTGGCCGATCCTCTGACGCGCATCGCGGGGCGCCCCGCCCTGCCGCGTGTCGGCGCCCCGTGGCAGGATGAACGCATGCCCGAGATGCCCGAGGTGCAAGGTCTCGTCGAGTTCCTGCGCGGGCGCATCACGGGTCTGCAGCTCGCGCGGGCCTCGGTGGCCAACATCGCCGCGCTGAAGACCTATGACCCGCCGATCGACGCGCTGCGCGAGGCGCGCATCACCGACGTCACCCGGCACGGCAAGTTCGTCGACGTCACGACCGAGGCCGCGCACCTGGTCTTCCATCTCGCGAAGGCCGGCTGGCTGCGCTGGTACGACGCGCTGCCGTCGACGATCATCAAGCCCGGGCGCACGCCGATCGCGCTGCGGGTCGCCCTGTCGGACGGCTCGGGCTTCGACCTCACCGAGGCCGGCACCAAGAAGTCGCTCGCGGTGTACGTCGTGCGCGATCCCGCCGATGTGCCCGGCGTCGCACGCCTCGGTCCCGATCCCCTTGATGAGGGGCTCACCCGCGACGCCTTCGCCGCGCTGCTGGCCGGCAAGCGCACGCAGATCAAGGGGCTGCTGCGCGACCAGGCGGTGATCGCCGGCATCGGCAACGCGTACTCCGACGAGATCCTGCACGCGGCGCGCATGTCGCCGTATGCGCTGGCGGCCACCCTCGCTGACGACGAGGTCACAGGTCTGTACTCCGCGATGCTGGCGACAGTGAAGGATGCCGTGGCCGAAGCATCCGGCAAGCCGCCCGCCGATCTGAAGGACGCCAAACGGCGCGGCATGCAGGTGCACGGCCGGCGCGGCGAAGCGTGCCCGGTGTGCGGCGACACGGTGCGCAGCGTGTTCTTCGCCGACAACAGCCTCGAGTACTGTGCGACGTGCCAGACGGGTGGCAAGATCCTCGCCGACCGCCGGCTGTCGCGGTTGCTGAAGTAGCGCATTCCGACTCGGGCGCGCTGCGCGCGTCCTCGCTCAACGAGCGGCCGGCTCAATGAGCGGGTCGGTCAGCCCGCGGGGTCGCGGTCGTCCATCAGCGCCCGGGCATCGGCATCCACCCAGTCCAGCGACTTGCCCACCGCCTTCTGCCACATGCGGTAGCGGCGCTCGCGCTCGTCGGCGTCCATCGCGGGCTCGAACCGCCTGTCCTCGCGCCACAGCGCGCGCAGCTCGTCGAACCCGCCCCACACGCCGGTGGCGAGCCCCGCGGCATACGCCGCGCCGAGCGCGGTCGTCTCGACGATCTCGGGGCGCACGACCGGCATGCCGAGGATGTCGGCCTGGAACTGCATGAGCGTGTCGTTGCGGGTCATACCGCCGTCCACGCGCAGCTCGGGCAGTGCCCGGCCGGTGTCGGCGACGACCGCATCGATCACGTCGCGGGTCTGGAACGCCGTCGCCTCGAGCGCGGCGCGCGCAATATGCCCCTTGTTGACGTACCGCGTCATCCCGACCAAAGCGCCCCGCGCATCGGGCCGCCAATACGGGGCGAACAGGCCCGAGAACGCCGGCACGAAGTACGCGCCGCCGTTGTCGTCGACCGTGGCGGCGAGCGTCTCGACGTCTTCGGAGCGCTGGATGATCCCGAGGTTGTCGCGCAGCCACTGCACGAGCGACCCGGTGACGGCGATCGACCCCTCGACGGCGTAACGGGCGGGTTCGTCCGCGCACCGGTAGGCGACCGTCGTGATGAGGCCGTTGCCGCTGCGCACGATCTGCCCGCCGGTGTTCACGATCAGGAAGTTGCCCGTGCCGTAGGTGTTCTTCGACTCCCCCGCGTCGAACGCGACCTGGCCGAAGGTCGCCGCCTGCTGGTCGCCGAGGATGCCGGCGATCGGGATGCCGCGGGCCACCGCCGGCAGGTCGACCGTGCCGACGACCTCGGACGACGAGCGGATCTCGGGCAGCATCGCGCGCGGGATGTCCCACACGGCGAGCATCTGGTCGGACCAGTCGAGGGTCTCGAGGTCCATCAGCAGGGTGCGCGAGGCGTTGGTGACGTCGGTGACGTGCACGCCCCCGTCGGGGCCGCCGGTGAGGTTCCAGATCAGCCAGGTGTCGGGGGTGCCGAACAGCAGGTCGCCGGCCTCTGCGTCGCTGCGGGCGCCGGGCACCCGGTCGAGGATCCAGGCGACCTTGGACGCCGAGAAGTAGGACGCGAGCGGAAGACCGGTCACCCCGGCGAAACGCTGCGTGCCGTCGGGATGCTCCGCCGCCAGCGCGTCGATCCGCTCCTGCGTGCGGGTGTCCTGCCACACGATCGCGTTGTGGACGGGCTTGCCGGTGCGGCGGTTCCACACGATCGCGGTCTCGCGCTGGTTGGTGATGCCGATGCCGGCGACCTCGCGGGCGGTCAGCCGCGCCCGGGCGAGGGCGTGTGCGACGACCCACTCGGTGTTGGTCCAGATCTCGACCGGGTCGTGCTCGACCTGACCCGCGCGGGGGAAGATCTGCTCGTGCTCGCGCTGCGCGACCGCCACGATGCGCCCGCCGTCGTCGAACACGATCGCCCGTGTGGATGTGGTGCCCTGGTCGATCGCCAGCACGTGTCGCGCCATGCCGCCCTCCCTCACGCCGTCGTCCGGCCAGGCTATCGCGTCGCCGATCGCGCTCCCTTCGACCGGCGAGCCGGGCCGCACGTGTCCGCAGCATGATTCGGCTCGGGCGAAGTGAACGAAACGGCCCGCCGCATCGTGTCATCGGTGAGGGTGACTTCGCCGTGCCCCGCCTGCGAAGGACATCCCCGCGCACCGCGTGGAAGGTCGCCGCCATGACCATCAGAACCGAGAGCCGCATCGCTGTCGCCGCGGCCGTCGATGACGCGTGGGCCTACCTGTGCGACGTCGCCCGGTGGGCGGAGTGGGCGCCGACGGTGCTCGAATGCCGGGTGCGCGGCGGCGGCCCGCTGCGGCCCGGTGCATGGATCGAGCAGCGAGCGCGGGATCTGGGCTGGAATCACCACCGGGTCGAGCAGGTGACGGCGGTCGATGCGCCCCGGACGATGGCGTTCGCCGGCACGATGGCGGCGAGCCCGGCGCGCTGGGGGATGGAGTTCGACTCCGTGGACGGCGGCACGAGCGCGATGATGTGGGTCGAGGTCGAGCTCACGGGCATCCTGCGCACCGTCCCCGCCGGCATGCTCCGCCGCCAGGTGCAGCGCGTGAGCGACATCGAGATGGCCGCGATCAAGACGGCGGTCGAGGGTGATCGATCGGAGGCCGAGCGGCCCGAGGTCGAGCGGCAAGAGGGCGCGGGATCGCCGTGAACCAGGCCGACAACGCTCGGGCGCGCCTGGTCGAGACCTACCGCAGAAAGGCGGCGCACTACGACGTGACGTCCCGGCTGTACCCCGTGCCCGGCTACCCGCAGCGGGCGCAGCGGTTGCGCACGGTGCAGGCGCTCGGGCTGCGCGCCGGCGACAGCGTCGTCGATGTCGCGTGCGGTACGGGCCTGAACTTCGCGCTGCTCGAGCAGGCGATCGGCCCCCGCGGCCGGATCGTCGGGGTCGATCTGACCGACGCGATGCTCGTCCAGGCGGCGGCCCGGGTCCGGGCGATGGGCTGGCACAACGTGACGCTCGTGCAGGCGGACGCGGCCCGGTTCGGCTTTCCATCCGAGGTCGACGCGATCCTGTCGACCTACGCGCTGACCCAGGTGCCCGACTGCGGACGGGTCATCGCCCACGGCGCCGCGGCCCTCGCCGCCGGCGGACGCTGGGCGGTGCTGGATCTGAAGGTCCCCGACCGCACCCCGCGCTGGCTGGCGCGGTTCGCCGTGAGCGTGGTGCCCACTTCGGCGTCGCTCGACGCGTGGGTCGCCCACCGCCCGTGGGAGACCATCCGCGCGGCCATGCAGCAGCTGGCCGACCCGTCCTGGGCCGAGCTGTGCTTCGGGACCGCATTCCTGGCCAGCGGGTCGGGCCGGCCGGTCCCCCGCTGACGAGGGCGTGGTTCAGGATGCCACGGGCACGGCCGCATGCACGGCGGCCAGGGCGCGATCGACCTCGGCGTCGACCGCTGCCGCATCCCAGCCGAGCACGTCGGCCACGGCCTCGGCGACCTCGCGTGCCGCCTCCGGCCCGGCCTGCCCCCGGAACGCGACGTCCGTGCGCCGCAGCAGCAGGTCGTCGAGGTGGCGCACCGCCTCGGTGCGGGCGAGGTGACGCAGTTCGCCGGTGCTGAAGTGCGGCAGCGACGCGAGGGGCGCATCGTCGGGGTCGGCGGCGATCGCCGCGATGACGTCCGCGGCCACGGTGCCGTAGCGCTCGAGCAGCCGGCCGACGCGGATGACCGAGACGACGGCGGCGTGATCGGCGATCCACTGCTGGCGCGCCCGCTCGGTGCGCGGGTAGCCGCGGCCGCCGCCGATCGGCACGCCGCGGGTCGAGCGCCGGCGCGGATGCGCGAGCACCGCCAGCGCCCGGTCGGCCAGGTGCTCGGCCGACGCCCGGAAGGTCGTCCATTTGCCGCCCACGAGGCTCAGGATCCAGGCTCCCGTCCCCGGCAGGGGGACCGTCTCTACCCGGTAGTCGCGCGACACGAAGCCCGGTGCCAGGTCGCCGTGCCCGGGCAGCGGGCGCACCCCGGCATATCGATAGACGATCTGGTCGCGCGCGACCGCCACGCCCGGCAGCACATGCCCGATCAGGTTGAGGAAGTAGTCGACCTCGGCGTCGCTGCACACGATCGGGTCGGCCATGTCGTGCTCGAGATCGCTCGTGCCCACCAGCACGCGGCCCTTCAACGGATAGATGAGCACGATGCGTCCGTCGCTGTGCTCGAAGAACAACTCGCGGCCGCCGGTGGCCGCCAGCAGCTCGGCGTTCTCGAGCACGATGTGCGACCCCTTCGTGCCGCCCATGTAGTGCGTGCGCTCGTGCAGCGCGTCGTTGGTCAGGTCGGTCCACGGGCCCGTGGCGTTGACGACGACGGACGCCGCGAACCGCGTCTGGTCGCCGGTGTCGGCGTCGCGCAGCACGATCCGCCCGCCCTCGATGCCCACGGCCGCGGTGTAGTTGGCCGCGCGGGCGCGACCGGCTCCGGCCGCGTGCGCTCCCGCCGCGATGCCGTCGCGCAGCACGTCCAGCGCCAGGCGCTCGGGATCGCGCAGCGACGCGTCCCAGTACGTCGCGGTGTACTTGATGTCGGGGTTCAGCTGCGGCAGCCGCGCCAGCGAGGCCCGCCGGCCGTGGAATGTGTGCCGCGGCACCCGGCTGCCGCCGCGCGAGAACGCATCGTAGATCTCGAGTCCGATCTTGATCAGCACGGCGCCGCGTTCGTGCGGCACGCTCGTACCGTGGCGCAGGAATCGCAGCGGCGCCGCCAGGATCCCCGCGAACGTGGAGAAGATCGGGATCGTGGTCTGCAGGGGCCGTACGTAGTGCGCGGCGGTGCGCAGCAGCATGTTGCGCTCCGTGACGGCCTCGTGCACGAGCCGGAACTCGCCGTTCTCGAGGTAGCGGATGCCGCCGTGGATCATGTGGCTGGATGCCGCGGATGCGCCGGACGCGAAGTCCGCGCGCTCGACGAGGGCGACGTCGATGCCCTGCATCGCGAGGTCGCGGAAGGCGGCCAGTCCGTTGATCCCGCCGCCGATCACGAGCACGTCCGCGTAGGGGCGGTCGGTGAGCGCGCTGAACCCGACGGTCTCGAGAGTGCCGTGCATGTGTCTGTCCCCTTCCCCCTCCCCAGGCTATGCCGCCCGTGCGCCTTCGAGCGCCGCCCGCGCCGGGAGCCTGGTGGGAATGATCCGGTGCCCGATGCGTTGGGTAGACTCGTGAGCATCAACGTGCTCCGGGGTCGGTGAGAATCCGAACCGGCGGTGACAGTCCGCGAGCTGCTCGCGCCGCGCAGGCGCAGCGGTTGACCCGGTGGAATCCCGGGACCGACGGTGATGCGATGGTCCGCCATCGCTAGTCCGGATGGGAGGCAGCACGCGACGCGCGCCTGCGCGTCGTCTCTGGCCCTCTCGTCGAGCTTCGGAGCCGGCACGGTCGGTCAGGAGAACGGGATGACGGTCAGCGACATCGAGCTCGGCGCCATGCGCCGCGCGCTCGAGCTGGCGCGGCGCGGCCCGCGGGGAGTGAACCCGCAGGTGGGCGCGGTCATCCTCTCCGCCGACGGGGACGTCCTCGCCGAGGGCTGGCATCGCGGCGCCGGTACGCCGCACGCCGAGGTCGACGCGCTCGCGAAGCTGTCGCCCGGCCAGGCCGAGGGTGCCACGGCCGTGGTGACGCTCGAGCCGTGCAACCACACGGGGCGCACCGGGCCCTGCGCCGTGGCCCTCATCGAGGCCGGCGTCGTCCGCGTCGTGTATGGACTGGACGACCCGACGCCCCGCGCCGGGGGCGGCGCCGACCGCATGCGCGCCGCCGGCCTGCAGGTCGTCGGCGGGGTGCTCGCCGTCGACGGCCGGGCGCAGCTGTCCGACTGGCTGGCCGTGCAGCAGCTGGGCCGACCCCGGGTGACCGTGAAATGGGCGCAGAGCCTGGACGGCCGGGCTGCGGCATCCGACGGCACCAGCCAGTGGATCACCGGACCCGCCGCGCGCGCCGACGTGCACCGCCGGCGCGCCGCAGCCGACGCGATCGTCGCGGGCGTCGGCACCGTGCTGGCCGACGACCCCGCTCTCACCGCCCGCGCCGGCGACGGCTCCCTGTACGAGCACCAGCCGATGCCGGTCGTGCTCGGCGCCCGCGCCGTGCCGGGCGACGCAGCCGTGCGGCGCCACCCGCTGCCCGCGCTGTTCCTCGACGGACACGACCTCGACGCCGTCCTCGCCGACCTGCGCGGGCGCGGTGTGCAGCGTGTGTTCGTCGAAGGCGGACCGGCCGTCGCGAGCGCGTTCCTGCGCGCGGGGCTGGTCGACGAGGTCGTCGCCTACATCGCCCCCGTGCTGCTCGGCGGCGACCGGCCGGCGCTCGGCGACCTCGGCATCGAGACGATCGGCGACGCGCGGCGGCTGGCCGTGGCATCCATCGACCGCCTCGGCGACGACCTGCTCATCGTGGCGCACCCCCTGCTCTGCGCCCACTCTCCTGCCTCCCCCGACTCACCGACCGTGAAGGAGAACGACTGATGTTCACCGGAATCATCGAAGAGGTCGGCCAGATCACCGCCGTCACCGACTCCGGCGACGGCGTGCGACTGACCGTGCACGCCCCGCTGGCGGTGTCGGATGCCTCGCACGGCGACTCGATCGCCGTGTCGGGCGTGTGCCTGACCGTCGTCGAACAGGGCGAGGACTGGTTCACCGCCGACGTCATGCGCCAGACGCTGGTGATGTCGACGCTCGACCGGATCCCCGCCGGGCACCGCGTCAACCTCGAACGCGCCATGCCCGCCGGTGCGCGCCTGGGCGGGCACATCGTCCAGGGGCACATCGACGGCACCGGCGAGGTGCTGCAGACCCGGCCGGGCCAGCAGTGGCGCGTGCTGCGCATCTCCATCCCCGCCCACCTCGCCGACCTCGTCGTCGACAAGGGCTCGATCGCCGTCGACGGCGTCTCGCTCACCGTCAGCGCGGTCAGCGCCGCGGACGAGGCGCGCCCCTGGTTCGAGGTCTCGCTCATCCCCGAGACCCTGACCGCCACCACCCTCGGTGAGCGCGCACCCGGCGAGCGCGTGAACCTCGAGACCGACATCCTCGCCCGCCATGTGCGGCGGCTCGCACAGTTCGCGGCCGCCTCCGCCGCCCCGCGACGGGCAGACGACGCCGACGCCGCATCCGACCTCAACGAAGGAGGGCTCGCATGAGCCTGGCCACGATCCCCGAAGCGCTCGAGAGCCTGCGAAAGGGCCGCCCGGTCCTCGTCGCCGACGACGAGAACCGCGAGAACGAGGGCGACGTCATCCTCTCAGCGCAGCTGGCGACGCCGGAGTGGCTGGCGTGGACCATCCGCTACTCGAGCGGCTACCTGTGCGCGCCCATGCCCGGCGAGTGGGCCGACCGACTCGACCTGCCACCCATGGTGGCGCACAACGAGGACTCGCGCGGCACCGCGTACACCGTGAGCGTGGACGCAGCCGACCGCATCTCGACGGGGATCAGCGCCGCCGACCGGGCGCATACGCTGAACGTGCTGGCGAACCCCGAGTCGACGCCGACCTCGGTGATCCGGCCCGGTCACGTGCTGCCGCTGCGCGCCGTCGACGGCGGTGTGCGCGAGCGCAGCGGCCACACCGAGGCGGCCGTCGAGCTCATGCGGCTGGCCGGGCTCGCCCCGGTGGGCGCGATCGCCGAGGTCGTCGCCGACGACGGCAGCATGATGCGCCTGCCCGGCCTGATCGAGATGGGCGAACGCGAGGACGTGCCGGTCATCACGATCGAGCGCCTGATCGCGTACCTGGACGAGACCGAGCCGCGCACAGAGCCGGTCGCGCACCGCCGCCGGGTGAGCCTGCGCGCCGAGGCGAACGTGCCGACCGCGCACGGCCGGTTCCGCTTGCTCGCCTACAAGGACCGGGTCACCGGCACCGACCACCTCGCGGTCGTCTCGGGCCAGCTCGACGACGGCGCGCCGCTCGTGCGCGTGCACTCCGAGTGCCTGACCGGCGAGGCGTTCGGGTCGCTCAAGTGCGAGTGCGGGCCGCAGCTGCAGGCGGCGCTGGACGCGATCGACAAGGACGGCGGCGTCGTCATCTACATGCGCGGCCACGAGGGCCGCGGCATCGGCCTGATCAACAAGCTGCGCGCGTACAGCCTGCAGGAGCGCGGGCTCGACACGGTCGACGCGAACCTCGCCCTGGGTCTTCCCGCCGACGCGCGCGACTACGCGGCGGCCGCCGGGATCCTCTCCGACCTCGGCGTGCAGAAGGTGCGCCTGCTCACGAACAACACCGACAAGGTCAACCAGCTGCGCGAGTTCGGGCTCGAGATCATCGAGCAGGTGCCGCTGCTTGTGGGCGTCGGCCCCAACAACCACCAGTACCTGCAGACCAAGCGCGACAAGATGGGCCACGTCATCGACGCCGACGACCTCGAAGAGGCACTGCACGTCATGCGCGACGGCGAGGACGGGTTCGGCGCGCACAGCGCGCACGGCGACATCGGACATCGCGACATCGAGCACAAGGGAGCGGACGCGTGAGCAGGACCGGCGCACCGAAAGCGCAGCAGATCGACGGCACCGGAGTGCGGACGGTGATCGTCGCCGGCACGTGGCACGAGACGATCACCGAAGGACTGATCGCGGGCGCGCAGCGCGCCCTGCACGCCGCGGGCGCCGAGCACACCCTCGTGCGCGTTCCGGGCTCGTTCGAGCTGGCGCTGGCCGCACAGGCCGCGTTCGCCGGCGGGGCCGATGCGGTGGTGGCCCTGGGCGTCATCATCCGCGGCGGCACCCCGCACTTCGAGTACGTCTCGCAGGCGACCACCGACGGTCTGAATCGCGCGGCGCTGGATGCCGGCAAGCCCATCGGATTCGGCGTGCTGACGTTGGACGACGAGCAGCAGGGCCTGGACCGTGCCGGCCTGCCGGACTCGAAGGAGGACAAGGGCGCCGAGGCGGCCGAGGCCGCCCTGCGCATGGTCGGCGTCCTGCGGCAGCTCGCCGGCGCAGCCGAGCCCGCCCGCTGAGCCCGTCCGCCCACCGGCTCACCGAAGCCGCTCGATGAGTCCGCACGGCCGTGACATGCTGGGAGCATGAGCCTGCCGCACGCCCTCCCGCACGATGACATCGACCCCGACGGACTGCTCGAGTACTCGGTGGTGTTCACCGACCGCTCGCTGAACCACATGTCGGCGCGCTTCATCGGCGTCATGCAGCAGCTGCTCGACATCCTGCGCACCACGTATCGCGCCGACAGCGCGGCCGTCGTCCCCGGCGGCGGGACGTATGCGATGGAGGCGGTGGCGCGGCACCTGGCGACCGGCAAGCGGTGCCTCGTCGTGCGCAACGGCCTGTTCTCGTACCGCTGGTCGCAGATCCTCGAGACCGGGCGCATCAGCGACGACATCGCCGTGTGCACCGCACGCCCGGTCGACGACGGCGCTCAGGCCGCGTGGCAGCCGGCTCCGATCGACGAGGTCGTCGAGGCCGTGCGCACCCAGCGCCCCGAGGTCGTGTTCGCCCCGCACGTCGAGACGGCAGCCGGGATGCTGCTGCCCGACGACTACGTGCGGACCCTCGCCGACGCCGTGCACCATGTGGGCGGTGTGTTCGTGCTGGACTGCGTCGCCTCCGGTGCGATGTGGGTGGACATGGAGGCGCTGGGCGTCGACGTGCTCATCAGCGCACCGCAGAAGGGGTGGAGCGGCACACCATGCGCCGGGTACGTCATGCTCAGCACCGCGGGGCGGGCGGCCGTGGCATCCGGAACCTCCACGAGCTTCTCGATCGATCTGGCGAAGTGGCTCGACATCTCGGACGCGTACCGGGACGGCCGCGCCGCCTACCACGCGACGATGCCGACCGACTCGCTCGCCCACAACCTCGCACAGATGGTCGAGACGCAGGGCCGCGGACTCGAGACCCTGCGCAGCGCGCAGATCGAGCTGGGCACCCGGGTGCGCGAGCTGTTCGCCGCACACGGGCTGCCGTCGGTCGCAGCGGCCGGATTCGACGCGCCCAGCGTCGTCGTCGTGCACACCGACGACCCTGACCTGCGCAGCGGCGCAGCGTTCGTGCGAGCGGGGGTGCAGGTGGCCGCCGGCGTGCCGCTGCACTGCGGCGAGCCGGCCTCGTTCTCGACGTTCCGGGCGGGGCTGTTCGGCCTCGACAAGCTGGGCGATGTCGACGGCACGGTGGCGCGCCTGGCAGAGGCGCTCGAGCGCATCCGCGGCTGAGCCGCCGCAGCGTCAAATGAGGCCGGCGCCCTGTGCGGGACGCCGGCCTCGTGCCGTGTGCGGTGTGACTGCTCGGTGGGTCAGGGGTGCCACACCATCAGGACGACCACGAGCAGCAGCAGCAGGCTCGAGATGCCGCTGCTCGCCGCGATCGCCCCGTAGGCGGCGGGCTTGGTGATCTCGGCTTCGCCGTCGACCTGGTCGGCGGCCTTATTCATCTGCGGCACGACGACGAACACGCTCAGCACGAACGCGATCACGTACGCGACGATCGACCACAGGATCCACGGCGTGCCGATGCTGATCTTCCACATGCCGGCCACGCCGAACCCGATCACGAAGGTGATCAGCGACAGCCAGCCGAAGATCGCGGTGGACTTGGCGAGACTGCGCACCGCCGACGCGTTGCCCGAGCGCAGCGTGCGCAGTCCGGTCATCGGGATGATCGCCATCGGGCCGACGATGAAGACGGCCGTGGCGACGTGCAGGATGATCATGACGGTACCCATGCTGTAGAGCATACGTCAGTTCCCGCCAACCTTATGACACCCTGAAGGTTGGCCCGTCGGGGGGGGGGGGGGGGGAAGAGAGGAGGGATGCCGGTGACAGAACGGGGTGGTCAGTCCAGGAAGAGGGCGCGCAGGCGCTTGGTCGTGAAGACCAGGCCGACGGCGATCATCGCGACGTAGTACAGGATGTGCCAGACCATCGCGGTCGAGTAGGCGCCGGTGGTCAGGGCCCGGATCAGCTCGACGCCGTGCCAGAGCGGGAGGGCCATGATGATCGACTGGATCCACTGCGGGTAGATCGCGATCGGGTACAGCGTCGCCGAGAACAGGAACATCGGCAGCAGCACGATGTTGATCCAGTCCATGTGCTGGAACGTCTTCATGTAGCTGGTGACGGCCATGCCCAGGCTCGCGAACC
This sequence comes from Microbacterium sp. W1-4-2, assembly GCF_058349885.2. Taxonomy (NCBI): domain Bacteria; kingdom Bacillati; phylum Actinomycetota; class Actinomycetes; order Micrococcales; family Microbacteriaceae; genus Microbacterium; species Microbacterium sp. W1-4-2. The sequence goes on along the minus strand of NZ_JBYRJC020000001.1, from coordinate 330,334 downwards.
CGAACGCGATCAGCAGCACGGCCGGCAGGGCGAGGATCGCGGTCGCCGCCAGGTTGAGCCCCGCGATCTGCATGATGATCATGAACCCGCACGCGTACAGCAGGCCGCGCAGCAGCGCATACAGGATCTCGCCGAGGGCGACGTCGAGCGGACCGAGCGAGGTGGCGAGCATGCCCTCGTAGAGCTTGCCGTAGTTCAGCTTGAAGAACACGTTCCACGTCGAGTCGTAGATCGCGCCGTTCATCGCCGAGACCGCCAGCAGCGCCGGGGCGATGTAGGCCGGATATGACACCGACACCTCGGGCGACACCTGCACGTTGCCGACCAGGGCGCCCAGGCCGATGCCCATCGACAGCAGGTAGAACACCGGCTCGAAGAAGCCCGAGAGGATGACGACCCAGCTCGACGAGCGGGCTGCGATCAGGCCCCGCTGCACGACCGCCCAGGGGTTGCCCGCCCACAGCGCCCGCACGCCGCCGCGGCGGGTCGTGGCATCCTGCACTGCTTCGGAAGTCGCCACGGTCACTTCGCCAGCCTCCGCGTGAAGATGCGGCGCGTGAGCAGATAGCCGCCGACGCTGAGCACGAGCAGATACGCCAGGTGCACGACGAGCATCACGACATCCACCGGGCCGCCGAAGGTCGCCATGCGGCCGAGCTCGGTGGCGTGCCACAGCGGCGAGATCCAGCCGATCCACTGCAGCCACACAGGCAGCGCGGCCAGCGGGTAGAACGTGCCCGAGAACAGGAACATCGGCATGAACACGAACCGCTGCACGAGCGCGAACTGCCCCTTGTCGTCTTCGAGCGACGCGGCGTATGCCATCAGCGGCATGCCGAAGGCGAGCCCGGCGAGCAGGCCGACCGGCACCGAGATCCAGCCGGAGGCGGGGTCCGGCACCGTGACCAGCGGGAACACCGCCCCGAACGCCCAGATGAACAGGTAGTACGCGGCACCGGCGAACAGCATGCGCCCGGACGCGGCGATCGCGACGCCGTTCGCGATCTGCGGCGACGACAGCGGCGACGCGTTGAAGCCGTAGAAGTAGCGGCGCCACTTGAATCCCGCCATCACCGGGTAGGTGAACTCCTCGGATGCCACGGCGATCGTCGCGGTCATCAACAGCGCCGGTGCGACGAAGACGAGGTACGACACCGACCCGCCGCCCGCCGTCGGGATGTCCTGCCGGATGAGGGCGGCAAGGCCCACGGCCAGTCCGAACAGGTAGACCAGCGGCTGGCCGAGCGCGCCGACGACGATCGTCCACCCGTACGCGCGCATCGCGCGCAGCATGTGCTCGGTCGCGTACCACGACCCGTACCGGCGCGGCCTGCGGCCGCGCTCGATCGCCTCGGCCCGCAGCTCGTCGAGCGAGGGGTGTGCGCTGGTCGCGGCATCCGTCATTCGATCAGCGACCTTCCGGTCAGCCGCAGGAACACGTCCTCGAGGCTCGAGCGGCGCACGAGGCTCGTCAGGGGCTGCAGCCCGGTCTCGGCGATGCGCGCGAGCACGGCCTCGCCGTCATGCGCGTAGACGAGGATGCGGTCGGGCAGCACCTCGATGCGGTCGCCGAAGCCGGCCAGCTGCGCCGCGGCCTGCTCGTTGTGCTGCGAGCCGAACCGCACCTCGGCGACCTCGCGGCTGGAGTGCTCGCGGATCAGCGCCGACGGCGTGCCCTGCGCCATGATCCGCCCCTTGTCGACCACGATGAGCCGATCGCACAGCTGCTCGGCCTCGTCCATGTAGTGAGTGGTCAGCACGAGCGTCGTGCCGCGCTCCTTGAGCCGGAACAGCCGGTCCCACAGGATGTGCCGCGCCTGCGGGTCCAGGCCGGTCGTCGGCTCGTCCAGCAGCAGGATGCGCGGGTCGTTGATCAGCCCGCGCGCGATCGTGAGCCGTCGCTTCATGCCGCCGGAGAGCTGGTCGACCTTGTTCTTGGCCTTGTCGGCGAGCTGCGCGAACGCCAGCAGCTCGTCGGCCTTCTGCGCGCACACCTTGCCGGGCAGGCCGAAGTACCGCCCGTACACGTACAGGTTCTCGCGGGCGTTCAGCTCGCCGTCGAGGTTGTCCTCCTGCGGCACGACGCCCAGCCGGGAGCGGATCTCGGGCCCGTACCGGTCGGGGTCCAGGCCCAGGATCTCGAGGTCGCCGGACGTGCGCGTCGAGACCGCGCCGACCATCTTCATCGTCGTCGACTTGCCGGCGCCGTTGGGCCCGAGCAGGCCGAAAGACTCGCCGGGCGCGACCTCGAAATCGAGGCCGTCGACGGCCAGGAAATCCGGTTTGCCTTTGACCTTGTACGACTTGACGAGGTTCGCTGCGCTGATCACGGGAGCGGGCACCGCACCACTCTAGCCGCGCGCTCCGACACCGGGCGGGACGCCGAACCGGGACGCCGGCTCGCACGCCGCCCGCACGCCGATGACGCCCGATGACGGGTGGGATGCCGCGGCCTGGCCGCCCGTCTAGGATCACGGGATGACCGTTCCTCCGTTCCGTGCCGACATCGTCGGAAGCTTCCTTCGCCCCGCCGCCCTCAAGGACGCCCGCCGCCGGTTCGCCGACGGACAGCTCGACGCCGACGGGCTGCGGGCCGTGGAGGACGCCGCCATCGCCGACCTGATCCGCAAAGAGGCCGACGCCGGACTGCGCCTGGCCACGGACGGCGAGTTCCGCCGCTCCTGGTGGCATTTCGACTTCCTCGGCCACCTCGGCGGCGTCGACATCGTCGAGCTGGACCACGGCATCCAGTTCCAGGGCGTGCAGACCAAGCCGCGGGGCGTCGAGATCTCGGGTCCGATCCGGTTCGACCCACGGCATCCCTTCCTGGAGCACTTCCGGTTCGTGAAGGACGCCGTGGCTGCGGGCATCACGCCGAAGTTCAGCATCCCCGCGCCCACCGTGCTCGACTTCCGACTCGAGCCCGGGCACATCGACGCGTCGGCGTACGACGGGCGCGACGCGATCGTCGACGACCTCGTGCAGGCGTACCGGGACGCGCTGGCCGCGTTCTACGACGCCGGTGCCCGCTACCTGCAGCTGGACGACACCGCCTGGGCGTACCTGTGCAGCGAGACCGAGCTGGCCAAGGCGCGCGAGCGCGGCATCGACACCGACGGCATCGCCGAGCGCTACGCGGGCATCCTCAACCGGGTGCTCGACGGCAAGCCCGACGACCTCGTCGTCACCACCCACGTGTGCCGCGGCAACTTCCGCTCGACGTGGATCTCGTCGGGCGGCTACGAGCCGATCGCCGAGCAGCTGCTGGACGTCGTGCAGTACGACGGCTACTTCCTCGAGTACGACAGCGACCGTGCCGGCGGGTTCGAGCCGCTGCGGTTCCTGCCCAAGGGCGACAAGACGGTCGTGCTCGGTCTGGTCACGACCAAGTCCGGCCAGCTCGAGAACCCCGACGACATCAAGCGCCGCATCGACGAGGCCGCCGCGTACGCGCCGCTCGAGCAGCTGGCCCTGAGCCCGCAGTGCGGGTTCGCCTCGACCGAAGAGGGCAACGTGCTCAGCGAGGACGAGCAGTGGGCCAAGATCCGCTCGGTCGTGGGCATCGCCGGCGACGTCTGGCGCTGATCCCGCGCCGTTCCCGGCGTCCTCCCACCCCGATATGCTGGCGACAGCCTCGAGGAGGAGGAGTCATCATGGGGAACACCGACTACGATCCGAGCGAGCTTCAGCGCGTCTTCGAGTCCCACTTCACGTGGGCCGCCGCGTTCGAGCGCAACACGCATCGCCACGCGCATCGGCCGGCGATGACCGATCCGCCCAGCGGCCGGTCGTGGACGTACGCCGAGCTGGGTCAGGTGACCGGAAGCCTCGTCGAGGGCCTGCGCGCCCACGGCGTCGGCGTGGGCGACATCGTGTGCCATCAGCTGAAGAACTCACCCGAGTTCGCGTTCCTCTATATCGCCGCGCAGGGGCTGCGGGCGGTGAGCTCGCCGATGAACTTCCGGCTCGCACCCGCCGAGACCGCCCACATCCTCGATCAGGCCCGGCCCGCGGTCTTCGTGTACGACGGGACGGATGCCGCGAACGTCGCTGCTGCGCTCGACCTGGCGGCGCACCGGCCCCGCATCATCGCCGCCGTCGGCGGGCAGGACGCCGATCTCGTCGAGGGCGCGATCCGGTTCGAGGAGCTGTTCGCCGCGGACGCGGCATCCTTCCACGCACCCGAGGGCGCGAGCACGTGGGACGAGACGAGCCGCCTGTACACGAGCGGCACAACCGGCATGCCGAAGGCGGTGCCGCTGACGAGCCTCAACGAGATGCTCACGGCCCACGACGTCACGATGCACTTCCCGCTCGGTCCCACCGACAAATCCATGAACATGTCGCCGTGGTTCCACCGCGGCGGCAACTACTGCGCCGGCCCCAACACGGCGTTCTTCGTCGGCGCCGAGGTCGTCACGCTCCCTCAGTTCGACCCCGACGTCGTGCTCGACGCGGTGCAGGAGCATCGGCTCACATACGTCATCGGCGCCCCGACGAACCTCGAGCGCCTGGCCGAGACGCAGGAGGCGCACCCGCGCGACCTGTCGAGCCTGCGCGGCATGGTGACGATGGGCGCCCCGCTCAGTCACGACGCGGCCCTGCGCTACCAGCGTGTGCTGACCCCGCGCATCGCGAACGGCTACGGCACCACCGAGGCGTTCTGGAACACCTACCTGCGCCCCGACGACCTGCCCGCGGCCGCGGGCGCGGCCGGGCGCGCGTGCCTGGACGACGACGTCGCGGTCGTGCACGTGCAGCAGGACCGCATCTCGGAGCCCCACGAGCACGCCCGCCGCGACGGGCAGGAGATCGGAGAGGTCATCATGCGGTCGGTGAAGTCGGGGTACGCGTACCTCGGCAACCCCGACGAGCAGGCCGAGAAGTTCCGGGACGGCTGGGTGTACCCGGGCGACCTGGCCACCTGGGACGAGGACGAGATCGTCACGATCGTGGGCCGCAAGGACGACATGATCATCTCCGGCGGCGAGAACGTGCACCCCGTGCAGGTCGAAGAGGTGCTGGCCTCGCACGCAGGCGTCGCCGACTCGATCGTGGTGGGCCTGCCCGACCCGCAATGGGGCGAGCTGGTCGTCGCCTACGTGCAGCCGCGGGCGGGCGCGTTGACGGATGCCACGGCCGCGGCATCCGAATTGGACGCGTTCCTGCGCGCCAGCGTGAAGCTCGCCGACTACAAGCGGCCCAGGCGGTACACGTTCGTCACCGAGCTGCCGTACACCGCGACCGGCAAGAAGCAGCACTTCAAGCTGAAGGAGCAGGCGCCCGCCGACGCCGAGGCCGGCCTGTTCGTCGACCCGTAGCGGCGCCCGCCCGTTGAGCGAGGCCGCGCGCAGCGCGACCGAGTCGAAACGCGCACAGAGAGTCGTTTCGACTCGCTGCGCTCGCTCAACGGCCGGGCAAGGTTCGTTGAGCGAGGCCGCGCGCAGCGCGACCGAGTCGAAACGCCCCGATGTCCGTCCCCCTGAGTACCGTGGCGTGGATGATCGGCTTCACCTACATCCTGCGCTGCGCCGACGGTACGTTCTACGTCGGCAGCACGCGCGACCTCGTCCGGCGACTCGAACAGCATCAACAGGGACTCGGAAGCGCATACACGCGGCGACGTCTCCCGGTTCAACTCGCGTGGAGCAACGAGTTCGACCGGATCGACGAGGCGTTCCTCTGGGAGAAGCGCATCCAGGGCTGGAGCCACGCGAAACGGCAGGCGCTGGTCGACGGCGGGTTCGATGCCGTCCTCGGGTGGAGCTCACGGACGCGAGCTGCGGAGCGCGCGGCGAGCAGCTAGGCGGCGTCTCGACTCGCGCGCACGGGAGCGAGTCGTTTCGACGCGCCTTCGGCTTGCTCAACGACCGGGGGTCAGGACGTTTCGACTCGCTGCGCTCGTTCGACGGCCGGGCAAGGTTCGTTGGGCGAGGCCGCGCGCAGGGCGACCGAGTCGAAACGCGCACAGAGAGTCGTTTCGACTCGCTGCGCTCGCTCAACGGCCGGGCGGGTCAGCGGCCGGCGAGGGCCTGGCGGTCGATCTCCTCCTGGTTCTCGACGAACGGGGTGCCGTGCGTGTGGAACGTGGCCACGGTCTTCATGCCCCACGCCTGTCCCTTGGCGCGTTCGGCCTGACTCCACTCGACGACCGGCTGGTCGGGGTCCAGCAGCAGGCGCGCCTGCGCGTTGGCGAACTCGATGCGGTTGCCGCCCGGCTCCCACAGGTACAGGAAGAACGTCTGGTTGATCGCGTGCTTGTACGGTCCGTACTCGATGTGGATGCCGTTCTCGAGCGCGATGTCGGCGGCCTTGAGGATGTCTTCGCGTGAATCGGGCGCGAACGCGAAGTGGTGGAAGCGGCCGCGCTCGCCGGTCCAGTCCTCGGAATACACGACATCGTACGACTTCTGGTGGAACCGGAACCACCACGCCGCCATGTGGCCGTCGTCCATCCGCACCCGTTCGGACTCCCGGGCGAACATCACGTCGCGCCAGAACTCCCCCGCCGCGTCGACGTCGGCGGCGAGGTAGTTGATGTGGTCGAGCCGGCGGGCGTTGATGCCGCGCCCCGGGTAGGCCGACGCCTGGTTCTTCAGCGCCGGGCGGTCCTCATCGTCGGCCACGTAGCGCTCGGTGTCGTAGTAGACGGCCATGGTGTGCCCGTCCGGGTCCTCGAACTCATACGAGCGGCCGACGCCGACCTCGGGGTCGCGCCAGCCACGGCCGAGGCCCGCCTTCTCGATCGCGGCGACGCGGCGGTCGAGGGCCTCAGGGCTGGTCGCACGGAACAGCGTGCGGCCGACGCCGTTGGTGTCGGAGGCGGTGAGCTTGAGCGAGTACCGCTGGTATTCGTCCCACGTCCGCAGGTACGCGGAGTCGCCGACCCGGGCGACCTCGCGCATCGCGCAGATATCGCGGAAGAAGTGCAGGCTCTCGTCGAACTTCGGGGTGAACAGCTCGATCGCACCCAGGTGGGCGAGGTCGAAGTTCTCGGGTCGTGCCATGGCGGGTCCTCCTGGACGGTTCGGGGCGGTCAGAGGCGTGGACGGGCGAAGACCCGTCCGTCGAACAGCTTGCGTGCGGTGCGCAGCGAGAACGAGCGAGCCCGCCACTGCCGGTCGTCGCCGTGCTCGACGACGACCCGGGCGGTGAACGCGCCGCTCGGGTGTTCGAGCACGGTGCGGTCGGGGTCGTCGAGCCGGGCCAGGCCCGCGCCCACCGTGCCGGGGATGCGGACGCCGGCGGCGACCGAGGCCGCCATCAGCACGCCGATCGAGGTGTGCACACGGGCGGGGATGAACGCGCGGGTGCCGATCGCACCACCTGACCGCGGCGGCGACAGCAGGAACATCTTCGGCACCGTCTGCGCCGACACATCGCCCAGCCCGAACAGCTCGCCGGCTGCGCGTCGCACGGTCTCGACGGCGGCGCGCAGGTCGGCGCGCTCTTCGAGCTCGGCGGGCGTCTCGGTGCCGTCGACGCCGAACTCCGCGGCATCCATCAGCACGACCGGCATGCCGTTGTCCACGAGCGTGACCCGATGGCCGGCGACCTCGTCCACGACGCTCCCGGTGGGCAGCAGCGGCACCGACGGCGCGATCTCGAGGTCGATCGCGCAGGCCGTGCCGGGGACGCCGTCGATCGCCGCGGATCCGTCGTAGTCGGGTCTGCCGCCGGGGGTGGCGAAGGATGCCGTGGCCACGTCGCCCGTGTTCACCAGTCGGATCCGCACTGCCGTGGTGCCGCCGGACGCTTCGATGAGGCCGCGTTCGATGGCGAACGGGCCGACGCCGGCCAGCAGATTGCCGCAGGTCTGGGTATGGCTGACGACCGGATCGTCGACGGCGACCTGCAGGAACAGGTAATCGACGTCGATGCCGGGCTCGGCCGAGCGCGACACGATCGCGACCTTGCTGGTGAGCGGGTGCGCGCCGCCGATGCCGTCGATCTGGGCGCGGTCGGGGCTGCCCATGATCCGCAGCATGAGTTCGTCGCGGCCGCCCGGATCGGCGGGCACGTCGTCGGCGACGAAGTAGGCGCCCTTCGAGGTCCCGCCCCGCATCAGCATGCAGGGGATGCCGTCGCGGACCGGATCGGACCGGACGGGGTCGGAGGGGGCGAGGTCAGCGGGCATCGTATTCCTGCTGGGGCATGTACACGACGCCGAGGTCGGCCAGGCTCTGCCGCAGCCCCTTGCGGTCCAGGCTCAGCCCGCCCTCCCGGTAGTCGGCGCGGTCAGCGGCCTCTTTCTCGGCGCGCGCATCGGCGGCGGCCAGGGTGGCCGCGGCATCCCGACGGGGCACGCACAGCACACCGTCGTCGTCCGCGACGATCACGTCGCCGGGATGCACGGTGGCTCCCCCGACGATGACCGGGACGTTCACCGAGCCGCCGGTCGATTTCACGGTGCCCTGCGCGTTGACAGCCGCCGACCAGACCGGAAAGCCCAGCTCGCGCAGCTCGGCGACGTCGCGCACCCCGGTGGTCGTGACGAGGCCCCGCACGCCGCGCGCGTGCAGCGCCGTGGCGAACAGCTCGCCGAACGCCCCGTCGACCGACGGCGACACGGTCGTCACGACGAGGACGTCGCCGGCCCGGCACTGCTCGACTGCGGCGTGGATCATCAGGTTGTCGGCGGGCCAGCTGAGCACCGTCACGGCCGTGCCGGCGATCCGTGCGCCGTCCTGGATCGGCCGCAGTCCCGCACCGACGAGCCCCGTGCGTCCCATCGCCTCGTGCACCGTCGCGACGCCGTGCACGGCGAGCGCGTCGACAGTCGCGGCATCCGTGCGTGCGATGTCGGTGACGATCACCCCGCTCACTTCAGAACCCCCGTGACCTCGGGGTAGTAGCGCATGTAGGCCTCGCCCATCGTCTCGTGCGGCAGACCAAGGTTCGGACCGGCGTTGCGCTTGACCTGCACGCCACGACGGACCGCCAGATCCGTGTAGTACGACCACATGTGCTTCTGCGCCGGCAGGCATTCCATGGCCGCGCGCTTGCGTGCGAACGCCTCGGTGATGTCCAGCAGGACGTTCGGCTTGAAGTCACACTGCTCACTCTGGTGCGGTTCGAAGAAGAACACGGGCGGGGCGCCGATGATGTCCTGCTTCGACGGGTACGAGCCGTCGGAATTCGCGACCCCGATCGCCTGGGCGAGCACGCGCGCCTGCAGCGCCATGCGCGCCGCGGCCGGGTGGTCGCCGTTGTACGGGTCGACGAGCGGATGCGTCAGCACGACCGTCGGCTGGGTGCGCCGGTACACGTCGACGAGCCTCGCGACGGCCTCGTCGCTCTCGCGCAGCGGGTAGTCGCCGAGGTCGAGGAACTCGATGTCGGCGCCGAGGGCGGATGCCGCGGCCTCCGCTTCCCCACGACGCACGGCCTTGATCTCGTCGAGGCTCTTGCCCGCCAGCCACTGGCTGGCCGACTCTCCGCGCTCGCCGTAGCTGAGGCAGACCACCGTCGCCCGTTCGCCGCGCATCGCGGCCGCCGCGATCGCTCCGCCCGCGCGCCACACGAAATCCCCGGCGTGGGCGCTGACCACCAGAAGCGACGGGATGCTGTCGGCCATGGGGCTCCTCGAAACTCGACTCGCCGCGCAGATGTCGGCATGCTGACACCAGACAAGCACAGCGCCGCAGAATGGTCAAGATATTGTCTACAATTTTGGTTCCGCCGATTTCCCTCTGCCACATACCTATGGACATAGGTTCCGAGACGCCCTAGCATGAGGGCGGATCGAAGCCCCGGGACAGGGTTGTCCCGGGATCCGCCGGCGACAACGAGGGAGCCCCATGGCCGAGAATCTGCAGCAGCTGCTCGATGAGAACGGGAACATCGTCCAGATGCTCCGCAACTCCCAACTGGGGGCCTACATCTACCCCGTCGTGCCGGCCGAGTTCAGCAACTGGCGGCGCGAGCAGAAGGCCTGGCGCGAGAGCGCGGTGCTCTACGACCAGACGCACCACATGGTGAACTTCTTCATGTCGGGCCCCGACGCGCTGCGGCTGCTGAGCGACACCGGGGTCAACTCGTTCGCGAACTTCCCGGTCGACACGGCCAAGCAGTTCGTGCCGACGGCGTCGAACGGCGGCGTGATCGGGGACGGCATCCTGTTCCACGAGGCCGAAGACGAGTACGTCTACGTGGGACGCAACCCCGGTGCGAACTGGCTGCAGTTCCACGCCGAGACCGGCGGCTACGACGTCGAGACCCGGTACGACGACCGGTCCCCCTCGCGCCCGTACGGCCAGCCGGTGCACCGCGACTACTACCGGTTCCAGATCCAGGGCCCGAACGCGTGGCCGATCATCGAGAAGCTCGCGGGCGGGCCCGTCGAGCAGGTCAAGTTCTTCCACATGGGTCATCTGACCGTCGCCGGCTCCACCGTGCGCACGCTCCGGCACGGCATGGCCGGGATGCCGGGGCTCGAGCTGTGGGGTCCGTATGCCGAGCACGGCCGCATCCGCGACGCGATCCTCGAGGCCGGCGCCGAGTTCGGCATCGAGCCGTGCGGCGCACGGGCCTATTCGTCGAACACCCTGGAGTCGGGCTGGATCCCCTCCCCGCTGCCGGCGATCTACACCGGCGGCGAGATCGAACGCCGCTTCCGCGAATGGCTGCCCGCCGACGGTTACGAGGCGATCAACGCGATCGACGGCTCGTTCGTGTCCGACCGCATCGACGACTACTACCTGAACCCGTGGGAGCTCGGCTACGGCTCGTTCGTGAAGTTCGACCACGACTTCATCGGCCGTGACGCCCTCGAGAAGATCGAACCCGCCACGCAGCGCCGAAAGGTCACGCTGGCCTGGAACGACGAGGACCTAGGCAGGATCCTGACCTCGGTGCTGGACCGCTCCGGCCCCGGGTACCAGTTCTTCGACCTGCCGAACGCGAACTACGGCTCCAGCAACTTCGACGCCGTCATCGACGCCGACGGCACCACCGTCGGGCTGTCGATGTTCACCGGCATCACCGCCAACGAGCGGCGTGGCCTGTCGCTGGCCACGGTCGACCACGACGTGCCGATCGGCGCCGAGGTGCGGGTGCTGTGGGGCGAGAGCCCGAACACCGCGAAGAAGACCGTCGAGCCGCACGAGCAGATCGCGGTGCGCGCCGTGGTCAGCCCGGTGCCGTACGCCGAGACCGCCCGCACCGAGTACCACGGCGGCTGGCGCACGACCGTCAGCCGGTGACCCCGCCCGGGCGCCGGTGCCGCCGCGGCTATCCCGCGGCGGCATGCCGGCCGTCGCCGAGACCCGCGAAGTAGTCGAGCGATGCCAGCGAGCTGCTGACCACGGTGTGCACGCCGCCGCGCGCATGGCTGGGAGCACCATCGGGCAGGTAGGCCTCTTCGAGTGCACGGGTGACTCCGGCGGCGGCGACCGTCAGCAGCTCGACGATCCCCTGCGCGGCGCGCCCGTCGTTGGGCACGACGACACCCAGCGCCGCGTACACCACGCCGTGCGGGCCGACCACCGGCACCGCGATGCCGCGCGACTGCTCGTGGATGTGTCCGGGCAGGTCGGCGAAGCCGTCACTGCGCACCCGCTGCAGGCGGGCGCGCAGCGCCTCTGAGCCGTCGAGGGTGTGCGCGGTGTAGCGCGGCCACCCCGCCGCGATCACCTCGTCGACGAGCCGCGGATCGGCGTGCGCGAGCAGCACGAGTCCGCTGGAGCTGACGGGCAGCGGCGTGCGCCCGCCGATGAGCGTGGCGTTGATCACGGCATCGCGGGTCGACATCCGGTCGATGAACAGCACGTCGCGCCCGCTCAGCACGCCCAGCTGAGTGTGCTGCCGCACCCGGGCATGCACACCGCCCATCCACGGGCGTGCCAGCTCCCGCAGCCCGATCGCCCCCGGAGTCCGTGACGCGAACTCCCACAGCCGCACACCCAGTCGATACGTGCGGTCGGGCAGACGCTCCAGCAGTCCTTCCTCTTCGAGCTGCGCGACGAGGCGATGCGCCGTCGACGGGGCGAGTCCCGTGGTCTGCGCGATCTCGGTGAGGGTCAGGAAGGGGCGCAGCGCGTCGAACGCCTCGAGCACGCGCAGATGTTTGCGCAGCGCTGTCTCGCCGTCCGATCGGCGCGCCATGGCGACCTCCTCGACGCCAGGCTACCGGCCCGACGCCGAGGCGGTGCCGTCAGGAATCCGCGCGATAGACCGTGCGGGCGTACTCGTGGTACGGCGCCGGCGCCACGACCGCCCGGATGTGGACCTGACGGTGGTTCCGATCGGCCTGCGGCTTGTCCGAGACCGGGTCCTCACCCCACACGATCTCGACCTCGGCACCGTCGGGGATGTCGGCGTCGAGCGTCGCGAGCGACATGTACAGCTGGTCGTAGGCGACGTAACCCGCATCGGTGGAGATGCCGACAAGAGAACCGTCCTTGCGCACCTCGTCCATCTGGAAGAGGCCGTACCGGCCTTTGGGGAACTCGAGGAACTTCGCCGGCGTTCCGGGCTCGAGCTGGGAACGCACCACCCCGGCGACGTCGTCGGCGTTCCACAGCAGCGTGACCTTGCGCCGGCGCTGGTTCTCGGCGTGCTTCTCGAGCGCGGCCCGGCCGTGGAAGTCGTGGTCGAAGCGCACCGACTTTCCGAGGCCGATGTCGTACGGGGTCATGTAGTAGTCGTGTACGTCGGCCGAATGGAGCGACCCGCCGATCGAGCCCGCCCGAGCGGCCGGCAGCCACTCGCGGTACTCCGCGAAGTCATCGTCGAAGATCGCGGGGAACGGCGTCGGGACCCAGCCCGACTCCAAGGGCGTCGCCGAATACGCCTTGGCCCCGACGCGGCGGATGCCGAACTCGGCGCCGGCCTCGAGAAGCGCCGTCAGCACGGCCTCGTTGTCGTCCCACGGTCCGTAGAACTCGAAGCCGGGCTGACCGGCCATGCCGTGGCGCAGCGCGCGCACCGGGCGTCCGGCGATCGTGACCTCGCCGATGTGGAAGAACTTGATCTCTGGCACGGGGCCCGCGAACACCTTCTCCATCACCCGGTCGGCCGACGGCCCCTGAAGCTCATAGCGGTAGAACGTGGGCGGGCCCTGCCGCATGTGCGAATTGGCCTCCAGTCGCTGATGGACGTCCTGGCCCGACGCCTCGGCGCGCTCGGCATTGAAGCGCACCCAGTCGATGAGCAGGTGGTGGCCGATCAGCACGAGCCCCTCGGGGCCGTCGTGATTGAAGAAGAGGATGCCGTCGCCGATGAGGTAGCCGTCGCGATTGACCGCGATCAGCTGCTTGGCAACGCCCGGCCGGAATGTGCCGAAGGTGTTCGGCGAGATGCCCGAGAGCATCGGGATCAGGTCTGCACCGTGCAGGAACAGCTGGGTCATGTGATGCGACTGATCCATCAGCGCGACCGTCGTGTTCCACGCCCGCTGCTCGTCACGCCAGTTCGTGAACTCGGGCGCCACCGGGAACGTGAATGCGGGCCAATCCTGGTTGCGCAGCAGCTCGACCGCGCCGCCGGCGCGGTCGATGGCCTGGGCGAGGGACTCGGTTGTCATCATCGACCTCCTGTTCGGGATTCGCAGGCAGAGTATGCACGATCCCCTCGAGCCAGGGTCGCAAATTCCGATCAATGGAATCTCCGCCCCGCCCGGGTCCCGCGAGCGACATCCTGAACACACCCGCTGCACGGGCGGTCCACAACGGTTGCATAAAGACACGCCCAATCTCACACCAAAATCGTTGACAATCTCAGCGCGGATCCGTACCGTCCCTAGCCAGGGACAGTGTCCGTCCTCACCCGGGACGCACCCGAAGACGCTGACCCGCACTGCCCGACCCGCCGAAGACGACAGGAGGCGAGCATGGCCGCTCGACTGACGCTGCAGGACGTGAGCCTGCGCTTCGGTGGCGTCTCGGTGCTCGACGACGTGGGATTCGAGGTCGAGCCCGGCCAGATCTTCGGCCTCGTCGGCCCCAACGGTGCCGGCAAGACGTCGCTGTTCAACTGCATCTCGGGCCACTACCGCCCGAGCGGCGGCTCCATCCGCATCGACGACGACGAGGTGCGCGGTGCGCGCCCGGCGACGCTCGCCCGGCACGGCCTTGCGCGCACGTTCCAGCATCCCGCGCTGCAGCTGAACCAGACCGTGCTGCAGAACGTGCTGCTGGGCGCGCACACGCGCCTTCCCGGCGGTCCGCTGGAGTGGGCGCTGCGCCTGCCGCACACCGTCCGGGCCGAGCGCGATCGGCGCGACGAGGCCCGTGCGCTTCTGGAGCGCAACGGTCTCGGCTGGGCCGCCGACGTGCGCGCCGACGAGCTCTCGCACGGCCTGCACAAGGGCATCGAGCTGTGCCGCGCGCTGCTGATGAAGCCGCGCCTGCTGCTGCTGGACGAGCCGGCAGCGGGGCTGCCCCACTCCGAGGTCGAGCAGCTGATCGCCACCGTGCGCCGCATCCGCGACGACGATGACATCACGGTCGTGATCGTCGAGCACCACATGGGCCTGATCGCCGCACTGACCGACCGCGTGATGGTGCTCGACCACGGCCGCAAGCTCATGGAGGGAACCGCCGCGCAGGCACAGTCCGACCCCCGGGTCATCGAAGCCTACCTCGGGAAGGACGCCGCGGATGCCGCTGCTTGAGTTGACCGATGTGACGGCGTTCTACGGGCCGGTGCAGGTGCTCGATGCGGTGTCGCTTTCGGTGCCCGAGGGCGGGGCCGTGGGCATCCTCGGCGCCAACGGCGCGGGCAAGACGACCACGCTGCGGGCGATCAGCGGCACGGTCCGCACCGGCGGGAGCATCACGTTCGAGGGGCGCGACATCCGGGGGCTGCGACCCGACCGGGTGGCGGCCCTGGGCATCGCCCATGTGCCCGAGGGCCGTGGCACGCTCGGCGGCCTCACGGTGCGCGAGAACCTGCGCGTGGGCGCGTACCTGCGCCGCGACCGCAAAGCCATCGCACACGACATCGACTACTGCCTCGACCTGTTCCCGCAGCTGCAGGACCGCATCCGCTCCACCGCCTCGGCGCTCTCGGGCGGCGAGCAGCAGATGCTGGCGGTCGGCCGGGCGATCATGGCCCGCCCGCGACTGATGCTGCTGGACGAGGCATCCCTCGGTCTCGCGCCCGGCACCGCCAAGACGGTGTACGAGGCGATCGGGCGGCTGCGACGCGAGTCCGGCATCGCCATGGTCGTCGTGGAGCAGAATGCCAACCTCGCCTTCACCCTGGTCGACTCGGCCACGGTGCTCGAGACGGGGCGCAACGCCCTGTCGGGCACCGCCGCCGAGCTCAAGGGGATGGACGAGATCCGACGCGCGTACCTGGGAGGCTGACCGGTGGGCACGTTCATCCAACTCGTCATCGACGGGCTGTCGACGGGATCGATCTACGCCGCGCTCGCGCTCGCGATCGTGCTGGTGAACCAGGCCACCGGCCTGATCAACTTCGCACAGGGCGGCATGGCGGTGCTCTCGGCCTACATCGCCTGGTGGTTCACCGGCGTCGGCGTGCCGCTGATCCCGGCGATCCTGCTGTCGATCGTCGTGTCGTTCGCCCTGGGCGCGATCATCGAGCGCTTTCTGATGCGCCGCTTCGAGCGCGGCGACCCCGACACCGCCGTGGTCGTCACGATCGGCCTGCTGACGCTGATCACCGGTCTGTGCGGCTGGCTGTGGAGCTACAACAACAAGCAGTTCGGCTCGATGTTCACGCTCGACACGATCCCGTTCCTCGGCGCGTCGATCAGCCTGCGCTCGGTCGGCACGATCGTCGTGATCGTCGTGATGATGGCGCTCCTGCAGGCGCTGTTCCTGGGCACCAAGCTGGGCTTGGCGCTGCGCGCGGTGGCGATCAATCCGCAGTCCGCGTCGTTCTCGGGCCTGCCCGTCGGGCGGCTGCTGATGGTCGGGTGGGGCCTGGCCGCCGTGCTGGGGGCCGTGGCCGGGGCACTGGTGGCCCCGCAGCTGACGCTCACGCCCGGGATGATGGACAACGCCCTCGTCTACGCCCTGGCGGCGGTGATCCTCGGCGGCCTGTCGAGCCCGATCGGCGTCGTGGTCGCCGCCTGGCTGATCGGCGTGCTCGAGAACCTCGCGGCCGTGTACGTGCAGTTCATCGGCTACGACCTGAAGGTCGCGGTGCCGTTCATCCTCATCTTCGTGGTGCTCATCGTGCGACCTCAGGGCCTGTTCGGACGGAAATCGGTGGTGCGCGTCTGATGTCCACGCAATCCTTGATGCAGAACACGACACGCAAGAGCCTCCAGAAGACGGCGCAGAAGCCGTGGGTGCGCTGGGTCGCCATCCTCGTCGTCGTCGCCCTGCTGGCCGTCGGTCCCCTGATCCTGCCCGAGTTCGCGAACCAGACGATCGCCCGCATCGGCGTGTTCGCGGTCGGCGTGCTGGGCCTGAACGTGATCATGGGGTACGCCGGCCAGGTCTCGCTCGGCCAGATCTTCTTCGTCGGCCTGGGCGCCTACATCACGGCCTACGGCGTGCAGCACGACTGGAACATCGTCGTGGTCTTCGTCGCCGCCCTCGTCGGCCCCGCCGTGGTCGGGCTGCTCATCGCCCTGGCCGCCGCACGCCTGGGCGGACTCGCGATCGCGATGGTCACGATCGCCCTGCCGATCGTCGGGGTGCCGCTGGCCAAGCGGCTCGGCGACGTCACCGGCGGGTCCCAGGGCATGTCGGCACGGTTCAGCGACACGCCGGAGGGGATTCCGCTGTACAACGACCAGTGGCAGCTGTACCTGGTCATCGTCATCACCGCGATCGTGTTCCTGCTCACCCGCAACCTCGTGCGCGGCAGGTATGGCCGGGCCTTCGCGATCGTGAAGGGCAACGAGGCCGTCGCGTCCTCGATGGGGATCTCGCCGTACTGGTACAAGGTGATCGCCTTCACCGTGGCATCCCTCATCGGCGGCGTCTCGGGCTTCCTCTACATGCTCGTCGTGCAGTACACCTCGCCCGAGACGCTGAGCTTCGGCCATTCCATCACGCTGCTGGCCTCGATGGTCATCGGCGGCGCCGCCAGCATCGTCGGGTCGCTGCTGGGCGGCATGTACTACGTGCTGGTGCCGCAGCTGACCAACATCGTCGACCCGAACGCGACCGCGCTGCTGCAGGGCGCGATCCTGCTGGTGGTGCTGTTCGTACTGCCCGGCGGCCTCGTGTCGCTGCCGCGCGTGCTCCGCCGGCTCGTACAGCGCGGCCGGGGCAGCGGCCGCAGCCAGACCGCTCCGCTCGCCCAGCCCGACACTGCGGCCGCATCGGAGGGAATCCCAAGAGAGAGGCAAGGTCACGCATGAACATGCGCACAACAGCACGGAAGGCCGTCGGCGTCGTCGCCATGGCGTCCGTCGTCGCACTCGCCCTCGCGGGCTGTGCTCGCGGCGGCGGCGGGGACGGCAACGCCGCCGCGAGCCCCGGCATCACCGACACCGAGGTGACGATCGGCATCACGACCCCGCTCAGCGGCGCCACGGCCGGGCCCGGCACCTGCACCGTCGCCGGTGTCACGGCCTACTTCGGCGCGAAGAACGCCGACGGGGGCGTGAAGTTCGGCGACGGCAAGACCCGCAAGGTCACGATCGACGCGCTCGACGACGGCTACGATCCGCAGAAGGCCAAGGCCAACTACGACCAGCTCAAGGACAAGGTCTTCATCATGGGAGTGGGCCTGGGCACGCCGACCAACCGGGCCTGGCGCGAGGCGGCCATCGCCGACAAGGTGCCCCAGGTGCTGGTCGAGACCGGCGACCCGATCTTCAGCAACAAGGAGCAGAGCTCCTGGCAGCTCGGGTTCGTGCCGACCTACCTCAACGAGGGCGAGGCGTTCGGCAAGCTGCTGGCGGCATCGGGCGGACAGCACAAGGTCGCGATCCTGTCGCAGAACGACGACTACGGCCAGGGCTATGTCGAGGGCTTCAAGAAGGGCATCGAAGGCGCCTCGAACATCACGATCGCCAAGGAGCTCACGTACGAGGCCACCGACACCTCGGTGGACGCGCAGCTCACCGAGCTCGCCGGCACGGGCGCCGACGTGTTCTTCAACGCGATGTCGATCACCCCGCTGGCGATCGCCTCGCTGCAGAAGGCGCAGCAGCTTAACTGGAAGCCCAGCTGGTTCCTGCCGTCGAACACCTCGAGCCCCGCCGCGATCCTCGGGCCGGGCAAGGCCTCGGCCTTCCCGGGCGTGTACTCGGTGGCGTTCTCGAAGTCGGCGGCCAGCCCCGCCACGGCGGAAGACCCCGACATGAAGCAGTTCCTGTCGGACCTGAAGACGTACGGGAAGTACGACGGCGTGCCGGCGTTCCCGCACTGCGTCTGGAGCTACATCAGCGGAGCGACGCTGGAGCAGGCGTTCGGCAAGATGACCGCGCCGACCCGCACCGATTTCATGAAGGCGCTGCGGTCGATCTCGGACTACAAGGCGCCGCTGATGCTCGACGGCACCGCCGTGGACACCACCGAGGACGGCCAGCCCGCCGTCTCGACGGTCGTCGTGCAGAAGTACAACGGCAAGGGCTACGACACGGTCACCGAGTTCAAGTGATCACGTCCGAATGACGAGGGCCCGGCCGGTTCGCACCGGTCGGGCCCTCTGTCGTCGAGCGGGCGCAGCGAGTCGAAACGACGCGTGCGCCCTCTTCAGTCCAGGCCGCGCAGCACGTCGATGATGCCGGCCAGGTGACGGCGCGTCTCGCGTTCGGCGGCATCGGCGTCGTGCGCGAGGATCGCGTCGATGATCGCGATGTGCTCGGGGGCGGATGTCTCGGCCCGGCCGGGAACGAACGCCAGCCGGAACTGATGCCGCGCGGACTGGGCGCGCAGCCGCTCCAGCAGCTGCGTCGCGGTCGCGTGCGCGCCGATCTCGCGGATGCGCTGGTCGAGCTCCTGGTTCACACCGGAGTACTCGACGAGGTTGCCTGCCTCGGCCGCCGCGGCGATCCGCCCGCGCAGCTCGCGCAGGGACGCGGCATCCTGTGCCGTGAGGTTCTCGGCCGCCTTGCGGGCCACAAGCGACTCCAGCCCGATGCGCACCTCGACGATCTCGACGGCCTCGTCGACCGTGATCGCCCGCACGCGCGCACCGCGGTTGGGCAGACGCTCGACGAGTCCCTCGTTCGCGAGGTTCAGCAGCGCCGTGCGCACCGAGGCGCGCGATGCGCCGAAGCGCTCGCTGAGATCGGCCTCGATAAGGCGCTGATGCGGGGCGAACTCCGCGTTCTGGATCGCGTCGCGCAACCGCTGCGTGAGATTCGGTCCTGTGACCTGATCGGTCTCGATCGTCGTGGACACTCCGCCTCCTGCAGACGCCGTCGTCGGGAAATCCCGTGTCCGGCCGTGATGCGGCCGCGTTCCGAGACTAACGCGTATGGAGAGTTGTCGCCGAGATTCGTGATGATTTTGTCGCGAGTCTTGAATACGAAGCGATGGTGCGCGAGCATGGAGCCATCGGCGTCCCGCTCCGCCGGGTACGGCGGACGCCGCGACCCGGCGCGACTGTCTGACCCGCGCGCACCCGGGCGCGGGCGGGGCGCGGCACGGAGAGGTGTGGTGGCGATGTCTGGAACGGTGCAGGCGACGGGCGCGGTCGATCAGACGGTGCGGACGGGGCTGTTCATCGGCGGCGAAGAGCGGTTCACGGACGAGGTGCTCGCCGTAGCCGATCCCGGCAAGCCGGGTGTGATCGTCGGCGAGGCGGCATCGGCGTCGCCGCAGGACGTCGCCGATGCCGTGGCGGCGGCCAAGGCCGCCTATCCGGCGTGGGCTGCGCTCGGCGCGGCCGGCCGGGCGCAGGCCATGGCCGAGGCGATCGCCGGGATCGGCGACGACCGCGACACGGATGCCGCGATCCTGTCGCAGGAGAACGGCAAGATCCGCCTCGAGGCGTGGATCGACGCGCTCGTGTTCGAGCTGCGCTGGAACCTCGCGCTGCAGGTGGCCGACCAGGTCGACGAGACCACGACCCTGCCGGTGGTCCCGGGGGCGATCCCCGTGGAGACGACGGTGGCCCATCAGCCGCTGGGCGTCGTGTCGATCATCGTGCCGTTCAACTGGCCGATCGCGATCCTCGGCGCCTCGCTCCCCTACGCGCTGCTGGCCGGCAACGCCGTGGTCGTCAAGGCGCCGCCGACCACGCCGCTGGCGATCACCCGGGTCGTGCAGCGGGTCGCCGCCAAGCTCCCCGCCGGCGTGCTGAACGTCGTCAGCGGCAAGGACGAGAACATGTCGGGTCTGATCGAGAGCCCGGATGTGGCGAAGGTCTCGTTCACCGGCAGCGTCGGCGGCGGCAAGCGCATGATGCAGATGGGGGCGACCAACCTCACCCGGGTCACGCTCGAGCTCGGCGGCAACGACCCGGCCGTGTTCCTGGCCGACGCGATCGTCGACGACGAGCACCTCGACCGGCTGTACGCGGCCGTCTACGACACCACGGGCCAGATCTGCATGAACGCCAAGCGCGTCTTCGTGCACCGCTCGCGGGTCGACGAGGTCGTCGCGGGCCTCACCGCCCGCCTCGAGAAGGCGGTGCTCGGCTACGGCCTGGACGAGGGCACGACCATGGGCCCGCTCAACTCGGCCGCACAGAAGGCGTTCGTCGACGAGATCGTGCAGGAGGCGAAGGATGCCGGAGCCGACGTGCGCGAGTTCGGCACCCTGCCCGGCGGCGACCTCGCGGGCGGCAACTTCGTGCGCCCCGCGATCGTGGTCGACCCCGACCTGTCGCTGCGGGTCGTGGTGCAGGAGCAGTTCGGTCCGGTCATCCCGATCATCCCGTTCGACGACGAGGACGAGGCGGTGCGCCTGGCCAACGACACCTGGGCGGGGCTGTGCGGCTCGGTCTGGACGGCGTCGACCGAGGCGGCGCAGCGCGTCGGCTCGCAGCTCGAGTGCGGCTACGTCTGGGTCAACGACCACGGTGCGACCCGCCTCGACCTGCGCGCCCCGTTCGGCGGCATGAAGGGCTCGGGCTTCGGACGCGAGCAGGGCATCGACGGCGTGCGCGACTTCCAGGACACCCGCGCCATCGCGTTCCTCGACGCCGACGCGTTGGCGGCGATGCCGCACTGACGCGCAGGCACAGAGGGGGATTCGACTCATCTGACGTGCGCCGCGAAGTGGTCGCGATCCCACACCCAGGACCACGTCAACTCGAGTTGACACAATCCGACTACGTCAACTATGGTTGACGACATGAGCGACCAGCTGCACACCGCGATCGACGCCGCCGGCCGGGCCGAGCCCCTGGCCGCCCTGCGCCTGCTGCGCGATGCGCGCGCCGAGATCGCCCGCGCCGAGGCCGAGCAGGTGCGCCGCGCCCGCGCGCAGGACTACTCGTGGGTGGCGATCGCCGACGCGCTCGGGGTGTCCAGACAGGCCGCACATAAGAAATACGGAAGAAAATAGTCCGGGCGCCTCCGAAGCCGAGCTGCGCCATCCCCCACGCCTTCGAGGAGACTCATCGTGTCCGCCACCACCGCGCGGTCCCAAGCACCGGCCCGCCGCTCGCTGTTCCGTCGCCGCAAGGACGACGGCCCGCGCGCGAGCCTGCGCCAGCTGCTGCCGTACATCTTCGAGCACCGCGGTGTGATCACCGTCGTCATCGTGCTGAGCATCATCGGCGCGATCGCGAGCCTGGGCCAGCCGCTCGTGGTGGGCCAGGTGATCACCCGCGTGCAGTCCGCCCAGCCCCTGGGCCAGCTCGTCTGGCTGCTGGTCGCGCTCGTGGTCGCGGCATCCCTCATCTCGGGCTACCAGCACTACCTGCTGCAGCGCACCGGCACCGCCGTCGTGTACTCCAGCCGGCGGCGCCTGATCGCGCGGATCCTGCACCTGCCGATCAGCGAGTTCGACGCCCGGCGCACCGGGGACCTGGTCTCTCGGGTGGGCACTGACACGACGCTGCTGTACGCGGTGCTGACGCAGGGGCTCGCGGATGCCGTGGGCAACGCGCTCATCTTCGCCGGGGCCCTGATCGCCATGGCGATCATCGATCCCGTCCTGCTCGTGCTGATCGTGCTCGTGATCGGGGCGTCGGTCGCCGTGGTCGGGGCCCTCAGCGGCCGGATCCGGCGCGAGACGCGCGCGCAGCAGGAGAAGGTCGGCGAGCTCGCCTCCGGCGTCGAGCGGGCGGTGGGCTCGATCCGCACGATCCGCGCCGCCGGGGCGGCTGAGCGCGAGGAGGAGTCGATCACGGCCGTCGCCGCCGAGACCTACACGGTCGGCGTGCGCATCGCCAAGGCGTCCGCGCTCATCGTGCCGATCGCCGGGATCGCCCTGCAGGTCTCGCTGCTGGTCGTGCTGGGCGTGGGCGGGTTCCGCGTCGCGTCGGGCGCGATCTCGATCGCCGCGCTCGTGACGTTCGTGATGTTCCTGTTCATGCTCATCCAGCCGCTGGGCACGTTCTTCGGCGCGATCATGTCGGTCAATCAGGCCCTCGGCGCGCTCGGCCGCATCCAAGAGGTGCTCGATCTGCCCGTCGAGACCGCCGAGGACGCCGCGATCGCGGCCCGCGTCGCGTCGGCCCCCTCGCCCCAGACGAGGAGATCTCACGAAACGAGGAGCGAGTCGGCTGATTCCATCCTCTTTTCGCCGGATCTCCTCGCTTCAGGCGAGGACGGCGGCCGGGACGCGGCATCCACCCCCGCCATCGAGTTCCGCGACGTCCGCTTCGCCTACCCCGCCGCGGTGGTCGAGGCGCGGCGCAAGACCGAGTCCGAGGCCCTCGCCCTGCTCGAATCGGCGCGCGTGGACACCTCGACGATCGAGCTGCCCGACACCGTCCCCGCCGATGGCAGCACCGACGGCGACGCCGACGTGCGCCGCGAGCGGGTCGGCGGGCGCGACGGCGAGGTGCTGCACGGCATCTCCTTCGCCGTGCCGCACGGCGCCCGCGTGGCCCTGGTCGGCCCGTCGGGCGCGGGCAAGTCCACGACGCTCGCACTCATCGAGCGGTTCTACGACCCGACCGGCGGGGTCATTCTGCTCGGCGGACAGGATGTGCGCACGCTGGACCGCGCCGCCCTGCGCGCGCAGCTCGGGTACGTGGAGCAGGATGCCCCGACCCTGGCGGGATCCATCGCCGACAACCTGCGTCTGGCCGCGCCCGAGGCCTCCGACGCCGACTGCGAGCGGGTGCTGCGCGCCGTCAACCTCGGCGAGGTGCTCGAGCGCAGCCCGCTCGGGCTGGACGCTCCGGTCGGCGAAGCCGGGGTCATGCTGTCGGGCGGCGAGCGCCAGCGCCTCGCGATCGCGCGGGCGCTGCTGGCCGCTCCCCCGATCCTGCTGCTGGACGAGTCGACCTCGTCGCTGGACGGTTTGAACGAGCAGCGCATGCGCGAGGCGATCGACGCGGTCGCCACCGGCCGCACGCTCATCGTGATCGCGCACCGGCTGTCGACCGTGGTCGACTCCGATCACATCGTGGTGATGGACCACGGACGGGTCGTGGGGTCCGGAACGCACTCCGA
The DNA here is from genome assembly GCF_058349885.2 of Microbacterium sp. W1-4-2. Lineage (NCBI taxonomy): Bacteria > Bacillati > Actinomycetota > Actinomycetes > Micrococcales > Microbacteriaceae > Microbacterium > Microbacterium sp. W1-4-2. The sequence goes on along the minus strand of NZ_JBYRJC020000001.1, from coordinate 306,879 downwards.
ACTCGTGGCATCCACGCCGCTGTACCGGGACCTCGCCAAGCACCAGCTGCTCGTCTGAAGGCACGACCTCCGAACGGTTGTGAAAAGCTTGTATTAAAGCGTCCGCGCTCCTAGCCTGAAACCGTGGACCGCACAGAGCCAGCACACCCGACACCCGAACCGGTACGTGCGCCGCAGAACTCCGTGGACGACGCGATCACACCCGGCGCCCTGCATGATCTGCGGCAGCAGCTGAAACTGCCCGAAGACACCATCGACACGCACACGTGGGCCGGATCCATCCCCGATGCGCGGGGCACCGCGCCGCACGTACGCGTCGGACGCGACAAATGGTTCAACCTGATGTGGTTGATACCGCTGGGGTTCGCGGTGCTCGTGGCCATGATCGCGATCGCGCAGGGGCTGCGCGAGATCCCCGCCGTGCAGCAGTTCATGCACACCTACCCGGGCACGGTCTTTCCACCGGACGCGGAGCAGAACGCCGGGTTGCCCGCCTGGGTGGGCTGGCAGCACTTCTTGAACATTTTCTTCATGATCTTCATCGTCCGCTCGGGTGTGCAGATCCTCACCGACCACCCGCGCCTGTACTGGACCCGCCACTCGACGCCCGGCAAGGAGTGGTTCCGGTTCCAGAAGCCGGTGCCCGACGATCCGCTGTGGACGGCCAAGCAGGACTCGGTCAACGTGCCGAGCTGGATCGGCCTGCCCGGCCTGCGCCACTCCATCGGCCTGGCCCGGTGGTGGCACCTGGGCATCGACACGCTGTGGCTGCTGAACGGCATCGTGTTCGTCGTGCTGCTGTTCTCTACCGGGCAGTGGAAGCGCGTCGTACCCACGAGCTGGGACGTGTTCCCCAACGCCGTGTCGGTGGCCATCCAGTACGCGTCGCTGAACTGGCCGACCGAGCACGGCTGGGTCGCCTACAACAGCCTGCAGCTGCTGGCCTACTTCATCACGATCTTCATCGCCGCCCCGCTCGCCCTGATCACGGGTCTCGGGATGTCGCCGGCCCTGTCGACTCGCATGCGCTGGATCAGTTCCCGCTTCAGCATCCAGGCGGCCAGGTCGCTGCACTTCCTGGTGCTGTGCTGGTTCCTGATCTTCATCGTCATCCATGTCACGCTCGTGTTCACGACCGGGGCGCTGCAGAACCTCAACCACATGTACGCGGGACGCAACGACCAGACCTGGGTCGGGTTCTGGATCTTCGCCGCATCCATGGTGGTGATCATCGTCGGCTGGGTCGCGGCATCCCCTCTCACCCTGCACAAGCCGCGCCTGATCCAACGCGTCGGCTACGCCCTCATCGGACCCGCCCAGCGCCTGTTCGAGCACATCGACGCCAAGCCCGGTCAGTACACCGAGAAGGACATCTCGCCGTATCTGTGGCACAACGGCAAGTACCCCGAGACCGACGAGTACCGCGCACTGTTCGAGAACGACTTCGCGAACTACCGGCTGCGCATCGGCGGGCTGGTCGACAACCCCGTCGAGCTGAGTCTGACCGAGCTGCGCGCGCTGCCGCACCACGAGCAGATCACCCAGCACTTCTGCATCCAGGGGTGGTCGGGCGTGGCGAAGTGGGGCGGGGTGTCGATGTCGACGATCCTCGAACTCGTCAAGCCCGAGCCCGACGCGAAGTGGGTCGTGTTCTATTCGCTCGGCGACGGGCCCGACGGCGGCACGTACTACGACGCGCACCCCATCGAGCAGATGAGCTACCCGCTCACGATGCTCGCGTACGACATGAACGACGAGCCGCTCTCGTACGGGCACGGTGCCCCGCTGCGCCTGCGCAACGAGGTGCAGCTCGGGTTCAAGCTCGTCAAGTGGATCCGCGGCATCGAGTTCGTCGCCGACTTCGCCGAACTCGGCGGCGGGTACGGCGGCTACAACGAGGACCACGAGTTCTTCGGCTACCGCCAGTCGATCTGAAGGGCCCGTCGCGAGCGCACACGAAAGCGACGAGCGCACATCGAACCTGTGTCGGGTCGATGTGCGCTCGCCGGAATCACACGATCTCGACGCGGCGGATCAGGATGCCGCGGCCTGCTTCAGTCGGTAGCGCAAGGCCGCGAGCTCGGCTTGGAGCGCGGCTGGGATCTTGCCGCCGAACATCGCGAAGTACTCCTCCGTGAGGTCGGCCTCCTGCTGCCAGGTCTCCGGCGTCACCGCGAACAGCTCCCGCAGATCGTCGTCCGAGATCTCCAGGCCCTCGAGGTTGAGGTCGTCGGTGTGCGGCAGGCGGCCGATCGGGCTCTCGACCGCGCCGATCTCGCCGTTTACTCGACGGATGATCCAGTCGATCACACGCGAGTTGTCGCCGAAGCCCGGCCACAGGTAGCGCCCGTCGGCACCCTTGCGGAACCAGTTCACCTGGAAGATGCGCGGGGCCCTGTCGAACCGCATGGCCTGCCCGACCTTGAGCCAGTGCGCGAAGTAGTCGGCCATGTTGTAACCGCAGAACGGCAGCATCGCGAACGGGTCGCGGCGCAGCTCGCCCACGGTGCCCTCGGCGGCCGCGGTGCGCTCGCTCGAGATGTTCGCGCCGAGGAACACGCCGTGCGTCCAGTCGGTGGCCTCGACCACGAGCGGCACGTTCGTGGCGCGGCGTCCGCCGAACAGGATGACATCCAGCGGCACCGCGTCCTCCCAGTCCGGGGCGATCTGCGGGCACTGGGCGGCGCTGACCGTGAAGCGCGAGTTCGGGTGGGCGGCCGGGCGGCCCGAGTCGGGCGTCCAGGGGTTGCCCTGCCAGTCGGTGAGCTGGGCCGGGGCCTTGTCGGTCAGCCCCTCCCACCACACGTCGCCGTCGGGGCGCAGCGCCACGTTGGTGAAGATCGTGTTGCCCCAAAGGGTCTCGACCGCCGTCACGTTCGTGGACTCGCCGGTGCCGGGGGCCACGCCGAAGAAGCCGGCCTCGGGGTTGATCGCCCACAGCCGCCCGTCCTCGCCGGGGCGCAGCCACGCGATGTCGTCACCGAGAGTCTCGACGCGCCAGCCCGGGATCGTCGGACGCAGCATCGCGAGATTCGTCTTGCCGCAGGCCGACGGGAACGCCGCGGCCACGTGGTATGCCTTGCCGTTCGGGTCGATGACGCGGATGAGCAGCATGTGCTCGGCCAGCCACCCCTCGTTGCGGCCGATCACCGAGGCGATGCGCAGCGCGAAGCACTTCTTGGCGAGGATCGCGTTGCCGCCGTACCCCGAGCCGTACGAGTAGACCTCGAGCGTGTCGGGGAAGTGCACGATGTACTTCTCATCGCTGCACGGCCACACGACATCCTCTTCTCCGGGCGCCAGGGGCGCGCCGACCGAGTGGACCGTGCGCACCCACGGCGCGCCCTCGGCGATGAGCTTCGTGACGGCGTCGCCGACGCGGGTCATGATGCTGATGGATGCCACGGCGTAGGCGCTGTCGGTCACCTGCACGCCGATATGCGAGAGCGGGCCGCCGACGGCGCCCATCGAGAACGGGATCACGTACATCGTGCGTCCGCGCATGGACCCGGCGAACACGCCGTTCAGCGTCTCGCGCATCTGGTCGGGGTCGGCCCAGTTGTTCGTGGGACCGGCGTCCTCTTCGCGCGCCGAGCAGATGAACGTGCGCGCCTCGGTGCGCGCGACGTCCTTGGGGTCGGAGCGGGCCAGGTATGAGCCCGGACGCCACTCGGGGTTCAGCTTGATGAGCTTGCCCTCGTCCACCATGTCGCGCAGCAGCGCGTCGTTCTCGGCGCGCGAGCCGTCGATCCAGTGGACGCGCTCGGGCTGGGTGAGCGCGGCGATCTCGTCGACCCAGTCGATCAGCGCCTGCATGCCCGGTCCGTCATAGTCGGGCCGTTCGCCGAATTCGTGAGCAGTGCGCAGGTGCTGCAGTCCTGCGGGTGCGTGGTGGGTGATCGATTCGGCAAGGGCCATGGCTGCTCCCATCAGAAGGCTGAGATCCAGAGGGCGTGAGATCCCGGGATGTGGAATCCACGATCAGATCGTCGCTACATGTCAACTGTCCCAAGAGTTGGGGCAGTCTTTCCGTCATTCTCGGCGCAAAGAAGTGCCTTTCTTTCGCTATGATCAAGGAATGCCGTCCACCGTCGAACTCAGCACCCTCGGCCACCGCATCCGTCATCATCGTCTCGCGTCGAGCCTGACCCTCGACGAGCTCGGCGCAATGGTCGGGGTGGCGGGCAGTCACCTGAGTCTCATCGAGAACGGCAAGCGCGAGCCGAAGCTGTCGCTGCTGCAGGAGATCGCGCGGGCGACCGGCACCGACGTCACCGACCTGCTCTCGCCCGAGCCGCCGAACCGGCGGGCGGCCCTCGAGATCGAGCTGGACCGTGCGCAGTCCAGCTCGGTGTTCCGGCGTCTGGGCATCGCGCCGGTGAAGATCACCAAGGGCACGAGCGACGAGACGATCGAGTCGATCCTGGGCCTGCACCGCGAGCTGCAGCGCCGTGAGCGCGAGGCCATCGCCACGCCCGAAGAGGCGCGGCGGGCCAACACCGAGCTGCGGCTGAACATGCGCGAGCGCGACAACTACCTGCCCGACATCGAGAAGCTCGCCGAGAAGCAGCTGCGAGCTGCCGGCCACGCGACCGGCGCGCTCACGCACCGCACCGTGAGCATCATGGCCGAGCAGCTCGGCTTCGAGCTGATCTACGTGAACGACCTGCCGCACTCGGCGCGGTCGGTCACCGACCTCGAGAACGGCCGGATCTACCTGCCCCCGGCCTCGATCCCCGGCGGCCACGGGCTGCGCTCGATGGCGCTGCAGGCGATGGCTCATCGCCTGCTCGGCCACACCCGGCCGGAGGACTACGCCGATTTCCTCAAGCAGCGCCTCGAGATCAACTACTTCGCCGCCTGCTGCCTGATGCCCGAGACGGCGGCGGTGGCGTTCCTGCAGCAGGCGAAGAAGGAGCGCAACCTCGCGGTCGAGGACTTCCGCGACGCGTTCGGCGTCACCCACGAGGCGGCGGGCATGCGCATGACGAACCTGCTCACCCGCCATCTCGGCATCCAGCTGCACTTTCTGCGGGTCGACGGCTCGGGCGCGATCTCACGCGTCTACGAGAACGACGACCTGCCGCTGCCGATGGATGTGACCGGGTCGGTCGAGGGTCAGATGGTCTGCCGCAAGTTCTCGGCCCGTTCCGCGTTCACCGAGCAGAACCGCACGACCGAGCACTACCAGTACACCGACACGCCTGCGGGCACGTTCTGGTGCGCGACGCAGACCGGATCGACCTCGGCCGGCGAGTTCTCGGTCACGGTGGGCGTGCCGTTCGACGATGCGAAGTGGTTCCGCGGGCGCGAGACGCCGGGGCGCGCGGTCTCGACCTGCCCCGATCCGGCGTGCTGCCACCGCCCCGCCCCCGAGCTGACCGCCCGCTGGGAGGGCAAGGCGTGGCCGAGCGCCCGGGTGCACATGCAGATGTTCAGCCCCCTGCCGCGCGGCGCGTTCCCCGGAGTGGACGACAGCGAGGTGTACGCCTTCCTCGACAAGCACGCGCGCGAGTAGAACCGGTCGCCCCCGTTGTGCTTCGCGCGGCGCGGCCCGCGGTTGTGGTGCCGACGCCCACCAGCCGATCCCCGCGTGGATCAACGGTGAGCGCGCCGAACGTTGAGCGCCAGGCGCGGCGCCGCGCGAGGCTGTCGCGCACCCCGGGAGCGGCGGGTGTTCGCGGCTCGGCGCCGCTGTGCGATCAGCCGGCGATGAAGCGTGCGTAGCGGTCGAGGGCCGCCGACACCTCGTCGATGGATGCCGCAGCCCCGTCGACGAGCTCGGGAACCGGATCGTCGGCATGGCGGCCGACGGCTTTCGAGTGCGCCCACGCACCGGCGACGAGCCCGTCGACGAGCAGGATCGGACGCACCATGCCGTTCTTGCCGGGCCCGATGAGCGCAGCGAGCTCGGGGGTCGCCACCGTCGTGCGATCGGCATAGGAGATGTAGTACTCGTCGAACGACGGCAGCGCGACCACGCGTGCGGCGGACGGGTCGACGGCCGGCGCGTCGCGCGCAGCGAAGACCCCCTCGTCGATCTCGTCGAGGCGAGAGGCGGATGACTCGGCCGCCTGGCGTGCGACGGTGATCGGCAGTCCCGACCACCAGGCGAAGTCGGGGGCGCCGGCCGGGCCGTGCCCCTGGATGTAGCGCACGAAGAACTCGGCGAGAGGATCAGCGGGTGCGGCGGCCTCACGGATCCACTCGTCGCTGAGCACGAAGTACTGCTCGCGTGTGGGTGCGCCCTCGCGCGGCACCACGGGACCCTGGCAGATCCGTCCGGCCACGCTGAGCGCGTACAGCAGGTGGTACCCACGCTGACCCGCCGTCGAGACGCCCGCGCCCTCGAGTACCGCGAAGACCTCGGCGCGGGTCAGACGCCCGCCGCCGCGCAGGGCTGACACGACCGCGCGCTCGGCCCGCTCGAGATCGGCGTCATCGAGCCCGAGCTGCCGCTGCCGCGACGCGGCCTTGCGATGCTGGCGCTCGCCGGTGACCTGCAGCACCCAGCCGAGGTCGCGCGCGGGGATCACGTGGATCGTGCCGCGCATCGTCCACGATCGCACGAGGTCGCCGCGCTCGAATGCGACATCCACGTCCGACAGCGTCGGCGCCGCAAGATGGCGGTCGTTCGAGCCATGATTGCGCTCGTCCCCCGCGCGGCCGTGCGCGCCGTCCCCGCGATGGTGCGCGCCGGCGCCGTGGCCGTCCGTCGCGGCGCCGTCCGTCGCGGCGCCGCGCCCTCCGCGCGAGCGGACCGCGAGCGCCCAGCGACCGCCCCAGAACTCCTGCGCCTGCACGGCGAGCAGATGCACGGCGGCATCGACCGGCGAGGCGGCGGGAGCCGTCAGACGGTGCGCGCGCAGACGGGCGTCGATCAGAGAGGCGGCCGTGCTCATCCGTCCATCATCGTCGCCGGTTCCGACATCCCTCGGCCGCCAGTTGCGCTCTCGCGAACAGGGAGCTGCACTCTCGCGGGCAGCGGGGGTGGCGGCAGCGGGGGTGAGGCGGACGACGGCAACGGGCGGCAGCAGCAGGCGGCGGTCACCAGGGGCGCCAGAGGGCGACCATGATGACGACCGCGGCGGCGCAGGCGATGACGACGGATGCCGCGACGAGGGCCGGCAGCGTTCCCCCGGTCGTGAGCTGCTCGGCGCGGACGAGCCCGGCGTGCGCCCGCCGGTAACGCATCGCGCTGAGCACCCACGCGACGCCGGCCAGCGCGATGCCGGCGACGCCGAGGAACGTCGCCCACGTGCCGAGTGCGTCGGAGAGGTACTTGATCGCGACGCCGTTGCCCGCCACCAGTGCCAGGCTCGTGCGCTGCCACGCCAGCAGTGTGCGCTCGGGCTGCAGGCCCCGATCGAACGGGGCATCCGGTGGGGCGTCGGACGCGGCATCCGTCACAGCAGCATCCCGACCACCAGCAGCAGGGTCGCGAGCACGACGCCGACCACGAGAACGACGCCGGTCGACGGTCCGGGCAGGGCGCGGTGCAGCCGCATCGCCTTCTCGTGCCGCGCCCACGAGAACCAGGCGTGGATTCCCGCGATCACCGCGAGCACGACGAAGATCATCGCCGCGATGAACCGCAGCACGGGCTGCATCTCCAGCCGCAGTGCCTCGATGGCGACGCCGACGGCCAGAAGCCCCAGCGAGGTGCGGATCCAGGCGAGGAACGTCCGCTCGTTGGCGAGACTGAAGCGGGGGTCGGGCTCGTTGCCGACCTGGTACACGCCACGGGGGAATCGGCGACCGGTCATGGATCGATTCTGCCCGCCGACCGCCCGGCCGTGCCTGATCCGCCCGGGTGCGTCGCGCCGGTCGACTCGGCGCCGGGCCCCGCCGTCCCGCGCCGTCAGCGCCGCGGGCGCAGCGCGACGGCCCCGGCCACGGCGATCGCGGCGGTCACGACGGCGAGCGCGCCGAAGCCGGTGGCGAGGGATGCCGCTGTCCCGACGGCGCCGACGAGCAGAGGTCCACCGGCATCGCCGAGCTCGCGGCCGAGCTCGGCATTGCCCATCGTGCGCCCCATGCGCTCGTGCGGAGTCGACGCCGAAAGGTGCGCGTACGCCAGCGGTGTCGCGATCCCGACGGCCGCGCCGATCAGCACGGCCACGACGAACATCGTCACCACCGACACAGCGACACCGGCCGCCGTCCCAGTATCGGCCACCACACCGACCACCGTACCGGCGCCCGCGACCCCGCCCGAGCCGGCGATCGTCTCGACGACCATGAGCAGCGCGAACGCGACCACCCCGGCCGCCAGCGCTCCGGTCGCTCCCCCGCGGGCGGTGAGCGCGCCGCGGTCCCGCCATCTGCCGGCCATCGGCTGCGCGACCGCCGAGACGATCGCGAGCACCGCGACCGGCGCGGCGCTGGCCACGGCATCCATACCCAGACGCGTGCCGAGCAGCGGAAGATAGCCGACCGCGACCCCCAGCATCCCGGTCGACGCGGCCAGGATCAGCACCGGGATGACGAATCCGCGCTCGGTGGTCTGTCGCACCAGATCCGCCAGCGTGTAGCGCGGGCGCGGCAGCACGGCCGGCGCGGGCAGTGCGACCAGGATCCACAGCGCGGCGACCGCACCGAGCACGGCGAGGGCGGCATACAGCGCCCAGAGCCCCGCGAGCATGATGAGCACTGCACCCAACAGCGGGCCGGCGACATAGCCGATGCTCTTCCACGCGCCGTACCGGCCGAAGTACCGGCCGAGTCGGTCGGGGCCGGCCAGGCGCGCGACCGCCGACGACGACGCGGGCGAGAACGCCGACGCGGCCGCGCCCTGCGCGAACCGCACGACGCCGAGCGCGACCGGGTCGGTGGTGAACAGACCGACCGCCGACACGAGTGCGAACGCGATGAGGCCGCCGAGGATCACCGGTTTGATGCCGATGCGGTCGCTGAGCACCCCGAACACCGGTTTGAGCACGACCTCGGCCAGGTCGTACAGCGCGAGGATCGCGCCGAAACCCAGCAGCGACAGGCCGAGCTCGCCGGACTCGACGCCGAGGCCGGTCGCAACGCCGTGGGCGCCGAACGCGGTCGTGAAGCCGGCGAGGTAGAGCGGCGCGAGCATGCGCGGAGCCGCGTCGGGCCGGGCGTCTCCGAGAGAAGTCACCGAACCGTTCTAGCGCATCCGGTCGCGACGGCCATCATTCCTTCTCGGCCGGCGCCGAGCCGCGACGTCGGTGCCGCGCCTTGTGCCGCGCCTTGTGCAGCCGGTACTCCCGTGCGGTCAGAGCGACGATGAACACGTCGAACAGCGTGAGCGCCAGCATCCCCCACGTGTAATTCACGACCATGTCGTAGACCTGGTAGCCGATGAACACGATGAGAAAGCCCATCAGCCACGGGTAGGCCCACAGCCGGTCGCGCAGCACGGCGACCACGAGCACGACCTTCACCGCCCCATGCAGCAGCAGATAGATCGCGCCGAACAGCGTGGCGGATGCGTCGAGGGATGCCGCGGCCCGCACGAGTGCGTTCGCGATGAGGTCCTTGGGGTCCTCCGACAGCTCGTGCTGGGTGAGCACCTGGACGATCGCCGCGATCTGGGTCGGCTTCAGCACGAGCAGCAGCCCGCCGCCGATCAGCTCGAGCACGCCGTCGGCGCCCTTCAGGACCAGGCTGATCCAGAAGACCCTGTCGAGCAGCCACCTCCCGCCCGGTACCCTCATGCCTCGGAGGCTACCGCGGCGGGGCGGCCTTGTCTCCGAGCACAAGAGCCTCGTCTGCGTTTGCGGGCAGCGGGCGGCGGGCGGCGAGCAGCGGGCAGCGGGCGGCGGGCGGCGAGAATGGGACCATGCCGCACACCTTCACCGCCGATGCCGTCCTGCTCGACATGGACGGCACCCTCGTGGACTCGACCGCCGTGGTCGAACGCCTCTGGCTCGCGTGGGCGGATCGCCACGGCGTCGACCCCGACGCGGTGCTCGCGGTGGTGCACGGCCGGCAGGGCCACGAGAGCATGGCGATCCTGCTGCCCGAGCGCGACACAGCGATCAACCACGCCGAGAACGCCGAACTGCTGGCGGCCGAGAGCGCCGACACCGACGGCGTCGTCGCGATCGCGGGGGCTGCGGAGCTGCTCGACGCGGCCGTCGGCGCGCCGCACGCGCTGGTCACCTCCGCCGACGCGCGGCTCGCGGCCGCGCGCATGGGCGCGGCAGGGCTCAGGATGCCGGTGGTGCGCGTGACGGCCGAGCACGTATCGCGCAGCAAGCCCGACCCGGAGGGCTTTCTGCGGGCAGCGACCCTGCTGGGCGTCGAGCCCGCCCGGTGCGTCGTGTTCGAGGACTCCGAGGCGGGGATCGCCGCGGGCCTGGCCGCCGGCATGACCGTGATCGGCGTCGGCGAGCGCGCCGCCGACCGAGGAGCGCACGCCGTGGTGGCCGACCTCACGCAGGTGCGGGTGGAGCCCGACGCCGCGAGTCGCGGCATCCACATCGTCATCGACTGATCGTCAGCGCGAGCGCGCGGCGTCCAGCAGCTCGCGCACTCGCTCGTGCGGCGGGCGCCGCGAACGTACCCGCCGATGGTCATCGTCAGCCTCGCGCCGAGGTCCTTCGGGTTGTCGGGCTCGTTGTGGTCTCCAAGCAGGGGCAGGATGCGGCATCCATGCACGCATCGCGGGCGAAATGGCACTTCTGCCCGCCGGTGCCCCTGCCCGATCGTCTGGCACCGGTGCGGTACTTCTCCGCTGATGCGACAGGAATTCTCTGGCGCATCATCAGGAGACTGCAGCGTCCGGTGAATCCCTGGCGCATCAGCAGAGAGCTACAGCTTCGGCGCGCAGGCGCGATCCTCGCTTCAGGCGAGGAGATCTGACGAAACGAGGATGCCACGGCCCGATCCGGTCCTCGCTCCGTGAAATCTCCTCGCCTCGCGCGAGGACCGGCGCCGACCGGCCCGCCGCCGACAGTCGGCTGCCGCCGCTCGCCGGTATACTCGGTGCGTCCGGCAGTCGCGCGATCGCGCGAGAGGGTCGGTGCCCGAAAAAGGGGCACGAAGTTCGCGCCGCACCGCAGCGCACGGGCGAGACACATACGGATCCGCTTCCGTTCCGTCTCGAAAGGCTTCGCCATGCCCACCGTGTCCGCCCACGTCGCCGCGACCCTCGCCGCCCACATCGACAACGTGTTCGGGGTGATGGGCAACGGCAACGCGTACTTCCTCGACGCGCTCGAGCGCGACACCGCCGCCACCTACACCGCGGTGCGTCACGAGGCGGGCGCGGTCGTCGCCGCCGACGCGCACTACCGCGCCTCGGGCAGGATCGCCGCGGCCACCGCGACGTACGGCGCAGGGTTCACCAACACGCTGACCGCGCTCGCCGAGGCGGTGCAGGCCCGCATCCCGCTGATCCTCGTCGTCGGCGACGAGCCCACGAGCGGTCCGCGCCCCTGGGACGTCGACCAGATCGCGATGGCGTCGGCCGTGGGCGCGCGCACCTACACGGTGGGGCGGACGGATGCCGCAGCCACGACCGTGATCGCGATCGAGCATGCCCTCTCCTACCGGGTGCCGACGGTGCTGGCCATCCCCTACGATGTCGCGCGGCTCGAGGCCGGCCCCGTCCCGGCCGCGCCCGAGCCGGTGCTGCCCGTTCCGGTGGCCCCGAGTCCCTTCGGCACGGCCGAGATCGCAGCCCTGGCCCGCACGCTGGCCGGGGCGAAGCGTCCCTTCCTGCTCGCCGGCCGCGGCGCGTGGCTGGCCGGCGCGGGCGAGGCGCTCGGCGCGCTGGCCGCCGCCACCGGCGCGGTCACGGCATCCACGGCCCTCGGCCGCGGCGTGTTCCCCGACGCGCGGTACGACCTCGGGGTGACCGGCGGGTTCGGCGCCGACGGCGCCATGGCACTCGTGCGCCAGGCCGACGTCGCCGTCGTGTTCGGGGCATCCCTCAACCAGTTCACGATGCGCTTCGGCGACCTGTTCGCGCCCGGCACGCAGGTCGTGCAGGTCGACGTCGCCCCCGCCGCATCGCACCCGCACGTCGGCCGGTTCATCCGGGGCGACGCCACCCTCGTGGCCGCGGCCCTGGTCGCCGAGCTCGGCACACTGGAGGCCGTCGGCAGCGGCTGGCGTGAGACGATCGATCTGGCCGCGGCGACGGTCCGCGAGCCCGGCGACGAGCTCGCCGCCGACGGTCTGCTCGACCCGCGCTCGGTCGCGCGCCGGATCGGCGAGCTGCTGCCGGCCGACCGCGTGGTCGTCTCGGACGGCGGTCACTTCATCGGCTGGGCGAACATGTACTGGCCGGTCGCCTCGCCTGACCGGATGATGATGGTCGGCACCGCGTTCCAGGCGATCGGTCAGGGCTTCCCATCGGTGGCGGGGGCGGCGCTCGCTCGCCCCGAGTCGACCGTCGTGCTCACCACAGGCGATGGCGGCGGGCTGATGGCGATCGCCGATCTCGAGACCGCAGTGCGCGTCGCCGGCGGCCGGGGCTTGGCGGTGGTGTGGAACGACGGCGCCTACGGCGCCGAGGTCAACCTCTACGGCCTGAAAGGCCTGGCGACCGCGCCGATGCTGATTCCGCACGTCGACTTCGCCGGGCTCGCCGCCGCGGTCGGCGCTGAGGGCGTCGTCGTGCGGACGCTGGCCGATCTCGACCGGCTCGCCGAGTGGGCTGCCACCCCGGCATCCCATCGCCCGTTCCTGCTGCTGGACTGCCGCATCTCGTCGAGCGTCATCGCGCCCTACCAGCAGGAGATCATCCGCGTGAACTCCTGACCGCCCGGCCGCGTGCACCCGGCCCCAATCCATCCCGCCGCAATCCACAGGGATTGGGCGAGTCAACACCCCATAGGGCATGGATTCGCCCACTCCCTATGGATTCGGCGGTCAGCGAGACCGCCGGCGAGACAGACAGCGGGACCGACAGCGAGATCGACAGCGAGACCGACCGACAGCGGGACCGGCAGCAGGAAGGCGACAGGTCAGTCGGTCATGCCGCGGCGCAGCAGCCGACCCTTCGGCGTCTGGCCGTCGACGACCTCGCCGTGCAGATACGTGCGACGCACCTTGCCGGCCACGGCCTTGCCCTGGTAGGGCGTGATCGGGTTCTTGTGGTGCAGGTTCTTCACGTCCACGACGTACGCGTCGTCGGCGGCGAAGATCGAGAAGTCGGCGTCGTACCCGGGGGCGATGCGGCCCTTGCCGGTCAGGCCCGCGAACTGCGCCGGGCGGTCACTCATCCACGACACCACGGTCTCGAGGGCGATACCGCGCTTGCGCGCCTCGGTCCAGATCAGCGAGAGGCCGAGCTGCAGCGACGACACCCCGCCCCAGGCGACGGCGAAGTCGCCGTTCTCGAGGTCCTTGAGGTCCAGCGTCGAGGGCGAGTGGTCCGACGCGATGAAGTCGATCGTGCCGTCCAGCAGGCCCTCCCACAGGTGCTCGCGGTTGCCTGCCTCGCGGATCGGCGGGCAGCACTTGAACTGCGTCGCGCCGGCCGGGATCTCTTCTGCGGTCAGGGTCAGGTAGTGCGGGCACGTCTCGACCGTGAGCTTCAGCTTGTCGCGCTTGGCGCTGCGGATCATGTCCAGCGCGTCCGACGACGACAGGTGCAGGATGTGCGCGCGCACGCCGGTCCAGCGGGCCCGCTCGATGACCTCGGCGATGGCGAGGTTCTCGGCGCCGCGGGGTCGCGACGCGAGGAACTTGCCGTAGTTGTCGCCCTCGGGCTGGGGCGCACGGTCGATGGCGCGCGAGTCCTCGGCGTGCACGACCATGACGGAGTCGAACGACGCGAGCTCGCGCATGTCCTTCTCCATCTCGTCGGGATCCAGCGGCGGGAACTCGTCGACGCCCGAGTGCAGCAGGAAGCACTTGAACCCGAACACGCCGGCATCGTGCAGCGCGCGCAGCTGATCGGTGTTGCCGGGGATCGCACCGCCCCAGAACCCGACGTCGACGTGCACCTGGTCGCGGGCGACGCTGCGCTTGAGGTCGAGCGCCTCGACGTCGACCGTGGGCGGAATGCTGTTCAGCGGCATGTCGATGATGGTCGTGACGCCCCCGGCGGCGGCGGCGCGGGTGGCCGACGCGAAGCCCTCCCACTCGGTGCGGCCGGGCTCGTTCACGTGCACGTGCGAGTCGACCAGGCCCGGGATCAGCGTCTCGTCGTCGGCGAGGTCCACGATCTCGTCGCCGACGAGGTTGTTGCCCAGCGGCTGCAGCGCCACGACGACGCCGTCGCGCACGCCCACCTCGCGGGCGCGGATGCCGGCGGTGGTCAGCACCTTCTGGCCGCGGATGACGAGGTCGTAGCGCTCGCCCGTCGGGTCGAGCGAGACCGTGCCGGCCGCGGCATCCTGCTGTTGTGTCTCCTGCGACATGTCGCTTTTCCTTTCCCGTCCGGCGCCGCGCCGGGCGGTTGATCTATCGATTCCGATGAGAAGATTCTGCGCCCGGCTCAATGCGCGAGCGCCGGGAACCCGGTGACCCGCTTGGGCCGCGGCGGCGCGTACGTGCGCACCTTCGAGGTGGTCAGCCCCAGGCGCACGAGCCCCTCGGCCACCGCGACTGCGGCCTGGACGCCGTCGACCACGGGCACGCCGCAGCGTTCGACGACGCGGTCCTTCAACTCGGCCATGCCGCCGCAGCCGAGCACGACGACCTCGGCGCGGTCCTGCTCGACGGCGATCTGCGCCTCGGCGACGATGGCCTCGATCGCGCGGTCGGGGTCGGACTCGAGCTCGAGCACGCCCAGGCCCGACGAGCGCACCGACGCGCACCGCTCGTGCAGCCCCGCCAGGATCAGCCGGTCCTCGATGAGCGGCACCGCCCGGTCCAGGGTGGTGACCACCGAGTACGATCGCCCGAGATACTGTGCGGTGGATGCCGCAGCCTCGGTGATGTCGACGACGGGCACCGTGAGCAGCTCCTGCAGGCCCTCGCGGCCGTGCTCGCCGTAGCCGGCCTGGATCACCGCGTCGTACTCGCCCTCGTACCGGACGATCGCGTCCATCACGGCGATCGCGGCGAGATAGCTCTCGAAATTGCCTTCGCACGACTCCGCACCGAACGCCGGGGTGATCGGAACGATCTCGGTGCCGGGCGAGGCGACCGCGCGAGCAGCCTCGGCGATGCCGTCGGTCATGGTCTGGGTGGTGTTGACGTTCGCGACGAGAATGCGCATGTGTGCTCCTTGGGGATGGCCTGTGCGATGACTGGTGCGTGACGGGTCAGTGCTTGGGCGTGACGGCGATCTCGTCGCCGTGCAGGTCGTGGAACGGCCCGCGCCGGTCCGCGATGATGCCGTAGATGATCGCGGCCAGGCCCGCGGCGAAGAACCACGAGAAGTCGCGTACCGCTTCGAACTCGGGCAGGAACGTGAACAGCAGCGAGAGCACACCGGAGATGATCAGGGCGGTCACGGCGCGCGGGTTGAAGCCGCGGCGGTAGCCGTACTCGCCGCTGGGCGCGTCGGAGTACAGCGCCGGCACGTTGACGCGGGTCTTCTTGATCAGCCAGTAGTCGACCATGATGATGCCGAACAGCGGGCCGAGCAGGGCGCCGAGGCCGCCGAGGAACACGTTGATCACGATCGGCGAGTTGTACATGTTCCACGGCGTGATGACCAGGCCGATGACGGCCGAGATGAGCGCCGCCTTGCGGAAGTTCAGGTGGCGCGGGAACAGGTTGTTCAGCGCGTAGGTCGGGGCGACGAAGTTCGCCATCAGGTTGACCGCGATGGTCAGGGCGATGAGGGCGAGCGAGGCCAGCACCAGCAGGAACGTGTTCGGGATCGCGGCGACCACGTCGGCGGGCGACGTGATGAGCTTGCCCGAGATCTTGAACGTGCCGCCGGTGAGCACGACCACGATCGTGCCGAAGAAGAGCATGTTGACCGGGATGCCCCAGACGTTGCCCTTCACGATCGACTTCTTCGACTTGGCGTTGCGGGTGAAGTCGCAGAAGTTCAGCACGAACGTGCCGTAGATGGCGACCCACAGCGAGGCGGCGCCGAGCATCTTCAGCCACATCTCGCCGCCGGTGGCGGACGGCGTGGGCGCCCAGTCGATCTGGAAGCCGGACTGCACGAGCACCCAGCCGGCCAGCGCGACGAACGTGACGAGGATGATGGGGCCCGCGTACGCCTCGTAATGGCGGATCATCTCCATGCCGTAGCTGACGATGACGACCTGCACGACCCACAGCGCGACGAACGTGATCCAGCCCGCGGGCGACAGACCCAGGAACGACCCGTGCTGCAGCGCGGCGAAGCCGGGGAAGATCGCGATCACAACGACCTGCAGCACCTGCGAGGCGAGGTAGGTCTGGATGCCGAACCAGGCGATGGCCACGGCGCCGCGCAGCACGCCGGGGATCTGCGCGCCGTGGATGCCGAACGAGACGCGGCTCATCACCGGGAAGGGGACGCCCGTCTTCTCGCCCATGAAGCCCGAGAGCGTGAGCAGGATGAACAGGAACAGTGCGCCGAACGCGAGCGCCCCGAGGATCGCGCCGCCGGACAGGCCCAGCGAGAACAGCCCGATCGCGAACGCGTAGTTGCCGAGGCTGTGCACGTCGTTGGCCCACAGCGTGAAGATGCTGTAGCCGCTCCAGTGCCGCCCCCTGCGGGTCGTCGGCGCGAGGTCGTTGTTGTACAGCCGGGGGCTGATGCCCATCTCGACCGCGAACGTGCCGGACGGCGGATTGGCGAGGCCCTCGTGCTCCAGGCTGGGGACGTGGACGTATTCCTTTTCGGTAGACATCGAGAACCCTCTTTCGGACGTCGTTGTCGAGTCTGCAACCCTGGAGCAAGTTCCGATATGTGGAAGATTACTTTCGGATGTAGAGAATCGTGGCATGCCCGAGCCGATTCTGTCAAGATCGGATGTCGCATTCGCACGCCGGGATCCGGCATCCCATTTCGTGCGTTCTGCTCACGCCGCGACCGCGCCCGCACGCAGCCTCGCGTGGCATGATGTCTGCGGCGGTCCGCGCGCACCCGGGCGCGCTGCCGCGTGTCCGCAACGAAGCTGGAGCGTCCGCATGACCCGCAGCAGTCGCCTGTCGACGAGCATTCTGCGCACCCAGCTCGCCGTGCTCTTCTCGGCCCTGCTGGTGGGCTTCGCGCTGTCTCTGTGGCAGGCGCACAACATCCTCGTGCACCAGTTCGAAGAGCGGGCGCTGGCGATCGCGAACACCGTGACGGTCGAGCCCGGCATCGCCGCCGCAGTGCTGTCGCACGACCCGCTGGGTGTCGTGCAGCAGCGCGCCGAGACGATCCGGCACTCGACGGGCGCCCTGTTCGTCGTCGTCACCGACGACCAGGGCGTGCGCTACTCGCACCCGACTCCGGAGCGCGTCGGCCAGGTCGTCTCGACCGACCCGGAAGAGGCGCTGTCGGGCAAGACCGTCGTCAACGTCGAGCGCGGCACGCTCGGCCTGTCGGCCCGCGCGAAGGTCCCGCTGCGCGCCGACAGCGGCCGCATCGTGGGCGAGGTCTCGGTCGGCATCGACGCTGAAGAGATCGAGACCGGTGTGTGGCGGCTGCTGCCCTCGATCGCCCTGTACTCGGGCATCGCGCTGGCCGTCGGCGTCGTCGGATCGATCCTGCTCGCCCGACGGCTGAAACGGCAGACGTTCGGGCTCGAGCTGCGCGAGATCGCGACCCTGCTGCAGGAGCGCGAGGCCATGCTGCACGGCATCGCCGAGGGCGTCATCGGCCTCGCGCCGGACGGGCGGTTCGCGCTGATCAACGACGAGGCGCGCCGGCTGCTGGGCATCCCCGGCGCGCAGATCGGGATGCCGGTGGCACAGGTGGTACCGCCAGGGCGGGTCCGCGACATCCTGACCGGCGACATCACCGGCGGCGACCTCGTCGTCGTCACCGACGAGCACTTCCTCGTCGTGAACCGGATGCCGGTGCACCTGCAGGGTCGCGACCTCGGGCACATCCTCACGGTGTCGGACCGCACCGAGCAGGAGGGGTTGCTGCGCGAGCTCGACAGCGTGCGTGGCCTGACCGACGCGCTGCGCGCGCAGCAGCACGAGTTCGCCAACCGCGTGCACGCCCTGTCGGGCATGCTCGAGCTCGGCGCGATCGACGAGGCGACGGCGTACGTCGCCGAGCTGTCGGCGACGGCGACGAACATGGCCGCCCAGCTGCAGCAGCAGATCGCGAGCCCGCAGCTGGTCGGGCTCCTCGTCGCCAAATCCGTGGTGGCCGCCGAGCGCGGCGTCGCGCTCGTGCTCACCGAGGACTCGGAGCTCGGCGGCGGGCAGGGCGATCCGCGCGTGCTGCTGACCGTCCTCGGCAACCTCGTCGACAACGCGATCGACGCCGCGGTGGCCGGTGCCTCCCCCGGCCGCGTCGAGGTCGACATCCGTCCGGTGGGCGAGACGATCCGGGTGCGCGTGCGCGACTCGGGCCGCGGCATCCCACCCCACGCGGCCGCACAGGTCTTCGAAGACGGCTTCACGACCAAGCCCGACGACGGCGTGCGCCGGCGCGGCCTCGGGCTGGCGCTCGTGCATCGCGTGGTGATCCAGCACGGCGGCACGATCGCCGTCTCGGAGGGACCCGGCGCCGTGTTCACCGTCGAGCTGCCGCTGCACGAGCTCGAGCACGCCGAGACGCACGCGCACGCAGAGCCGCCCGCGCACGCCGAGGACCCTTCGGCGGTGACGACATGACCGCCCCGGCCCCGACGCTGCGCACCCTCATCGTCGACGACGACTTCCGGGTGGCCTCGCTGCACGCCAAGTTCGTGGCGAAGGTGCCCGGGTTCGAGGTGAGCGGCGTCGCCCATACCGCCGCCGAGGCCTTCGAGCAGGTCGCGACGGGCCGGCCCGACCTGGTGCTGCTGGACCTGTACCTGCCCGACGAGCCGGGCCTGGACCTCATGCGGCGCCTGGCGGAGCTGCCGGTCCAGCCCGGGGTGATCGTGATCACCGCGGCGCGGGACCTCGATCACATCCGCACCGCGATCACCCAGGGCGCCGTGCACTACCTGGTCAAGCCGTTCCGGTTCGCGACCCTCGCCGAGCGGCTGAACGCATTCCGCGACCTGCACGTGCGCCTGGCCGACCTCGGCGCCCGCACCGACGCCGCCGACCAGCAGGAGGTGGACGGTCTGTTCCACCTCATGCGCACCGGCACGATCACGACGCCGCCGAAGGGGCAGTCGGCCGAGACGATGAAGCTCGTGCGCGACTACGTCCGCCGCGCCGATCCCGACGTGTCGGCGTCCGACGTCGCGCAGAATCTCGGCATCAGCCGCCCGACGGCCCAGCGCTATCTCACCTCGCTCGCCCAGCAGGGCGTCATCGAGCTGCGGCTGCGCTACGGCACGACCGGACGCCCCGAGCACCGCTATCGCGCCACCGGCGGCTGAGCTCGCCCGCCCGGTCGCGGCATCCCTCTCTCCCCTCCAGAATCCAGAGGCTCCTCACTCCCGACTCCACAGAGCTCCTCATCCCGACTCCAGAGAGCTCCTCACTCCCGACTCCACAGAGCTCCTCACTCCCGAATCCACAGAGCTCCTCACTCCCCACTCCACAGAGCTCCTCACTCCCGAATCCATAGGGATTGGGCGAATCCATGCCCTATGGGCTATGGACTCGCCCAATCCCTATCGATCGGTGTGGGAAGGGAGGGTGGGACAAGGGGGAAGGGGGAAGAGGGAAGGGAGGGTGGGACAAGGGGGAAGGGGAAAGGGGGAAGGGAGGAGCCCGTGCCGGGTCAGGATGCCGCGGGGAGCAGGTGCTGTGCGAAGAACGCGGCGAGCTCGTCGGTGGCCTGCAGTGGCAGCACGGCGGCCACGTACTGGTCGGGCCGCACGACGACCACGACGCCGTCGCGCGACAGTCCCCGCTCGTCGAAGATGTCGGCGCCCGGACCGGTCGCGTACACCTTCTCCCAGTTCATCAGGCCGAGCGTGCCGCACCGCGGCCGGAACACGTCGGGCGCGAGCATGACGTCGACGTCCTCGTGCGGCTGCTGGTAGGTGACCTTGACGTCCAGCACCGCGTCCTCGTCGGCACCGGTGGGCGTGAAGCGCACGACCGGCGAGTCGGGCGAGGTCTGCATCCACTGCGCCCAGTCGGAGAGAGCGGATGCCTCGCCCTGGCCGGGGCGGTCGGCGAAGGCGTAGACGCGCCAGCGTCCGTCGGCCAGGTGGTGGTGGCCGATGTGCTCGGTGTTGCCATCGCACACCCGCACGACCTCGGCGGACTTGAACCGCTTGCCGATCG
Organism: Microbacterium sp. W1-4-2; assembly: GCF_058349885.2. Lineage (NCBI taxonomy): Bacteria > Bacillati > Actinomycetota > Actinomycetes > Micrococcales > Microbacteriaceae > Microbacterium > Microbacterium sp. W1-4-2. The sequence continues at coordinate 286,659 of NZ_JBYRJC020000001.1, read as the reverse complement.
GGTACCCGGTCGCGAGCTCCTGGTGGGCGGCACCCCCGGTGATCATCGACGGCGGGTACTGCGTCATGAAGCCGGAGGGGAACTCGCTGGTGGCCATGTAGAAGTTCGCGAGCTCCTGGGGGTCCGAGATCTCCTCGGGCTTGCGGGCCATCAGCGCCGACCATTCGCGATCGAAGTCGATCAGCTGCTGGGCGACGGGCTGCCGCTCGGCCGAATAGGTCGCCAGCAGGGACTCGGGGCTGCGGCCGGTGAGGACGCTCCCGAGCTTCCAGCCCAGGTTGAAGCCGTCCTGCATCGACACGTTCATGCCCTGACCGGCCTTGGCGGAGTGGGTGTGGCACGCGTCGCCCATGAGGAACACGTGCGGCGCGTGGTCGGCGTCGACGTCCACGTCGTCGAACTTGTCGGTTACACGGTGGCCGACCTCGTACACGCTGTGCCACGCGGCCTGCTTGACCTCGAGCGTATAGGGGTGCAGGATCTCGTTCGCCTTCTCGACGATCCTCTCCAGCGGGGTGTCGCGCACGCGGTGGTGGTCGTCTTCGGGCACCTCGCCGAGGTCGACGTACACGCGGCACAGGTACCCGCCTTCGCGCGGGATGTGCAGGATGTTGCCGGCCTCGGAGTTGATCGCGCACTTCGTGCGCCAGTCGGGGAAGTCGGTCTCGACCGTGACGTCCATGACGCCCCACGCGTGGGCGGCGAACTTGCCGACGTGCTTGCGCCCGATCGCCTCGCGCACCTGGCTGCGCGCACCGTCGGCGCCGCCGACGTACTTCGCCCGGACCGTGCGCTGTTCGCCCTGGCGGGGACCGGCGACGTAGCGCACCTGCACCTCGACGGGGTACTCCCCCTCGGGGTGCACGGTGAGACCCGCGAACTCGATGCCGTAGTCCGGCGTGATGCGGCCGGGACCGCGCACGGCCGCCTCGGCGAAGTAGTCGAGCACGCGTGCCTGGTTCACGATCAGGTGCGGGAACTCGCTGATGTCCTTCGCGTAGTCGGCCTGCCGCGTCGTGCGGATGATGTTCTCGGGGTGCTCGGGGTCGGGGGTCCAGTAGTTCATCCAGGCGATGTTGTACGCCTCGGCGATGATGTGCGGGCCGAAACCGAAGGCCTGGAAGGTCTCGACGCTGCGCGGCTGGATGCCGTCGGCCTGGCCGAGTGCCAGGCGCCCCGGGCGCCGCTCGATCATTCGTGTGGTCACCGTGGGAAACTGCGACATCTGCGCGGCCAGCAGCATGCCGGCGGGCCCCGAGCCGACGATCAGCACGTCCATCTCGTCGGGCAGGTCGGAGGGACGGTCGATGCCCGTGCCCGCGGCGGGCAGGACGCGCGGCTCGCCCGACACGTATCCGTTGTGGTGGAACTGCATGGTGGGTCCTTCCCGGACGGCTCTGTCGAGGTGTTGCATCGAGGTCTTGCCAGGCCGAACGTCGTGTTCTATATTCGAACGCAGCGTTCTACTATTGAACAGATCGTATATGACGGTGGATGCCGGGTGCAAGGGCTTCGGCACAGACCCGGCGCATCGCACCTGTGAGGGAGACACATGGTCACGGCTTCCCGATCATCGACGGCTCCCGCGTCGCAGACCCTGAGCCGCGGCATCCGGATCCTGGAAGTGCTCGCCGACGCGCAGGGCCCCCTCTCGATCGACGAGGTCGCGGCCCGGCTCGAGGTGCACCGCTCGATCGCGTACCGGCTGCTGCGCACGCTCGAAGACCACGCGCTGGTCACGCGCGACTCGGCCGGACGGGTGCAGCTGGGCGCGCGCATGGCGGCCCTCGCGGCCGGCGTCGCGCACGACCTGCAGGCCGGAGCCCTGCCCGAGCTGACCGCGATCGCCAACGAGCTGGGCATGACGTGCTTCCTGGCCGTGCTCGACCGCGATGAGTGCATCACGCTGACCAGCGTCGAGCCGAGGCACGCGGTGGCCTCGGTCGCGCAGCGGCCCGGGGCGCGGCATCCCATCACCGTCGGCGCGCCGAGCAAGGCCATCCTCGCGGCACTGCCCGAGGCGGAGTGGCCCGTCACGGTCGGCGACCGGCTGCGCGCCGAGATCGCCGCCGCCCGCGAGCACGGCTTCGCCACCAGCCACGACGAGGTCATCCCGACCGTGCAGGCCGTGGCCGTCCCGCTGCGGCTGCGGCCGAGCCAGCGCCCTGCCGCGATCGCCGTCGTCCACGTCGGCCCGACCGGCGACGCCGCCGAGATCGCCGCCCGCCTGACCCGCTCGGCCACCGCGATCCGCGAGTCGCTCGGCGGGTGACCCGCCCTCCGTCGGCAGCCGCGGCACCCGGATCACGCGCTCGCCCCGCACCACCAACCAGCGAGAGTGCATCCGACGGCCGGGGGTGGGGAAGCACCCGCTCCCTCGCCCGTCAGGTGAACCCTCGATGAAGCGGCTCGGGGGTGCAAGACCGCACCCCCGAGCTCAGATCGGCTTCAGACCTTGGCGAGCCCGTACACCGGGCTCTTGGCCTGCTCGTCCTCGTGCTCGGGGCCGAGCGGGATGCCGGTGCGATCGCGCAGCAGCAGCGTCGCGACGAGTCCGACCACGGTCATGCCGGCCAGGTACCAGGTGATCCCGTCGGTCGAGCCCGTCGACTGGAAGATCGCCTGCGCGATCATCGGCGAGAAGGCCCCGCCGACGATGGCGCCGATGGCGTACGAGATCGAGACCCCGGAGAACCGGATGGATGCCGGGAACAGCTCCGAGTACAGCGCGGCCTGCGGTCCATACGTGAAGCCGAGACCGACCGTGAGGATCACGAGGGCCGCCGTGAGCGAACCGATCGTGCCCATGTTGGTGAGCGGGAACAGCAGGACCACGCCGACCAGCTGCACGATCCAGCCGAGGATGTACGTGTTGCGACGACCGAACCGGTCCGACAGCCACCCGGCGAACCAGGTGAAGAACAGCCAGCTCACGCCCGACACGGCGACGACCCAGAACACCGGGCCCGGGTCGAGGGCGATCGGGCCGTCGGCGGCGGTGGCGTAGTGCTGCACGTACCCGCCGGTGGTCATATAGCCGACGGCGTTGTTGCCGGCGAACACGAGCGCTGCGACGATCACCAGCAGCAGGTGGTGGCGCAGCAGCTGCACGATCGGCATGCGCGTCTCTTCCTTGCGCTCCGCGATCTCGGTGAACACCGGGCTCTCAGAGACGCGCCGGCGCACCCAGTAGCCGACGCCGATGAGGACGATCGACAGCAGGAACGGGATGCGCCATCCCCACTGCCCGAACGGGGTGTCGGCCAGGGCGATGTCAGAACCGGCCGGCACGCCGGGGAAGATGCCCTCGACCACGGCCAGCACCATCGATGCCAGGAGCAGCCCGATCGGCACGCCGATCTGCGGGGATGCCCCGAACAGGCCGCGCTTGCGCTTTGGCGCGTGCTCGACCGCCATCAGGACCGCGCCGCCCCATTCGCCGCCCGCCGAGATGCCCTGGATGACGCGCAGCAGGATGAGCAGAATCGGAGCCCACACTCCGATCAGCGCGTGCGTGGGCAGGACGCCGACGAGCGTGGTCGCGCCGCCCATGAGCAGCAGCGTGATCACGAGCATCGGCCGACGGCCGATCTTGTCGCCGAAGTGGCCGGCCAGGAACGCACCGAGCGGGCGGAACAGGAAGCTCACCCCGACGCTGAAGAACGAGACGATCTGCGCGAAGTCCTTGCCCATCGGCTCGAAGAACAGTGCGGCGAACACGGTCGCCGCGGCGAACGCGTAGATGAAGAAGTCGTACCACTCGACGGTGGTGCCGACGACGGTGGCGACCACGACGCGTCGGCGATCGGTCGCCGAGGCGATGGTTCCGGTGGATGTGAACCCGTCCGCATCCGCTGGCACGGATGAACTCATGATGACTCCTCTGTCAGGGACTTCGTTGTCGCCGGCGCCGCTGCCCGCCCGGATCGCGGGGGCCTCTTGCCGGACTTCCGTTGATCATATACGATTTCGAATACAACACAAGGGCGAGGGGGCTCATGAGCACGGACAGCACGTCGACGACGGATGCCGCGGACTCGCGTTTCGCGGGACTTCCCACGCGTCCCGGCAAGATCATCGCGATCCACCTGAGCTACGGCTCGCGGGCCGACCAGCGCGGGCGCCGTCCCGCCGCGCCCTCGTACTTCTTCAAGCCGTCGAGCTCGGTCGCGGCCACCGGCAGCACGATCGAGCGTCCCGCCGGCACCGAGCTGCTCGCGTTCGAGGGCGAGATCGCGCTCGTGATCGGCATCCCGGCCCGTCGTGTGGGCGTCGACAGCGCATGGGACCATGTCGCCTGGGTCACGGCCGCGAACGACTTCGGCCTCTACGACCTGCGCGCGAACGACAAGGGCTCGAACGTGCGCTCCAAGGGCGGCGACGGCTACACCCCGATCGGTGTGCAGCTGATCGACGCGCGCACGGTCGACCCCGCGGCCCTGCGGCTGCGCACGTGGGTCAACGGCACGCTCGTGCAGGACGATACGACCGCCGACCTGATCTTCCCGCTCGCGCAGTTCGTCGCCGACCTGTCGCAGCACTTCACGCTCGAGCCGGGCGATGTGATCCTCACCGGCACCCCGGCCGGGTCATCGGTGGTCGTCCCCGGCGATGTCGTGGAGGTGGAAGTGGATGCCGCGGCCGGCGCGATCAGTTCGGGCCGGCTCACGACGACCGTCGTGCAGGGCGAGCACGGCTTCGACGCCGCGGTCGGCTCGCTGCCGTCCGCCGACGACACGCAGCGCGAGGACGCCTGGGGCTCGCGCGAGGCCGCGGGCCTCGCCCCGATCGCCGGGCCTCCGGCCGCCGAGCCGGCGCAGTCCCCGGTCGTCGATCGAGCGCAGCGGGTCGAATCCCCCGCCCCCTTCACCCTCACCCCCGAACTGCGCGCGAAGCTGGAGCAGGCGCCGACGGCGGGCCTGTCCGCCCAGCTGCGCAAGCGCGGCCTGAACAACGTGTCGATCGACGGCGTGACCGCGATGCACCCCGACGCGAAGCTCGTCGGCGTCGCGAAGACGCTGCGGTTCGTACCGAACCGCGAAGACCTGTTCAAGGCGCACGGCGGCGGATACAACCCGCAGAAGCGCGCGTTCGACGCGCTGGCGCCCGGCGAGGTCATGGTCATCGAGGCGCGCGGCGAAGCCGGTGCCGGCACGCTGGGCGACATCCTGGCCGCCCGGGCGCTCGCCGCGGGCGCGGCCGGTGTCGTCACCGACGGCGCGGTGCGCGACCACGACGGCGTGGCGGCCGTGGGCATTCCGGTCTTCTCGAACGACGCGCACCCCGCCGTGCTCGGCCGCCGGCACGTCGCCTGGGACTACGACCTGACCATCGCGTGCGGCGGCGCCACCGTGCAGCCCGGCGACATCATCGTGGGCGACCGTGACGGCGTGATCGTCATCCCGCCGGCGCTGGTCGAAGAGGTCGTCGACGAGGCGCTGATGAAGGAGGCCGAGGACGGCTGGGTCCTGCAGCGGGTGGCCGAAGGCGAGCGGCTCGAGGGCCTGTTCCCGATGAACGACCACTGGCGTGCCCGCTACGAGTGCCGCCTGCCCGATGCGGAGCAGTCATGAGCCACGCCCTCGCGACCGCGCCGAGCAAGTCCGAACGCGCGTACCAGCACATCCACGACCGGATCGTGCATCACGAGTACTCCCCCGGGTACCGGCTCGTCCTGGGTACGATCGCCGACGAGCTCGACATGAGCGTCGTCCCGGTGCGCGAGGCCATCCGCCGGCTCGAGGCCGAGGGCTACGTCACGTTCGAGCGCAACGTCGGTGCGCGGGTGGCCGTGGCCGACGAGAGCGAGTACGTGTACACGATGCAGACGCTGGGCCTGGTCGAAGGCTCCGCGATCTCGCTGGCGGCGCCGCTGCTGACCGCGCAGGACCTCGAACGCGCCCGCCGGTACAACGGCCAGATGCGTCGGCTGCTCGACAACTTCGACGCCCACGAGTTCACCCGGCTGAACCAGCTGTTCCACGCGACGCTGTTCGAGTCCTGCCCGAACCCGCACATCCTCGACCTCGTGCATCGCGGCTGGCGGCGACTGCCGAACGTGCGCGACTCGACGTTCTCGTACATCCCCGGCCGCGCCGGCGGATCCGTCGACGAGCACGACGAGATCGTCCGGCTGATCGAGACCGGCGCGCCCGCGCTCGAGATCGAGCTGGCCGCCCGCAACCACCGCTGGCGCACGATGGACGAGTTCGTCGCCGCGCGCCACGGCGCCCATCACGACATCCCTGCCCCCACCCCCACGGAGGAATCATGACCGACACCGCTCTGAGCGCCCGGCACGTCCCGGCCGACCTGCCCAGCCGCATCCAGCACTACATCGACGGCGAGTTCGTCGACTCGGTCGACGGCGACACGTTCGATGTGCTCGACCCGGTCTCGAACGAGGTCTACCTGCAGGCCGCCGCCGGCAAGAAGGCCGACATCGACAAGGCCGTCGCCGCCGCCAAGCGCGCGTTCGACGAGGGACCGTGGCCGCGCATGCTGCCCCGCGAGCGCTCGCGGGTGCTGCACCGCATCGCCGACATCGTCGAGTCGCGCGACGCCCGGCTGGCCGAGCTCGAGTCGTTCGACTCGGGCCTGCCGATCACGCAGGCGCTGGGCCAGGCCCGGCGCGCCGCCGAGAACTTCCGCTTCTTCGCCGACCTGATCGTGGCCCAGTCCGACGACACGTTCAAGGTGCCCGGCCGCCAGATCAACTACGTGAACCGCAAGCCGATCGGCGTCGCGGGCCTGATCACGCCATGGAACACGCCGTTCATGCTCGAGTCGTGGAAGCTGGGGCCGGCCCTGGCCACCGGCAACACCGTCGTGCTCAAGCCCGCCGAGTTCACTCCCCTGTCGGCATCGCTGTGGGCGGGCATCTTCGAAGAGGCGGGACTGCCGCAGGGCGTGTTCAACCTCGTGAACGGACTGGGTGAGGATGCCGGTGACGCCCTGGTCAAGCACCCCGACGTGCCGCTGATCTCCTTCACCGGCGAGAGCCGCACGGGCCAGATCATCTTCGGCAACGCCGCCCCGTTCCTGAAGGGCCTGTCGATGGAGCTGGGCGGCAAGTCGCCCGCCGTCGTGTTCGCCGACGCCGACCTGGACGCTGCGATCGACGCGACCGTGTTCGGCGTGTTCTCGTTGAACGGCGAGCGCTGCACGGCCGGCAGCCGCATCCTCGTCGAGCGCTCGATCTACGACGAGTTCGTCGAGCGGTACGCCGCGCAGACCAAGCGCGTCAAGGTCGGCTACCCGCACGACCCGTCGACCGAGGTGGGCGCCCTCGTGCACCCCGAGCACTACGACAAGGTGATGAGCTACGTCGAGATCGGCAAGACCGAGGGTCGCCTGGTCGCCGGCGGTGGCCGCCCCAAGGGCTTCCCCGAGGGCAACTTCATCGCCCCGACCGTGTTCGCCGACGTCGCCCCCGACGCCCGGATCTTCCAGGAGGAGATCTTCGGCCCGGTCGTGGCGATCACCCCGTTCGACACCGACGAAGAGGCCCTGGCCCTCGCCAACGGTGTCAAGTACGGCCTGGCCGCATACGTGTGGACCAACGACCTCAAGCGAGCGCACAACTTCGCGCAGGGCATCGAGGCCGGAATGGTGTGGCTGAACTCGAACAACGTGCGCGATCTGCGCACGCCGTTCGGCGGCGTCAAGGCCTCGGGCCTGGGCCACGAGGGCGGCTACCGCTCGATCGACTTCTACACCGATCAGCAGGCGGTGCACATCACCCTCGGCAAGGTGCACAACCCGACCTTCGGCAAACAGGATCACCACACCGAGATCGACCTCGACGACCCGGACCCCCGCTGAACCCCTCCCTCCCCGGTCGTTGAGCGAGGGCCGAAGGCCCGAGTCGAAACGTCGCGGGCGACCGTTTCGACTCGCTTCGCTCGCTCAACGACCGACACCACAGACAAGGACGCTGCCATGACCCACCGCGAAGACATGACCCTGACCTCTTCGGGCTTCTACGTATCCCAAGAGGCTCCGATCGAGGCATCCGACCCGGTGCCCACCCCCACTTCCCCGGCCCCTGACATCCTGCGCTGCGCGTACATGGAGATCGTGGTCACCGATCTCGCGCGCTCGCGCCGGTTCTACGTCGACGTGCTCGGGCTGTACGTGACCGAAGAGGACGCGAGCACGATCTACCTGCGTTCGACCGACGAGTTCATCCATCACAACCTCGTGCTGCGCAAGGGGCCGATCGCCGCGGTCGCCGCGTTCAGCTACCGCGTGCGCACGCCCGCGGACCTCGACCGGGCGGTGGCGTTCTACACCGAGCTCGGCTGCGACGTGCGCCGCAACCCCGAGGGTTACACGAAGGGCATCGGCGACTCGGTGCGCGTGGTCGACCCCCTCGGCTTCCCGTACGAGTTCTTCTACCAGACCGACCACGTCGAGCGGCTGAGCTGGCGCTACGACCTGCACAAGCCGGGCGAGCTGGTGCGCCTGGACCACTTCAACCAGGTCACCCCCGACGTGCCGCGGGCGACGAAGTTCATGCAGGACCTCGGCTTCCGCGTCACCGAAGACATCCAGGACGAAGAGGGCACGGTGTACGCCGCGTGGATGCGCCGCAAGCCGACGGTGCACGACACGGCCATGACCGGCGGCGACGGACCGCGCATGCACCACGTCGCGTTCGCCACCCACGAGAAGCACAACATCCTGGCGATCTGCGACATCCTCGGCGCCCTGCGCATGTCGGACTGCATCGAGCGCGGCCCCGGCCGCCACGGCGTCTCGAACGCGTTCTACCTGTACCTGCGCGACCCCGACGGCCACCGCGTCGAGATCTACACGCAGGACTATTACACGGGCGACCCCGACAATCCCGTCGTCACCTGGGACGTGCACGACAACCAGCGCCGCGACTGGTGGGGCAACCCGGTCGTGCCCTCGTGGTACACCGACGCGTCGCTCGTGCTCGACCTCGACGGCAACCCGCAGCCGGTCGTGGCCCGCACCGACACGAGCGAGATGGCCGTGACCATCGGCGCCGACGGCTTCTCGTACACCCGCGAGGGCGACAGCGAAGAGATGCCGGAGTGGAAGCAGGGCGAGTACAAGCTCGGCCACCAGCTGTAAGCGCGACGAGAAGGAGACAGGATGCTGGACCCCGACACCATCGCGCGGATCGCCGACGAACTGGCCGAGGCGGATCGCGCGCACAGCGTCATCCCGCGCATCACGGCCCGGTACCCGGACGCGACCGTCGAGGACTCGTACGCGATCCAGGGCGTGTGGCGCGACAAGAACCTCGCCGCCGGCCGCCGTCTCGTCGGCCGCAAGATCGGGCTCACGTCGAAGGCGATGCAGCAGGCCACGGGCATCACCGAGCCCGACTACGGCGTCATGTTCGACGACACCGTGCACGAGAACGGCTCGACGATCGCGTTCGACCAGTTCTCGAACGTGCGCATCGAGGTCGAGCTCGCGTTCGTGCTGAACCGTCCGCTCGAGGGCCCGAACTGCTCGCTGTTCGACGTGCTGCGCGCGACCGAGTACGTGACCCCCGCGCTCGAGGTGCTCAACTCCCACATCGAGCTCGAGGGCCGCACGATCGTCGACACGATCAGCGACAACGCCGCCTACGGCGGCATGGTGCTCGGCGGCATCCCGATGCGCCCCGACCAGATCGATCTGCGGTGGGTGTCGGCGATGCTCTACCGCAACGAGACGATCGAAGAGACCGGGGTCGCCGCGGGCGTGCTGAACCACCCCGCGACCGGCGTCGCGTGGCTGGCCAACAAGTTCCACCAGCACGGCTCGCGGCTCGAAGCGGGCGAGATCATCCTGGCCGGGTCGTTCACCCGGCCGATGTGGGTGCAGCGCGGCGACACCGTCCACTGCGATTACGGACAGATGGGAACCATCACATGTCGCTTCGTCTGAAGCCCACCCTGCGTGATCGCCTGGCCGAGAAATCCCGTCCCCTGGCCGGCATCTGGACGTGCTCGGGCTCGCCCCTGGTCGCAGAGATCTGCGCGGGCAGCGGCATGGACTGGCTGCTCGTGGACGGAGAGCACTCCCCCATCGAGCTGCAGGAGCTCGTCGGCATCCTGCAGGCGGCCGAGGCTTACCCCATCACGCCGCTGGTGCGCGTGGCGGCGAACGACCTGTCGCGCATCAAGCAGGTGCTCGACACCGGGGCGCAGAACGTGCTCGTGCCGATGGTGTCGTCGGTCGCCGAGGCGCAGGCGGCGGTGGATGCCGTGCAGTATCCGCCGCGCGGGCGTCGCGGCGTCGGCTCGGCGCTGGCCCGGTCGGCACGCTGGAACCGCGTCGACGCGTACCTGCAGAACGCCGCCGACCACGTGTCGCTGTTCGTGCAGATCGAGACGGCGGCCGGGGTCGACGCCGCCGCCGAGATCGCGGCCGTCGACGGCATCGACGGCGTGTTCGTCGGGCCGAGCGATCTGTCGGCCTCGATGGGGATGCTCGGCCAGCAGTCCCATCCCGAGGTCGTCGCCGCCGTGCACCGCGTGTTCGCCGCCGTCCACTCGGCCGGCAAGCCGGTCGGTGTGAACGCGTTCGACCCGGCGGTGGCCGACGCGTACATCGAGGCGGGCGCCGACTTCGTGGCCGTCGGGGCCGACGTCGCGCTGCTGGCGCGCGCGTCCGAGGCGCTCGCGGCCCGGTTCATCCCCGCCGAGGCGGACGAGGCGTCCGCCCCCCGCGCCTCGTACTGACGCGGTCTCGGCGGGCGCCCCCGCTCGCTCGGCCGCCGTGTCCGCAGGCGACGAAACCCGGCTGCCGTGTCATCCTGAACGCATGAAGAAGTGGATCGTGCGGTTCGCCTCGCTCCTCGTGTTCGACATCGCCGTGCTGCTGACCGGCGGGCACGTGTCGGGCTGGTTCTGGGGCTACGCGTTGCTGCCGGTCATCCTGCTCATCGGGTGGGCGGTGTACGACCTGATCGACGACAGGGTCGAGGCGCAGGCATCCAGCCTCTACGACAAGGCCACCGGCGGCTCTTCCCGCTGATCCGACGGCCGGCCGATGTCGATCCGAGGGCGGCTGGATCGTCATCATCGTGTCAGCATCCCTACGGAAGGACCGATCATGCGTTACACCCTCCTGCTCCAGTACCCCGAGATGACGGCCGACGACCTCGGACCCGAGGCGATCGCCGAAGGCATGCGCGCGTTCGACGAGTACGCGAAGGCGCTCGACGCCGCCGGCATCCTGCGCAGCGCCGAAGTGCTCCAGCCGAGCATGGTGACCACCACCGTCCGCGAGCGGGACGGCGAGCTGCTCGTCCAGGACGGCCCGTTCGCCGACACGAAGGAGCAGCTCGGCGGCACCTTCGTGATCGAGGTCGACGACCTCGATCGGGCCATCGAGTGGGCTCGCCGCGCGCCGTCGGTCGCATGGGGCGCCGTCGAGATCCGCCCGACCGCGACCCGGTTCGTGGACGGTGCGTGGCAGGGCGCCGCGCCCGTCCGGTGAGCCGTCCGCCGGCATGAACGCGGACGACGAGGCCGGGGCCGCCGCCGAACGCGCGGTCCGCGCCTCGTACGGCCGGCTCGTGGCGCTGCTGGCATCCGGTACGGGCGATCTCGCCGTCGCCGAGGACTGCCTGGCCGACGCCCTCGAACGCGCGCTGCGCACATGGCCGGAATCCGGCATCCCCGACAATCCGGAAGGATGGCTGCTCACCGTGGCCCGCAACCGGCTTCGCGACGTGCTCGGCTCGGCCGCGCACCGCACGAGCGCGCCGCTCGATGACGACGTGTCGCCGCTCGGCGGTGCCGGCGTGCCGGGCGCGGGCGACGATCTCGCCGCCCTGCTCGAGCGCGGCGACACGATCCCGGATCGGCGGCTCGAACTGCTCTACGCGTGCGCGCACCCGGCGATCGACGCCGCCGCGCGCACACCGCTCATGCTGCAGACCGTGCTCGGCTTCGACGCCGCCCGCATCGCCGCCGCCTTCGCGGTGGAGCCGGGGGCGATGGCCCAGCGCCTCGTGCGGGCCAAACGCAAGATCCGGGCCTCCGGCATCCCGTTCATGATCCCGCGCCGCGCCGACATGCCCGCGCGCACGAGCGCCGTGCTCGAGGCGATCTACGGCGCGTACGCGATCGACTGGCTCGATCAGGGCGACGCGATCCGCACCTCGATCGCCGACGAGGCCCGCTGGCTCGCGGTGCTCACGGCGACGCTGCTGCGCACGAACGCCGAGGCGTGGGGCCTGGCGGCGCTGCTCACCCTCGCCCAGTCGCGCGCGCCGGCCCGGATCGGCGACCCGTGGCCTCCGCTGGACCGGCAGGACACGGCGCTGTGGGACCGCGAGCTCATCACCGAGGGCGAGGCGCTGCTGCACCGGGCCTCGACGCTCGGGCGCCCTCTCGGACGGTTCCAGCTCGAGGCGGCGATCCAGTCCGTGCACTGCGACCGCGCCCGCACCGGCACGCTCGACCGGCAGGCGCTGATCACGCTCTACCGCGGCCTCGTGGCGATCTCGCCGACCGCGGGCGCGCGCGCCGGATTGGATGCCGCGACCGCCGCGTCGCGAGAGCCCCGAACCTGAAGGGGGCCCGGCGGATGAACCGCCGGGCCCCCTCTTCGTCAGCGGACTACTGCACGGCCGCGAGGGCGTCGACGATGCCCTCGCCGTAGTAGCTGTTCTCGGCCGCGGTGCCCTCGCACACTGGACCGCGGTTCGCCTGCGGAGCCGAGCACGCGGTGTCGGTGGCGTCGGCGCGCAGCTTCGCGGTCAACTGCGCCGGCGTCATCGTCGGGTGAGCCGACTTCATGAGCGCCAGCACGCCGGCCACGTGCGGCGACGCCATCGACGTGCCGCTCTTGTAGCCGTACCAGTTGTTCGTCACGATCGTGGACAGGATGCTCGAGCCCGGCGCCGCGACGTCGGTGACGCCGAGCCCGCGGTTCGAGAACGACGACAGCTGGCCGGTGCTCGTGATCGACGAGACCTTCACGACCCCGGGCAGCTCGGCCGGGATCGTCTTGCACGTGTCGTTGATCGTGCGCGCGATCGGCGTGGGCTGATCGTTGGGGCTCGCCGTGTCGACCGTGTTCGTGCGCAGGTCGAGGCTGGAATTGCCCATGGCCGCCACGTTCACGACGCCGCGATCGGTCGACCAGGCCGTCGCCCGGCGCACCGCCTCGAGCGCGGCCGCCTGCTCGGGCTGGTCGCCGCACCAGAACATGAACGGGTCGACGTAGTAGCTGTTGTTCGTCACGTCCATCTTGTGCTCGCCGGCCCACATGAACCCGCAGACCGCGTACTCGGGGTAGATGTACCCGTCGTCGTTGACGACCTTGACCGAGGCGATGCGCACGTTGGGTGCGACCCCGACGATCCCCTCGCCGTTGCGGGCGGCGGCGATCGTGCCCGACACGTGCGTGCCGTGGTCGCTCGTGGTCGGATGCCAGCCGTCCGCCGACGTGTCGGGCCGGCCGGCCGCCGTACAGTTCACCGAGTCCGCGACGTCGATGTTCGGCGCCAGGTCGGGGTGGTCGGGGTCGATGCCGCTGTCGAGCACCCCGACGAGCACGTTGCGCGAGCCGTCGGTGATCTCGTGGGCCTTGTCGGCCTTGATCATCGCCATGTCCCACTGCAGCGACTCGAACTCGTCCATGCTCTGCGCGGGGGTCGTCACGTCGTCGATGTCGCCGTTGGCCTTGACGTTCTTGCCCTTGTTCCAGGCCGAGGACCCGGGGCCCCACGGGGCCTGCACGCCGTCGGGCGTGCCCTCGGTGACCGGCGTGGTGCGCGTCGGCCCGACCGACTGCAGGGCATTGCCGGCGGCCCTGACGACGTCGGTGCGGAACGCCGCGCGATCGGAGTGCGCCACGACGACGCCGATCTGCGGCCACGACTGCACGACGACGCCGCCGGCCGCCGCCACCGCCCTCTCGAGCAGTCGGGTCTGGCCGGGGTTGGCGACCTTCGCGTTGAGGATGTAGCTCATGATCGCGCCGTCTTCGGCGACGATCGGCACCGGTGTCGACGGCTCCGCTGGGGAAGACGGGGCCGCCTGTGCCGCCCCCGCGACGCCGCCGGCGGCGATCATCGCGAGTGCGACCGTTGTCACCGCTCCTGCTCGCCAGCGGGCAGAGAGTGATTTCATGATCCGGATCTCCTTCGATCTGGTGGCGGGCGCTGAGGCGCGCCCGGTGGGATGGTGTCCCGGATCCTGTCTATCAGTCGCCTATGACGAATGCATCCTTCTTCTCGCCGTTTGCTATGAGTGTCGGTGAGAAAGTTCACACCCTCCGCACCGGCGTCTGCCCGGGCGCCCGCAGCACGTCTCGCTACGCCCGCTCGGCCGACCGCTCGGCCGCCTCGACGACGTTGGTCATCAGCAGCGCGACGGTCATCGGGCCGACGCCCCCGGGGTTCGGCGAGAGCCAGCCGGCCACCTCGGCCACGGCCGGGTCGACGTCGCCGTGCACCGTGCTCTTGCCGGTGGCGGGGTCGGTCTCGCGGGTCACGCCGACGTCGAGCACCGCGGCTCCGGGCTTGACGTCCTCGGGCCGCACGATGTGCTTGACGCCGGCGGCGGCCACGATCACGTCGGCCCGCTGCAGATACGATGGCAGGTCGACCGTGCCGGTGTGCGTCAGGGTGACCGTCGCGTTGATCTCGCGGCGCGTGAGCAGCAGCCCGATCGAGCGGCCGATCGTCACCCCGCGCCCGACCACGACGACGTGCTTGCCCGCAAGGGAGTAGTCATTGCGCAGCAGCAGCTCGATCACGCCGCGCGGCGTGCACGGCAGCGGCGTGTGGATCGGGCCGTTGACGTTGAGCACGAGCCGGCCGAGGTTCGTCGGATGCAGTCCGTCGGCGTCCTTGGCCGGGTCGATCCGCTCCAGGATCGCGTCGGTGTCCAGGTGCTTCGGCAGCGGCAGCTGCACGATGTAGCCGTGGCAGGCGGGGTCGGCGTTGAGCCGGTCGATCGCCGCCTCGACATCGGACTGGGCGGCATCGGCGGGCAGTTCGACGTGGATCGAGTTCATCCCGATCGCCTCGGACTGCCGGTGCTTCATGCCGACGTACAGCTGCGACGCCGGGTCGGCGCCGACGAGCACCGTCGCGATGCCGGGCGTGATCCCGCGCGCCTTCAGCGCGGCCACGCGCTCGGTCAGCTCGGCCTTGATCGCCGCCGCGGCGGCCTTTCCGTCCAGCACCTGTGCGGTCATCTCACGTCTCCTCGTGTTCGCTCACCCCGAGAGGGAGGGCCGGGTCAGGGGTGGAGCAGGGGGTGGATGCCGCGACCGGCGCGATGCGGACGGCTGCGGCATCCGATCGGGTCACTGCTGCAGGTCGGGGTACAGGGGGAACGCGTCGGCCAGCACCGCGACGCGGGCGCGCAGCGCGGCCACGTCGGGGTTCGGCAGCAGCGCCAGCGCGATCACGTCGGCCACCTCGGTGAACTCGGCGTCGCCGAAGCCGCGGGTGGCCAGCGCCGGGGTGCCGATGCGCAGGCCCGAGGTGATCATCGGCGGCCGCGGGTCGTTCGGCACGGCGTTGCGGTTCACGGTGATGTGGATCTCGTGCAGCAGGTCCTCGGCCTGCTTGCCGTCGATCGCGGCGTCGCGCAGGTCGACGAGCACGAGGTGCACGTCGGTGCCACCGGAGCGCACCGAGATCCCGGCATCCTTCACGTCCTGCTGCGACAGCCGGTCGGCGATGATCTTCGCCCCCGACAGCACGCGCTGCTGGCGCTCGGCGAACTCGGGGGTGCCGGCGAGCTTGAACGCGGTCGCCTTGGCGGCGATGACGTGCATGAGCGGGCCGCCCTGCTGGCCCGGGAACACGGCCGTGTTGATCTTCTTGGCGATGTCGGCGTCGTTCGTGAGGATGAAGCCCGAGCGGGGGCCGCCGATCGTCTTGTGCACGGTCGACGACACGACGTGCGCGTGCGGCACCGGGCTCGGGTGCAGGCCCGCGGCCACGAGCCCGGCGAAGTGGGCCATGTCGACCCACAGGGTCGCGCCGACCTCGTCGGCGATCGTGCGGAACGCGGCGAAGTCGAGCTGGCGGGGGTAGGCCGACCAGCCGGCGATGATGACCTTGGGCTGGTGCTCGATGGCCAGCCGCCGCACCTCGTCCATGTCGATGAGCGAGGTCTCGGGGTCGACGCCGTAGGCGACGATGTTGTACAGCCGGCCCGAGAAGTTGATCTTCATGCCGTGCGTGAGGTGACCGCCCTGGTCGAGCGACAGGCCCAGCAGGGTGTCGCCGGGACGGGCGATGGCGTGCAGCACGGCGGCGTTGGCCGTCGCGCCCGAGTGCGGCTGCACGTTGGCGAACTCCGCGCCGAACAGCTCCTTGGCGCGGGCGATCGCGAGCTCTTCGGCCACGTCCACTTCTTCGCAGCCGCCGTAGTAGCGCCGTCCCGGGTAGCCCTCGGCGTACTTGTTCGTCAGGACCGAGCCCTGCGACTGCAGCACCGAGACGGGGACGAAGTTCTCCGAGGCGATCATCTCGAGATACGAGCGCTGGCGGTCGAGCTCGCGCTCGAGCACCTGGGCGATCTCGGGATCCACCTCGGCCAGCGGGGCGTTGAAAAAGCGATCGATCATGGGCGTTTCTCCTCGACTCGGCACGTGCATCGGAAAGGGTGTTTCACATCGGCCCAGGCGTGCGGTCGAATGCCGGTCGGTCGCTTCCCGGTGGTGGCCCACCTCAACGCCAGTCGCGACACGTCGAGCATAGCGGATGCGCGCCCCGCGCCCGGGCGCGGTGACGGGCCCGCGTCGGTACGATCAGCGCCGCTGCGCACCCGGCGCTCGCCCTTGTCGGCGGGGCGGCGGGTTTGTTAGTGTTCCTTACACAGACGTTCCTCATGCACACGTTCCGCAAGGAGGCGCAATGGCGGCATTGGTCCCGGTTCCCGCATCGTCGACGATGGATGCCGCAGCCGCCCCCTTCGTGCTGTCCGACGCCGCTCGGCTGGTCGCGGTGCCGGCGGCGCGGCCGACCGCCGAGCTGGCCGCGGCGGCGCTCGCCCCGGTGATCGGCCGCACGCTCGAGATCGCCGAGCCGATCGCCCGCGCCGGCGACATCGTGCTCGAGGTCCTCGCCCAGGGCGTGTCCGAGACGTACACCCTCACGGTCGCCGGCGACGGCGTGCGGATCGTCGGCGGCGACGAGGCCGGGCTGTTCTACGGCGTGCAGACGCTCGTGCAGCTGGTCGCGGCATCCGGCCCCGAAAGGCGGATCGCGGCGACCGTGATCGACGACCGCCCGCGGTTCGCGTATCGCGGGGCGATGCTCGACGTGGCGCGGCACTTCTTCCCCGTGCCGGTGGTCGAGCGCTTCATCGACCGGCTGGCCGCCCTCAAGCTCAACCACCTGCACCTGCATCTGACCGACGACCAGGGCTGGCGCGTCGAGCTGCGCTCCCGCCCCGAGCTCACCCGGGTCGCCTCGGGCACCTCTGCCCAGGGCGACGCGGGCGGGTTCTACTCGAAGGACGACTACGCGCACCTCGTCGCCTACGCGGCCGCGCGGCACGTCACCGTGGTCCCCGAGGTCGACGCGCCCAGCCACACGCACGCGATCGGCCTGGCCTATCCCGAGCTCATGGAGCCGGTCGTCCTGAGCGAGCACGTGATGGACACCGTGGACGCGTTCGGCGGCGGCGTGCCGACCGCGGGCGAGCCCTACACCGGCTTCGCGGTCGGCTTCTCGTCGCTGAAGACGCGGGACGAGGCGACCTACGACTTCCTCGCCGACGTGTACGGCGAGCTGGCGGGCATGACCCCCGGTCCGTACCTACACGTGGGCGCCGACGAGGCGCTGGGCACCGACCCCGCCGACTTCGCCGAGTTCATGAACCGCGCGACCCGCATCGTGTCGAACCTCGGCAAGACCCCGATCGCGTGGCACGAGGCGGGCGCGTCGGACGACCTCTCCGACGACACGATCGGCCAGTACTGGGGCCTGACGACCCCTGCCGACGACATGGACGAGAAAGCCCGCGCGTTCGTGCGCAACGGGGCGCAGGTGATCCTCTCGCCCGCCGATGTGATCTACCTCGACATGAAGTACGACGCCGACGACCTGCTCGGCCTCACGTGGGCGGATGGTCCGACGAGCGTGCAGCACTCCTACTCGTGGGAGCCCACGGCGATCATCGACGGGATCGCCGAGGGCGACATCCTCGGCATCGAGGCGCCGCTGTGGACCGAGACGATCCGCACCCCGACCGACATCGATACCCAGGCGTTCCCGCGCATCGCATCGGCCGCCGAGATCGCCTGGTCGCCGGCCGACGGGCCGGAGCGCACCTGGTCGTCGTTCCGCGAACGGGTCGGCGTGCTCGGTGCGCTATGGCATCGGCAGGGCATCGGGTTCTTCCGCTCTCCTGAAATCGACTGGGCGTTCGAGGCGGCCGGTCGATGAGCTGCGACCTCGTCATCCACTCCGCCCGGCTCGTCGACGGCGGGCAGGCGATCGACGACGCGTGGGTGGCCTTCCTCGACGGGCTCGTGGCCGGAAGCGGCACCGGCGACATCTGGCGCGAGCTCGGCCCGGCGCGGGCCGAGGACGCCGAGGGCGCGTGGCTGACCCCGGGGTTCGTCGACATCCACGGCCACGGCGGCGGGGGCGCGTCCTTCGACGACGGCGCCGAGGCGATCGCGACCGGCCGTGCCGTGCACCGCGCGCACGGCACCACGCGCGCCGTGGTGTCGCTGGTCACCGCCTCGATCGACGACCTCGCCGCCCGCGCCGCGCTGATCGCCGGGCTCGCGGCATCCGACCCCACGATCCTCGGCTCGCACCTGGAGGGGCCGTTCCTTGACATCGGGCACAAAGGCGCCCATGCCCCGTCGCTGCTGCGCGCGCCCGATGCCGCCTCGGTCGACCGGCTGCTCGCGGCCGGTGCGGGCACGATCCGGCAGATCACGATCGCTCCCGAGCTGTCCGGCGGCATGGCGGCCGTGCGGCGATTCGCCGCGGCGGGCGTCGCGGTCGCGGTCGGACACACCGACGCCGACGAGCACGTCGCCCGCGCGGCGTTCGATGCCGGTGCGACGATTCTGACGCACGCGTTCAACGGCATGAACGGCATCCATCACCGCGCGCCGGGGCCGGTGGTCGCCGCTCTCGGCGACGAGCGCGTCACGCTCGAGGTCATCGCCGACGGTACGCACGTGCACCCCGACGTCATCCGGCTGCTCGCGCAGGGCGCGCCCGGGCGGGTCGCCCTGGTCAGCGACGCGATGGCCGCCACCGGATCGGCCGACGGCGCCTACGTGCTCGGCGGGCTGGCCGTCACCGTCGCGGACGGGGTCGCGCGCCTGGACGAGGGCGGATCGATCGCCGGTTCGACGCTCACGCAGGACGCGGCCATCCGACTCATGGTCGAGCAGGTCGGGATGCCGCTGCCCGACGCGGTCGCCGCGGCCACGGTCGTGCCCGCCCGGGCGATCGGGGTGGCCGATCGATTCGGCACACTCGAGCCCGGGCACGCCGCCGACGCCGTGCTGCTGGACGACGCGCTTACGGTGCGGGGCGTGTGGGTCGACGGCGTGCGGGTCTCTGGGACTGAGTCCTCGGGCGCCTGAGTCCTCGGCTCCTGAGTCCTCGGGCTCCTGAGTCCTCGGGCTCCTGAGTCCTCGAGCTCGGCAGGGACGCCGGGGCCGCCCCTGGCCCCCGCATCCCTCCCCCTCCCGCTTCCCCGCGAGGCATCCCTGAATATCCCGAGGTACCGCTCCATCTCAGCGGGACACTTCGTCCCGGACGAGCGACTGCCGCCAGTCGGCGCGGAGTCCCACCGCCGCCGTTCAGCGCTACACCTCCCTGCAGATGCGCCAGGAAAAAGCAGCAGCATCAGCGGGATCGTGCAGCCCTGGGAGGGAGTCAGCAGCATCAGCAGGAAGCTGCAGCTCTCAGCGACGACCGATGACGGAGGATGCCTCGCGGGAACGGAGGATGCCTCGCGGGAACGGAGGATGCCTCGCGGGAACGGAGGATGCCTCGCGGGAGCGAAGGATGCCTCGCGGGAACGGAGGATGCCTCGCGGGAACGGAGGATGCCTCGCGGGCGAGCGGCGCCGGGCGGGCGGCGCCGGGCGAGCGTCGGCCGGGCGGGCAAGCCGACCGGGGCAGGGCGGGGAGGGGCCCGCGTAGACTGGGGGCATGTCCTCCCCCGACCACGTCGCCCCTTCCGGCGCGGCCGCCCAGCCCGACGCGGGCGCGCTGCCGGCCGGCACCCGCGCACCGCTGTCGGCCGTCGATCTGGTGGCCTTCGCGTGCGAGCTCTTCGCGTTCTTCACGTTCGCGTTCTGGGGGTTCGCGGGATGGGCGTTCCCGATCAACATCGCGATGGGCGTCGGCCTGCCGGTGGTCTCGATCCTGCTGTGGGCGCTGTTCGTCTCGCCCCGCGCCGTCATTGCCGTGCACCCGTTCATCCGCGCCGTGATCGAGCTGCTGGTGTATGCCGGTGCCACGGTCGCGTGGTGGAGCATGGGCCAGCCGTGGGTCGGCCTCGTCTTCGCCGTCATCGCGGTGACGGCGGGCATACTCGCGGGACGCCGCCGGTTCGCATGACCGAACCGGGCGCAGCGCACGCCGACATCCTCGCGCGTCCGCACGCCGACGTCCTCGCGCGTCTGCGCGCCGCCCTCGGCGATCGGCTCGACACCTCGCCCACCGCTCTCACGGCCGCGCGCGCCGACAAGTCCGGGCATGCGTCGGCGGGCACCCCGATCGCCGTCGTGGACGCGGCATCCATCGCCGACGTACAGGCGACCCTGCGCATCGCATCCGAGACCGGCACCCCGGTCGTCCCCCGCGGCGCCGGCACCGGACTGGCCGGCGGCGCGAACACCGGCGCCGGCGAGATCGCCCTGTCGCTGCGCTCGATGGACCGCGTCCTCGAGATCCGCCCTGACGACCTGCTGGCCGTCGTCGAACCTGGGATCGTCAACGGCGACCTCAACCGCACGCTCGCCCCGCACGGCATGTGGTGGGCTCCCGACCCGGCCAGCCGCGACATCTCGACGGTCGGCGGCAACATCGCCACCGGCGCGGGCGGACTGCTGTGCGCGAAGTACGGCGTCGTGCGCGACGCGGTGCTCGGCGTCGACGTCGTGCTCGCCGACGGGCGCCTGCTGCACCTGGGCCACCGCAGCGTCAAGGGCGTCACGGGCCTCGACCTCACGAGCCTGTTCATCGGCTCCGAGGGAGTGCTCGGGGTGATCGTCGGCGCGACCCTGAAGCTGCGCCGCCTCGTGCCCGGCGCCGTGCACACGCTCGCGGCGACGTTCCCCGACGTCCGCGCCGCCGCTGCGGCATCCGCGGCGGTCACCGCTGCCGGCATCCAGCCGTCCATCATGGAATTGATGGATGCCACGTGCCTGGCCGCCGCCCATCGTCTGCTGCGACTGCCGGCGCCCGATGCGGGAGCCGCGCACCTCACGGTGCAGACGGACGGGCCGGCCGCCGCCGACGAGGCGGACGCGATCGAACGGGTCCTGCGCGCGGCGGGCGGAGAGGTCGTCGCCTCGGGCGACCGCGCCGAGGGCGACCGCCTGCTCATGATCCGCCGGTCGATGCATCCGGCGCTGGAGACCCTCGGCACGACCCTGATCGAAGACGTCTCGGTGCCGCGCAGCCGGCTGGCCGAGATGTTCGACGAGATCGCGCGCGTCGAGCGCGAGCACGCCGTGACGATCCCCGTGGTCGCGCACGCCGGCGACGGCAACCTGCACCCGAACTTCATCTTCGAGGGCGCCGCCGACGGCGGGGTGCCGCAGCGGATCTGGGATGCCGCCGACGACCTGTTCCGTTCGGCCCTGCGCCTGGGCGGCACCCTCACGGGCGAACACGGCATCGGCATGCTCAAGAGCCGGTGGCTCGCCGACGAGCTCGGCGACGACCAGTGGAAGCTGCAGCGGCAGATCAAGGCCGTGTTCGACCCGCTGGGCATCCTCAACCCCGGCAAGGTGTTCACCGCGTCACGGCCGTGATCCGAGTCGGCGCCGCCGTGGTGGCCGACGCCGACGGGCGGGCCCTGGTCGTGCGCAAGCGCGGCACGGACATGTTCATGCAGCCCGGCGGCAAGCCCGCGCCCGATGAGGCGGCCACCCTGCCCTGGCCCCGCTGAGCCGCGACATCCTGCTGCCCCTGCTCTGGGGCTCGCCCGTCGGTTGAGCGCGGCGATTCGGCGTGTCGCGCAAGGATGCTGCCGATCCGGCCTCACCAGCCGATGCGTATTCACCATCAGCTGGTGAGGCGCGCGCGACGACATGCGGGGCGCACCGGCGCGCGCGGCGGAGACCGGATCAGCGCCAGAAGGCGGCGAGCCGCTCGGCGAGCGCGCGGCCCTGGTCATAGCCGGCGCGGGCGGCCAGCGGGCGCAGCGAGACGTCCATCGAGCCGAGCCAGGTCTCGGATCCGGGGCCGGGAAAGATCGTCTCCACCGTGCTGCCGCCCGCGCGCAGCTGCTCGACCTGCGCTGCCAGCCGCAGGCCCCACGCTTCGGGGAACAGCGACCGGCCGCCCAGCGGCGACAGCACGAGCACCCGCTCGAATCCGGCGGCGAGGTCGGCGTTGTCGGGGTTGGAGCGGTAGCCGCCGTCGATGTACCGGCCGTCGTCGATGCGGTACGCGAAGCCGCCGCCCGAGCAGCTGGCGGCCACCGCGTCCACCAGCCCGACACCGCTGTCGCAGTCGAACGCGAGCGGCGTCCCGGTGCGCGCGTCGACCGCCGTGATGAGCAGCCGCCGCTGTGGCCAGCTCTCGTCCGGCAGCCGTGCGGCGACGGTCGCACGCCACTGCGCCTGCCGCGCATCGTCCGCCGTGGCCGGGGCGACGAGGGCCGCCGCGCCGAGTCGGCGCCGCATGTCGGCGGCGTCCGCGGACGACGCGATGACCTCGCGCAGCCTTGCCCGATGGTCGCTCCCAGGCCGCCTCGAGCCGTCGATCGCGCCTGCGGTGGCCGAGGCGGCCGGTCGTGCACGCGGTGCGGCGGGCGGTGCGGCCAGCGTCGCGGCGAGCAGGTCCGCCGGCGATGCGCCTGCGAACTGGGCCGCGGCGGTGGCGCCGGCCGACGTCCCTATCGTCAGGTCGGCCTCGGTCACGTCGAGCCCGGCCCCGCACAGGCCGCCGACGACACCGATCAGCCATGCGTTGCCGGTCGCTCCGCCGCCGCCGATGACGAGTGCGCGTGCCCCTGCCGAGGGCGTGCGCCCGAGGGCGTCGACGGATGGCCGAGCGCACGTGGGTTCCGTTCGGGGAGTCGCCTTTCGCGAACGGCGTTCGGAGCGCTCCTGGCGACGACTATCGTCATCGCGCGATCGTGGGCGGCTGGGGAGCACCGCGGACCTCGCTACAGCCCCTGCCAGGCCGGCTTGTTCGCGTACGTGTACCGGTAGTAGTCGGCGTGCGCGAGGCGGGATGCCGCAGCCTCGTCGACCACGACACTCACGCGCGGATGCAGCTGGATCGCCGATCCCGGGAGGGATGCCGTGACCGGCCCCTCGACGGCCCCGGCGACCGCCCCGGCCTTGCCTTCGCCGAACGCCAGCAGTACGAGGTGGCGGGCGCGCAGGATCGTGCCGAGACCCTGCGTGATGCAGTGCATCGGCACCTGGTCGATCGAGTCGAAGAAGCGGGCGTTGTCTTGACGGGTCTGCGCGGTGAGGGTCTTCACCCGCGTGGACGATGCGAACGACGAGCCCGGCTCGTTGAACCCGATGTGGCCGTCGGTCCCGATCCCGAGAATCTGCAGCTCGACCCCGCCGGCCTCGGCGATGGCCCGCTCGTAGTCCTCGCCCGCGTGCTCGATCGTCTCGAGCGCCCCGTTGGGCACGCGGATGCGCGCGGGGTCGAGCCCGAGCGGCTCGACGACCTCGCGCGCGATGACGTTGCGGTAGCTCTCGGGGTGCGTCGGGTCGATGCCCACGTACTCGTCGAGCGCGAACCCCCGCACCCGCGAGACGTCGAGGCCGTCGAGCCGCTCGCGCAGCGCCTCGTAGACCGGCAGCGGGGTCGAGCCGGTGGCCAGCCCCAGCACGACCTCGGGATCGTGGACGATGAGCCCCGCGATCTCGTCCGCGACCAGCGCCCCGGCCGCTGCCGCGTCGGGGACGATGATGACCTCAGCCATGTGCGACTGCCTCTTTCGTGTCGTGATCCGTGTCGTGGTCTGTGCCGAGCGCGTGCGCCGCTCCGACCAGCGCGGCGCCGAAGGCCGCCGCCGCAGACCCCTGCGGCAGCAGTTCGATCCGGTCGGCGAGCCGGAGCGAACGCAGGAACGCGGATGCCTCGGCACTCGCGGTCAGCTGTTCGGCGACTCCTGTCAGGAGCCTATCGCCGAGCGCGGTCATCCCGCCGCCCAGGACCACGACGTCGACGTCGCACGTGAGCACGAGGATGCGCACCGCCGCCGCGACCCCCTCCATGAAGCCGGCGCGCAGGCGCTTCGCATCCGCAGCGCCCGCGTCCGCGGCATCCAACATGTCCAGCACCGGCAACGGCGACGGCCGTCCCCACCGCCGCGCGATGGATGCGCCGCCCGAGAGTGCTTCGACGCAGCCGTGCTGCCCGCAGCGGCACAGCGGGCCCTGCGGATCGACCGAGATGTGCCCGACCTCGCCGGCGGTGCCGTGTGCGCCGCGCCACAGCCGCCCACCTCGCACGATGCCGGCAGCGATGCCGGTGCCGAGGTTGAGGTAGGCCATCGCCTCGTCGCGGTCGCCGCGCAGGGCATGCGCGCCCAGTGCGGCGGCCTTCACGTCGTTCTCGACGCCGACCGGCGCGCCCAGCCGGGGACCCACCGCCGCGGCGAGATCGAGCTCGGCGACGCCCAGGTTCACCGCGTGCAGCACGCGGGTGGTGCCGGGCTCGACCTGCCCGGGCATGCCGACCCCGACCGACGAGATCGGTGTGCGTCCGATGTGCTCGCGGCGCAGGGCCGCGACCGCGTCGATCACCGTCCGGACCACAGCCTCGGGGCCCCAACCGGTGGCCAGGCGCACGCGTCCGGCGATGGCCCCGTCGGCATCGACCGCGACGGCGTCGGTCTTGCTGCCGCCGATGTCCAATCCCACTCTCATCGGCCGTCCTCCCGATGGGAGGCGGCTCGTGCACTGCTGCGCATCAGCCCTTGACCGCCCCTGCGGACATGCCCGTCACGAGGTGGCGCTGGATGATGAGGAACACGATCACGACCGGCAGCGAGAACAGCACGGACGCCGCCATCTGACCGCCGTAGTCCACGGGCTGGTTGGGCACCGCGAACGAGGCCAGCCAGATCGGCAGGGTGTACATGCTGGTGTCCTTCATGAACGTGAACGCCAGGATGTACTCGTTCCACGCCGTGATGAACCCGAAGATGCTCGTCGAGATGAGGCCGGGCACCACCAGCGGGAACAGGATGCGCCACAGGATCGTCCAGGTGCTCGCTCCGTCCACCATCGCGGCCTCTTCGACCTCGACCGGGATCGCGACGAAGAACCCGCGCAGCGACCAGATCGAGAACGGCAGCACGGCGGCGACGTACGCCAGGATCAGCCCGATGTACTTGTTGAGCAGCCCGAGGTCGTTGAAGATCAGGAACTGCGGGATCAGCAGGGCCGCGCCCGGCAGCATCTGCACGGCCAGGATCAGCACCATGATCGTGCGGCGGCCGCGGAAGCGGAAGCGGCTGAGGGCCGCCGAGGCGAACAGCGCGATCAGCAGCGCGAAGACGATGGCCGTGAACACGACGACGACGCTGTTGCGCAGGTTCAGCAGGAAGCTCGTCTTGGTGACGGCGGTGATGAAGTTCTGGATGGTCGGCGTGTGCGGCCAGAACTGCGGCACCGGCGTCATCACCTCGGAGCGCGGTTTGAACGCCGTGATGGTCATCCAGTAGACGGGGAAGATCCAGATCGCGCTGAACACGATCGCGATGATCGTCGACCAGATCGGCGGGCGGCGGCGCCGCCGGCGCGGCACGGGGCCGCCGCCCGAGCCGCGCGCGGCCCGCGTGGTGACGGCTTCGGTCTCGGTGACGACGGCGCTCACAGGTCTTCTCCCGATCGCAGCAGGGCGCGGATGTAGAACCCGCTGATGATCATGAGCATGAACGTCGTGACCACGGCGATGGCAGCTCCGGTGCCGATCTTGAACTGGTTGAACGCGGTCAGATAGCTCCAGATGCCGAGCGTCGCGGTGGTGTTGTTCGGACCGCCCTGCGTGGTCAGCCAGATCTGGTTGAACACGTTGAAGTCCCAGATGATCGACAGGACGGTGATCAGCAGCAGGGTGGGCTTGAGGTGGGTGAGGATGACGGAGAAGTAGATGCGCCATTCGCCGGCCCCGTCGATGCGGGCCGCCTCGAGGAGCGCGGTGTCGATCTGCGTCTGCGCCGCGTAGGTCGTCAGCGCGATGAAGGGCACCGCCTGCCAGACCACCAGCATCCAGACGTTGAACAGGCCGAGCCAGGTGTTGTTCGTCCACGAGAGGCTGGTCTGATCGCCGAAGACGCCCAGCTGCGTGATCATCCAGTTGACCACGCCGTACCCGGGCTGGAACAGCCAGTTCCACACCTGCGCCGAGGCGACGTTGGGCATGCCCCACGCGAAGATGAGCACGATCGTGACGACGTAGCGCATGACTGTGCCGAGCTTGGTCATCAGCTGGGCCACGCCCAGCCCGATCGCGAGACTCCCGACCACCATCGCGGCCGTGAACCCCAGGGTCAGGACGGTCGAGAACCAGAACTGGTCGTCGGCGAAGATGCCGAGGTACTGTCCGAAGCCGACGCTGTTGTACGCGCCCGTGAACAGCGTCCGCTGGTTGTAGTCGGTGAACGAGGTGAAGACCAGGAACACGATCGGGGCCACGATGAGCGCGACGATCACGATCCCGGCGGGTGACAGCAGCCACAGCGGCGCGAAGCGCGACTGCCGGCTGTAGCGGCGAGGGGGCCGTGGCCGCCGTCCGCCCGGGTGGGCGGCGGCCACGGCCTCACCTGCGACGACCGTCGCAGTGGAGGTGCTCATGCGGTTCTCTGCGTCGCGCGACGGGGATTACTGGTTCAGCGTGGAGTCGACCGTGTCATCCCACGCCTTCGCCGCGTCCGCCGGCGACTTGGTGCCCGAGGCCACCGTCTGGAAGAACTGCTTCATGCCGGGATCCTCCAGCGACGCCCAGTTGCCCGAGGCGGGCGTCGCCTTGGAGTTCTGCGCCGCCTGGTAGAACGCCTTCTGCAGGTCGGTCAGCGCGCCGCCGTCGACGGCCTTCTTCGAGCCCTCGACGCTGTTCGGGATCCAGCCGTCCTTGACCACGTTGTTGTTCTGGATGTCGGGGCTCGCCGCGATCTTCACCCACACGCGTGCGAGGTCCTGGTTCTTGCTCTTGGCCGCGATGCCCCAGTCGGAGCCGGCCAGCATGACCGGCTGGCTGCTGCCCGAGACGCCCGGCATCGCGAACGTGCCGAGGTCGGCGTCGGTCAGCTTCGGGTTGGCCTTCTCGATCGCGCCGATCTCCCAGTTGTTGCCGATGATCGCGCTGGTCTTGCCGTCCGCGAAGACCTGGTCCTGGTCGGGCTTGTCGGTGTTCAGCGTCTGGCTGGCCTTCGACGAGTAGGCGTTCTGGAAGGTCTTCCACTCGGTCAGTCCCTGCTGCGCTTTCGCGTCCGAGAAGCCCGCCGCCCACGTGCCGTCCTGCTGCGCGGCGATGTCGCCTCCCGCGTCCCAGATCCACTGCATGGCGGCGTACCAGTACTGGCCGGGCAGGTAGAACGACGAGAAGTCGGCGGCGGTGTTCTTCGCCTTGACCTTGTCGAGGGCGGCCTTCAGCTCGTCGTACGTCGTCGGCGCGACGGTGACGCCCGCGGCGGTCCACGTCTTCTTGTTGTAGATGACGGTGCGGGTGGCGCCGAACGACGGGACGGCGTAGAGCTTGCCGTCGATCGTGGCGGGGTCGGCGAGGCCGCCGAGCCAGGTCTGACCCTGCGCGAGCGCGTCCTTGTACGCCGTGAGGTCGGCCAGTCCGCCGCTGGCGGCGAACGTCGAGACCTGGGTGTTGCCGATGTCCACGACGTCCGGCGGGGTGTCAGTGGCCAGGGCCGTGGTGATCTTGGTCGCGATGTCCTGCCACTGCTGGGTCTCGACCTTGACCTTGGCGCCGGTCTCGGACTCGAACTGCTTGTTGATCGCTGCGATGGTGGCGTCCGACAGGTCGCCGGTCATCGACCAGACGGTCAGGGTGCGGCCGCTGCCGTCCACCTTGCCGATGGTGCCGTTGTCGCTGCCCGGGTTGCCGCCGTTGCCGGCGTTGCCGGCGCTCGAACACGCGCTGAGCGCGAGGGCGGCTGCGATGCCGACCGCGCCGAACGCGACGATGCGTGATGTGCGCATTCTGTCTCTCCTTGGTTGCCTTCTCTTGGTGCGGAAAGGCCGGATGGCCTATCCGGGGGGGTCTTCGGGCGGCGTCTACGACACCCCGAGCTGTGCGGACAGGACCATGACAGCGGCTCCGCGCAGGACGATGTCCTGCCCCTGCTCGGTCATGCGGACGCGGATGCCCTCGTGCACCTTCGCCAGGGTGCGGGTGCGCAGCGTCTCGACGGCGGCGTCCGTGAAGGGCCCGTCGAGCAGGTCCACAGGGCCCGAGAGGACGACCTCCGACAGGTCGAGCGCGCCCACGACGGGCGCCAGGGCGATGCCCAGCCGCTCCCCCGCGTCGCGCAGCACGCCCGCGCGCGCCTCGTCGTCCGCGGCCTCGGCCATGCGCGCGGTCAGCGAGGGCGCCGAGATCCACGCCTCGAGGCAGCCCACCTTGCCGCACGAGCACCGCGGCCCGCCGTCGGTGGCGACGGTGACGTGGCCGATCTCGCCCGCGGCGAACCGGCTGCCGACCATCGGACGCCCGCCCGAGAGCAGCCCCGACCCGACGCCGCGGCCGACCTTGACGAGGATGACGTCGTCGCCGGCGCCCCCGAACGTATACTCTGCCAGCACGGCCGCGTTCGCGTCGTTGGCCACCACGACCGGGAGGTTCAGTTCGTCCCGCAGCGCCCCTTCGAGGTCGAAGCCGGTCAGCCCCAGGTTGGGAGCGGTGAGCACCACCCCCGCGTCGTCGACGATGCCCGGCGTTCCCACGCCGACGCCCAGCACGGGGGCGTGCGAATCGGCCACCAGCTCGACGGCGAACGCGGTGATCGCCCTGATCACATCACCCTCGGCGCCCGGGTGCGGGATCTCGCGGCGCACGACGATCGTGCCGTCGAGGGTCAGGATGCCGCCGGTGAACGACGTGGGTCCGGACAGATCGAGACCGACGATGCGGTGCCCGGCGTGATCCAGGTCGACCAGGATCGCCGGCTTTCCGGGCCGCGACACCTCGCGCACGCCCTTCTCGGCGACGAAGCCGTCGGCGATGAGCTCCGAGATCAGGTCCGAGATCGTGACGCGGGTCAGGCCCGTCTCGCGGGCGAGGTCGGCGCGGCTCATCGCGCCCCGGTGGAACAGGGTCTGCAGCACCAGCGAGCGGTTGTGCGCACGCGCGTGCTCGGGGAGGACCTTGGCGGCGTGCCGAGGGTGTCGCGACGGCGCCAGCGCGTACGGTGCGGGGGTTCCCGAGGCGGCCGAATCGACGGCGGAAGGGCCACGCCGCGCTTCCGATGCAGACATGTTTGTTAGTAAACCTTACGAACAAGGCCCGCGCAAGCTCTCTGCGAGGTTTGCACAGCGAGTTTACAAAAACGTTATCTTCGTTCCGCGGAATCACGCGGGCCGGCGCCGCACCTCCCCCTCACGGCTCGCCCTCGGGCTCGAATACCATAGGGACCAGGGGAACACAATCGGGGGTGATGGGGCGTGGCAGACGACGCACCGAAGAACTCGGGCGCCGGCGCAGGCGTGACCGCGTATGCCTGGGCGCCCGCGCCCCGGCACAGACGGCGGTGGGGACTGTGGATCGGCACGCCGGTCGCGGTCGCCCTCGTCGGCGTGGTCGCCGCATCGCTCATCCTGATCGCGCCCGGCACGGCCGTCGCCGGGGTCCAGGTCGGCGGCATGACCGCGGGCGCCGCGGCCGCCGCGATCCAGCGGCAGCTCGACCGCACCTCGTTGACGCTCACCGGCGACGGCGTGCATGCGACGCTGACCGCCGCGGAACTCGGCGCGAAGGTCGACGCGCAGGCCCTGGCCGACGCCGCCTACGGCGACCACCCGATGTGGAACGTCGGCTCATGGTTCTCGGGCACCCGCCATGCGCCGGTCGCGCTCGACGCGGCCAAGGCCGATGCAGCTCTGCGTCAGGCGGCGCCGTCGCTGTACCGCGACGCCACCGACGCAGGCGTCACGTTCGACGCGAAGACCGGGTCGTACACGGTGACGGCCTCCGCCGAAGGTACCGGCATGGATCTGAGCGCCGTCACCGCGGCGGTGCAGGATGCCTTCGCCAACGGCCGGACGACCGTCTCGCTGACCGCGGCCGCGGTGCCGACGGCGCCGGCGATCTCGACGGCGACGGCGAAGAAGACCGCCGACGGCCTGAACGCCATGCTCGCCACGGCCGGCTTCTACGTCGGCAAGGAGCGCACCGTCCCGCTCGCGCCGGCGGACGTGGCATCCTGGCTCACCCTCACGTCGAAGGGCGACCGGTTCGAGATCACGGCCGATCGCGCCGCGATCGAGAAGGTCGTGGACGCCCTGCCTGCGAAGGTCGACCGCGCACCCCAGAACGGCACGACCGTCACCGACACGCAAGGCAGAGTGATCGGCACCGGAACGCCGACGCTCGACGGGCGCACCCTCGGCGACACGTCCGGGGTCGCGGCCGCGTTCGCCGGCCAGCTGGCAAAGGGCAACGGGATCTACACGCTGCCGGTCGTGATCGCCAAGGCGAGCACGACCAAGGTCTCGCGCAGCGCGATCGTCGACCTGAGCGACCAGACGGCGTACTTCTACGAGAACGGCGCGCTGTGGCGCAAGTATCTCGTCTCGACGGGCGATGCGACCCACACGACGCCGACCGGGTACTTCCGCGTGTTCGCACACGTGCCCATGCAGGATATGGGCTGCTACCCGGGTGCCGAGTACTGCACGAAGAATGTGCCCTGGGTCACGTACTTCGCGCCGAACATCGGCTTCCACGGCACGTACTGGCACAACAACTTCGGGCACGTGATGAGCCACGGCTGCGTGAACATGCCCATCGACATCGCCCACCAGATCTACAACTGGGCCCCCGACGGCATGGAGGTCACCGTCCGCCAGTGACGATGCGGCTGTCGGCTCGCGCCGGGCGCATCGCACACGAGAGGATGACGGCATGCGCATCGGCATCGTGATCCTTCCCCAGCAGCCCTGGACCCGCCAGCGCGAGCTGTGGCGACGGGCCGAGGGCTACGGCTTCGACCACGCCTGGACCTACGACCACCTGTCGTGGCGATCGCTGGCCGGCCAGCCGTGGGCGGCGACCGTGCCGATCCTCACCGGCGCCGCTCTGGTCACCGAGCGCATCCGGCTGGGCACGTTCGTCGCGTCGCCGAACTTCCGTCACCCGGTGCCGTTCGCCAAAGACGTCGCCACGATCGACGAGATGTCCGGCGGCCGGTTCACTCTGGGCCTCGGCGCCGGCACCACCGGCTTCGACGCGGCGGTGCTGGGCGCGGCTCCGCTGTCGGCGCGCGAGCGGCACGAGCGCTTCGTCGAGTTCGTCGACGCGCTCGACGTGCTGCTGCGCTTCGAGCAGCCGGGCAGCGGCGGCATCGATCTGGACGGCGACCGGTACACGGCGGTGCACGCCCGCATGGTGGGCGAGCCGGCGCAGCGACCGCGGATGCCGCTCGCGATCGCCGCCAACGGCCCTCGCGGCATCCGGCGCGCGGCCGAGCTGGCCGAGGCGTGGGTGACCACCGGCGTCGAGACCGACGACGAGAAACGGTGGTGGCACGGCGTGAGCGAGCTGGCGCGGCGCGTCGACGACGCCGAGGCTGCGGCATCCCGCACCCGCCCGCTCGATCGCATCCTCTCGCTCGACAGCGGGGCGATGTACTCGCTGTCGAGCGCTGCTCGCTTCGACGACGCCGTCGCCCGCGCCGAGGCCCTCGGCTTCACCGACGTGATCGCACACTGGCCGCGCAGCGAGGGGGTCTACGCCGGCGACGAGGCCGTCCTCGAGAAGATCGCCCCGGTGCACCGGTAACCCCGACGCTGTCAGCGCATGCCGTCGACGATGCCGTTCAGCGTCTCGGACGGGCGCATCACCTGCGCGACCTGCGCGCCGTCGGGACGGTAGTAGCCGCCGATCGAGACCTCGTGGCCCTGCACGGCCAGCAGCTCGTCGACGATCTTCTGCTCGTTCTCGCTCAGTGCCTCGGCGACCGGGGCGAACGCCGCGGCCAGCTCCGCATCGTCGTTCTGCCGCGCCAGCTCCTGCACCCAGTACAGGGCCAGGTAGAAGTGGCTGCCGCGGTTGTCGATCGTGCCGAGCTTGCGTCCGGGCGACTTGTCGTTCTCGAGGAAGGTGCCGGTCGCGGCATCCAACGTCGCCGCCAGCACCTGCGCCTTCTGGTTGCCGGTGAACTCGGCGTAGTGCTCGAGCGACGCGGCCAGCGCGAAGAACTCGCCCAGCGAGTCCCAGCGCAGGTAGTCCTCGGCCAGCAGCTGCTGCACGTGCTTGGGCGCGGAGCCGCCGGCGCCGGTCTCGAACAGGCCGCCGCCCGCGAGCAGCGGCACGATCGAGAGCATCTTGGCGCTCGTGCCGACCTCGAGGATCGGGAACAGGTCGGTGAGGTAGTCGCGCAGCACGTTGCCGGTGACCGAGATCGTGTCCAGGCCCTCGCGCATGCGGGCCAGCGAATAGCGCGCGGCCTCGGCCGGCGGCAGGATCGTCGTGGTGACCCCGGCGGTGTCGAGCTCACCGAGGTACTCGGTGACCTTCGCGATCAGCTGCGCGTCGTGCGCGCGATTCTCGTCGAGCCAGAACACGGCGGGCGCGCCGGTGGCGCGCGCGCGGGCGACGGCGAGCTTGACCCAGTCGCGCACCGGGATGTCCTTGGTCTGGGTGGCGCGCCACACGTCGCCGGGCTGCACGGCGTGCTCGATGAGCACCGCGCCTTCGCCGTCGACGATCTGCATCCGGCCGGCCGCCTCGATCTGGAACGTCTTGTCGTGGCTGCCGTACTCCTCGGCGGCCTGCGCCATGAGCCCGACGTTGGACACGCTGCCGATCGTGGCGGGATCCAGCGGCCCGTTCGCGATCACATCGTCGATCGTCGCCTGGTAGACCCCGGCGTACGACGAGTCGGGGATGACGGCCAGCGTGTCGTCCTCGCCTCCGTCGACACCCCACAGCCGCCCGCCGTTGCGGATCAGGGCCGGCATCGAGGCATCCACGATCACGTCGCTGGGCACGTGCAGGTTCGTGATGCCCTTGTCGCTGTTGACGTAGGACAGGCGGGGGCCGCCGGCGAGATCGGCTTCGATCGCCGCGACGATCTCGGCGCCGCCGTCGACGTTCTCGAGCCCGGCCAGGATCGCGCCCAGGCCGTTGTTCGGGCTGAGGCCGGCCTCGGCGATCTTGTCGCCGTAGCGGTCGAACACGTCCGCGAAGTACGCCTTGACGACGTGGCCGAAGATGATCGGGTCCGATACCTTCATCATGGTGGCCTTCAGGTGCACCGAGTACAGCACGCCGTCGTCCTTGGCCTGCTGCAGCGTCTGGGTGAGGAACGCGTCCAGCGCCGCCGCCGACAGGAACGTACCGTCGACGATCTCGCCGGCGAGCACCTTCAGGCCGGTCTTCAGCGGAGTGACCGTGCCGTCCTCGGCGACGTGCTGGATCGTGAGCACGTCGTCGTTCTCGATGACGACCGACTTCTCGTTGGTCTTGAAGTCGTCGTGGCCCATGGTGGCCACGCGGGTCTTCGAGCCGTTCGGGAACGGCTTGTTGGTGTGGGGGTGCTTGCGCGCGTAGTTCTTCACCGACAGCGGCGCGCGGCGGTCGCTGTTGCCCTCGCGCAGCACCGGGTTCACGGCCGAGCCCTTGATGCGGTCGTAGCGGGCGCGCACGTCCTTGTCTTCGACCGTGGTCGGCTCGTCGGGGTAGTCGGGGATGTCGTAGCCCTTGCCCTGCAGCTCGGCGATCGCGGCCTTCAGCTGCGGGATCGAGGCCGAGATGTTCGGCAGCTTGATGATGTTCGCCTCGGGCAGGGTCGCCAGGCCCCCGAGCTCGGCGAGCGCGTCGCCCACCTGCTGCTCGGGTGTCAGCTTCTGCGGGAACGCGGCGAGGATCCGCCCGGCCAGCGAGATGTCGCGGGTCTCGATGTGCACGCCCGCCTGCCCGGTGACGGCCTGGATGATCGGCAGGAAGGATGCCGTGGCCAGCGCCGGAGCCTCGTCGGTGTACGTGTAGATGATGGTGGATTCGGTCACCGCACGCCTCTTCGTTGTCGCTGAGATAGGGGTCGCCCCAGCTTACCGTGGCGGGCGAGATATCTTGATATCGAGATATCTGAACGGGATGCCGCAACCCGCCGTGCACGGTGGCGGCAATTGCCGATACCCTGGCCTCATGGGTGACCTTCGACTGGTGGAATTGTCCGCGACGACGATCGTGGCCGTGAACAACTTCTCGCTCAAGCCGGGGCAGGAGGAGTTCCTCTCTCCCATCAGCTACGGAGTCGCCGCCACCGTTGTGAACCCGCAGACCTCGTGGCAGCGCGTGGTGGTCGACGGCGACGAGGTCGTCGGATTCATCAGCGCCAACTTCGACAACGACTTCCCGCAGGAGCACTTCCGCTCCGTGCTGTGGCGCATCAACGTGGACGCCGGCGAGCAGGGCCGCGGCGTCGGCCGCTTCGCCGTGGCGGGGCTGCTCGAAGAGGCCCGCAGCCGCGGCATGGACCACGTGGACGTCATCTACGAGGCCGGCAGCGGCGGCCCGCAGGCCTTCTTCGAGCGCGTCGGCTTCTCGCCCGTGGGCGAGACCGAGTACGGCGAGGTCATCGCCGAGATCGCGGTCTGACCCTCGACGCGCCAGCGGTCTGACCGCCGACGAGCCGCGGCGGGGCCCCGGACTTCCCTCCCCCACCGAGGCCTCGTCGCCTTCTCATGCAACCCCGGTCGCACCACACCAGTGACTCGCCCCACGCCCGGCGTCACTCGTCGTCAGACGAGTGACTGCCTCCAAGCACTGTGCAGCTGGGCGAACTTGCCGTCACCGGCGATGAGCGTCTCGGGCGCGTCATCCTCGATGATCCGCCCGTGCTCCATCACCAGCACGCGGTCGGCGATCGCCACGGTCGACAGGCGGTGCGCGATGATGATCGCCGTCCGATCGGCCAGCAGCGTCTGCAGCGCCTCCTGCACCTGGCGCTCGCTGGGCATGTCCAGCGACGCGGTCGCCTCGTCCAGGATCAGCACCGCGGGGTCGGCCAGGAACGCGCGCGCGAACGAGATCAGCTGACGCTGCCCCGCCGACACGCGCCCGCCGCGCTTGTTCACGTCGGTGTCGTAACCGTCCGGCAGCGCCCGGATGAAACCATCCGCCCCCACCGCGCGAGCCGCCGCCTGGATCTCGTCCAGCGACGCGTCCGGCTTGCCGAGCGCGATGTTGTCGGCCACCGTGCCACTGAACAGGTAGGCCTCCTGCGTGACCATGACGATCGCTCGGCGCAGGTCCTTCGGGTGCAGCTCGCGCAGGTCGACGCCGTCGAGGGTCACCGAGCCGCGCGTCGGGTCGTAGAACCGCGACACGAGCTTGGCGAGCGTCGACTTGCCCGCGCCGGTGGTCCCCACCAGCGCGACGGTCTGCCCGGCGGGGATGTCCAGCGAGAAGTCCGGCAGGATCGTCTTGCCCGCGCCGTACCCGAACTCGACGTTCTCGAACCGCAGGCCGCCCTTCGCGTTCCATAGGTCGACGGGGTTCGCCGGGTCGGGCACGCTCGGCTCCTCCTCCATGACGCCCGAGACCTTCTCGAGCGCTGCGGTGGCCGACTGGTACGAGTTCAGGAACATCGCGACCTCCTCCAGCGGGCTGAAGAAGTTGCGAATGTACATGACCGCCGCCAGCAGCGACCCGATCAGCAGCGTCCCGTCGACGACCCGGAACGCGCCCCACAGCAGCACGATGGCCATTGTGATGTTCGCGAGCATGATCAGGCCGGGGTCGAAGATGCCATACAGGTTCACCAGGCGCAGGTTGACCCGGCGGTAGTCCTCCGAGATCCCGCCGAACTCGCCGTCGTTGCGCTTCTCTTTGCGGAACGCCTTGACGGCGCGGATGCCGGTCATCGTCTCGACGAACTGCACGATGAGCTTCGCCGACACCACGCGCGACTCGCGGAACCCCTTCTGCGACTGGCGATAGAACCAGCGCATCAGGAACGCCAGGGGCACGCCCATGCACACGAGCACGGCCCCGCTGCGCCAGTCCAACAGGAACAGCGAGATGAGCGTGAACACGCCGAACAGCACGCCCGACACCAGCTGGTTCAGGCCCCCGTCCAGCAGCTCGCGGATCGACTCGAGATCGCTGGTCTGGCGCGAGATGATGCGGCCCGACGTGTACGTCTCGTGGAATTCGAGGCTCAGCCGCTGCGTGTGCCGGAAGATCCGCGTGCGCAGATCGAGCAGGATCGTCTGCGTCAGCCGCGCCGACAGCACGACGAACCAGCCCATGAGCAGGGCGCCGAGCCCGCCGACGACGATGTACGCGATCGTGATGCCGAACGCCGGCATCCAGTCCGCGTACTCGAGGGCCCGCGGCAGCGCCGTGTTGATGCCGTATGCGATCAGCGTCGGGCCGATCACCTGCATGGCGGTGGAGATCACGATCACCACGGCCGAGAGGACGACCAGCGCGCGCATCGGCGAAATGAGCGAGCCCAGCAGGCGCAGCGAGCGCTGCCGGATCGCGCGGCTCTCGGCCTTCGTGTAGTCGTTCCGGTCCTCGCCCTGGGTTCCGACGACGGTGCTCACAGGTTCACCTCCACCTCTCGTACGCGTTGGTCTTCGGTCTCTAGGCTCGAGATCACGAAGCGATAGTGGTCGCTGGAGCGCAGCAGCTCGGCGTGCGTGCCGACGGCGGTGACGCGTCCGTCCTCCAGCAGGGCGACGCGGTCGGCCAGGGCCACCGTCGACGAGCGGTGCGCCACGATGAGCGCCGTCGTCGAGGCCAGGACCCGGCGCAGCGCGGCCTCGACCAGCGCCTCGGTGTCGACATCCAGTGCCGACAGCGGGTCGTCGAGCACCATGACCGTGGGAGCGGCCGCGACCGCACGCGCCAGCGCCAGCCGCTGCCGCTGGCCGCCCGACAGGCTCAGTCCCTCTTCGCCCACGGTCGTGTCCACGCCCTCGGGCAGCTCGTAGGCGAACTGCGCCTGCGCGGTCTCAAGGGCCTCGTCGAGCACGGCCTGCGCCTCGGGGCTGTGGATGTCGAGGTCGTCGCGGCCGAGAAGCACGTTCTCGCGCACCGACGCCGAGAACAGCGTCGCGTCCTCGAATGCCATCGCGATGTGCCGGCGCAGCTCGTCGAGCGTCAGATCGCGCACGTCGACGCCGTCGAGCTCGACCGCTCCCCCGGTGACGTCGTACAGCCGGGCCGGCAGGGTCGTCAGGGTGGTCTTGCCCGAGCCGGTCAGACCCACCAGGGCCATCGTCTCGCCGGGGCGCAGCACCAGGTCGATGCCGTCGAGCAGATCGCGCTCGTCGGCCGCGGCATCCTGATACCGGAACCGCACCCCGCGGAACGCGAGTTCACCGCGCGGGGCGGCGATCGTCGCCGGATGCTCGGGCGAGGTGATCGTGTTCTGCTCGTTGAACACCTCGAAGATGCGGTCGGTGGCCGTGCGGGCGTCCATCAGGAACGAGAACAGGAAGCCGAGGGACTCCAGCGGCCAGCGCAGGGCGGTGGCCATCGCGAAGAATCCGAACAGCTCGCCGACCGTCAGCTGACCCTGCGTGGCGAGCCAGATGCCCAGCAGCAGGCACACGGCGAACGCGAGCATCGGCACCGAATCGAGCCAGAACCACAGCAGCCCGACCTCGCGCGCCTTGCGCATCTCGATGCCGCGCAGGCTGTCGGCCTGGCGCGTGAACTTCTGCAGCGCGTGCTTGCCGCGCCCGAAGGCCTTGAGCACCCGGATGCCGTGCACGCTCTCTTCGACCGCGGTGGCGAGGTCGCCGGCGCGGTCCTGACTCTGCCGGGTCAGAGACCCGTAGCGCTGCTCGAAGCGGTAGCCGAAGAACCACAGCGGGATCGAGATGACGATGAACGCCGCGCCCAGGGCCCAGTGCCAGCGGAACAGCAGCACGGTGCCGATGACGATCGTCAGCGCGTTCACCACGAGCAGCGTCAAGCCGAACACGAGCCAGCGGCGCACGAGGTTGATGTCCTGCATCATGCGGCTCAGCAGCTGGCCGGACTGCCAGCGGTCGTGGAAGGCGACCGGCAGACGCTGCAGCCGCTCGTAGAAGTCCTGGCGGATGCGGTACTCGACCCGGGTGGCGGGGGCCAGGATGAATGCACGGCGGAGGTACACGAAGACGGCTTCGAGCACGCCCAGCACGAGCACGCCGGCGCACGCCCAAGCGATGAGCGGGATGTTCTTGCTCGCGATCGGACCGTCGACGGCCGCCTGCAGCACGATCGGGATGAGCAGGGTCATCATGGCCGCCGCCAGAGCGGCGACCATGCCGCCGATCAGGCGCGGCAGGACGGGTTTGACGAACGGAGCCAGGCGCGCGAGCGCGCGCAGAGTGGAAAGACGCGGGGATGGCGAAGCAGACATGATCCTTGCAGGGTGGAGAGAGGATGCCGCAGCAGGGCGGCGAGGAGAGTGGCGTGCGTGACGCCGGCGCGTGCCCGGAGGGCACGGATGCCGAGGGGTCCTCGGCGGCGGGTGGCGGAGCGGCCTATCCCTCGACGACGCGCGTGCGCACGATCCGGCGGAGGACGAACGACCCTGCAGCATAGACGGCCTGGGACATGGCTTCCTCCTCGGATCGCGGACTGTGTGTGATCGCTTCGACGCGACAGCCCTCCAGCCTATTCCTGAACATTCGCTGAGCGCAACCCCGGATTGCGTCATCCCTCACCCCGTCGGGCGACCCCTCCCTCCCTCCGAGGCATCGCCGCACCCCCGAGGCATCCCTCGACCCGCGATGCTTCCCGCGATAATGAGGGCTGCCTCGCGGGACGAGGGACGTGGGTCAGGCGGCGGCCTCGCGGGCGAGCAGGCGCTCCTTCACGGCGGTGCCCCACGCGAATCCGCCCATCGTGCCATCGCTGCGCAGCACCCGGTGGCACGGCACGAACAGCGCCGGCGCGTTGCGCGCACAGATCGACGCCACCGCGCGCACGGCCCCCGGCTGCCCGAGGGCGGCGGCGAACTCGGTGTAGGTCAGTGGGCGACCCGGCGCGATCGTGCGCAGCGCGCGCCATCCGTCCTCCTGCATCGCGGTCCCGTGCTGGCGCACCTCGACGTCGTCGATCGCCGACAGATCCCCGTCGTAGTACGCGCGCACGGCTGCTGCGGCATCCGTCTCTCCGGGCATGACGTCAGTGGGCCGCAGGCTCGGATGGATGCGGTCGATCGTCGCCGTCACGTCGTCGGTCCACCCGGACGCGAGCACGCGCCCACCCTCGTCGACGATGATCGTGAACGGCCCGTCGACGGTGTCGATGGTCTGGAAACTGGCGGTCATGATTCTCCTTGTGGCAAGAGTTCGGCCCGGCGGTCGCGCCGGTCGGCTTCGGTCCGTACGGTCCCGCGGGTCCGGCTCGTGGCGGCGCCCGCCGGGGCGCGCCCGGACGTCGCACGCGTGCCGGGCGCAACCGCACCCGCCGGGGCCGGGATGGATGCCGCGCGCCAGAAGTGCGCGGTCAGGTAACTGCGCCAGGGCGCCGCGGCTGCGGCCCAGGCAGTGAGCGGTGCAGCGTCGCCGGGCAGGCCCAGGCGGGCGGCGCCCGCGCGCGCCGCGACATCGCCCGGCAGGAACACGTCGGGATCGCCGGTCACGCGCATCCGCACGTAGTCGGCCGTCCACGGCCCGATGCCGGGCATGGCCAGCAGCGCCGCGCGCTGCTGGATCGGGTCGTCGCCCGCGGTCAGCTCCAGCTCGCCCGACGCGAGCGCCGCGGCCGCCGCCGTGATCGCGCGGATGCGCGCGCCCGGCCCGCGCAGCACGTCCGGTCCGTGCTCGGCGATCGCCGCCATCGTGGGGAACAGCCGCGAGCCGTCGGGCAGCTCCTCGCCGAGCGCCGCGGTCAGACGCGTCAGCGCGGTGCGCGCGGCGGCCACCGAGACCTGCTGGCCGATCATGGCGCGCACGAGCATCTCTCCACCGTCGACCGCACCGGGGACCCGGATCCCCGGGGTCGCCGCGACGGCGGCGCACAGTTCGGGATGCCGCGACAGCGCCGCGTCGATCCCCACCGGGTCGGCGTCCAGGTCGAACAGGCGTCGCACCCGGGCGATGAGCACCGGCAGGTCGGCGAGGTGGGTGAGGCGGGCGTCGAGCCGCAGCCGGTCGGCGTCCGTGAAGATGCGGAACCATCCCGGCCCGTGCGGCAGTGCGATCGTCCGCGCGTACGCGTCGGCGGCGGCGTCCTCGACCCCGTCGACGGCGCGGGCCCGCATCCACCCGAACAGCCCGGGCAGATCGATCGGAGTGCGGTGGGCCAGCAGCAGCGAGATGTGCCCGGTCTCGACGGCGCCCGGCACCGCGCGCCGGCGGGCGCGCAGCTCGAGCGGCGTCATCCCGAACACCTCGCGCACGGTGTCGTTGAACTGTCGGATGCTGGCGAAGCCGGCCGAGAAGGCGACATCGGCGGCGGGCAGGTCGGTTCCCACCAGCAGCACGCGGGCGGTGTGCGCCCGGTGCGCGCGGGCGAGGGCGAGGGGGCCCGCGCCGAGCTCGGCGGTGAGGATGCGGCCGAGCTGACGCTCGGAGTAGCCCAGGCGCCGGGCGAGCCCGGGCACGCCCTCGCGCTCGACGATGCCGTCCTGGATCAGACGCATCGCGCGGGCTGCGGCATCCGTCCTCAGATTCCATTCCGGAGACCCCGGCGCCGCATCCGGCAGGCACCGCTTGCATGCGCGGTACCCGGCCTCGTGCGCGGCGGCGGCCGTCGGATAGAACGTGACGTTCGCCGGCTTCGGCGTGCGCGCCGGACAGCTCGGGCGGCAGTAGATGCCGGTCGAGTGCACGGCCGTGATGAACTGGCCGTCGAATCGCGCGTCGCGCGCGTCGATCGCCCGGTATCGCTCGTCGAAGGTCAGCGCCGTCGTGCCCATGCCTCCAGCCTGGCACGCCCGCACGCCGTGGTCTCGCGGAAATCGGACACGGCCGTGCCGGCCATCCCCCGCCCCCGTCCCCCGCCCGCGACCGGCCCGGCGTAGCGTGTCGGCATGGACACGGACACGTATGACCTGATCGTGATCGGCGCCGGCCCGGTCGGCGAGAACGTGGCGGACCGCGCTGTGCAGGGCGGGCTGTCGGCCGCGATCGTCGAGAGCGAGCTCGTCGGCGGCGAATGCTCGTACTGGGCATGCATGCCCTCGAAGGGCCTGCTGCGCGCCCCCGCGGCCCTGCGGGCGGCGCGCGACGTCGACGGCGCCTGGCAGGCCGTGACCAACGGGCTCGACGCCGTGGGCGTCTTCCGCCGCCGCGACGCGCTCACCCACGACTGGAGCGACGACAGTCAGGTCGACTGGCTGCACAGCGCCGGCATCGACCTGGTCCGCGGGCACGGCCGGCTCACCGGCGAGCGCGAGGTCACGGTCACCCCCGCCGAGGGCGCGAGCATCACGCTGCACGCCCGCCACGCGGTGGCCGTGTGCACCGGCACGACCGCGATGATCCCCGATATCCCGGGTCTGCGCGAGGCGCGCCCGTGGACGAGCCGCGAGGCCACGAGCGCGCACACCGTGCCGGGCACGCTCGCGATCATCGGCGGCGGCGTCGTGGCGTGCGAGATGGCGACGGCGTACGCCGCCCTCGGCAGCCGCGTCACGATGATCGTCCGCTCCGGACTTCTGCGCCGCGTCGAGCCGTTCGCGCAGGACGCGGTGCGCGATGCACTGACCGCGCAGGGCGTCTCGATCCGCTCCGGCGAGGTGGCCCGCGCCGACCGCGCCACCCGCCGGGGACGGGTCACGCTCACGCTCGAGGACGGATCCGCGGTCGCCGCCGAGGAGGTGCTCGTCGCGACCGGCCGCGCGCCGCACACCGACGACATCGGGCTGGATGCCGTGGGCCTGGCTCCCGGCTCATGGCTCGACGTCGACGACACGATGCGGGTCGACGGCGTCGACTGGCTCTACGCGGTCGGCGACGTCAACCACCGCGCCCTGCTCACGCACCAGGGCAAATACCAGGCCCGCGCCGCCGGCGACGTCATCGCCGCGCGCGCCCGCGAACAGTCGGTGGATGCCGCGCCCTGGGGCCGTCACGTCGCCACGGCCGATCACGACGCCGTGCCGCAGGTCGTGTTCACCGACCCCGAGATCGCGTCGGTCGGGCTCACCGAGGCCGACGCGAAGGCCGCGGGCCGCGGCGTCCGGGTCGTGGACTACGACCTGTCGTGGGTGGCCGGCGCCGCCACCCACGCCGACCACTACGAGGGCCGGGCGCGGGCGATCGTCGACGGCGAGCGCGACGTGCTGCTCGGGGCGACGTTCGTCGGCCCCGACGTGTCGGAGATGCTGCAGGCGGCCACGATCGCCGTGGTCGGCGAGGTGCCGATCAAGCGCCTCTGGCACGCCGTGCCCGCCTACCCGACGGTCAGCGAGGTGTGGCTGCGCTGGCTCGAGGACCTCGGCCGCGCCACCGCCTGACGGCCCTGCGAGCCCCGAACTCCCGAGCGCCGCGCGCCTCAGTGGAAGAAGTGCCGCTCGCCGGTGAAGAACATCGTGATCCCACGCTCGCGGGCGAGGTCCACGGTCTCCTGGTCGCGCACCGATCCGCCCGGCTGCACGATCGCGGTGACCCCGGCATCCATCAGCACCTGCGGTCCGTCCGAGAACGGGAAGTATGCATCGGATGCCGCGACCGAGCCGATCACGCGATCGCCCGCGCGCTCGACGGCCAGCCGGCACGAGTCGACGCGGTTGACCTGGCCCATGCCGATGCCGACCGTCGCCGAGCCCTTCGCGAGCACGATCGCGTTCGACTTGACGGCGCGGCAGGCCTTCCACGCGAAGATGAGGTTCTGCATCTCCTCGTCGGTCGCGGGGCGCTCGCCCGAGACGAGCTCCCACTCGTTGGCGACCGACTCGATGTCGTCGGGAAAGCGGTCGGCGTCCTGCAGCAGCAGGCCGCCCGAGACCAGGCGCACGTCCATGCGCTCCTGCTTCCAGTCCGCCGGCAGACGCAGCACGCGCAGGTTCTTCTTGAGCTTGAACAGCTCGAGCGCCTCGGGTGCGAAGTCGGGGGCGACGATCACCTCGGTGAAGATGTCGCGCAGG
The DNA here is from genome assembly GCF_058349885.2 of Microbacterium sp. W1-4-2. Lineage (NCBI taxonomy): Bacteria > Bacillati > Actinomycetota > Actinomycetes > Micrococcales > Microbacteriaceae > Microbacterium > Microbacterium sp. W1-4-2. The sequence goes on along the minus strand of NZ_JBYRJC020000001.1, from coordinate 243,245 downwards.
TTCTCGGCCATCTTCAAGGTCACGGTGCGGTTCGCCGCGATCACGCCGCCGAACGCCGACAGCGGGTCGCACTCGTGCGCGCGCAGGTGGGCGCTGGCGATCTCGTCCAGCGCGCCCGGGGCGCTCACGGCGATGCCGCACGGGTTCGCGTGCTTGATGATCGCCACGGCCGGCAGCACCATGTCGAACGCGGCGCGCAAGGCGGCGTCGGCGTCGACGTAGTTGTTGTACGACATCGGCTTGCCCTGCAGCAGGTCTGCCTGCGCGATGCCGTGCCCGCCCACGCGGGAGTAGATCGCGGCGCGCTGGTGCGCGTTCTCGCCGTACCGGAGCGGCGCGATGCGCTCGGCCTTGATCGTCAGGTGCTGGGGCAGGTCGACGCCCTCGGCGAGCGTCTCCTCCGAGAACCAGGTCGCGACGGCCCGGTCGTAGTTCGCGGTGTGCGCGAACGCGCGGGCGGCGAGCTCGCGGCGCTGGGTGAGCGAGGTGCCGCCGCCGCCGACGGCCTCGATGACGGCGGCGTACGACTCGGGCGAGACGACGATCGCGACGTTGGCGTAGTTCTTCGCCGACGCGCGCACCATCGCCGGTCCCCCGATGTCGATCTGCTCGACCACGTCGTCGCCGCTCGCGCCCGAGCGCACCGTCTCGACGAACGGATACAGGTTCACCACGACCAGCTCGAACGGCGCGATGCCGAGCTCGGCCAGCTGCTGCTCGTGCGAGGCGAGGCGCAGGTCGGCCAGCAGTCCCCCGTGCACGTTCGGGTGCAGCGTCTTGACGCGCCCGTCGAGCATCTCGGGGAAGCCCGTCACGGCCGCCACGTCGGTGACGGCCAAGCCCGCGGCGCGGATCGTCGCGGCCGTCGAGCCCGTCGAGACGATCTCGATCCCGGCCGCGGCCAGCGCCTCGGCCAGCGGCACCAGGTCGGTCTTGTCGCTGACCGAGACCAGCGCCCGACGGATCGGCACGACATCGCGCTCGCGGTACTCAGAGGGATCGTGGCGGGGACCGGCCATGGGGGGCTCCTGGTTCTTCGGGGTCGGGTCAGCGGGGCTGCGTCGAGCGGTCAGACGGGACGGGGGACGGATGCCGCGACAAGATCGAGCTCGCCGGCGGCGACGCGACGCACCACGTCGATCAGGAGGCGCCGCTCGACGGGCTTGATGCGCTCGTGCAGGGCGTGCTCGTCGTCGCCGTCGAGCACGGGAACGCGCTCCTGGGCGAGGATCGGGCCGGTGTCGACCCCGTTGTCGACGACGATGACGCTCGCCCCGGTCTGCCGGGCGCCGGCGGCGAGCGCATCGCGCACGCCGTGCGCGCCGGGGAACTCGGGAAGGTACGCGGGATGGGTGTTCACGATGCGGGGGGCCCAGGCATCCACCAGCGCCTGCGGCAGCAGCCGCATCAGGCCCGACAGCACGATCAGGTCGGGGTCCCACACCCGCAGCTGCGCGTCGAGCTCGGCACCCCACTCCTCGCGCGTGGCGAAGCCGGTGAACGGCACGGTGAAGCTCGGGATGCCGAAGGCATCGGCGTGGGCGAGGCCGTCGGCCTCGCGATCGGCGCCGACGACGACGATGCGCGCGGGATACGCGGGATCGTCTGCGGCATCGAGCAGCGCGCGCAGGTTCGAACCGGTTCCCGAGATGAGGACGGCGACCTTCAGCACGCTCCCAGTCTACCCGGCGGGCGTCGCGGGCCCATCGGCGTATGACGGGGGCGGCGACCACGCGGATCGTGCCGCAGAAGATGCGGGTCCGTGCCGGTCAGGGCCGGTCGCCGAAGATCCCCGGCTCGACGGGCGCGGTCTCGGTCTCGTCTTCGGACCGGGGGGTGGAAGCCGCGCCCCGGGCCCGCACCGTCGGCCCATGTGCGGTGCGCGGCAGGGGTTCCGCGTGCCGTCCCGCCTCGGCACCGGCATCGACCCGTGCACGAGCATCGACACCGGAACTCACATCGGCATCCGCATCGGCATCCGCGAGGCTGTGCCATGAGCCGGCCGAGTATCCGCCGTACTCGTGCGGCTCGGGGCCGAGCAGCAGGATGCCCGCGCCGATCAGGACTTCGACCCCGACCGCCAGCGCCACCGGCCCGGGGTGGGGTCCGACCTGTGCGAGCCGATCCGGCCCGAGCGCGCCCGAAGCCGCCCACGCGAGCAGGGCCGCAGCTCCCGCCGACAGCGCAGCCGTGCCCACGGCGGCCGCCGCGCGCTCGGCCCAGCCGACGGCGCCGCCCGAACCCGCCACACCCATACCGCCCGAACTCGGCGCACCGGCGCGGGCCGCGGCATCCCGTGCGAACCGGGCCCGCACGGCGGCGCCCGCAACCGCACCGGCGCCCACGGGCAGCAGCACGATCACCAGCAGCCACGGCGAGGTCGACTCGGGCAGCAGCCCGAGTGCGGGGATGCCGGGCACCACGCCCAGTTGCGTGCCCGCCGGCGACACCGCGGTGCCCGCACCGACCGCGAACCCGGGGCCGGCCAGGAACGCGACGCCCCACACGACGAGCGTGGGCACGTACAGCAGCTGCGCGAGCGAGACGACGATCACTCCGACGGCGTCGAGGTTGCCGGCCTGGTACAGCGCCACGATCTGGTCGCCGCGCAGCAGGAGGGCGATCACGATGGCCGCAGATCCCAGCCCGGCGAGCGCCGTCAGCACCATCCCGGCTCCGCGCAGCGCGAGCCCGGGGACGTCGGGCCAGAGGCCGGGCAGATCTGAGAGCAGTTCCCGGGCGGAGCCGATGACCCCCTGGCCGGTGCGCCACGCCGCGGCCACGGCGCCCGCGACGACGGGCAGCCCGAACACGAGCGCCGGGAACAGGATCGCCTGCCACCCGGAGGCGCCCACCACCGTGCTGCGGCCGGTCGCCCACAGCACCGCCGCGACGACCGTGAACGTCGCGGTGCCCGATGCCGCCCCGGTCCAGGCCGCGCCGCTGCGACCGGCCCGGGCGCCCGAGCGTGCAGCACCCCAGACCGCGAATGCGGCGAAGGCCAGCGGGGCCAGCGACACGGTGAACGAGGCCGCCGCGTCGGGGATGCCGGCGACGGCGAGGTACTCGGCCGGCAGGTGCAGATCCAGGGGAACCAGGTGGCCGAGCAGCCAGATCGAGGCGGTGGCCGGCCACAGCGCCGACCAGTCCGGCGCGCCGATCCCGAGCACCCAGAGCAGCGTCAGCGGCGCCAGCACCACGACGATGCCGACGACCGCGACGACGAACGCGTCGAACGCGGCGAGCAGGGCGACGAGAAGACGATGCATGGGCGCAGTCGAGACTACCCAGGGCTGCGGCATCCGCCGTCATGGGCGCGCCCGCGCGCATGAAGTCCGGTTGCCGAAGAAGGGATGATGAACGGATGCTGTGAACCCGGCCGGGTGACGATAAATTTCTCTCGGAGGTCCCCCGATGAGCACAGCCCCGTCCACCGACACGATCGTCGAAGAAGAACCCGAACCCAAGAACGGTTTCGACCGGTTCTTCGAGATCAGCAAGCGCAGATCGACTCTGGGCACCGAGATCCGCGGCGGTCTCGTCACATTCGTGACGATGGCCTACATCGTGATCCTGAACCCGATCATCCTGGGCGGGGCGAAGGACGTCGCCGGCCACGCCCTGCAGAACGAGCAGGTGGCGGCGGTCACCGCCCTCACCGCGGGCGTCATGACGATCCTGTTCGGCCTGGTCTCGCGTCTGCCGTTCGCGTTCGCGGCGGGCCTGGGCATCAACTCGTTCCTGGCGGCGAGCGTCGTCGGTCAGCTGACCTGGCCCGAGGCGATGGGCCTGGTGGTCATCAACGGTCTGATCATCGTGCTGCTGTCGGCCACGGGCCTTCGGCGCATGATCATGGATGCGATCCCGATGGAGCTGAAGATCGCCATCACCGTCGGCATCGGCCTGTTCATCGCGTTCATCGGCATGGTCGACAGCGGACTGGTCACCGCGACCGGCTTCGCCTCGCCGCCGGTGGGCCTGGGCACGGGCGGCTCGATCGCCACCGTGCCGGTGCTGATGTTCGTGGTCACGCTGCTGCTGGCCGCCGTGCTGATGGCCCGCAAGGTCAAGGCGGCGCTGCTGATCGCCCTGGTCACGGGCACCATCGTCTCGATGATCATCGAGGCCATCTGGCACATCGGCGCCCGGGGCGACAAGAACCCCGGCGGCTGGGGGATGTCGGTGCCCACGCTGCCCTCGCACTGGCTGAGCATGCCCGACCTGAGCCTGGTCGGCCAGGTCGACCTCGTCACCAGCTGGGGCCGGATCGGCGCCATCGCCTGCATCATGCTGGTCTTCACGCTCGTGTTCACGAACTTCTTCGACGCGATGGGCACCATGACGGGCCTGGCCGAAGAGGCCGGTCTCTCGGACGGCAAGGGCAACTTCCCGCGCCTGAAGTCCGCGCTGATCGTCGAGGGCGTCGGCGCCGTCGTCGGCGGGTCGACGTCCGGCTCGTCGAACACCGTGTTCGTCGAGTCGGCGGCGGGCATCGGCGAGGGGGCGCGCACGGGGGTGGCGAACCTCGTGACCGGTGTGCTGTTCCTGCTGGCGATGTTCCTGACGCCGCTCACCTCGATCGTGCCGAGCGAGGTCGCCGCCGCGGCGCTGGTCGTGGTCGGTGCGCTGATGATGTCGCAGATCCGCCGGATCGGCCTCGGCGACGGGTCGGTGCTGCTGCCCGTGTTCGTCACGGTCGTCGTGATGCCGTTCACGTACTCGATCGCGAACGGCATCGGCGCCGGGTTCATCGCCTGGGCGATCGTGCGCTCGCTGTCGGGCAAGGCGCGCCAGATCAGCCCGCTGCTGTGGATCGTGGCCGCCGGGTTCGTGATCTACTTCGCCCGAGGGCCGATCGAGCAGCTCATCGGCGGCTGAGCCGGTCGCTGCAGCAGGGCTGCGGCATCCCCTCCCCTGCCGGAGGCACCGTCGATATCCGGCTGCACGGCCGGCGCCGTGGGATGAACGCCGCCCTGTGTTCCGGCGGGGGACCCCGTGCTAGCGTCACGGGAATGACCGGAGTCACCCCGTACCTGTACTTCGACGGCACCGCGCGCGAGGCGCTCGCGTTCTACCAGTCCGTGTTCGGGGGCGAGGTCGGCCTGAACTCCTACGCCGACTTCGGGCGCGACGACGGGCCCTCCGATGCCATCGCCCACGGGATGCTCAGCGGCCCGGTGACGGTCTTCGGCACGGACGCGGCGCCGGGCGAGGCGACCGTCGGGGGCGACGGCATCCTGCTCTCGCTTCTGGGCACGGCGCAGCCGGACGAGATGGAGCGCTGGTTCGCGGCGCTGTCAGAGGGCGGGACGGTCGTCGACCCGCTGCAGGTGCGTCCGTGGGGAGACCACGACGGACGCGTCACCGACCGCTACGGCGTGACCTGGCTCATCGGCTACGAGGGCTGAGTCGCCTCACACATCGACCGGGTCGAGGACGAAGACCGCGATCAGCCGGTCGGTCTTGGTCTGATAGTCCGCGTACGCCGGCCACGCCTGCACCGCGCGCGCCCACCACTCGACACGATCGGCGCCGTCGGCTTCGCGGGCTCGGTACTCCGCCTTGACGGCGCCGTCCTGCAGTTCGACGCGCGGGTGCTTGCGCATGTTGCCGGCCCACTTGGGTTCGTCGGGGGCGCCGCCCTTCGAGGCCACGACGGCGTAGCGGCCGTCGTGCTCCACGCGCATCAGCGCGGTCTTGCGCAGCGCGCCGGTCTTCGCGCCGACCGTCGTGAGGACGATGATCGGCTTGCCCCGCAGCGTGTTCGCCTCGGCACCGTCGGTGGCCTCGAACGTCTCGGCCTGCTCGCGCGCCCACGTCGAGGTGCTCGGCCTGTACTCTCCGGTCAGTCCCATGGCCTCCACGCTATCGTGGGCGGGCGCCGCTCAGAGCGTGAGCGGCTCGCCCGCCGTCGGCACGCGCAGCCGGGATGCCAGCCCCGCGTACTCGAACTCACGCTCGAGCCGGTCGCGCGTCTCACTGAAATGGTGCCATCCTTCGGCGTGCACCGGGACGATCAGCGCGTCGCCGAGCGCGCGCGCAGCCTCGACGGCCGTGCGCGCGTTGAGCGTCAGGTCGTCGTCGCCGAACCGTCCGACGTTGGCGGCCCCCGCGAACAGCATCGCGATGTCGATCGAGCCGACGCGCGCGACGATCTGCTCGACGAACTCGACCGCGGCGTTGTCGCCCGACACGTACACGGTCGGCGCGCCGGCCGCGCGCAGCAGGAAGCCGGTGACCGCCCCCGACAGTGCCTCGGCGCCGACGGGCCCGTGGCGGGCCGGCAGGCCGGTGATCTCGACGTCGCCGACCGTCGCCGTCTGCCACGGCTCGAGTCCCGTCACGCCGTCGACGCGCCCGGCGGCCTCCGCGGTCGACAGCACCGTGTCGACGCGCCCGAGGTACTCCCGGCCGGCACGGTCGAGGTTGTCGGGGTGCTGGTCGTGCGAGAGCAGCACGACGTCGATCGCGCCGATCTCATCCGGGCCGAGCGCGGGCCCGACGAGCTTGTGCAGCGCCACGCCACCGGGATAGTCGCCCGGCGGGTCGAACGTGGGGTCGGTCAGCAGGCGCAGACCGGCGTACTCGAGCACGGCGGTGGGGCCGCCGATCAGCGTGAGCGTGAAAGGTGCCATGACCTCATCGTGCCGCACGAAGACAGGGGGTGGATGCCGTGACCCACGCGCGATGCGCGGGTCGAGGCATCCACCCCCGGAAAAGGACCTGCTTACAGCGCGGTGATGATCTCGCGCATTAGGTCGGCGGTCTCGCTCGGCGTCTTGCCGACCTTGACGCCGGCGGCCTCGAGGGCCTCCTTCTTGGCCTGTGCGGTGCCGGCCGAGCCCGAGACGATGGCGCCGGCGTGGCCCATGGTCTTGCCCTCGGGGGCGGTGAAGCCTGCGACGTACCCGACGACCGGCTTGGTGACGTTGGCCTTGATGAATTCGGCCGCGCGCTCTTCGGCGTCGCCGCCGATCTCGCCGATCATCACGATCGCCTTGGTCTCGGGGTCGGCCTCGAACGCGGCGAGCGCGTCGATGTGCGTCGTGCCGATGACCGGGTCGCCGCCGATGCCGATGGCGGTCGAGAATCCCAGGTCGCGCAGCTCGAACATCATCTGGTAGGTCAGGGTGCCCGACTTCGACACCAGGCCGATCGGGCCCTTGCCGGTGATGTTGGCGGGGGTGATGCCCACCAGCGCCTCGCCCGGCGTGATGACACCGGGGCAGTTCGGGCCGATGATGCGGGTCTTCTCACCCTTGCTCTTGGCGTACGCCCACGCCTCGGCGGTGTCGCCGACCGGCACGCCCTCGGTGATGACCACCAGCAGCGGGATCTCGGTGTCGATGGCCTCGATCATCGCGTCCTTCGTGAACGCCGGCGGCACGAACGCGATCGACACGTCGGCCCCCGTCTTCTCGATGGCCTCGGCGACCGTGCCGAACACGGGCAGCTCGACCGGATTGCCGTCCTTGTCGACGTGCGAGACGGTCGTGCCGGCCTTGCGGGCGTTCACGCCGCCGACGACGTTGGTGCCGGCCTTGAGCATGAGTGCGGTGTGCTTGGTGCCCTCGCCGCCGGTGATGCCCTGGACGATGACCTTGGAGTCCTTGTTGAGGTAGATCGACATTCTCTTGTCCTTGTCTCGTCGCAGTTCAGGCGTTCGCCAGCTCGGCGGCCTTGTCGGCGCCCTCGTCCATGCCGGCGGCCAAAGTCACCAGCGGGTGGTTCGCCGCGGCGAGAATGGCGCGGCCCTCTTCGACCTGATTGCCGTCGAGGCGCACGACGAGCGGCTTGGTGGCGGTCTCGCCGAGGATCTCGAGTGCCTTCACGATGCCCTCTGCGACGGCGACGCACGAGGTGATGCCACCGAACACGTTCACGAACACGCTCTTGACCTGCTCGTCGCCGAGGATGACGTCCAGCCCCGCGGCCATGACGGTCGCCGAGGCCCCGCCGCCGATGTCGAGGAAGTTCGCGGGCTTCACGCTGCCGTGCTTCTCGCCGGCGTAGGCGACGACGTCGAGGGTCGACATGACCAGGCCCGCGCCGTTGCCGATGATGCCGACCTGGCCGTCGAGCTTGACGTAGTTCAGGTCGTGCTGCTTGGCCTTGGCCTCGAGCGGGTCTGCGGCCGACTTGTCTTCGAGCGCCTCGTGGTTCGGGTGGCGGAACGCCGCATTGTCGTCGAGCGAGACCTTGCCGTCGAGGGCGATGATCTGACCGTCCTCGGTCTGCACGAGAGGGTTCACCTCGACGAGTGTCGCGTCCTCGCCCTTGTAGACGTCGAACAGCTTGACGAACACGTCGGCGACCTTGGGCGCCAGCTCGTCGTCGAAGCGCGCGGCCTTGGCGATCTCGAGCGCCTTGGCGTGGTCGATGCCGGCGATCGGGTCGACCTCGACGCGCGCGAGCGCCTCGGGCTTCTCGACCGCGAGCTGCTCGATCTCCATGCCACCCTCGACCGAGCACAGCGACAGGTACGAGCGGTTGGCCCGGTCCAGCAGCACCGAGAAGTAGAACTCCTTCGCGATGCGGGCGCCGCCGGCGACCATGACGCGCTTGACGACATGGCCCTTGATGTCCAGGCCCAGGATCGCCTTCGCGGCCTCGTACGCCTCGTCGGGGTTCTTTGCGACCTTGACGCCGCCGGCCTTGCCGCGGCCGCCGGTCTTGACCTGTGCCTTGACGACGACCACACCGCCGAGCTTCTCGGCTGCGGCCCTCACTTCCTCGGGGGTGTCGGCGATGATGCCGGGGAGCACCGGCACCTCATACTGTTCGAACAGGTCTCGTGCCTGGTACTCGTAGAGATCCACGTGCGATCCTTCGTTGGGACGAATGCGGGATGACGAGGCGAAAACGTCTCGATGTCGAGAGAAAATCGACCAGTCCCCCAGCCTACTACCCGCGCCTGGGAGCCCTGACTGTGTGGCAGATCCGGGCCGGACGCGCACCGGCGCGTGCGGAACCGCACCGCACGGGCCCAGGCATCCCGCGACTACTCTCTTAGCATGACCACGTCGTCGACCGCCGCACCTCAGCACGCCGCGGTGATGTCTGCAGCGCTCGACCTGTTCAGCAGGCAGGGGTTCGAGGCCACGAGCGTCGAGCAGATCGCACAGGCCGCGGGAATGTCGCGCTCGACGTTCTTCCGCCAGTTCGGCGGCAAGGACGACGTGATCTTCGCCGACCACGAGGTGCTGCTCGACATGCTGCGCGCCGACCTCTCCCGGCCGCACGACGACCCGTGGACGGCCGTGCGCGACGCGTCGATGAAGGTGTACCGGCACTTCGCGTCCGATCCTGAGCTCGCCCGGCGCCGCTACGCGGTCGTGCGTCAGGTGCCCGCGCTGCGCGAGCGCGAGATCGTCACGGTCTTCCGTTACGAGCGGCTGTTCGACGAGTACCTGCGCGGCGCGCTGCCGGGCCTGGACCCGATCGACGCGGTGAGCTTCGCCGCGACGGTGACGGCGATCCACAACCACGTGCTGCGCCGGCTGATCCGCGGGTCCAAGCGGGTGCCGGCGTCGGTGCTGCGCGACGCGCTCGACGACGCGATGCGCCGGTTCGGCGTGCTGGAAGAGGATGCCGCAGCCGCCGCGGACGATCTCGTGGTCGCCGTCTTCCCCCGCCGCATGCCGGCCGCCGAGGTCGCCCGCCGTCTGCAGCGCGACCTCGAGCTCTGACCGGACCATCGTACGGCCGCCGTGTGCGCGGCCGCCCTGCCCGCGGCCTCCGTACCCGCGGCCGCTTCTGTGCGCGCAGCCTCCGTGTCCGCGGCCGCTTCCGTGCGCTGCCGCGTCGGCCACGGCATCCCGTCATCCCAATCCCTACAGCGTTCAGTCGTCGCAAATGGTCGGTCCGGTGCGCTCCAGGCCGCCATCTGCGACGACTGAAATGTCAAGCCCTTGCTTCAGTCGTCGCAAATGGTGGGTCTGGCGCGCTCCAGGCCGCCATCTGCGACGACTCAATCGCCTAAGACGCCGGCACGCAGAAGTAGGGCACCTCGCGTCGCCGAGATAGGGCGACTGCCCGATTCGGCGCACCCCCTCAGCGAGGAATGTCGTACCTGTCAGAACGACCACCACCGGGACCCGGCCACGACGACAGGAAAGACATCATGTTCGACATCATCTACGCCGCAGAGGTCACCAACAGCGTCCGGGCTGCCGAGGCCGAGCGGGCTGCCGAGGCCGAGCGGGCTGCCGAGATGCGCCGGCTCGCGATCGAGGCTGCCGAGGGAGCCGCAGGCGGCAGGGCCGAAGGCGCCGCACGCAGACGCCGACATGTCCGGATCCTCAGGCTTCCCGCATCAGCCCTCGGGCGTCCCCCACCGATCGCCCGACGGCCTTCCGCGCGCCATCTGCGACGGGCAGGATGGACCCATGCCGCACGACATCCCCGCCCCGATGCTCGCCAAGGCCGTGCCGACGGTGCCGGAATCCGGCAGCGTGTCCGGCGGGCTGAGCTACGAACCGAAGTGGGACGGCTTCCGCGGCCTCGTCTCGTGGGACGGCGAGAAGGTCGAGATCGGCAGCCGGGGCGCGAAGCCGCTGACCCGCTACTTTCCCGAGCTCGTCGAGGCGTTCGCCGCCCAACTGCCCGAGCCGTGCCTGCTCGACGGCGAGATCGCCGTCCCGATGGGCGAGCCGGGGCACCGCCGCCTGGACTGGGAGGCGCTGACCCAGCGCATCCATCCCGCGGCCTCGCGCGTGGCGAAGCTCGCCGCCGAGACACCGGCCATGTTCATCGCGTACGACCTGCTCGCCCGCGGCGACCGCGACCTGATGGACGAGCCGTTCGCGGTGCGCCGCGCCCAGCTCGAAGAGCTGTTCGCAGGGCTGCGGCATCCCCTCTTCCTCACCCGCACCACTCACGACGCCGAGCTCGCCCGCCGTTGGCTCGGCGAGTTCGAGGGCGCAGGCCTGGACGGCGTGGTCGCCAAGCCCCTCGCGCAGCCGTACGCGCCGAACAAGCGCACGATGTTCAAGATCAAGCACGCCCGCACCGCCGACGTGGTCGCCCTCGGGTATCGCGTGCACAAGTCGGGCACGGGCGTCGGCTCGCTGCTGCTCGGTCTCTACACCTCCGACGGCATGCTGGTCAACGTCGGCGCGGTCTCGGCGTTCAGCGACGCGCGCCGGCGCGAACTGGTCGACGAGTTCGCGCCGCTGGTCGAGCTGGATGCCGAGGGCAACGCGGTCACGGGCGCCACCGACAAGTCCCGGTTCTCAGCCGGCAAGGACGTCTCGTTCGTGCGGCTGCGGCCCGAGCGTGTGCTCGAGGTGCGGTACGACCAGCTCGAGGGCATGCGGTTCCGGCACACGGTGCAGTTCGAGCGGTGGCGGCCCGACCGCGAGCCGCGCTCGTGCACGTTCGATCAGCTCGAGGTGGTCTCGGCGTTCGACGTCGACGAAGTGCTGGCCTGATCCGGCGGAGTGAACTCGACGAGCGGGATATAGGCGTCGCCCCCGGCGGCGAAGTCCATCGCGCCCTTCAGCCGCCTCCACCCCTCAGGGTGCTCGGCCGCATAGCGTTCCAGACCGGCGGCCGACTCCTCGCGGCTGAGCAGACGCACGTGTGCGGGCACCCGTCGGGTGCGGCCGGTGCTGAGGTAGGCGACGCCGTTGGCGCGCAGGTTGCGGTACCACTGGGCGCTGGTTCCGAATCCGGATGCCACGACGATCCGGTTGCGGTCGCGCTCGGCCACTTCGACCACGACGAACCGTGGCTCGTGCGAGGTGCGCCCGAGGTGTTCGATCATGACGAGACGTCCGCCGAAGAGCCACCCCCATCCCGCGCGGTACAGCGCTATCGGGGCACGCACGAGCCACTGGGTGCGCAGCAGTGCGGCGATCGCCCGGTCGAGGACTCCTGCCTTCTCGCTCACCGCTCCGGCCTCATTCGGTCGCATCGGCCTTCTTGGCCCTGCTGGGCTGCACGCGTGGTGGCTCCCCCGGCATCTTCGGGAACTCGGGCGGGAACGGCAGCTCGCCCAGTCCGTCGGCCAGGTCGCGCTCCCACCACTCCAGCAGCGTGTCGATGCGCCCGGGCTTGGCGGCGAGGTCGCGCCACGGATCGCCGGCCTCGGCCAGGCGCCGCGGGATCGTGCGAACAGTGAACGACGAAGGGTCGACCGATGCGAGCTCGTCCCACGTGATCGGGGTCGACACCGTCGCGCCGGGCAGCGCCCGCGGGCTGTACGCGCCGGCCATCGTGCGGTCGCGGTTGGCCTGGTTGAAGTCGATGAAGATGCGCTTGCCGCGCTCCTCTTTCCACCAGTCCATCGTGACCTGCTCGGGCATGCGCCGCGCGAGCTCGCGGCCGGCCGCGATCACGGCGTGGCGCACGTCGAGGAACTCGTTCGTCGGCTCGATCGGGCAGAAGACGTGCAGGCCGCGGCTGCCGCTCGTCTTGATCCAGGCATCCAGCCCCGCTTCGGCGAGCACGTCGCGCAGCGCCGGTGCCACGGCCGCGGCATCGGCGAAGTCGGTGCCCGGCTGCGGGTCGAGGTCGATGCGCAGTTCGACCGGGTTGTCGGTGTCGGATGCGAGCGACGCCCAGGGGTGGAACACGACCGTGTTCATCTGCGCGGCCCACACGGCCGTCGCGATCTCGGTGATGACGAGCTGTGGATGCCGCCGGCCGCTGTTGTACGTCACGGTGACCGCTTCGACGTACGGCGGGGCGCCCTTCGGCGGGTTCTTCGAGAAGAAGCTCTCGCCGTCGATGCCCTCGGGGAACCGCTGCAGCGACACCGGCCGATTGCCGTTGGCCGCGAGGAACGGCTCGGCAACGGCGACGAAGTACTCGGCGAGCTCGCGCTTGGTGATGCCGGCGTCCGGCCAGATCACACGGCTCGGGCTCGACACCCCGATCTCACGGTCGCCCTCGGGGCCGGGCACGGTCAGGGTGATCCGCTCTGAAGCCATGCGGCCCAGGCTAACGTGCGCCGCCGACGCCCGACAGGTGCGTGCGTCAGCGAGTTCGGTCCGTCAGCCGCGCTCGGGCTCGTCGTCGGTCCGGGATGCCTCGGCCTCGGCGTCGCCGGTCTCCCCGGCCTCGCCCGACTCGGCGTCGTCCTCGACGGTCGCCTCGTCGCCAGGCTCCACGACATCCGCGGCATCCTCGGACTCCACCGGCTCGGCCTCGCCGGCCTCCTCGACATCCGATGCCTCGGGCTCATCGACGTCCGTCTCGTCGGCCCCTGCGTCCTCATCGCCCTCGTCGGCGATCTGCTGGTCGGCGTCCGGCTCGGGCAGCTCCATCACGGGGCCGAGGTCGGCACGGTCGATGCGGATCCACGGGCCGGCCGGGTCCACGACCACACCATCGATGCCATCGTCACCGCGCAACGCAGCGCCCAGCTGAGCAGGGGCGAACGGCGTCGGGCGGTCGCCCCGGCCGAGCGCGACGACCTCGAGCGGGTGCGAGAACACGGGCAGAATGCGCTCGCCTTCGTCGGTGTGCGACTCGGCCACGCCCCACTCGTCGTCCTCGGACGCGCGGTTGACGGCGATCCACAGCGGCACGGTCGCGAGCGCCTGCGCGACCTGCGCGGTCGTCTCAGCCGTGCGCGGGCCCGTGACCAGCTGCTTGAGGGTCAGCGAGGGATCCATCTCGGCGAACATCCGCTCGATCAGCACACGCGGCAGCACGACCGAGGCCGGCGTCGACGCGTGATCGACCATGATGCCGGCGAAGTCGCCCTGCAGCACGTACTGCAGGATGGCCGGAGCGGCCTGGCCCATGGCCGAGGTCGCCGTGTCGCCGTCGGCGTTCACGGCGGCGGCGAGCGCCTCGCCCGAGCTGTAGACCATGACGTACTGGCCGTCGTCGCGGGTCGCGATCGCCAGCGGCAGCTCGGCGCCGGCGTCGACCAGCTCTTGCGCGTTGCCCTTGATGCGCAGGTACGCGTTGCCCTGCAGCAGCTGGCGCGCGACGTTCAGGACCTCGTGCCCCTCGGGGTTGTCACCGAGAGCCGCGAGCGCGCCGCGCAGCACGACGTTGTCGGGCAGGCCCGGAATGCTCTCGCTCGGCGCCGGCGCTTCACCGGTCGGCGCCGCGGGGGCGGGCGTTGCGGGGGCGTTCGCGCCGAACCCGCCGTACGACGTGGTCGAGATGCCGACCTGCGGAACCGACTCGGCGGCGGCCGTGGCATCCCTCCCCTCAGCCTCGTTCGTCGTGTCGTCCGTCGAGCCGTCGGCGGCGGTTGCGGCGGCGTCGCCGGTCGCGGGATCGGCGGGCGTCACCGTCTCGTCGGTGGATGCCGATTCCACCGATTCTGCGGCGGACTGAGAGGCCTCATTGCCGGTCGTCTTCGAGCCACGTGAGAAAAGCGCCATTGTCCAACCCTAACCCGGCGCGACCACTCGCCCGTGCCGCTTGACATCTGTGCCTGCAAGGGGTTACCCGTGTCGCCGCGCCAGTTCTAGAGCTTCTCGATCGGGGCGATCTTGATGAGAAGTTTCTTCGCTCCGGCCTTCTCGAACCGCACATGGGCGACGCGCTTCGCGCCCTCGCCGGTGACGGCGTCCACGATGCCGTCACCGAAGTCCTCGTGCCGGATGCGATCGCCCGACGCGAGCTGCATGTCGCCGTTGTCGCGCACCCGCGCGGGGATGCGATTCGCGAACTTCTCGAGCGACGTCGACTTCGGTTTGAGTGCGGGAACGTCGTCGACGCGGCGCTGACCCCACGGGCGCCGCGCGTTGAGCGCCCGTGACTGCGTGCCGCCGCGCGAGTTGACGTCTCCCGGCGATTGCCGCCAGTCGATGAGCTCGGGCGGCACCTCTTGCAGGAACCGGCTGGGCATCGCGACCGACACCTCGCCGAACTGCGCCCGGGTCATCGCGAGCGTCAGGTACAGGCGCTGCCGTGCGCGGGTCACGCCGACATAGAAGAGGCGGCGCTCTTCGGCGGGCCCGCCGGGCTCACCGGCCGAGATGCGATGCGGAATGAGATCCTCTTCGACGCCGGTCAGGAACACGGCGTCGTACTCGAGGCCCTTCGCGGTGTGCAGTGTCATGAGCGAGACCGTGCCCGAGGCGTCGTCGAGGTCGTCGGTGTCAGAGACCAGGGCGACCTCGGTGAGGAAGTCCAGCAGCGTGCCCTCGGGGTTGTTGCGGGCGAACTCGCGGGCGACAGCCACGAACTCGTCGAGGTTCTCAAGACGCGCCTCGTCCTGCGGGTCGCGACTCATGCGCAGCGCGTCGCGATAGCCGCTCTTCTCCAGCAGCAGTGACAGCCCCTCGCCCACCGCCGTCGGCGGGGCGATCTCGCCCGAGGACGGCAGCATGAGCTCGGATGCCTCGGCCAGCACCGCATCGAGGCGCGCCACGGCGGTCTGCAGCTTGGGCCCGAGCCCGATCGCCGACGCATTGGCGAGGGCGTCGCGGAACAGGATCTGCTCGTCGACGGCGTAGCGCGCGATCGCCTGGACGGTCACGTCGCCGATGCCCCGCTTGGGCTTGTTGATGATGCGCCGCAGCGCCATCTCGTCTGCCGGGTTGGCGACCGCGGTCAGGTAGGCCAAGGCATCCTTGATCTCGGCCCGCTCGTAGAACCGGGTGCCGCCCATGATCTTGTACGGGATCGCGGCGCGGATGAAGATCTCTTCGAGCGCACGCGACTGCGAATTGGTGCGGTAGAACACGGCCATCTCGCCGTAGCCGACGCCTTCGCGCCGCAGCACCTCGATCTCGTCGGCGACGAACTGCGCCTCGTCGTGCTGCGAGTAGCCGGTGTAGCCCACGATCTTCTCGCCCGCGCCGACATCGGTCCACAGCCGCTTGTCTTTGCGATCGAAGTTGTGGCTGATCACGGCGTTCGCGGCGCTCAGGATGTTCTGCGTCGACCGGTAGTTCTGCTCGAGCAGCACGACCTTCGCACCCGGGTAGTCGCGTTCGAACTCGGTGATGTTGCGGATGTCGGCGCCGCGGAACGCATAGATCGACTGGTCGGAGTCGCCGACGACGGTCAGCGACGCGGGCTCGACCTCGGGTGCATGCTCCGGCTCGAAGATCATCATGCCCCCGGAGGCATATGGCTCGGCGGCCCGGCCGACGACGGGCCGGGTGAGCTCGTGGATGAGCGCGTACTGGGCGTGGTTCGTGTCCTGGTACTCGTCGACGAGGATGTGGCGGAACCGCCGCCGGTACACATCGGCCACGTGCGGGAACGCCCGGAACAGGTACACGGTCTGGGCGATCAGGTCGTCGAAGTCGAACGCGTTGGCCTTGCGCAGCGCACGCTGGTAGTCGCCGAACACCTCCGCGAACTTGCGCTCGGCGGGGTCGGACAGGTTCGCATCGCGAGCGAACGACTCGGCGTCGGCGAGCTCGTTCTTGAGCTTCGAGATGCGGCTCTGCACGGCTCCGGGCGTCAGCCCGAAGGCATCTGCTTCATGCTCTTTGACCAGGCGCTTCACGAGCGCGCGCGAGTCGCCGGAGTCGTAGATCGTGAACGACTTCGTGAACCCGAACTGCTCGGCCTCGCGCCGCAGGATGCGCACACAGGCGGAGTGGAACGTCGAGATCCACATGCCCTGCGCGTGCTGGCCGACCAGCTGCTGCACGCGTTCGCGCATCTCGCCGGCGGCCTTGTTCGTGAACGTGATCGCGAGGATCTGACTCGGCCACGCCTCTTTGTTGCGCAGCAGCGACGCGATGCGGTGCGTGAGCACACGGGTCTTGCCCGAACCGGCGCCGGCGACGATCAGCAGCGCCTGTCCGCGGTACACGACGGCCTCGCGCTGCTGCGGGTTCAGCCCCTCGAGCAGGTCGGCGTCGGGACGGGGCGCCCCGGCGCGGTCGGGGGTCGCGCGCGGACTCGAGTCCCCGCCGACGATGATGGGCGTGGATGCATCGGTCATGGCCCTTCGAGTCTAGGCGCGCGCCCCGACACCGGCTGCCGCCGCCGGGGCGGGAACGCTGTCGTCGGGCGTGGGTAACGTGGCCCGCATGGATGCACGCGTCACGTTCATCACGCTCGCCGTCGCCGACCTCGACGCCACCCGCCGGTTCTACATGGACGGGCTCGGGTGGCAGCCGGCGTTCGAAGCCCCCGGCGAGGTCATCTTCATCCGCATCGGGCCGACGCTCATGCTGTCGCTGTGGAGCCGCGCGGGCTTCGAGGCCGAGGTGGGCCCGCTGCCGGCCGAGCGCAGCATTCCGCCGATCACGCTCGCGCACAACATGCCCGACACGGCCGGGGTCGACGCGGTGATGAGGGATGCCGCGGCCGCCGGTGCCGAGATCGTCACTGCCCCGCAGCAGCGCGAATGGGGCGGGTACTCCGGCTACTTCGCCGATCCCGACGGCTTCCGCTGGGAGGTGGCGTACAACCCCCAACCGCTCGCGATGGACCTGCTGCGGGCGGCGGGCCTGGTGTGAGTGCGGCGCTCACGCACACTATTTGACACCGAGTGATCGGCTCAGCGGAGGGCCGGCTGGCGCACGGCCTCCCAGCGCACGGCGAGCAGCGCCCCGACGACGAAGACCACGAATCCCGCCACCACGGCCAGCCACACGGCGCCGGCGGGCACGTTCAGTCGCAGAGCGACGGCGAGTGCGCTGGCAAGGCCCGACGGCATGGGATCGGTGTGCCGGCTCCAGACGGTGAGCACGCGGTCGAACCCCATCGTCGCGACGGCCACGGCGGCCACCGTCGCCGCGGCCCCCGTTGCGCACAGCACCGCCCCGACGCCGCGCCGCGCACCGAGCTGGGCGAACAGCGACCAGCCGGCGGCGATGAACAGCCAGAGGAACAGCGCCACGGCGACGGTGACGTACAGCCCGCGCACGGCGTGCAGCTCCCAGAATGCGTACCAGTAGCCGCCCGGGCCGTCGATCGACAGCGCGATCAGGGTCAGCATGCAGCGCAGCATCATGACGCCGCCGACCGCCGCCATCACCGGCCACGGCGAGCGCTTGCGCACGACGATGCGCAATGCGATCGCGAACAGAGTCCACGCACCGATCACCACCGACAGCCGCATCCAGCCTACGAACGACGACTGCACCGCGCGGGTGGCGATCAGCAGGGCCACCGGCACGGCGAACAGCAGCCACCGGTCGAGCAGCAGCATGCCGAGCGTCGACTCGCGGGCCCGCCAGGGTCGGGTGGAGGCGAGCCAGGTCGCCCGGGCTGCGGCGGCGCCGGGACGGGCCACCAGGCTTGTGCGCGCGGCCAGGATGCCGATCAGCACCCAGGCCGCAGCGAGCAGCAGCAGGATGCGTGCGAGCCACGCCATCGCTCGGTCGGCGGGCGCCGGCGGCGGCGGCGTCGCGCCTTCGGGGAACGGATGCGACTCGATCGCTCCGGCCAGCACGACGGCGGCCGCGGCTCCGAGAGCCAGCAGCAGCACGACGATGGCGAGTGCGAGGATGCCTCGTCTGCCCTCCGTCGTCATGGATCGATTTTAGAGGTACGCGCGCCGCGCTTCACACCGCGGTCCCCTTGCGCCGACGGATGCAGTCGGTAGCGTGGCCTCGATCGGAGCCGTTTCGTCCCGTCGACGACGAGGAGGCAGGCGAGATGAAGATGCGAGATCGACATTCATCGAAGACGAACGGTGTGCCGCCGCTCCTGCTCGTCGGCGTCGCGATCCAGGCGGTGGGCATCGGAACGCAGGCGCTGTTCCACCTGTCCGGTGGGCGTCTGCCCTGGTTGACCGAGCGGCGCACGTCTGCGATCGACCACACGCTCTCGAACGCGGGCGTCCTGTGCCTGGTATCGCATGTCGGACGATGGCTGCGGTCGGGGACCGCCTGGTCGAACGCAGTACGCCGGCTCACGACGATCGGCACTGCGATCGAGGCGGTCGGCGCCGCCGCTGACGGCGTCGGGCACGCGCTCGGCGGCGAGCATCGACTTCCGCTCCTCGCGATCGTGGCCGGGTACGCGACGATCCTGGCCGGCGGTGTGCTCTCGGCTCTCGATGCCGGCCGTTCATCAGCCGACCGCCCGAGCCGATGCGCGCGACGTCCCGACGGCGAGGAGCGCCGCCTATCCTGAAAGGCAGACGAAGGAGCCGCGATGACCGGACGTCGCTGGGCGCTGGGTGCCGGCATCCTTCTTCTCGCGCTCACGGGATGCTCGGGAGGCACGATGTCCACACCTCCGGACGGCCCGAGCGAGCCCCCGTCGCAGGGCACCCCGAGCGAACCGTCGATGTCGCCGTCGAGTCCACCGGGCGTCCCGGCCGCGCGGTGGGCGGCGATCGAGAAGGATCTGGCCTCGCGCGGGGTGGATGCCACGCCCACTCTCGTGTCGGCCGAGGCCGTCACGTGGCGCAACGGCGCACTCGGCTGTCCGCAGCCGGGCATGCAGTACACGCAGGCCCTCGTCGACGGCATGCAGGTGATCGTCGAGGCCGGCGGGCGGCAGTACGACTACCGGTTCGGCACCGGTGACAGGCCGCTCCTGTGTCAGGGCGGCCGGCCCGGCGCGTCGACACGGCCCTGATCGCCCGGTTCACTCCTGTCGTGTCGGACGTGTGCGAGCATTCATCCGATGGACAGTGCCGACATCGAAGAGCTGCGCGCGCTGCGCTCGCGCGCGTACGGACCCGCTCCCGACATCGCGGGCGATCCCGTCGCGATGCGCCGCTTGATCGAGCTCGAAGCCGCCGCCCGGGCCGCACGGCCGACATCGGCTTCGCAGGCGCGATCGGATGCCGGGATCAGCGCGGCGATGCCGCGCTCGTCGGCTGAGGCATCCCCTCTTCCGGCATCCGCGTCCGCACCCGCCCCTCCGCCCCTGCCGGAGCGTCCCGTGACCCCGCCGCTGTCGGCGGCGACCGCGCCGGTCGTGCCGGCCCCGCCGCCCCCGCTGCCGGGCCCGATCGTCATCGCCACGGACGGCCTGGGCCAGCGCCGCGCGACGGTCGAGCCGGCACCGCGGCGCTGGTTCCTCTCGCGCGGATTGGCGGTCGTGTGGGCGGCATCTCTGATCGCGGTCGCGGGCGTCGGCGCGGGCGTCGTCTTCGCAGCGACCTGGATCACGCCGATCGCGAGGCATGCCGACGTGCGACAGATCGCCACGCTCACCGCCGAGCCCGGCTTCGTCTGGCCGGAACGGGTCTTCGGGGCGCGGCCAGAGGGCAAGGGCTTCGAGTTCCACGGCCTGACCGTGATGAGCACCAACGGCGACATGTTCTCCACTGAGGCCGCCACGTCGTGCCTCATCGTCGCGCCCACCCGGGGCCTCACCGACGGCGACCCCGAGGCATTCTCGGGACCTGTCTCGTACGGCTGCGGTGCCGGCGCGTTCCCTGCGACGGTCCAGCTCGAGGTGACCGGCCGGATGCCCAGCGAGCTGCTCGAGGTGCTTCCCGTCGGCAGCGCCGTGCAGTTCGTGTTCGACGGCGAACGCATCGGCGTCTTCTCCGACGCGAAGTGAACGCGCGGCGCGTCATACGCGGTCATCGGGGTTCACGCGCCGACACGCCCGCGGCCGGGTGTCGGAGCGTGCGCCTAGCCTGGGTGCATCGCGACGATCCGGGTGGTCCCGGGCGCCGGTTCATACCCGGCCGTGCAGCGGGTTCGACTCCCGCCGTCGCGTCCGATTCCGAATGCCGATCACTGCCGAACCGTCAGCCGGGGCCTCACTCGAGGAACAGCAGCGAGGTCAGCGCGTCCTCGGTCCCCGTGACGATCAGGCGCAGAGCGCCCGGGCCGGTCTCGACCGTCCAGTCGACGTAGCTGCAGCAGTCGCGTTCGGCCTCGGCGAGCCGCGACAGCCGGGCGCGGGCGTCGTCGACCGGTGCGTAGCGGAGCGTGAGCGTTTCGGGAGTGCGGCTGCGCTCGAGCAGGTAGTCGTCGGCGAGCGCACGCCACTGAGCGACGCGCCTTCCGCCCTCGGCCAGCGGCAGTGAGCACGCGATCGGCAGCCGGCTGCGGTCGTTCTCGGTCATCGGCAGCACTCGCATCCGTCAACCAGGCAGGGGGCGCCCTCGTCGACGGCGACGACCGCTTCGAGCAGTTTGCGCAGGCCCTGGGTCAGGTGCGGATCGGCGATCTCGTATCGGGTCCGCCGCCCTTCGGGCATCCCGACGACGAACCCGCACCCACGCAGACACGCGAGGTGATTCGAGACGTTGGTGCGGGTCAGGTCGAGGTCGCGGGCGAGGTCAGCGGGGTAGCCGGGCTCGTCCAGCAGTGCCAGCAGGATCCGAGAGCGCGTGGGATCGGCCATGGCGCGTCCCAGCCTGTTCATCACGTCCTGACGAGAAGCAATGGTCAGCATGTACTGACTATACAGCATGAACTGACCCATGGGGCGGACCGCAGCCGCATGCCGGCGACGGTCAGTGGCCGATGGTGTCGCGCGGAAGGTTGAGCGCGACCTCCTCGGGCAGCAGCTCGATGCCGCCGGTGCTGTTGGCCGAACGCATGAGCTGCTCGATCCACTCGCGGTTCAGCTGAGGCGGCTCGTCTTCGTCGAAGATGAAGTGCAGCGGGATCGAGGGGTGCAGCCAAAGCGTGCTGCGACCCGTGGGCGCGTCGGCGCCGTGCTGCCACGACAGGGTGAAGCTCTCGTTACGCCGCAGCTTGGTGAACACCGCGATCTTGAGGTGGGCGAGCGTGCGGTCGTCGACCTCGATCGATGTGCCTGAATCACCGTAGAAGAGCTTGCCCATGCGGCTGAGTGTAGCTCCCCGGCGAGGCACACCAGACCACGCGCCGAAGGTCTCGCGCATGTCCCTGTAGAAGGTCTCGCGCATGCGCTTATACCTGTCGGGTACGGCGTCGTCAATGGTGAGATACCCGTCGCTTGGGCGGCTTATGGTTCAGTCGGGAGAAAGGGGCTTCCATGACCCTCATCGAACACTCGCCGCACGTCGGCGAGCGCGTTTCACACGGCGACGCGGCACCCGCCGAGGCCGACCGCACTCGCACGCATCCGTACGCACTGACCTCCATCGGCGCGGATGGATGGCTCATCCACGACACACGGTTCCCGCGCAGCGACGCGCGCCACGTGATCGCGCACCTGTCGTGGGTCGCAGGCCATGTCGAGGCCACCTGGATCGTGCCGCGCCCGCTGCCGTGCCGGTTCGCCACGGCGGCCGAGGCGCTCGACGCGCTCGAGCAGTGGGCCGCGTGCACCATCTGGGCCGCGCCGACCGAGCCGATCGACCTCACCGCGATCCGTCAGCCGGACTGACCTGGCGCGGGGGACGCCGCCCGATCGCCACGTCCGAACACGACCGCGCCGAGGTCGGGGTGATCGACGAACACGCCGTCCACGCCGGCGTCGCGCAGCATCCGCCACTCCGACGCAAAGTCGCCGAACGCCGCCGGCCCGCCACGCGAGCGGAACGTCCGCACGAGAAACGTGTTCTCGGGGCGGCACGTCCACGCGAACACGCTCAGACCCCGCTCGTGGGCATCGGCGACGAGCGTCGACGGCCCGGTCACCCGGCCGAGCCGGTCGGGGGCGAGGATCATGCGCTTGGCGACGCTGATGCCGTCCACCGCACCGGACAGGCCCGACAGCCCCTCGGACGTGGCGATCCGTGCATACGTCGGCGCATCGCCGCCACGCGCCGCGACCAGGTCGAACGGCCGACCGCTCGCCTCGAGCAGATAGACGTACTGGGCGACGACGCCGCGCGCCCGCACCTGCTCGAGCACCGTCGATTCGAACGACTCGACCACGAGTGGATGGGTGCCGTCGGCCCAGCCCGCGGCACGCAGCTCTCGCGCGACCAGGTCTGCGACATCCCAGCCGAGCCCGCCGAAGTACGTCGCGTGCTTGATCTCGAGAACGACCCCGCGCCCGGCCGCACCGGCGAGGTCCAGCACGTCGCGCAGCCGCAGGATCGGCTCCTGCCCGTCATAGGCCGTGTTGCCGGGGCGCAGCTGCGGCAGGCGTTCACGGCAGTGCAGGGTCGCGAGCTCGTCCCAGGTGAAGTCCTCGGCGAACCAGCCGGTCATCTTCTGACCGTCGACCCGCTTCGTGGTGCGGCGCGAGGCGAATTCGGGTCGGGATGCCACATCCGTCGTGGCCGAGACCTCGTTCTCGTGGCGCACGACCAGGACCCCGTCGTTGCTGACCACGACGTCGGGCTCGACGGCATCCACCCCCATCTGCAGGGCCAGCGCGTACGAGGAGCGCGAGTGCTCGGGGCGATACCCGGGCGCGCCTCGATGGCCGATGATCAGCGGAGTCGGATTCGGCACCGTTTCAGGCTACGTGCCGTTCGACGCCGTCACTCAGCTCAAAGCCGAATCTCAGCAGATCCGTGCGCATCGGAAGGATGCGCCGCTATCGTGGAGGCACAGCAGATTGCTGTCACAGCTATCCGTGGAGTGTGCGAGCATGCCTTCGGCAAACCCCGCCTTCAACAATCCCGCCTTCCAGGACCAGAGCGCGGTCAGGTCGTATCCGGGCGGATCCGGCGCCGCATCGATCGGAGGGCAGCCTCAGACCGCCGCCTCGGCGCAGACCGCTTCGGTGAACGCTCAGCTCGAGGGGCAGTTCGCCGCCCCGTCCGCCGGCGCGGTCGAGACCGACCGCATGACGGTCGAAGACACCGTCCTGAAGACCCTCGGGCTGTTCGCGATCCTGGTGGTCGCCGCGGTCGTCGGCTGGGTCTGGTCGATGTCGACCGTGACGGCCGCGAACCCGGTTCCCACGATCGCCCCCTGGCTCGTCGGCCTGATCGGCGGCTTCGTGCTGGCGATGGTCATCTCGTTCTCGAAGAAGGTGCGCCCGGCGCTGATCCTCGTGTACGCCGCGTTCGAGGGATTGTTCGTCGGCGGCATCTCGGCATTCTTCGAGGTGCTCTTCCCGGGCATCGTCATGCAGGCGACCCTGGCCACCCTCGCGGTCGTCGGCGTGACCCTGGCGCTGTTCGCCAGCGGAAAGATCCGCGCATCGAAGCGGGCCACCAAGATCTGGATGATCGCGATGATCGGGTACCTCGTGTTCCAGCTCATCAACGTCGTCCTGATGTGGACCGGCGTGCTCAGCGCCGCCGACACGTTCGGCCTGTACAGCGTGAAGATCGCCGGCATCCCGCTGGGACTGGTCATCGGCGTGCTCGTGGTGATCATGGCCGCGTACTCGCTCGTGCAGGACTTCGACTTCATCCAGCAGGGCGTGCGCAACCGTGCTCCGCGCCAGTACGGCTGGCTCGGCGGCTTCGGCATCATGGTCACCGTCGTCTGGCTCTACATCGAGATCCTGCGCATCATCGCGATCGCGCGCAGCAACTAGCTTTCGATCGCACGAAGGGGCCGTCCGCGAGGGCGGTCCCTTCGTCGTCTTCCCCTCTTCCCACGTTGCCCCCGAATCCATAGGGATTGGGCGAGTCACTGCCCTACGGGGTATGGAGTCGCCCAGTCCCTATGGATCGGGAACTCCGCCGGCTCGGTCACCCGCCGCACCTCGAGTTCTGAGCCGGGTTGCCCGGCGTCCCGCAAGGGGGTGGCCGTGGCATCCACCCGCCGCTAGCGTGGCGATCATGAGCGGTTCCGACGAGGCGCACGTCGAGGTCGACGGGCAGGACGTGCGGGTCTCGCACCCCGGCAAGGTGGTCTTCCCCGAGCCGGGGCTGACCAAGCTCGACCTCGTCGAGTACTACCTCGCGGTCGCGGACGGAGCGCTGCGCGGGGCCGGCGGGCGGCCGCTCGTGCTCAAGCGCTTCGTGAAGGGCATCGACGCCGAGCCGTTCTTCCAGAAGCGGGTGCCCGAGAACCACCCGGCCTACATCGACACCGCGACGCTGCGGTACGCGTCGGGCACGTCCGCAGAAGAGGCGGTGATCCGGGATGCCGCGGGTCTCGCCTGGATCGTCAATCTCGGCTGCCTCGACCTGAACCCGCACGCGGTGCGTGCCGAGGACCTCGACCATCCCGACGAGCTGCGCGTCGACCTCGACCCGATGCCCGGGGTGGACTGGTCGCAGATCGTGGACGCCGCGTTCGTCGCGCGCGACGTGCTCGACGACCACGGGCTGGTGGGCTGGCCGAAGACGAGCGGGTCGCGCGGCATCCACATCGTCGTGCGGATCCGGCCGGAGTGGGAGTTCCGCGACGTGCGCTCGGCCGCCGAGGCGCTGGCCCGCGAGGTCGAGGCGCGGGCGCCGGGGCTGGCCACGGCACGCTGGTGGAAGGAGGAGCGCGGCGAGAGCGTGTTCGTCGACTTCAATCAGAACGCGAAGGACCGGACCGTGGCATCCGCGTACTCGGTGCGTCCCCTGCCGGACGCGCGCGTCTCGATGCCGCTGGGCTGGGACGAGCTGCGCACCCGCCGACCCGAGGAGTTCACGGCGCGCACGGTGCCTGCGCTGTTCGCCGACCGGGGCGACGCACACGCCGGGATCGACGCCGCCGCCGGGTCGCTCGACGGGCTGCTGCGCCTGGCCGCGGAGCTCGGCCCCGCCGAGAAGGCGCCGCGCGGCGCGAGCGGCACGGGGCAGCGCGCGTCGACGATGCCCCTGATCGAGATCGCGCGCACGAAGACCAAGCCCGAGGCCGAGGACGCGCTCGCGCAGTGGAAGGACGCGCACCGGAAGGTCGCCGGGATGCTGAACCCGGCCGACGTGCTCGTGGACGGCATGCGCGGCTCGAGCTCGCTGTGGTACCGGGTGCGGATCAATCTGCAGCATGTGCCCGAGGCCGACCGCCCGCCGCAGGAGCCGCTGCTGGCCGACTACGACCCGTGGGCGGCCGCCGGTCGTTGACCGAGCGCAGCGAGACGCCCACGGGGCGACGGCCATAGCATGGCTGCATTCCCCACCCACGCCGGAGGCGCACATGGAACTCGGCCCCCACCTTCGCCGGATCGGCAACGACATCGTCGCCGCGTATCTGATCGTGACCGACGAGGGCATCACCGTCGTCGACGCCGGCCTGCCCGGCCAGTGGAACGATCTGCAGGCCGAACTGCGCGCGATCGGCCGGTCGCCGGCCGACATCCGGGGGTTGATCGTGACCCACGGCGACTCGGACCACCTGGGCTTCGCCGAACGGCTGCGGCGCGAGACCGGAGTGCCCGTGTATGTGCACGCCGCCGACGCCGACCGCGCCCGCGGCGGCAAGAAGCCCAAGGCGCCGTGGGGTGCGATGAAGCTCGGCGCGGTGCTCGGGTTCCTCGGCTACAGCATCCGCAAAGGCGCGTTCCGCACGACGTGGCTCACCGACCTGGTCGAGGTGGAGGACGGCGCCGAGCTCGACCTGCCCGGCACCCCGCGCGTGATCGCGATGCCCGGGCACTCCCCCGGCAGCATCGCGGTGTACTCGCCCGTCGCGCAGGCGGTGTTCGTGGGCGACGCGCTGACGACCCGCAACGTGCTGACCGGGGCGGCCGGAGCCGCGCCCGCGCCGTTCACCGACGACCCCGTGCAGGCGCTGGCGTCGCTCGAGCGGATCGCGGATCTCGACGCCGTCTGGGTGCTGCCCGGCCACGGCACGCCCTGGAAGGACTCGCCGCGCCGCATCGTCGCCGCCGTGCGCCGCGCCGCCGCCGCACCCCACCGCTGAGCAGGGTGATCCTGCGCCCCATTCCCTATGGATTCGGCGAATCAACACCCTAGAGGGGCTGGACTCGCCCACTCCCTATGGATTGGGATGCGTCCGGGGCTGGGGATGGAGGCGGGGAGCGGGTCAGGCGCGACGGGAGGGATGCCGCAGCGCGGTCGTGATCGCGGCGACGAGCGCCGGGCGCACGGCCTCGGGCGCGAGACGTCGCGCGGCCTCTCTCGCGTTGCGCGACAGAGCGAGACGTCGCTCGGGGTCGCGCAGCACCGCGATCACGGCGTCGGCGAGGGCGTCGACGTCGCCGCGCGGCACAAGGATGCCGCCGTCGCCGATCACCTCGCGCGGACCGTACTTGGCGTCGAACGAGACCACCGGCAGGCCGCGAGCGAGCGCTTCGGCGATCGACAAGCCCTGCCCCTCGAACGCGGCCGAGACCAGCATGAGCGTGGCCGTCTCGAACAGCGCATCGCGCTCGGCGTGGCCGATCACGCCCCGCAGCCGTACGACGCCGTCCAGGCCTCGCTCGTCGATCCGCTCCTGCAGCTGCGCCCGCAGCGGGCCGTCGCCGTAGATGTCCAGGGTCGCCTCGGGCACCGCCGCGTGCACGCGGGCGAATGCGTCGATCGCCCGGTCGATGCGCTTCTGGTCGGCCAGCCGGTTGACCATGACCACGCGGGCTGCGGCGCGGCGCTCGGGCGCGGGCGGCTCGGGTCCGAGCTCGATCGGCGACGGCACGACGTGGAACCCCTCGTCGGCGCCGAAGCGGGCGGCGACGTCGGCGAGCTGGGCCCGCGTCGGCCAGACCACGGCGTCGTACGCATGCACCAGGTCGAGCCAGCGCCGCCACGGCGGCGCCAGCGGCGCGTCGGGGTCGTCGTACGGCGCAGGCAGGTGCGAGTTGTGCACGGTGTGCACGATCCGCACGCCCGGGTCGTCCCAGTCGGCGAGCAGCTCGCCGACCTGCCGCGCCTCGCACACCACGACCACGATGCGGCCGGGCTCGCCCCGGCGCAGCTCCCCGACGATGTGCTCGAGCCATGCACGGTACAGGCCGCGGAACCCGGCGAGCACCCGCGTACCCCCCGGCGCGTGCACGACGACGGGCGCGTCGGTCAGATGCCAGGCCGGGTCGTTCGGCAGCACGGGCAGCGACACCAGCGGGCGCCCGGCCGGATCCGGCACGACCCGGTACTCGAGCGCATCGCCCGCGGCGCCGGGCTCCCCCGCAGCGAACAGCCACGCCGGCTCGGCGGCGGCATCGTCGAACAGATTGCGCCAGGCCGCGGCATCCGGCAGCAGTCCCCGGCCGACGAGGTCGTCGCGCCACGCGGCGTGGGTGGCGGGGTCCGCGGCATCCAGCGTCAGCAGCAGGGGATGCCGCGCCCCGGCCGCCGCCAGCTGCCCGACGCGCGACGGCACGGCCACGGCGAAGCCGCCGTCGAGGGCGGGCGCGACGCGGCTGGCCAGCACGACGTACGCGGCGTCGGGCAGCACCTCGGTCACCGGGACCCCGCGCTCACTCCCACTCGATGGTGGCCGGCGGCTTGCTGGTGACGTCGAGCGTGACGCGGTTGATCTCGCGCACCTCGTTCGTGATCCGGTTCGAGATCTTCGCCAGCACGTCGTACGGCAGCCGCGTCCAGTCCGCAGTCATCGCGTCTTCGGAGGACACCGGGCGCAGCACGACCGGGTGGCCGTACGTGCGGCCGTCACCCTGCACGCCCACCGAGCGCACGTCGGCCAGCAGCACGACCGGGCACTGCCAGATCTCGCCGTCCAGGCCCGCGGCGCTGAGCTCTTCGCGGGCGATCGCGTCGGCCTCGCGCAGGATGTCGAGCCGCTCGCGGGTGACCTCGCCGATGATCCGGATGCCGAGGCCCGGGCCGGGGAACGGCTGTCGCCCGACGATCGCCTCGGGGATGCCGAGCTCGCGGCCGATGGCGCGCACCTCGTCCTTGAACAGGGTGCGCAGCGGCTCGATGAGCTCGAAGTCAAGGTCTTCGGGCAGCCCCCCGACATTGTGGTGGCTCTTGATGTTGGCCGCCCCCGTGCCGCCGCCGGACTCGACGACGTCGGGGTACAGCGTGCCCTGCACGAGGAACTTGATCGGAGCGCCCTCGGCGGCCGCCTCGGCGACGAGATCGCGCTGCACCTTCTCGAACGCGCGGATGAACTCGCGGCCGATGATCTTGCGCTTCTCCTCGGGGTCGGTGACGCCGGCCAGGTGCCCGAGGAACGTGTCGGCGGCGTCGACCGTGATCAGGCGCACGCCGGTCGAAGCCACGTAGTCCTGCTCGACCTGCCGGGCCTCGCCCTTGCGCAGCAGGCCGTGGTCGACGAACACCGCCGTGAGCTGGTCGCCGATCGCCTTGTGCACCAGGGCGGTCGAGACGGCCGAGTCCACGCCGCCCGACAGCGCCGAGATGACCCGGGCGTCACCCACCTGGGCGCGGATGCGCTCGACCTGCTCGGCGATCACGTTGCCGCTGTTCCAGTCGGCCGGAAGGCCGGCGGCCCGGTGCAGGAAGTTCTCGATCACGCGCTGGCCGTACGTCGAGTGCTTGACCTCGGGGTGCCACTGCACCCCGTACAGGCCCTTCTCGACGTTGCTGAACGCCGCGACGTCGGTCGCCGCGGTGGTGGCCAGCACGGTGAAGCCCTCGGGCGCCTCGGCGACCTGGTCGCCGTGGCTCATCCACACGTTCTGCGCGGCCGGCGTGCCCTCGAGCAGCACTCCGGGCTCACCCGTGATCGTGGCATCCGTCGCCCCGTATTCGCGCAGCCCCGTGTTCGCGACGCGACCACCGAGGGTCTGCGCCATGATCTGGAAGCCGTAGCAGATGCCGAGCGTGGGCACGCCGAGCTCGAACACGCCGGGGTCCAGGCTCGGGGCGCCCTCTTCGTAGACCGACGACGGGCCGCCGGTGAGGATGATCCCGACCGGGTTGCGCGCGGCGATCTCGGCCGCGGTCGTGTTGTGGGGCACGATCTCGCTGTAGACACCGGCCTCGCGCACGCGACGCGCGATCAGCTGCGCGTACTGCGCGCCGAAGTCGACGACGAGCACGGGACGCTGCGCGGTGTCCAGAAGCGACGTCTCGGGGATCGAGGCCTCGGCGCTCGCGGCGTCGGCAGGCAGGGTCTCGGGGGTGTCGGTCACCGTGCTCCTTCAGAGGCAGGGGTCGGGGAGGAGGATGCCGCGGCCTCGCGGTCGGCCAGGTAGTGCTTGACGTCGCGGGCGACGATCGCCTCCATGATGAACGACAGGAACGGCACGACGCCGCCCGCGGCCAGCATGATGAAGCGCCAGAACTGCCAGCGCATGAGGCTCCACACGCGGAAGCAGCTGAACAGGTAGACGACATAGAACCAGCCGTGCACGACGAGGATCGTCATGTTGATGTTCATGCCGTCGCCGGTGGACGCGCCGCTGGGCGACACCGGCGAGAAGTACAGGAAGCCGCCGGAGCCGGCCAGGAACAGCTCATAGCCGAACCCGTATTTCATCACCATCTCACCCACCAGCAGCAGCAGGAAGGTTCCGGTGATGATGGAGCAGATCTGGTAGAACGTCAGTGCGCCACGGATGGCAGGAAACGACGCCAGCTTCGGGGCGAGGGGCATGGCCTCAGTCTAACGTCGGGGGCTGTGCGTCCCCTTCGGAATCGGATGCCGCAGCCGCGGCATCCTGCAGCTCTTCGACCTCTTTCTCCCACGCGTCCTTCGCGAGCCGGTACCAGAGGTAGAACGCGAAGCCGGCGAAGACCGCCCACTCCGCTGCATAGAAGAGGTTCAGCCAGTTCAGGCCGCCGCCGGCTTCGGGCGGCAGCGACGAGATCGCGTGGAGTCCGCCCAGCGGCTGGGCCGCGGTCATGTAGGGCCGGTACACGTTCAGTCCCTGGATGTCGTGCCAGCGGCTGAGCAGCGCGGGCGTCGCCATCGCGGTGATCGCCGTCGCGTCGTCGTGCGGGGGCACGGCGGCGCCCTCGTCCGAGATGAGGCGCCCGGTCAGGGTCATCGTGCTCGGCGCCTGCCCGGCCAGGGCGGTCGCGGCATCCTCGGCTCTCTGCCGCGTCGGCGCCCAGCCCACGGCGACCGCGAGCGACGTGGGGGCGGGCACGTCGAGGCGGAACTGCCCGGTGACCCAGTAGCCCACGGTGCCGTCGTTCACCCGGTTCGAGACGACGATGAAGTCCTGGGAGACGAAGCGGCCGGTGACCTCGACCTTCTGGCCCACCAGCGGGGCGTTCAGGTAGGCGCCGGGCTGGACGACCTGGTCGATCGGCTTGACGGTCTCGGTCGCGCCCGGCGTGGTCGCGCTGGTGTCGAGCGCACGCCCCAGCTGCCACTGCCCGAGCCACGCGAACACGGCCGCGACGATCAGGCACAGCGCCAGCATCGCCAGCCACCGCGGGCGCAGCATGACCTCGCGCAGGGTGGGCGGGAAGACCTCGGGGATCTCGTCCGCGGGAGCCTGGGGTGCGGTCATTCCACGCCGTAGGGAGCCACGACGACCTCGACCCGCTGGAACTCCTTGAGGTCGGAGTACCCGGTGGTGGCCATCGACTTGCGCAGGGCTCCGACGAGGTTCGCCGTGCCGTCGGCGACCGGTGCCGGGCCGTACAGGATCTCTTCGAGCGCGGCGACCTGGGCGACCTTCACGCGGCGGCCGCGCGGCAGCTGGGGGTGGTGCGCCTCGGCGCCCCAGTGGAAGCCGCGGCCCGGGGCGTCGGTCGCGCGAGCGAGTGCGACGCCGAGCATGACGGCATCCGCACCCATGGCCAGGGCCTTCACGATGTCGCCCGACGTGCCCACGCCGCCGTCGGCGATCACGTGCACATAGCGGCCGCCGGACTCGTCCATGTAGTCGCGGCGGGCGCCGGCGACATCGGCGACGGCGGTGGCCAGGGGCACATGGATGCCGAGGGTCGCGCGGGTGGTGGATGCCGCTCCCCCGCCGAAACCGACGAGCACGCCCGCGGCGCCGGTGCGCATGAGGTGCAGGGCGGCGGTGTAGGTCGCGGCCCCGCCGACGATGACGGGTACGTCGAGGTCGTAGATGAACTTCTTGAGGTTCAGCGGCTCGGCGACGCTGGAGACGTGCTCGGCCGACACCGTGGTGCCGCGGATCACGAACAGATCGACGCCGGCCGCGACGACCGTCCCGTACAGTTCCTGCGTGCGCTGCGGCGTGAGGGAGCCGGCGACGGTGACCCCGGCCGCGCGGATCTCGGCGATCCGGTCGCGCACGAGCTCGGGCTTGATCGGCTCGGAGTACAGCTGCTGCATGCGGCGGGTGGCATCGGCATCCGACAGCGCGGCGATCTCGACCAGCAGCGGCTCGGGGTCGTCGTACCGGGTCCACAGGCCTTCGAGGTCGAGCACGCCCAGGGCGCCGAGCTGACCGAGCATGATCGCCGTCTTGGGACTGACGACCGAGTCCATCGGAGCCCCGAGCACAGGGATCGCGAACTGGTAGGCGTCGATCGCCCAGGCGGTGGAGACATCCTCGGGGTTGCGCGTTCGCCGCGAGGGCACCACCGCGATGTCATCGAACGTGTACGCGCGACGGGCGCGCTTCGCGCGGCCCAGCTCGATGTCCATGCTCACTCCCCCAGCCTATCCCGCCCCGCTTTTCGCCCGCCCCGCCCGCCGCGCACCGCCCCGCGCCGCCTCACAGAGTTCGGAGGATCAGACGATGTTCGGATGATTCCGGCGGAATCGTCCGAACCTCGCGCGATTGTCCGAACCCTGTGAGTCATCCGGCGAGCCCGGCTGCGACGGCTTGAAGGATGGTCCGCTCCACGGACGGCCAATCGTGGACGATCTGCGCATAGCTCAGACGCAGCACGGTGTAGCCCCGCAGTCTCAGCTCGGCGTCGTGCGCGATGTCTTTCGTGCGCTGCCCGCTCGAGGAGTGGAACTCGTACCCGTCGATCTGCAGCACCAGCCTGTCGCCCACCACCGCGTCCACCAGATGCCCCGCGATCATCACCTGCTGACGCACGCGCAGGCCCAGCCGCCGCAGCGGCACGACGACGAGCGTCTCGAGCCCCGAATCGGCCAGGCCCGCCACGACGCCGGCGAGGTCACGCGCCGCAGCCGTGGTCCACGGCAGCGTCCGCAGATAGTCGGCCGCGAGGCTCTCGATGCGCGCGGCCGACTCCCACAGCACGAGAGCCGTGTCGAACGGCTGGCACACCGCGATGTGCGCCAGCGCGTCTTCGACGTTCGCGACCAGCGCATGCGGCGCGAACGTCAAGATCGGCTTGGCCCAGTGCAGCACCCCCGTCCAGTCCTTGTCGAGTCGTGCGGAGCCGGCACGCGGATGCAGGTGCAGATGGATGCCGCGACCCACCGCGTCGGGGACCCACCAGCGTCGCCGGCGCGCCAGCGTCGTACACGAGATGCGGCCGCCGGCCCTGGCCGCCGTTACCAGTGCGGCGTCAGCGTCGGGCAGCGCGATCCATGCGCGCCGGATCAGTGCGGCGTGCCCATCGTGCACGAACGACCGCAGCAGCGCGAGAGCGAAGCCCGCCCGCAGCAGGTCGTCGCGATGCGCGATGCCGTCGCGCGCACCCAACCACCGCGCGAGCTGATCGGACGACTTCATCCCCGCAGTCTGGCGTGCTGCGGCATCCCGACACGTGCGCCGGGGCACATCCGTGGACAATCACGCCCGGGCGCGAGCCTGTGGAGGAAGCGGCGCGCACCGCACCCGCACACAGGGTTCGGATGATCGAACCGACGTCGGACGATTCCGGCAGAATCATCCGAACCTGGCGCGATCCTCCGAACTCTGTGAGGCTCGGGCACGGGCTCAGCGTGCGCGGGCGACGCGGCGCTCGTCCCAGACGGGGTCGGATGCCTCGTACACGGCGCCGTCCGAGCCGAAGACGAGGAACCGGTCGAACGAGCGCGCGAACCACCGGTCGTGGGTGACGGCGACCACCGTGCCCTCGAACCGGGCGATGGCGATCTCGAGCGCCTCGGCCGACTCGAGGTCGAGGTTGTCGGTCGGCTCGTCCAGCAGCAGGAGCGTCGCCCCCGACAGCTCGAGCAGCAGCACTTGGAATCGGGCCTGCTGCCCGCCCGAGAGCTGGTCGAACTCCTGCGCGGCCTGTCGCACGAGCCCGTAGCGATCGAGGGCTGAGGATGCCGCGTCCCGCGGCATCCCGGTCCTGCGGTCGTCTCCGCGGTGCAGGATCTGCAGCAGCGTCCGGCCCGCGAACTCGGGGTGCGCGTGGGTCTGCGCGAACAGACCGGGCACCACCCGTGCGCCGAGCACCGCGGCGCCCGTGTGGGCGACCGGGTCGAGCCGACCGCCGGCCGACGTCAGGTGGCCGGCGGCCGGGTCGGGGTCGCTGCCGCCCCGCGCCAGCAGCCGCAGGAAGTGCGACTTTCCCGACCCGTTCGAGCCGAGCACGGCCATGCGGTCGCCGAACCAGATCTCGACGTCGAACGGGCGCATGAGACCCTCGAGCTCGAGCGCGGTGCACACGACGGCCCGCTTGCCGGTGCGCGCTCCGCGCAGCCGCATGTCGAACTCCTGCAGCTGGGGCCGCTCTTCGGGCGGGCCGGCCAGCTCGAACGTGCGCAGCCGCGTCTGGGCGGCCTGGTAGCGCGACGCGAAGCCGTCGTTGACCGCCGCCTTCGCCTTCATCGCCGCCACGAGGGCCTTGAGCTTCGCGTGCTGCTCGTCCCACCGCCGGCGCAGTTCGTCGAGGCGGTCGAACCGCTCCGCCCGCGCCCGGTGGTACGTGGCGAAGCCGCCGCCGTGCACCCACGCGGTCGCCCCGGCGCCGCCGGGCTCGAGCGTGACGATGCGGTCGGCCGCGCGGGCCAGCAGCTCGCGGTCGTGCGACACGAGCAGCACGGTCTTCGGCGTCTCGCGCAGCTGCTGCTCGAGCCAGCGCTTGCCGGGCACATCGAGATAGTTGTCGGGCTCGTCCAGCAGCAGCACGTCGTCGGGTCCGCGCAGCAGCGCCTCGAGCGCGAGCCGCTTCTGCTCGCCGCCCGAGAGCGTGCCCAGGTCGCGGAAGCGGGCGCGGTCGAACGGGATGCCGAGGGCCGCGACGGTGCACTGATCCCAGACGGTCTCGTGCTCATAGCCGCGGGCGTCGGCGTACTCGGCGAGCGCGTTCGCATACTGCAGCTGGGTTCGCTCGGTGTCGTCCTCGATCAGGGCGTTCTCGGCCGCCTCGAGCCCCAGGGCGGCCGCGCGGATGCGGGCCGGCGCGACCGCGATCAGCAGATCGTGCACGGTCTGGCCGGCGTGGGCGTGCCCCACGAACTGGTCCATCACGCCGAGGGACCCGTCGATCGTGACGGCCCCGGAATCGGACGCGAGCTCGCCCCGGATGATGCGCAGCAGCGTCGACTTGCCCGCCCCGTTGGGCCCGATCAGCGCACTGGCAGAGCCGGCGCCCACCCGGAACGTCACGTCGTCGAGCAGGGGTCGCCCGTCGGGCAGGGTCAGCGCGACGGCCGCCACATCGATGTATCCCACGTCCAGCCCTTTCGCCCGCGGGCGCGTCCGGCGAGCCTGTCAGGCTATCAGGCGATGGATGCCGCGTGCCCGGCTCGCGACGGGATTCGGTCAGTGCGATCCGCGCGCGTGCCGCCCGCGACGGCGACGGGCGCTGACCGTCGCGGTGGAGGTGCTCGGCGGCGTCGCGAGGTCGGAGCCGGACACCGGAGCGGGAGCAGGTGCCGGGTCGGTCGTCGTCGTGGCGCCCGTCGTCCCGGTGTCGTCCGAGCTCGTGGCAGAGGATGCCGCGGCCCACTCGGCCTGCACCTCGTCCAGCGTCCGCGGCGTCGTCGTGTCCGCCGCGCCCTGCGCGTTCAGCTCCGCGACGAGCGCCTGCGCCTGGGCGATCACGGCGCTGAGCGTCGTGCCGGCGGGCGCCGAGGTGGACGTCGAGGCGGCCGAGACGAGGTCGGCGCTCAGCACCGGCGCGGTCGGAGCCGATCCGAGCACGGGCGGAGTCAGGTCGGCCTCATCGTTGTTCCAGCCGTTGAGCAGGGTCTGCAGGTTGTTGATCTGGGTGGCATCCCCAGACGCGAGCGCGGCGTCGACGGCGGCGATCACCCAGGCCGAGCTCTGCGGGTAAGAGATGTACTGGCTCGTCGTCGACAGCAGCGCAGCCACCGCCGACCGCATCAGCGCGATCACGCCGCCGCCGCCGGCGCTGAGCGCATCCAGCAGCGTCCAGCCGCCCATGTCCGCCGGCACGTTCGTGAATACCGACGTCAGCAGCTGGTCGGGCGAGAAGATGAGCGTGCCGTCGGACTGCGCCGGCCACAGCGTCGTGTGGTTCTTCCAGTACCCGGGCGTCAGCCCTTCGCCGAAGCCGTTGCCGTAGTATCCGGCGACGTCGCTGCCGCTGGCCGCCTGGTGCGTCACGGTCTCGGTCACGACGGCCGCGGCCGTGTTCTGGTAGGCCCCCGCTGCGACGACGCTGGTCGCGCGGAACAGCCACGTCTCGCCGACGTCGATCAGCCCGTTGTGGTTCGCGTCGCCCGCGTTGTACGGCGCGCCCTGCCACGTGACCAGCACCGGCACCGGCGCGACGTCGTCGGTCGTGTCGTTCGGTGTGCCGTTGTCGTCCCACAGGCTCGTGAACGTCACCGGGAAGTTGCCGGTGTTCGTCACGAGGTATGTCCACACGGCGGTGGTGCCGACCAGCAGCTCCTTCGCCGGCTGCGTGTTCGCGTCCTCGATCGTCGTGGGGTGCCACGGATCCAGCGCGTTGACCGCCTTGTCGACGGTGATGGATGCCACGACCCCGAACGAGTAGTTGATGTCGGCGCTCCACACCGTGACCTCGGGCGCGGCGCCGACGAGCTCGCCGCGGGCGCGCACCACGTTGTCGTAGTCGCCGGCGGGCACGAGGTGCGGTGCGGAGAAGATCCAGACCTCGCCCGGGTCGAGCAGGCCGTTGCCGTTGGCGTCGCCCGAGACGTACGTGGGCGTGAGGTCGTCGGTCGGGTCGTCGGGGGTGCCGTTGTCGTCGACGAGCACGACGTCCGCGAGCGACGCGCCGGTCGTCGAGGTGACCCGGTAGGTGAAGGTGGCGGTGCGTCCCGCAGCCAGCAGGACCGCGGCATCCTTCGTGTGCGCGGCCACGCCGTCCACGTACTTGATCACCGCGATGCCGGGCACCGTGCCGGTGTAGGTGGCGTCGTCGTTCGCGGTGACCGACTGGTCGACCTGGCCGACGATGCTGGCGGTCACGGTGGCGACGTTGCGGTAGGCGCCGGCGGTGACCGTGCCGGTCGCGAAGAAGCACCAGGTCTCACCCGGGTCGAGCATGCCGTTGCCGTCGACGTCGCCGCCGCCCGGGATCGTGGTCGAGCACAGCTGCTCGACGGCGAACGCGCCGCTGCCGTCGCTCGTGCCGCCGTCGTCGGTGATGCCGGTGATGTCGAGCACCGTCGTGCCGGTGTTGGTGACGAGGTACGTCCAGGTGACGGTCGAGCCGACGGCGAGCACGGGACCCTGTGTGTTCGCGTCCTCGCGCGCGGTCGGGTGCCACGGGTTCACGGCGTTCACGGCCTTGCGGATCGTGATCGAGCTGGTGGCGCCGAAGTGGTCGCTGATGTCGCTGGCGGTGGCCTGCGCCCCGGTGCGGGGCTCGGCGACGGCGACGGTGCCGGTGTTGGAGTACTGCCCGGCCACGACCGTGGCGCTGACCACGCCCGCCGACGTGTACAGCCACACTTCACCGGGGTCGAGCAGCCCGTTGCCGTTCGCGTCGCCGGCGACGTAGACCGGGTGGAAGTCGTCGGCGGTGCTCGCCGTCCCGCGATCGTCGGTGATCGACACGACCCGCACGGCGACCGTGCCGGGGTTGGTGACCAGGTACGTCCACGTCAGCGCGGTGCCGATCGGCAGCACGAGCTGGTGTGACGTGTCGTCGCCGTCTTCGAGAACGGTGGGGTGCCACGGATCGGCCGCGTTCGTGGCCTTGACGATGTGCACCTGCGGGCTGACGCCGAGGTACCAGGCCGGGTCGGTGGCCGCGTACGTCGTGCGGCCGACGACGGCGACGACCGTGCCGACGTTGCCGTGCAGGCCCGCCGCGGCGATGCCCGGGATCACCCCGGCCGACGTGAACTGCCACACCTCGGTGCCGTCGAGGATGCCGTTGCGGTTCGCGTCGCCGATGTTGAACAGGACGGTGGAGCCCTTGACGTTCACCGCGACGGTGACCGGCACCGGTGTGAAGTCGTCGGCGGTCATGCCGGGTGTGCCGTTGTCGTCGACGATCCGCAGCGCGCTGCCGGGGATCGACGCCCGGTTCGGGCTGCTGACGAGGTAGGTGAACACGACCTTGCCGCCGGCGGCGACGTACACCGGGCTGGTCGGATCGTTCGCGTCCTCGGCCGCCGTGGGGCTGCCGGGGTTGGCCGCGTTGACGGACTTGACGATGCGGATGCCGCCGGCCGGGCTGCCGGTGTAGTAGGTCGGGTCGGTCGAGGTCACGGGTGCGCCCGCGCTCGGCTGCCCCGTCACCGACGAGCCGTCACGGTACACGCCGACCACGGCCACCAGGGCCGGAGTGATCGCGCCCTGCGAGGTGAACAGCCACGTCTCGCCGACGCCCAGCACGCCGTCGCAGCCGGTATCGCCGACGATGCAGCCGCTCCCGTCGCGCACCGGCACGGGGCGGAAGTCGTCGGCCGTGCTCGCGGTGCCGTGGTCGTCCGTGACCACGACGTCGGTCAGATCCAGGGCTCCGTCGTTCGTGACCAGGTAGGTGAACGCGACGGGCGAGCCTTGCTGCAGATACGCACCCGGGGCGGTGTCGGCATCCTCGGCGCTCGTCGGATGCCGCGGATCTGCCGCGTTCACCGCCGTCTGGATCGTGACGTGCGGTCCGAGGCCCGTGTACTGCGCGATGTCAGCTGCGGTGACCGGCTGACCGGCGCCGTTCGTGGCGGTGACGGTCGCCGTGTTGACGATCGGGCCACCCAGCTTCGCGATCGTCGCCCACTGGAACACCCACGTCTCGCCGGCGTCGAAGACGCCGTTCGCGTTCACGTCGCCGATGTCGTGGATGCCGTCGGCGCCCAGCAGCGGGGTCATCTGGGCGAGCGTCACGTCGTCGCCGGACACTGCAGGCGTGCCGTTGTCGTCGACGAGGCCGGTGATGACCATGGGCTCGGCGCTGGAGTTCGTCACCAGGTACGTGAAGACCACTCGGGAGCCTGCCGGGACGGTGGGCCCGGTGGTGTTCGCGTCTTCGGCGGGGGTGGGATGCCGCGGGTCGGCCGCGTTCACGGCCTTGACCAGGCTCAGCCCCGAGTCGCCGAAGTACCACGCCGGGTTCGCGTCGGTGTACGTCGCGCCCGTGGCATCGGTCGCCGTGACGGTGCCGACGTTTCCGCGCCAGCCCTGGGCGGCCAGCGTCGGGGCGCCGGCGACGCCGGCCGAGGTGTAGAGCCAGACCTCGCCGGCTTCGAGCAGGCCGTCGTAGTTCGTGTCGCCGGCGTTGTACTGCTGGCCGCGGAACGTGACGAGCACGGGCAGCGGCGACCAGTCGTCGGCGGTGCCGGGCGTGCCGTTGTCGTCGACGACCGAGACCACGGTCACCGGGGTCGTCGCGTTGGTGATGACCCGGTAGGTCCACACCACCGCGTTCCCGACCGCGAGGTGCGGTGCGGTGGCCTGCGTGTCGGCCTGCTCGGTGACGGTCGGGTGCAGCGGCACCGCTGCATTCACGTCCTTGAAGATCTGGACCGTGGGCAGGATGCCCGTGTAGTTCGTGGGGTCGGCGGAGGTGACCTCGGTGCGGCCGACCGGGTCGAAGCCGGTGGCGGTCACGACGTGCTCGTGCCCGCCGACCAGCGCGTGCTGCGGGGCCCCGGGCACGCCGACGGCCGTGAACAGCCACACTTCGCCGGGATCGATCAGGCCGTTGCCGTTCGCATCGCCCGACACGTAGACGGGGTGGAAGTCGTCGCCCGGGGTCGCGGGGGTCGCGTTGTCGTCGCTGATCGATACGAGCTGGAACGAGATCGTCGACGGATTGGTGACCAGATAGGTCAGCACGAGTGCGGAACCCACCGCGAGCCCGGGCCCCGGCGGCACCTCGG
The DNA here is from genome assembly GCF_058349885.2 of Microbacterium sp. W1-4-2. NCBI lineage: Bacteria > Bacillati > Actinomycetota > Actinomycetes > Micrococcales > Microbacteriaceae > Microbacterium > Microbacterium sp. W1-4-2. Next base: position 203,649 of record NZ_JBYRJC020000001.1, on the reverse strand, counting down.
CGTCTTCTGCGACGGTCGGGTGCAGCGGGTCGGCGGCGTCGACGGCGCCGGCGACGCGGATGGTCGTCAGCGGGTTGCAGCCGCAGGCGAGGTCGACGAGGCCGCGGTAGTCGATCTGCACGCCGGGCACGTTGCCGGGCTGCGGGTCGCGCGGCCCGCCGTGCTGGTCGTTGAAGTACGAGCCTCCGGGGATCGGCATCGCGGTCTCGTCCAGCGGCGTGTTCGGGGCGAACGTCATGTCCTGGCCGCCGGCGACCGACAGCGCCGTGATGAACGCCTGGATGTGCGGGTTCGGGCTGCGGTTGACGACCGGGGCGCCGAACGGGCTGAACGGCACGATGAAGCTGTTGAACTCGCCGGTCCAGTCGAACATGCGCGCCCGGCCGGTGTCGGCGATCAGCACGTCCAGTCCCGCGCCGCCGTAGGCGAACGTCGGCGCGGACCACAGCGCGGCCTCGGGCACCCGGTTGTGCTCGCCGTCGGTCTCGAGGTTCTGCGAGGACTGCAGCAGGTCGTCGCCGAACCCGCCGAACAGCCAGTTGGTGTCGGTGCCGCCGACGAGCCAGTCGTTGCCGTTGTCGCCGTAGACGATGTCGCAGCCGTCGTCGCTCTTGATCACGTTGCCCGACGCGTCCAGGACCGGGTGGCCCGCGGCATCCAGCACGAACGGTGTGAAGTTGAGGAAGAAGTCGACCTTCTGGCCCGAGGCGCACGTGCCGTCGACGCCGATGTCCTTGGTGCCGTCGGTGCAGTCGTAGATCTTCGACCACGGGTCGGCGGCGTTGTAGTCGGCGAACTTCGTGGTGGCCGGGTCGTACTGCAGCGGGTCGACCGGCTCGATGCCCCAGGTGCTCAGGATCGCGGACTGCGGGATGTCGCTGTAGTAGAACGGCAGGGCTGCCGCGCCCGAGACCGCGTCGTCGCCGGCTTCGCCGTGGATCCCGTCGTCGCCGAGGCCGCCGTAGATGATGTCGGCGTAGCCGCCCACGGTGGGGTCGCTGTTGTCGTAGCCGAGCAGGCGGGCCTCGTCGAACAGCGCGCCGCCGACGAAGGTGGTCGCCTGGGTGAAGGGGCCGGGCAGTGCGAGCAGCACGTCCGTCGCGTTGGGGGTGGCGAGGTCCCACAGCGGCTCGGTCAGGCCGTTGCGGCTGACCTTGAAGTAGCCGTCGTCGCCGAGGATGCGGTCGTCGCCCGCGCCGCCGTAGATGCGGTCGTCGCCGGTTCCGCCGATGATCGTGTCGTCCTGGCCGTCGCCGGCGAGCACGTCGTCGTCGACCTGGCCCAGGATCACGTCGTCGCCGGCTTCGCCGTGCACGAGGTCGGCGCCGCCGATGTCGGCGGCGGATGCGGTGCCGACCGTGTAGTCGAGGTAGCTGTACGACCGGGGCACGATCCGCTCGGTCGTGCCGCCGCCGTAGGTGTCGTAGTTGAACGTGAGGAACGACAGCGCCGGCTTGGCGCGGCCGTTCGCGTCGAGGGTCGGGCTGCCGGAGGCGCCGACCAGGCGGTAGACGTCGCCGTTGTCGGCCATGATCACGTCGGCGTCGTGGGCGTGGCCCTGCGCCGACAGGTCGCCGCGGTCGTTCAGTCCCACCCGCGTGCCGGCGCCGCCGTAGATCGTGTCGGCGCCGTCGGGGCGCTGGTCGCGGCTGATCAGGCCGAACATGTCGGAGCTGCCGCCGACCAGGTCGTCCTGCCCGAGGTCGCCGTAGATCACGTCGGCGCCGCCGTTGCCCTCGACGTAGTCGTTGCCGTCGCTGCCCGGGCCTGCGGCATCCTCCACCGACGCGCGCGGATCGGTGACCGTGTTGCGCGTCTGCACGTCGATCGTGACACGGCCCTCGTCGTCGATGACCGATCCGTCGCCCTGGATCCAGTCGTCGCCGAGCTGGCCGAACAGCACGTCGTCTCCGGCGCCGCCGGCGATGTCGCTGTCCGAGAACGTGCCGGCGGGCGGGGTGAAGCTCTGGTCGTACAGCTGGATGTACCGCACGTGCGCGCCGCGCGGATCGCGCTGATAGCCGTAGTCGGTGCAGGTCGCGGGGACCAGCCCGTTCGGGTCGATCCACTGGCACGGCAGGCTCACGCCGTCGACGTTCGTGCCGGCGATGTTCGACGATCCGTCGATGGTGCTCAGGATATCGGTGCCGCGCAGCACGCGCATGCGGGCGCTCGCGTCGGATCCGGTGCGCAGGATCGTCGCGTTGTCGCCGGCGATGACGTCGTTGCCGGCGCCGCCGTCGAGGAAGTCGCCGTAGCGGCAGTCGGCCGCTGTGGTGCAGGCGCTGTGGGCGCCGTCGGTGCCGCCGGTGCGGTCGAACACGTCGCCGAACGCGACGAGGCCGCGGCTGTCGTCGACGCCGCCGTTGTAGCCGCCGGCGCCGCCGGTGTTCGCCACGACGCCGCCGTCGGCGGTCGCGACCGGGTCGCCGGTGTTGCCGCCGATGATGTCGTCGTCGCCCGCGTCGCCGGTGATGCGGTCGGAGCCCGCGCCGCCGATGAGGATGTCGGCACCGGCGTTGCCGTTGATCAGGTCGTTGCCCCAGTTCGCGCCGGCCTGCGTGTCGAGCGAGGTCCAGCGGAAGGTGTGGTCGTTCAGCGGCACGTCGAACGGGAGCAGGCTCGCCGCGATGCGGCAACCGGCGTTCGACAGCGTCGGGTCGACGGGCGCAGTGCCGATCTGGGTGCACGACACGGCGCCGAAGTCGCCGAAGGCGAGGTCGTTGCCGTCATTGCCCCAGATGGTGTCGCCACCGCCGCCGCCGATGAGGATGTCGTTGCCGAGGTCGCCTTCGAGCGTGTCGCTCGCGCCGTTCTGCTGCTGCACGCTCTGCAGCGCCATCAGCTCGGTCGTCGTCTGCAGCCGCTGCGGGCGGGCGCCGCTGGTCTCGACGAACGTGTTCGTTGCTTCGTCCAGCGCCCAGGTGCGCTGGTCCTGCACGTCCTGGACGACGGCGCCGTGGTCGCCGAAGATGACGTCCTCGTCCTCGCTGTTCGCGTCGCCGGGCGTCGTGGCGCTGCTGGGCGCCGAGCCCAGTCCCTCGCCGATGAGCACGTCGTGGCCGGCGATCAGGCTGTCGGCGTCGGGCAGCGTGCTCACGTTCACGGTCGCGACCGTGAGCACGCGGCTGATGACGTCGATGTTCACGCCCGAGTCGCCGTAGACGAGGTCGCGGCCGCGTTCGCCGAGGATGAGGTCGTCGCCCGAGCCGCCGGCGAGGATGTCGCCGGCCTGGCTGCCCAGAATCGTGTCGTCGCCTGCGCCGCCGTAGATCGTCACGCCGATCGAGGGCAGTGCGAAGCCGGGGATCGCGGCGTCGAGCGCGCTGGCGTCGATCATGTCGTTGCCGGCGTAGGCGAACGGCTGCGCGACCGGGAACACGTAGTCGGCCGCGTTGCCGACCGGCTCGATCGTGGGCTTGGGACCGAAGTCGTGGCCGGACTGAAGCGCCGTGCTGCCGCTGTACCAGATGCCGTCCTGCGACGTGTCGCCGTAGATCACGAGCGGCGAGCTGGGGCCGGGCGAACCGGCGCCGACGCCGGGGCCGTCGAGCACGACGATGTGGTCGCCGCCGACCCGGACGTAGCCGGTCTGCGGCGAGGCGGGATCGTAGACCGAGACCACGCCTGCCAGGGTGCCGGCGGCCGGAGCGCCGACGAGGGCGCCTTGCAGCAGCAGGGTCTGGCCGCTGCCGCCCGCGAACCCGGTGATCGTGTAGGCGCCGTAGACGGCGCTGCCGGGCAGGGTGATCCGTTGGCCGACGGCGAAGCCGGCGTCGTGCCACGAGTAGCCGTCGGTGCGTGTCAGGGTCGCGGCGCCGGCCGAGCCGGGCGTCCACGTGAACGTTCCGGTCACCTGCAGCAGCGCGTTGCCGCCGCCCTGGAGGACGGTCAGGCCCCCGTGCAGCGCGGGGATGCCCGTCGGCAGGCCGTCGTCGGCGGCCTGGTCGGGCCCGGGGATCATCGTGCTGTGGACGGTCAGGCTGTCGTTGCCCTGGCCGAGCACGATGTTCAGGACCTCGATCGTCGTGTGCGAGGCATCCGTCACGAAGTTCCCGTTCGCGTCGACGGTGATCGTGCCGTACGAGATGCCGCCGGGGAACGAGCTCGGCTCGCCGAACGAGGTGGGGCCGGTGAAGCTGACGCCGGGGCCCATGCCGAAGCCGGTCAGCGCGGTCGAGGTCAGGTCGCCGGTCTGATCGGCGCGGCTGCCGTCGTCGAACACGTTCAGCACGTCGACCTGGCGCGCCTCGGACGGCTGGCGGCCGATGCCGAACGGCGGCGTGTCGATCTCGCCGGGCAGGATGACGGCGGTGCTCAGTGTGTGCTGCTCTCCCCCGGTGCCGCCGTCGATCTCGAGCGGGCCGCGGATCGCCGAGAGCAGGTGCGGCTGCTTCGGGAACGTGTACAGGTCGGCCCGGCCCGGGGGCAGCACGTAGGACGCGTCGGCAGAGACCGTGACGCTGACCGGGACCCACCAGTTCGTCGCGTCGAACGTGACGGCCGGCATCATGGTGCCCATGGACGCGGTGCCGCCGATCGAGACCATGCAGACGTGGCCGAGAAGGCTGGTCGCGCACGCGGCGTCGGTCGCGACGAGCACCTGCCCGTCGGTGACCAGGCCCACCGTGACCGGTGCGGCCGGGGCCGACAGCAGGCGCACCGTGAACGTGTCGGTGATGCCGGGCGTGCCGCCGCTGCCCACGCTGACGACGGTGCTGCCGCCGGTCTGGGCCGTGTACACGCCGGGGGTGCTGTCGCCGTAGACCATGACATCCGTCTGCGCGGTGACGCCGTCGAACGCGGTGTCGCGGCCGGTGCCCGCGGCGAGCGTGGTGATCTTCAGCGTCGTGTATCCGGCATCCGACCGTCGGAAGTCCACGGCCGCGCGCACCGTGATGATGACCGGGGTGGTGCCGTCGGCCGGGCCGAACACGATGCGGTAGGTCTGGATGCCGCCGACCACGGCGCCGAGCGAGAAGCGGGAGTCGGCACTGGAGAGGATGAGGCGCGCGTCGGTCGGGGTGATGATCTCGGTGACGGTGCCGGCGGGGTCATGCGACAGCGCGATCGAGACGGTGTCGGTCAGCTGCGTGACGGTCGTGCCCTCGATCACGGTGGTGTCGCCGTCGGGGGCGCCGGACGGGTCGAGCTGGACGACGTCGACGCCGGGAGTGAGGTTGTCGCGCACGGTGACGGTCACGTCGCGGACCACGGCGCCGGCGAAGACGGGGTCGGCGCTGATCACGGAGTGGGCGACGACCACCTTGATGTCGCCCTGCGGGGTGGTGTCGTTCGCGGCGGCGACCCAGACCAGCTGCGGGATGTTCCAGTCGCCGGGGGTGAAGTGCAGCACGACCGACCGGTTCGCGATGCCCGGGCCGTTCAGTCCTTCGTACTGTGCGACGCCGTCGACGTACACGGTGCGGAAGTAGTCGGAAGGCTGCGCGCAGGCGGCGGCCGAGCCGGTGCACAGGTAGACGGTGTCGGCGCCCGGGCGCAGTTCGTCGGGGCTCACGCCGGCCGAGACGGTGATCCAGACGTCGGAGGTCGGCGCGGTGCTCAGCGCGACGGTGTACGAGTCGACCGTGCCGATCGGCCCGCCCTCGCCCAGCCGCGCGACCGAGGTGAGACCCCCGGTCTCGCCGATGATGACGACGCCCTGCGTGGGCCGCGACACCGAGACCGGGATGCCGGCGGCCACGACGTCCTTGTAGGCCGGGTCGCTCGAGCTGACGAGCTCGTTGATCGTGGAGTGGGTGCCGTTCGGGTCGCGGCTGACGACGTCGCCCACGACGTCGCCGGCGACGTCGATGACGTCGCTGCCCAGCCCGCCGAGCACGCGGGTGACCACACCCAGGGCGGTGGAGAGCACGTCGACGGTGTCGTCGCCCTGCAGCGCGTCGACCTCGACGACCTGCACGTTGCCGTAGTCGACGGTCAGGCCCGCGCCGTAGATCGCCGCGGCGGTGACGACGATGTGGTCGGCGAACTCGGTGCCCAGCACGACCATCTTGTTGAAGCCGGTGCCGCCGTCGACCGAGACCGGGGCGTTCACGTTGTATTGCACCTGGTCGTCTCCGGCGCCGGCGCGCACGTCGGTCTGCGCGGCGGTGCTGAAGCCGGTGGTCAGAACAGGGCTCGGCAGCACGGCGCTGACGGTGGCGCCGGTGAAGACGCCCGGGGTGAGCACGGCCTGCACGGTGAGAGTGGATGCCGAGACCTTCGTGATGACGTACGGCAGGCACGGCTGGGTCGTGGTCGCCGTGCACCCGACCCCGTTGTCGTCGGCCCCGGTGCCGACGAGGCCGATGGCCTGGCCGACCAGATAGCCGTCGGCGACGAAGCTGCCGGCCGTGCGGGTGATCGTGCTGATGCCGGCCGTGGACCCGGCGGCGACGGTGACCGTCGTGCGCGTGACCGGTCCGCCGCTGATCGACACCGTGAAGGTGCCGCCGTGCTGCAGCGGGGCGGTCGTGGTCAGGCCCTTGGCCAGAGTGATCGTGGTGGCGGTGACCGCGCTGATCACCGCGGTGTGCGCCGCGTCGTGGTCGTCGCCGGCGCCCGCGCCCTGCATCGCGAGGGTCTGGCCGACCGCGAAGCCGTCGGCCACGAAGCTGCCGCCGTCGGTGCGGGCGATCGTGCCGGCCGCGGCATCGATCGTGACCTGGCCGGTGAAGACCGGCCCCGTGATGAGGGTGCCGTTCGCGTCGGTGCGAGCGAGGGCGAACGCCTGGATGAGGAACAGGTCGTTGCCGGCATCGCCTTCCAGCCGCAGCGCAGCGTGGTTGGAGTACACGGTGAACGTGTCGTCGCCGCTGCCGCCCTGCGCGGTCAGCGGAGCGCTCGTGCCCTCGGAGAGGTAGCCGCGGGTGGTGGCGATGGTCGCGAACCGGTCGGCGGGAGACAGACCGCTGTAGGCGGCGTCGCGGCGCATGCCGAAGATCTGGCCGACCTGGAACGTGTCGTCGCCGGCCCCGCCGTCGAGGTTCGTGATCGCGGCGTTGTCATCGACGGCGAAGTGGTCGTTGCCGCCGAGGCCGAGCACCGAGAGCATGCCGTTGACGGCGTTGTCGTAAGTGATCCGCTCGGCCACGCCGGCGTAGCCGGAGGTCTGCGCGGCCACCAGCGGGTCGGTGCCCGCGATCGGCGCGGGGTGCAGCACGGCGATGTAGGCGGGGTGGTTCGTGCACGCGCTGTCGCCAGTGGTGCCGCAGTACACGTCGGGGCGTGCGGCGGACTCACCCGGCAGGTACGACGCGGCGCGCAGCAGGAAGATGTCGTCGGTCGGGTACGGCAGGTGCGTGTTCGGGTCGATGCCGTTCGCGGTGCTGTCGGCGCCGTAGGCGGTGAGCGTGTCGACGCCGTCGGCCGGCGCCCCGCTGTCGAGCACGTTGATCACATAGTGGGCGTCGCCGTGCTCACTGCCGTGCGTCCACACGACGTAGTGGTCGGTGCCGGCCTGGCCGTCCAGGCTCAGCGTGGTGCCGGTGCGCGGCATCGTCTGCAGCAGGTAGACGGTCAGCGTGTCCTCGCCGTCGCCGGCCGGGGCGAAGCCCTTGTACGCGGTGGGCTGCGCCGATCCGTAAGCGCGGGTCTGGCCGCCCAGCAGCGTCTGGTCGAACGTGATCCGGTCGTCGTCGCCGTTGCCGAACACGCGGGTGAGTCCGCCGGCTCCGGGGGTGAGCTCGCCGCGCAGCACGATCATCGTGCCCTCGTTCGCGGTGGCGTCGGCAACGCCCGGGTGCCAGTCGCCGTGGATGTCGATGTTTCCGGTGGCGGTGCCCGGCCGGTTCGGGTCGGCGGTGTTGCCGGTGCCGGGGTCGCTCGCTTCGGTCGTGGCCAGGATCTGCCCGCTCGGGTCGGTGACGACATCGTCGGCGGCCAGCAGCAGCACGTTGCCGTTGTCGGCCTCGATCAGGCCGTTCGGGACCTGCTGCGGGGCGTTCTCGCGCACGAGGGTGGAGCCGTCGTGCAGGAGCAGGATGTCGCCTCCCTCGGTCTGCGTCTCGGTCGTCGTGATGCGCGCGTCGCCGTTCGCCGCGTGCGCGAGCAGCACGTTCGCGGGGCCGGAGAGCTCGGTCAGGTGGATGCCGGTCGACGCCTGCGCGGCGATGTCGCACGTCGCGGTGACCGCGCGCTGGGCTGCCGTGGCGTGGAGCCAGTCCAGAGTGTAGGTGCTGAGGCATCCCACCCCTGCGGCGGAGTCGAGCTTCAGGTCGCCGGTGAACACGCCGGTCGGCTCGTCGGTGAAGGCGCCGATGCCGCCGCCGACGGCGAGCAGGTCGATCGAGTTGCCGATGACGTTGACGGTCGTGCCGCCGGCGGCGCCCGTGCCGCTCGGGAGCAGGTTGTGGCCGTCGAGGATCGAGCCGGCCGTCGTGGCCAGGCTGACGTCGGCGCACGTGGCGGCGCTGGTGCCGTAGCAGGTGGTGACCGTGTTGACGTTGAGGTCGCCGGGGTGCGCGTAGCCGGCCGTGCGGTCGCCGCTGGTCTCGGTGATGCGGATCACGCCGGTAGCCGACGCCGTCAGCACGCCGAACCGGTCGACCGACGAGTCGATCTCGAGGAAGTTGCCGTCCTGCCCGATCGAGCCGCCGTTCGCGGTCATCGTGATGTCGACGCCGACCACGTCGGGGCCGGCATCGCCGGTGGCGGGCGGGATGGCCGAGCCGACCGGTGCGTCGACGATCGAGCCGGGAGAGGTCAGCGTCACGTCGTCGTCGGTGGATTCGATGAGGCCCGCGCGCAGGTCGCGGTTGGGGCCGGCGGCGATGGTCTGGGTCGTCGTCGTGACGAAGTCCGTGGCGTCGGGCAGCTCGCCGGTCTGGATCACCAGGTGGATCGCGATGCTGTCGGCGGCGCTCTCGGTGAGCGTGACGTACCCGTTCGTCATCGTGTTGACGTTGCCGTTCTGGTGCACCTCGACCAGGCCGATGAGGTTGATGCGGGTGTCGGCGGGTGCGGAGTGCGCGGCGGCGACCGTGATCGATCCGTTCGGGATGGCGGAGCCGGCGTCCAGCAGGCTGAAGTCGTAGGTGCTGGCGACGGCGTGCGGCGTGTCGCCGAACGCGCCGACGTTGTACGGGCACGCGTCGGTGGTGCTGCCGGGCACCGGGCACAGGGCGTCTTCGCGGAAGAAGTTGAAGTAGGTGCGGTCAAGAGGTTCGGAGGGCACGACGACCTCGACACCGGGCAGGTTCTTGGTGCCGACTCCGTACACGGTGGCCTGCAGCAGCAGGTTGAGGTCACCGCCGGCGACGAGGTGGTCGATGGCGATCACGGGGACGGGTGCCCCGGCGATCGCGGAATCGGGGATCGTCGGGTCGCGCAGCCAGGTGCGCAGGTCGAGGTACAGGTCGGTGCCCGCGGTGGCGGTGATCTGCTCGGGGTGGCCCTGATACGAGATCAGGTCGACGCTGAGGCGGTGGCTGCCTGCCGTCGTGGCCGCACCGATCGAGGCGGTCGGGGCGTCCAGATGCAGGACGTTCGTCGTGATGAGCGTTGTGTGTCCGTTGACCATCTGGCCCCGGTCGGTGGCCGAGACGATCGCGCCGCCGAGGTTGTGCACATCTGTCTCACCGATCGGGTTGGTGATCGTGCCGGCGAGGGTGAGGGAGCCGGATCCGGCGCCCGCGAGCACCACACGAGAGGGGGTGACCAGCTGCGCGATCCGGAAGTGCACGGAAACGCTCTTCGGGTCCGGCGCCTCGACGGTGTTCAGCGTGACCATGGGTGTGCCGGTCGCGTTGATCACGTCGATGTCGCCGATCGTGATGTCGAGGTTCGACTCGTTGATGATGGTGACCGCGTCGAAGTTCTGGTGGAACGTGAACGTGCCCCAGAAATGCCCGTCGGGCGTCCCTGCGCCGCCGCGGATGTACCCCTCGGCGGAGGTCATGTAGATGTCGCCGGTGCCGTGGTTGATGATGTCTTGGACGATGATCGGGCCGGTGAGGACGTCCCCGATGTTCGGCATGATGAACGCGCCGCCCACCAGGACCTTCACGTTGACGTCTGTCAGCACCTTGCCGTCGGGGCCGATCACAAGATAGGGATCGGGCCCGGAATCCACGACGACGTCGGAGTTCCAGCCGATGCTGTTGGCAGACGACGGGCCGTCCCCGAAGTCGCTGGTGTGGTTGTACGCGCCCTCGTTCTGGCCTTCGACGTACAGGACGAGCGAGCCGTCGCCATTGGTCTTCAGCGGTGACGCCGGGGCATTTCCCGGCTCGTTGACGCCCGGCACCAGGCGGGCCCCGACGTACAGGGTCACGCCGGCGTCGCCGATGACGCTGTTGGTCAGCGCCATGCTGTCGGCATAGTCGCCGCCGGAGCTTCCGATGCAGCCGCAGTGCGAGTAGGCGTCGCTCAGGTACGACCAGTTCCCGTGCCAGGCACGCACATCGACGCCGTGGCGGCCGGTGACCAGCGTGTGTGTCGACGGGTCCCCGTCGAGAGCGGTCTGGTCACTCGAGCTGATCTGGATGCCGTGGTTCGTCTCCGTGCTGCCGAACAGCGCGTGCATGACGGCGTGCACGAACGACGTGCTGTGGCCGCCCGAGGTCGCCGTGGCCTGCACCGTGTCGCCGGCCACGTTCGCGTTGCGGCCGACCGTCGCGGTGGTGTGATCGGAGATGTCGGTGGCTCCGTTGGCCGTGAAGCCGCCGGCGAAGCCGCCGCCCTCGCTGTCGGCGTACAGGTCCGAGAAGACGGTGGTGGATGCCGCCACCTTCACATTGCGGCCGGTCGAGACCACGGCGTTCGGGGCGACGCTCGCCTGGTTCGTCACGTTCACGTCCAGCGTGGAGTCGACCACGCCGACGGCGACGAAACCGCCGGTGGTGTTCTGCGCAGACGAGGCGTCGAATGTCACCGCGTTCGAGAGGACCGACACATCGCCGGCGGCGATGATCGTCCCGCCCAGGACCGCAGTCACCGTCGTGGTGTCGTCGACCTCGGCAGAGGGCACGCCCACCGCCACGAACCCGCCGTTGCCGCCGGCCGCCGACGCCGACGACTGGCCGTCGCCGGCCGGCGGCGTGACGAGCCGCAGCGACACGTAGGATGTGCCGTCGGTCGGGACCACGGGGGCATACAGCGAGTAGTCGCCGGTCCCCGACGCGGCGATGTCCAGGCGCACGGTTCCGGTGCCGCACGAGCCCGTGCAGGCCTGCAGCGCGAGTCCGGTGGCGAACACCGTCTGGGTGCCGAACACGTGCGTCGTGTCCCACGTCAACGGCTGGCCGTTCACGCTCTGCAGTGTGAAGGTCGTCGCCGTCGGGTTCGGACCGACGACATAGGTGTATCCGTCGACGAGGTTCCCGATCGGGGCCGGTGCGATCTCGTAGGTTCCCGAGTCGCTGGCCGGCGGTGTGGTCAGTGCGATCTCTTTGCCTGCCACTGCGTCGTCATACGAGGCGGCCAACTGGATGATGTACGGGTCGACATAGATGACGTAGTAGGTGTGCCCGCTGACCAGCCCGCTGCCCAACCCGTATGCGCCGGTGGACGCCCGGTAGACGACGGCCTGGCCGGTCTGCAGGTTGTGGGCGTTCAACACCGGCAGGTTGTCGGCGTTCTGGCCCGCGTACGGGCCGACGAGGATGTTGTTCGCGCCCGGGTTCGACGCGTAGCACGCGTCCTTCGTGCACGAGGTCGACACGTTCACGGCGGCCTGAGTGAAGGTCAGGGGCCGCGGTGCCTGGTAGGTGACCCGCTCTCCAGCCGTGAACGAGTTGGCTGCGGTGATCGTGCCGTCACCCGCGACCGAACCGACGCTGAAGGTGACGCCGGCGGCCATCGCGTCGGTCTTGCTCAGGTAGAGCTGGATCGTGTAGGGGTCGATCACGCGCACGTACAGCGTCTTGCCGCTGACGTCGACGCCGTTGACGATCCCGGTGCCGGCCAGGACGACGGCGTCGCCGGTGACGAAGTTGTGGGGCGTGGCGAATCGGATCGTTGAGCGGTTCGGGTCGACCCCGGCCGAGCCGCTGAGGTCGCTCGAGTCGATCGTGGCGGTGTTGTCGAAGGCGGCGCCGAACTGCAGGTCATCGGGCCCTGCGGTCAGCACCGTGTAGATGCGCCCCGTGGTCAGGCCCGACACCGACGTGCCGATGTACAGCACGGTGTCGCCGTCGGCCAGACCGTGGCTGGGGAAGTACAGCGTGTCGGCGCTGCTGTTGACGTTGGCCAGGTTCGTCGGGATGCCGTTGATGATCTGGTAGCCCCCGGCGGCGTAGCTGTCGAGCAGCGGCGTGCTTCCCTTCGCCTGGGTCTGCGCCTGCACCGTGACCGCCCCGCCGGCGGTGATCGTGACGCCGGTGCCGGTGAATGCGCTGACGGTCGGCGCGGTCGTGACCGTCGCCCGAGCGAAGCCGACGTCCACGCCGCCGCCGCCATAGCTTCGAGAGGTCGCGTTGCCTTCGGCCCTGACGGACGTGGCAGTGACCGTGACGTCTCCGCTCACCCGGATCGGGGTCGGTGTGGCGGCACCGGCCGTGCTGCCGATCGACGCCGTCACGGTCGGCGCAACGGTGGTGTGGCTGTCGGAGCCGCGCACGTTGATCGCGCCGCCGGCGCCCACCACGGCGGATGAGGAGCCGGTGGACGTGTCCTGCGCCGTCACCGACAGTGATCCTGCAGCGGCCGCGGCCGAGCCGATCTTCACACCGTCGGCGACGCCGGCGGTCGTGCTGCCGGTGGCTGTGGCGTCGGCGCCCGGGTGGGTGACCGAGATCAGAGCGCCCGCACCGCTGGACGCGGAGGCATTAACGGTCTGACTGTGCTGCGCGTCCACACTGACCACGGTCCCGACGGCCAGCACCTGCGCTCCGGCGCCGAGGCTCGCCGAGACGGCCCCCGACACGGTGCTCGAGGCTTCCAGAACCTCCACCTCACCGATGATCGACACATTCGCGATGATCATGTCCGTGGTGGCGGCATCGGTGCCACCCGCCGCGACATCCAGCGTCGCGCCCGAGTGCATCGTGCCGGCGAAGGTCGCGGCGGCTCCCGCGGCGTCGCCCGCGGTCGCGTTCAGTGCGGACACCGAGACGGCGCCCGACCCGGCCCCGCCGACGATCGTCGCCTTCGCGCTGTTGTGGTCGGTCGCACGGACCGCAGCCCCGTGAGCTGCGAGCGTCAGATCGGCTCCGATCGCGACGGCGGCGCTCACATCCGCAGACGTCGTGATCTCGGCATCCGCGCCGCCGGCCTCGACCGCCGTGATGAGGCCGACGACGACAGGCGTCAACGTCGTGGTGGCGGTGTTCGTGCCGTCGGCGGTGACGCTCAGCCCGTTGCCGTGGATCGTGCCGGCGAAGGATGCCGTGACCCCGCCGTCGATCCGGCTGGTGGGCACTGCCACGCCGACGTCGACGAGAAGGCTGCCCGAGCCGCTGTCTGCCGCGGCGGTCGCGGTGTTCGTTCCCGTCGCGGAGATCGTGGTGTCACCGGTGACGGCCAGCTGAGCGCTGGATGCTGCGGTCGCGGTGACGGCCGCGTCGGCCGTCACCGCCGCGTAGTCGACGACGGTGTTGACGTTCGCCCCGAGGCCGATGCCGGCCGCTGTCGTCTCGCTGTGCACGTTCGACCCGCCGGTCGCGGTGACGCTCAGACTCGACGCGGTGATCACGCCGTCGGCGTGTGCGGCGACCGGTGCGCCGACCGTGGCCTCGGCGACGAACGCACCGGCGTTGATGATCCCGCCGTGGCCGCCGCTCGCCGAGGCGTTCGCACTGTTCTGCCCGATGGACAGCGAGCTGCCGACCGTCACGGCACCGGTCGCGGTGACATGGGCCACAGCACCGATCCCGGCGCTGGTAGCGGCATCCCTCGTCACCGTCGCGGTGGCCCTCGTGCCTTCTCCACCCGCCAGCGTCACGTTGACGACGACGGTGGTCGCGGAGGCGGTGCTGCCGCCGGATGCCGTCACCGAAAGGGAGCCGGTGGACACGATGCCGTCGACCTCGGCGACGACGGCGCCTTCGACGGTGGCGGTGGGCAGCATGACCGCGATGGACAGGCCGGCGAGCGCGCCGCCGTCGGACTTCGCGCTCGCCGCGTTCGTGCCGGTCGCGGCGACCGAGGTCGCGCCGCTGACGGTGGTCGAGGCGGTCGATGTGATCTGTGCGGTGACGTCGGCGCCGGAGGTGATGGTCGCCTCCGACGATGCGCCGCTGCCGGCGGCGAGACCGACGGTCACGGCGACGGCCTCAGCGGACGCGGTGTTCACGCCCGAGGCTGCGACCTGCAGCGATGCGGCACCCGTGACGGTGCCTGTCACCGAGGCGATCACCGCTCCGGAGATGCGCGCCGTCGGCAGGGTCACGCCGATGGCCAGGCCGAGCGTGCCGGAGCCGGCGTCGCTCTTGGCGTCGGCCGAGTTGGCACCCTCGGCCGATACGACGACGGCGCCCGTGGCCGCGGCGGTGCCGGTCAGTCGTGCGGTCACGTCCGCGGTGTCCGCGATGGCGGCGAGCGACCCGGTTCCGACCCCCGAGACCCACGTGCCGATGCCGACGGCGACGGTGTCGGCGCTCACGGTGTTGCTGCCGACGGCGGTGACGCTCAGGGCATCGGCGGTGGCGACGGTTCCGTCGACGGACGCGGTGACGGCGCCGGCCACCTCGGCATCCGACACCAGCACGCCGACGCTGATCTCGCCGGTCGTTCCGCCACCGGCGGTGGCGGTGGCGGTGTCGCCGACGCCCTGCACCGCTGCGTTCACGATGACCGCGCCGGTGCTCGTGAGGGATGCCGCAGACCCGACGATCGCCGAGATGACGGCATCCGCGGTCACACGAGCCTGTGCGAAGGCGCCGCTGGCGCCCACGCCGATCGACACCGCGACCACCGCCACGGTGGCGGCTGTCGAGTTCTCAGCGCGCGCGCCCAGAGTGATCGACTGCGACCCGGTGACATCACCGTCGATGCGAGCACCGGTGTGGCCCGACACCGTCGCGAATGCCAGCATCAGCGTGAGGGCCGCGACGTCTTCGCCCTGGAAGCCGCCCGAGACGCCGGTGCCGGTCGCGTTCACTGAGTTGCGGGACTCGGCGGTGACGGCGACATCGCCGGCCGCATTGATCGCCCCGGTCGTGAGCAGCGCCGCTTCGGTGGACCGGTCGTCGGAGGCCTGGGCCAGGGCGATGCCGACGCCGACCGCGGCGCCGGCGGCCACGTTCACGATCAGCGCGTCCACGTTCGTGCGCTGCCCGGTGGCTGCGATCGTGACGTCGCCGCCGATCTGCACGGTGCCGTGCGCGCCGGACTCGGCACGCGTCGTGCCGCTGTAGGTGACGACGGCGACGGCGGCGCTCAGCGCGCCCAGGCCCACGCCTCCTTGGAGCGAGACGGCGATGTCGGTGGGCGTGAACATGTCGGAGGCGACCACCGAGATGCCACCGATGGGGCCGGCGGCGCCGATCGCGACGTCGCCGATCGAGGCCAGTGTGTCACCGGTGACCTGCACGACCGCGACCGAGGCTCCCGCGGCTGCCACCTCTCCCAGGCCGACGCCCACGGCCACCCCGCCGACCGCGCGGGTGGCGGCGGTGTGGACGTCGATGAGGCCCGCGGTGGGGATCGCCGCACCGGAGTCGATGTGCGCCTTCTGCGCGCTGCCGTCGTGGACGACGACGACCTGACCGCCGATCGCGATGCCGCCGACTCCGCCGGTGAAGGCGGTGCCGAGCACCTGCTCGTCGAGTTCGGCGTGTACGGCAACGCCGCCACCGGCGCTGACGATCCCCGTGTTCGCGATGCCGGCGTCGGTGTTCTGGCCCAGCGAGACGATGCTGACACCGGCGCCCACGGCACCGATCCCGCCTGCGGCGGCGCCCGCGACCGAGAGCACGCCCAGTCCGTCGGCGGCGTGCACCAGCACGCTGCCGCCGGCGTGCACGGTGCCGTAGACCGTGGCTGATGTTCCGGTGGGCGGTGCCGGCTGCGTGAACGGCGTCGAGACGACCGCTGTGCCGGGGGCGGCGGCGCCGACGGCGTTCTGCCCCGCGGTCATGACGGTACCCAGCTGCTGCTGGTAGCCCGGACCGGCTTGCCCGGGGTTCGCGGCGTTCGCGAGGATCGAGCTCCAGCCGCCGTTCGCGCCCGACGCGACGGCGTCGCCCATGCCTGTCGACGAACCGCCGTCGCCTGCCGTGGGGTCATGGTCGCTGAGCGCCCAGTAGACGGTGTCTCCCGGGGTCGGCGTGTGGCCGAGGTTGCCGTTCACACGCGACGCGTAGGTGTGTCCGCCCGAGGTGACGACGTCGCCGACCGCGTATGTCGTGCCGGGCGTCCACTGGCCACGGTTCGTGCCCTGGTCGTTCTGCTGGTAGGTGGTGGTCGGGTTCGCCCCGACCGACCACACCGACACGGCGCCGGCGACCCCGACGACGCCGGCGCCGATGCTGATCGCGAAGGTGCGGATGTTCTTCAGCGCGAGGGCGGCGAGAGTGACGCCCTGCGACGCCCAGATGACGCTGCCGGCGCCCAGGTAGGACTGAACGGTGACGTTCGCGATGCCGATGTCGACGCCGCCCGCCGCACCGCCCAGGCCACCGGCCAGTCCCCCGGCGAACGTGACTGTGCTCATCGAGTCGGTGGCCGCCACCGACACCGACTGGTTCGGCCCCACTGTGGAGTCGATGCCCGAGGCCGCGGCGTTCACGGTGGTGCCGGCGGCGATGAACGCCTTGACGGTCACGGTGAAGACAGTGACGCCCACGCTGCCGCTGACCGCCCCGGCGCCGACGGCGAGGCCCGCGACGATCCCGAACAGCTGCTCGGTGGATGCCGCCTGCACGGCGAGCCCGTGGAACCCGGCGGTCACGGTGCCGAACGTGCCACCGCCGCCGGCCGCCGTCTGCATCGTGCCGTCGTCGATGCCTGCCAGGGCACCGCCGCCGGCACGGACGGTGACGGTGTTCGTGCCGCCGAGGTACGCCTCGGTGTCTTTGGTGACGACGGCGACGTTCACGCCGACGCCGACGCCCGCGAAGGCCCCTCCGGACACGTTGGCGACCACGAGGGTCAGCGCGGTGTCGTCGGTGGCGCCGATGAGCAGGTTGTCGCCGGCGGTCAGCGTCACGTCAGCGCCGGTCGAGGCCGTCGTCGTCATGGTGAGCACGGTGACGCCGACGTTGCCGGCGACGGCGCCGTCGCCGCCGACCGCGACGGCGGCCGTGACGTCGACGAGCTGCTCGGCGCCGGTGGCGGTCACAGCGACGTCGCCGCCGGCGCCGACGGTCGCGCCGGCGCCGATCGTGGCCGTCGTGGTGAGGGTCACGACGCCCACGACGACTCCGGCGCCGGCCGACACCGAGGCGGACAGATCACCGGCCGCGGCGACGGCGAGCTGATGGTATTCGCTACCGGCGGCGACGAGCAGGCTTCCCGTGGTGATGACCGATGCCGACGCACCGATCGTGGCGGTGGTCGTGATGTTCGAGACGACCACGGCACCCACGGGGTTCACGGCCACGCCGCCCGAGGCGGCGGCGCTCACGCCGACCGACGAGATCAGGTCGCTGTTCGCGGCGGTGACCGCCACACCGCCGAATCCGCCGCGGGTCTCGGTGGTGATGGTCTGGGGGCCGGTCGCGGTGCCGTCGGCGACGGGCAGTTGGCCGGCCGGCACGATGCTGTGCGAGCGGCCGGTGGCGCCGGCGCTGAGGGACAGCCACTGCTGTGCGATGCTCCCGGTGGCCGAGGGGTCGCAGTCGGCTGCCTTGCCGGTCGCGTGGCACTTGCTGTCGGCGAGACGGATCGTCATACCCGTGGTGCCGGTCGCGGCCGCCATGACGATGACGTAGTAGGTGTGGCCATCGGCGAGCCCGCCGACGGGAGCGCCGCCGCCGGCGCTGTAGACCACCTGGTCGCCGGTCTTCAGCGGCTTGCCGTCCGGGGTCCGCAGCAGGTACGGAAGCGTGATGCTGCCGTCGGGGTTCACGTCCGTCGCCGGGTCGAACCGGGGGACGATCGTCGTGCCCTGTGTGATGGGGGTGCTGGCCTGGCTGGTCGCGACGAACCGCTGTGCTTCGCCCATCAGGCCTGTGGTCGGGACGCCGACGGCGATCGGGGGGCCGCGCGGCGCGAGCGAGAGCTGGATCTCGGTGGGCGAGACGACGATCACGTAGTACGTGTGCCCGGGGACCAGTCCGGTCAGCGGCACGCCGCCGCCGGCGTCGTAGGCGACCTGCTGCCCGTTCGAGAAGCCGTGCGCATACCCGAGATTGAACGTGACCCCGTCGGGCTCGAGGCCCCGTGTGCCGCCGGGGCCCGACGTGCCGCGCACGCGCGGGTTGAACGCCGGGTCGATGCCGATCACCTGGGTTGCGCCGGTGGCGACGGTCGAGTGTGTGATGTTCGCCGTCTGCGCAAGCGCGGTGACATCGGCCCCCGAGCCGATCGTGGCGGTCGTCTTCTTCGTGACCACGGGCACGACGGCGCCCGCGCCGACTCCGACCGCGCCGCCGACGGCGACGTTGCCGGCCACGGTGTCGAGGTTCATCGTCTCCGTCGCCGAGACGATGACGTTGCCGCCGGCGCGCACGATCGCGTCGTCGCCGAGACTCGCAGCCGTGGTGATGTCGATGACCGGTACCGCCACGTTCGCGGCCACGCCGACGAGACCTCCGCCGGTGCCGCCGGCAGAGAGCGCGAGGATGTCTTCGCTCGAGGTGGCCGAGACGACGACATCGCCGCGCGCCTGCACGTGTGCGGACGTGCCGATCCTCGCGGTCGTCGCCTTCGTGATGGACTTCACATCGACGCCGGCGCCGACGCCGACGTAGCCGCCGATGGCGAGCATGCCTGCCGCGCCCACGATGTGGCTGGTGTCGGTGGCGGTGACCACGACGGATTGAGTGGATGTCGACGCCGCCGGGTTCACGCATCCCGCATAGCAGTTGACCAGGGTGCGGTCCCCGATCGATGCGGCCGTCGTGTCGCTGAGGACCAGGACCGTCGACGAGCCGCCGACGGCCGCGTCGCCGCCGGCGGCTCCGGCGATGGCGATCTGGGTGATCTTCTGCGCCTGCTCTGCGGCGATGAGCGTGTCACCGACCGCGCTGACGTCGTCGTCCGACGCGACTGCGGCAGTGACGGGGCTCGTGCGCACGAGCGTGGCTGCGGCAAGGCCGAAGCCGGCACTGTCGCCGTAGGCGAGTCCGCCCGCGTACAGCTGGATCTTCTGCGCCGCGGTGCCGTCCAGCGCGTCGGCGGCCCGGAAGGCGCGGTCGCCGAACGCGACGAGGTCGCCGGCCGAATAGTGGGCACCGGACTGCCAGGCGGTGACGGGCGCCCAGTGCGCGGCATCCATCGCCGGTGTGGCCGATGAACCTGCGACGGCCGTGGTCGCCCGGTAGAACGCGGTGCCGAACAGCACGACCTGACCCGCCTGGTACGAGCCGCCGGCGACCCACAGGTCGGTGCGCTGCCAGTCGGCGGTGTCCAGGACGGGGTTCGTCATCGAGTGGTCCTGTGCCGTCAGCGCGCGATAGGTGAGCCCTTCGTAGAGGGCCACGTCGCCGACGGCGTACGAGCCGCCGCGGGTCCAGTCGTCCACGGCCGCCCAGTCGCTCGGCGCATCGGCGGCCGCGACGACGTCGACGGTGGCGCGGTACAGCCGCCCGCCGTCGGTGACGAGATCGCCGGTGGCGTAGTCGGAGTCCTTCGACCAGTCGCCCGGCGTCGGCAGCGCCGCCCACTCGGTCTCGTCGGCGTCCGGCGTGAGGATCTTTCCGTCGGGGCCTCGCGCCGCGCTCAGCACCTGCACCAGCGCTGCGTACGGCGTGCCGCCGAAATCGACGACAGTGCCCGCATCGTAGTCGGCGGTGGCATCCCACGCCGGGATGATGCGCCACGTTCCCGGCTGGTCGGTCGATGTCGCGACGGTGCGCGTCGCGACGAACGCGCCGGCGTTGTCGCCCACGACGGCCCCCGCCTGGTAACCGGTGCCCGACTGCCACGTGCTCGCGGGCTGCCAGTGCGCGCTGCGGTCGGGGGCCGTGGTCAGGGCCGGGTCGTCGGCGTTCTGGTGTGCGGTGACGGTCAGGCCGGCGCCTGCGCGCACCGTGGTGCCGGTGCCCGCTCCCCCGCCGATCGAGGCAGTGACGCCCCGGCCGCCCGCCTGGTTCTGCACGATCACGATGATGGATCCGGCGCCGCCGCCTTCGCCGGCGATGCCCGCCGAGGCGGCGATCGCGAGCACGGGGTCGGTGGAGGCGGCGCTGACGGTGATGTCGCCGCCCGCCGCCGCCCGGGTCGATGCACCCAGGCTCGCCGTCACCGTGGTGTCGACGACATCGACGATGACGGCCACGCCGATGCCGGCATCCCCGGTCGACAGTCCCAGGGCACCCGCGATCTCGACCTGCTGCGTGTCGTCACGGGCGAGCACGGTGATCGTCTGCGTCGCGCCGCCGGTCATGCGCTGGTCGACCACGGCGCCGTCGCCGATGGTCGCGGTGGTCGTGCGGTTCCACACGTTGACGACGAACGAGCCGCCGACCGACGCGACACCCGAGCCCACACCACCGGCGACCGCCATGGTCGAGACGGCGGGCGAGGCCACGACGCTGCCGGGAGACGGGATCAGCACGACGCCGGGAATGCCCTCCAGGCTTGCCAGGACGTTCGAGCCCATGAGTCCGACGTCCACGCCCAGCAGCTCGATGCTCGCGCTGCTCTGGACGGTCAGTGCGTGACCTGCGTCCAGGCGGGTGCGGGATGTGGCCGACGAATCGACGGTCGCCGTGGTCGCCATCGTGAGGATGTTGACGGCGGTCGCCGCCCCGACGGCGGCGCCGCCCTGCGAGAGCGCACCGGCCACGGCGAGGTTCTGCAGCCCGAGCGGGTTGCCCGCGGTGACGACGAGATCACCGGCCGACGACAAGCCGGCACCGGCACCGATGTGGGCACTGGTCGTGTAAGAGACGACGTTCAGGCCCACGGATGCCGCGACCTGCGGGTCGGTCTTGCCGCCGGCGGCGGCGATGCCCCACGCGATGACGCTGTTCTGCCCGGGGACGCCGGTGTCAGAATCGACCGGGGTGCCGGCGGTGACGCGGATCGCGCCGGCCGTGATGGTGGCACCGGCGCCGATGTCGGCGGTGTTCGACACCGACAGTGAGGTGAACCCGACGCCGGCGCCGATGTTGGTCTTGGCGTCCTTGGGGTTCAGCGCGATGCCCATGGCCCGGGCTGCGACGCCCGTGAGCTGGGTGGCTTCCACCTCGACCGGGCCGGTGACTGTGACCGTGACACCCGGGAGGATGCGTGCTGTGTTCGTCGTCTGGATCCAGACGACGGCGATGGATGCTGCGGCTCCGACGCCTCCGCCGGACTTGCCGCTCTGTGCTGCGGCTTTCGTGCCGCCTTGCGTGGCGGTGCTGTCGGCCGACGGGGGCGAGTTCGCACCCTTGCCGCCGGCGTTCGGGTCGCTCGTGATCGTGTCGCTGACCGTCTGGTCCGCGGACTTGCCGGCACCGCCGAAGGTGGGCAGGTCGAATCCGCCGATGGCACTCGCGTTCGTGTTGGCCGAGGCATCCACCTCGGACTCCGCCGACACGGTGACGGCGGCGGCCGCGACGCCGCGGCCGAGCTGCGCCAGCGTGCTCCAGCCGGTGATGATCGGCAGCGCGACGGCGGCGCCGACGCCGATCTCTTCGGCTTCGACGTTCGCGTTGGCCTCGGTCTCGGCCGTCACCGTGTGCGTCGCGCAGATCGTCACTTCGCCGTCGAGGGTGAGCACGCCGGTGGCCGCGCCCAGCAGGGCGGTGGCCGTGTCGCCGGTGTCGACGACGAGCGCGACCGAGGGGCTGAACGCGTTGCCGCCCTTGGTTCCCGCCTCGGCGACCGTCGTGATGGTCCGCTCGGAATCGGCGGTGATCGTCACGTCGCCGCCGGCGATCAGCGGCACGCCGTCGGCGATCATCGCGATGGTCTTGGTCGGGGTGAGTACTTGGATGGCGGCCGACGCGCCCATGCCGAGGCCCGAGCCGCTCGCGTCTTCGCCGGTGA
Source organism: Microbacterium sp. W1-4-2 (assembly GCF_058349885.2). Taxonomy (NCBI): domain Bacteria; kingdom Bacillati; phylum Actinomycetota; class Actinomycetes; order Micrococcales; family Microbacteriaceae; genus Microbacterium; species Microbacterium sp. W1-4-2. Next base: position 181,623 of record NZ_JBYRJC020000001.1, on the reverse strand, counting down.
TGGCAGTGGAGATGTTGCACGGCAGGCCGAACAGATTGCCGCACGTCTTGAAGCCGGCCTTCGACGATGCCTCGGCCGTGGCATCCTGCACGAACTGCGCGGTCAGGGTCACGTCACCGGCGCCGGCGTTCACCGACGCCCCGGCCGGGACCAGGGCCTCGGTGTCGGACGCGACGATGTTGATCGCCAACGCTCCGGCCACGCCGATCTTCTCGGGGTTGCTCGAGCCCGAGATGGCCGTCGCGCTCACGGTGTGCACGCGGTCCGGGGCTGCAGGCGGGGCCGACTCCGTGCCGTCGGCGGCCTCGGGCGTCTCGGCGGCGACAGGCGTCATCGTTGCGGTGACAGAGAGCCCGTCGGCCGTGATCGCGGAGGCGCCGGTGGTGGCGATGTTGGTCATCGAGACCTGGTTGACGGCGACGCCGGCGCCCACTCCTGCCGTCGAGGCCGTCACCGTGCTGCCGTTGGCCGCACTGACCGCATCGGTGTTCGCGCTGCTGGCCAGGGTCACGGCGCCGCCGTCGGCGGTGATCGTCAGCCCGTCGGCGAAGGCGGCCCGCGAGGTCGTGGTGATCATGAGGATCGTGAACGCGCCGGCGATCGACAGCGATGCGCCGCCGTCGTCGCTCGTGCCGGCGGTGGGCGTCGCCTTCTTGCCGGTGGTCGCCGTCGTGAACAGATTGCCCTGACCGAGCACGTTGTCGGCGATGCCGTTGATGCCGTCGGCCGACTGCGTGGTCGCGCCGGGGGCCGCGGCATCCGTCCCGCCCTCGTTGGCCGACGACCCGCTCGCCGTGAGCGTGACGGCTCCGCCCGCATGCACGTCGCGCGCAACGGTCGCGTGCACATCGTCGACGGCCTCGCCCAGCACCAGTGCGAGGGCGATTCCGAGCGTGTCGGGGTCGGTGTCACCGCTGGCCTCGCTGCCGGCGCTCGCCGTCTGCTCGGCGCCCAACGCGACATCGCCTGTGACGGTCAGGGCGGGGCCCGTGCCGATCTCGGCCGCAGTGGTCAGGAACACCATCGTCAGGGCGACCGACGGCGACAGGGCGACGGTACCGCCAGAGCCGCTCACGGCCAGCGTGTCGACGGCATTCTCGTCGGCGGCGGTGACGGTCAGGTCGTGTCCGCCGGTGAGCACTGCGCCGTTCTGCATGCCGGCGATCGTCGTGACCTGGCCGAGGTCGAACGCGAACGAGGCGCCGATGCCCATCTTCGGGTTCTCACCGTCGGGCACGAAGTAGTGCATATCGCCGGTGGCCTCGCTCGGGATGAACACGAGCGGGTCGCCCGGGTGACCCGGCGCTCCCGCAATTCCCTCCACCCAGGTCTCAGTCAGTTGGAAGTAGCCGGGCTGGAGCAGGATGACGTAGTACTTCTGGTTGTTCACCAGTGTCTTGGCAGTGCCGGTGGTCAGCAGGGTCGGCTCGATGCCGATCGGGTCGCCGCCGCCGGTGCGGTAGACGACCTCGTCGCCGGTGTGCAGATTGCCGTCGGCCAGCGCGTAGTCGAGGTGGATGATCGTGTACTTGCCGTCGGCGTCCTTCAGGATGTGCGCGCCGTCGTTCGGGTCGAACGCGTCGAGGAAAGGCAGCGCCGTGGCGGACTGTTCGACGTTGGAGGCGGCATCCATCGTCACGTCGCCGGTGCCGGCATCGGCCGTCGCGACGAACCCGTTCGCCGACCGCAGCTGCGCACTCGTGGTCACCGTGACCAGATCGATGCCGACCGAGCCGTCCAGGCCCAGCGTGCCGCCACCGGACGCGGCCGAGTCGCCCTCGGCGCTGAACGTGTGGGTGGTGTCGCCCCACTCGGTGCAGTTGCCGTCCTCGTCCTCTGCGGTGCACACGGGCGTGACCGTCGCGCTCAGGGTCAGTCCGTCGGCATGGATCACGGCACCCGGGGCGACGTCGGCCGTATTCACGGCGGTGACGACGTTCATGCCCAGGCCCGCACCGATCGCGGCGACCGCACCGTCGGTGGCGGTCTCGCCGTCGCCGGTGGCCGATGCGTCGGTGTTCGCCGAAGAGGCGAGCGTGACCGGTCCGCCGGTCACCGTCAGCGTCACGCCGGCCGGCAGCGTGGCATCGCTCTTCGTGTGCACGAGGTTGAACGAGATGGCCGCAGCGACGCTGAGGGGTGCACTGTCGCCCGCGGTGCCGCCGTTCGGGATGCCGGAGGAACCACTCGCCGCCCCGTTGGCGCCGGCGAGGTTGTCGGCGATGCCGAGGAAGTGGGTTCCCTCGTCGGTCACGGAGGTGAACGCCGAGGTGTTCTTGTCAGGAGCTCCGACGGTACCGGCCCACGAGTATGCGGAGGTGGCCGACGAGCCGGTGGCGCGGAAGGTCGCGGACCCCGCCGCGGTGATGTCGCGCGCCGTGGTGGCGGTGACGGTGTGGTTCGCGTCGTCGATCGCGGCGGAGACGCCGATGGCCCCGTCCGATGTGGTGTCGCCGCTGGCGCTGACGCCGACCGATGCCGTCTGCGTCGCCTCGGCGTCGAACGCACCGGTGAGCACGAGAGCGGTCCCGGCGCCCAGGCCCGCATGCGTCGTGACGTTCGAGATGGCGACCGAGGCGACCGGGGTGAGGGCGACCGTGCCGCCCGACGAGCCCGCCTTGCCCTCGACGGTCATCTCGTGGGTCGTGCCGGCGGTCAGCGTCAGATCGCGGGCTCCGATGAGCACGGCCCCGTCACCGACGGTGGCATTGCCCGCGTCGTCGACGATGTTCACCGAGATCCCGGCGCCCACGCCGATCGTGTCGGCGGGCTTGTCGAGCAGCGTCAGCAGGTGGTCGGTGCCGGAATCCGGCTCGACGCCCAGGGTGATGACCTTCAGGTCGGCCGAGGCGGGGTTCAGCGACAGGCTCGCCCACGCGAGCTTGACGCGGGTGACCTTGGCGATCGGGTCGTACACGCAGACGCCGGGCAGCGCGGAGGTGCCGACGCAGTCGAGGTAGTACGTGCCACCTGCGACCAGCCCGTCGATGTTCGTGCCGCCGCCGTTCGTGTACACGACCTTCTGCAGCGTGCTCGCTGGCAGTCCGCGCGCGTCGATCAGCGGATACGGCAGGTCGATGGTCTGGTGGTCTGGTTCGATGGCCGTCGCCGGGTCGAAGAAGAAGCCGGAGGGACGGGCGCTGGTCGTCGACTCGGTTGCGTGGTTGCTGGCGAGCACGACGTCGGCGCCGTGCACAGCGAGGTGGGCGCCTGCGGCGACGGTGGCGTTGTGCACGACCGTGAGCACGTTCACCGCGAACGAGCCCTGGAAGCTCGCGGCCGAGATGCCGGCCCCCGGCACGGGGATGATCGGATTGCTCACGGTGGCGCCGCCGCCGGAGAGCGCCCGGGTGTCGAATGTCTGTGAGGATGTCGGAGCCTTGCCCGTCGCGGGGTCCGCGGGTTGCACCGTGTCGACAGTGACCGTGCCGGTCTGCAGGTCCACCGCGCCGCCGATCGAGGCGGCGGTGGTGTCGTGGGCGATGGCGACGGCCACCGCGGCGGCGATCGCCGAGCCGGTGCGCAGCATTGCGTGGCCGTCGGCCGTGGTGGTGGCCACGGTCGGGCCGTCGGCGTGCACCCACACGCTGCCCGCCGCCGGAGTCGCCATGCCGAACGACCCGGATGCCGGCGTGATATACGCCTCGGTGTCGGTGTTCACCTTCGTGACGGCGAGGGCGGCCGCGACGTCGAGGGGGCTGAGGGCCGTGATCGTTCCGCCGACGAACTGGGCCGGGGTGATCACCGTGTGGCCGTCGGCGCCCGTGTTCTGCGTCGCGCCGCCGGGGCTTGCCGCGGCGTGGGTCGTGATCGTGTTGTCGGTGTCGGCGGTGACCGCGAGGGATGCCGCCGTGTTGCCGGAGCTGTTCGCGTCGATGTACGCCCTGGTCGTCTGGTTCAGTGTGAGGACCGCGACGCCGGCGCCGGCGCCGGCCAGCAGCGCATCCCCGGTGGCCGTGAGGTTCGACGTCGTGCGCGCCGACAGGTCGAGCGCACCGGCGACGTGGAACGAGGTCGAGCCCGACAGGTTGGTCTGCGCGTTGGACGTGACGTTCAGTTGTGCGTAGGCGGCGTCGACGGCCGGGAGGTCGGCGGTGCTGCTGATGGTCGGGGTGGCGGCGGCCGTGACCGTCGAGTCGCTCGAGACGGCGACGTCGCCGGTCGACTCGATCCTGCTGTTCGTGAGCGACACGGTCGCGTTCGAGGTCACGGTGACGACGCTGACCGGCGTGCTCAACGAGGGCGCCGCGGTGGCGGATGCCGCCAGGGTGATCACACCGCCGCGAACAGTGGCGCCGGTGATCCGGATCGTCGCCTTCGGGGCCGCCGTGATGGTGGCGACCTGTGCGGTGCCGTCGTCGGAGGCGATCGCCTCGAAATCGATGGAGCCGTCGGCGGCCCCGCCCTGCGTGTTGATCGTGACGCCGTCGACGGTGATGGTCTCGGCGTTCACCGTGAGCGAGACGCCGGGGATCACCAGGTCGGACGAGAACGACACCGAGTCGTTGCCGGCGCCGCCGTCGATCTCGACCGAGGTGACCGCCGATGAGAAGTCGAGCGTCTCGAACGTCGGCGAGCTGACGGTGATCACGCCTCCTGTCAGGCCGACCGTGATCACGTCGTCGCCGGCGGTGCCGTTCACGTGCACGACGCCGGCGTCGAGCGTGATGGGTTCCAGACCCGCGTAGGCGATCGTCGTGCCGTCGATGTGCAGGGCGCCCGAGCTGTGGTCGATGGCGGTCGAGCCCACGGTGCCCCGCCGGCCCGCCACCACGAGGGTGTCGTAGCCGCCGGCACCGCCGTCGAGCAGCCCGGTGAGCGACGCGCCGGGCTGGACCGTGAACGTGTCGCGGTTGCCCGCAGCTCCGACGAGGTGGCCGACGTGCGTGAACGCGACGGCGCCGAACGCGCCGGCGTCGGGCCCCGTCACCGACCACTGCGTGTCGGATGCCGGGCCGCCGATCGTGTTGGCGCCCGCACCGCCGTCGAAGCGGAACGCGAGCCCCGCGGGCGCGCCCGTCACATCGAACGTGACGGCGTCGTCGCCGGCGCCGCCGAGGATCACGACGCTCGTCGCGCCGCCGATCGGCGCGATCGCGGTGGCGCCGTCCGCACCGGTGAAGCGGACGGCCCCGGTCGCGGGCTCGTACGTGACGGTGCCGTGCAGCGCGGTCGCGCCGGCGGCGAGGGTCAGCGTGCCGCCGTCCGTCGCCCACGCGAGCCCTGTGGGGGCCGTGGTCGTCGGTGCGTCGCTGGTGATGGATGCCGCGTCCGCCGTGGATGCGGTGTCGGTCGTCGTCGCGGGGGTCGCGCTGTCGGTCGCGGTCGTCGTCGTGTCGCCGGTCGTGGTGACGGTGGTCGGGGTGCCGGATGTCGAGGTTCCGGCCGATGAGGTGTCGGCCGTCGTCCGGCTGCTCGCAGAGGTCGTCGAGGTGTCGGCCGTCGTCGCGTCGGCGGGGCTCGTGGTCGCGTCGGTCGGTGCCGTCGAGGCGGAGTCCGTCGGCGCGGACGACGTGGAGTCCGTCGCGGTGGTCGTCGCGTCGGTCGACGTGGTGTCCGTGGAAGACGATGTCTGGTCGGCGGTCGCCGTCGACGTCGAGCCGGAGGTCGTCGTGGAGGATGCCGAGGTCGTGGGCGCCGCCTGCGGAAGCAGCGACGCATCGACGTTCCAGCTCTGACCGGCCGCGAGCGTCGGCGCCATCAGCCCGCTGGTGTCGTGGCCGAGGCCGAGGAAGTGGCCGATCTCATGCCGGACGACCGTGAGCAGGTCCATGTGGTCCGCGCCGGTTCCCCAGCCCCAGCCGGCGGCGTCCGTGTCGATGACCACGGCATCGGATCCCTCGGAGCCGAGGTCGAGGCCGGGCAGATCGCCCACGCTGGCCGAGAACCCGGCGAATGAGGCGCCCGGGTCGACGGCGAGCCACTCGGACTCGGCCTGCGCGACCGCGGCGGCCAGGTCACTCGACGAGAGGCCTGCTCCGGTCGCCGCCGTCGCGGGAGCGGATGCCGCCTGCAGCAGGTGGGTGCCGGTGTCGGTGCCGGTCGCGTCCGACGGCGCGGGGCTGGAGGTGTCCGACGGCGCCGGACTCGGCGACTCGCTCGGTGCCGGGCTGGAAGATTCCGTCGGCGTCGGGGACGGGGACGCCGTGGGCGTCGGAGTCGGTGTCGGAGTGGGCGTCGACGTGGGCGTCGGAGTCGGCGTCGACGTGGGCGGCGTCGAGGTCTTGCCCGAGCTGCAGGTGACCGAGTTGCCGTCCGCCGAGCGGACGCAGACCATCTGCGAGCCGGTGCTCGTCGCGGTCGGCGTCGGCGTCGGGGACGCCGTCGGCGTCGTGGTCGGATGAGCAGTGGTCGGCGTCGGCGACGTCGTGGGAGCGGGCGAGCCGGTCGCGACGTGCACTGTGATCCGGCGGGCGCCCGCCGTCGGCGGGACCACGATGCGGATCGTCTTGCGCGTCACCGGCTTCTGCGCGCCGGTCGAAGGACGGACGGTCACGCCCGTGCTGCCCGCACCGGCCGGTGCGGTCGCCGACGGCGAGGGGCTCGCCGCAGACCGCGGAGCGGCGGCGGCGGCCGGCGCCGAAGCCGCCGGCGCCGAGGCGACCGGCACGGCGAAGGCGGCCGCGGATCCGCTCATCGGCGCGATGGCCACGGCCAGCGACACGAGGAACGTCAGCAGGGGGCGGGCCGATCGACGGGAAGACGCAGCAGCGCGCTCGTGAGCGCGGAGCGGCACATCGCCGATCGCAGCCATTGCAGCAGCTTCCCCGAAGCGACCGAAAGGATCGCGAGCCTGGACGCTGCGCGGAAGTCATGAACCGAAACCCAGATCGGCCAACGGGCGCGGTGTCCGTGCGAAAACGTATACCCGCCGTCGCACGGCCGTCAAGAAAGCTTCTCGCTCGCCGAAAGCGTCGCCTTCACCGGCGTCGCGACGGCATCCACGGCTGCTTGCCGTCCGAGAACCTCATATGCGCCTCAACGCATATGCCGCTTGCGCGCAACCGGCTCTGTCGTCAGAAACGCCCGAAGACCAGCCGTTTCCGGACAGACCCTGCGACACGCCATCGGGCATAGACGACGACCGAGCCCCTGCGTGCGCGGCAGACGCAGCCGGTCTCGGTCGTCATTCGGGGGGATGCCCCGACCCGGGAGCCCTACTTCTTGTAGTTGGGCGCCTCGACCACGATCTGCACGTCGTGGGGGTGCGACTCTTTGAGACCGGCCGCGGTGATCCGCACGAACCTGCCTCGAAGCTTCAGCTCTTCGACGGTGCGCGCACCGACGTAGAACATCGACTGACGCAGGCCGCCGATCAGCTGATAGGCCACGGCCGCCACGGGTCCACGGTAGGCGACCTGACCCTCGATCCCCTCGGGGATCAGTTTGTCGTCACTGGGAACGTCGGCCTGGAAGTAACGGTCCTTCGAATACGAGGTCTTCTTGCCGCGCGTCTGCAGTGCGCCCAGCGACCCCATGCCGCGGTACAGCTTGAACTGCTTGCCGCCCTGGAACACGATCTCGCCCGGTGCCTCGTCGGTGCCGGCGAACAGCGAGCCGATCATGACGGCGTCGGCACCGGCCACAAGGGCCTTCGCGATGTCGCCGGAATACTGCAGTCCGCCGTCCGCGATCACCGGAACACCCGCTTCGCGGGCGACGAGGGATGCCTCGTAGACGGCCGTGACCTGGGGGACCCCGACGCCTGCGACGATGCGCGTGGTGCAGATCGAGCCCGGCCCCACACCGACCTTCACAGCATCCACACCCGCCTCGATGAGCGCCTGCGCGCCCTCGCGCGTGGCGACGTTGCCGCCGATCACGTCGATGTGCGCGAACGTCGGGTCGGCCTTCAGCCGCTTGACGATGTCGATGACGCCCGCCGACTGCCCGTTCGCCGTGTCGACCACGACGACGTCGACGCCGGCGTCGCGCAGCGCCTCGGCGCGCTCCCACGCATCGCCGAAGAAGCCGATCGCGGCCCCGACGCGCAGGCGGCCCTGCTCGTCCTTCGTGGCCAGCGGATACTTCTCGCTCTTGTCGAAGTCCTTGATCGTGATGAGCCCGGCGAGCTTTCCGTCGGCGTCGAGCAGCGGCAGCTTCTCGACACGGTGCTTGGCGAACGTGCCGATCACCTCTTCGGCGCTGATGCCGACCGGCGCGGTGATCAGCCCTTCGCTGGTCATCACGTCGCGCACCTTCGTGGTCTGCCGCTCGAAGCCCGACACGAACCGCATGTCGCGGTTCGTGATGATCCCGACCAGGTGCCCCTCCTCGTCGACGACCGGCAGGCCCGAGATGCGGTACTGCGCACACAGCGCGTCGACCTGCTCGATCGTGGCGTCGGGCGTTGTCGTGATGGGGTCGGTGATCATGCCCGATTCGCTGCGCTTGACCTGGTCGACCATGCCGGCCTGGTCGGCGATCGACATGTTGCGATGCAGGATGCCGAGCCCGCCCTGGCGCGCGATGGCGATCGCCATGCGGGCCTCGGTCACGGTGTCCATCGCCGCCGAGATCAGGGGCGTGGCCACCGTGATGCGCCGCGTGACCCGCGACGACGTGTCGGCCTCGCTGGGGATCACATCGGTGTGCCCCGGCAGAAGCAGGACGTCGTCGTACGTGAGGCCGACGAAGCCGAACGGGTCGGGCTGTTCCATGGATGCTCCTCTCGCGCCGGGCGCGCTGCAATTGGGATCGCGGCGGTCGACATCGGCGAGCGGAGTTCCGCCGTCTTCCCAGTGTAATCGCGACCGGGCTCGAGGTATTCCAAACCGTGACCGGCTCCAAGTAGGCACCCCCGCGTCCGGCCCGGTACGCTCGGAGCGTCGCACAAGACGGCGCCGCACACCCGAGGGCGCCGCGATGTACTCAATGTGGAGGTCGCGTGAGACACAGAACGAGGGCGCTTCGGCCCGGCATCTGGCGGGCTGCGCTCGTCGGTGCGGCCGCGGCCGGACTCATGCTCATGGTGGCGCCTGCCGCCTCTGCGACCGCTGCCGCGCAACCCGCCGCATCCGTCGCAGCACCGGCTCCGGCATCCGCCGACGGCACCGCCCTCGCCCCGCCCGCCGTCCTGTCCGCGACCCGGTCCGGACCCGTGCACGCCGACGAGAACACCCCGAAGACGGACTTCTTCTTCGCCGGCTTCATCTCGTACAAGGACAAGCCGCTCGCCGGCGTCGTCGTCAAGATCGAGGGCAACGGATTCTCGGCGCAGACCAAGACCGACGCCGAGGGGTCGTGGAAGCTGTACGTGCCGAAGAAGGGCACCTATACGCTCACCGTCGATGAGTCGACGCTGCCCAAGGGCGTGATCGTCAAGGGCGAGTCGGCGTCTCGCGAGGTCAAGTTCGGGTTGACGAACTCGGCATACGTCAACCTGTTCCTCGGGCAGGGCGTGCGCGAGACGCAGTCGTTCGCCTCGCAGCTGCTGACCCGGCTCGTCAACGGCGTGAACTTCGGTCTGCTGCTGTCGCTGGCCTCGATGGGGGCCGCGCTCATCTTCGGCACGACGAAGCTCGCGAACTTCGCACATGCCGAGATGGTGACCTGGGGCGGCCTTGTCGCCCTCGTCGCGTCGACGATGTGGGGACTGCCGATCTGGCTGGCACTGGCGGCGACCGTCGTCGCGGGCGGTGCCCTGGGATTGGGGATGGATGCCGGTCTCTGGCGACCGCTGCGACGCAAGGGCCTGGGCACGGTCCAGCTGATGATCGTCAGCATCGGCCTGTCGCTGGCGCTGCGCTACGCGTTCCAGTACGCCATCGGAGGCGGCACGGCGCAGCTGCCCGGTGCCAGCCCCAAGCCCATCCAGTTCGGCCCGATCTCGCTGTCCTACATCGACATCACGAGCATGGTCGTCAGCCTCGTCGCGACACTGGGTGTCGCGTACTTCCTGACCCGCACCCGGATCGGCAAGGCGACGCGCGCCATCTCCGACAACCCGCAGCTGGCCGCGGCATCCGGAATCAACGTCGATCGCGTGATCCGGATCGTGTGGACCCTCGCGGGCACGCTCGCGGCGGTCTCGGGCGTGCTGTGGGCGTACTACCGCCCCGGCGTGAAATGGGACATGGGCGTGCAGATGCTGCTGCTGATCTTCTCGGCGATGACCCTCGGCGGCCTGAACACCGCGCTGGGCGCGTTCGTCGGATCGCTGATCGTGGGCATCGCCGTGGAGGCGTCGACGCTGTGGATCCCGTCGGACCTGAAGTACGCCAGTGCGATGGTCGTGCTGATCGTGATCCTGCTCGTGCGCCCGCAGGGTCTGCTCGGGCGCAAGGAGAGGCTGGGCTGACATGGACTGGGGACAGATCTTCGGCAACACCGCGAGCTACCTGCTCAGCCCGGTCACGATCGCATACGCGCTCGCGGCCACGGGCCTGGCCGTCCACTTCGGCTATGGCGGACTGCTCAACTTCGGAATGGCGGCCTTCATGGCGCTGGGCGCCTACGGCTATGCGATCTCGGTGCTCAGCTTCGGCGCCCCGTGGTGGCTGGGCATGATCATCGGCCTGGCGTGCGGCGCCCTGTTCGCACTCCTGCTCGGCATACCCACGCTGCGATTGCGTGCCGACTACCTGGCCATCGCGACGATCGCGGCCGCCGAGATCGTCCGGCTGCTGTTCACGACGCAGGTGTTCAACAAGTGGACGGGCTCGGCCGAGGGCCTGGCCAACTACAACGCCGGCTTCAACGGCGCGAACCCGTTCCCGCGGGGCGTGACGTACGGGTTCGGCCCGTGGACGTACACGGCCGCACAGCTGTGGGTCATGGTGTTCGGGCTGGTCGCTCTGGCGGTGTCGATCCTGGTCGTGTGGGCGCTCGTTCGCAGCCCGTGGGGGCGCGTGCTCAAGGGCATCCGCGAAGACGAGGACGCCGTGCGCTCGCTCGGCAAGAACGTCTTCGCCTACAAGATGCAGGCGCTCGTGGTCGGCGGGGTGATCGGCGCGGCCGGCGGCATCGTGTTCGTGCTGCCGTCGGCGGTCGTGCCGGGAAGCTACACGACCTCGCTCACGTTCTTCCTGTGGGTGATCGTGCTCCTCGGCGGCGCCGCCACCGTGTTCGGCCCGACGCTGGGCGCCGTGCTCTTCTGGGTCGTGCTCGCATTCATGAACAACCTGCTGCCCGCGGCCGCCGCCGCGGGCTGGCTGCCGATGTCGTCGGCCCAGGCCAGTGTCATCCAGTTCATCCTGGTCGGCGTCGTCCTGATGCTGCTCGTGATCTTCCGCCCCCAGGGCATCCTCGGCGACAAGAGGGAGATGACCTTTGTCAAGTGACCAGCCCCTCCCCGGCGCAGACCCCCGCGAGCCGGGCGGCGAGCCGCCCGCCGCGACCGGCGGCGTGCACCGGCCCAAGACGACCGGTCTCGCGGCCGGCGATGCGGCGCCGGGCGTGCCCAAGGTCGACCCGATCCTCGTGATCGACGGCGTCAGCCGCCACTTCGGCGGCGTCGCCGCGGTCGATGTCGAGCACCTCGAGATCCCCCGCGGGGCGATCACGGCGCTGATCGGCCCGAACGGGGCCGGCAAGACGACCCTCTTCAACCTGCTCTGCGGGTTCGACCACCCGAACAGCGGGCACTGGACCTACGAAGGCAAGGACATCGCCGGGGTCCCCTCGTTCAAGGTCGCCCGCATGGGCCAGGTGCGCACGTTCCAGCTGACGAAGTCGCTGTCGCTGCTGACCGTGCTCGAGAACCTGAAGCTCGGCGCCCGTCACCAGGTCGGCGAACGGTTCTGGCAGAGCATGTTCCCGTTCCTGTGGCGTGCGCAGGAGCGCGAGATCGAGCAGCGGGCGCGCGAGCTGCTCGTGCGGTTCAAGCTCGACGCGAAGGAGAAGGACTTCGCCGCCTCGCTGTCGGGCGGCCAGCGCAAGCTGCTCGAGATGGCGCGGGCGCTGATGTGCGAGCCGCAGCTGGTCATGCTCGACGAGCCGATGGCCGGCGTCAACCCGGCGCTGACGCAGTCGCTGCTGGGGCACATCCTCGACCTCAAGGATCGCGGCATGACGGTGCTGTTCGTCGAGCACGACATGCACATGGTGCGCCACATCGCCGACTGGGTGGTGGTCATGGCCGAGGGCCGCGTCGTGGCCGAAGGCCCGCCCGAGGTCGTCATGGAGGACCCGGCCGTGATCGACGCGTACCTGGGTTCGCACCAGGACGTCGACCTGGGCGTGGTCACCGGGCGCATCGAGGGCGAGCTCGACACCTCGGCGATCGACCTGCTCGAGGCGATCGAAGAGGAAGTCCAGGAGGAGTCGGGGCCGGATGCCGCGGACTCCGACACGAAGGAGAGTGACGCGTGAGCGAGCAGGGCGTGCCCATCGTCGAGGTCGAGAACGTGCAGGCCGGATACCTGCCGGGCGTGAACATCCTCAACGGCGCGAACCTCGTCGCCCACCAGGGCGAGCTGGTCGGCATCATCGGCCCGAACGGCGCCGGCAAGTCGACGCTGCTGAAGGCGATCTTCGGCATGGTGCACGTGCGCGGCGGCGACATCCGCGTGAAGGGCGAGAGCATCGTCGGCCTGAAGGCCGACAAGCTGGTCGCACGCGGTGTCGCGTTCGTGCCGCAGACCAACAACGTGTTCCCGTCGCTCACGATCGCCGAGAACCTCGAGATGGGCCTGTACCAGAACCCGAGGGTGTACCGCGAGCGGCTCGAGTTCGTGACCGGCATCTTCAGCGAACTCGGCAAGCGGCTCGGCCAGCGCGCGGGGTCGCTGTCGGGCGGTGAGCGCCAGATGGTCGCGATGTGCCGCGCCCTGATGATGGACCCCTCCGTGCTGCTGCTGGACGAGCCCAGCGCCGGCCTGTCGCCGGTGCGCCAGGACGATGCGTTCATCCGCGTCTCGGACATCAACAAGGCCGGGGTCACCACGATCATGGTCGAGCAGAATGCGCGGCGCTGCCTGCAGATCTGCGATCGCGGCTACGTGCTCGACCAGGGCCGCGATGCCTACGAGGGCACTGGCCGCGAGCTGCTGAACGACCCGAAGGTCATCGGCCTCTACCTCGGCACCCTGGGCACCGACGCCGCCTGACCCCGCCCCGAGGCATCCCCTCCCGGCGCCGAGCAAGGGATGTCGCGCAGCACGACGAAGCGCCCCGGGCCGCAGCCCGGGGCGCTTCGTGCGGATCAGGTCAGTTGGTCCGCTGCGGCGCGTTGTTCGCGTCGTACTTGTAGATGCCGATGACCGCGCCCTGGGGGTCGTTGTGGTCGTCGAACTTGCTCTCGCCGGAGAAGCCCTGGTAGGCCGCGACCCCGCCGCTGTTGATGATGTCGGCGCAGGCCTTGAACGAGTCGCACGTCTTGCCGTTGCCGGACCCGCCCGAGACCTCCTGCATCTTGGCGCCCATCTTCGCACCCTCGGTCGACTTGGCCGCCAGTGCCGACAGAGCCATGAGGACCGTGGCGTCGTAGGCCTCACCCGCATAGGTGAAGTCCTTCATCGCCGGGTTGCCCGCGGCGGTCCAGAACGCGTTCAGGTCCTTCGTGAAGCTGTCGGGCAGCGCGGGGCCGGGCTTGGTGCCCTGAGCGCCCTCGAGCGACACCGGGAACTTCGTGGTGTAGTCCGACAGGTTGCCGTCGACCATGTAGAAGTCCTTGGCCGGGATGCCGGCGTTCACCAGCAGCGGGCCGATGGTCTTGAACTGGTCGAACGAGACGATGGCCACGGCATCCGGGTTCGCCGCCTTGATCGTCGCGACCTGAGCGTCGAACTGCGAGTCGCCGACGTTGAACGACGCGTTGGCGACGACGCTGCCGCCGGACGCCTCGAACGTCTTCTTGATCGCCTGGTACAGCCCGTTCCCGTAGGCGTCGTTCTGGAAGATGACCCCGAGCGACTTCTTGTGGTCCTGGGCGAGCAGGTTGCCGAGGACCTCGCCCTGCAGCAGGTCGCTGGGCGCGGTGCGGAAGTACAGGTGGTCCTTGTTCGGCCAGTTCGTGAAGTCGGGCGACGTGTTCGACGCCGACACCGTCAGGATCCCCGCCGAGATGTTCCCGTCCAGGATCAGCTTCGTGACACCGGATGCCGCGGCCCCCACCATTCCGGTGATGCCCGCGCTGCGCAGCTTCGAGATCGACGTCTCGTACGCCTTGGTGTCGGTGTCGCCCTCGTCGGCTGCGGTGTAGTTGACCGTGATGCCGGCCTTGGCGTCGTTGATGTCCTTCACCGCCATGCCGACCGCCGATTCCATGGGCGGACCGAGGAAGGCGAGTGAACCGGTTTCGGGCAGCAGTGATCCGAGCTTGAAGGTCAGTTCGGTCGCCGGACCTCCGCTCGTGTTGCCGGGCGTCGACGCAGGGGTGCTGCTGCAGCCGGCCATCACGAGAGCAGCCGCACCGGCAAGCGTGATCGCAGCTGCGATCCTGCCGCGCCGCAGGCCTCTCAATCCGTTCATGGTGCTCCTTTGCTTTGAACGTGGACTGTGCCCACTTCGGGTGCTCTAACCATATGGCGTGAACGGCATGATGAGCCGCAACCGATGATCTCGGTGCGCTAACGATCGCGGGTGTCTCAGGCGATGTCGGCGACGCTGCTCACGCCCCGGCGGGAGCGTCGCGCGTGCGCCAGCGAGTCGGCGGTGAGCACCACCAGCGCGACCCAGACCAGGCCGAACCCGATCCAGCGCTCGAGCGACATCGACTCGTGCAGCAGGAACGCCCCGGTGAGGAACTGCAGGATCGGCGTGAGGAACTGCAGCAGCCCCACCAGGCTGAGCGGCGCTCGTCGGGTCGCGGCGGCGAACAGCAGCAGCGGCACGGCGGTGACCACGCCCGCCAGCGCGAGCATGACGGCGTGGAACGCGCCCTCGGCGCCGAGCGTGATGCCGCTGGTGCCGCCGATCCAGATCAGCATGACGGCGGCGACCGGCGTGAGCCACGCGGTCTCGAGCGTGAGCCCGCTGACCGCGTCGACCGAGGGGCCGACGCGGTTCTTGGCCAGTCCGTACAGGCCGAACGAGAACGCGAGCGCGAGCGCGATCCACGGCATCTGCCCGTAGCCGATCACGATGACCACCACCGCGATCACGGCGATCGCGATCGCGATCCATTGCGCTGTGCGCAGGCGCTCGCGCAGCACGAGCACGCCGAGCAGCACCGTCACGATCGGGTTGATGAAGTACCCCAGGCTTGCCTCGATCACGTGCCCGGTGAGGGTCGCGACCAGGTAGACGGTCCAGTTGACGAAGATCAGGATGCCGGCGGCCGCCGTCCATCCGAGCAGCCGCGGCCGGCGCACGATGCGCCACAGCGACCCCCAGGTGCGCGTCACGCTCAACGCGATCACACAGAACACGAGCGACAGCAGCACCCGCCACGCCACGACCTCCCACGGCGTGGACGGCAGAAGCAGCAGGAAGTAGAGCGGGAACATCCCCCACAGCAGGTAGGCGACGAACGCATACACGCCCCCGACGACGGTGTCGTTCCGCCGCCGCGCCTCGGTCTGCTTCACTGCACCAGCCTAGTTCGTCGCATCGACACTCCCTCCGCGCCGAGGCCCCCGCCCCCGCCCCGACTACGGCCCCGACCACGGCCGCGACCACGGCATGCCCATTGCCATCTCCCAATCCCTATGGATTCGGCGAATCAATACCCCAGAGGGTGTGGACTCGCCCAGTCCCTATGGATTGGGCGCTCGACGGGTATGGATTGGGCGCTCGGCCGGGTAGGGATCGGGCGATCAATCCACCCCGGGAACGCCGAAGGCCCGGATGCCGCAGCACCCGGGCCTTCTGAAACAGCGGGCCTCAGCGGACGACGACCGCCAGGACGTCGCGCGCCGACAGGACGAGGTACTCGTCGGCGCCGAACTTGACCTCGGTCCCGCCGTACTTGCTGTACAGCACGCGATCGCCCACGGCGACGTCGAGCGGAACACGGTTGCCGTTGTCGTCGATGCGGCCGGGGCCGACCGCGACGACCTCGCCCTCCTGGGGCTTCTCCTTCGCGGTGTCGGGGATGACCAGGCCACTCGCGGTGGTCTGCTCGGCCTCGACCTGCTTGATGACGATGCGGTCCTCGAGCGGCTTGATGGAAACCGACACGGTCTACCTCTTCCTTGTTGAGACTGAAGACTCGTTAGCACTCTGACGTGTCGAGTGCTGATCCCAGTTTAGGCATCCATTGGCACTCACGCAACGCGAGTGCCAATCCGGGTCACCGTACCCTGGAGCGATGGAGATGTCCGAGCTGACGGCACTGCTGACCGCCGACGGTCTGCGGCTGCTCGACGACCTCGGGCCGATCGCCACCACCGACGCCGTCGCCCGGGCCGTGTCGCGGCTGCGCGCGGCCCGGCACTCCCCCGACCTGGTCTCGGCCGTGGTCGGCCAGGCGCATCTGCGGGCGAAGGCGCGGGCGAAGTTCGGGGACTTCGCAGACAGGATGCTGTTCACCCGCGCGGGTCTGGAGCAGGCCACGCGCTTGCCGGTCGCGATCCACCATGCGCGGCGCCTGCGCGCCGCCGGCATCGGAACGGTCGCCGACCTCGGCTGCGGCATCGGCGGCGACGCGCTCGCGTTCGCCGGCGCGGGCCTGGCGGTGCGCGCGGTCGACGCCGACGAGGTGACCGCGGCGATAGCGGCCTACAACCTCGCCGCCTTCGGCACGGCCGCGAGCGTCGTGCACGGCCGGGCCGAGGCATCCGATCTCGACGACGTGGATGCCGTGTGGCTCGACCCCGCTCGCCGCACAGCGGGGCACCGCGAGACGCAGCGCGTCGCGTCCGCCGAGTACTCGCCGCCGCTGGAGTGGGCGTTCGAGACCGCCGGGCGCATCCCGACCGGGATCAAGCTCGGGCCGGGGCACGACCGCGGCGCGCTGCCCGATGACGCCGAGACGCAGTGGGTCAGCGACGGCGGCAGCGTCGTCGAGCTCGTCGTGTGGAGCGGCCGGCTCGCCCGCGACGGCGTGCGCCGGGCGGCCCTGGTGCTGCGCGGCGACGACGCGCACGAGTTGACGGCGCCGGACGATTCCGAGGACGCCGAGGTGCGCGAGCTCGGCGCCTACCTGCACGAGCCAGACGGTGCGGTGATCCGGGCGCGGCTGATCGGCGAGGTCGCCCGGCAGCTGGACGGCGGCATGCTCGACCCGCACATCGCCTACGTCACCGGCGACGCGGCGCTGACGAGCCCGTTCGTGCAGTCGTTCCGCGTGCGCGAGAAGCTGCCGACGGGCGCGAAGGCGCTCGGTGCGGCCCTGCGCGCACGCGGCATCGGCACGCTCGAGATCAAGAAGCGCGGGGTGGATGTCGATCCCGCCGCATTCCGTCGCGCCCTCGCGCTGCGCGGCGACGAGTCCGCCACCCTGATCCTCACCCGGGTCGGCACGCGGCGCATGGCGGTCCTCACCGACCGCGTGGGGTGAGGCACCCGAAGCGTCGTCCGGCCGAGCGCAGACCAGCCGCACCCCTGGTGATAACGTTCCCTCGAAGAAGCGAGGAGCTGCGGACATGAGCGATGAGCGTCGGCGCCCCACCGTCAAGGAGGTCGCCGAACGGGCGGGCGTGAGCCCGATGACCGTGTCACGCACCCTCGCGGGGGGCGTCAACGTCAAGCCGGAGCTGCAGGAGCGCGTGCTCGCAGCGGTCGCCGAGCTCGGCTACCACCGCAACGAGAACGCCCGCAGCATCCGCCCGGGCCAGCCGAGCGGCCTCATCGGCGTCGCGATCACGAACATCGCGAACCCGTACTACAGCACCTTCGCGCTCGGCGTCGAAGAAGAGGCTGCCGGCACCGGGCGTCGCATCCTGCTCGGCAACACGTCCGAGGATCCCCTGCGCGAGGCGCAGCTGGTCGGCGACTTCCTCGGCCGACGCGTCGAGGGCCTGATCGTCGTGCCCACGGGCGTGTCATCGACGCATCTCGAGCACGCCCGGCAGGGCGGCGTGCCGGTCGTGCTGGCCTCGCGGCGCCTGGCCGATCTCGCGGCCGACAGCGTCGTGCTCGACGACGAGGACGGCGCCTTCCGCGGCACCAGCGCACTGCTCGAGGCCGGGCACACGCGCATCGCGTACCTCGGCAACATCCGGCGCATCTTCACCGGCGAGCGCCGCTACCGCGGCTACGTGCGCGCGCACCGCGAGCACGGCGTCGACCTCGACCGGCGCCTCGTGCCCGACGGTCAGCAGGAGGTGGACGAGGCGGCGGGCGCGATGCGCGCGCTGCTCGCGCTGGACGACCCGCCGACGGCCGTGTTCTGCGCGAACAACCGCAACGCGATCGGCGCGGTGACCGAGATCGGCCGCCAGATCGCCGAAGAAGGACGGGCGGCGGCCGACCTGCCCGAGCTCATGAGCTTCGACGACTTCGAGCTGTCGGGGCTGATGCCGGTGCCGGTCAGCG
This sequence comes from Microbacterium sp. W1-4-2, assembly GCF_058349885.2. Classification (NCBI taxonomy): domain Bacteria; kingdom Bacillati; phylum Actinomycetota; class Actinomycetes; order Micrococcales; family Microbacteriaceae; genus Microbacterium; species Microbacterium sp. W1-4-2. The sequence goes on along the minus strand of NZ_JBYRJC020000001.1, from coordinate 163,263 downwards.
TCATCGACCACGACCCGCGCGAGCTCGGCCGCCGGGCCGCGCGACTGCTGCTGGATCGCCTCGAGGACGACGCCGACGCGCCGCCGCGAGAGCTCGAGCTGCCGGTCACGCTGCGCCGGCGCACCCGCTGACGAACGACCCGCAGACCCAGGCTTGACGCTCGCGCATCCGGGTTGGTAACGTTACCACTCGTCCCCCTCGGAAAGGAGACGCGCATGCAGCTCGGCATCGACTTCGGCGGCACGGCCGTCAAGTTCGGCCTCGTCGAGCACGGCGCGCTCGTCGCGACCGACACGATCCCGATCACGGGAACCGCGGCCGATCTCGACCGCGCCGCCGCCGGCGCCGCCGCCCTTGTGCGCGGCGCGGCGACCGGGGTGGATGCCGTGGGCATCGCCGTCCCGGGCGTCGTGACCGCCGACGGCCGCGGCATGCTCCAGGCCAACGACAAGTACGCGTATCTGCAGGGGGTCGACCTCGTCGACTGGTCGGCGCAGACGCTCGGCGTCCCGGCGATCGTCGAGAACGACGCCCGGGCCGCCCTCGTCGGCGAGGTCGCCGGCGGCTGCGCCGACGGCGCACGCGATGCCGTCGGCGTGATCCTCGGGACCGGCATCGGCACGGCCGCCATGATGGACGGCGTCCTGGTCCGCGGCAGGCACGGCCACGCCGGCATCCTGGGCGGTCACGTCACGGTGGACCTCGACGCCCCCGCGTGCCCGTGCGGCAATCTCGGCTGCGCCGAGTCGCTCGCGAGCACCCGCGCCCTGCGCGAGCAGCTGCCCGAGCTCGACGGCTACGACGAGCTGATCGCCCGCGCCGGCGACTCCCCGCGCCTCGCCGAGATCCTGACCCGCCACCTCGCCGTGTGGGGTGCGACCGTCGTCGCGATGTGCCACGCGTACGACCCGGATGTCGTCGTCCTCTCCGGCGGCATCCTGCGCGCGGGCGACGCCGTCCGTGGCCCGATCGCCGCGTACGTCGACGAGCATCTCTGGTCGTCCGCGCACCGGCCGCGCATCGCCGTCCCGACGGCGCCCGACCTGTCGGTCGTGCGCGGCCTTTCGGCACTGGCTGCACACGACCGCGGCGTAGGCCGCGAACGGGGCGCGCGCCCCCGAGGGAAGGAGACGCGATGAACGGCACGATCAGCGGGATGTCGGGCGGACACACCGCACGGGGGCTGTACGACACCCAGCCCACCGTGGACCTGCCCGCCGGCGCGCGCATCGTGCGGGGCGGCGATGCGTGGCGGGCCGCGGCCGAGCTCGCCTCGGCCCGTGCCGCGACCGGACCCGCGCGTCTGGTCGTCGACGCCTACCCCGGCACCGACCTGTCCGCACTGACGGCTGCCGTCCACGACGCGCTGCCGGACTGGCGCGTCGTGTCGGTCGAAGACGCGGCGCGCCCGATCTCCGAGATCGATGCCCTCATCGGCCCGAACCTCACCGACGATCGCGTGTTCGGCGTGCTCAGCCATGCGACGCTCGCCGACTTCTACGACGATGCGGCATTGACCCGGCTCGCCCAGGACGTCGACGCGACCGACGACGATGTCGTCGTCGTCGGCTGGGGCGCCGAGCTCGTCGGCCGGCGGCTGGCCGCGGCATCCACCCTCGTCCTCGTCGACATGGCCCGCTGGGAGCTGCAGCTGCGCCAGCGCGCCGGGGCGACCAACTGGCGGGCCGACAACCCCGGCGAAGACAACCTGCGCAAGTACAAGCGCGGCTTCTTCGTCGAATGGCGCGTCGCCGACCGGCACAAGCGCAGCCTGTTCGACCGCCTGGACTTCGTCGTCGACGGCAACGCGATCGCCCCCGCCGACCCGCGCCCCGACGCGCCCGAGGCCGGCATGGTCACCGGCGACGCGTTCCGCGCGGCGCTCGGCCACGCCACGACGCGGCCGTTCCGGGTCGTGCCGTTCTTCGACCCCGGCGTCTGGGGCGGGCAGTGGATGAAGAGCCTGATCGGCCTGGACCCGAGCAAAGACAACTACGCCTGGTGCTTCGACTGCGTGCCCGAAGAGAACTCGCTGCTGCTGCAGGGCGAGGGCGGCGTCGTCGAGATCCCCGCGCTCGACCTGGTGCTCAGCCACCCCGTCGACCTGCTCGGCGCGAAGACGTTCGCCCGCTTCGGTGCCGAGTTCCCCATCCGCTTCGACTTCCTCGACACGATGGACGGCGGCAACCTGAGCCTGCAGGTGCACCCCCTCACCGACTACATCAAGAACACGTTCGGCATGCAGTACACGCAGGACGAGAGCTATTACCTGCTGGATGCCGGTGAGGATGCCGTCGTCTACCTCGGCACCAAGACCGGCGTCGACCGGGACGCGATGCTGCGCGACCTCGAGATCGCCCAGGACGGCGGGCACCCGTTCCCCGCCGAGAAGTACGTCAACTCGTTTCCGGCACGCAAGCACGACCACTTCGCGATCCCGGCCGGCACGGTGCACTGCTCGGGGGCGGACTCGATGGTGCTGGAGATCTCGGCCACACCCTTCATCTTCACGTTCAAGCTCTGGGACTGGGGGCGCGTCGGGCTCGACGGCATCCCCCGCCCCGTCCATCTGGACCACGGCGCCCGCAACATCCAGTGGGATCGCGACACCGAGTGGACCCGGGCGAACCTCGTCGACCGGGTCGAGGTGGTCCGCGATGCCGGCGGCGTGACCGAGGAGCGCACGGGCCTGCACGAGCTGGAGTTCATCGAGGTGCGCCGGCACTGGTTCGCGCAGTCCGCCGACCACGACACGCAGGGCACGGTCAACGTGCTCAACCTCGTCGAGGGCGACGAGGTGCGGGTGGTCAGCCCGACCGACGCGTTCGAGCCGTTCACGATCCACTATGCCGAGACGTTCATCGTCCCCGCCGCGGTCGGACCCTACCGCATCGAGCGCACCGAGTCTTCGCGCAGCGACCGCTTCGCCACCGTCAAGGCCTACGTGCGCGGCTCGCGCACGGTCGACGACCGGTGGGCGGGCACCGCCGGGTCGGGCGACGCGCGCGCCGGCGAGCGCGAGGAGGCGCCGTGACCGCATCGTGACACCACGGCGGCATCGGCCCTTGCAGGTGCCCCCCGGCGTTGCTAACCTAGCCGCATGAGCGGTTGGTAACGATACCAAAATAACAGGATGTCGAATACCCCGGTGCCGATGAGCGCCCCCGGACGGACCGGCACCCACGAACAAAGGAGTTCCCATGACGTCACGACGCATCCTGGCGGCGGCACTGGCGGCCGTCACCGTCCTCGGCATCGGCGGCCTCGCTGGCTGTTCAGGCTCGACCGGGTCCACCGGGTCGGACCAGAAGACCACCGGCACGCTGAACTTCTACACCGACAAAGCCGCGTGGAAGCCCAACTTCGAATCGCTCAACACGACGAGCAAGAAGGACGTCGACATCTCGTTGAAGACGACCGGCTACTCGGATTCAAACCAGTACGACGCCTTCATCAAGCAGTCCTTCCGCACCTCGAAGAGCCCCGGGCTGTTCACGTGGCACACGGGCGATGCGCTCAAGCAGCTCGTCGATCAGGGCCTGCTCGCCGAGACGACAGACATCTGGGCCAAGGCCGTCAAGCAGGGCTGGGTGAGCGAGGACCTGCGCAAGTCCTACACGTTCGACGGCAAGCAGTACTGCGTGCCGATGAACATCGCGTACTGGGTGATGTTCTACAACAAGAAGACGTTCGACAAGTACGGGCTGCAGGTGCCTACGACCTGGGACGAGCTGAACCAGGTCGCGACCACACTGAAGAGCAAGGGCGTCACGCCCTATTACCAGACCAGCCAGCTGTTCACGTTCCAGTGGTTCCAGCACCTGGTGGCCTCGACCGACCCAGCGCTGTACACCGGCCTCGAGGACGGCTCGGTCAAATACACCGACCCGCGCATCGTGGCGGTCATGAACACGTGGCTCGACGAGGAGAAGAAGGGCTGGTTCAGCGACGCCGGCAGCACGACCGACCCGGCGGTCGGCCTCAAGCAGGGCGATTTCGCGATGATCGACTTCGGCACCTGGTACGCGGGCAACCTTGCCTCGGCGGGCATGAGCGCGGACGACTACGGCATGTTCGCCATCCCCTCGGTCAACTCCAGCCTCACCAAGACGCCGGTGGCGGTTGAGTCCGGTCCGATCTGCGTGGCCGAGAAGTCCTCGCAGAAGCAGATGGGCCTGAAGTACTCCGACTGGTGGATGTCGGCGACCGCGCAGTCCGCGTGGAACAAGGCGCACGGCGACGTGGCCTTCAACCCCAAGGCCACGGTCTCGGATCCGGCGTTGGCCAAGATCGGCACCGAGATGGCGGGCCCCGACTACCAGCTGTACGACCGCTTCTTCGAGGCGATGCCGACCGACATCATGTCCGTGGCCATCGAGCAGTTCGGCGCCTTCTCGGCGAACCCGGGTGATCCGACGCCGTTCCTGCAGAAGATCCAGGATGCCGCGGACAAGTACTGGGCGAGCCACAAGAAGTAGGAACACCCACCGCATGACGACGCGCGCCACGCCGTACCAGTGGTCCGCCCGGGGCTTCGTCGCCCCGGGCGTGATCCTGGTCGCGGTGCTGCTCTATCTTCCGCTGCTGTGGACCGTGTACCTCAGCTTCACCGAGTACAACGGCCTGGGCGATCCGGTGTGGATCGGCCTCGACAATTACGCTGCGATGTTCACCGACCCCGACTTCGTCGGCTCGGCGCTGAACACGCTGCTGTGGGTCGTGGGCACGCTCCTCGTGCCCGTCGGCGCGGGACTCGCGATCGCGCTGTTGACCTGGAACCTCGGCGGCGGCATCTGGCTGCGGCTGCCGTTCCTGATCCCCTATGCACTGTCGGGCATCGGGGTCGGCGTGATCTGGTCGTTCATCCTGTCGTCCGGCGGGGCGCTCGACCAGGCCCTCGCGGCGTTCGGGATCACGGACCCGCCTCGGTGGCTGCTGGACGCGCCGCTGAACACGGTGGTGATGATCATCGCCGCGGCCTGGCAGGGCGTGGGCGTGAACGCGCTGCTGTTCACGATCGGCCTGCAGTCGATCCCGAAAGAGCCGCTCGAAGCCGCCCGCATCGACGGCGCGGCCGGCGCGCGACTGTTCGGCAGCGTCCTGTGGCCGATGCTCCGCCCCCTCACCGCCGTCGTGGTGGGCCTGTCGATCGTGGCGAGCCTGAAGACGTTCGACATCGTCTGGAGCATGACCAAGGGGGGTCCGGGCACGGTGTCCGAGACGCTGGCGCTCACGATGTACAAAGACACGTTCGTCGACAGCAACTACGGGCTGGGGTCAGCTGTGGCTGTATTCCTCACCGTCGTCACCCTCGTGGCATCCATCATCTATCTGCGCCAGCAGCTGTCCCCGAAGAACGAGATCTGACATGTCCCGCATCGTCCGCACCGTCGTCCTCGTCATCCTCGGCATCGTCTGGCTGCTGCCCACGTACCTGCTCGTGATCAACGCCGCGAAGGACCCACTGACGTTCACCACCAAGCAGAGCTGGTTGCCCACCGACTTTCACCTCTTCCAGAATATCGGCCAGGCGCTGGCGCTGTCGGGCCTGGGCAACAGCGTGATCAGCACCGTCCTGTATGCCATCGTGTCGGCGGCCCTTGCCGTCCTCGCGGGGGCGGCGGCGGGCTTCGCGATCATCGCGCTCAAGCTGAAGCGCGGCTTCCTGTGGTTCGTGGTCATCTTCGGCGGGACGGTGTTCCCGATGCAGATGATCCTGCTGCCGCTGTTCGACGGCTACTCGAGGGTGGGCCTGTACGACACCCGCCTGGGCATGGTGATCGTGTACACGGCGATCTCGATCCCGTTCTCGGCATTCGTGATGCGCAACTTCTTCACCGGCGTCGCGCACTCCGTGTTCGAGGCGGCGGTGCTCGACGGCGCGACGACCTGGCGGATCTTCACCCGCCTGTACCTGCCGATCGCGTCGAGCGCACTGGTGGCCATCTTCATCCTGCAGGCGACGTTCGTGTGGAACGACCTGCTGCTGGGGCTGACCCTCACCCAGTCCGACGACATCCGTCCGATTGTCACGACCCTGTCGGGCATGCAGAGCACGTACGGCGGCGCGCAGATGTCGACCGTGCTCGCGGCGGCGGTGCTCGTGTCGCTGCCCACCGTCGTCCTGTTCCTGTGCACGCAGCGGTTCTTCGCCAAGGGCCTCGCCCTCGGCCAGTACTGAGAGGCCCCCGTGAACCCCCTGATCCCCACGGTCGACGACCTCGCCGCCGACCCGGTCACCCACCACGATGACGACATGATCGCCCCGACGGGCCTGACGAACCTGCTCGGCACGGTGCGGATCGACCACGACCTGACCGCGCTGTCGGCGGTCCAGTTTCCGCCGGTGTCGCAGGGGCTCACACAGACCGCGGCGCTGTTCGTCGACGGACGGCTGTTCACGTCGCTGGGCGTGCCGGTCACGTACGAGTGGCGACCCGATCGCGTCGTTCGCTCGGCCGCGACCGGTGACTGGGCGATCACCACGACCACGGTCTGCCCGCCCGGCCGAACCGCAGTGGCGATCGACATCCATGTGCACAACCGCACCGATCGGCAGCGCACCGTCCGCCTGGCTCTGTCGATCGCTGCGGGTGTGACCCGCCCGATCGGCGCGTGGCGCGACGCAGTGTCGCCGAGCGGCCGCACGATCGCTCGGGCCGACGACCGGCGTCTCGTGTTCCATGCGCCCGGCGAGCGGGCGTGGAGCATTCAGGGACTGGATGCCGGGGGCGCGGCGCGCGTGAGCGGAGTGGTGCCCTCGACCCAGGAGTTCGAGATCGGCATCGGCGGCAACGGGCGCGGCGGCGAGCTCACCGTCGAGCTCACCGTGGCCGCCGGCGATACCGCCCGGATCGGCTACGCGCACGCGGTCGGCGAGACCGAGGATGCCGCACAAGCGGCCTATGCGGCCGTTGCGCAGGACGTGCCGGCGGCGATCGCCGAGGCCGAGCGGTGGTGGAACGCGCTGCTGGCCGCCGCGTTCACGCCCGGCGACTCCGAATTCTCCGGCCACCTGCCCGTACTCGACACGGCGTCGGCGCCGCTGCGCCGGCTGTACTGGTGGGCTGCGCTCGGAGTGATCTGGTTCCGGCGCGACTTCGCCGGCAACGTGCTCGGCCGCAGCTACGACACGCTGATGCCGAACTACTGGGGCACGACGACGTTCATCTGGGACTACAGCCTCAGCTCCCTCAGCCACGCGCTGCTGGACCCGGCCGAGATGCGCCGGCAGCTCACGCACTGGATCCGCCTCGACACGCACTCGCATTTCGGCACGTCGTCACTCACCGGCGAGCCGGTCGGCCAGTGGTACTCCGTGAACGACTACGCCATGACCCGGCTCGTGCACGACTATGTGCGCCTCACCGGCGACACGGCGTTCCTCGACGAGCCGGTCGGCGAGCGCGGCACCGTGATGGACTGCCTGCACGCGTGGGCCGTGGCCTGGAAGGGCCTGCGCACCGACTCCGGCTCGGGCCTGGCCGACTACGGCGAGATCGACAACCTGCTGGAGTGCGTCAGCTCCTATACGCACGAGGTCGCGGGCCTGAATGCGGCGAACGTCTGGAACATGCGTACGGTGGCCGCGCTCGCCGAGCTGCACGGCGACGGTTCCTCGGCTGCGGCGCTGCGCGCCGAGGCCGACGCCCTCGTGCCGGCAGTGCTTTCGCTGTATCAGGACGGTGCCGGGTTCTTCGCCGCGGGGCAGCCGGACGGCTCGCGGCTGCCGGTGCGGCACTGCTACGACTTCAGCGTCGTTGGCACCACGATCCCGGGTGACCTCACCCCCGCGATGCGCACCGAGATGACGGACTTCTTCCGCCGCGAACTGCAGACCGAGAACTGGATGCGGGCGCTCTCGCCGTGGGACCCCGACGCCAGCTACAGCGTCCGCCCCGACCACCAGTGGAACGGCGCGTACCCGGCCTGGCCGGCCGATGCCGGGCGGGCACTGACCGCCCTCGGCGCGCCCGAGGTGCTCGCCGACTGGCTCACCGGCCTGGCCCGTACGGCAAACCAGGGGCCGATGGGCCAGGCGCATTTCGTCGCCGAGGCGCAGCCGGCCATCCACGGCGGCGCGCGCAAAGCACCGCCGCAGCTGCCCTACATCATCGACTGGTCGTGCTCGTCGTCGGGCGCCTGGATCGAGCTGATCCTCGAGGCCGTGTTCGGCATCCAGATCCGTGTCGACGGCACGATAACGGCGGGAGGCTGCGCCGCACTGCTGGACCCGGATGCCGTGGTCCGAGGTCTGCGGATCGCCGACCGTCTCGTCGACGTGCACGCCGATGGCAGCATCCGCGATACGGCCTGACCGGGGTCCGCGAGCCGGGCCGACCTCGACACGCGACCTACACCTGAAGGACTCAACACGAAGGAGTGACGAGCATGAACAGACGACGTCTTCGCACCCTGGGGGCGGTCACGGCCGCAGCGGCGACGCTGACCCTCGCGGTGCCGCAGATCGCCCAGGCACAGGTTCCCGCCATACCAAGGGCGGTACCGGCGGCCGTGCCACGGGGGGCCGGCACGGCCGGGGCCGACATGACGTCGGCCGGCCAGTGCTCACTCGTGCACAGCTCGCTGACGGCGTCCGCGCACGTCGACCAGCCGCTGACCGATCGGTTCACGCAGTACGGCGACACGGGCGGTGGCTGGACCGGCGGCGACAGCACGTTCTCGCTGCCGCTCGGCGAAGGCCGGCTCGGCTGGTTCTTCTCCGACACGTTCCTCGGCACGGTGAACCCCGACGGATCGCGGCCCAAGGACGCCCCGCTCGTGAACAACTCGATCGTCGTGCAGGACGCGCACGGGCTGCGCACCGTCGCCGGTCCCGACGACGGCGGCGTCGTCCCGCCTGAGCCCGACGGCCGCTGGTACTGGGTGGGCGACCCTGCGACCGGACCCCGCGGGACGATCCAGCTGCCGCTGCTGCAGTTCGAGAAGACCGGCACCGGCAGCTTCGATTTCCGATGGACGGCGAACCGGCTCGCGATCCTCGACCGCACGACGCTGCGGCTGCAGTCGATCCTCGACCTGCCGTCGGCGACCGGCATCAACTGGGGGTCGTGGACGCTGCAGCAGGGCGACACGACCTACATCTACGGCGTCACCGACGTCGACGGCGTGCGCTCTGCCTACATCGCGCGCACCGAGGGGCGCGACGGGCTGGCCGGATCATGGGCATTCTGGGACGGGCAGAGCTGGTCGCCGCGCGAGGCCGACGCGGCCGCCGTCGCACCGTACGTGTCCAACGAGTTCAGCGTCGCACCGTTCCGCGACGGCTACCTGATGGTCACGCAGGACACCTCGGAGCTGTTCAGCACCCGCATCGTCGCGAAGGTCGGATGCTCGCCGACCGGTCCATTCACCAGCGCCGTCGAGTTGTACCGCACGCCCGAGACCGGGATCTTCGGCAGCTACGGCGACGCCGACGTGTTCACCTACAACGCGCACGAGCATCCCGAACTGCGCCGCGGCGACAGCATCCTCGTCACCTACAACGTCAACACCTTCGACAACGTGGGTGATGTGTACGACGACGTGACCATCTACCGGCCGCGATTCGTCGACGTGCAGCTGACCGTGCAGCCGGCGCGATGACCGATCGCATCGTCGTGGTGCCCGGCTTCGGCGCCGACCCGGACTGCCACTGGTTTCCGTGGCTTGCCGGCGAGGGCCGGGGCCGCGGCGCCGCGGTCGAGGTCGTGAGCCTGCCCGACCCGCTCTCGCCGCGGCGCCGCGACTGGGAGGCCACGACCGCCGCGGCCCTCGGCCGCCCCGACGAGCGGACGTGGCTCGTCGGGCACTCGCTGGGCTGCATCACGGCCCTGCGGGTGCTTGACGGCGCCTCCGGCCCCTGGCGACTGGGCGGACTGCTCCTGGTCGCGGGATTCTCGGGCCTGCTGCCGAACCTGCCCGAACTGGACGGATACCTGGCCGAGCAGGCTCCGACCGATCGGGTGCGGGACCGGATCGATCGCCGCATCGTGTTCTGCTCGGACGATGACCCGGTCGTGCCGGTGACCGCGACGGCGGACCTCGCCGTCGACCTGGATGCGCGGCTGGTCGTGCTGGCCGGGCGCGGGCATTTCACCCAGGAGACCGGGGTGCGCGAACTGCCCGAAGCGCTCGCCGAGATCTTCCCCGCGAGCTGAGCGTCAGAGGCGCGGGCGATCAGACCGGGTGGGTCACCGCCCAGAGCACCCAGCCGGCGCTGTAGAGCACAGACAGGACTCCCAGCGCGAGCGCCCATCCGCCGACCGTGCGGCTCTCGACCGGGCGGCGCAGGGCGACGATCGCCAGGATGATCGCGACGAGGCCGAGCGGAAAGCCCCACCCGACGAAGAACGAGACGCCCAAGCCGGCCACGGCGAACGACAGCGCCCACGCGCCGACGCCGCGCTGCGGCCCATGCGGCACCGGCTGCGTCGCCCACCGCACCTCGAGTGTGGGGCCCGTGTCGGTCTCGGGGACGTCATTGCGACTCTCGTGCACGACGTCGACGGGCGCCGTCGGCGGGCGGGTGAAGCCGCCGCGGTGCTCTCCCGGCAGGGACGGAGCGTCGGTGCCGAGGTCGATGTCGGGGGTCGGAGCCGAGGTCCCGATCGGGGCGGCCGCGGCCGGCGGCGCGGGTGTGGCCGGCGGCGCGGGCGCGGCCGGCGGCGCGGGTGTCGCGGGTGGCCTGGGCTTCACGGGCGTCGCGGGAGGCCGCGCAGGCTTCGTGGGCGGCGCGGCCGACTCCGCCTTCGCCTTCGCGGGCCGTCCAGGCTTCGAACGGGTCGGGCCCGCAGCATCCCGCGCGGCACCGGATCCCGGCCGCACGGCACCGGATCCCGGCCGCACGGCATCGGCGCCCGGCCCCACGGCATCGGCGCCCGGCGCGGCCGGCCCCGCATCGGCCGTCGACTCGGCCGGCTTCTTCTCGTTCGCGTCGTCGTTCATGCCGCCGCTCCGGCATCCCGTTCCGCCACCTGGATCTCGGTGACCGGCAGCGTCGAATCGGCGCCGAAGGCGAGCGCCGACGGCTCGCGGCCCGACATGATCAGCTGCGACGCGAGGGCCGCGATCATCGCGCCGTTGTCGGTGCACAGGCTCAGCGGCGGGATGCGCACGGTCACCCCGGCCTCGGCGGCACGCGCGAGGGCGACGTCGCGCAGGCGCCTGTTGGCGATCACTCCCCCGCCCAGCAGCAGCCGCGGCACGTCGTACCGCGCGCACGCGTCGAGGGCCTTCGTGACCAGCACGTCGACCACCGCCTCGCGGAAGCTCGCGGCGACGTCGGCGATCGGCACGGCCTCGCCGGCGGCTTCGCGCTGCTCGATCCAGCGGGCGACCGCGGTCTTCAGTCCCGAGAACGAGAAGTCGTAGCGGTGCTTGTCCATGTCGGACGCGCGCGAGAGCCCGCGGGGAAAGCGGATGGCGGCCGGGTCACCGGATGCCGCGGCCCGGTCGATCTCGGGACCCCCGGGGTAGGGCAGCCCGAGGATGCGCGCCACCTTGTCGAACGCCTCGCCGGCCGCGTCGTCCATCGTCTCGCCCAGCAGCTCGACGTCGGTGGTGAGATCCCGCACGACCAGCAGCGAGGTGTGCCCGCCCGACACCAGCAGCGCGACGGTCGGATACTCGAGGGGCCCGGCCTCGGCGTCGAGGACGTCGGCGGCGATGTGCCCGACGAGGTGGTTCACGGCGTAGAGCGGCTTGTCGAGCGCGACGGCGAGCGCCTTGGCCGCGCCGACGCCGACCATCAGGGCGCCGGCGAGGCCGGGCCCGCTGGTCACGGCGATCGCATCGAGGTCGGCGAGAGCGAGGGCTCCGGGCCGGCCGAGCGCGGCGCCCGCCTCGGCCAGGGCCGCCTCGAGCGAGGGCTGCAGCGCCTCGAGGTGGGCGCGCGCCGCGATCTCGGGGATGACCCCGCCGTAGCGGGCGTGCTCGTCCATGCTGCTGGCGATCGTGTTGCTCAGCAGCGTGCGGCCGAGCACGACGCCGATCCCGGTCTCGTCGCAGCTGGTCTCGATCCCCAGCACGAGCGGTTCAGGCATCGTTCGTCACCTCCGTCGGCGTGCCGGCGCCCGGCATCACCGGCTGTGTCGGCTGCGCCTCACAGGGTTCGGAGGATCGCGCCAACTCCGGATGATTCGGCGAGAATCCTCCGAACTTCGCGTGATCCTCCGAAGTCTGTGAATAGTCAGACCCCGCAGAACCCGCAGCACCCGCAGATCCCGCAGAACCCGCGGCACGGCCGCGCAGATCGGCCTGCATCACGATCGCATCGATGTCGTCGGGCTGGTAATAGCGCGGCCGGCGCCCCACCTCGCGGAACCCCTCCGAGTCGTACAGCGCCTGCGCCACCGGGTTGTCGGCGCGCACCTCGAGGAACAGGTCGTGAACCCCGCGGCGCGCGGCTTCGGCGATGAGGGCGGTCAACAGCATCCGCCCCCAGCCATGGCCGCGGGATGCCGCAGCCACCGCGATCGTCTGGATGTCGCCGTCGCGCGACCCGCCCACGGCGCGCAGGCCCGCGTAGCCGACGACGGCGCCGCCCTGCTCGATCACGACGTAGTGCCCGTGCGGTGAGGCGAGCTCGGCGCGCATCGCGCTCTCGCTCCAGGCGTCGGAGGGGAACGAGGCCCGTTCGAGCGCCATGATCGCGTCGAGGTCGCCGCCGGTCGCCGGGCGAAGCCCGGGCGCCGCGAGGTGCGGCCCCGCCATGGCTGAGCCGTCGCCGCCGTGCACCCGCGCGGTCTCTCGTTCGTCGGCCGTCATGACGCGACCCGCTTCGGCGCGGCCGGGACGGCGACGTCCGGCGAGCGCAGGTACAGGGCGTCGTGCGGCCCGATCACACGTCCGGCGGCAAGAGCGCGCGCGGCCGCGAGCGCCACCATCGCGCCCGATACCGCGTGGACGTCCTGCCGGCGCGCGTCGTGCCCCGCCAGCACCTCGTCGATCTCGTCGCGGTGCGCGAGGGCGGGTCCGACGGCGCGCACGGGCAGCCCGTCGTCGTCGTCGATGCCGTCATAGACCGAGTACGCGTACTCGCGCCGGCGCGCGTCGGTCACGACGGCGAATCGCGGCAGCTCGGCGAACGGATCGCGCAGCGACACCTCGAGCGCCGCCGCGTCATGGCTGACCACCGGAATGACCGGGATGCCGCGCCCCAGCGCGAAGGCGCGGGCGGCCGCGATCCCAATGCGCAGCCCGGTGAACGGTCCCGGCCCCATGCCCGCGGCGACGTGCGTGATCTCGGCATCGCCGACCGCCTGGTGCAGCAGCGTTCCGATCACCTCGGCGTGCGCGAGCGGATCGCTGCTGTCTGCCTGGGCGACGATCACTCCGTCGGGCTCGACGACGGCGACCGTCGTGCCGAGCGAGGTGTCGATGCCGAGGATCATCCCTCCAGCGTATCGGCGCAACGCCGCCCCCGGTCGTCGAGCGAGGCTGCGCGCAGCGGGTAGACGCGTCCGCCCGTTCGGCTCGCAGGACGGATTGCACATCGCGCCGTGACACGCTGCGGAACCACCGTGCCGCCGAGCGATCTTCCTGAGACCTGAAAGCCCGCAGTTGATCCGTCACTCAGGGGCGCGGCGAGCGCGAGATCACCACGACGCGCGGGTCCGCGGCATCCTCGTCCAGCACATCGGTCGCGCCGCCCCCGACGGCCCGCTCGATGTCGACCTCCCACCACACGTCGCGCAGGCCCTCGGCCATGCCGCGGCCCCACTCGACGACGACGACCGAGCCGTCCACGTCGATGTCGAGGTCGTCGAGTTCGGCCGCCGATCCCAGCCGGTACGCATCGACGTGCACGAGCCGCGGCCCGCCCACCAGCGACGGATGCGTCCGCGCGATCACGAACGTCGGGCTCTGCACGGGCCCGCGCACGCCGAGCCCCTCGGCGATGCCGCGGGTGAGCGTCGTCTTGCCCGCCCCGAGCGGACCGGTCAGCACCACGAGGTCGCCGGGCCGCAGCATCCTTCCCATCTGCAGGCCGAGCCGTTCCATGTCGTCCGCCGCGGCGACGTCGTGCCGTCCGACGAGCGGATCCAGGCCGGTCATGCCCGCGGCCCCGTGCAGAACTGCGGAGCTCTGCGCGAAACGCCCCCGATATCGCCCCGAACCGGCCCGCACAGCTCCGGAACTCCGCAGTCCTGCGCTCCGACCGGCGCGCACCCGCTCACGCCGACTCCTCGCGGCGCGGCACGCGTGGGCCGATGCGGGTCACGATCTCGTAGTTGATGGTGGATGCCGCAGCCGCCCACTCTTCGACCGCGGGCGCTCCGAGCGTCGGGTCGCCGAACACGATCGCCTCGTCGCCGACCGCCACCGGGGCGTCGCCGACGTCGACGATGAACTGGTCCATCGCGACCCGGCCCGAGACGCGGAACCGGCGCCCGCCGATGGCCAGCGGCCCCGCGTTGGACGCCTGTCGCGGGATGCCGTCGGCATAACCGATCGGCACCAGCGCGAGGGTGGTCTCGCGCTCGGTGCGGTAGGTGTAGCCGTACGAGACGCCCTGCCCCGCCGGCACCCGCCGCACCGCGGCGACCGTGGCGCGCAGCGTCATCGCGGGGCGCAGCCCGAGGTCGGCCGACGTGCGATCGTCGAACGGCGACAGGCCGTAGATGCCGATGCCGAGCCGCACGCAGTCCAGCCGCGTCTGCGGCAGGTCGATCGCGGCGGCCGTCGCCGCGATGTGCCGCACCCGGGGGCGCAGGCCCGCCGCCGAAGCGGCCGCCTCCCCGTCGTGGAACCGCGCGAGCGCCGCCAGGTCGTCGTCGTGCGACGTGTTCGAGACGTGGCTGAACAGGCCCACCACGCGCAGGCGGCCGATGCGCTCGAGGCGCGCGGCCTCGGCGAACACCAGGCCGGCGTCCTCGGGCGCGATGCCGTTGCGCCCCAGACCCGTCTCGAGTTTGAGGTGCACCGCGACGGGTCGGTCGCTGGATGCCGCAGCCGCCGCCCGCTGCAGCTGGTCCATGCTCGAGATGCCCAGCTCGATGCCGAGCGCCGCCGCCTCGTCGAACGAGGTCTCCATCGCGTGCAGCCACGCCAGGATCGGAGCGTCGATGCCGCCGCGGCGCAGCTGCAGCGCCTCGGCCACATCGGTCACGCCGAGCCGCGCGGCTCCCCCGCGCAGGGCCGCGGCCGCGCAGCGCACGGCGCCGTGCCCGTACGCGTCGGCCTTCACGACGGCCATGACCTCGGTGCCGGTCAGCCGCCGCAGGTGCCCCACGTTCGCCGAGATCGCGGCGGTGTCGATCACCGCCTCGCGCAACACGCCGGGCGCGAGCCGGCTCATGCCCGCCCGCTCCGTTCGGCTCCGGCATCCCGAGCCGATGTGTGCCCCGAATCCGCACCCTCATCATCCCCAATCCATAGGGATTGGGCGAGTCCATGCCCCATAGGGTGTGGATTCGCCGAATCCCTATGGATTGGGGTTGCAGGAACCCCGGCCGCGGCGTCGGGAGTCGCGGCGTCGGGAGGCGCGGCGGCGGCAGGCGCGGCGTCGGCAGGCCCGGCGTCGGGAGGCCCGGCGTCGGGAGCCTCAGCGATCACGTACGCGATGGCCAGCCCCGCGTCGTGCGACATGGTCAGGTGCAGGATGCCGATCCCGCGCGCCGTGACGACGTCGGCCGTCGTCCCGCGCAGGGCGAAGCCCGGCTTGCCCTCGCCGTCCGAGACGATCTCGATCTCGGTCCAGTGCACCCCGTCCGAGCCGCCGAGCGCCTTGATCAACGCTTCTTTCGCGGCGTATCGCGCGGCCAGCGACCGGGCGGCGAGCGGCCGCTCCGACGGGGCGAACAGGCGCGGCAGCAGCCGGGGCGTGCGCGCGAGGGTGCGCTCGAATCGCGGGATGTCGACCAGGTCGACGCCGGTTCCCACGATCATCCGGACTCCCCTCGCGCCGCGGGTTGCGGCATCCTCGACCCTATCGCGCGCGACCCGCCCGCCCGCCCTGCCGCCATCGCGCGCATCAAGGTCGAGAATGCACGAACTGCGCATCCCACGGCGTCAGCGGCGCAGTTGCGATCTCGAACCCGCATCGCAGTGCGAGATGACGGCCGCCCGCCGCGCACCGCCGCCCGCCGCGCAGCGGCCCCTACTCGACCGTGACCGACTTGGCCAGGTTGCGGGGCTGGTCGACGTCCAGACCGCGGGCCTCGGCCAGGCCCATCGCGAAGATGTGCAGCGGCACGACGGCCAGCAGCGGCTCGAACAGGGGCCCGGCCAGCGGGATGTGCAGCACCTCGTCGGCGAACGGCAGCACCGCGGCGTCGCCCTCTTCGGCGATGACGATCACGCGGGCACCGCGGGCACGGATCTCCTGGATGTTCGAGACCACCTTGTCGTGCAGCTGCGGCGAGTGAACGGGCGACGGCACGATCACGAACACCGGCTGCCCGGGCTCGATCAGCGCGATCGGGCCGTGCTTGAGCTCACCGGCGGCGAAGCCCTCGGCGTGGATGTACGAGATCTCCTTGAGCTTGAGCGCGCCCTCGAGCGCGATCGGGAACCCAACGTGCCGGCCGAGGAACAGCACCGAGCGCGAGTCGGCCATCCAGCGCGCCAGCTGCGTGGTGCGCGCCTGCTCGGCCTCGAGGATCCACGAGATCTTGCCGGGCACGGCTTCGAGCTCGACGACGGCCCGCGCCGACGCCTCGGCCGACAGCGCACCGCGCACGCGGCCGACGTGCAGCGCGAGCAGGTACAGCGCGGTGATCTGTGCGACGAACGCCTTGGTCGAGGCGACGGCGACCTCGGGGCCGGCGTGCGTGTAGACGATCGCGTCGGACTCGCGCGGGATCGTCGCCCCCTGCGTGTTGCAGATCGACAGCGTCTTGGCCCCGCGCTCGCGCGCGTACTTCACGGCCATCAGGGTGTCCATGGTCTCGCCGGACTGGCTGATCGAGACGACGAGCGTGCCCTCGTCGAGCACCGGGTCGCGGTAGCGGAACTCGTGCGCGAGCTCGACGTCCACCGGCACGCGCGCCCACTGCTCGAGCGCGTACTTGCCGACCTGGCCGGCATAGGACGCGGTGCCGCAGGCCACGACGATGATGCGATGGATGCCGCGGAACAGCTCGTCGAGTCCGTCGAGCTCGGGAATGACCACCGCCTGGTCGTGGATGCGTCCGCGCACCGTGTTGGCGACGGCCTCGGGCTCTTCCGACACCTCCTTCGCCATGAACGACGACCATCCGCCCTTTTCGGCGGCCGCGGCATCCCACGTCACCTCGAACGGCTCCGGCTCGACCGGCGCGCCGTCGAAGTCGGTGACGACGACGGCCCCGGGGCGGATCGCGACGATCTGGTCCTGCCCGATCGCGAGGGCCTTGCGGGTGTGCTCGACGAACGCGGCGACGTCCGAGCCGAGGAACGTCTCGCCCTCGCCCAGCCCGATCACCAGCGGAGAGTTGCGGCGCGCGCCGACGACCAGGCCCGGGTGGTCCTCGTGCATCGCGAGCAGCGTGAACGCGCCGTCGAGGCGGTTGACCGTCGCGCGGAACGCGGCCTCGAGGTCGTTGCCGCCTGCCCGGTATTCGCGGGCCAGAAGTGCTGCGGCGACCTCGGTGTCGGTCTCGCTCACGAAGGTGACGCCGGATGCCACGAGCTCGGCCTTCAGGGTCGAGAAGTTCTCGATGATCCCGTTGTGGATGACCGCGAGCCGTCCGTCGTCGGCCAAGTGCGGGTGCGCGTTCTGGTCGGTGGGGCCGCCGTGCGTGGCCCAGCGGGTGTGCCCGATGCCGCTCGTGCCGTCGGCCATCGGCGAGTGCTTCAGGTCGTCGCGCAGCACGCTGAGCTTGCCGGCGCGCTTGCGCATGCCGAGGTGGCCGTCGGCGTCGATGACGGCGATGCCAGCCGAGTCGTAGCCGCGGTACTCGAGTCGGGCAAGTCCCGACAGCAGGATGCTCTCACTCGGCCGCGAGCCGACGTATCCGACGATTCCACACATGGAGTCCATCGTACGAAGACGTGAATGCGAGGAGCCTGAACTTATGCCGGCCCTGCAGCGCCCCGGCTTCGACGAGCTCGGCCAGCACGGCGTCGACGAGGGCGCCCGAATCGGCGGCGTCGATCACATCGGCCACGTCGTCGACGCGCGCAGGGTCGTCGAGCGGGACTCCCGGAGCGGGCCGCGGCATCCCATCGCCTACTCGTCCTGCGGCCCGGCCGCAGCCGACGCCTCCACGGCGCCGCGCCGCGAGGACGCGCGCACCCGAAACTTCGTGGACGTCATGATCGGTCCCGCACTGGGGCGGCCCGCCATGCGCGCCTGCAGCAGATCGAGCAGGGCATGCGACTCGCCCCACGGGTTCAGCTCGAGCGCCGAGATCGCCGGCCGGGAGTGCCGGCTGTGCTCGGAATCGGACGCCGTGGCGATCATCACGTCTTCGGGGACGCGCAGCCCTCGCTCACTCAGCTGCAGCAGGACTCCGGCCGCGTGCCGGCCGGTGAGGCACAGCAGCGCGTCGGGCACGCCCTCGACGGCGATGCGCGCGGCGACGGCGCGCCCGCCGGGCACGCCCTCGCGTTCGGCGGCCGTGTGCACGCGGGGTGCGATGCGGCGGGCCTCGCACCACTGCCGGTACACGGCCTCGCTGTCGATGTTCCAGGCGTTCGGGTCGGTTCCCCGCACCAGCCCGATCGTGCGGGCGCCCTGGGCGGCGAAGTGGTCGAGGATCTGCCTCATGCTGACGGTGTCGTCCTCGCTGACCCAGTCGGTGAAGTCTGGACGACTGAGGTCGCGGCCGAGCGTGACGTAGGGGATGCCGCGCCGCTCGAGCATCGCGATCACCGGGTCGTCGACATGCGGCAGGTTCACGATGTATCCGTCGAGGCCGAACGCCAGCGGCGGCGAGGGTCGGCGAGTCGGGTCGGGCACGAGCATGACGCTGAGCCCGCGGGTCATGGCCTGCGCCGAGGTCGCTCCCATGAAGCGCGCGAAGACGTCCACGCCTTCGGGCGCGTACTCGCCGAGTGCGTCGAGCGATCGGATCACGAGTCCGATCACCCCGACAGGCGCGCCGCGCAGGCCGCGGGCCAGCGCATCGGCCTGATACTCCATCTCGTCGGCGACCGCGCGCACCCGCAGACGCGTCGCCTCGCTGAGCGTGCCGGTGCCGTTCAGAGCCATCGACACCGCCGCCGTCGACACCTGCGCCCGCCGCGCCACGTCGCGGATCGTGACCCCGTTGTTCCGCGGCATCCTCGCCTCCTCACTCCACGACGATTGTATTAAACGTTTAATGCATTTAGTCTCACCTGCATCGACTCCGACGACGGTGTCGACGACACGATTCCCCGATGAAGGCTCGACGTGAGACTGCACACCCTGCGCACCGCCGCTGACCCCGCCCGGCGCGGCCATGAGATCGGCACCGCGTTCGCGGGCCCGCTGCGGACGGCCATCGCCGGCTATCTGGCCCATTTCGAGCAGCTCGGCATCCCGACCGCGCAGGTGCGGGCGATCGTCGAGCGCAGCCGTGGCGCGCTGCAGCAGTGGGCGCCGCATCTGGCGGAGGAGTCGGATGCCGCGGCCGCGGCCGCGGGGATCGAACCCTGGCGGGTGTCGGCCATCGGATCGCGCACGGAGGTGCTGGCCGTGGCGCCGTCGGCGGGCGAGGGCGAATGCACCACCGCGGTGCACCTGGCGGCGCACGAGCCGCCCGAGACGATCCAGACCTGGGACTGGCACGGCCATCTCGCCGCGGACGGGCTGCTGATGCAGCTGACGACGGCGTCCGGCCGCGGCGTGAAGCTGTTCACCGAGTTCGGCGCTCCCGCCAAGATCGGCGTGAACGACGCCGGCCTCGCCCTGCACTTTAACATCCTGTCGCATCGCAGCGATAGCGACGCCGGCGGCGTGCCGGTGCACGCGATCGCGCGCCGGGTCCTCGAAGACGCCGCGAGCGTCGACGAGGCCGTGCAGATCGCCGCGTCCGCGGCTGTCAGCGCGTCGACCGTGCTGACCGTCGCCACCTGGGATGGCGAGACGGCGAGCGCGGCGAGCATCGAGATGTCGCCGGCGGGCGTCGCGGTCGTGCGCCCCGGCGACGACGGCTGGCTGCTGCACACGAATCACTTCCTGGACGAGTCCCTGCACGACGGCGACACGATCGACGGCTCGTCGTCCACCACGTACGAGCGGTACGGGCACGCGCAGGCCGCGCGGTCGGCCATGGCCGGACGCAGCCCTCTCGCCCGGGCCGCCGCCTTCTGCGGGGCCGAAGGCGGCGATGCGGCGGTGTGCGTCCGCGCCGATCCGGCACAGCCGGCGCACCTGCGGTGGGAGACGCTGCTGACGATCGCGCTGGACGCCGCCGATTTCGCGCTGTTCACGCATCCGGGCCCGCCGGCCGAAGCAGCGAGCACCGGACTGGACCGATTCTGACCGACCGACCGAGAAGGAGTGCGACGACGATGCCGATGCAGCTCTACCGCAACGCGCGGATCTTCACCGCCGACCGGCGACCGTGGGCCGAGGCCCTGGTCGTCGACGGCACGCGGATCGCCTATGCCGGCGACGACGCCACGGCGCGGCAGATCGCCGGGACCGACGCGCAGACCACCGACCTGGACGGGGCCCTCGTGCTGCCCGGCTTCGTCGACGGCCACGCCCACGTCGTGGGCACCGGCGAAGCGGCCGGCCAGGTCGACCTGTGGGGCGCCGAGGATGTCGGCGAGATCCAGCGCCGCATCCGGGCGTGGGCCCGGGCGCATCCGACCGCGCCGCGCATCCGGGCGCAGGGCTGGAACCACGGCGCGATCGGCGGCGGCGCGCCCACGCGCGCCATGCTCGACGAGGCGGTGCCCGATCGGCCGGTGTATGCGCAGTCGTACGACTACCACTCGATCTGGCTGAACACCGCTGCGCTGGCCGAGGTGGGCATCGACGACGACACAGCGTCGCCCGCCGGCGGCACCGTGCACCGCGATGGCCATGGAGTGGCGACGGGATACGTCGACGAGACCGCGATGCACCGCCTGGTCTGGCCGATCCTCGACGGCTTCTCGGACGACGCGCACCGCGACCAGGCGCTGCAGGCGGTGCTGGACGGCTATCGCCGCAGCGGCGTCACCGCCGTCACCGACATGGCGCTGATCGAAGACGATCTGGCCGCGATGCAGCGCGCCGAGGCATCCGGGACGCTCACTGCCCGCATCACCGCCTTCTGGCGCGTGCAGCCCACCGGCGATCCGGCCGCCAATCTCGCCCAGGTCGCCCGCGCGACACAGCTCGCGACGCAGCAGAGTTCGGCGTTCCTGCGGGTCACCGGCATCAAGATCATCGTCGACGGGACCATCGACGGCTGCACCGCGGCTCTGGGCCGCCCGTACGCCGACGGCTCCACAGCCGAACCCGTGTGGAGTCTCGACGAGCTGGCCCCCGTGGTCGCCGCTGCCGACGCATCCGGCCTGCAGGTGGCTCTGCACGCGATCGGCGACGAGGCCGTCCGCATCGCCGTCGACGCCGTCGCCCGCGCCGTCGCTGCGAACGGCATCCGGCCGCGCCGGCACCGCATCGAGCACCTGGAGGTCGTCGAGCCCGCCGACATCGCCCGTCTCGCTGCGCTCGGCATCACCGCCAGCATGCAGCCCGTGCACGCCGACCCGTCGCATCAGGCCAACTGGCGTGCGCTGCTCGGCGACGAGCGCGTGCAGCGCGGCTACCCCTGGCCGGAGATGACGGATGCCGGAGCCCGGCTCGTGTTCGGCACCGACTCGCCGACCGCCCCGTCGGCGCCGCTGCCGAACATGTTCATCGCCGCGACCAGGCGCTCCGCGAAGGACCCCGCGCTGCCGCCGAACATCCCGCACTACGCCGTCCCCCTGGCCGACGCCGTCGTGCACGCGACCGCGGACGCCGCGTGGGCGGCCCGCGCCGAGAACGAGTACGGCCGCCTGGCCGCCGGCCTTGCCGCCGACTTCATCGTCCTGGACCGCGACGTCTTCGCCGCGCCGGCCGACGAGCTGCTCGCCGCGCGCGTGGTGCGCACGGTCGTAGCCGGCCGCACCGTGCACGCCGCCGCCCCCGTCGAAGTGGGTGCGCCATGAGCAGTCAGACGACCGTCGTGGCCGCGCAGCGGGCCGCCGCGAAGCGGTGGCCCGGGTGGCCCCTGGTGCGTTTCGTCGCCGGGCGCGTCGTCGGGCTCGTGGTGACGCTGCTGATCGCCAGCGTCGTCGTGTTCGGTGCCCTGTACGTCGCACCGGGCAATCCGCTCACGTTCCTCACGCACGGCAGGACCATGTCGCCCGAGGGCATCGCGGCCCTCGAAGCGCAGTACCACCTCGACCTGCCGCTGTGGCAGCAGTACGCCCTGTGGCTGGGCGGCGTCGCGCACGGCGACTTCGGGACCTCCATCGTGTTCAACCAGCCGGTGTCGTCGGTGCTGGCTGCCCGCACGCCGGCGACGGTGCTGCTCGTGCTGTTCGCCGCCGTGATCGTGCTCGTGGTGGGCCTGGTCGTCGGGGTCTACGCGGGGCTGCGGCCGGGCTGGCTGTCGCGGTCCACCATGGTCACGGCCACGGCCGTCATGGCCGTGCCGACGTTCGTCGCCGCCGTCGTGCTCATCGTCGTCTTCGCCGTGAACCTGCGCTGGTTCCCGGTGTTCGGCGCCGGCGCCCCCGGGGTGGACGCGCTGTACCACGCGGTCCTTCCGGCCATCTCGCTCGCCCTGGCATCGGTCGCGTTCGTGGCCCGGCTGACCCGGACGGCGATTCGCGAAGAGCTGTCGATCGACCACGTGCAGACGGCGGTCAGCCGAGGGCTGCCGCGGCGGTTCATCGTGCGACGTCACGTCATCCGCAACGCGGCGATGCCGGTGCTGACCGTGGCGGGTCTGACGATCGCCGGGCTCATCGCCGGCAGCGTCGTGATCGAGCAGGTCTTCCAGCTCGGGGGCCTCGGCCAGCTGCTGATCGCCTCGGTGCAGCAGAAGGACTTCCCGGTGGTGCAGGCCGTGTGCCTGGTCTACGTGGCGGCCTTCATCGTGCTCAACACCCTGATCGACCTCGCCTACTCGCTGCTCGACCCCCGCGTGGACGTGGGAAGGACCGCCTCATGACCGTCGCCACCGTCGAAGACGCGCGCCTGCTCGCCCGCGAGGAGCGTCGCCTGCGGCGCGCAGGATCGCTCGGCGCGGCCGAATGGACGTCGCTGATCGTGCTGATCGCCATCGCCGCGATCGCGCTGCTCGCCCCTCTGCTCGCACCGGCCGACCCGAACGCAGCGAGCCTGTCGGACGCGTACCAGGGTGCGAGCGGCGCCCACCTGCTGGGCACCGACGCGAGCGGCCGCGACCTGCTGTCGCGTCTCATGGTCGGCTCGCGCACAGCGCTGGTGGGCCCGCTGGTCGTGGTCGTGGCATCCACGATCCTCGGCACGTGCCTGGCACTTGCCGCGGTGTGGTTCGGCGGATGGTTCGACCAGGTCGTCGTGCGGGTCATCGATGCGGTCTTCGCCTTCCCCGGCCTGCTGCTCGCGATCCTCGCCACGGCGCTGTTCGGGTCGGGCCTGACCGCCGCGGTCATCGCCCTGTCGATCGCGTACATCCCCTACATCGCCCGCATCGTGCGCAGTGCCGCGCTGCGCGAGCGCGCCCTGCCGTATGTGGCCGCGCTGCGCGTGCAGGGCGTGCGCGGTGTAGTCATCTCGCTGCGGCACGTCCTGCCCAACGTGGCAGGCCTGATCCTGGCGAACGCGACGCTCGCGTTCGGGTTCGCGCTCATGGATCTGGCGGGTCTGTCGTTCATCGGCCTGGGGGTGCAGCCACCCACAGCCGACTGGGGCGCGATGGTCGGCTCGGGCATGGCGGGCGTGCTGCAGCAGCGCCCGCAGGAGGCGCTGTACGCCAGCGTCATGATCGTCATCGTCGTCGCTGCGGTCAACACGCTGGGCGACCGGCTCAACGAACGATCGGAGGGACGGGCATGAGCGCGCTCGTCGAAGTCGACGACCTGACCGTGCGCCTCCCGGTCGGAGGGCGCATGCGGCCCGTGCTGCGCGACGTGTCCTTCGCGCTCGAGCCGGGCAGGACCCTCGGGCTGGTCGGCGAGTCGGGATCGGGCAAGTCGATGACCGCGCGCGCGGTGGCACGGCTGCTGCCCGCGGGCGCTGACGTGGCGGGCCACGTGCGTTTCGACGGCGTCGACGTGTTCGACATGCGCGCCGACGCGCTGCGCGCCTACCGCGCGGGCGACGTGGCGATGATCTTCCAGGATGCCCGCGCCCACACCAACCCGGTGCGACGCATCGGCGACTTCCTCACCGAGGCGCTGCGCACGAACGAGCGGGTCCCGCCCCGGCAGGCCGCCGAACGGGCCGCAGAGGTGCTGCGCCAGGTGGGCATCGGCGACCCCGAGCGCCGCATGCGGCAGTACCCGCACGAGCTGTCGGGCGGTCTGCTGCAGCGGGTCATGATCGCCGCGGCCGTGGCCGTGCGCCCGCGGCTGATCCTCGCCGACGAGCCGACGACGGCTCTGGATGTCACGACCCAGGCCGAGGTGATGGCGATCCTGGGCCGCATGCAGCGCGAGTACGGCATGGCGATGCTGTTCATCACCCACGACCTGGAGCTCGCAGCCGCCGTGTGCGACGAGACCATCGTGCTGTACGCGGGCCAGGTGATGGAGCGCCAGTCGTCGGCGCGGCTCGTGGCCGACCCGCTGCACCCGTACACGGCGGCGCTCGTGCAGGCGCGTCCCGACATCGACCGGCGCGCCGCACGCCTACCGGCGATCCCCGGGCATCCCACCACCGCGTACGAGGCGCCGGACGGCTGTCCGTTCGCCCCCCGCTGCCGGTTCGCACAGGACGCCTGCCGCGCCACGGTGCCGCCGCTGCTGCAGATCGGTCCGGCTGATGCCCCGCAGGGGCTGTCGCGCTGCGTGCGCATGCCGGAGCTGCAGGGTCGGATACTCTCACCCGACCTCACGTTCGCACAGAGCGAAGGAGCGGCACGATGAGCGAACCGCTGCTGGCCGTCGAAGGCCTCACGAAGACGTTCGGGCGCGGACGCAGCGAGACCACCGCCGTCGCCGACGTGAGCTTCACGCTCGAGGCCGGCGGAGCGCTCGGCATCGTCGGCGAGTCCGGGTCGGGCAAGACGACCACGGCGCGGATGATCATCGGCCTGGAACGGCCCACGTCGGGCCGCATCCTCGTGCGCGGGCAGGATCGGACGCGGCCCGCGCGCGGCGCGCGCCGGCTGCGTGAGCGCGGGCGCGACATCCAGATCGTCTTCCAGGACCCGTATACGTCGTTGGACCGTCGGCAGCGCATCGGCGACTGCCTCGCCGAGGTGATCGGCGTGCACTTCCGGCTCGGGCGCGACGAGACCCGGCGCCGGGTACGAGAGCTCGCCGATCTCGTCGGGCTCGACGAGCACCGGCTGTCGGCGCTGCCCAGGGCCCTGTCGGGCGGGCAGCGGCAGCGGGTCGCGATCGCGCGAGCGCTGGCGGCCGAACCCGACGTGCTGATCCTCGACGAAGCGGTCTCGGCGCTGGACGTATCGATCCAGGCGCAGATCCTCAATCTTCTCTCCGACATCCGCGAAGAGCGTGGAGTGAGCTACCTGTTCATCAGCCACGATCTCGCGGTGATCCGTCAGGTCACCGACGACACGATCGTCATGCGCCACGGCTCGGTCGTCGAGCAGGGCACCACTGCCGCCGTGCTCGACGATCCGCAACACCCCTATACCAGGCTCCTGCGCGACAGCGTCCCGCAGGAGGGCTGGGATCCCACCGCTATCACAGCGCGGCGCTGATCCCACCGAACAGGAGGCATCACATGTCCATCACCCGCTCCCGCATCGCCGCCGTCGCCGTCGGCGCGGCGGCGCTCATGGTCCTCGCCGGCTGCTCCGGCGCAGGCGGCCCCGCCCCGACGACGTCATCCGCCGGCAGCGGGCTGACCACCCTCACCCCGGCCGGCACGAGCGAGGTCGACTCGATCACGTGGAACGTGTTCCAGGGCGAGCCGCAGACGATCGACCCGTACCACGGCGCCGACTACACGCCCAACATGATCAACTCGAACATGTGCGAGACGCTGCTCGCGCAGACCCCCGACTTCAAGATCACACCGAACCTGGCATCGTCGTTCTCGAACCCCGACCCGTTGACCTGGGTGTACGAGCTGCGCGACGACGTCACGTTCTGGGACGGCTCGCCGATGACCGCCGACGACGTCGTGTGGAGCCTGCAGCACACCCTCAACGACAAGACGACGTTCTACAGCTACCTGTTCAGCAGCGTGAAGTCGATCGCGAAGACGGGGCCCCACGAGGTCACCGTGAAGCTGAAGACGCCCGACTATCTGTTCAACGACGAGCTGGCCAGCTTCGCCGGGGTCATCGTGCAGAAGAAGTTCTGGGAGGAGCACGGCAACAAGGTCGGCAGCCCCGACGTCGGCCTCATGTGCACCGGGCCGTACGAGTTCAAGAAGTGGACGCAGGGGCAGTCGATCAGCGTGAGCCGCTACGACGGCTACTGGGACAAGAAGCGCACCCCGAAGGTGAAGAACATCGACTTCACCTTCGTCACCGACGACTCGGCCATCACCGCAGGCCTGCTCTCGGGTCAGATCGACGGCACGTACGACCCGCCGACCGCCGGCATCCCGCAGCTGAAGGCCTCGTCGGCGGGCAAGCTCTACTACGGCCCCGCACCGCTGGAGGTGACCCTCGTGGTCGCCAATCCGAAGGGCGCGATGGGCAACGCCGACGTGCGCAAGGCGCTGCAGATGGCGATCGACTGGAAGGGCATCGGCCAGCAGATCTACGGCGGACGGGGCACCCCCGCGGCGCTGCAGACGGTGCCGGCCGTCTTCGGCTTCGCGAAGGACGAGCTGACGGCGTATGCCGACTCGGTCAAGACCGACGGCACACCGCAGATC
Organism: Microbacterium sp. W1-4-2; assembly: GCF_058349885.2. Lineage (NCBI taxonomy): Bacteria > Bacillati > Actinomycetota > Actinomycetes > Micrococcales > Microbacteriaceae > Microbacterium > Microbacterium sp. W1-4-2. Next base: position 136,361 of record NZ_JBYRJC020000001.1, on the reverse strand, counting down.
GAGGCCGCCAAGAAGCTGCTCGCCGGCGTCTCGGCCGACGTCAAGGCGAAGACGATCAGCCTCGTCGTGCCGCAGCAGAACGACACGCAGCAGCTGGGCATCGCGATCAAGTCCGCGGCCGACAAGATCGGACTGAAGTTCAAGCTCAACGTCGTTCCGGCGACCGGCTACTCGAACTACCTGTACGACCCCGCCACCCGCGGCGACACCGACTTGCTGTACACGCAGTTCTGGCCGAACATCCCGAACCCGCTGGACTGGCTGGCGTTGACCGCCGTGTCAGGCGCGTCCTTCAACCAGTCGGGCTATTCGGGCATCGACGACCTGTTCGGTCAGGCGGTCGCCGAGAAGGATGTCACGGCCCGCGCGAAGCTCGTCGTCGAGATGGAGAAGAAGCTCCACGATGAGATGAACCCGATGTTCCCCGGCGTCGAGCTGACGAACGACCTGTGGCTCGGCAGCCGGATCACCGGAGCTCCCGCCGCGTTCGACTACGTGTTCTACCCGTGGGCGGCATACCTGGGCGGCACCGGCAAGTGAGACCCGGCTGGGGTCGGGACGGGACCCGGCCCCAGCCGTCACAGCTTGCGCAGCAGCACCCGCTCCACGGCGTGGTTCGGGCCCTTGCGCAGCACGAGCGAGGCGCGATGGCGCGTGGGCAGCACGTTCTCTTCGAGGTTCGGCAGGTTGATGTCGTTCCAGAACCCGAGCGCCCGGGCCACCGCCTCGTCGTCGCTGAGGCCGGCGAACACGTTGAAGAACGAGTTCGGGTTGCTGAACGCGCTGTGCCGCAGGGTGAGGAACCGGTCGACGTACCAGCGCTCGATGTGCGAGGCATCCGCGTCGACATAGATCGAGAAGTCGAACAGGTCCGACACGGCGATGTCGTTGGGACTCGGCGGCGGCTGCAGCACGTTCAGTCCCTCGACGATGAGCACATCGGGACGGCGCACGGTCACCTGCGCGTCTGACACGATGTCGTACCGCATGTGCGAGTAATAGGGAGCCTGCGCCTCGGCCACGCCGCTCTTGATCTGCATGAGGAAGTCGACGAGCGCCCGCCGATCGTACGACTCCGGAAAGCCCTTGCGGTCCATCAGCCCGCGCCGGGCGAGCTCGGCGTTCGGGTAGAGAAAGCCGTCGGTCGTGATCAGCTCGACCCGCGGGGTGTCGGCCCAGCGGCTCATCAGCTCGCGCAGCAGGCGCGCGATCGTCGACTTGCCGACGGCGACCGAGCCGGCGACTCCCACCACGAACGGCGTCGTGGTGTCGTCGCTCTCGTTCAGGAACTCGGCCGTGTCGGCCCCGAGCCGCTTGGTCGCCCGCGCGTACAGGCTCAGCAGGCGGCTGAGCGGCAGGTAGACGTCGCGCACCTCGGCGAGGTCGAGCCGGTCGCCGAGCCCGCGGATCTGCACGACCTCGGTCTCGGTCAGCGGCTGCGACATGCCCGCCGCCAGCCGCGACCATTCGCCGCGAGGGATCTCGCGGTACAGCTCCGGCGCGGACGGACCGGCGTCGGTCATCGATTCAGCGGGCATCGCGGATCATCGTATCGTCTGCCGCTCCCTCCCTCCCCCCTCCCTCCATCCCCCCATCCCTCCCTCCTCCCCTCCTCATCCCCGCCGAGGCATCCCTCCATCCCGCGAGGCATCCCGCTCGCGTGTGGGCGCCTTCCCCAATCAATAGGGATTCGGCGAGTCCACACCCCATAGTGTGTTGATTCGCCGAATCCATAGGGATTCGGCCCGGCATGCACCGGAACGACTCGACCGGCGCGCCGAAGCCGAGGCATCCCTCTCACGAGAGGGTGGATGCCGCAGCCCGTGCAGTCGTGTCACGATCGGTACACGCAACGACAGGAAGCACCGCGCCATGACCACCACCCCGTCCGGCACGTCAGGCGGTCTGGCGCGCCGGCTGAACTTCGGCGACGCGGTGGTCATCGGACTCGGATCGATGATCGGCGCCGGAATCTTCGCGTCGTTCGCCCCGGCGGCCGCCGCGGCGGGAGCCGGGCTGCTGATCGGCCTGATCGTCGCAGGCTTCATCGCGTTCTGCAACGCGACCTCGTCGGCGCAGCTCGCGGCCCAGTATCCGACCTCGGGCGGCACGTACGTCTACGGACGCGAACGCCTCGGCGAATGGCCCGGGTTCTTCGCCGGGTGGTCGTTCGTCATCGGCAAGACGGCGAGCTCGGCGGCGATGGCCATCACGTTCGCCACCTATGCCGTGCCCGCGTCGTGGGTGAAGCCGGTCGCGATCGCCGCGGTCGTGCTGCTCACGATCGTGAACACGCTCGGCATCACCCGCACGGCGCTGCTGACCCGCATCCTCGTCGCGATCGCCCTCGTCGCCCTCACGCTCGCCGTGATCATCGGCTTCACGCACACGTCCGCCGCCGCGAACGCGAGCGCAGCAGCACCCGGTCCGGCGATGGCCCTCTACGGCATCCTGCAATCGGCCGGCTTCCTCTTCTTCGCGTTCGCCGGCTACGCCCGCATCGCCACGATGGGCGAAGAGGTCATCGACCCGGCCCGCACGATCCCGCGCGCGATCATCACCGCCCTGACGATCACGCTCATCGTCTACGTGCTCGTCGCCGTGTCGGCCCTGCACGCGCTCGGCCCCGCCGGGCTCGCATCCGCCGCGGCGCCGCTGGGCGCTGTGGCCGACACCAGCGGAGCCCTCTGGCCGGGCATCGTGATCCGCATCGGCGCGGCCGCCGCCGCGCTCGGCGCCCTGCTGGCCATGATCGCCGGCATCGGCCGCACAAGCCTCGCGATGGCGCGCAACCGCGACATCCCGCCGTGGTTCGCCGCGGTGCATCCGCGGTTCCGCGTGCCGCACCGCGCGGAGCTCACCCTGGGCCTCGTGGTCTGCGTGCTGGTCGCGTTCACCGACCTGCGCGGCGCGATCGGCTTCTCGTCGTTCGGCGTGCTGCTGTACTACCTCATCGCGAACGTCTCGGCCTGGACGCAGACCCGCGAGCACCGCCGCTATCCGCGCCTGCTCGCGATCGCGGGAGCGGTGGGCTGCGGCATCCTCGTCACGACGCTGCCGCTGACCTCGATCGTCGCCGGCCTCATCGTCCTGGCGATCGGCCTCGGCTACCGGCTGATCCGGCTGCGCGTGCACACGCCCGGCCGGGACTGAGAATGGATGCCTCGTCGGCGGCTATGCGGACGTCAGGAGCTGCGCGACCCGCTCGAGAGCGTCGGGCTGCAGCTGGTAGTACGCCCAGGTGCCGCGCTTGGAGCGGCTGAGGAATCCGGCCTCGGTGAGGATCTTCAAGTGATGCGAGACGGTGGGCTGCGACAGCCCCACCGGGTCGATCAGATCGCATACGCACGCTTCGCGCCCCTCGGACGAGGCGACGATCGACAGCAGCCGCAGCCGGGCCGGATCGGCGAGCGCCTTCAGGGTGACGGCGAGCGATTCGGCCTCGTGCTGATCGAGCGGCTCTTTCACGAGCGGGGCGCAGCACGTCGCGCCGGCGGCGGTGACGTCGGTGACCTCGATCATGGTTGCCATATATCGATGATATTCGATATTGACAGACTTCGATAGAGCGTCCGATACTAGGCATCGACAATCATCGATGTTCTGGAGGCTCCCGCGATGACGCTGCTCGATCTGACACCCCGCACGGTCGCCGATGACCGGCTGACGACGCTGCCCGTGGTGATCATCGGGGCAGGCCCGATCGGTCTCGCGGCAGCCGCGAACCTCGTCGAACGCGGGGTCGACTTCGTCGTCCTCGAGGCGGGCGCCCGCGTCGCGACATCGATGCGACTGTGGGGCCACACGCGCCTGTTCTCGCCGTGGCGCCACCTGATCGACCCCGCCTCACGCCGCCTGCTCGAGATGTCCGGATGGACGGCGCCGGCGGACGAGGGACGCGCCCCCACCGGGCACGAGCTGGTCGACGAGTATCTCGCGCCGCTCGCCGCGCTCGACCCGATCGCGGCGAAGATCCGGTTCGGTGCGCGTGTGGTCGCGGTGACGCGCGAGGGCATGGACCGCACCCGCACCTCCGGCCGCGACAGGACGCCGTTCCTCGTGCGCCTGCAGACCGTCGACGGCGGGGTCGAGGAGTTCACCGGCCGGGCGGTCATCGACGCGTCCGGCACCTACGGCACACCGAATCCGCTCGGCTCGGCCGGCCTGGCGCCGATCGGCGCCGACCTCGTCGCGGAGCGCATCGTCCACGCCCTGCCCGACGTGCTCGGCGCCGACCGCGCCGTGTTCGCGGGTCGGCACACGACCGTCGTCGGCGCGGGCCACTCCGCGGCCAACACCCTCATCGCCCTCACCCGGCTGGCCAAGGACGAGCCGGGCACCCGGGTCAGCTGGCTGATCCGCAACCGGTCCGCCGTGCGCGTCTCGTCGTCGCCCGACGACGAACTGGCCGACCGCGCCCGGCTGGGCTCGCGGGTCGACCGGCTGGTCGCCCACGGCGCGATCGAGAAGATCGACTCGTTCGAGATCGCGCGGGTCGCGGCACAGGGCGACGGCGTTCGCCTCATCGGATCGCGCCGGGGTGAGGCATCCGTGCACGACACCGACGTGGTCGTGAACGCGACCGGGTTCCGCCCGCAGCTCGACATGCTGCGCGAGGTCCGCCTGGAGCTCGACGACATCGTCGAGGCGCCGCGGCGGCTCGCGCCGCTGATCGATCCGAATCTGCACTCGTGCGGCACGGTCGCCCCGCACGGTTTCGACGAGCTGCGCCACCCGGATGCGGGGTTCTTCATCGTCGGGATGAAATCGTACGGCCGGGCGCCGACGTTCCTGCTCGCCACCGGCTACGAGCAGGTGCGATCGGTGGTCGCCTGGCTCGACGGCGACATGCGGGCGGCCACCGAGGTGCAGCTGGTGCTGCCGGCGACCGGGGTCTGCTCGACCGACATCGGCGGGGGCTCCTGCTGCTCATGACCCGGATCAGGCCGATGCGGGCGGACGACTGGCCGCAGGTCGAGGCGATCTTCGCCGCGGGCATCGCGGGCGGCGAGGCCACGTTCGAGACCGCGACCCCGTCGTGGGAACGGTTCGATGCGGGCAAGGTCGACGATGCGCGTCTGGTCGCGGTCGACGAGGTCGGGGCGGTGGTCGGCTGGGCGGCCGCCTCGCCGGTCTCGGCGCGCGAGGTCTATCGCGGTGTCATCGAGCACTCGCTCTACATCGATCCGGCGCGGCGGGGCGAAGGCATCGGTCGGCAGCTGCTGCCCGCGTTCGTCGCCGCGGCAGACGACGCCGGATACTGGATGCTGCAGTCCAGCGTCTTCCCCGAGAACACGGCCAGTCTGCACCTGCATGCGCGGGCGGGTTTCCGCGTCGTCGGGCGGCGCGAGCGCATCGCCCGCTCGCAGCTCGGCCCGCACGCCGGCCGGTGGCGCGACACCGTGCTGATCGAGCGGCGATCCACCCGGAACGGAACCACCCCATGAGCGAGAAGCCCACCGTCCTGTTCGTGTGCGTCCACAACGCGGGCCGGTCGCAGATGGCCGCCGGCTTTCTGCAGCACCTGGCCGGCGACCGCATCGACGTGCTGTCGGCAGGATCCGAGCCAGGCGACCGGATCAACGCCGCCGCGGTCGCAGCGATGGCCGAAGAGGGCATCGACATCGCGGGCAACGCGCCGAAGCTGCTCACCGTCGACGCCGTGCGGGAGTCGGATGTCGTGATCACGATGGGATGCGGCGACGCCTGCCCGATCTTCCCCGGCAAGCGGTACGAGGACTGGCAGCTCGACGACCCTGCGGGGCAGGATGCCGCCACCGTGCGCCGCATCCGCGACCAGATCCGCACCTGCATCGAATCCCTCATCGCCGAGCTCCTCGACGCGCCCGCCTAGCCCCGAGGCATCCCTTCATCCCGCGAGGCATCCTGCCCGCGACACCACCCCGCATCACGAAATGACCACCGCCTCTTGACATTCCTGTGTTCTGTATACAGAATACTGAGGAACAGCGTGGTTTTCCTTTGAGAGGGGTCCCCCAAAATGCCGCGTACCCGCACTTTCCTCAAGATCGCCACGACCGTCACGGCGGTCACGGCGCTCAGCATCGGTCTCGGCGCGTGCAGCGGCGGCGGCGGAGCCACCGGTGGCAAGCAGACCGTCGTCTGGTCGACCTGGGGCACTCCGCAAGAGCTCACCCGGTTCAAGCAGTTCGACACCCAGTTCATGAAGGACCACCCCGACATCAACGTGGTCCTCCAGCCGGTCGCCGACTACGGCGACTACCACACCAAGCTGCTCACCGAGCTCGCCTCGGGCACCGCGCCCGACGTGTTCTACATCGGCGACGACCAGATCGGCAAGTTCGTCAACGCGAACGTGCTGATGCCGCTCGACAGCCTGATGGCCTCGAAGAACAGCCAGACCAACCCCGACGACTTCGCGCCCGGCCTGCTCGGCGCCGCGAAGAAGGACGGCAAGATCCTCGCCGAGCCGAACGACTCCAACCCCGACGCGCTCTGGTACGACAAAGTCGCGCTGAAGAAGGCCGGCATCACCGAGGACCCCGCCACGCTCGCCGCCGAAGGCAAGTGGACCACCGCGACGTACCTCGCGATGAACGACAAGCTGCACGCGGCGGGGCTGACCGGCTCGATGTTCTGGAACTACTGGTCGACGCACTGGAGCTGGATCTCTTCGCAGGGCGGCAAGGCCTTCGACGCCAGCGGAAAGTTCGTCGGCAACACCGATCCGACGGCCGTCGCCGCCATGACGACGTTCGGCAAGTACTTCCAGAACAAGACGTTCCTGGTCGCCGACACGCTGCCCAGCGGCGCCGGGTCGGACTCGCTGTTCGTCACGCACAAGGCCGGCTTCTACATCCAGGGCCGGTACACGATCGGCACCGTCAAGGCCGCCGGCGACCCGCAGGACTACGACGTCGCCCCGTGGCCCACGCCCGACGGCAAGGCCGCACCCACCGGCGTCGCCGTCAGCTACCTCGCGATCAACGCCAAGACGAAGGCGAAGGATGCCGCGTTCACGTTCTGGACGAGCTTCTTGAGCAAGCAGGGCCAGACGTTCCGCCTGCAGGGCAGTGGCAACGCCGTCCCGTCGATCAAGGGCGCCGACAACGTCGTGCTGGACGGCTACCCCGCTCACGCGCAGACGCTGCTGGACATGCGCGACCTCGGCTTCGAGGACTACGCGACCGAGGCGCAGGTGCCCGGCCTGTCGACCGACGTCAGCAACATCATGCTCAAGCTGTACCAGGGCAAGGTCACGGCCCAGCAGGCCCTCGACGAGTCGGCGCAGCTGATCAGCAGCAAGACCGGCGGAAAGTAAGGAAGGCCCGTGACCGCAAGCTCCGTCGGATTGGCGGAAGCCGCGACGGTCGGCATGCCGTCGTCAGGTGCGCCTCGTGCAGAGGCCGCCTGGCGGCGGCGTGACCGCCGCTGGGGGTACGTCTTCGTCGCCCCGCAGATGATCGGCATGGCGCTGTTCGTGCTCGTGCCGTTCGTCGCCGCCCTCGTGCTCGCGTTCGCACAGTGGGACGGTCTGACCCCGCTGACCTGGATCGGCTTCGACAACTTCAAGACCGAGTTGACCGATCCGCTGTTCGGCCGGGCGCTGATCAACACGATGCTGATCGCCGTGATCACGGTGCCGGTCGGACTGGGCCTGGCCGTGATCGTCGCGGTCGCGCTCGAGCGGCTGAAGACGCGCACGCTCTATCTGGCGCTGTTCTTCGCCCCGGTGATCACGAGCAGCATCGCGGTGGCGATGATCTGGCAGCAGCTGTTCCGCAAGGACGGCGTGCTCTCGAACGCGATCGCGACGGTCTTCCACGTCCCCGCGCCGGACTGGCTCGGCGACCCGCACCTAGCGCTGATCGCCGTGTGCATCGTGACGATCTGGTCGTCGCTTGGCCTGAACGTCGTGATCTTCCTGGCGGGGCTGCAGAACATCTCCCCGAGCGTCATCGAGGCCGCGCGCATCGACGGCGCCGGCGCGGTGTCGCTGTTCTTCCGCATCCGACTGCCGCTGCTGTCGCCGGTGCTGTTCTTCTCGTCGATCATCGCGTTCATCAGCTCGCTGCAGACGTTCGACATCGTCTTCGTGCTGGTCTCGAACGCGGGCCCCGACAACGCGACCCGCACGATCGTCTACCACATCTACGATCTGGGCTTCGGCAAGACGCAGTTCGGCGTCGCCAGCGCGGCATCCATTCTGCTGCTGATCCTGACACTCGTGATCACCGGCATCCAGTTCGCCTTCCAGAAGCGATTCGTGCACTACGAGGACGGTGCCGCATGAGCGTCTCGACGCCCCGCCTGACCGACGGCACTCTGAGCCCCCGCACCGACTCGACCGTCGCGATCACCGCGCCCGGCCGCCGCATCCGGCCGAACGCGCGCCCGGGCCGCGGCAAGCGGCGGCTGACCGCGACGGTCCTGCACGTCGTGCTGATCGTCGCGGGAATCGCGATGGTGTATCCGTTCATCTGGATGCTGGTCACCTCGTTCAAGGGCCTGCCTCAGCTGCTGAATCACCCGCTGAGCTTCTGGCCGAGCCCGTGGGCGCCGCAGAACTTCATCGACGCGTGGAACGACGCCCCGTTCGCGCAGGCGTACGCGAACAGCATCTACATCGCGATCCTGGTCGTGATCGGCACGCTGATCACGGCGTCGATGGCCGGCTACGCGTTCGCGCGCATCAGGTTCCGCGGCTCGCGGGTCATGTTCATCGTGTTCCTGGCGACGCAGATGATCCCGATGCAGGTCACCCTGATCCCCTTCTACCTGCTGATGGCGAAGCTCGGGTGGGTGGATTCGCACCTGTCGCTGATCATTCCCGCAGCCTTGGCGAACCCGTTCGCCGTGTTCCTGATGCGGCAGTTCGTGCTGTCGCTGCCTAAGGAGCTCGAAGAGGCAGCCCTCGTCGACGGCGCGGGCCGCTGGCGCATCTTCTGGAGCATCGTGCTGCCGAACCTGCGCCCCGGGCTCGGCGCCCTGGCGATCATCGTGGCGCTGAGCACGTGGAACAACTTCCTGCTGCCGCTGGTCATGCTCAACAGCCAGAACCTGTTCACGGTGCCGCTGCTGCTGCAGAGCTTCCAGGGCCAGTTCGGATCGATCAACTACGGCCTGATCATGGCGGCCTCGGCCGTGGCGACGATCCCGATGCTGATCGCATTCGTGATCGGCCAGCGGCAGATCCTCAACAGCATGGCCGCGTCGGGGCTGGGCGGCCGGTGACGCGTCCGCCGACCCCCGAGGCGCTGGCCGCGCTGGCCGGGCGCCACCTCGACCTGGTGCGCGCGCCGTTCACCCTGCCGTCGTCGCGGATCATCGCGTTCCGCGCCGACGAGACCGAGGGTCCGGATGCCGCAGCCCGCGGCATCCGGATCCACACGGCCGAATACGAGAAGCCCTTGCGCGCATGCCGGGTGATCGACCTGCTGCAGGTGCGCGACGCGGGCGACCGGGTGCTCGAGATCGCCGACGTGCAGCCCGACCGCATCGTGTTCGCGGGCGGGTCGACCCTCACCTTCGCCGGCCCCACGGCCCTGAGCGTCGCGGTGCCGGCCGGCGGCAGTGTCGTCTGGACGCTGCCCGACGGCACCCGCGACGCTGCGCGCGCGAACCCCGACGGCCCGCTCGCCGTACGCATCGACGTGCAGCCCGACCGCAGCGTGACGGCGTCCGCCTCCACGACCCACGACGCCGACCTCGCGGCGACGGCCGCCCTCTGGCGCGACTGGTTCGCGCGGTGCCCGATTGTGCGCGACGACCTGCAGCAGATGACCGCGTTCTGCTGGTGGGTGCTCGGCGCGAACATCGTCGCGCTGCCGCGTCTGGGCGACGTGCGCGCGGTCGTGCCGTCCAAGGTCGGCTACGTCGGGCTGTGGCAGTGGGACGCGTACTTCATCGCGACGGGCCTGCGCCACGGCGACCCCGACCTTGCCCGCGAGCAGCTCGACCTCGCCCTGCGCTTCCCGACCCCCGACGGGCAGCTGCCCGACGTCGTGCACGAGACGGGCACCCTGGCCTCGAGCGACGACCTGCCCGCCGCCGACCGCGAGCACCTGCGCCGCGACGGCTCGGCGATCGCCGACCCCGACGCGCCGATCCCGCTCACCAAGCCGCCGCTGACCGCGTGGGCCGTGCGCAAGCTGCTCGAGGTCGCCCCCGACGACGCGTGGGCGCGGCGGCTGCTGCCGGTCATCGAGCGCTCGCAGGACTGGTGGTTCGCGCACTCCGACGCCGACGGCGACGGGATGCCGGAGTACGCGCACCCCTATTCCTCCGGCCTCGACGACAGCCCGATCTTCGACGGCGCCCTGCCGATCGCCTCTCCCGATCTCGGCGCGTATCTCGTGCGGCAGGACCTCGATCTGGCCGACCTGTGCGAACGTCTTCAGACCGGCGACCCCGGCGCCCACCGCGACCGCGCACGGCGCACCATGACGCTGCTGGGCCGGATGTGGCATCCCGATCGCCGCGCCTTCCTCGCCGACGGGTGCCCGTCCGATGCCGTCGTCGGGCTCATGCCGCTGCTGACCGGCCTGCTGCCGGACGACGTCGCCGCCGAGCTGGACGCCGCCCTCGGCGACCCCGACCGGTTCGGCATGCCGTGGGGGCTGCCGACGGTCGCCGCGACCGACCCGGACTTCTCAGCCGAGCGCATGTGGCGCGGCCCGGTGTGGATCAACACGAACGTGCTGGTCGCCGAGGGGCTCGAGCGGTCCGGATACCCCGACCACGCCCGCGCGCTGCGCGAGCGCACCGTGCGGCTCGTGATCCACGGCGGCGGCCCGCACGAGTACTTCAACCCCGAGACCGGACAGAGGGCCCGCACCGCGACCACCGCCTTCGGCTGGTCGGCCGCCCTGTTCGTCGACCTGGCCGTGGGCCTGTCCGAGTGACCCCCGCCGGTGCACCGCCGGCGGCCGGACGGGTCAGTCGGTGAAGTACGAGTTCGACGCGTTGTCGAGGATGCGCGTGGCCCCGTGCATCCAGTTCGCCTCGAGCGCGGCGACCGCGCCGGGCACGTCTCCGGCCGCCAGGCACCGGGCGATCTCGCCGTGCTCGGCGGCGACACGGTGGATCGTGGCGTCGCTGGGCACGAGCAGCGACTCGTATCGGTGGAAGGCGCCGCGCACGGTCTCGATGATCGCCAGCAGCCTGCCGTTCGGGCAGGCCGAGAGCATGAGCGTGTGCCATTCGTCGTCCTTCGAGACCACGAGCGAATGCTCGACCTCTTCTTGCGTGAAGGCCGCGGCCATCGTGCTCAGTCGCTTGCCGAGCCGCTTCAGCTCGTCGATCGGGCTGAGCTGCAGCGCGAGCCCCTCGAGGCTGGCCATGATCGGCGCGAGCTCTTCGAACTCCGCCTTGCTCAGCGGCGCGAAGCGGAAGCCCTTGCCGTTCTCGCTCTCGATCTGGCCTTCGCTCTCGAGCCAGATGAGGGCTTCGCGCAGTGGGGTGCGGCTCACGCCGATCTCGGCGGCCAGCTGCACCTCGTTGATGCCCTCGCCGGGGCGCACCTGGCCGGCACGCATGCGCGTCAGTAGCTCTTCGCGCACCTGCATCCGCAGATTCTTCCGCTCGATCGCCATGGCGCCTCTCCTCGTCGCACTTGACCCTCACCAGTATTCAGCATACGCTCGCTGTATACAGAATACATTCGACACGCGCTGATGGGCGTGCGATCCGTGGATGACATCGACGATGAAGGAGCCGGCATGACGGATGCTTCCCGCACGTTGCGGCTGGACGCCCTCGCCTACGGCGGCGACTACAACCCCGACCAGTGGGACGAAGCCGTCTGGGCCGAAGACGTCGCGCTCATGCGCGAGGCGGGCGTGAACATCGTGAGCCTTCCGGTGTTCAGCTGGCCGCAGCTCGAGACCGCGCCCGGCGTGTACGACTGGGGCTGGCTCGACCGCATCGTCGACCTGCTGTGGGACGCCGGCATCCACGTCGACCTGGCGACGGCGACCGCGACGCCGCCGGTGTGGCTGCTGCGCGCGCACCCCGAGATGATGCCGATGGATGCCGAGGGCCGGCGTCTGGAGTTCGGGTCGAGGCAGACCTACTGCCCGAGTTCGCCGGTCTGGCATGAGCACGTCGCGCGAATGGCCCGTGCGATGGCCGAGCGCTACGGCGAGCACCCCGCAGTGCTGCTGTGGCACGTCTCGAACGAGTACGGCGACCACACCTCGCGCTGCTACTGCCCCGAGTCGGCCCGGCACTTCCGCCGCTGGCTGGCCGAGCGCTACGGCAGCATCGACGGGCTCAACGAGGCGTGGGGTGTGAACGTGTGGGGCCAGCGCTACAGCGCGTGGGACCAGATCGAGACACCGCGCCGCGCGCCCGGCCCCATCAACCCGACCCAGCTGCTGGACTTCGAACGGTTCTCGTCCGACGCTCTGCTGGACCTGTTCCGCCTCGAGGTCGACATCCTGCGCGAGGTCACCCCCGGCATCCCGGTCACCACGAACTTCATGAGCATGTTCCACGACCTGGACTACTGGCGCTTCGCCGAGCTCGAAGACCTCGTCACCGACGACGCCTATCCCGACCCGTCCGACCCGCTGGCGCCCGTGGGCGCCGCCCTGAACTACGGCCTCATGCGGTCGCTGAAGGGGCAGCCGTGGCTGCTGCTCGAGCAGTCGGCCAGCGCGGTCAGCTGGCGCGACGTGAACGTGCCCAAGGCGCCGGGCAAGATGCGCGCCGACAGTCTGCAGGCGATCGCGCACGGCTCGGACGGGGCGATGTTCTTCCAGTGGCGGCAGGCCCGGTACGGGCAGGAGAAGTTCCATTCCGCGATGCTCGGGCACCGCGGCCGCGCGTCGCGCACGTTCGCCGAGACCAAGGCGCTGGGTGCCGAGCTGGCCGGGCTCGGGTCCGTGCGCGGCACCCGGGTGCGCGCCCGCGTCGCGCTCGTGTTCGACTGGGACTCGCGCTGGGGGTCGGCGGCGGCCGAGTCGATGCCGTCGCAGCGCCTGAGCTGGGCGGACCAGGCGCGCGCGTGGCACCGGGCCATGCACGCCCTCGGCCAGCCCGTCGACGCAGTGCGCGCGACCGGCCCGTTCGACGGATACGACGTCGTGCTGGTGCCGAACCTCTACGTCGCCGACGCCGCACAGGCCCGGGCGCTCACCGCGTTCGCCGAGTCCGGCGGCCGCGTGGTGGTCGGCCCGTTCTCGGGCGTGGTCGATGCGACCGAGAAGGTGCACCCCGGCGGCGCGCCCGGGCCGCTGCGCGATCTGCTAGGCGTCGAGGTCGACGAGCCGTGGCCGCTGGCCGACGGCGACAGCGGTGCGCTCGACTTCAACGGCGAGCGCCTCGCGTTCGCGCACTGGGGCGAGTGGATCGAGGTGGATGCCTCGGCCGTCGTCCGCGCCCGCTATGCGTCCGGCGACCTGGCCGAACGCCCGGCCGTCACCGCCCGTCCGGTCGGGGCGGGCTCGGCGTGGTATGTCAGCGCGATGCTCGACGGCGACGGGCTGGTCGCCGTGTGGCGGCAGGTGCTGGCCGAGGCCGGCCTGCCCGCCCGCGACCGGATCGCTCTGGACCTGGACGCCGTGACCCGCTCGAGCGCCGACACCGACTACACGTTCGTGCTCAACCACGGCCGCGAGCCGCTGACCGTCGCCGTGCCCGCCGGCGCCCGCGACCTGCTCGGCGGTGACGACGCGCCCGGCACGACCCTCACCCTCCCCCGCTTCGGCGTGGCCGTCCTCGTGACGCCGCGCGCCGAGACCGTCCCGTTCATCACCCTCGCTGCAGGCCCGACCGAAGGAAGGATGCCGTGACCGACGCGTTCGTGCACCCGTACATCCCCAACACCGCCCCCGACACGAAGGCCGCGATGCTCGCCGCGGTGGGCGCGGCATCCGTCGACGACTTCTATGCCGACGTGCCCGACGACCTGCGACTGGACCGCCCGCTCGACCTGCCCGCGGCCCTGCCCGCCGAGCAGGACCTCGCCCGCCACGTGCGCGGCCTGCTGCGCCGCAACCGCTCGACCGAGGACGTGCTGAGCTTCTTGGGCGCGGGCACATACCGCCATTATGTGCCCGCCGTCGTCGACGAGGTGATCGGACGCAGCGAGTTCCTCACCGCGTACGCCGGTGAGCCGTATGAGGACCACGGCCGCTTCCAGGCCCTGTTCCAGTACCAGTCGCTCATGGGCGAGCTGCTCGGCATGGACGTCGTGAACGTCCCCACCTACGACGGCTACCAGGCCACGGCCACGGGGCTGGCGATGGCCGGGCGGATCACGGGCCGATCCCGCGTGATCGTGGGCAGCGACATCCTGCCCGCCAAGCTCTCGAAGGTGCACGACTTCGTGCGCACGCACCTGACGCTGGATCATGTCCCGACGCTAGGGGGCACCGCCGACATCGCTGCCCTGCGGGCCGCCCTCGGCGACGACGTGGCCGCCGTCTGGATCGAGACCCCGAGCTTCACGGGTGCCGTCGAGACCCGCCTGCGCGAGATCGCCGACCTGGCGCACGCGGCGGGTGCCGTCGTCGTGGTGGGCACCGACCCGATCGGGTACGGGGTGCTCACCCCGCCGGCCGCACAGGGCGCCGACATCGTCACCGGCGACATCCAGTCCCTCGGCCTGCACCCCTGGTACGGCGGCGCGCACGGCGGCTTCATCGCCGTGGACGACGACCCGACGTTCGTGATGGAGCTGCCCTCGCGCCTGTTCGGCCTCGCGGCCACCGACGTGCCCGGAGAGTACGGCTTCGGCGACGTGGCCTACGAGCGCACCTCGTTCGCACTGCGCGAAGAGGGCAAGGAGTGGGTCGGCACGGCCGCCGCACTGTGGGGCATCGCCGCCGGCGTGTACCTCGCGCTGATGGGGCCGGCCGGCATGGCCGAGCTCGGTGAGCTGCTGCTCGCGCGCACCGCCTATGCGCGGCAGCGCCTGGGCGCCGTCCCCGGCGTGCGCCTCGGCGACGACGCCCTGCACCTGCGCGAGTTCACGATCGTGCTCGAGGACGCCTCGGCCGCCGCCGTCGTCTCGCGGTTGCGCGAGGACGGCATCGAGCCGGGCGTCGTCGTCGACGAGCGCACCCTCCTGGTCTGCGTCACCGAACTGACCTCGCAGGCCGACATCGACCGCCTCGCCGCCGCGATCGCGCACGCGACCGGTGCGACGGACCGCACGTCAGCGGCCGGGGCGGACGCCGCCGCAACCGTCTTCGCCGCCGGCGCGGCATCCACCTTCGTCACCGAGGAGCAGAACGCATGAGCCTTCCCGTCGCCCCCAAGCCGCCGCTGCGCCGCTTTCATCAGGCGCGGTGGGACGAGCCGATCGTGTTCGAGCTGTCGACGCCCGGCGAGCGCGGCGTGCTGGTCACTCCCGTCGAGCCCGGCGTGCGCGCGGCCGTCGGCGACGTCGTCGCGGCGCTGCCCGCCGGCATGCGCCGTGCGAGCGCGCCGGCGCTGCCCGAGATGGGCCAGATGCGTGTGCTCAAGCACTACCTGCGGCTGTCGCAGGAGAACCTCGGCGCCGACCTGAACGTCGACATCGGCCAGGGCACGTGCACCATGAAGTATTCGCCGAAGATCAACGATCAGCTGATCGGCACTCCCGAGCTGACCGAGCTGCACCCGCTGCAGGACCCGGCCGATGCGCAGGGCGTGCTCGAGATCATCTGGCGTCTCGAGCGCATGCTCGCCGAGATCTCGGGGATGGACGAGGTGTCGCTGCACACGCAGGGCGGGTCGGCGGCGATCTGGTCGAACATCGCGATGATCAGGGCGTTCCACGAGGCCAACGGCGAGGGCGCGCAGCGGCGCGAGGTCATCACGACGATCTTCAGCCATCCCTCGAACGCCGCCGCCGCGAAGGCCGCCGGGTACGACGTCATCACGATCCACCCTGACGCCGACGGCTACCCCGACCTCGCTGCGCTGAAGGCCGCGCTCAGCGACCGCACCGCCGCGATCATGGTCACCAACCCCGAAGACACGGGCATCTACAACCCCGCCATCGAAGAATGGGTGGATGCCGCGCACGCGGTCGGTGCGCTCGCTTCGTACGATCAGGCCAACGCGAACGGCATCCTCGGCATCACCCGGGCGCGGGACGCCGGCTTCGACGTGTGCCACTTCAATCTGCACAAGACGTTCTCGACCCCGCACGCGTGCGGCGGACCGGGCGCCGGGGCGAACGCCGTGTCGGCGGCGCTGGCCCCGTTCCTGCCCGGGCCGCGGGTCGTGCGCACGGACGACGGGTTCGCGGTGCGTGAGCAGGGCCAGCAGTCGATCGGGGCGGTCGCGCCGTTCCACGGCGTCGTGCCCAACATCGTGCGCGCGTATTCGTGGATCATGGCGCTGGGCGCCGACGGACTGCTTGCGGCGGCCGAGATCGCGGTGCTGAACAACAACTACCTGCTCGAGAGGGTGCGGGCGATCCCGGGTGCGTCGGCCCCGTACGCCGAGGGCCGTCGGCGCATCGAGCAGGTGCGCTACTCGTGGCAGGAGCTGTTCGAGCAGACCGGCATCTCGTCGGAGGAGATCGGCGTGCGCCTGTCGGACTTCGGCATGCACTACTGGACCAGTCACCACCCGTACGTCGTGCCGCAGCCGTTCACGCTCGAGCCGACCGAGTCGTATTCGAAGGCCGAGATCGACGAGTACGTCGCCGCCCTCGCCGAGGTCGCGCGCGAGGCCCGCGAGACGCCCGAGGTCGTGCGCACCGCGCCGCACAACCAGACCGTGCACCACACGCACCACGACGACCTGGACGATCCGGACCGTTGGGCCATCACCTGGCGCGCCTACCTGCGGAAGTACCCTTCGGCAGGCTCGGAGCATCCCTTCGGGGAGCGTGCGGACGCGGGCTCGGCCGCGGGGTCGGGTGCCGACGCGGGGTCGGGTGCCGACGCGGGGTCGGGTGCCGGCTCGGGGTCGGCCGCCGCAACCGGTGGGAGCGCCGCCTGAGTCATGCTCGCCCTCGTCGTCAATCCGGTCGCCGGCGTCGGCGGCCCCGCAGGGCTCGCCGGCTCGGACGGGGCCGCCGTGCAGCGAGACGCCGCCGCCCGCGGCGGCGTCTCGCGCGCAGCCGCCCGCGCCGTCACGGCGCTGCACGTGGTCGCCGAGGCGCACCCGGGCGCCGAGGTGCTGACGGCGGCGGGATCGATGGGCGAGGACGCCGTGCGCGCCGCCGGCCTCCTACCGAGGGTGGTCTACACGCCCGGCGGGCCATCACCGGTGCACAGCGACGGGGATCTTCCCCAACGCGCCGCCGACGAGGCATCCACCCCCGGCGTGTCGCCCACGATCCCCGCAGCTGTGCACGCCGCAACGACCGCGGCCGACACCACCGCTGCGGTCCGTGCGGTGCGGGATGCCGGGGCCGGCCTGATCCTGTTCGCCGGCGGTGACGGCACCGCCCGCGACGTCGCCGCCGCCTTCGCCACCGACCCCTCGGCGGCGGCGCCCGCCTCCCCGACCCACCCCACCCCCTCCCACCCCTCACCAATCCATAGGGATTGGGCGAATCAACACCCTCTAGGGCATGGACTCGCCCAATCCCTATGGATTCGGGATGCAGAAGGGGCCACGACCTCGGCGGCGCTCGGCATTCCGTCGGGGGTCAAGATGTACTCGCCGGTGTTCGCGATCAGCCCGAGTGCGGCGGGCGCCCTCGCCGCCGCGTGGATCGACGCGCCGCTGCCCGTCCACGACCAAGAGGTGCTCGACATCGATGAGGCCCAGCTGCGCCGCTCCCGCGTCGAGCCGCGCCTGTTCGGCATGCTGCCGGTGCCCTACCGGGCCGGGCGCACCCAGGCGCGCAAGGCCGCGACCCCGGCCGGCGAGCACGCGGCGGTCGTCGCGGCGGCGCGGGCCGCGGCATCCTCCCTGCGGCCAGGGGTGCGCTACCTGCTCGGCCCGGGCGGCACGATGGCCGAGCTCGCGCGGCAGCTCGGCATCGACGGCACCCCCCTCGGCGTCGACGTCGTCCTCGACGGACGCGTCGTGCGCGCCGGCGCCAGCGAGCGCGAGCTGCTCGACGAGATCTCGCGCGGACCCGCCAAGGCCGTGGTCACCGTGATCGGCGGCCAGGGCTTTCTGCTCGGCCGCGGCAACCAGCAGCTGTCGGCGGCGGTGATCCGGGCGCTCGGCCCCGATCCGCTGATCGTCGTGGCCACTGAGCAGAAGCTCATCGACCTGCGCGGCCGGCCGCTGCTGGTCGACACCGGCGACGCCGAGGTCGACGCCGCCCTCGCCGGGTACGTCCGGGTCGTCACCGGCGCCGGATCTGCCAGCATCTATCCCGTGGTCGCGCCCGAGTCCGCGGCATCCATCCCCACGACGTCCATCGATGAAGGAGCACTCCATGCGACTTGAGAACAAGAAGGCCATCGTCACCGGCGGAGCGGGCGGCATCGGCCGCGCCACCTCCCTCGCGTTCGCCGCCGAAGGCGCCGCCGTCGCCGTCGTGGATCTGAACGAGGATGCCGCAGCCGCCGTCGCCGATGAGATCCGCGCTGCCGGCGGCACGGCCGTGGCGATCGCCGCCGATGTCTCGAGCGAGGCCGACATCGAACGCGTCGTCGCCACGGTGCTCGACGAGTTCGGCACGATCGACGTGGTGTTCAACAATGCGGGGATCATCCGTCGCACGACCGCCGTCGAGACCACCGTCGAGGAATGGGATCGCGTGTTCGGGGTCAACGTGCGTGCGATCTTCTTGATGTGCAAGCACGTGGTCCCGGTCATGGCTGCCGCCGGCGGCGGATCGATCGTCAACACCGGCTCGGGCTGGGGGCTGAAGGGCGGCGGGCAGGCGATCTCGTACTGCGCGTCGAAGGGCGCCGTGGTGAACATGACGCGGGCGCTGGCGATCGACCACGGGCCGCAGGGCATCCGCGTCAACTCGGTCAACCCCGGAGACGTCAACACCGGCATGCTGCGCAGCGAGGCCGCCCAGCTCGGCCAGGAGGAGAAGTCCTTCCTCGCCGAGTCGGCCGATCGCCCGCTCGGGCGCATGGGCGAGCCGAGCGAGATCGCCGCCGCCGTGGTGTGGCTGGCCAGCGACGAGTCGTCGTACGTCACGGGCTCCGCCCTCGTCGTCGACGGCGGCGGCATCGCCTAGCCCCCGCCTCCTCCCTCCCCTTCTCCCCTCCCGCGGGGCGTCCCTTCCTCCCACGAGGCATCCTGTCCTCCCACGAGGCATCCCTTCCTCCCACGAGGCATCCCTCAGATCCGCGAGCATCCCCCGCTCCGCGCGACTGCAGACCACGCTGCTCACGCGCGATAGCGAGATCGACCGCCACTCCCCCACGCGCACTACGCTCATTGCGTGCGCCTCGGAGTCCTCGACATCGGATCGAACACCGTCCACCTGCTGATCGCCGACGCGCGCCCGGGCGGACGGCCGCTGGCCACGACCAGCGAGCGCGCGGTCGTGCGCCTGATGCGCTTCCTCACGCCCGATGGCGCCATCAGTGACGAGGGCGTGCAGGCGCTCGTGGATGCCACGACCCGCGCCCGCGAGATCGTCGCCGCTGATCGGGTCGACGAGCTCCTGGCCACCGCGACCTCGGCCGTGCGCGAGGCCACGAACGGCGCCGAGGTGATCGCGAAGATCGAGCAGGCCCTCGGCCAGCCGCTGCAGGTCCTCGACGGAGAGACCGAGGCCCGCCTGACCTTCCTCGCCGTGCGGCGGTGGTTCGGCTGGGCCTCGGGCCGCATCTGCCTGCTCGACATCGGCGGCGGCTCGTTCGAGTTCGCGGCGGGCGCCGACGAACTGCCCGAGGTCGCGGCATCCGTCCCCCTCGGTGCCGGGCGCATGACCCTGCGGTTCCTTCCCGACGACCCGCCCGGCGAGGCGGCGGTCGACGCGCTGCGTACGCACGCGCGCCAGGTGCTCGTGCCGGTGGCCGAGCGCTTCCGCGCCCTGCCCCGCGCCGACCACGTCGTCGGCACGTCGAAGGCGATCCGCTCCCTGGCACGGCTCGCCGGCGTGCCGTTGGCGGGATGGAGCGGCGGGGAGAGGATGCTGCTGCCCCGCGCCGCGCTCGGCGCATGGATTCCGCGACTGGCCCGGATCCCGGCATCCGCCCGCCAAGAGCTGCCCGGCATCACGCCCGACCGCACGTTCCAGATCGTGGCCGGCGCCGTCGTGCTGCACACCGCGATGGAGCTGATGGAGATCGCCGAGCTCGAGGTCTGCCCCTGGGCGCTGCGCGAGGGCGTGCTGCTGCGCTACATCGAGTCACTCGCGTGGGAGTCGGGCGGCTGACTTCCGCAGTCGGATGCCACGCCCCGGCACGCCCCGGCACGCGCCGGCATCCCTGCGCGCCGGCATCCCTGCGCGCCGGCCCACCCGCCTCGCCGCCCGAATCCCTATGGATTCGGCGAATCCATAGCCCATAGGGTATGGAGTCACCCATTCCCTATGGATTGGGCACGTCGAACGGATTCGGCGAGTCGAACGGATTCGGCGAGTCGAACGGATTCGGCACGTCGAACGGATTGGGCACGTCGAACGGATTGGGCACGTCGAACGGATTCGGCGAGTCGAATGGATCGGGCACGTGAAACGGCGAGACTCAGGCCGGCACGGGCGCGGGAGCCTCGCGCACCCCGAGGTACGCGCCGTCGGCCTCCAGCCGCGCCTGCAGGGCGGGCACATCCACGTCGGCGGCCGAGACGCCGGCCTGCAGCGCGAGGTCGGCCGCCACGCCGGCGGCCTGTCCCATCGCGAAGCAGGGGCCGGTGACCCGGCCGGAGGACTGACCGAGCTGCGTCATCGACGCGCAGCGCCCGGCGACCAGCAGGTTCGGCACGCCGCGGGGGACGAGCATGCGGTACGGCAGCTGGTTGAAGCCGCGCGAGCCGGCCGCCGCGAAGCGGAACTCGACGTCGCCGCGCACGTGCGCCTCGACCGGCCACCCGTTGACGCCGATCGTGTCGGGCATGTCGTGGCACTCCAGCACGTCCTGCTCGGTGAGCTGGTACTCCCCCACGATCCGACGCGTCTCGCGGATGCCGATCTGCGGCGCGAGGTCGACGATGTACGCGTCCTCGAACCCGGGCGTGTGCTCCTTGATGAAGGTGAACGCGTCGACGACCTGGCGGCGCCCCTGGATCTCGCCGTGCGTGAGCTGACGCACGTCGGTGCCGTCGACGGCCGATCCGTCGTCGTTGCTCAGCTGCGTGAGGTTCGAGCGCCATTCCAGCGGATTCCGCTGCGGCCGCACGATCGGCTTCTTGCGCGGGAAGCTGTGCGTACCCGCCGCCTCGGCCTTCTCCATCAGTCGCCGCACCGTGCGCCACGCGGGACCGGCGGCCTCGGCGTCCACGCCGTTGATCCGGAACATGAGCGACGGGTAGAGCAGGTGCTCGGACTTCTCGTACTGCGCGCCCGACCACACCGCGACGTCCGCATCGCCCGAGGCATCGATGAAGAAGCGGCCGCGCACGACGCCGGGACCGGATTTCGACTCGATCACGACGCCGTCGATCGTGCCGTCGTCGCCGGTCACCACGCCCGAGGCCACGGCGTGGAAGAGCAGCTCCGCCCCACCCGACAGCACGAGCTCGTCGGCGACGATCTTGTACGCCGAGATGTCGAACGCCTGTGCCATGATCCGGTCGTCGATCGACAGGTGCGGGGCGCTGAGCCCGTCGATGGCCTCGAGCCGGTCCAGCAGCTCGTCCGTGTACCCGCGCACCACCCGCACGTCCTCGCCGTGCACCCGTGCGTGCAGGCCGCAGAAGGTCGACAGCCCGCCCATCGTGCCCGCCCCGCCGAGAAAGCCGTACCGCTCGACCAGCAGGGTCGAGCGTCCGGATCGGGATGCCGCGGCCGCGGCCATGATGCCTGCCGGGCCGCCGCCGATCACGACCACCTCGTACTCGCCGATGACGGGCACATCGCGTGCCGGCAGATGAACCGTGCTCATGCCGAGGTCTCCGTTCCGGCGAGTTCCGCCAGGTCGTCGTGCGTGTCGTGGATGTCGCGGCCGTCGTGGCGATCGCACGCTCCGCAGGCGCGACAGCCGAGCACGGCACCGCACGACAGCGGCTGCACGAGCTCGCGGTACTGGTCGAGATATCCGCCGGCGGCGTCGGGCTCGGCGCTGCGGACGTAACGGGTCCGAGCGGCCAGCTCGTCCTCCGGTACGAGCAGGTCGAGACTGCCGGTGGCCAGATCGATGTCGATCACGTCGCCGTCGTGCACCCGCCCGAGCGGCCCGTCGTCGACCCCCTCGGGCGAGACCTCGCCGACCGTGATGCCCTGGTTGACCAGTCCGCTGAACTGGCCGTCGGTCACGAAGGCGACCTTGTCGGCCAGGCCGCGGGCGTTCAGCGCGAAGATGAACGCAGAGGTGAACCCGAGAGCGGGCCCGCCGACGGCGCCGATGCCGCGGATCACCGCCACGTCGCCCGGCCGCAGGGTGCCGTCCGAGATGCCGGCGATCGCCTGCTCCCGGTTGTCGAACACGCGCGCGGGGCCGGTGAACCGCTTCGGTCCGGGGTCCGGCACGGGGCGCTTCGCCACGCCGCCGCCCGGGGCCAGCGTCCCGCGCAGCACGACGATCGCGGGGTCGGTGCTGTACGGATCGTCGAGCGATCGGATGACATCCCCGTCCGCGGGGATCGCGGCATCCGCGTTCTCTCGGACCGTCCTGCCGGTCACCGTGAGCTCCTCGCCGTCCAGCAGCGGCAGCAGTTCGCGCAGGATCGTCGCCGCGCCGCCGGCGTCTTCGAACTGCTCGGTGAGCGTCGTTCCGTTCGGGCGCACCGAGCACAGCACGGGCGTCTCGCGCCCGAGCGTGCGGTAGGCCTCCCAGACGTCGATGTCGACCCCGGCCTCGACCGCGACCGCCTGCAGGTGCTTGATCGTGGTGGTCGAGCCGCCCACGGCGAGCATCGCGCGCACGGCGTTGCGGATCGCACCCGCGGTGATGATGTCGCGGGGGCGGATGTCGTCGTGGATCATCGCGACCAGCGCGGCGGCCGATCTGCGGACGTTGTCCCACATGCGGGCGCTGTTCGCGCGGACCGGTGCCGCCCCCGGGACGGCCATGCCGATGGCCTCGGCGGCGATGTGCATCGAGTTCGCGGTCGCGAGCCCCGCGCACACGCCGGGGCCGAGGATGGCGTCGTCGGCCATCTGCTGCAGGTGATCGGTGGGCTCCTTCGTCACGGCCGCCATCGCCGCGTGCAAGAAGATCTCCTCGACGTCGGCCTCGCGGCCCTCGGCCAGCCCGCTGTGCTGATACCCGCACGGGATGATCACCGTCGGCACGTTGAGCCGGCCGGCGGCCATCAGGTGCGCCGGGGTGGTCTTGTCGCACGAGCTGAGCGCGATGATCGCGTCGAGCTGAGCGCCCTCGACGGCGACCTCGACGTCGTTGACCATCAGGTCGCGCGCCGAGAGGATGTAACTGCCCCCGCGCCCGGCGCTCGTGATGAAGTCGGACGGCGCCGCCGTGCGGATCTCGAACGGCAGCACCCCGAGCGCTCGCAGTTCGGCCCTCAGCACCGGCACGATGTCGTCCAGGTGCGCGTAGCACGCCGCGAGATCCGACGAGCTGTTCACGATGGCCACTTTGGGCTTGGCCAGCTCGTCGGCCGAGATCCCCAGGGGGCGCCATTCTGCGCGCCGCGCGATGCCCAGCGCCGATGCCGGCGAGAAGTTGCTGCGCAAGTCGACCATGTGTTCTTCCTCACTGCGGTGGGATGCCGCGGCACTGTGCTTCGGTTCAGGCTGTGTGCCGGCACCCGCCGGCGCGTTCGATGATCGTCACGGTGCCGGTGTCGCCGTCGACGCGGACGATGTCGCCCGTGCGGATCGTCGTCACCGGGTCCGGGTCGGCGGCGATCACGGTGGGCACCCGGGTCACGATCGCGCCCAGCGCGGCCTTGGTGGTCATGACGCTGATCACCATCGCGGCAGGCGCTGTGTCCATCAACCGGGTGGCCTGAAAGTGGCCCGACCACCCCGACGAGCCCTTCGCGCTCGGAAACACGAGCACCTTGCCGGTGAAGCACTGACCGACCAGCTCGTGCCGGCGCTCGACGATCGTGCCGTTGGACGAGTCGATGCCGCCCCACCCCGAGATGCCCTCGCCGGTCACGAGCGCCTCGGCTTCGACGACGCCGGGAACGATGCCGCGCCCGTGCATCACGACATCCACGCCGCCCACGACATCCACGCCGCCCGCCCGCTCCGCCGCGCTCATGCCGCCGCCAGCTCTCCGCGCCAGCGTCCCGTCAGGGCCGCCGCGATGCACTCGTCGAGCGTGCCGAACCACGCCTCGATGCCGAGGATCGCCGGCAGGTAGTGCGCCTGTTTGGCCGAGTCGGTGGCGAACACGCGCGTGCCGGCCGGCGCGGTGCGCGACATCGCCGGGCACGAGTCGGTGAGCAGGTGCCCGCCGGCGGCCTCGATCACCGCGGTGTAGCCGTTGCGGTCGGCGACCGAGCGCAGGGCGCGCGGGGTCATGATCCACAGTTCCGTGCCCGTGTTCAGACGCTTGCCGTCGAGCATCCGGGCGATGTCGGCGAGCTGGGTCAGCGATGCGTGCGGGCAGCCGAGCAGGATGAAGTCGACGTCTTCGCCGGAGCCCTGCGAGTTCAGCGCGTCATACGCCGCACGTCGCTCGGCGGGGCCGTACGAGATCGCCTCGGGGACGCGCCGGCCGCCGAACGCGGCCTCGAGCGTGGGCGCCTCGGGCGTGATGCCGGGGATGTGGTACAGCTCGACGCCGCCCGAGGTGGCGGTGGCCGCGCCGAAGTGCTTGAGCTCGTCGAGGATCGGCTGCCCCAGCATGCCGCTGACCGCCGGCCGCTCCTCCTGCACCTGCTCGCCGACGAAATAGCCGAACAGTCCCCAGTCCTGCATGGACTCGACCGGCGTCTCGGCCCGCACGTGCCGGGTGGCGTACCGGTTCTCGGGCAGGTGGTTGCCCCAGTAGGGGATCTTGCCGGTGAGGCCTGCGGCGCCGGTGGATGCCGCGCCCTCGCAGTTCGTGCGGGCACCGAGCACAGAGTTGCAATAGACCACGGCCGAGGACTCCATCCAGGCGCAGTGCTCGCCGCGCACGGGCAGGTTGCCCACCTGGTACGGCGTGCAGGTGGCCAGGACGTTCACCCCGCGCTCGCTGAAGAAGGACTCCGCGTCGTCCTGCAGCTCGATGTTGCGCTGGGGGTATGACGAGAGGCCTGAGATCTCGCCGCCGAACCCGTGCTGCAGCTGGCACATCGGCACCTTCATGCGCGGGATCTCGATGTCGTCGTCGCAGTCGAGATTGATCACGGCGTAGGACTTCGCCCAGCCGCCCTCGGCGAACAGCTTCGCCTTGGCCGGCGACGGTTGCGTCATCGTGCCGGCGACATTGCGCGTCTCGCACAACCGATCGGCCCCGAGCGCGTCGCCGTAGCGGATCAGCAGATCCATGGCCGCGGCGACCGCGTCGCCCTCGGCCCCGTCGCGCATGCGCTTCTCTTCGTCGGTGAGCTGCATCGTCCCTTCCCCTCTCCGTGCGGATCAGTGCGACGCGGGCAGGATCACGCGGTCCACGCTCACCGCCGTGGGCTCCAGCGCCGAGGACATGAGCGCCTCCATCACCGGCACCGGCACCAGGCACTCCGCGCACGCGCCGTCGGTCGCCTCGATCGTGACGACGATCTCGGCCGGGCCCGACGGCTCCCAGCCGAGCAGGTATCCGTCGGCGCGCATCATGTCGCGAAAGCCCTGCAGGGCCGCATCGACGGCGGCCGCGTCGACGGCGCCGGTCTCGCTCGCACCCATGTCAGGCACCCACCTTCGACATCGAGTACGGCGTTGCGCGCGGCGGGTTGAGCGTGAACACCTCGACCACCGACGAGACGCCCGCGTTGTTCGCGCCTGCGACCATCACCTGGATGGACGTGGGGTGGCTGACCAGCCGCACCGTGTCGGGGGTGTCGGTGGCGCTCGCCGTGTCGGGCATCGAGTCAGGATGCCCCGACGGCAGCCGCCAGCGGGTCTTGTGCGACAGCGCATCCTTGCCCGCGGCGACCAGGTCGTCGCGCGAGCGCACGACGCGCTGGTAGACGGCCTGGCGCACGTCGTCCTTGCTCCACCCCGCGGCGGCGAAGAGCTCGGCGTGCTCGGGCACGAGCACCAGCAGCGCGCTGGTGTACTCGTGGATCAGGGCGCCGGTGCGCCGGACGCTGTCGGCGAAGTCCTCGACGAGCTGCTCCGGCCGCATCGAGTGGCGGGCCTCGATGTGCATCACCGACCGGATGACGAACGCCGTCACGACGCTGTCCGACGCGGCGTATCCGTTCTCGACGTGGAATGGATCCCATGGGCTCTGCTCTTCGTTCTCGCCGATGCAGGCGGAGTACTTCGCGGGTGTGCCCTGCGTGGCCTGGTCGAGCCGGTGCGGCTGCAGACCGAACACGTTGATGCAGCCGAGGCGGATGGCACGGCCGATCGTCGCGTTGGCCCGGAAGCCCGACCCGTAGATGTTGCCCTCGTAGTTCAGGCCGATCTCGTTGCGGACGGGTCCGTTCACCACGAGGAACGGGGCGGTGCCGGTGGTGCTCTGCCAGATGCCGCGGCGCGGGTGGGGCTCCTGCGCGATCGCCTCCCACGCCGCGATGACGACGGGCAGGTACTCCGGCCGGCAGCCGGCGAGCGCGGCGTTGATCGCCGCGAGTCGCACGGTCATCGACCGGTTCAGGTGCGGGATGTGGAACAGCACCTCGTCCGGGTCGCGGTCCGTTGCCGCCAGAAAGGGCACGAGCGAGCCGGCGGTGACCGGCACGACCGGCAGGCCGTCGGTCCACCCCTTGCTCTCGTAGTACTCCATCGCGTCCTGCAGCTGGTCGGCGTCGACCACGGGCTCGTGGGTCAGGGTCGTGGCATCCATCTCAGTCCTCCACTCCGAGCACGCGCAGCACCGACGGCAGCACCGTCATCGCCCGTTCGTGGATCTGTGCTGAATCGAGGCTCGCCAGCGGATGCTGCACGGCGCAGAACTCGTAGCCGGGAAAGCCCTGCACCCGGGCCATGGCCCGGCCCGACGGGTAGAAGGAGTCGGAGGTGATGGCGGCGGTGGGCACGCCGGCGCGTTCGAGAAGGATGCCGTCGGCCACGGTGGCCGCGCTGCATGAGCCGCAGTCGCCCACACCGGTGATGACGACGTCGACCTCGTCGGCGATCCGGTCGATCAACTCCTGGGCGGCAGGCGTTCCGAAGTAGTCCTTCGTGTATACGCGCGTGCCGGCGATCCCGTGTGCCCGTGCGAGCTCGTCGCCGAGCTCGCCGAGGACGGCGGTCGCATTGGCCTTCGTGTTGTCGAGCAGTCCCACGGTGAGCCCGCGCAGCGACGCGGGGCGGGGGGCGAGCGTGCTCTCTGTGTCGCGCTCGTCCATCCCGGTGGGGTCGAGCAAGAGTTCTACTGTCATGGTGTTCCACTCCTCGAACAGGGCGTGACGACCTTGTCTGGAATCGAGGCTGTCATCGCCCGGGAGCGGATTCACCCGGGTTTTCAGAGAACGGAACACAATGTTCCGCAGGTTCGGACCGGGCCGGGCGGCGGGTGCGCTCAGACGGTGTGGCCCTCGTGCACGACGGCACGCAGGGCCTTCGACAGCCGGGCGGCGGTCATCCGCACGAGCCCGATCTGTGCCATCTCGTCGACGCGCGGGTCCGAGTACGCCAGCGAGAGCGCGGCGATGGTGTCGCCGCCGGGGCCTGCGACGGGGGCGGCGACGGTGCAGTACACCTCGCTGATCTGCCGGTCGCTGACCGCGTAGCCCACGCGCGTCACGTGGTCGAGGATCGCCTCGAGCTCGGTGCGCTCGGTGGGCGTGCGGCTCGTGAAGCGCTCGAGCGGACCGCTGAGCACCTGTTCGCGCACGTCGGTCGGCCCGTAGGCGAGCAGCACCTGACCGACGGCGGTCGCGTGCAGCGGGGAGCGCCCGCCGACGACGGGTTTGCGCACTGGGCGCAGTCCCGGCTGGAACCGTTCGACCGTCACGATCTCCAGTCCCTGCCGGATGGCGAGGTGCGTGGCGAACCCGGTGGTCTCGAACAGGTCCTGCATGTACGGGCGGGCGATGCGCTGCAGGCTCGTGGGGTACGGCGCGACGCTCGCGACCTCCCACAGCCGCAGGCCGATGGAGTACCGGCCGTCGGCCGACTTCTCCAGCGCACCCCACTTGGTGAACTGCTGGACGATGCGAAAGCAGGTGGCCACCGGCAGGCCGGTGCGTCGGCTGATGTCCGAGAGAGTCTGGCGCTCGCGCCGATTCTGGAATGTGCTCAGCACCAGCAGGGCGCGATCGATGACCGACTTGGGCAGTCCATGCTGGTCGACGGCATCCGTGTGCCGCTCGTCGCACTCAGCTTCATCGCTCACCCGTCCATTATCGGCGACCGTCTGCAGCACGATTACGCCAGCGCTTCCTCACGGAGGGCATACACAGACTCGTGCCACGGGATGATGAATCGCTTGGCCTCACTCACGATGAGATACAGCAGCAGTCCCAGCACCGACAGCAGCAGGATCAGGGCGAACGTGCGCGCGGCCTCGAGCGAGTTCATCGCACTGACGACCATGGCGCCCAGGCCCGTGCTGCCGCCGAGGAATTCGCCGACGATCGCTCCGGTGGTGGCCAGGGTGATGGCCACCTCCATGCCCGCGAACAGGTACGGCAGCAGGCTGCGCATCTCGAGCTGCGTGAACGTCTGCGCCCGGGTGGCACTGAGGCTGTGCATCACCTCGCGCTGACCGCGTTCGACCGAGCGCACGCCCAGCAGCACGTTGAGCATGACGGGGAAGAACGCGAGGATCGCGGCGAGCACGATCTTCGAGGTCATGCCGAACCCGAACCAGATCACGAACAGCGGCACGAAGGCGACCTTCGGCGCCACCTGGGCGATGACGATGAGCGGCCGGGTGCTGACTTCGAGCCAGGGGATCTTGCCGAGCACGACGCCCATCACGACGCCGACCAGCACGCCGACCACGAAGCCGATCAGCACCTCGACGACCGTCACTCCGGCCTGCACCCACGTGGCGCTCTCGCCGAGCAGCTCGAGCAGCGACGCACCGACCTCCAGCGGGGACGGCATGATGAGCGGGTTGACCTTGAAGGCGGTCACGCCGATCTGCCACGACGCGATGATCAGGATCACGAGGCCAGGCGTCACGATCCACGGCAGCAGCTTCATTGTGCGCGAGCGAGGCATCTCATTCCTCCTGGTCGAGGTCGCGACGCAGCGACCGGACGATGTCGTTGAATTCGGGGGCGGTCTGCAGTTCGACGTCGCGCGGTTTGGCGAAGTCGATCGGGATGATCTGTCGGATCCGTCCGGGTCGCGGCGTCATATGCACGACACGGTCGGCCAGGAACACCGCCTCGGGGATGTCGTGGGTGACGAAGACCACGGTCGAGTGCGTCTCGATCACGATGCGCTGCAGCTCGAGGTTCATGCGCTCGCGCGTCAGCGCGTCCAGCGCGCCGAACGGCTCGTCCATGAGCAGGACGTCGGGCTCGGTGCTGAGGGCACGGGCGATGGCCGCGCGCTGGCGCATGCCGCCCGACAGCTCCCGAGGGTATGAGCGTTCGAAGCCCTGCAGCCCGACGAGCGAGGCCAGCTCCGCGGCACGGGCCCGCCGCTCCGCCTTGCGCACGCCGCGCAGCTTGAGGGGCAGGGCGATGTTGTCGACCACCGAGAACCAGGGGAACAGGTTGCTCTCCTGAAAGACGAACCCGAGGTTGGCCAGCGCCGAGCCGTCCACGCGACCGTCGTGCCACAGCTGCCGGCCGTCGACGACGATGGATCCCTGCGTCGGTGCGAGCAGACCGCCCATCATCCGCAGCAGAGTGGTCTTGCCGCAGCCGGACCGACCGACCAGCGTGAGGAACTCCCCGCGCTTGATCTCCAGGTCGACACCCGACACGGCGTGCGTGACGCCGGAGCGCGTCGTGAAGTCGCGACCTACTCCGCGGATCTGCAGGCGGACATCGACATCGACGGCCGCGGCATCCTCTCTCTTCTGTGCAAGTGCTTGGTCGTTCATCGTGGACCCCTCCTGGAGTCGTGGCAGGCGCTCGCCCGGTCATCGTCGCCGACAGAGCGAGCGCCGCACCACATCGTCAGTTGGCGGGAAGGTACTTGTCGGTCATCCAGGCGCTCGGGTCCTGGCCGCCCTTGACCAGACCTGCCTGAGCATAGGCGTCGTACGCCTTCTTCCACAGGGCGTCATCGTTCTGGAGCGGCTTGAGCGCGCCGTTCTGGTCGACCCAGATGCCGGTCGAGTACTCCTTGAGCGCGGTCTGGGCCACCTCGGCGTCGTCGAGGGCGGGGAACGACCAGTTCGACTTGAGCGTCTTGATGATGTTCGCGAAGTTGTTCGGCGCGTCGGCCACAATGGCGTTCACCGAGTCCTGGATCGCCGCGAGCACCGCCTTGACCTCGTCGGCCTTCGCCGGGTCGTCGAGCGTCGACTTCGTGGCGATCCACACCTGGTTGGCAGGGGCGTCGGTCAGGCCTGCGGGCGAGACCGTCATGTCCTTGTTCTGCGCGCCGATGCCGATGGCGGTGTCGAGGCTGGCGATGTACCCGTCGAGCGTGCCGCGGCGCACGAGCTCGATGGTGGCTGCGCTCACGGGCGTGGCCTGGCGGGTGACCTTGTCTTTGGGGACCCCGGCCGACTGCAGCGCGAGGTTCAGCGTCTTCTCGCTGGTGCCGCCGATCGAGCCCATGCCGATCGTCGTGCCGGCGAGGTCCTTCGCCGTCTGCAGCGGCTTCTTGTCGCTCGAGACCATGCGCAGGCTCGAGGCATACGTCATGGTGCCCGTGGCCATGAGCGGCTGCCCCTTCTCCATGTTCGGCATCACGTCCGTGGAGTCGACGCGGGTCATGAGGGCGGCACCGCCGACGACCGCCTGCATCGCGGCGGGCGCTCCCTGCACGGGCTGCAGCGTGACGTTCAGTCCGTGCTTCTCGAAGAGCCCGGCCGCCTTCGCGTACATCTCGGGCGTGAAGGTGAGCGACTCCAGCGGCAGGAACGTCGTGATCGTGACATCCTTGGGCGCCGAGCTGCCGCCTTCGCTCCCGGACGATGGACTGGCCGCACATCCGCTGAGGGCGAGTGCTCCGGCGGCGAGCAGGGCCGCTCCGGGCCGGGCCATGCGCTTCCACCAGCGGGTTGAGATTCGATCCTGATTCGTCATTCCTGGCTCCTTCGACGGGAAAACAACGTGCGGCCAGACCTCTGTGTCGGGCTGTTGGGGACGGGGACGGGAAGGCCGCGCTCTTTGATCTTGCTGGCGCCCGTCGCCGGGTTCGAGCGTCTTTCCAACGAATGGAATGCCCGTTGCACCTCTCTCCGGCCGACGCGGTCCGCCGGGCTGCGCGCGGCGCCCATCGAGCCGCTCGCCGGGCAGTCCGCGGCGGGCCGAGCCGGGCTCAGTGGCGGCCGGCAGCCCCGGTTCTCTCAGGGGGCCGCCAGTATGCTGATGCGGTGACCGACGGAACTCCCGAACCCCCCGACGAGGCGCACATCCCGGCCGGCGACCGATCGTCGAAGTTTCCCGATTTCTCCGAGCCGATCGATTGGGCACCCGTCCCCGAGAACAGGCCGCCCGACGCGCTGGCCTATCCGTCGCGCCCGCACCGCCGCACACAGGAGTCCGGGTCGCACAGCGGCCGCTCGTCGCATCACAGGCGCCGGCACAGCCGTCGCCGTCGTCGGCGCTGGCCGTGGATCACGGCCCTGTCGGTCGTCGTCGTGCTGCTCGGCGTGGTCGGCGGCGTCGTCGCCGTGTTCGCGTCGCAAGCGCTGTCGGTGAAGGACGACCTTCTGTCAGCGAAGTCCGTGCTGCAGGCCATCCCCGCTGCGGTGAAGAAGGGCGACACGGCGAAGGTCGATGCCTCGGCGCAGAAGGTCTTGAACCTGACGAAGCGCGCGGACCAAACGGTGCAGGGGCCGCTGTGGGACCTCGCCGCGAAGGTCCCCGTCGTCGACCGGAACGTGGTCGCCGTGCGCAAGGCTGCCGAGGCCACGAATATCCTCGCGGTCGGCGCGCTGCCGCCGGGCGTGAAGCTGATGAGCACGCTCGACCTGAAGAAGATCGCCCTGAAGGGCGGTGGCGTCGATCTCGCACCCATCCGCAAGGCCGGCGAGACACTGCCGGCGATCACAGCCGCCTTCGACAGGGCGCAGCAGCATCTGCACGGGATCGACCGGTCGAAGCTCCTGCCGGCGGTCGATGACGCGATCGGATCGTTGTTCACGATCATGGATGACGCCGCGCCCGCGCTCAAGGACATCCAGCATTACCTGCCGACGATCCTGAATGTGCTCGGCGGCAACGGCAAGCGCACGTACATGATCATGTTCCAGAACAACGCCGAGTCGCGCAGCGGGGGCGGCCTCCCGGCGTCGACGGCGATCGTCGAGGTCGACAACGGTCATGTGAGGCTCGTCGGCCAGACGGCGAGCGGCGGCTTCCCCATCGGCAAGGTCCTCGTCGACCTCCCCGAAAAGACCATGAAGCTCTATCCGCCGGATACGTTCACAGCGTTCGGCAACTTCACCCGCACGCCGAACTTCCCGACCGCGGCCAAGGCGTACGCCGAGCTCTGGCACACGAATCGTGGGGGAAAACTCGATGGCGTCTTCACGGTCGATCCCATCGTCCTCTCGCATGTGCTCAAGGTGACCGGTCCGGTGACGACGGCCACCGGTGAGAAGCTCAGCAGCTCCAACGTGGTGAAGGCTGTCCTCCACGACGTTTACCTGAAGTACAGCAACGCTCAGCAGACGCTGTTCTTCGCCGACGTCGCAGCACGAGTGTTCGCGAAGGTGGCCTCGGGTAAATGGGATCCCGTCGCGATGCTCGACCAGCTGAAGAAGTCGGTCGACGAGCGGCGTCTGCATCTGTGGTTCCCGCGCAAGGCCGAGCAGGCCATGGTCGCCGACCTGGGCCTGGACGGCGCACTGCCCACGACGAACAAGAAGACCACCCAGGTCGGGATCTACCTCAACGATTACGCGGCCAGCAAGCTCGAGTACTTCATGAAGAGCAAAGTGAACGTGACCTGCAATCCTGCGGGCCGCACAGTCACCACCTCGATCACCGTCACGAACAACGTGCCCGCGACGGGGGTTGCGAGTTACCAACTCGGGGTGCGAAACGGTCGCTACGGCGTTCCCCGCGACACCTTCATCCTCGATGTCATGTACTTTGCGGCGGCGGGCGGGAAGATCACCGGTCTCAATCCCGCCCATGGCGACAGCGAGCTCGGCGCTCGTTCCGGCGTCGAGAACGGGCATGCCGCCAAGGCGATCCGCGTGTTCGTGAAGCGCGGGCAGACCCGCACGTTCTCGTTCACGTCCACTCTGCCCAAAGGCACCCTGGGCCCCCTGTCAGTCGGCTACACGCCCACTGCGACGGACACGCCCGTGTCCATCGCGAAGTCGTGCGGGGCGATCACCGGCGGATGACAAGCGCATCCGGGAATCACGCTACTGATGCAGGAGTTCGCGTAGGCGAGAGGACAAGACTGGACCGAGATAGCGCACGAACGGGACCGTGAGGTGACCCTCGTCCCGGTAGACGA
This sequence comes from Microbacterium sp. W1-4-2, assembly GCF_058349885.2. NCBI lineage: Bacteria > Bacillati > Actinomycetota > Actinomycetes > Micrococcales > Microbacteriaceae > Microbacterium > Microbacterium sp. W1-4-2. The sequence continues at coordinate 102,787 of NZ_JBYRJC020000001.1, read as the reverse complement.
GCAGGTTTCCAATCACCACCGGACACATGGTCTCACCGCAGATGAAGTCCTCGAGAGAGATGTACGACGCTCCCGCGCCCGCTGCTGCCTGCTTTTCCGCGTCCGCCAGTTGCGAATCAACCGCCCGCTGCCGTGGTTCCACACACTCATGCAGTTCGCGTGGATGAGCAGAGACGCACATCGGCGGCGATACCTGGAAACGCGGGGTGTCCGCTATGACGAGCACCTGACTGCCTGCAGCCACAAGCCGACCCACCGTGGTTTCAAGCCCCTTGCGCCAGGCAACGACTTTGTCCGCCGGACTAACGCCGTCAAGCTCGTAAGACGATGCATTTGATATAACGACCAGATCGGGCGGGTGTTTGACCAGACGCTCGAGGACGGCGCTGCGCCAAGTGTCGCATCGTTCGTCCGGTACGTTGTTCACCACGACCGTGACATCGACCGAGGGACAACTCGACTTGGTCTGGGTCTCGAGCCGGACCTGCTCATCGTCCGACGCAAAAGCCGCCAGAGCAGGTTGCCATTGGGCCGAATGGGAATCGCCGAACAGTACGATCCTCACTGGGCCGTCGGGGTTCCCATAGAAGCATGGGTGTGGCGTGGTTGCTACCGGCGGGAGATGACAACCATCGCGGTACACGTCCGAGACGGAGGCCGCCGCGTCTTCGAGCGCAGGGTTGAGGTTCGACGGCGCAACCGCGCTCGTGGACGGCAGCACGATCGGAGTCGAGGGCGGGTCTGCGACCGGCGGTCCCAGCGTTCCCTCCCTCGATGCTGCCCATACCGACGTCATGCTGAGGCACAGGACCAGCGTGATGGCTGCAGCGAGCGCGGCCATCAACGACCATCGAGGGCGTCGGCCATTGAGGTGTCGCGAACGTCGCACAGGATCCTCGATCAATCGGAAGATCAACCAGGCGAGAAGCGTCGCTGCCACAAAACCGATGAGGAACTTCGTCCGGATGTTGAGCGGGTGCTGCTCCCCCGCCCAGGCCTGCGAGAGCACCAGCAGCGGCCAATGCACCAGATATAGAGAGAACGAAATCGACCCGAAAAACTGAAGGGGCCGGATACTGAGCCATGCCGATGGGCCCCAGCGAGTGTCAGTCTGACCGAAATACAGCACTGCGGCGGTCGCGAGAACCGGCATTGCGGCAGCTGCACCCGGGAACGGCGTCGTCGCATCCAAGAGCAGCGCACTGGCGCACACGGCTCCAAGCCCCAACCACCCACCCACTGCGGCGATCGATGCCGGAGTGCGGTGCGGTCGAAGTACAACAAGTGCACCCACGACAGCTCCCACGAGCAGTTCCCACGCGCGGCTCGGCAGTAGGAAGAATGCCAAGGGCTCGTTGAGGTAGGTCGTGGCCACGCCCAGAAAGAAGCTCGCCCCCACGAGCAGGAGAATCATGCCGATCAGTGCGACCGCTCGACGGCGAGCGATCATGGCAAGCACCAGCAGGACTAGTGGCCACAGTAGGTAGAACTGCTCCTCGATGCCAAGCGACCAATAGTGTTGGAAGACCGATGGGGAATGATCTGCCAAGTAATCCGTTTCCCGCGCGGCGAACACGACATTGGGCACCATGAGCACGGATGCAATCGCGTCCCCCACCACCCGCGGGAATGCGATCGTTGGATAGACCAACACCGACGCGACGGTGGTTGCCACCACGACTGTCAGGGAAGCAGGAAGGATGCGTCGAGCCCTCCGAGCGTAGAAGTCACCGAAATCAATGCGCCCACGTTGGAAGACCGATTCGAGCAGATGACTCGAAATGAGGAAGCCCGAGATGACGAAGAAGATGTCCACGCCGACGTAGCCGCCCCTCACGCCGGGGATTCCGACATGGTAGAGGACGACGATAATCACTGCGATCGCACGGAGACCTTGGATGTCTGCGCGAATCGGCCGCGAGCGCGCCGGCGCACTGCCCGGCGTCCGATGCCCGGCATGGGGTGTAGCGTCGCCCGTGGAGGCGACGCTACGACCGAACATCTGCCACGGATGCAGCGCGGCTGGATTGAAGTGCACTCTCGATGACGGCCAGCGTCCGCTGTCCCTGCTCCATGGTGACGACGTCGCTGGGCTTGCCCAGCACCGCATCGCGGAACGCTTCGTGCTCTACGCGAAGCGGCTCACGCTTGGGGAAAGCGTACCGAGTGACATCACCTTCTGAGACGCCGCGGAAGGCCGTGACCGACTCCCATTCCAGGGGAACCGTGCCGTTGGCATAGAACGTGAGATCCCCCGTGGACGTGTCGGCGACGAATGCTCCACGCTCACCCGTGACCACTGTCACGCGTTCCTTCATCGGGCTGAGCCAATTGACGAGGTGGTTGACGATGACACCGGACTCGAGACGTCCGGTGATGGCGATCATGTCCTCATGCTGGCGGCCACTCTTGAACGCAGTCTGCCCGAAGACATACTCGTAATCACTCTGAGCGACCCAGGATGTCAGGTCGACATCGTGAGAGGCCAGATCCTTCGCGACACCGACATCGGCGATCCGCGAAGGGAACGGTCCCTGCCGCCGCGTCTGAATCTGGTAAACGGTGCCCAGTTCACCGGCCGCGAGCCGTCGACGCAGTTCTTGCAGAGCGGGGTTGAACCGCTCGATGTGGCCCACGGCACCGACCAGTCCGGCGTCGGCGAAGGCTTCCACCATCCGCTGTCCCGCGTCCAGGCTGTGGGCGATGGGCTTTTCGACGAGGGTGTGCACACCGGCGGCAGCGAGCTTCAGAGCCGCGGCCTCATGGAACTGTGTGGGTACGGCCACGACGGCGACGTCGATGCCCACGTCGATGAGCGCATCGACATCCGGCAGGATGGGAAGAGCGCCGCGAACATTGTGCGGGTCGCCTCCAGGATCCGCGATCGCGACGAGGTCGACGCCGTCCACCTCGCGAATCACTCGCGCGTGGTGGCGCCCCATCATTCCTACTCCGAGAAGGCCAGCGCGCAACGTCATCACGCGCCTGCCTTTGCAACGGCATTGACGGCCTGGACGATCCGCTCCAAGTCGCTCTGGCTCAGCGACGGGTGCACGGGGAGCGAGATCACCTCCCGAGCAGCGCTCTCTGTCTGCGGCAAGTCCACTCCGGGCGCGTAGGGCGCCAACGACGGCAGCCGGTGGTTCGGGATCGGATAGTACACTCCGCTGCCGATCTGGTACTCGTCACGCAGGGCCCGCACGAACCCGTCCCGGTCATCCGGCACTCGGACCGTGTACTGGTGATAGACGTGCACTGCTCCTGCTGCAACCGGGGGGACGACGACACCGCGCAGGTGTTCGTCGAGAAAGGCGGCGTTATTCTGCCGTGCGACGGTCCACGCATCCACTTTGGTCAACTGAACGCGGCCTATCGCGGCGTGAATGTCGGTCATGCGCGCGTTGAAGCCGATCACTTCGTTTTCGTACTGCCGCTCCATTCCCTGGTTCCTCAGCAACCGCGCGGTGCGCGCGATCACTTCGTCGGCGGCCGAGATCATGCCTCCTTCGCCGCTCGTCATGTTCTTCGTCGGATAGAGCGAGAACATCGCGAACGTGCCGAACGTACCGACAGGGCGACCATCGAGGGAGGCACCGTGTGCTTGCGCCGCATCCTCGTACAACGCGATCCCATGAGCGTCCGCGATTGACTGCAACTCGCGCATGCGCGCCGGGTGCCCGTAAAGGTGCACGGGCATGATGCCCTTCGTCCGGCTGGTGACCGCGGCTTCGACGGCTTCGGGGTCAAGGGTGAACGTGTCGGGCTCGATGTCGACGAACACCGGAGTCCCACCCGTGAGGGCCACGGAGTTGCCCGTGGCGGCGAAAGTGAAGGACGGGACGATGACCTCGTCCCCGGGTCCGACGCCTGCCGCCAGCAGGCCGAGATGCAGGCCTGCCGTGCCCGAGTTCACCGCGACAGTAGGCCGCCCCTGTACGAAGTGTGCCGCGAATTCCGTTTCGAACGCGGCGACCTCGGGCCCCTGAGCCACCATCCCGCTGCGCAGCACTCGGTCGACCGCCTCACGCTCCTCGGCGCCGATGATGGGCTTTGCTGGTGAGATGAACTCGGTCACGCGTCTTCCTCCATAAGTTCGCCGTCGATCTCCGTATATCGTGCTCCGGTCACCGGGCACTCCCAGCTGCCGTCGTCGGCTTCGACCAGGCGGTGACCTGCGGTCCCCACCCAGCCGATCCGACGCGCGGGAACACCGGCGACAAGAGCGAACGGGGACACGTCCTTGACCACGACGGCGCCCGCGGCCACCATCGCCCAGGCGCCGATACGCACGGGCGCGACGCACGTCGCGCCCGCGCCGATCGACGCCCCCCGTTCGACCGTGACGCCGACGGATTCCCAGTCGTGCGCATTCTTGAGAGTGCCATCAGCGTTGATGGCACGCGGATGCACGTCGTTGGTCAAGACGACGGCCGGACCGACGAAGACCCCCTCGGCCAGCATGGCGGGCTCGTAGACCAGTGCATAGTTCTGCACCTTGCAGTTGTCACCCATCACGACGCCGGTGCCGATGTAGGCGCCTCGGCCCACGATACAGTTGCGCCCGAGGACAGCGTGTTCGCGCACCTGCGCGAGATGCCAGATCGAGCTGCCGTCGCCGATCGTGGCGTCTGCGGACACGTCTGCTGATTCTTGGATCCGGGGGGCGGCGTCAGTCATCGGCCGCACCACACTCAACACGCACTGCCGACGACCATTCGCGGGGTTCCTCGCCAACGATCTGCATCGGTGGCGTTGCGGCCGTCGACGAGCAGGCGGATTCCGGGAAGCTGCTCCGGTCCCAGTTCGCGATACTCGGAGTGGTCCGTCTGTAGGATCGCCAATTCCACCGGGTCCCCGAGTACGTGAGGTTCGAACCCCATCGCGCGCAACTCGGCATCGGTGTACATCGGATCGTGCACGGTGACGACAGCGCCCCGCGAGCGCAGCGCGTCAACGGCAGGGAAGACTCCCGAGAAGGCCGTCTCCTTGACGCCACCGCGATACGCCGCCCCGAGCACGACAGAGCGCAGTCCGTCGAGCGAGCCGAGGATGCTCTCCGCCTGCGCGACGAGACGCTCAGGCATCGACGCATTGAGGAGTCGAGCCGTGCGGACGATATCAGCGTCCGGATCGGTCGACAGATACAGACGAGGGTAGACCGGGATGCAGTGCCCTCCCACGGCGATGCCCGGCCGGTGAATATGGCTGTAAGGCTGGGAGTTGCAGGCTTCGATCACCTTGTAGACGTCGATCCCGTGGGATGCGGCGAACAGCCCGAACTGGTTGGCGAGCCCGATGTTGACATCGCGGTAGGTCGTCTCGGCGAGCTTCGCCATCTCCGATGCCTCCGTCGTGCCCAGATCCCAGACACCGTTCGGACGGGTCAGGTCAGGGCGTTCGTCGAACTGCAGTACCGCTTCGTAGAATTCGCGTGCCCGACGGGTGCCTTCCGACGACAGCGCACCGATCAGCTTCGGATACTTGCGAAGGTCTTCGAACACCCGGCCGGTCAGCACCCGCTCCGGGGAGTAGACCAGGTGGAAATCGACGCCCTCTGTCAGACCCGATCCCGCCTCGAGCATGGGCTTCCAGCGGGTTCGCGTGGTCCCGACTGGCAGCGTCGTCTCGTACGAAACGAGTGTGCCGGGCGTCAGATGCTCGGCCAGCGATCGAGTTGCCGCGTCCATGTATTGGAAGTCCGGCTCCCAGGTTTCGTCGTCCACGAACACTGGAGCAACCAGCACCACGGCATCCGCCTGCGGAATCGCCTCGGCATAATCCGTCGTCGCACGGAGCCGGCCTGAAGGGATCAGCTCGGACAGCTTCTCCTCCAGGTGCGCCTCCCCGGGAAACGGCTCACTCCCCCTGTTGATGGTGTCGACTGCCCTCTGATTGACGTCCACACCGACCACCTCATGACCGGAGGAAGCGAACTGGACGGCGAGGGGGAGCCCGATCTTTCCGAGGGCCACAACGGCGATACGCATGAGGTCCAGTCTATTTAGACCGGAGCAGCGGCTCGGATCAGTTCGGTCACGACGCGCTCGGCGGCGTGGCCGTCACCGTATGGCTCCTCGCTGGTCTCCGCCGGGCGGGGTCGGGTCACGGCGGCTGCGATCTCCTCGGTCGTGTTGGCAAGCACGTTCCACCCGAGGCCGATCGTCTCCACCCACTCCGTCTCGGTGCGCACCGTCGTGCACGGCACCCGTAACAGGAACGCCTCCTTCTGCAGCCCGCCCGAGTCCGTCACCACGCCAGCGCTCGACTGCGCCGCCGCGATCAGATCCGGATATGCCAACGGAGCGTGGGCAATCAGTGATCCCCGGGCCAGCTCGATGTCATGCGCGGCCGCCTTCGCCACCACCCGCGGGTGCGCCAGCAGGACCACCGGCTTGTCCAGCCCCGCGAGCCCGGCCACGACCTCGGAGAGACGCGCAGGGTCATCGGTGTTCTCGGCTCGGTGGATGGTCGCGACATAGTAGCCGCCAGGCTCCAGTGCCAGCTCCTCCGCAAGAGCGGATGGACGGCCTGCGACCTCATCGCGCACGTCGAACAGCACATCCGTCATCACGTCGCCCACGAGCACGGTGCGCGACTCCAACCCCTCGGTCGCGAGGTGCGCAACCGCGACCTGGGTGGGTGCCAGCAACAGATCCGCCGCGTGATCGGTCATCACGCGGTTGTGCTCCTCAGGCATCCGGCGGTTGAAGCTCCGAAGCCCCGCCTCCAGATGCGCGACCGGAATGTGCATCTTCACCGCGCTCAGCGCCGCCGCCACCGTCGAGTTCGTGTCTCCGTACGCCAACACCCAATCCGGCCGGTGCTCATCGAACACGGCGTCCAATGCCGCGAGCATCGCCCCCGTCTGAACGCCGTGCGAGCCACTTCCCACTCCCAGATGCACGTCCGGAGGAGCGATGCTCAGATCCTCGAAGAACACATCCGAAAGCATCGGATCATAGTGCTGCCCCGTATGCACGATCACGTGCTCCGCGCCACCGGCCTTCACCGCAGCATGAATAGGGGCAAGCTTCACGAACTGCGGTCGTGCGCCCACCACGCTGACGATCTTCACAGGACACCAGTGTAAGGCGCCTTCGGTTCCGCCACCGTATGGGTCATACGTCCGCCGAGACCACGCGTCGCTCCCGCCTCACGACCAGCCGCCCGATCTAACGCATTAGGCCGAGATCCCGCAGAAGCGAGAGAATTGCATCAATCGAGCGTTTCAGCCCGGCCGCGTTCGCCGCGGGCGAGGGGATGGTCGTTGCTTGACGCACCGGCTCTGCGCCGTAGAAGCCAAGTCTCTGTGCATCACTTCGATGTTGAATTGCAGCGCCCTCATCAACCGTCGGAATAGTCGCGCTCGCCCAGTCGTTTCCGCCACCATCAAGGACGACATTCTTCGATGAAGGTGGCAGGTTCAGACCACGGTCATTAACGTGCGTCGCCTTCTTCGACACGCGCACGATCGTGGTGTTAGATATAGTCACCCTGTTGTTGAGCGAATGAAGCTGTACTGCCATGCACGTCGGCTGGCCATCTGACCAAACGTCTACAACCGTGTTTCCCGTCGCCTTCGCTCCGTAATTGTCGTGATTGAAATCTATCCCCGAGTACCCCGGCCTGATTATTGTGTTATCGCTAACGGACACACCAGCCGTGCAATAAAGCTGAAGGGCCGCGCCATTCGACGAGCTCTCCGTCCCATAATCGCTGATTATGTTGCCCGATACGCGCCCTGTCGCAAGTTCGCGTGCGGCACCAACGCTGTCAACCGCTCCTGCGAACACGATCCCCCTTTCTGCCGTGCCGTCCGTCCTCCCGAAACTCACGGCATTATCGACCACGATGCAATTCAGCGGAGCGTAAACCGTACCGGATGGGCCGCCTGGCTCTCCCCTGGAGCCGAGCACTGCGATACCTCTCAACGCCCGATACACAGCGTTGCCGCGGAATGTGATGTTCTCTCCCGCGTGCGTATCCAGCCCTTCCCAGTTCGGCACACCATCGACAGTGACTCCTTCAACGGTGATGTCCCTCGAGCGGGGTGACACGGTTACGATGCTTCCTGACGTCTGCCGACTGATAGCAATACCGTATGAGTTCACAAATCCCGATGGTTGCAGAATGTCCCGAATTACCCCTCGCTGGACGACCCCGTTGATTGCCGACAACAACAGAACTCCGGCGTATGCGCAACGGCTGATATCCACGTCAGCGATGACGAAGCCATAGACATGCTCCAGATGGATGCCACACATTGAAAACTCCCGGATGTGTGGCCGGAGAATCTGAAGACCGACAATAGGCTTGTTCGCTCGGGCGGCTCCTCGTATGCCGTTTCCCTTGCCCGACGAGTCTCCACCGGTTCCACTCAGCATCGGGTCTTCTATTCGGATGTAGTCTGATGCGATCACGACGGCCGCAATATCCGCGGAAGTAACGCTGATCTCCCCCGCTTCTCGAAAGCGCAGTGTGACAGGCTTATCTACGACGAACTCCACGTCTCTGGTGTGAGGTGTGGCGATCTCAAGCAGGCCTCTCGGCGGTGTCGCTGCAAGCGCCGCCTCCAGCGAGTCATACTCCGAATCGCGAACGATCCCCTCGATCTCAGGACCGGCTGACTCGTTTTGAGGCATCGTGAAGCGATCCATGGCAAGGGCGGACAGCCCTGACAATCCCGCCACTCCGATCACGGCTCGCCGCGAGAGTGGCGCCGATTGGCTGTTGATCGCCGAGTTCTCTGCTCTCTTGGGCGCCATCACGCACCTGCGGAATCGATGAGGGGGCTTGATTGAACGGGTCTCTTGCTGCGCCAAGCCAGGCCGATTCTGGGCGCTGCCTTCCCTTGTTGGGCCTCCCACACCTCGAGGGCATCGCACTGTGCGCTCATCCCGGGACCATGGCTTCGCAAGGATCGTGAGTTCGACGTCATCCTGCATGGGCCACTACCGGTTCCAAACTCGGAGTGGTCGGCGGCGACAGCCGAAGCAGCCCAAGCCTCTTCTGACGGCGCCGAACGCCTACTAGGGTTCAGTTCGCGTCGGTGGTCAGCCACACCTTTCACCCTAACGGCGGATGCATGCCATCGCCGGTGACAGAAGCCGACGACGCCCCTCGGTGCGGTCTCCTCTGCGCGCCCAAATACCATTGCCCGGTGCGGGCGGCCCGCTTCGCGCACAGGCGGACCTGTTCGCGCGCGGTAGCATATCCAGGATGGAGGAGCGAACGGCGAACGCCCAGCGCCTGCGCGCGGTGAACGCCCAGCGCCTGCGCGCGGTACTGACCCTGGTCGGATTCCCCGTGGCCGTCGCCTTGTATTCGCTGATCATCCATGATGTCTACGCGGGCCTCGTTGCACCGTCCTTCTCCTATCTCGGCAATCGCTATGCCACCCCCGATTCAGGGGCCATGATCATCGCATGGGCCATGGCGTCCATTGTCGTGTTGACACTGCCACGGACGTTGCACCGACCATCGTCGATCATGCTCTGGATCCTCTACGTAGTCACTGTGGCACCTGCGATCCTGATGGCTCCGTACACGTCGTACCTCAGCGCCTCGTATGCGACGCTCACTGGTGCAGTTATCGGAGGCACCTTCATGGTCGTTGCCTTCGCGCAGAGAGGCGAGCGGAAGCCGCTGCGATTGAGCGTGTCTCCGACGACTCTGTGGATCGTCATTGCGCTGTTCTCGTGCACTACCTACATCCTGCTGATGGTGTCCACGGGCCTGAGCTTCAAGTTCCTCAGCATCCTCGACGTGTACAACGTGCGCGCCGAATACGCCGATGAAGCCTCATCCATCGGCCTTCTCGGCTATCTGGTGTCACCGCAGGCGAACATCGTGAACCCGCTGATCGCCGCCCGTGGAGTCGTCAAGCGGAGCTGGCTTCTCGTTGCGACCGCGATCGCGGGGCAGCTGATCCTCTACTCGACGACAGGCTTTAAGCATGTCCTCTTCGCGATCCTTGCGTGGCTGATCATCGTCCTCGTTCTGCGGCGACGTGGCACCCAGACCCCCGGCATCGCCCTTCTCGCTGGAGCCGGTGGACTGATGCTTCTGGCCGCAGCCATCGATGCGATCAGTGATTCGAATCTGATGACATCGCTGTTCTCGCGTCGCTTCATCTTTGCGCCCGGTGTGCTCACCTCGGCCTTTGTCAGATACTTCACCGACAACCCGCAGGCCCACCTCGGACACTCCATCCTGCGAGGGTTCGTTGACTATCCGTACGCGTTGCCACCCCCCTTCCGAGTCGGACTCTGGATGGCGGGCAGCCCGGAGCTCGCGGCGAATGCGAACCTCTTCGCGGACGGGTACTCGAACTTCGGCTGGCTCGGGATCATAGGCGCGGGGTTCATTCTCCTCGTGTACCTGCGTATCCTCGACCGCGCTGCAACGGGGTTGCCGATCGTAGTCAGCGCCATGATCGTGGTCATCCCCTCGATCGTCCTATCGAACACCTCGATCCTCACAGCCATGTTCACACACGGTCTTGTTGCCGGAGTTGTCCTCCTGGCGCTGGTGCCACGAGATACACCAATCGACGAGCTTGGCCGGGTGAAGCGACCTGCCGCGGGTCAGGCCCGTTCCGCACGCCGCGCGACGCTGACGCAGAGGAGCAGCAGCACGAGATAGAGGATCACCTGCGTAGTTGTCAGTAGTACAAGGGCGACAGCTAGGGAAGCGCCAAGCAGCGCCGGCATGACGACACTGACGACCGTGAGGACCGTCCGAGAGATATCCCAGGTGAGTTGCATTGACTGGCGTTCCAGTACAAGCAGGGCGCGGGAGATCGGTGACACTGCGAGCTGAAGAACGTAGAACGCGACGACGATCTGCGCGAACATCCCCGCTTTCGACCATTCCTCGCCGAACACCCATCCGAACAAGGGCGGTGCGAAGACTGCGATGATGACTCCGGGCAGCAGCCCGAGCAGGAACAGACGCATGGAGATCCGCATGATAAATCCGGTCAGCTGGTTCGATCGCGCCCGTACCAGCGCTGAGAACGTGCCCTCGAAATACTGGCTCACGGCGTCGGTGACCATGCCGATCGGTGTCGCCAGGACTCGCACGGTCAGCGCGTACAACCCCGCCTCTACCGTGCCGAAGAAGGCGACGATGAGTACAGGCGGCAGTTGCAGCCCGAGGACATTGAGCATCCGCGACCAAGTCGCCACCAGCGGAAAGCGCCGGTAGCGCCTCGCTACGACCGCAACCCGAGTCGCTGATTGCCTCCAGGCTCCGCTGAGCGCCTTCCACGGCGCAATCCCGACTACCGCGGCCGCTCGCCCGACGCCCATTCCCGAGAGCAGCCCGATCGGCCCCGCTCCGATAAGGCCAAGCACCACGCTGGAGATCGCCTGGGACAGTCCCAGTGCGACGTTACGCCCGGCGAGGAGATCGAATCGTCGAGCGCGCACAAGCCATGAGGAAAGCAACGAGAACATACCCATCACGACGACAGTCGCCGGAAGTAGCCACCACAGGCGCGCGAAGACCGCAGTTCCAAACACGCTATCCAAGCTTGGGCCGGCAAAGGCCGCGATGACCGCGAGCGCGAGACCGATCACGATGACAGTGGCTGCCCCGAGCAGAAGGACGGACCGTGCTTGCTGATCGGCGCGTGGAACAACAACCGCGCGTTCCCAGCTGAGGGTCGCGATGCTCCCCATCACCGTGGCGATAGCGGTGAACACAGTCAGCGCCGCAAAATCCTCTGGCGAGTACAGCCGGGTGAGCACTGGCGAGACTGCGAGGAGCACTCCCTGACCGGCAAGGGTACCCATGAGTATCCGACTTGCTCCGTGACGGATGATCCTGGAGAGCCATCCCGAGCCACGTTGTTCATCACTCATGGTCTGCCGACAACGGCGACGAGCGCCGGTAGGCGTCGACCAGATTCTGCCCCTCTGGACTCCAATTCAACGTCGTCAATGCCAACTCACGTGCGTTCCGGGAGTGCTCGGCGAGCAACTGAGGGTTAGACGCATAAAGTCTCAACGCTTCCGCCACGTCGCTCGGTGAGTCATGTTGGATCAGCTGACCGCACGCGTGTTCCTGCACAATCGTCCGCCAGAGCGGAAAATCGGACGCGATAACTGGAACCCCGGCCGCGAAATACTCGAACATCTTCGTTGGAAGGGAGTCTCGGTGGGCGGGGTTGTCCTGAAACACCACGAGCCCAACACGGCTGGCGAGAATCAGGTCGCGTGCCTCGTCGGGCGGAATCTGCCCGACGTAGTCAACCCGATCCCATCCAGCTTGCTCAGCAAGCATCTTCATGAGCGCCGGCGCCCCGACGCCTGCCAGGTTCAATCTCCAGCCTTCCGGCATGCTCTCCTCGGCAAGAGCATTGACCATCACCACGGCGCCACGCTCCGCTGACATCCCTCCGACATACACGACCTTTGCCGGCCTGTCGTTGATGCTCTTGACGACTGCTGCTGCCTCCTGGTCGCGCAGAGGCGGGTAGTTGTGAACCACCACAACGTTCCTATTCGGGGCGCGGTCAGCGATGGTTTCAGTTGCTGCGATGACCAAATTGCACAGTCTCACGATCTGCAGTAGACCCTTTGCAAGGATACTCATCACCCTCGCCGTAGTCGGGGAGAGATACGACTTGTTCAAGACCTGACTAGGTAGATCTTCATGCGCGTCGAAGATCACAGTACGCCGCATGAGGCGAAGGACTGGAATGTATGGAATGAGTTCTGGATCGTGAAGATGAACGATCTTCGCACCGGAACGAATTGCCAGGGAGATTGCCTGCATGCTCGAAAAGAGCATGCGCCTGAGCCTGCTTCGACGAGGGATCTTTATCACGCTGATTCGTGATGGCGGGCCGGGAACCGGCGTATCAACTGCTATGAGGCTGACATCGAACCCCGCATCCGCCAGCGATTGACATTCCCGATAATGGATTCGGTTGTCGGTATAAGGATGCGCGGACGAGACATGGATCACGGAATCGGGTCGATTGAGTTTGGGCATCATCTCGTCTTTCGGCTCGCCGTCAGTTCAGAGTCGAGCAGTTCGGTGAGGGATTCGGCCAAGGCCGCACCGAGCGCTTCATACGTGTAATGTTGTCTGACAAATTCCGCCCCACGCGCACCCATTTCCCGACGTTGCTCCGCCGTCAGTCCGCTCATCCGGCGAATCGCTTCCGCAAGCATGAATGGATCACCGGCAGGAACGTGGATCCCCGCGTTCGCTTCGGCGATCGGATTATTGACGGCGTTGGACGCGATGATTGTTGGTCGACCTGAAACCATGTAGTCATAGAGCTTGTTCAGGGAGATCCCGAACCGATAGACTGGAAGGTCCTCAATGTTCACGACGAGCGCGTCCGCTTCACGGGCACGTGCAACAACTTCTGTCCTCGGGATTCGGCGTTCGAACACGATATGATCGGCTGACCGTAGATTCTTCGCTTGTTTCCGGAGTGCTTCCTTCTGCGACCCGTCTCCAACAAGACGAAGTTGCAGCCTTCGCGATCCGGCGATGTCCTTGGAAGCCCGGTCGAAGGCATCGATCAACCCTTCGAGCCCGTTGGCATTGCCGTGGGAACCCAGATACATAATCGTGAATTCATCGATCTCGGGTCGAGGGGGATCGACCTCATCATCCGGAAAATCCACACCGTTAGACACCCAACAGAACGGCGTCGTGTGCAGCCCCATCTCGTCGAGGTAGTCGCGGACGCCGGGCAAAGGTGACAGTACGAGCGCGGCTCTTTCACACAAGTACCGCGAAAACCGCTTCATCACGCGTGCAAGGAGGCTTCGCTCGCTCATCCTGCCGAGGTCGACCAGAGACTCTGGCCAGATGTCACGGATCTCGAACACGAACGGCACATGATGCCGCCGCGCGAGTCGGAGCGCGGACCATGCGGCAAGCAAGTGAACTGTGCTGCCCACGACGACGTCCGGCACAGGAACACCGCGCGTGGTTCGCGGCGCGAGAAGCTTGGCAGCAAAGGTCACCATGTTCCGCAGCCGTGCGACTCCGCCGTTGTAGGCGGGCGCTTTCACCATCACATACGGAATACCCTCATCGACTCCGATGCGGCGCGCCGAAGCGTCCACCAGGTGCTGGTCACCCGAAGGGTGCGTGGTGCTGGCGAGGAAAAGGACGGGCCGCCAGCCCCGAGCAGACAACTCTTGGGATAGCCGGAAATGCCTCGCTCCGGCCCCATCGCGCGAGGGAATGGTCGTGTAATGGTTGATGATCCACACCACTCGATCGGGCTCGATGCTCATGTATCTCCCAGCGTGGAATCGAACTCGTCTCTCAGGATTCCAAGATGCACAAGATCCCAGTACCGATCACGTCGCCACACGTGCTGTCGTGACGTGCCTTCGACCTGCCAGCCGCACTTGTCTCGATAAACACCGAGCGAAGCCTCGTTGAACGCCAGCACCTGCGCGTACAGGCGGTTGAGCCCCACATCATGGAAAGCGAAAGCCGTCACGAGCCGAATCGCGCGCGTGCCGTAGCCATGCCCACGGACGTCTTCACCCCCACCGATCTTGATGGCCGACATCGCTGTTCGGTTGCGCCAGTCGATGTCCCAGAGTCCGGTCAGCCCGATCTTTCGACCATCAGTCAGTTCAATTAGGAATCGTCGAGCACGGTCCGATTCCACGCCTCGGTCGAACCACCGCTCCTGTCCGTCGAGCGACAATGGCCAATCCCACCCGACGACGTTCCCCCGTACCTCAGGGTCGTTGGCTAAGTCTCGCAGGAACGATAGGTCCGTGCGCTCGAGTGGGCGAAGCGAGATCGTGCCGTCAGTCAGCATCATGTTCACCTTTCACGGGGTCCGGGCCCAAGTCGTCTACCTCTGCAGCCGTCTGATCGCTTCGCACACCAGCTCCACGGAACACCCGCCCAATCGTCAATAGCATTATCCGCATATCGGTACACGGGCCAATCCTTTCGATATAACGCAAGTCTGTTTCGATCCGGACCGACCAGGGCGCCTCGTTCCGATGAAGCACCTGCGCCAGACCGGTGAGACCCTGCGGAACGAGGACCCGCCCGGCTTGCCGTGGCGTATAACGCGCGTACTGACTTGGCAACGCGGGTCGTGGACCAACGATGGAAATCTCTCCCTTGAGGATGTTGAAGAGTTGTGGTAGCTCGTCCAAGCTTGTACGGCGCAGAAACGCACCTAGCGGCGGAATCAAATTCAGTTCAGGGGGCATGTAGCCCCCTCCCCGCTGCTCAGCATCGTTAACCATCGTGCGGAACTTGTGGATGGAGAATATTCGGCCGTATTGGCCGACCCGTTGTTGACTGAACAAGACCGGCGACCCCATCCGCGTTCGCACTGCGATAGCTATCACCGCAAGCACCGGCGACAAGACGACAATGGCCACCGCAGCAAAGACACGATCTCCGATGCCCCTAAGGCGCAGGTAAACCGCAGCTGTTGTCCTCATGCGACCACCCGATACGCCGGGAAGAACGAAGACGCCCGAAGCTCAGCGGGCGACGCCCCCAACTCATGCGCACGCTTGATGGTCAGGGCCTCGTAGGTGTCTGGCTGAACGACGAGGCGCCCGACGAAGAAGGGGAGCACGCGCCCCCCGAAAGATGCCTTGAACTTGAAGAGGCCGTCTGCCCGAGAAGTGCCCCCTCCGAGGTGGAGGCGCGTAAATCCGTGTTCTGCGGCCCATTTCATCGCAGTCCAGATAAGGAGGTTGTTGGCCCCGCTCTTGGCAGCCCCCAGGAACGACCCGGAGAGGTGGTAGTGGACCGCTTCTTTGTCGATAAGCAGAAGCGTGGCTGCTACGACCGTGCCGTCACCGTCAACCACTTCTACGAGGCGCATCTGTACATCATCGGCTTGAGCCAACGTGTCGTAGTACGCATCCCCGTGTCGATGCGCACTTGTCGCGTTCACACGGTTCATGGCCGTCTCGTACACCCGTCGAAATCCGCTGCTCGCCCCCAATTGCAGAGGCTTCTCCACGATCACTCTGCCTCGAAGGCCTTCGCGTTCCGCTTTGCGTATTGCCGTGCGGGATCGTCCGTGCATACCCGTCCACATCACCGTCACGTCCCCGAGATCGACAATAACGGTTTCGGAAAGCTCAAGAAGCGTGAGCCCGGGGAGCATATGCATCTGCTCGATGCCGTCGCGATAGGGAGCGAATCGGAGAAAAACAGATACGACGTCCCGCTCGGCGAGGGCATCAAGGGTCTGGCTCCACGCTAGAGCGATTTTGCTTGCCCCCAGACGCGGATCTATGGCTATCCCTGGATAGCCATAAGGCGAGACGGCGTCCAGATGCTCAGTGCCACCGACCTTCGACAGGCACAGCGGCAACCGCCAAAGGCCCGCTTCGTCGCCTATAACATCCCACTGGGCGCCCGTCATCATCGCGGCGGCCTGACCATAACTTTTCGACTGATAGACGCTGAAACCGGTGTCGTTGTCGAACCAGGTGACATTCATCGGGCGAACTCTTCCGCAAATACCTCAGCGACCCGAGAGACATCGGTGGGCCCGTAACGGTGATCGATCGGCACTGAAAGAAGGTCGTTTCGCCAGGTCCGGAGTCCCTCTACCCCGTTGACGCGTGGCCAGTGAATGGCGCAGTACACCTTATGGTGAGCGAGGCGACGTTGAAGGCCCTGGGGATCTTCAACTTTCACGACGAGGTGCGAGGGCACGTCGCCCGTGCGGACTGGCAAAGCGGAAATACCCAACAACTTCAGCCGATCATGCAACACTGCCGCGTTCACCACGCGGCGACGAGCCATCACTTCATACGGAAGCGCCTTGAGCGTCTCCACCGAGCGCCCCGTTGCGCGGAACCGTCGTTCTTCCTTTTCAAGCCTCGCGTTCTCTTCGAGGAATGATGCCCGATAACCCGTGTCCACACCCCGCCGGAGGGCATCGCGTTTCGCGTCCATGGAGTCCCATCGGCGGGAGTCGCTCTCCCGGAGCGCCATCACGGCGTCGATAACCTCTGGATCTCCTTGGATGTACGCGCCGTCTCCTACGGGCAGCAGCTTGCGTAGGCTCGCAAAGACGAAGTCGGAGATCACACCACCAGGGGTGAAAACGCGATGCGTCTCATCTTCAATGACAACCATCCCAAGCGCCGACGCGCGCTCGGCGACCGCCCTGTGTACCGAGTCTGGGCGATGACCGAAATACGCAGACAGCAACAACACAGTTCTCGTCGCGTCACATTCGAGTTCCGCCAACGCGCTTTCGGGCAACCCTAGATCTTCGCGCAACCCCAGGGATCTGACGCGCCATCCGCGCGAGACAAATGGTCCGATCATCGAATCACACAGGAGTCCAGGGACCAGGAGTCTGTCGCGACCACGCTGGCGCAGCACCTGCTCCATCAGCGCAAGGGCCTGGCGTCCGGTCTCCACATAGGCTGTGGTCCGACCACCAACCTCCCAAGGAGGAACCTGTCCGCCTATGAGCTCGGACTCCGATAGAGACTCGAAATCCGAGCCGACGGAGCCCCCTCCCGGCGAAAAGACGCCCACGCGTTACCGATCCTTCAAGAACCCGCGGATCTCCGCGACGGTCCGATCACGCTGCGCACCCGTCAGCGCCGAGCCGCTCGGCAGTGTCAGCCCCAGTTCGAACAACCGCTCCGACGAGCCGTTGATGACACCGCGGTGCTCCGCGAACACCGGCTGAAGGTGCATCGGCTTCCACAGCGGACGGCTCTCGATGTTCTCCGCGGCGAGCGCGGCGGAGAGCTCGCCCGGCCGCCAGCCGGCGATATCCGGATCCACTAAGACCGAGGTCAGCCATACGTTGTCAGCGTCGTCATCGTCCCCGCCGAAGATCTCCACCCCGTTGACACCGGCGAACACACGCCGATACAGCTCACGCATCTCACGCCGCCGCCCGATCATCTCGTCCAGTCTCGACAGTTGTGCACGACCGAGCGCAGCAAGCAGATTGCTCATCCGGTAGTTGTAGCCGATGTCAGTGTGCTCGTAGTGCAAGACAGGTTGCCGGGCCTGCGTCGCAAGGTAACGGGCATGCTTCGCAACGTCCTCATCGTCGGTCAGCAGCATTCCACCGCCGGACGTGGTCATGATCTTGTTGCCATTGAACGACACGGCTGACGCTCGACCGAAACTCCCCACGGCGCGGCCCAGATGTGTCGCTCCGAGCGACTCGGCAGCGTCGGCAAGCACGGGCACATCGAACTCGCCGGCGATGGCGAGGATATTCGTGTAGTCGACGGCCTTCCCGAGAAGGTCGACGGGCACGACGGCCGCGATGCGTTCACCCGCCGCCCGCAATGACTTCAGAGCGTCGCGCAGAAGGTCGGGATCCATGTTCCCCGTGGTCGGCAGACAGTCCACGAAGTACGGCTCAGCTCCGGTGTAGACGATCGCATTCGCGGTGGCCGCGAACGTCATCGTCGATGTCACGACAACATCACCACATCCAACGCCCAACGCGAGAAGGCCCAGGTGAAGCGCCGCTGTGCCGGAGCTGAGGGCCACGCCGTGGGCCACTCCTACGCGTTCTGTCAGTTCCCGTTCGAAGGCATCCACGTCGGGGCCGAGCGGAGCGATCCACCCGGAACGGATGGCTGCGACGATCGCCTGCTCCTCGTGCTCACCCACGTCAGGCGACGACAGGTAGATTCGGTCGTTCACGGAGCGGTGCCATCAGCCAGGGGTGCCACCGAGAGGACCGACGTGTCATTGGTGCGCGGACTGGCAAACATCCTGGCCTCCCAGCCTGCCTTGTCGAGGCGCTCCGGTGAGATGGAGTCGACTGTCGCGTGCGAGATCTTGGGGTGGAAGGGGCGCGCCGTGTGTTCCGATCGCCCGACGAGATCTTCGTGCAGCTTCTCGCCCACACGGAGCCCGGTGAAGACGATCTCGACGTCTTTCCCCGACATCTCGATCATCCGTTTTGCGACGTCGAGGATGCGCACTGGCTCGCCCATGTCGAGGATCAGCACTTCGCCCTTCCTTCCGATCCCGCCGGCCTGCACGACGAGCTGACATGCCTCGGGAATCGTCATGAAGTACCGGGTCACGTCGGGATGGGTCACCGTCAGGGGTCCACCGGCCTCGATGAGCGAACGGAACGTCGGTAGCATCGACCCGCGACTCCCGATGACGTTTCCGAACCGAACCGACAGGTAGCGACCCTCACCTTCACTCGACGCCCACGCCGTGAGCTTCTCGGCGACGCGCTTCGAATGGCCGAGCACACTGGTCGGGTTCGCAGCCTTGTCAGTGGAGACGTTCACGAACGTGCTGACGTCCACGGTGCGCGCGGCCTGGATCACATTCAATGTGCCGAGAACATTCGTCTTCCATGCTTCGTCCGGGTACTGCTCGAGCATGGGCAGGTGTTTGAGCGCGGCGGCGTGGAACACGACCTCGGGGCGGCGCTCTGCGAAGATCCGCGACAGTGCCTCCCGGTCACGGATGTCGGCCAAGACCACATCTCGAGTGTCAAGCAGGCCATGGCCGGCGGTCCCGAGCTGCGCCTGCTGCAGACCAGTCTCGTCACGATCGAGCATCATGAGCTCGGAGGGGCCGAACTTCACGATCTGGCGGCAGAGTTCGGACCCGATGGAGCCACCCGCCCCGGTGACGAGAACGCGTTTGCCCGTGATGTAGCCGGCAATGGACTCGACATGCGTGTCCACTGCCTGCCGACCGATGAGATCTTCGATCGAGATGTCTCGGAGGTCGGTGACGCGCCTCTTGTTGTCGAGCAGTTCAGCGAAGGGCGGCATGACCTTCACTTTCAAACCGGCATCGTTCGCCGCATCCTGCACCCGGCGCATGAGCTCGGCATCGGCGCGGCCGATCGCGATGACTACGGCCTCGGCTCCGGTCGACTCTGCGGCCTGTGCGAGATCGTCGAGCGTGCCGAGGACACGCACATCACGGATCTGAGCGTTACTCTTCGATGGACTGTCATCGAGGAGTCCGACGATACGGTGGGCCGCCTGTCTCTCTGTGGAGAGCACCCGCACGAGCCGCGAGCCGATGCT
The DNA here is from genome assembly GCF_058349885.2 of Microbacterium sp. W1-4-2. NCBI lineage: Bacteria > Bacillati > Actinomycetota > Actinomycetes > Micrococcales > Microbacteriaceae > Microbacterium > Microbacterium sp. W1-4-2. The sequence continues at coordinate 82,760 of NZ_JBYRJC020000001.1, read as the reverse complement.
GCCTGCGCCATAGACGAGAACGGGCATCGCCGTATTACTCGGGCGGAGACGGCGCTCCCAGGTCAGCCGTCGCAGATACCGCATGCTGAGCATGAGGATGAGGGTGATCGGCGCGGCGATGAACACCGTGGCGCGGGGAATACGGAGGGGCACGGAGAATGCCAGCGCCGGGATGATCAGCAGCAGCCCGGTGACGCCAACAGTTGCCGACAGGGCGCGCACCTCTTCGAAGCTTCCGTACGCATACCGGCCGCGGTACAGCTGGTACAACCAGCCGACCAGCGCCTGTACCGCCCCGGAGAGCACGACCAGGCCAATGAGACTCGGCCACCACACGCGCTCGACGGCGAACTCGTATCGCAGGATCTCTGCGGCTGTGAGACCCACGCCCCACGCCAGCGTATCGAGCCCGATCTGGCCAAGCGCGCGGTGCCGTGAATATGTCGGAGTGTGCGTCAACTCGGTCCGATCCACCGCAAACCCCACCAAGAACCTCAACTCCCAACAGCGACCGCTCAGCCCGTCGTCATTATTCCACACCCTTGCGCGCGGTCTACGCGCACCGCAATGCCACCACGAGACTCTCCGCCGCCCTCCGCGTTGCCCAGGCGACAAAGGAACTCGTGTGGCAGGATTGACGTGTTCATCATCTATCACACCGGTACGCGAAGTGATCGGGGCACGCCCGGAAGGCAGCATGGAGCTCACCGACTACATCCGGATCCTGCGCAAGAACTGGATCCTCATCGCGCTCGTCACGCTGATCGGCATCGGCGCTGCGGCCGTCTACTCGCTGACGCGCACGCCCGAGTTCCAGGCGTCCAGCACCGTCTTCGTCTCCACACAGACCGGCGACACGATCTCCGACCTCCAGCAGGGAAACGCGTTCACCCTCGCACGTGTGAACACGTATACGAACCTTGTCACCACGCCACTCGTCATGGACCCGGTGAGCGAGGATCTCGGCGTTAAGGTCTCCCCTGGGGCGGTGTCGGCTTCCAGCGCAGTGAACACCACGCTGATCACGATTACGGTGACGAATGCCAACCCGAAGACAGCGGCTGAGATCGCGAACGGGTTGAGCGCCAGCCTGTCGAATGCCGTTAAGACGATCGAGTCATCCGGTGGAGGCGATGCGAGCCCGGTCAAGCTCACCACCGTGACAGCCGCTGTGACTCCACGGCTCCCATCCAGCCCGAAAGTCCCGCTCTTCCTCACTCTCGGCCTGCTGCTGGGTCTGGCTGGCGGCATCGGCGTAGCCCTGCTGCGAACGATCCTCGACACCCGCGTCCGCACTCCGCGCGACGTCGAGCAGGTGACCAACGCCCCCGTCATCGGCGCGATCGCGCACGATCCCAAAGTCTCGGAGCGTCCGCTGATCGTGCACGCCGACCCCCTCAGCCCGCTGGCCGAGTCGTTCCGGACGATGCGCACGAACCTGCAGTTCCTCGACATGGGCGGCCGCGCGAGCTTCGTCATCACGTCCAGCCTGGCCGCCGAGGGCAAGTCGACCACGACGATCAACCTCGCGATCGCGCTCGCGGATGCGGGCAAGAGGGTAGCCCTGCTCGACGCGGACCTGCGCAAGCCGAAGGTCGCCGAGTACCTGGGCATCGAGGGCGGCGTCGGACTCACCGACGTACTCATCGGACGCACACGCGTCGGCGATGTCATGCTGCCCTGGGGCGGACGCAGCCTGTACGTCATGCCCGCCGGCCGAATCCCTCCGAACCCGAGCGAACTGCTCGGCAGCGAGCAGATGCGTGCCCTGCTGGGCGTGCTCGAGCGCGACTTCGACGTCGTGTTGTGCGACGCTCCCCCGCTGCTGCCGGTGACGGATGCCGCCATCCTCGCTCACGCGACCAGCGGAGCGATCGTGGTCGTCGCGGCGGGCAGGACGAACCGCCACCAGCTGCACGGGGCACTCGAATCGCTCAACACGATCGGGGCGAAGACCGCGGGCGTGGCACTGACCATGGTCGCCACGCGGGGGCCTGACGCATACTACACGTACGGATACGGCTACCTGAACGAAGAGACGGAGAAAGAGCGCAAGAAGCTCGGCAAGCGCGGTAAGAAGAAGAGCGCGTCCAGCACCGTGGCACAGCGGCGACGCAATGCCTCATCTGCCCCTGCTCCACTTTCTGTGCATCCTCGACCTGCGGCCGCGCAACAGGCGACGACGCAGCAGCAGCTGGCCGCGGCCCAGCAGGCCGCCCAGCGACTCGCCGCACAGCAGCGGGCCGCAGCCGAGCCCGAAGAAGAACGCTCGCCGTTCGACGACCTCATCGACCCGCGGCCCGAGCAGCCGACGCGCGCGGCGTCGCAAGACGGCAGCCGCACGAGGCGCTAGCCGATGGCGCAGTCATCGGGCGGCTCGGGCATCAAAGCCTGGGCGGTGTGGGTCCTCATCGCGGTCGCTGTCGTCGTCGCCGGCCTCGTGGCCGCCGCACTGCTGCGCGATGACACGCCCGCGGCGCCGGATCAACTGCCCGGAATCGGAACGCCCACCGTTGCGCCCGCCTCGCCGACCCCAACGAAGACAGCAGAGACCAAGGCGTCGCCGGCAGCCGACCAGCGCTTCATCATCGCAAGCGCCGACGCCATGTGGCGCGCCACCGCCGGCCTGTGCGGAAAGACCGAACCGCTCGTCGAACGCTCGATCGACGGCGGCCGAACATGGTTCGACATCACGCCGCGATATCGCGGCATCGCCCAGGTGGCGTCACTCGACCCACTGGGAAGAGACGGCGCAGAGATGGTGACCGGTGTCGGCGACGGCTGCAAGCCCACAGGGCTGCGCAGCTTCTCGGCGGGCAAGTACTGGGAACCGGATGCGCGCTCGCTTGACCCGTCCCGGTATCTCGCTCTCGATGATGCCGGCACAGTCGTATCCCCGGGAGACGACTTCGCCGCTCCCTGCGCCGACGCATACGGCCTGCGCGCGACCGGAGCCATCGTCAGCCTCATCTGCGACGGCCGGGCCTATGTTCGCGGCGACGGCGACTGGAAAGAGATGGCGTCGAAGAACGTGGTCGCGCTGGCCGTGGCATCCGGCGACCTCATCGTGGCGCACACAGGCGACCCCGACTGCAAAGGCATCGCCCTGACACGGTATGCCAAAGGTTCGGGCGAAGCCGCCTCAGCTGTGGGCTGTGCATCAGATGCTGCGACGAACGGGCCGGTCGCTATCACGACGACGTCGACCAACACCTACGTGTGGGCCGGCGATGCCGTGACCCGCGTGGCGCGCTGACGCGATCCCGCGCGGCAACGAGGCCGCTACGCCGGCAGCGCGAGGTGCTCGCGCACGACGTCGGCCAGCCGTCCGGCGATCTCGGACGCCACGTCGGCGTCGGACGCCTCGACCATCACGCGCACGAGCGGCTCGGTGCCCGAGGCGCGCAGCAGCACGCGGCCGGTGTCGCCGAGGGATGCCTCGGCTTCGGCGACCGCGGACGCGACGAGCGGGTGCGCGACCTGCGTGCGGTCGACGCCCTTCACGTTGACGAGCACCTGCGGGTACACCGTCATCACCGACGCCAGCTCGGCCAGAGACTTGCCCGTCTCGGCCATGCGCGAGAGCAGATGCAGGCCGGTCAGCAGTCCATCGCCGGTCGTCGCGTACTCGCTCATGATGACGTGGCCCGACTGTTCGCCGCCGAGCGCGAAGCCGCCCTCGTTCATGCGCTCGAGCACGTACCGGTCGCCGACCGCGGTCTGCTCGACGAGGATGCCGTGCGCGGTCATCGCCCGGTGCAGCCCGAGGTTGCTCATCACGGTCGCCACCAACGTGTTCGACACGAGCGCGCCGCGCTCCTTCATCGCCACGGCCAGGATCGCCATGATCTGGTCGCCGTCGACGATGTTGCCCGCGGCATCCACCGCCAGGCATCGGTCGGCGTCGCCGTCGTGCGCGATCCCCACGTCGGCGCCCAGCCGCACGACCTCGGCGGCCAGCTTGTCGATGTGGGTCGAGCCGACGCCGTCGTTGATGTTCACCCCGTCGGGGTCGGCCCCGACCACGGTGACCTGGGCTCCGGCATCCCGGAACGTCTCGGGCGAGACGCCCGATGCGGCGCCGTTCGCGCAGTCGAGCACCACGTGGATGCCCTCGAGCCGGTGCGGCAGCGAGGCCAGCAGGTGCACGACGTAGCGGTCCTCGGCGTCGGCGAACCGGCGGATGCGGCCGACGTCGGCGCCCGTGGGCAGCAGCATCGGGCCGGCCATGGCCTCCTCGATGCGCTGCTCGACGATGTCGGGCAGCTTCACGCCGCCGCGGGCGAAGATCTTGATGCCGTTGTCGGGCGCGGGGTTGTGGGATGCCGAGACCATGACGCCGAAGTCGGCGTCGATCGATCCGATCAAGAACGCGGCGGCAGGTGTCGGGATGACCCCGGCGTCGAGCACGTCCACGCCCGAGGCGGCAAGACCCGCGGCAACGGCCGCCGCCAGGAACTCCCCCGACACACGCGGGTCGCGCGCGACAACCGCCGTGAGGCGTTTGCCGGCGGCGCGGCGCGCGTCGGCGGAACGGCCCTGGCCCAGGACGACGGCGGTCGCCTGGGCCAAGGTCAGGGCGAGATCGGCGGTGAGGGGGCCGTTGGCCAGCCCCCTCACGCCATCGGTGCCGAAAAGCGGCATCGGCCGATCAGCGCTTCGAGTACTGAGGAGCCTTGCGGGCCTTCTTGAGACCTGCCTTCTTGCGCTCCTTGACGCGGGCGTCGCGCGAGAGGTAGCCGGCCTTCTTGAGGGTCGGCCGGTTGTTCTCCGCGTCGATCTCGTTCAGCGCGCGGGCGATGCCCAGGCGCAGGGCACCGGCCTGGCCCGAGTCGCCGCCGCCGTGGATACGCGCGATGACGTCGTAGGCGCCGGTGAGGTTCAGAACTGTGAAGGGGTCGGTGACCAGCTGCTGGTGCAGCTTGTTCGGGAAGTAGTCCTCGAACGTGCGGCCGTTGATGGTGATCGTGCCGCTGCCCGGGATCAGGCGCACGCGGGCGATGGCCTGCTTGCGACGGCCGACGGCCGCGCCCGGAACGCTGAGCACGGGGCGGGGGGCCGCCTCAGCGGCCTGCTCGGCCGCGCTCTCGGTCGAGTAGTTGGTCAGTTCGGTGGAGTCGTTGTTCGCCACGAGATATGTCCTTTGTGTCTGCGGCGCTTACTGGGCGACCTGGTCGAAGGTGTACGTCTTGGGCTGCTGGGCGGCGTGCGGGTGCTCGGCGCCGGCGTAGACCTTCAGCTTCTTCAGCTGCTGGGCGCCCAGGCTGTTCTTGGGGAGCATGCCGCGAACGGCCTTCTCGACCGCGCGGACGGGGTTCTTCTCGAGCAGCTCGGAGTACGAGACCGCCTTGAGCCCGCCCGGGTAGCCCGAGTGGCGGTAGGCCATCTTCTTCTGGAGCTTCTGGCCGGTCAGGGCGACCTTGTCGGCGTTGACGATGACGACGAAGTCGCCGCTGTCGATGTGGTTGGCGAAGGTCGCCTTGTGCTTGCCCCTCAGAAGAGCGGCGGCGTGCGATGCCAGGCGGCCGAGCACGACGTCAGTGGCGTCGATGACCAGCCATTCGCGCTGGACTTCGCCAGCCTTGGGAGTGAAAGTGCGCGTCACAGTAGTGCTGCTTTCTTGATCGAACGGAGAGGTTCGTGAATCCCACTCCGGGGTGGTTCTGCCTTCGCTCGTCAAGCGGGCGAAGCGAGTCGAAACGACGACTCGCAGCGGAACACGCCAGTGGAGGGCTCACGTTCGCGGGCGCCCGCAGTGTGGGCGCACCAATGACAAAGTCTAAGGCATTCGGAAACCACAGCCAAATGCTCGCGCGCCGTGGGCGACGCGAGATGCACTCCGTGGACGGAGCGCACTGCAGAAAGAGGCGCACCACGCAAAGCGGTGCGCCTCCGCAAAGCGGAGGCGCACCGTGCCGGACGGGCCGCTGGCCACGGTCACCGGTTCAGGGCAGCTGGCTGCTCTTGTGGTCGTGGCGCGACTTGTGCATCGGGATGCCGATGGCCGTCGAGACCAGCAGCAGGCCGAGCACGAAGATCAACGACTGCCATCCGTCGACGAAGGGGGCGTAGCCGAAGCAGGCGAACCCAGCCACGAAGAGCACGAAGCAGAGGATGAACATGCTCTCAGGCTACCGCGTCCGCGACGGCGCTGCGACCAACAGGGTGCGTCATGTGCGCGGTGATCAGGATCGGCAGGTGGTCACTGCGACCCTGGGGCAGGGTGCGGATGCGATCGATCTCGAACCCGACCGAGGTTGCGAAGTCGTAGTGCCCGCGGAAGTACCGATATCGCGTGTAGGTGCGCCGGTCGCTGAGTGTCAGTTCATACCCCTGCTCGCGGATCTTCTGGCTGAGATTCTCTTTGAAGACCGGGTAGTTGTAGTCGCCCACCATCAGCGCCGGCAAGCCGGGGCCGATCGCCTCGATCTCGGCGAGTGCCGCCTGGATCTGCGTGCGGCGCAGTGAGTTCAGCGCCGTCAATGGGGCTGCGTGGAATGAGGCCACGACCAGGTCGCGCCCCTGATCGATGTCGTGCAGCCGCACCCCCAACATTCGCTCTTCGGCCGGCTTGAGCACCCGATCGTGCAGCGACTTCTTCACGCCCAGTGAACGCACCTCGAGCGGACGATACATGCTCATGCGAAAGTAGACGGCCAAGCCCAACCGGTTGCGATGAGTGACGTCCGCCAGCCTCAACCCAGCGATCTGACCAGGGATGTCGGCAGTGTCGCACTCCTGCAGACAGAGCAGGTCGGCACCGTACGTGTCGACGAGCGTCTCGAGCTCGGCGGCGGCGCGGTGCTTGCGCAGGTTGTACGAGATGAGCTTCATCCTGCCTTCAGCATAGAGTTGTACGGTCGGTATCGGGTGTGGAGTTGCACCGAACCAACCGCTCGCTTCGCACCGGGGATGCTGCGCGCGCGCCCCCATCTTGGAGACACACGCATGTTCGAGATCCTCACCGTCTGCACGGGCAACATCTGCCGGTCGCCGCTGGCCGAGCTGCTGCTCGCTGACGCCCTAAATGAACTCGGCGTGCAGGTATCAAGCGCCGGCACCGCAGGGCTGGTCGACGCGGTGATGCCCGAGCAGATGCAGGCGATCGCTGTTCGGCTCGGCGTCGACGCCGAAGCAGCTGCCGCGCATCGGTCGCGCGAGCTGACGGCCGACGATCTCGTCACACCCGATCTGATCCTGGGCATGTCCCGTAGCCACCGGCGGAAGATCGCGCGCCTGGCCCCGACCCGTGTGCGTGAGGCCTTCACTCTCCCGGAGTTCGCGAGGCTGGCGTCCGAGCTGACGCATGGCGACGTCCGGCACGCAGCAGACGCTGCGGGTGCGGATGCCTCCGCCCGTGTGCGTGCGGTCTCAGAACTGGTCGCATCGCGCCGGGGGCTGAGCCCCGCGCCGCACGATCTGTCTGACGACGACATCGTCGACCCATACGGCCGATCGACCGAGACGTATGAGGAGTCGACCCGGCAGATCGTGGCGGCGCTCAAGGTCGTCGTCCGTGTGCTGCGCACAGCGCTGACGGCAGCGCCGGAGTGCGGCCCGGCTGAGGCCGACGAACTCATCGGCGAGGCCGCCACGACCACGGCCGCGGCCACGGTGGGTCGGCGCCCCGACGGCCAATCACGGCGGTCGGTGGCAAGCCAGCCAGATGGTCGCCGCGGGTCCAGATCTCCGTCGAGGAGCCGTCACGAGCTTCGACATCGTCGCTGGATACCGTGGCTGGCCGGCATCGGTGGCGCCGTGCTGATCATCGTCGTGGTCGGTGCCGTGCTGCTGAGTTTCGCGTTCTTCAAATAGGCAGATAACGCCCGTGCCGACCTGTCGGGCGCCAAAGCGAAGATTGAGGCACCCACATCCGAGCCGGGCGACACCGGGACCATCGGGTGCGCGATGCGCCGCATCGCGGACCCCCACCCGGCGAAGGGGGCGCTCGGCGACCTGTCGGTGCGATACTCCCCTCCGCGACGAGCACGCTGGTCACAAACGCCGACACCTACGGATCGCTGTTCGGACAGTCACCCGAGCGGCTCTCGGGCGCGGGTTGAAGCCGGGCGCGGGTTCCGGGTTGCCATTTGATGAGAACCATCTAATATTTCTCCATGGGGAATGGTTCGGGGGGACTGGACGGCGATCGCATGTCGATCAACTGGATGATCGTCATGCTGCTCGCCGTCATCGTCTGGCTCGTCGCCGTACCGCTCTGGTTCGCGTCGACGGGCGGCACCTCACCGGGGTGCCCCGGCGGTGAAACGCCGATCACGCACGCGGCCTGCTTCCGCTAGGCGGGTGGCTCGGCATCCCGATGCAAGTCGGCCGTGACCGCTACGGCGTCGCCTAAGGCGGCTAGCGCGAAAGATAGGGATTCCGTCCGATGTGGCGGGAGTGCCTCAGAGCGAAGACTGAGTGGCGAATCTCAGAGGAGACGCCATGTACACCCACCCCGACATCAGCTACCGACTGACCGCCCAAGAACTCGACGACGCCCGCGAAGCCGCCGAACGCGCTCGCTTCGCCCGCGAGAACGCGGGGCAGATCCTGCCCCGGCGGCGGTGGACGGACGTGCTGCGCGGACTGCTCACGTGCAACGGGCACAAGGCCACCGCCGTGCGCCGCGGACGCGAGTCCGCACGCGTCGCGCCGCACGCCGAGTGCCCCACGTGCCCGTAGCGCCGGGCGCGGCGGGCCGCGGCATCCCGAACCCCCTCACGGATGCTGCGGCCCACAGCGTCGGAGGTGGCTGGCACCATGAAGGCATGCCCTTTTCTGCGAGCTTCGCCACCTCCGCCGCGATGGTCGGTCGCGACGCCGAGCTCGCGCGCCTGCGGGCGCTGTTCGACCGCGCGCTGACCGGCTCGCCCACGGCGGTCGTCGTCTCGGGCGAGGCGGGCATCGGCAAGTCGCGCCTGCTGCGCGAGTTCGCGAGCCTGGAGGGGGATGCCGCAGACATCGTCACCGGTCGCAACGTCGACCTCGGCACGTCCGCGACGCCCTACGGGGCGATCCTCGGGCTGCTGCGCGGGCTGACCACCGCGCGCGGCGGCGCCGACGTCTGGCGCGCCGCGGGGCCCGGACGCGCGGCGCTGCTGCGGCTGCTGCCCGAGCTGGCCGACCAGGCCGAGCCCGGGACCGACGTGACCGCCGATTCGCAGACCCCCGAGCGCATGCGCGAGGCGTTCGTCACGCTCGTCGAGACACTCGCGGGCGAACGCCCCATCGTGCTGATCGTCGAAGACATCCAGTGGGCCGACGAGGGCACGCTGCACCTGCTGTCGTTCCTGCTGACCGTGGCGACGCACGGGCGTCTGCTGGTCGTGTTCACCTGGCGCACCGAGCAGGTGCGGCTGCGCGACCCGGTGCGCCTGTTCGTGCGCGAGGCGGCGCGCGCCGGCATGCTCGAGCAGATCGTGCTCGAGCGACTCGAGCCCGACGCGGCGCGGCAGCTGTCGATCGCGCTGATGGGCGACGATCGCGACGATGACGCGCTCGAGCAGCTGACGACGCGGGCCGACGGGGTGCCGCTGTTCGCCGAAGAGCTGTCGCGGCAGTGCCTCACGTCGGGCCCGCTGCCCGAGACGCTGCGCGACACGCTGCTGGGCGGGTACGGCATGCTCAGCGACGACGCTGCCCACGTCGCACGCGTCGCGTCGATCGCCGGTGAGCCGCCCGGCCACGAGGTGCTGTCGATCGTGTCGGGGTACGACGTGGCGAGATTGGATGCCGCGCTGCGCGAGGCGATCGACGCCGGCGTGCTGCGGGTCGACGGCGAGGGGCACGCGTTCCGCCACGCACTGCTGCGCGACGCCGTGCGCGACGAGCTGCTGCCCGGCGAGCGGGTACGCCTGCACCGCGCGTACGCCGAGCACCTGCAGACCGTGCTCGACTCCGACCCGCGCGTGCAGGTGCACGCCGAACTCGCCCACCATTGGCGCGGTGCGCACGACCAGCGCCGGGCGCTCGTCTCGGCCGTCGCCGCGATGCAGGCGGCCAAGGCGCGGTACGCGTTCGGCACGGCGGCCCGGTTCGGCGAGATCGCGCTCGAGCTGTGGGACCAGGTGCCCGACCCCGACGCGGCCGCCGGCGCCGACCGGCTCAGCCTCACATTGCGCGTGGCGTCGATTCTGCGCAACGCCGGGCGCAGCGACCGCGCATTGGCGATGGTCGGCGCGGCACTGGAAGACGAGTCGGCCGCCGACGATCCGCCACTGCACGCCAAGCTGCTGCGCGATAAGGCGCAGTATCTCGTGAACCTCGGCCGCCCGGGCGCGGCCGAGCTGCTGGTCGAGGCACTGCACGTGCTCGACGAGAACGACATCCACGACGACCATCTGCGCGCGGTGGTGCTCAACCACCTCGCCGGCCGGCGGATGGTGGCCGGCTTCATCGACGACGCGATCGCCGCGGCCGATGAGGCGTGGGACCATGCGCTGCGCGCCGACGACCAGGCGCAGATGTCGGTCGCCCGCAACATGCGCGGGGCCAGCCGCGTGCACAAGGGCGAGGTTCAGGCCGGGCTCGAAGACTTCGCGACCGCCAGGCGGCACGCGAGCGACCCGTCGGCGGCGCTGCGATACTTCGTCAACTACTCCGACACGCTGACGCTGCTCGGGTGGTACAGCGACGCGCTCGCCCTGGCCGAAGAGGGGCTTGAGCGCGCCCGCGCGTCGGGCGTTGAGCGCACCTCGGGGTCGATGCTCATGCAGAACATGGTCGAGCCGCTGATGGAGCTGGGCGACATCGCCCGCGCCGACGCCGTGCTCGCCCGCGGCTTCGACCACCGCACGTTCCCCGTCGTGCGGGCGTACCTGACGGCCTCGCGCGTGCGTGCGATGGCCTGGCACGGCCGGCACCGCGACGCCGAGGCACTGCTGCGCGAGCAGCGGCCGGTCATCGAAGTCGCCGCCAAGTCCGAGCGCCAGGTCTGGTACGGGCTGATCGACATGGAGGTCTCGGTCGCCGAGGCCGCCGACGACCCCGCAGCCGCTCTCGACGCGGTGCAGCGCATGCTCGACGACACCGGGCCGGTGACCCTGCATGCGGCGCGCATCCTGCTGCAGGCGTCGGCCGACGTCGCCGGGTTGCGCGCGCTCGGCTCACGCACCGATCCGAACGGCATCGTCGGGCGGATCGAGCACGCCTGGGACGCCATGCCCGACGCCTGGCGCAGCCCGGCATGGACGACGATCCTGCGCGCCCTGCTGCACCCCGGCAGTGCCGAGCTGCGCGATGCCGTCGCGGCCGCCGACGCCGGGGACGCGCCCACCACGTTCCGCGTCGTCACGCGACTCGAGCTGGCCCGGTTCCTGGCCGCCGAGCGCGACCGCAGTGGGGCCGCGACCGTGCTCGCCGAGGCGACGGACCTTGCTCGCGACCTCGACCACCAGCAGCTGCAGAGCTGGGTCTCGACGTTCGGCGCGCGTGCCGGCCTCGGGCCCGGGTCAGGCGTCGGCGCGGCCGATGGCCGCGGGGCCGGAGCCGCGGGCGCACGCCAGATCGCCGCCGCCGGGTTCACCGCGCGCGAGGCGCAGGTGCTCGAGCTGCTCGCCGAGGGCCTGAGCAACCGCCAGATCGCCGAGCGGCTCGTGATCAGCATCAAGACCGTGAGCGTGCACGTCTCGGCGATCCTGCGCAAGCTGGGCGTGGCATCCCGCACCGAAGCCGCACTCGCGGCGCGCCAGGCCGCCCTCGACGCCCAGCCCGTCGGCTGATCTCGCGCTGACGTGGCTAGCCGCTCTACGAAGACTCATGACGCGGCCTTCCCAAGCCGCCGTCATAATGAGGCCGCTCTGAAGACCAGAACGCCTAGATCAAAGCGATCGTCGCGGGTTGCGGCGCGCCAGGACATCGGCGCTGTCACCCTGCGATCCGCATCGACCTCCTGCCCACGGTGCCCGTGCGCGCTGATTCCAGCGCTGACTCCCGCTCAGCAGAGTCGGCCGGCGGGAACGCCGCACGCACGAACGCGCCGTAGCCTTCGGGCGTCAGGTGTTCGAGCAGCTCAGCGTTGACGACCTTGTCCCGCTGCGGGCGGATATCCCCTCGAGCAGTTCGATGACCATCGCTGACGTCGGCATGACGTCTCGGAACACCAGCAGGGCATCACCCACGACGGCCGACGTCGCGATGCCGGCCTCTCGAGCAACGGCGAGCTCGACGCGCTCGTCGGTTCGGCTGATTCTCGCGGCGATGCTCACGAGATCGTCACTCACGTGATCCACAACACGGTCCGCAATCAGCAGCTGCCGCCAGGACGGCACTCTGTCCAATGCAGCGACCCTCGCTTGCACGAGCTCCGGATAGAACGTCGAGGCGGGCAGGTCGGACATGTCATGCTCCCGCAGGAATCCCTTCACCAGCACGCTGAAATCCGATTCGATCCCCGACGCCTCGGCCGCCAACCGCGCTGCCAGGTCATACTCTCCACGACGGGCGGCGTAGCTCACGAGCACGGCCAGGCTGCTGTGCAGCGTCTGACTGCCAGCCACGCCGGTTCGTGAACGACGATGAACATTCAGACCGGGCCCGATGCCGTACCGACTCAGGCTGCGATACCGTCCCCGCGGGCCCGTTCGTCAGCAGCTACGTGTCCCGCGCGATCGTGGAAGAGGCGCAGGGCCACGATCCGCTGCTCGTTCTGGACGGAGGTCGCGAGCGGCCGGCGCCCAGCGGCGAGTCGCCAGCCCCGCATGCCGCATCGTCCGCCGCCGGGCAGCGGAGACCGTGATCGCGCGGCCGGGGACCCGATGTCCAGAAGTGCCCCATCAGCCGCCGCGAAGCGGCATAACGGGACGGCGATCGAGCCTGCCGACGGCGTCGACCGGTCAGGAGACGGGCGGCACCCCGTCCACCCGCCGGGGGAGCGCCGCGTCGCGGAACGCCTGCGGCAGGAGCCCTTCGGGGAAGTTCTGGTACGAGACCGGACGCAGGAAGCGGTCTATGGCCAGGGTGCCGACCGACGTGGCACGCCCGTCGGACGTGGCCGGGAAGGGCCCCCCGTGCACCATCGCGTCGGTGACCTCGACGCCCGTCGGCCACTGGTTGACGATGATCCGGCCGGCCAGTCGCTCGAGCAGCGGCAGCAGGCCGCTCGCGAACCGCAGATCGACGTACCCGTCGGTCATGCGCAGGGTCGCCGTCAGCTGACCGCCGAGCGCGGACAGCGCGCGGGTCAGTTCGTCCTCGCTCGCGTACGAGACGATCAGGGCGGCGGCACCGAAGACCTCCTCGTGCATCTCGTGGCTCGCCGCGAAGGCGGCCGCGTCTACACGAAGCAAGACCGGCGCCGGCGCGTTCGCTTCCGTGCCCGCGGCTCCCTCGGCGATGACCTGGGCCCCTGCGGCGAGCAGACGCTCCACGCCCGAACGGTAGGCGGCGCAGATCCCTTCGGTGAGCATCGTCTGCCCGGCGATCTGCTCGATCGCGGCGGCCGTCTCGCGCGCGAAACGCTCCCCCGCCTCCCCCGCCGGAACGAACACGAGCCCTGGGTTGGTGCAGAACTGGCCGGAGCCGAGGGTCAGCGACGTCGCGAATCCGGTCGCCTCGCCCGCGGCGTCCCGCTCGATCGCGGCGGCGGTGACGATCACCGGATTGATGCTCGACATCTCGGCGTACACCGGGACGGGCACCGGGCGAGCCGCCGCCGTCGCCATGAGCGCCGTGCCGGCGGCCTGCGACCCGGTGAACGCGATCGCGGCGATCGCCGGATGCGCAGCAAGCTGCTGGCCGACATCCCGACCGGAGCCGAAGAGCAGCGAGAACACGCCCGCGGGCATGCCGGTGCGCTCGGCGGCCCGCACGATCGCCCGGCCGGCGAGCTCGGCGGTCCCGGCGTGCGCCGAGTGCCCCTTTACGATCACCGGGCATCCGGCGGCGAGCGCCGACGCGGTGTCGCCGCCGGCGGTCGAGAACGCCAGCGGGAAGTTGCTCGCGCCGAAAACGGCGACCGGTCCGAGCGGGATGCGCCGCAGCCGCAGATCGGGCCGCGGGGCGGGCGCCCGTCTGGGCTGCGCGGTGTCGTGGCGCAGCTCCTGGAAAGCGCCGAGCCGCACCTCGCGGGCGAACAGACGCAGCTGCCCGCTGGTGCGCGACACTTCGCCGTCGAGGCGGCCGTGGGTCAGGCCGGTCTCGGCGCTCGCCCGTGCGACGAGCTGCTCCCGCGCGCCGTCGAGCTCGTCGGCGGTCGCGTCGAGGAACGCCGCCCGCTGTTCGAGGTCGATCGCCCGGTATTCGTCGAAGCAGGATGCCGCGGCCCGCGCCGCGCGGTCGACGTCGTCGGGCCCGACGAGCCCGAACTCGGGCTCCAGCGTGGTGCCGGTGCGCGGGTCGACGGGGCGGTGCCGTCCGGCGGTCCCGTGCACGGACACCCCCGCGATGATCGAATCGCCGGTGACGGCCTCGGTGATCGTGTCGCTCATGATGCGAGCCATCCTCCATCCACATTCATCAACGTCCCGCTCACGTAGCGGGACGAATCGGCCAGCAGGTACACGCACGCGTTGCCGACGTCGCTCGCATCGCCGAGCCTGCGCATCGGGATGCGCCCCATGATGCGCGCGTTGTCGGCCGGGTTCGCCAGCAGCGCCTCGGTCATCTCGGTCGCAAAGTAGCCCGGCCCCACGACGTTGGCCCGAATGCCGTGGGCCGACCATTCGGTGGAGAAGGCGCGGGCCATGCCCACCAGCCCCGTCTTCGAGACCACGTACGGCGAGATGCCCGGCAGCCCGATGCTCGAGTTGAGCGACCCGATGAACACGTGCGAGCCGGTGCGCTGCTCGCCGATCTGGCGACGCGCGATCGCGGTGCTGAGGAAATACGGGGCGTGCAGGTTCACCGCCTGGACGGAGAGGAACTCGTCGACGGTCACGTCGACGGCGGGCTTGCGCAGCTGCACCCCGGCGGCGTGCACGACGCCGTCGATGGGGGCTGCGGCGCTCAGCTTGTCGACGAGCGCCTCGATCGCCCCCAGGTCCGAGACATCCGCCCCATGCGCTCGGGCCGTCCCGCCGGTCTCGCCAATCGCCGCCGCGGCGGCCGACGCCTGGTCGGCGTTGCGGGCGATGATCGTCACGGTCGCGCCGGCGCGGGCCGCCGCCTCGGAGATGGCGAGGCCGAGGCCCCTGCTGCCGCCGGTCACGACGACATGACGCCCGGCGAGGCTGAAGACGGAGGGGATGTCGGTCACTGGTCGGCTCCGGGTTCTTTGTGCGAGGGCTCGGCGGGAGAGGTGAGGATGACCGCCGCGGCGGTGACCCGGCTGATGTGCTCTGCGGCGAGCACTCGGGCGTGGTCCGCGTCGCCCTGCGCGATGGCCTCGGCGATGCGCTGATGCTCGACGTACGTGTTCTTGCGCTCGGGCGCGTAGCCGGCGCCCGAGGCGTACGTCGCCGAAAGGATCTCGTTGAACGAGGACGTGGTGTGGATGAAGAAGGGATTGCGCGTCGCGCGCGCGACGGCCAGGTGGAAGCCGAGGTCGGCGTCGATCTGGGCGAGGAGGTCGGCCTGCCCGGCGGGCTTGCGGTCGGGGCCGATGAGCTCGACGAGCTCGCCCAGCCGCGCGATGTCGTCGTCGCTCCGACGCTGCGCCGCATGCGCGGTCATGTCCGGCTCCATGCTCCCGCGCATCTCCATGAGCTGTGCGAAGGTGCCCCCACCCAGACGCAGGATGAGTGCGACCTGGCGCGACAGGTTCCGCTCGTCGAACTGGGCCACTGTCATCCCTCGACGGGGACGGATGTCGACCACCCCGCGCGCGATCAGGGCGCGGCTCGCCTCGCGGACGACCGTGCGGCTCACGTCGAAGATCTCGCTGAGCTCGGGCTCGGTGGGCAGTTTGTCGCCCGGCCTGAGATCCCGATCGAGAACCCACTGCAGGAGAGCGTCGGCCACCTGTTCGGACAACGGCCGACGGTCCGCGCTCTGCAAGGTCGGTGCAGTCATGACCCCTCCTTCGCCCACCGGATCACGCGACCCGGCAGCGCAACGTGTCGCCGCGCAGCGCTCGGCCGGCTTCCTCGCTGGCCAGGCGCTGCAGGTTGTCGAGCGACGCCTCGTCATAGAATGCCGCATGCGGCGTCAACACGAGCCGCTCCACCGACCGGAGCGGTGAATCCGCCGGAAGCGGTTCGGGGCGGGTCACGTCCAGCAGCGCACCGCCGAGCCGCCCCGCGCCGAGCGCGTCGGCGAGCGCGGCTTCGTCGATCAGGCCGCCGCGCGCCGTGTTCACGATGACCGCGTCCAACGGCATCCGTCCCAGGAAGCCGGCATCGATCACCCCGTCGGTCTCGGGCGTGAGCGGGGCGTGCACGCTCAGCGCCGTCGAGCGGGTGGCCAGCCCTTCCAGGTCGACGTGCTCGACGCCTGCGGCGACGAGGACCCGGGGCGGGCAGAACGGGTCGTGCGCGACAAACCGCACGCCGAACGGCGCCAGGCGACGGTGCACCGCCTGCGCGATCCGCCCGAAGCCGAGGAACCCGACGGTGTGGTCGCGCAGGCTCCGCACCGGCCCGAGCCCGGTGGGGCTCACCCAGCCGTGCGTGCGGATCGCGTGGTCGTATGCGCCGATCCGGCGCATGAGGGCGAGCAGACCCGCCGAGGCGTGGTCGGCCACGGTCTCGATGCCGTAGTCCGGCACGTTCGCGACTTGGATGCCGCGGGCCTTCGCCGCCGCCAGATCCACGTTGTCGACGCCGACGCCGTAACGTATCACCGTGCTCCCCGGCTTCATGACCGACAGCACCGTGCTGGTGAAGGGGGCGAAGTTCACGAACGCGACGTCCACGTCGGCGACGGCATCCACCGTCTCGCCCTCGGAGCGGCACGCAAACTCGGCG
Source organism: Microbacterium sp. W1-4-2 (assembly GCF_058349885.2). Classification (NCBI taxonomy): domain Bacteria; kingdom Bacillati; phylum Actinomycetota; class Actinomycetes; order Micrococcales; family Microbacteriaceae; genus Microbacterium; species Microbacterium sp. W1-4-2. The sequence goes on along the minus strand of NZ_JBYRJC020000001.1, from coordinate 65,916 downwards.
AACTGCGCGTCGTGGGCACGGGCGACGTGCTGCTCATGACGCGTGTCGGCGAATGCGTGGTCGGTGACGACGACACGAGCGCTCACGGAAACTCCTTCGTTCGGACGATGCCTGTGCGGCGAAAAGCGATACGGGCGGCGGGCTGCCGCGCGGCCCGCGAGTCTCTGCCGCAACGGGCCGAACTGGGGCTTCCCGACTCGATGATCGTATCATAGTATGATTGCGGCACCGGGGCCCGAAACCCTCAACCACGCACCGTGGCGCAGCCTTGTCACCCAACGAAGGGAACAATCGTGGAGATCACGAAACCGAAGACCCGCAAGACCCTCATCGCCTCGGCCGTGCTGGCCGTCCTCGGCAGCGTCGCCCTCGTGACCTCCGGATGCGCAGGTCAAGATCCGACGGCGGCTGCGCAGGGCGGCGACCACGCGGTCAACGTGGGCATCTTCGTAGACAACGCGTTCGGCGACGGCGACTTCTTCGATCAGGCCGCCCAGGCCGAGAAGCCCCTGAAGAACGACTTCCACGCCACCGTGCACACGTATGAGGGGCAGCTGCAGGCGCAGAACTTCGGACCGCTCATGCAGGATGCCGCAGACGCGAACGACATCGTCTTCGTGCTCGGCTTCGAGGCGATCGACGCGATGAACGAGGCGGCCGCCGCCAACCCCGACACCCAGTTCGTGTTCATCGACGGCGACGCCGGCAGCAAGGACGTCGTCTCCGCCGTGTTCAACACGCAGGAGGGCTGCTTCATGGCCGGCGCCCTCGCCGCCACCGTCGACGCCGCCCATCATGCGACGACCGCCGGCTTCATCGGCGGGGTGAACGCACCCGTCGTGAAGAACTGCGAGTCGGGCTACACCCAGGGCGTGGCGCACGTCGACGCGAAGCAGAAGGTCGCGTCGCAGTACGTCGGCAGCTTCGTCGACCCCGGCAAGGGCTCGGAGATCGCCACGGCGCTCGCGCGTACCCGGGGCGCCTACAGCATGTTCGCGTACGCGGGCCTCTCCGGCTCGGGCGCATTCGACGCCGCCAAGTCGGGCCTGGGCATCGCGCCGATCGGCGTGGTCGCCGACAAGTCCCCCCTCGCCCCCGGCAAGACCCCCGGCAGCCTCATCATGGGCGTCGACAAGGTGATCCTCGACATCACGACGCAGTACACCGCGAAGAAGCTGCACAACGGCAAGGTCCTCGAATACGGCTTCGCCGACGGCGGCTGGGACATGAGCTACGACGACACGCTGCTCAGCGCCGACCAGCTCGCCGCCCTGAAGGAGCTCAAGGCCGCCCTCATCTCGGGAGACGTCAAGGTCCATGAGTGATCGCACGATGACCGCGACGCCGCTGCTCTCGCTGGAGGACATCACCAAGCGGTTCGGCGAGGTCGTGGCGAACGAGGGCGTGGATCTCACCCTCCATGCGGGCGAGATCCACGCGCTGGTCGGCGAGAACGGCGCCGGCAAGACGACGCTCATGCGCGTGCTGTTCGGGATGTACCGCGCCGACGAGGGGAGCATCCGGCTGGATGGCGAGAAGATCGAGTTCCGCCGGCCGATGGACGCCATCCGCGCCGGGATCGGGATGGTGCACCAGCACTTCATGCTCGTGCCCTCGTTCACGGTGGCCGAGAACGTCCTCCTCGGGTCCGAGCCGCAGCGCGGCGGGCTCTACACGCGCGCCGCCGCGGCTGCGGCGATCGCCCCAGTCGCCGCCAAGCTCGGCGTCGAGGTCGCCCCGGATGCCGTGGTCGGCAGCCTCAGCGTCGCGACCCAGCAGAAGCTCGAGATCATGAAAGTGCTGTACCGCGGTGCGCGCATCATCATCCTCGACGAGCCCACCGCCGTCCTCACTCCGGCCGAGACCGTGGAGCTGTTCGACCTGCTCCGCCGCCTGGCCGCCGAGGAGGGCACGGCGATCGTGTTCATCTCGCACAAGCTGCGTGAGGTGTTCGAGATCGCCGACCGCATCACGGTGCTCCGTCAGGGGCGCACCGTGCGCACGGCCCTGGCGTCGGAGACCACGAGCGAGGACGTCGTGGCGGCGATGACCGGCCGGAGCGATGTGAACCTGGGCCGCGTCGAGCGCGCGCATCGCATCGGCGATGCGGCGGCGGTGACCGTCTCACAGCTGTGCACCGAGCCCACCGCGCACGACGCCGCCCTCGTGGACGTCGAGTTCACGATCCGACCGGGAGAGATCGTCGGCATCGCCGGCGTCGAGGGGAACGGACAGACCGCCCTCGTGGAGGCCCTCGTCGGCACCCTCGCCGCGACGAGCGGCAGCATCCTGCTCGGCGACCGCGAGCTGCGCTCCGCGACGATCGCGCAGCGGCGGGATGCCGGGGTCTCGTTCGTGCCCGAGGACCGGCAGCGCGAAGGCGTGCCGATGGGCGGGTCGGTGCTGGAGGGCCTCGCCGCCGGCCGCATCCGCCGCGTCCCCGCGCGCGGATGGTGGCGCCGGGCGCTCGGCTCATCCACACGGGACTGGGCGCGCGACATGGTCGCGCATCACCGCATCCGCACCGCGTCGATCGACACGACGTGCGCGCACCTCTCCGGCGGCAACCAGCAGAAGATCGTGGTCGCTCGCGAGCTCGCCGAGGACCCGCGGCTGCTGGTGCTCGCCCAGCCCACCCGCGGGGTGGACCTCGGCGCGATCGACGCCATCTACGGAGAGATCGTCACCGCAGCCGCCGGCGGCTGCGCCGTGCTCCTGGTCTCGGCGGACCTCGACGAGCTGCTGCGGCTGAGCGACCGGGTGCTCGTCATGTTCGACGGCCGCATCGTGTCGGAAGAGGTCACCACCGAGACGTCGCGCGAACAGCTCGGCGTGCACATGGTCGGCCTGGGAAGTGAGGAGAAGCTGTGACCACGACGACCGCCGTGCTGCTGCAGCAGTCGAAGCGTGCCACCGCGCACACCGTCCGCACCCTGATCAACGGCGTGTTCGTGCTCGCCGTCGCGGTGATCGCAGCCATCGTGCTGATCCAGTCACAGGGCTACCTGCCGATCCCGACGATGACGCTCGGGTTCGAGTACTCCCTCGGCTCCCCCACCGCGATCGCCCGCACGTTCGCGTGGGCGCTGCCGCTCGTGGTCGCCGCACTCGGGGTCTCGCTCGCGTTCCGGTCCGGGATGTTCAATCTCGGCGCCGAGGGGCAGGTCTACGCCGGCGCGATGGCCGCGGCCCTGATCGGCGTGTACGTCGGCCCGATGTTCGCGCCCGCGCACCTGTTGCTGTGCACACTCGCCGCCGGTGTCGTCGGCGGGCTTCTGGCCGGGGCACTGGGCTGGCTCCGGGCCAAATGGCGCGTCGACGAGGTCGTCTCGACCCTGTTGTCGAACTACATCGTGATCCTTTTCTGCACGTACCTCGTGACCGGGCCGCTGCGCGACCCGTCGCGGCAGAGCGGAACGACCCCGCGCGTGCACGACACGGCGATGTTCGCCGAGATCGTCCCGCGCACCGGACTGACCTGGGGTGCGATCGTCGTCGTGGTGGTGGGCCTTTTCACGTGGTGGCTCAGCGAGCGCAGCGTTACCGGGTACCGCTGGCGGATGACCGGCGACGCGCCCGGCTTCGCCGCGGCCGTCGGGATCGACACAGCACGCTCGCAGATCCGCTCCATGGTCCTCAGCGGCGCGCTCGTAGCCATCGCCGGATCGCTCCTGGTGACGGCATCCCAGGGCCGCTACTGGACCGAGATCGGCTCCGGCATCGGCTGGGACGCCGTGATGATCGCCCTGATCGCACGCGCCCGGCCCGTCCCGACGATCATCTGGGTCGGCGTCTACGCGATCATGCGCTCGACGGCCCGCGGCATCGAGCAGGTGACGACCGTCCCCTCCGAGCTGTCGTCGGTCCTCATCGCCATCATCATCATCGCCGCCGCGGCGCGCGCGGGCCTGTTCGCCCGCGTGACGAATCTGCTGCGCCGCGCACGCACCTCGAAGGAGTCATGAGCATGGACGTCCTGGACGCATTCCTCTCCTCCGGCATCCGGTTCACGACGCCGATCCTGCTCGCAGGCCTCGGCTGCCTGCCCACCGACTGGACGAAGGACCTCAACGTCGGGCTGGAGGGCGCGATGCTCTTCGGCGCGTTCCTCGGCGTCGCGATCGGCCTGGCCACCGGCAGCGCGGGTCTCGCCGTCGTGCTGACCCTGGTGCTGGGCGCGATCGCGGGTGCGCTGTTCGGCATCCTCGTCGCGGTGCTGCGGGTGAACGTGTTCGTCGCCGGGATCGTGCTGAACATCTTCGCCGCCGGCGCCACGGTGTACCTGCTGCGCAGCATCTACGGCGTCAAGGGCACGCTGAGCGACCCACACATGCCATCACTTGGCACGATCACGATCCCCGGGATCGATGGCATCCCGATCATCGGCGCCATCCTCTCCGGGCAGACGATCCTGACCTATCTCAGCTGGCTGCTCGTGATCGGGATGATCGTCGCGTCGCGCTTCACGGTCATCGCCCGGCGCCTGAAGGCGGCCGGCGAGCACCCCGAGGCGCTGGCCACCGCCGGCGGCAACGTGACCGCGATGCGCGTGATCGCGCAGATGTGGTGCTTCAGCCTGTGCGCCCTCGCCGGCGTGCAGCTGAGCCTCGGCCAGCTGTCGCTGTTCACCGAGGGGATGACGAGCGGCCTTGGCTTCGTCGCGCTCGCCGCCGTGATCTTCGCGCGCGGCCGCACCGGGCTGCTCACGCTCATGTGCGTGCTGTTCGGGCTCGCCACGGCGACCTCGATCCTCGTCGACGAGTCGGTCATGCCGCCGCAGTTCGCGCAGATGCTCCCGTACGTCGTGGCGTTCGTCGGGCTCATCGTCCTCGCGCGGACCTCCAAGTCCGGCGGCCTGCGCATCGCGACCCCGAAGTTCGAGGAGCACTGAGATGACCCGCACGCCCACTCCCGCCGATGCCGAGGTGTTCGCCGCGGCCCGCGACGCGCTGCGCGCACACCACCACCCGCAGATCCACCAGGTGGCCGCGGCCGTGCGCACCGCCGACGGAGGCATCCACGTCGGACTCCACCTCGGGTCGCGACGCATCAACATCTGCGCCGAGTCGTCCGCGATCGCGAACGCCGTGATGTCGGGTGCCGGGGCAATCACGACGATGGCTGCGGTGTGCCGCAACGACGCCGGCGAGGTCGTCGTGACGAACCCATGCGGTGTCTGCCGCGAGCTGATGGGCACCTACGCGCCCGAGGCCGACGTGATGGTCGACGACCGCGGCGCGACCGTCATGGTGCGCTCCGCCGAGCTGATGCCGCAGCGCTGGATGTTCCCCGCCGAGAACGATTGGACCCCCGATGACCCGACCATTGCGTGACGACCGGGCGACAGCATCCGTCGCTCCCCCCACGATCACCGACGTGTGCCTCATCGCGCACAACATCGACGCCAGCGTCGACTTCTACACGAACAAGCTCGGATTCACCCGCCGCAGCGTGATGCCGGGATTCGTCGACTTCCAGGGCCCCGGGCTGATCCTGGCGCTGTGGGATGCCGCGGCGCTGGAGAGCACCACCGGCGTCCCCGGACGCCGTACGGACGAGCCCGGGCGCGGCGTCATGCTCGCGTGCGAGCTCGACTCCCCCGCCGAGATCGACCGTGTCTACGCCGAGTACTCGGCCCGGGGCGTCCGGTTCCACTCCGAGCCGCGCGACTACCCGTGGAACGCCCGGTGCGTGTACTTCGACGGGCCGAACGGCGAGTTCTGGGAGTTCTTCGCCTGGTACGAGGGCGGCGAGCCCGGGATCGTCGACGAGACCACGACCCCCGACACCGACGACCGACAGGAGCGATGACCATGACCCGATGGCTGCCGACGACCGAACTGCTGCCCGCCGAGCCCGGCGGGCTGCACGTGGGGCGCGTGCACGACCCCGAGCAGGGCGGCCCCGTGCTCGTGCTGCTGGCCGGTGACGTCCTCGTCGACATTACCGACCTCGGCCCGACGAGCTCCGTGCTGTTCGCCCGCCCGTCGCTGGTCGCCGACCTCCGCGCCGCGCTCAGCGACGCCTCGCGGCGCCGCTGGTCGCTGCAAGACGCCCTCGACGCCGACCCGCTCTCGCCGCGCCACGACCGGATGCGGCTGCTCAGCCCCATCGACCTGCAGGCGATCAAGGCGGCCGGCGTGACGTTCGTTGAGTCGATGCTGGAGCGCGTGATTGAGGAGCGCGCGAAGGGCGATCCGGCCCGTGCCGCCGACATCCGTACGGTCCTCGTCGACACGATCGGCGGAGCGATCTCGACGATCGAGCCGGGGTCGCCTGCCGCCGCGCGCGTCAAGGAGCTCCTCCAGCAGGAGGGACTGTGGTCGCAGTACCTTGAGGTGGGCATCGGCCCCGACCCCGAGATATTTTCGAAGGCGCCGGTGCTGTCCTCGGTTGGCGCCGGGGCCGCGATCGGCGTGCACCGCGACTCGACGTGGAACAACCCCGAGCCTGAGGTCGTGCTCGTCGTCGACGCCGAGGGCGTCGCGCGGGGTGCGACCCTCGGCAATGACGTGAACCTCCGCGACTTCGAAGGGCGCAGCGCGCTGCTTCTGACCGAGGCGAAGGACAACAACGCGTCGTGCGCGATCGGGCCCTTCATCCGGGTCTTCGACGAGACCTTCACGATGGACACGGTGCGGGGCATGGAGGTCCGGCTGCGCGTCGAGGGGACGGACGGCTTCGCCCTCGACGGGTACAGCTCGATGCGCAACATCAGCCGCGACCCCGAGCGCCTCATCGAGCACACGTGGGGCGACCACCACCAGTACCCGGACGGGTTCGTGCTGTTCACCGGGACCCTGTTCGCCCCCACGCAGGACCGTCATGCGCCCGGCGCCGGCTTCACCCACGAGCTGGGCGACGTCGTCACGATCTCAAACCCGCACCTCGGCGCGCTCGTCAACGTCGTCACGCACGCGCAAACCGCGCCGCGCTGGACGTTCGGGATCTGGGACCTCATCACGAACCTGCGCGAGCGCGGCCTCGTCTAGACGCACCCGAGAACCCGAGAGAAGGAGTCACCAATGTACCGAGTGGTCAACCCCGCCACCGGCGACGCGATCGCCGAGTACCCCACCGTCACCGATGAGCAGCTCGACCGCGAGGCCGACACCGCTGCAGCCGCATTCCCGGCATGGCGCGCCCGAAGCATCCCGGAACGCGCTGAGATTGCACGGCGCGTCGCCGACGTGTTCGAGCGGCGCACCGACGAGCTGCTGGCGACGATGATGCGCGAAATGGGAAAGCGCCCGGCCGAGGGCCGCGGCGAGATCGAGACGGTTGTCTCGATCTTCCGCTACTACGCCGACAACGCCGAGCGCCTGCTCGCTGACCAGGAGCTCGAGATCGTCGGCGGCAGCGCCACGATCCGCCGCCGCCCGCTCGGCGTGATCCTCGGGATCATGCCATGGAACTACCCTTACTACCAGGTCGCCCGGTTCGTTGCGCCCAACCTCGTGCTCGGTAACACGATGGTGCTGAAGCACGCGTCGAACTGCCCCGAGACGGCGTTGGCGATCGTCGACGTCCTCGCCGAGGCCGGCGCGCCCGACGGCGTCTACCGGAACGTGTTCGCCTCTTCCGCGCAGGTCGAGCGGATCATCGCGCACCCCGCCGTGCAGGGCGTCTCGCTCACCGGCAGCGAACGCGCCGGACGCGCCGTCGCGGAAGCGGCCGGTCGTCACCTGAAGAAGGTCGTGCTCGAGCTCGGCGGGTCGGACCCGGTGATCGTGCTCGACGCGGACGACGTCGCGGCCACCGCGCACGCGATCGTCGACTCGCGGCTGAGCAACGGCGGGCAGGCGTGCAACGCACCCAAGCGCGTGATCGTGCTGGACGAGCTGTACGACGAGATGGTGGATGCCGTGACCCGCCGCACCCGCGAGTATGTGCCCGGCGACCCCGCCGACGCGGCTACTACGCTCGCGCCGCTGTCGTCGCGCGCCGCCGCCGAGGAGGTCGCCGCGCAGGTCGCTCAGGCGGTTGCCGACGGTGCAACGCTGCACACTGGGGGCGAGCTGCTCGACGCGCGCAGCGGCCTGATGAGACCAGCCGTGCTCACCGATGTGCGACCGGGCACTGCCGCTTACCGCGACGAGATCTTCGGCCCCGTTGTCGTGCTCTATCGCGCGGCCGACGTCACCGAGGCGGTCACCCTCGCCAACGACACCGACTTCGGCCTCGGCTCGAGCGTCTTCAGCTCCGACCCCGCCCGCGCCCGCGAGGTCGGAGCGCAGATCGACGCGGGAATGGTCTACGTGAACCAGGCCGGCGGCTCGCAGGCCGACCTGCCGTTCGGCGGCATCAAGCGCTCCGGGATCGGCCGCGAGCTGGGGCCGCTGGGCATCGACGAATTCGCGAACAAGATGACCATCCGGCACTGAGCCGCGCGGCTGCCGACGGTCCGAACGGCCGCACCGGCGGCATCCACCCGCAGGACGCCGTCCCGTCCTGCCGCTTCACCCCCGCGAAGCAGCAGCACGGGACGGCGTTCGCATCCCCGCCCGCCGGCAAATCGCCGGCCCAGAATGCCGCATCCACCGCGATGAAGCGGCACAACCAGACAGACGACGCAATCGCGCTTCGCCCGCCAGCGAGTGCCGGCCCCACGAGCACTTCCTCCACAGCCGGAGGGCCTGGAGACTACTCGGCGATGCGGCGAGCGCGGGTCTGCTCGGCGCGGGCGGCGAGCAGGTCGTCGGCGGGGTAGCCGACCTCGGCGAGGGTCAGCCCGCGCGCGGCGAGGACTTTGAACGCGCTCGTGCGGGCACCGGCGTCGCGCAGGGTCGCGGCATCCCGAACCGTCAGACGACCCTCGCCCGCCGCGACGCACGCGCCGACCAGCGCCCGCACCATCGAGTGGCAGAACGCGTCGGCGCGCACGTTCGCGACGAGGATGCCGTCGTCGGCGCGATGCCAGTCGAACTCGAGCAGCGTGCGGATCGTGGTGGCCTCTTCGCGGGGCTTGCAGTAGGCGGCGAAGTCATGCAGTCCGATCAGCGAGCGGGCTGCGGCATCCATCGTCTCGACGTCGAGGCGCGCGCGCACCGTGGTCGTGCGCGCACGCTCGAGCGGATCGTAGCCGCTGACCTCGTCGGCGACGCGGTACTCGTAGCGGCGCCACGTCGCCGAGAACCGCGCATCGAACCCGTCGGGCGCGACGCTCGTGCGGTGCACGGTCGCGTCGGGGTACGCACCGAGCACGCCGCGCACGCGATATGCGAGCCGGTCGACGGGGTCGGATGCCGCATCCCGCCGCGTGCGAGTGAACAGGCGTTCGCGCTGCTCGTCGTCCAGGTCCAGGTGCGCGACCTGCCCGCTGGCGTGGACCCCGGCATCCGTACGCCCGGCGACCACGAGCCGCGGGTCGCCGCCGACGATCCGGGCGAGCGCCTCCTCGAGCGTGCCCTGCACGGTGCGCAGGCCGGGCTGGCGCGCCCACCCGCGGAAATGGGTGCCGTCGTAGGCGATGTCGAGCCGGATCCGCACGCCGTTCAGCCTATCGGCGCGGCCGGGTGCGACGACGTGTGCGCAAGTCTCGGCTCAAACGACGCTCGCGACGGCGACCACGCCCGTGCCCGACAGCTCGACCGAGTCCGCGGCATCCACACCGACGCCGCCGCCCACGAGCACCGCGTCGCCGAACCCGAGCGTCTCTCCCGCCCAGCTGACGCCTCCGGCCAGGGCGATCACGGCGACCAGGCCGGGGGCATCCACGACGGCGCTGCCCTCGACGCGCAAGGCGGACAGCAGCGGCCGGCCGGCCCCGCGACGGACCATGAGGTTCAGATCGAAGCCCGCCTCGACGACGTCGACGCTCGAAGCGTCGGCCTCGCCGGCGAAGCCGACGGCGTCGTACTGGGCGAGGTCGTGCAGCGAGCCGTCGATGCGCAGCGTCAGGCCCGCCGGGGAGAGGGGCATCAGCATCCTGTCGATGCCGGGCAGGTGCGAGAACGGCCCGCTCTCGCTCACCGTCGCGATGCTCAATCGCAGCTCGGGGTCGCCGTCTGCGGGCGTACGCCACAGCACGACGGTCGAGCCCAGGCCGTTCGCCCAGGTGGTGGCCGGCTGCTGACCGAATCGGATCAGCGGGGTTTCGGTGGTGTCCACGTCGGTCGTCCTCTCTCGCGACGCCGGCGCGGCGTGCTTTTCGACCTTACGTCCGCCGGGCGTCGCATGCGACACGATCTCAGTCGCCCCTCGTAGAATCGACTCGACGGTCGCGCGTGTCTGGGTCACGGCGAACGTCTTCCGCCATGACCAAGCCTGCCACCGCCCTGCCCGCGCGCCCGGAATCGCCCGCGCCCGCGTCCCCCACCTCCGGGCCCGCCCCCGCGCTCGCGCGCGCCCGCTTCGCCGGGCTCGACGGCCTGCGCGCGATCGCCGTGGTGCTCGTGGTCGTCTATCACCTCTTCCCGGGCTGGATCCTGCGGTCCGGGTTCGTCGGCGTCGACGTGTTCTTCGTGATCAGCGGGTTCCTCATCACGTCGCTGCTGCTGCGCGAGCGCGAGGCGACCGGCACGATCCATCTGCTGGACTTCTGGCGCCGCCGCGCGCGACGGCTGCTGCCGGCGCTCGCCCTGCTCGTGACCGTCACGGCGACCTGGGCGTGGATGATCGGCGGCGACGTGCTCGTGCGTCTGGGCTGGCAGGTGCTGGGCGCGGCGACCTTCAGCTACAACTGGGTGTCGGTGGCCGCGGGTGGCGACTACTTCTCTGCCGACACACCGGAGCTGTTGCGCAACCTCTGGTCGCTCGCGGTCGAGGAGCAGTTCTACGCGCTGTGGCCGCTGCTGCTTCTGGTGCTTCTGTTCGTGCCGACCCGGTGGGCGCGGGCGACGCTGGCCCTGGGCGCGGCCGCGGCCTCGGCCTGGTGGATGAGCACTCTCGTCGGCGCCGGGCTGACCCGGGCGTACTTCGGCACCGACTCGCACGCATTCGGGCTGCTGCTGGGCGTCGCGCTCGCGTTCGTGCTGCAACGACTCGTGACGACGGATGCCGGGTGGCTGCGGCATCCTCGCACCCGCCACATCGGCGGCGTCATCGGCCTCGCCGCGATCGCCGGCCTGGTCATCGTCGCGGCCCTGCCCGAGCGGGCGGATGCCTCGACCTTTCCCGGCACGCTCGCGCCGGCCGTCGCACTCACCGGCGTCGTGATCGCCGTCGCCGTCGCACCGGGATCGTGGATCGGCGCCGCCCTCGACACGCCCCTGCTGCGCTGGATCGGCGACCGGTCGTACGGCATCTATCTGTGGCACTGGCCGCTGTTCGTGCTCGTGGTCGCGATGGCCGGCGGGAGTGCCGCCTCGACCGCGCTGCCGGGGTGGATCGGTCCGGTCGTGATCGCGCTGACCCTGGCGGCGGCCGCCCTGTCGTTCCGGTTCGTGGAGCAGCCCGTGCGCCGGCGCGGGTTCGGCGCGACGGTCGTGGAGCTCGGGCGACGCCTGGTCGGTGCGCCCGCGATGCGTCTGCGGGCCGTGGGCGTCGTCGTTCTTGTCGCCGTGGTCGTCTCCGGCACGACCGCCGCGATCGCCATGGCCCCCGAGTCGTCTTCGGGGCAGGACGCCGTGCGCGCCGGGCAGCAGGCACTCGCGAACGAGACCCCGGCGCCGCGCCCGCCGCTGCTGGCCGACGGCGGCGCCTCGGCGTCCGGCGCGGACGCCACGGTGACCCCGACCGCGATCGACGGGCAGCAGATCGACGCGATCGGCGACTCGGTCATGCTCGCCTCGGCGCCCGCGCTGATGCAGCGCTACCCCGGCATCCGGATCGACGCGAAGGTCTCGCGATCGATGTATGCCGCTCCGGGAATCATCCGCTCGCTGGCCGATCGCGGCGAGCTGCGCCGGTATGTCGTGCTCGGGCTCGGCACGAACGGGGCCGTCGACGACAGCTCGCTCGACGCGGTGCTCGACGAGCTCGGCCCGCACCGGCGGCTCGTGCTGGTCACCGCCTCGGCGCCGCGCGAGTGGATCCCGGGGGTCAACCGCGACCTGCGCGCGTACGCATCGACGCATCCGGATGTGGCGATCGCCGACTGGGACGGCGCCATCCGCCCGCACCGCGACCTGCTGGCCGGCGACGAGATCCACCCGGGCGAGGCCGGCGGCAGGATCTATGCGCGGACGCTCGCTGACGCGATCACGGCCGCGCAGCTGCGCCAGGCGCACCAGCGCGAGCTGATGATCCTGCGCGTCACCCAGCTCACCGCCTCCGCCGCCGCCTGACGCCTCGCCCCCTCACACGCCTCACCCCCTCACGCCTTACCCCCCCCTCACGCCTCACCCCCCTCACGCCTTACCCCCCTCACCCCTTACCCCCTCACGCCTCACCCCCTCACGCCTCACCAATCCATAGGGATTGGGCGAGTCAATACCCTATGGGGCATGGATTCGCCCAATCCCTATGGATTCGGATGAATGACGGCGGGGGTGGGATGTCGGGGCCGCAGACGACGAGACCCGCGAGCCGTGCGGCTCGCGGGTCTCGACTCGGGTAGAACGAGGGCCTTACTCGGCCTTCTCCTCGGCGGCGTCCTCAGCGGGAGCGTCGGCCGCGGCATCCTCGACCGGAACCTCGGCAGCCTCAGCGGCGGGAGCCTCCTCGACCGGAGCCTCGGGGGCCTCCTCGGCCGGGGCCTCGGGGGCCTCCTCGGCCGGGGCCTCCTCGGCCGGCTTCTCAGCCTTCTTCGTCGACGACTTCTTCACCGGCGACGACTTCTTCGCGACGGGCTCGAGCACGAGCTCGATCACGGCCATCGGCGCGTTGTCGCCCTTGCGGTTGCCGACCTTGGTGATGCGGGTGTAGCCGCCGTCACGGTCGGCCACCAGCGGCGCGATCTCGGTGAACAGGACGTGCACGACGTCCTTGTCGCCGATGACCGACAGCACCCGGCGACGGGCGTGCAGGTCGCCGCGCTTGGCGAACGTGATCAGCCGCTCGGCGAGCGGACGCAGGCGCTTGGCCTTCGTCTCGGTCGTCTTGATCGACTTGTGCGTGAACAGCGCAGCGGCCAGGTTCGCAAGCAGCAGACGCTCGTGGGCGGGGCCGCCTCCGAGGCGGGGTCCCTTTGTGGGCTTAGGCATTCTCAGTTACTCCAGTGTGAAAAAGAAGATCAGGCGTTGTCTGCCGAGTCGTCGTCGTAGCCGCCGTAGAAGTGCGCGCCGTCGAAGCCGGGCACGGAGTCCTTCAGCGACAGGCCGAGCGAGACGAGCTTGTCGCGCACCTCGTCGACCGACTTCTGACCGAAGTTGCGGATGTTCATCAGCTGCGTCTCGGACAGGGCGACCAGCTCCGAGACGGTGTTGATGCCCTCGCGCTTCAGGCAGTTGTACGAACGCACCGACAGGTCGAGGTCCTCGATGGGCATCGACAGCTCGGTGGACGCGACGGTCTCGACCGGGGCGGCCCCGATCTCGATGCCCTCGGCGTCGACGTTCAACTCGCGGGCCAGACCGAACAGCTCGGTCAGCGTGCGGCCGGCCGAGGCGACGGCGTCGCGCGGCGAGATCGCCGCCTTGGTCTCGACATCCAGCACCAGCTTGTCGAAGTCGGTGCGCTCACCGGCACGCGTCGCATCGACGCGGTAGCTGACCTTGAGCACCGGCGAGTAGATCGAGTCGACCGGGATCTGGCCGGCCTCGGCGTACTCGTTGCGGTTCTGGGTGGCCGACACATAGCCGCGGCCGCGCTCGATCGTGAGCTCGAGCTCGAAGCGCGCGGTGTCGTTCAGCGTCGCGATGACCAGGTCGGGGTTGTGCACCTCGACACCGGCCGGGGCCGAGATGTCGGCGGCGGTGACCTCGCCGGCGCCGGTCTTGCGCAGGTAGGCGGTGATGGGCTCGTCGCGCTCGCTGGAAACGACCAGCTGCTTGATGTTGAGGATGATCTCGGTGACATCCTCCTTCACACCGGGGATGGTGCTGAACTCGTGGAGGACCCCGTCGATGCGGATGCTGGTGACCGCGGCGCCCGGGATGGACGACAGGAGGCTGCGACGCAGCGCGTTGCCGATCGTGTAGCCGAAGCCGGGCTCCAGCGGCTCGATGACGAAGCGGCTGCGGAACTCTCCGAGCTTCTCCTCGGTCAGGGTGGGACGCTGTGCAATGAGCACTATGTGTTCCTTTCGTGCGACGTGCCCGCTATATGACACGTGCAGTGGGTAGGTATTGAGTTTTCTCCGAGGGATGCCTCGACCCGAGGCATCCGGAAAGCACGGGGAATGCCGGATGCCTCATCTCGAGGCATCCGGCATCGCGTTCTCAGACCCGGCGGCGCTTGGGCGGGCGGCAACCGTTGTGCGCCTGCGGCGTGACGTCCTGGATCGAGCCCACCTCGAGGCCGGCGGCCTGCAGCGAGCGGATCGCGGTCTCGCGGCCCGAGCCCGGACCCTTGACGAAGACGTCGACCTTCTTGACGCCGTGGTCGGCGGCCTGGCGGGCGGCCGACTCGGCGGCCATGCCGGCCGCGTACGGGGTCGACTTGCGCGAGCCCTTGAAGCCCACGCCGCCCGACGACGCCCAGCTGATGACGGCGCCCGACGGGTCGGTGATCGAGACGATCGTGTTGTTGAACGTCGACTTGATGTGGGCCTGGCCCAGCGCGATGTTCTTCTTCTCCTTGCGGCGCGGCTTGCGCGCAGCGGACTTGGCCTGTGCCATGGGGGTGTTCTCCTAAACCTTTGCCCGGGCGCCTATCAGCGCGCCTTCTTCTTGCCGGCGACGGTGCGCTTCGGGCCCTTGCGGGTGCGCGCGTTCGTCTTGGTGCGCTGGCCGCGCACGGGCAGGCCGCGGCGGTGGCGCAGGCCCTCGTACGAGCCGATCTCGACCTTGCGGCGGATGTCGGCGGCGACCTCGCGGCGAAGGTCACCCTCCACCTTGTAGGTGCCCTCGATGTGGTCGCGGAGCGCGACGAGCTGGTCGTCGGTCAGGTCCTTGACGCGGATGTTCTCGTCGATCTCGGTCGCCTTGAGGATCTCGTTCGAGCGAGTGCGGCCGATGCCGTAGATGTAGGTCAGGGCGATCACCACGCGCTTATCGCGCGGGATGTCGACGCCGGCAAGACGTGCCATGCGGCTTCTCCTAGGAGTTTGTGGAGGTGTGGAGCAGGATCGGTGCCCGGGCCTCCGCCCCGGGGTGTCCCCCCTCGTGGGGTTCTGATCCTGCCTGTTTCGTTGAGCGAGCGAAGCGAGACGAAACGTCACGCGGTGCCCGATCGGTATTGAGTTGTCGTGCTGTCAGGTTTCGACTCGGGCCTTCGGCCCTCGCTCAACCTTGATATGAGCCGCGGCAACGCCGCTTCGCGGCATTGCCCCGGCTCATATCAACCCTGGCGCTGCTTGTGGCGCGGGTTCGACTTGCAGATGACCATCACGCGGCCGTGGCGGCGGATCACCTTGCAGTGATCGCAGATGGGCTTGACGGAGGGCTGAACCTTCATGATGCTTCCTGTTCGCTGTCTTCGCCGGGCGGGCACGACGGTGCCCGGGGCGTTACTTCTCGACCGGTCTAGCGGTAGCGGTAGACGATGCGGCCGCGGGTCAGGTCGTAGGGGCTGAGCTCCACGACCACGCGGTCCTCGGGGATGATGCGGATGTAGTTCTGCCGCATCTTGCCCGAGATGGTCGCGAGCACCTTGTGTCCGTTGGTCAGCTCAACGCGGAACATCGCGTTGGGCAGCGCCTCTGACACCGTGCCCTCGATCTCGATGACACCGTCTTTTTTGGCCATAGCCTCGCTATCGATTCTGCGGACCGGTCGGTCTGCGGTGGGTGGATGGATGGTGCCGGGCTCCGCTGGAGGACTCCGCAAAGAGACACGCCGAAACAGGCGCAAGGCACCAAAGAACTAGTGTACGTCACCCCGGCACGCCCGGCAACCTGGCCGGCGGCTTCCCCTCCCTTGCACTCTTTGCCACTGCTGATTCTCAGTCGTCCGGCTGCTCCAACACCGCCTTACTCGCGAATCCATAGGTAGTGGGCGACTCCATGCCCCATGGGGTATTGACTCGCCGAGTCCATAGGGACTGACGCGAACCCCTCCACTGGCTTGGGGGGCGGGGGGCACTTCTGCCGAGGTCGCGGCATCTGCATCCAGAGTCGAGGCATGGCGCCGTCCGACGCGGACTACTGCCGCCGCGGCACGATGCCGAAATGCGCGAGGCGGGCGCCGAGGTTGTCGGCGGTGCCGACGTGCTCCGTGCCCCAGCGGCCCATGGGGCTTTGAGTAGTGCCGCGGATCCAGTCTTCGCGCGCCTTCTCCGCATCGAATACCTGCCGCGCGGTTGCTCCTTTGGTGAGCGCCAGCTCGTGGTACTTGGTCTTGCCGTCCATCTCACCCCAGGCCAAGGCATCCACGAACCAGAAGTCGACGTAGAAGTCCCGCCCGTGCGGGCCCGGGACCGCGACCTGCAACTCGGGCGGCTGAAACCCGAGACGTTCGATCTGAATGCGGCTCACACTCTCGCCGGGCAGCTGGGCCCGTCCATCGGCGAACTCGATGACCCACATGGCCTGCCGCGTGCCACGGGCACCGCGCGCGTCGAGGATCCGACGCATCATCCGCTCTTTCCACGCGGCCGCGGCCTCGATGTCGTAGACACGCTCGTGAGATGACCAGGCGATACTGCGGAGGGCGGCGTCTGCAACAGCGACCGCGGCCTCGAGCGGCACCGATCGGATCAGATCGAACACCGTGCGCTCGAGCGAGGTACAGGGGATGCCGTGGACCAGCGTGAAATCGTCGTCGGGCAGTTGAATGCGGTGGCGGGCGACATTGCCCGCCGTCGCCGACGAGCCGTCGGTGTGGGCACCTGCGACGTGGACCTTCGTGAGAGCGATCCGCCAGAGCGGAAGACCGTGAAGGACCCCGGCGGAGGTGAGGAAGAATCCGCTGCCGTTCAGCGTGAGCCGATCCGAGGCGGCGATGACCTGCATGAGGTGACGTTCCTCGGGATATGCAGCCTGCCAATGATCTTCGAGGACGAACCATCCCACGTGGATGCGTCGCAGCCGCTTCTGCGCGACGTCGCGGCGGAGCCGCTCGACATCGTTCCCGGTGCGCACGAGTTCATCGCGGGAGAGGAGTTTCGTCTTGGTCTCGGTGAAGCCCATGCCCGACTCTTGCATCCGCGCAGGTCGCGGCATCCTGCCTCTCGACAGAATGTGGATGAATCGGCCGAATCCACCTGCACGCACCATCTGGGGAGGAGACGGCGAACCCCTCGCCGATCGCACAACACCGGCGATTGTGCGCGGCCCGCGCGAGACTGCCCATCCAGCCGCCTCAATCCATAGGGATTGGGCGAATCAACACCCTCTGGGGTATGGACTCACCCATTCCCTATGGATTCGGCGCCGCACGGGGCCTATGGATTCGGTGCCGCACGGGACCTATGGATTCGGCGCCGCACGGGCCGGCGGTCGTCACTTGAGGTTCGGCGTGATGTCCTTCTGGGGATCGAACGTCACCTGGATGGCCTTGCCGTTCACCACGACCGTCGGGGTGCCCGTGGCACCGCTGGGCAGGCCCTTGCTCTGCGCGTACTTCTGATACGCGTTCGAGGTGATCGCCTTCTCGAGATCGCCGGTCACGTTGACACCGGCACTCTTGGCGATCTGGACGATCTGCTCGTCGGTCAGGCCCGCCGAACCCTCTTGCGGCTGGCTGGCGTACAGCGCCTGCATGAACGCGTAGGCGTTGTCGGGGTCGGCGGCGGCGACCGCGTAGAAGGCGCCGGCCGCGCGGCTGGAGTAGCCCTTGGGCGTCGTGCCGTCGTCGAGGATCGTCACGGGGTGCACGTTGAGCGTGACCTTGCCCTCGTCGACGAGCTGCTTGATCGTCGGGCCCTCGGTCTGCTCGAACTGGTGGCAGTAGGGGCACAGGAAGTCGATGTACGTGTCGATGGTGTTCGCGCCGTCGCCGAAGCTCACCGCCCCCGCGGAGGTGGTGATGATCTTGCCCTTGGGCTCAGCACCCGGGGCCGATGCGGCGTTGTTGATCGCGATCACGATGCCGGTCACCACGACCAGCACCACGACAGCCGCCACGCTGACCCAGATGGCGAACCAGTTCGTCTTCCGCACAGCGGTAGCCATTCGTTTCCTCGTTCTTCTCGAGAGTCCTACGGGATCGGAGCCGGGACGACGCCGAACGACGCGAGTCCTGCAGCTCCCCCGTCGGGTGCGGTGAGCACCCAGATGCCGTCATCATGCACGGCAACGCTATGTTCCCAATGTGAGCCTGCTGAGCCGTCGACGGTCGAGACGGTCCAGCCGTCGTCGCCCACGTACGTCGCGTCGCTGCCGATGACGACCATCGGCTCGATCGCGACGGCCAGGCCCGGGCGCACCTCGGGTCCGGGATCCGACACCCGGTAGTTGAACACCGCGGGCGACTCGTGCATCTTGCGCCCGATGCCGTGCCCGACATAGTCGCGCAGAATGCCGTAGTCATGGCCGGATGCCTCGACATGGCCCTGCACGGCGGCGCCGACCTCGGCGAGGTGGGTGGCCGAGGCGAGAGCGGCGATCCCCGCCCACAGCGACCCCTCGGTGACGCGCGAGAGCTCCTGGCGCTCCGCGACGACCTCGGGGCGGGCGGGATCGGGCACGACGACCGTGATCGCCGAGTCGCCGTTCCAGCCGCGGTACTCCGCGCCGGCATCCACCGACACGATGTCGCCCGGCTCGAGCACACGGCCCCCCGGGATGCCGTGCACGACCTCGTCGTTGACCGAGACGCACACGGTGTGCCGGTAGCCGCGCACCATCTGGAAGTTCGAGAGCGCACCCCGCGACTTCACGACCGCGGAGGCCGCGGCATCCAGCTGCAGCGTCGTGGTGCCGGCCACGATCAGCGGGCGCACGGCGTCGAGCATCGACGCGGTGATGCGACCGGGCTCGACCATCCCGCGCAGCTGCGCAGGGGTCTTGTAGATGCCGCGGCGAAGACCCACGGTCAGACGGCTGCCGCGCGGGTGATGCCGCGGGCAGCCAGTGCTGCCGTGATGCGCGCGGTGATCTCGTCGAGGCTGCCCACGCCGTCGATCTGGTCGACGATGCCGCGCCGGCGGTAGACGTCGAGGATCGGCGCGGTCTCGCTCTCGTAGATCGACAGCCGCTTGGCGATCGCCTCGTCGGTGTCGTCGGTGCGGCCCTGCTCGGTCGCGCGCAGCGCCAGACGGGTCATCGACTCTTCACGCGGCACGCTCAGCTCGATGACGGCGTCCAGGCCGGCGCCGTCCAGGAACGCGTCCAGGTCGTGCACCTGCTGCAGGTTGCGCGGGTAGCCGTCGAGCAGAAAGCCGTTCGCCGCATCGTCCTGCGACAGCCGGTCGCGCACGATCTGGCCGGTCAGCTCGTCCGAGACGAGGTTGCCGGCCGCGGTGATCGCCTTCACCTGCTCGCCCAGGGGCGTGCCGGCCTTGATGTTGGCGCGGAACACGTCTCCGGTCGAGACGGCGGGGATGCCGAGGGCCTCGGCGATGCGGGCGCCCTGGGTGCCCTTGCCCGAGCCCTGGGGGCCGATGATCACCAGTCGTGCGGTCGAGGTCATCGCAGGAGCCCTTCGTAGTGGCGCTGCTGGAGCTGCGCGTCGATCTGCTTCACCGTCTCGAGGCCGACGCCGACCATGATGATGATCGAGGCGCCGCCGAACGGGAAGTTCTGGTTCGCCGACACCGTCGACAGCGCGACCAGCGGGATCAGAGCGACCAGGCCCAGATACAGCGCGCCGACGGTCGTGATGCGGCTGATGACGTAGTCGAGGTACTCGGCCGTGGGACGGCCCGCGCGGATGCCCGGGATGAACCCGCCGTACTTCTTCATGTTGTCGGCGATCTCGACGGGGTTGAACGTGATCGCGACGTAGAAGAACGTGAACCCGACGGTGAGCACGAAGTACAGCAGCCAGTACAGCGGGTGGTCGCCCTTGACCAGATAGTTGTTGATCCACACCACCCAGCCGGCCGGCGACTGGCCGGCGGCGGGCTGGTTGAACTGCGCGATCAGCGCGGGGATGTACAGCAGCGACGACGCGAAGATCACGGGGATCACGTTCGCCATGTTCATCTTGATCGGGATGTACGTGCTCGTGCCGCCGTACGTGCGCCGCCCGACGATGCGTTTGGCGTACTGCACGGGGATGCGCCGCACGGACTGCTCGACGAACACGATCAGGGTGATGATCACGATCCCGACGAGGATCACGAGGAAGAAGGTGTCCCAGCCGCGGGCCTGCTTGATGGTCCACATGGCCGAGGGGAAGGTCGCGATGATCGACGTGAAGATCAGGATCGACATGCCGTTGCCGACGCCCTTCTCGGTCATCAGCTCGGCCATCCACATGATGAGGCCCGTGCCGGCGGTCAGTGCCAGCACCATCAGGGTCTGGGCCCACCAGGCGTCGTTGGTCAGCACCTGCTGACAGGCCTGCACCGACGAGCCGAACAGCTGGCCGCTGCTGGCCACCGTGACCAGCGTGGTCGACTGCAGCAGCGCGAGCGCGATCGTCAGGTAGCGGGTGTACTGCGTGAGCTTCGCCTGCCCGGACTGCCCCTCCTGGTACAGCGTCTCGAAGTGCGGGATCACCACGCGCAGCAGCTGGACGATGATCGCCGCGGTGATGTACGGCATGACGCCGAGCGCGAAGATCGACAGCTGCAGCAGCGCGCCGCCCGAGAACAGGTTGACCATCGACAGCAAGCCCTCGGTGCCGCCACCGGAACGCAGGCACTCCTGGACCTTGGGGAAGCTGACGAACGGCGTGGGGATGTGCGCCCCGAGCCGGTACAGCACGATGATCGCCAGGCTGAAGCCGATCTTCCGTCTCAGGTCGGGCGTACGGAAGACTCGCTGGATGGCGCTGAACAAAGGGGTTCCTCCAGGAAGTGGGATGCCGGCGCACGCGCGGTGCGCACAGACAACCAGGTTAGCCCAGCCGCCACAGAGCGGCGCACGCGATTCGCGCGGACGCCGTCTCGGGGGCCGGATGCGAAACGGGGCCGGAGGATCCTCCGGCCCCGTTTCGCTGGGGGTTACTCCGCGGCGGCGGCCACGGTGCCACCGGCGGCGACGATCTTCTGCTCTGCCGAGCCCGAGATCTTGTCGACCGACACGTTGAGCTTCACCGCGATGTCGCCGGTGCCGAGCACCTTGACCTTCTCGTTCTTGCGAACGGCACCCTTGGCGACCAGGTCGCTGACGGTGACGTCGCCACCGGCCGGGTACAGCTCCGCGAGCTTGTCCAGGTTGACCACCTGGTACTCGACGCGGAACGGGTTCTTGAAGCCGCGCAGCTTCGGCGCACGCATGTGCAGCGGAAGCTGACCGCCCTGGAAGCCGGGGCGCACCTGGTAGCGGGCCTTCGTGCCCTTGGTGCCGCGACCGGCGGTCTTGCCCTTCGAGCCCTCACCGCGGCCGACCCGGGTCTTGGCGGTGTTGGCGCCGGGGACCGGACGCAGGTGGTGGACCTTGAGGACGCCGGGACGCGAGTCCACGACATCCTTCTTCGCCGGCGTCTTCTTGGCGGGCGCCTTCTCTGCCTTCTCGGCCTTGGCGGCAGCCGGCTTCGCGGCGGCCTTGGTGGCCGTGGCCTTCTTGGCGGGAGCCTTCTTCTCCGCCTCGACGGCCTCGTTCTTCTCGGCCTTCTCAGCCATTAGTCGATCTCCTCAACCTTCACGAGGTGGGCGACGGTCTTGACGTAGCCGCGCGTCTGCGCGTCGTCGGGACGGACGACCGTGTCGCCGATCCGCTTCAGACCGAGGCTGCGCAGCGTGTCGCGCTGGTTCTGCTTCTCGCTCACCTTGGACTTGACCTGCGTGACCTTCAGACGGGCAGCCATCAGGCACCTACCTTCTGCTCGCGCGCGGCGGCGGCATCCGCAGCCTCGGCGCGGATGAGACGGGCCGGGGCGACCTGGTCGAAGTCCAGGCCACGACGGGCGGCGACGGCGCGGGGCTCCTCGAGGCTCTTGAGCGCCTCGACGGTCGCGTGCACGATGTTGATCGTGTTCGACGAGCCGAGCGACTTCGAGAGGACGTCGTGGATGCCGGCGCACTCGAGCACCGCACGCACCGGACCACCGGCGATGACACCGGTACCGGCGGCGGCGGGGCGCAGCAGCACCACACCGGCGGCGGCCTCACCCTGCACGGGGTGCGGGATCGTCTTGTTCACGCGCGGGACGCGGAAGAAGTTGCGCTTGGCCTCTTCGACGCCCTTCGAGATCGCCAGCGGCACCTCGCGGGCCTTGCCGTAGCCGACGCCCACCACGCCGTTGCCGTCGCCGACGACAACCAGAGCGGTGAAGCTGAACCGGCGGCCGCCCTTGACGACCTTCGAGACGCGGTTGATCGTCACGACGCGCTCGAGGAACTGGTTGTCCCCACGGTCGCGCGAGTTGCGGTCGCGGCCGCCGCGGTCGCGCGAGTTGCGGTCGCGCCCGCCGCGGCGGGGCTCGCGCTCGTTCGTCGCCTCGGCGGTGGCCTCGGCCGCCTGCTCCGGCGCTGCCTGGTCGGCGGTCACTTCGGTCTCCACACTCTTGTTCTGCACTGCGTCACTCACAGGTTCAGGCCTCCTTCGCGGGCGCCCTCGGCGATCGCCGCGACACGGCCGGCGTAGCGGTTGCCGCCACGGTCGAACACGACCTCGGCGACACCGGCGGTCTTCGCGCGCTCGGCGACCAGCTCGCCGACCTTGCGGGCCTTGGCGGTCTTGTCACCGTCGAACGTGCGCAGATCGGCTTCGAGGGTCGAGGCGCTGGCCACGGTGTGGCCCTTGCTGTCGTCGACGACCTGCACGAAGACGTGGCGGGCCGAACGGGTGACGACCAGGCGCGGGCGCTCGGTGGTGCCCACGACCTTCTTGCGAAGGCGGGCGTGACGACGCGCGCGGGCGTCGGACTTCGACTTCACAGCCATGCTTACTTACCAGCCTTTCCGGCCTTGCGCCGAACGACCTCGCCGGCGTAGCGCACGCCCTTGCCCTTGTACGGCTCGGGCTTGCGGATCTTGCGGATGTTCGCGGCCGCCTCGCCGACGGCCTGCTTGTCGATGCCGGTCACGGTGACCTTGTTGTTGCCCTCGACCGTGAACGTGATGCCCGCGGGCGGGTCGACCAGAACCGGGTGCGAGAAGCCGAGCGCGAACTCGATCGCGCTGCCCTTCTGCTGCACGCGGTAACCGGTGCCGACGACCTCGAGGCCCTTGGAGTAGCCCTCGGTCACACCGATGATGTTGTTGTTGATGAGGGTGCGGGTCAGGCCGTGCAGCGAGCGCGACTCGCGCTCGTCGTCGGGGCGCGAGACCAGGACCTGGCCCTCCTCGACCTTGACCTCGATGGGGCGCGCCACGGTGAGGCTCAGCTCACCCTTGGGGCCCTTGACCTGCACCGCCTGGCCGGCGACCTCGACGGTCACTCCGGCCGGGATGTCGATGGGAAGACGTCCGATACGCGACATCGTCGATCACCACACGTAGGCGAGAACTTCCCCGCCCACGCCCTTCTGCTCGGCCTGGCGGTCCGTGAGGAGGCCAGAGGAGGTGGACAGGATGGCAACGCCCAGGCCACCGAGGACCGTGGGCAGCTCGGTCGAGCGTGCGTACACGCGCAGACCGGGCTTCGAGACGCGCTTGATGCCGGCGATCGACCGCTCGCGGTTCGGGCCGTACTTCAGCGTGAGGGTCAGCGTCTGACCGACGCGTGCGTCGGCGACGGCCCAATCGGCGATGTAGCCCTCCTGCTTGAGGATCTCGGCGATGTTCGTCTTCAGCTTCGAGCTCGGCAGGGCCACGGAGTCGTGGTGCGCCGAGTTCGCGTTGCGCAGACGGGTCAGCATGTCTGCGACCGGGTCTGTCATTGTCATGGGTTGTTTCCTTTGTTCATAAGGTTTCGGACGCCGGTACACCCGCGGCCGACCTTCTATGACTGCCTCTGTCGAGGCATCCCGCCCGATCCACAGGGATTCGGCGACTCCATGCCCGAGGGCATGCGGATTCGCCGAGTCCCCATGGATTCGCGTCCGGGTGGACGAAGGCGGAAGTATTCAGTTTAGAGGATGCCTCGGCTCACGCCTGGGCGTTGTCCGTGCGGAACGGGAAGCCCAGGTGACGCAGCAGCGCCCGGCCCTCGGCATCCGTCGTCGCACTGGTCACGACGGTGATGTCGAAACCGCGGACCCGGTCGATGCGGTCCTGGTCGATCTCGTGGAAGACCGACTGCTCCTGCAGACCGAAGGTGTAGTTGCCGTGACCGTCGAACTGGTCGGCGGACAGGCCGCGGAAGTCGCGGATGCGGGGCAGCGCGAGGCTGACCAGACGGTCCAGGAACTCCCAGGCGCGGTCGCCCCGGAGCGTCACGTGCGCACCGATCGGCTGGCCCTCGCGCAGCTTGAACTGCGCGATGGACTTGCGGGCCTTGGTCACGATCGGCTTCTGGCCGGTGATCTTGGTGAGGTCGTCGACCGCGCCATCGATCACCTTGCTGTCGCGAGCCGCCTCGCCGACACCGGTGTTCACCACGACCTTGACCAGGCCGGGGATCTGCATGACGTTCTTGTAGCCGAACTCGTCCTGCAGCTTCTGCTGGATCTCAGCCCGGTACTTCTGCTTCAGGCGCGGCTGGATCTTGCCAGCCGGCGCGGCAGTGGTGCTGCTCATCAGAGGTCCTTACCGCTCTTCTTCGCGAAGCGTACGCGAACCGTGCGCTTCGTGCCGTCCTTGATCTTCTCCTCGACCCGGTGGCCGACACGGGTCGGCTTCTTGGTCGAGGGGTCGACGACGGCGACGTTGGAGATGTGGATCGGGGCTTCCATCGTCTCGATGCCGCCCGTCTTGGTACCGCGCTGGGTCTGGCCGACGCGGGTGTGCTTCGTGACGAAGTTCACGCCCTCGACGATCACGCGGTCCTGCTCGGCGAGGACCGCGAGGACCTTGCCCTGCTTGCCGCGGTCGGTGCCGGCGAGGACCTGAACCAGGTCGTCCTTCTTGATGTTCGCCATGATCAGATGACCTCCGGGGCCAGCGAGACGATCTTCATGAACTTCTTGTCACGAAGCTCACGGCCAACCGGCCCGAAGATGCGGGTGCCGCGGGGCTCCCCGTCGTTCTTCAGGATCACGGCGGCGTTCTCGTCGAACTTGATGTACGAGCCGTCGGCACGACGGGTCTGCTTGACGGTGCGCACGACCACGGCCTTGACGACATCGCCCTTCTTGACGTTTCCGCCGGGGATGGCATCCTTCACCGTGGCGACGATGACATCGCCCAGGCCCGCGTAGCGGCGGTTGGAGCCGCCGAGCACCCGGATGGTGAGCAGCTCCTTGGCGCCGGTGTTGTCGGCGACCTTGAGTCGGGATTCGTTCTGAATCATTTACTTGGCCTTCTCGAGAATCTCGACCAGACGCCAGCGCTTCGTGGCGCTCAGCGGCCGGGTCTCGTGGATGAGGACGAGGTCGCCGATGCCGGCGGTGTTGTCCTCGTCGTGCGCCTTGACCTTCTCGGTGCGGCGGATGACCTTGCCGTAGAGGGGGTGCTTCACGCGGTCCTCGACCTCGACGACGATCGTCTTGTCCATCTTGTCGCTGACGACGTAGCCGCGGCGGGCCTTGCGGTAACCGCGGGCGCCCGCCTCGCGGACGTCGTGCTCAGCGTGCTCGTGACCGGTCTGGGCGACCTCGGCCTCGGCCTTCTTCGCGGTGGCCATCACTCAGCCTCTTCCTTCACTTCGGCGGTCTCGGCGGTGTCCGCCTTCTTCGCCTTGCTCTTCTTGGGCTTGGCCGTGTCGGCCGGCGCGGGCGTGGCACGGATGCCCAGCTCGCGCTCGCGGATCACCGTGTACAGCCGCGCGATGTCGCGCTTGACGGCGCGGATACGGCCGTGGCTCTCCAGCTGACCCGTAGCGGACTGGAAGCGCAGGTTGAACAGCTCTTCCTTGGCCTTGCGCAGCTCCTCGACGAGGCGCTGGTCTTCGAACGTGTCGAGCTCGCTCGTGGCGAGCTCCTTGGTGCCGATCGCCATTACGCGTCGCCCTCCTCGCGCTTGATGATGCGTGCCTTCAGGGGCAGCTTGTGGATGGCACGGGTCAGCGCCTCACGAGCGAGTTCCTCGTTGACGCCCGCGACCTCGAACAGGACGCGGCCCGGCTTGACGTTCGCGACCCACCACTCGGGCGAGCCCTTGCCGGAGCCCATGCGGGTCTCGGCCGGCTTCTTGGTCAGCGGACGGTCGGGGTAGATGTTGATCCACACCTTGCCACCGCGCTTGATGTGACGGGTCATCGCGATACGAGCGGACTCGATCTGACGGTTGGTCACGTAGGCGGGGGTGAGGGCCTGGATGCCGAACTCGCCGAAGGAGACCTTCGTGCCGCCGGTGGCCTGGCCGCTGCGGCCCGGGTGGTGCTGCTTGCGGTACTTGACCTTGCGGGGGATAAGCATTATGCCGATGCTCCTTCTGCGACGGGCGCCTCGTTACGCGGGGCACGACGCGGACGGTCACCGCGAGAAGGCTTCTGGTTCGCCTGCTCGCGTGCGAGCTCCTTGTTGGTGAGGTCGCCCTTGTAGATCCAGACCTTCACGCCGATGCGGCCGAAGGTGGTGCGCGCCTCGTAGAAGCCGTAGTCGATGTTCGCGCGCAGCGTGTGCAGGGGCACACGACCCTCGCGGTAGAACTCCGACCGGCTCATCTCGGCGCCGCCGAGGCGGCCCGACACCTGGATCCGGACGCCCTTGGCGCCGGCGCGCTGCGCGCCCTGCAGGCCCTTGCGCATCGCGCGGCGGAAGGCCACGCGAGCGCTGAGCTGCTCGGCGATGCCCTGCGCGACCAGCTGAGCGTCGGCCTCGGGGTTCTTCACCTCGAGGATGTTCAGCTGGATCTGCTTGCCGGTGAGCTTCTCGAGCTCGCCGCGGATGCGCTCGGCCTCCGCGCCGCGACGGCCGATGACGATGCCCGGACGCGCGGTGTGGATGTCGACGCGGACGCGGTCACGCGTGCGCTCGATCTCGATGTTGCTGACGCCCGCGCGATCGAGCTGCTTCTGCAGCAGCTGGCGGATCTTGATGTCCTCGGCAAGGTAGTCGGCGTAGCGCTGACCCGGCTTCGTCGAGTCCGAGAACCACCGCGACACGTGGTCGGTGGTGATGCCGAGGCGGAAGCCGTACGGGTTGACCTTCTGTCCCATTACTTGCTCGCCTTCTTCGTTGCTGCGCCGGCCTCGGCGACCTCGGGGGTCGCAAGCACGACGGTGATGTGGCTGGTGCGCTTCTTGATCTGGAACGCGCGGCCCTGCGCACGAGGCTGGAAGCGCTTGAGCGTCGTCCCCTCGTCCACGAAGGCGTTCTTCACGTACAGATCCTGCTCGTCCAGGAACTCGTTCTCCTGGTCGGCCTTCACGCGGGCGTTCGCGATCGCCGAGTGCACGAGCTTGTAGATGGGCTCGCTGGCGCTCTGCTGCGCGAACTTCAGGATGGCAAGGGCCTCTTCGGCCTGCTTGCCCTTGATGAGTGCGACGACGCGACGAGCCTTCTGAGGGGTCACGCGGATGTGTCGCACGCGTGCGATGGACTCCACCATTTCTCTCTCCTCTGCCCCCGCGTCAGCGGCGGCGGCCCTTCTTGTCGTCCTTCTCGTGGCCGCGGAAGGTGCGGGTGGGCGCGAACTCGCCCAGCTTGTGTCCGACCATGCTTTCGCTGACGAACACGGGGATGTGCTTGCGGCCGTCGTGCACGGCGATCGTGTGGCCGAGCATGGCCGGCACGATCATCGAGCGACGCGACCACGTCTTGATGACGTTCTTGGTTCCCGCCTCGTTCTGGACGATGACCTTGCGAAGCAGGTGCTCGTCGACGAAGGGGCCCTTCTTGAGACTGCGTGGCATCTTCTGTTCCTACCTACTTGCGCTTCTTGCCGGCGGTGCGACGGCGAACGATGTACTTGTCGCTTTCCTTGTTCGCGTGGCGGGTGCGGCCCTCGGGCTTGCCCCACGGCGTGACAGGGTGACGACCACCGGAGGTGCGGCCCTCGCCACCACCGTGCGGGTGGTCGACGGGGTTCATCACGACACCGCGGACGGTCGGGCGGACGCCCTTCCAGCGCTTGCGGCCGGCCTTGCCCCAGTTGATGTTCGACTGCTCGGCGTTGCCGACCTCGCCGATCGTGGCGCGGCAGCGGGCGTCGACGTTGCGGATCTCACCCGAGGGCAGACGCAGCTGCGCGAACGGGCCGTCCTTGGCGACCAGGCGCACGCCGGCACCGGCCGAGCGCGCGAGCTTGGCACCGCCGCCCGGGCGCAGCTCGATGGCGTGCACCACGGTACCGGTGGGGATGTTGCGCAGCGGCAGGTTGTTGCCCGGCTTGATGTCGGCCGAGGGACCCGACTCGACGATGTCGCCCTGGCGCAGCTTCTCGGGCGCCAGGATGTAGCGCTTGGTGCCGTCCACGAAGTGCAGCAGCGCGATGCGCGCCGTGCGGTTCGGGTCGTACTCGATGTGCGCGACCTTGGCGTCGATGCCGTCCTTGTCGTTGCGACGGAAGTCGATGACGCGGTACTGGCGCTTGTGGCCGCCGCCGATGTGGCGGGTGGTGATGCGGCCCTGGTTGTTGCGGCCACCGGTCTTGGCGAGCGGCTTCAGCAGCGACTTCTCGGGCGTCGATCGGGTGATCTCGGCGAAGTCGGCCACCGACGAGCCGCGGCGACCCGGGGTCGTGGGCTTGTACTTGCGAATAGCCATAGTTCTCTAGTCCTTCGTCCCGACCGTCAGCCGACTGCCGTGAAGATGTCGATGGTGCCCGACTTCAGAGTCACGACGGCGCGCTTGGTGTCCTTGCGCTTGCCGATGCCGAAGCGGGTGCGGCGGGCCTTGCCGACGCGGTTGAGCGTATTGACCGACGCCACCTTCACGCCGAAGATCTTCTCGATCGCGAGCTTGATCTCGGTCTTGTTCGCGCGGGGGTCCACGTAGAACGTGTACTTGCCCTCGTCGATCAGGCCATAGCTCTTCTCGGAGACGACCGGCTTCAGGATGATGTCGCGCGGGTCTTTGTTCACTCGGGTCACGCCGAGCCCCCCTCGGTTCTCGCTCGCGGCGGTCATGCCGAGACCTCCTCGGTGGCGCCGCTCTTGGACGCGACGAACGCGTCGAAAGCGGCCTTGGTGAAGACGATGTCGTCCGAGACGACCACGTCGTAGGCGTTCAGCTGGTCGAAGCTGAGCACGTGCACCTCGGGGAGGTTGCGCACGCTCTTGACGGTCAGCTCGTCAGCGCGCTCGACGACCACGAGGATGTTCTTCGTGGCGCCCAGCTCGTTCAGGACCGCGACGGCGGCCTTCGTGGACGGCGTGCCCTGGATGCCGAACGACTCCACCACGTGGAGGCGCTCGCCGCGCGCGCGGTCGCTGAGCGCGCCCAGCAGGGCGGCCGCGATCATCTTCTTGGGGGTGCGCTGCGCGTAGTCGCGCGGCTTCGGTCCGTGGACGATGCCACCGCCGGTGTGCTCAGGTGCGCGGATCGAGCCCTGACGGGAGTTGCCCGTGCCCTTCTGCTTGAAGGGCTTGCGGCCCGAGCCCGAGACCTCACCGCGACGCTTGGTCGAGTGGGTGCCCTGGCGTGCCGCCGCGAGCTGCGCGACGACGACCTGGTGGATCAGCGGGATGTTGGTGTTGACGTCGAAGATCGCGGCGGGCAGCTCGACGGAGCCTGCCTTCTTGCCGTCTGCCTTGCGGACGTCGAGGGTCGTGTCAGCCATGGCCTCAGGCACCCTTCACTGCGTTGCGGACGTAGACGATGCGGCCGCGCGCGCCGGGAACGGCGCCCTTGACGAGCAGCAGGCCCTTCTCGGCGTCGACGGCGTGCACCGTGAGGTTGAGGACGGTCACGCGCTCGCCGCCCATGCGGCCGGCCATGCGCATGCCCTTGAAGACGCGGCTCGGGGTCGCCGAGGCGCCGATCGAACCGGGCTTGCGGTGGTTGCGGTGCGCACCGTGCGAGGCCGAGACGCCCTTGAAGTTGTGGCGCTTCATGACACCCGCGAAGCCCTTGCCCTTGCTGGTGCCGACGACGTCGACCAGCTGGCCGGCCTCGAAGGTGCCGTCCACGGTGAGCTCCTGACCGGGCGCGTAGTCCGCGGCATCCGCCGTGCGCACCTCGGTGACGTGGCGGCGCGGGGTGACGCCGGCGGCCTCGAAGTGGCCCTCGAGGGGCTTGGTGACCTTGCGCGGGTCGATCTGACCGGCCGCGATCTGCACGGCGCTGTAGCCGTCCTTCTCGGGCGTGCGCACCTGGGTCACCACGTTCGGGGCGATCTCGATGACGGTGACGGGCACGAGCTTGCCGTGCTCGTTCCACACCTGGGTCATGCCGAGCTTGGTGCCCAGCAGACCCTTGGAAGTCTTGTTGTTGATGTCAGCCATGTCGAACCTCAGAGCTTGATCTCGATGTTGACATCGGCCGGCAGGTCGAGGCGCATCAGCGAGTCGACGGCCTTGGGCGTCGGGTCGATGATGTCGATCAGGCGCTTGTGGGTGCGCATCTCGAAGTGCTCGCGGCTGTCCTTGTACTTGTGGGGCGACCGGATGACGCACACGACGTTCTTCTCGGTCGGAAGCGGCACCGGGCCCACCACCGAGGCGCCGGCACGGGTGACGGTGTCGACGATCTTGCGGGCCGACGAGTCAAGGCCGGCGTGATCGTACGACTTCAGGCGAATGCGGATCTTCTGTCCCGCCATTGTCTGCTCTCTCTCTTCTCGCGTCTTACGCTCGCGCGCATTGGACGCACGGTGGCGTTCTCACGCCATGGCACGTTCTGCCGGGTTCCCGGCGATGCTGCACCGCTGTTCTGCTGTCACACCGGATGCGAGGCATCCGGCTCCCGCGCACACGTCACCGCAGGCGGTTCGTGTGGGGGATGTCGCGCACAGCTGCTCGAGCTCTTGCTCTCGCTTGCGCTGTTCTGCTGCCCGCGGCCTAGGATCTCGCTGATGCGTTGCCTATGCACTGCCCTGGCAGTGATCCAGGCGCGCGTGACCGCACACCGGAATATGGAACCTCAACAGTCTACGTGCATCCCGGGCGTGTCGCAAACCGAGCCGAAGCGACGACTCGTTCGGTCTCCGCCGCCCGTCCCGAGGTCCGTCGTGAGCCCCTGTGACGACGAACAGTCCTTCTCGCCCGGCGGCGAGAAGGACTGACGGCCCGCAGACCGGTGGGCCGAGGCATCCGTCAACTGCGACGCGCGCGCCGCACCACGAGCAGCCCCGCACCCGCGACCAACACGACGACCGCGCCGATCGCGATCGGGATGACCGGCACGTTCGATCCGGTGACCGCGAGGATTCCGTGCGGCGACGCGGGCACCGAGGCCGGCTGCGCGCAGGACGCGGTCGCCGGCGGGTACGACAGGGGAACGACCAGTTCGGGGTTGACCTGAAGCGTCGCCGTGATGTGTCCGCGCGTCCAGCCGAAGTTCCCGCCCGTCGGGGTCTGGACGCCGTTGACGAGTTCCCAGCCCGGCCAGGTGACGCCGTGGCCGGCGTGGTCCGTCGTCGCGCCCGGCCACAGGATCCGGCCCTCGAGCCGGTTGTGCACGAGGGGCCCGAGGTCGACCACGAGGGTGTGCGTGGTGTCGGTCAGCACGAGCTTGACCTCGTGCGACGTCGCGACGCCGTCGGGGTCCGTCATGACCACGTCGTAGCGGATCCACGCCGCATCCATGATGCACTCGGCGACGGCGATCGATCCGGCGAGGGTCGGATGGACCGTGACGTGCGGCGTGTAGTCGGCCGCCTGGTTCGAACCCTGGCCGTTCCCATCCGCGCCCGATCCGCCTTGCGCGAATGCAGCGGTTCCGCCGCCGAGAGTGAGCAACGCGGTGCAGACCGCGATCGCCAAAGACCTGCGAAACATCGTTGCCTCCCCAGTAGGCATCCCCGACGCATCCCCATGCACGGGTGCACTCGCGTTCAACGAGCGCACTCCGAGCATAGCGCAGAACGTTTCGCACGGCGAGAGGCAAGATCGTCGCGATGCGCGTGGGGGCGGTCGGACGAAGGCGACCGAGTAGACTTCCCAGTCATCCGACGGTGTGACCGGGCAGGCGTTTGATGGGGAGGATGTCCGTGGCTCGCAGTGGACGAAAGCGGTGGTGGCTCTGGGGCGTCGCCACCGTGCTGGTGCTGGTCGTCGCCGCCGCCGTCTGGGTCGGCGTGCGCGGGCTGATGGCCAAGAAGGAGCTCGACGCCGTCGCGGCCCAGATCGGCGCCCTGCGCTCCGCGGTCGCGGACCAGGATGTCGGCCGTCTGCGCCAGATCGCCCGGGACGCCGGTCCGCACGCCGCCGCCGCCGCGGACCTCACCGGCGACCCGCTCTGGCGCGCCGCCGAGATCCTGCCGATCGCCGGGCCGAACCTCGCCGCCGCACGCGTGGCATCCGCGCAGCTCGACGCGCTCGTGAACACCCTGGCGCTGCCCCTCGCCGCCGACCTCCCCCGCCTGACCGAGGACTCCGGCGGCATCGACCTCGCGGTGCTGCGACGCGTCGCCGACGCCCTGAACACGGCGGACCCCGAACTGCAGGCGGGGCAGCGCGACCTCGACGGACTCGAACTCGGCAGCGTCCTCGGGCAGCTCGCCGACGGCGTGCGGGAGCTGCGGACGATCACCGACGACGTCGCCCCGATCGTGCACGGCGTCGCGCCGTTCGCGCGCATCGCACCTGGGCTGCTGGGGGCGGACGAGCCCCGCCACATCCTGGTGATCGTGCAGAACAACGCTGAGTCGCGCACGGCCGGGGGCATCGGCGGCTCATTCATGGACCTCGTCGCCGACAAGGGCCGCGTCACGCTGGGCGGCGTCGCCAGCGATGCGATCTTCTCGATCCCGAGCAAGCCCGTGGCGCCGGTGCCGGCATCCACGACGGCTCTGTACGGGGACGTCGTCGGCACGCACGTGCAGAACACCACGATGCCCGCCGACTTCGCCGAGACCGCACGACTCGCGTCGGCTTGGTGGAACGGGCGCACCGGCGCGCACCCCGACATCGTGGCATCCGTCGACCCCTTCGTCCTGGCCGCATTGCTGAAGGCGACAGGACCGGTGAAGGCCGGCGGCGTCTCGCTCACGGCCGACAACGTCGTCCAGGAGCTGCTCGTCGACTCGTACCTTCGCCTGCCCGAGGAAGCGCAGGACCCGTTCTTCGGGGCCGCCGCGACCGCCGCGTTCGAGCGCGTGACCGGTGGCGGCGCCGACCCGATCGCACTCGTGAAGGCACTGAGCGATCCGATCAGTCAGGGACGGGTGTCGCTGTGGAGCGCCCGCGCGGCCGAACAGAAGGTGCTCGGCGCAGGCGAGGTGGGGGGCCCTGCCGCCCGTCAGCGGGCCGCGGGCCGCGACGCGTACGCCGTGTACTTCAACGACGCGACCGGCAGCAAGATGGATCGCTTCCTTCAGACATCGATCAGCAGCGGTAGCGCCGAATGCCGTGCGGACGGCCGGCGCGACGTCGTCGTGACGGTCACTGTGCGCAGCACCGCACCGAAGGACGCCGCGACCTCGCTTCCGGGCACGGTCACCGGGTGGGGGCTCAGCGGCACGCCGGCCGGCGACATCAGCACGATCGTCTCGGTCGCCGCGCCCCCCGGCACGTTCTTCGGCGGTGTTGCAGTCGACGGCCGGTCGTCGGCCTCGCCCGACGTCGTGGACGCCGGCTTTCCGACCAGTGCGGCCCAGGTGCGGCTGCGGCCCGGGCAGCAGGCCTCCGTCGAGTTCCGCTTCACGGCCGCCCATGCGGGGCCGGTCCACCCGACCGTGCTGCACACCCCGCTGATGAACGACCCGAAGATCTCGTCAGCGAAGGTCGCCTGCCGCTGACCGCGCGGCCACGGGGCCCCGCAGGAACAGCCGCATCCGCCGCCGCGCGGCCTCGCCACGCGCCCCCGGCAGCAGCAGCGAGCGCACCAGCGCCCCCACGACGTTCGCCGCGCGATACGTCTGCCATCCCCATGCGCCGTAGTGCTTGCGCATGTACAGCTCGCCGCTCGCGGTGAAGTGCCCCGCGCGCACGGACGGGTCGCCGCCGGTTCCGGCGCCCACGTGCGTCGCCTCCACGTCGGCCACGAGGATGTCCCACCCGTGTCGACGGGCGCGGTACTGCCAGTCGGTCTCTTCGGCGTAGAGGAAGAAGCGCTCGTCCAGGCCGCCGAGCTGACGGATCGCGTCGGCGTTCAGCAGCAGCGCCGACCCGATCGCGAAATCGCGGCGCCGCCACAGGACGCCGAGTCCCACCGCTTCGATCCACGCACCCCACGGCGTGGGGAACGGCCACCACACGCGCACGGACGCGCCGCTGCCGGGCTCGGTCTGCGTCGCGCCGACCGCGGCCACGCGGCCGCCGTCGCGCAGGGTTCGCTGCATCGTCAGGATCGCGTCGGGGCCGATGCGGGCGTCCGGATTGAGCAGCAGCACGTCGCACTGCGCCCGTCCCGCCTCGGCGAGCGCCCGCAGGCCGAGATTCACCCCGCCGGCGAAGCCCCGGTTCCCCTGGGCGTCGACGTACCGCGCCCCGTGGCGCCGCGCCACGGCCCCGGTCTCCGGCAACGACGAGTTGTCCACCACGGTGACAGGAACGCGCCCTTCGAGGGCGGCGAGGCACTCGTCGAGGTCGTCCGGCGGTCCGTACGCGACCACGAGCGCCTCGGGTGATTCCGCAGAGGCGCCCGCCCCGCGGGCGCGCTCGTACAGCTGCAGCTGGGCCGCCGCGACCGCATCCCACGTGAACCGCGTGGACGCCGACAGTCCCCGGGCACGCAGTTCACCCCATCGGTCCAGCGCCTCATCGATGCCCGCAGCCAGCGCCTCCGGGTCACCGGGCGGCACCAGGACGCCGCAGTCTCCGACGACATCCGGGATCGCGCCCGACGCGCTGGCGACGACCGCGACGCCCGAGGCCATCGCCTCGACCGCGACCCGGCAGAACTGCTCGAGCCAGCCGGGTGTGGGCAGCGACGGCACGACGAGCACGTCGAGGTCGCGATACCGCTCGGGGAGGTCGTTCCCCGAGGCGTACCCGAGGAAGCGTGCGCGATCCGACACGCCGAGGGTGCGGGCCAGGTCTTCGAGCGCGGCACGCTGCGGGCCGTCGCCGGTGATGCGCACCTGCCACCGCGGACGCGCTGCGACTGCGCGCAGCAGCACCTCCACCCCCTTGTGCGGCTCGAGCCGGCCGACGAAGCCGATCACGCGGTCGGCGTGCGGCGCCCGCTTGTCGAGCGGCGCGAAGACATCGGTGTCCACCCCCAATGGAATGAGCACAGCAGGCGCCCGCAGGCCCTTGGCCGCGAGGATCCGTCCCGCCTCGCTGTTGCACACGTACGCCGCGGCCGCGCCGCGCAGCGCAAGCCGCTCGATCCATCGGAACGGGATCGGGTACCGCTTGGCGATGTTCTGCGCCGAGTACAGCACATACGGGGCACGGCATCGGCGCAGCCAGCGGATGAACAGCACCTCCGCGGTGGCCAGCGCATTGGGTTCCTCGTGCAGATCGATGAGATCGGGGGCGTCACCGACGGCCCGCCAGATCGGACGCGGATCGAATGCGAACACACTGGGGTGCGTGCCGACGGTGCCGGCCGGCACCACGAACGCATCGTCGCCGGCCTGCAGCGTCACCGGACGCCCGCCTTCATTCCATCGGCGGGCCGAGATCAGTCGGATCTCGGCGCCGCGGGCGATCAGCCGGCGCTCACGTTCGCGCCACGCCGACACCACGGCATGGTGCGCGACCCGCAGCACACGCATCGTTCCCCGTTCCCCGTCGCCCACAGCGATAGCCCTCAGAATAGACCCATGGATCGCCGCCATCGAGACAGGGCCGTCCGCGTGCTGGCGATCGACCACACCGCGGGGTCGGCCGGCGGCGAGGTCGCGCTGGCACGTCTGCTCGCCGGTGTCGACCGCTCGCGATTCGAACCCAGCGTCCTGCTGCTCGAGGACGGACCTCTCGTGGACCGCCTGGCCGCGGCATCCGTCCGCACCGCCGTGCTGCCGGCATCGCGAGCACTCACCGAAGCGGGGCGCGACGAGGTGGTCGCCTCGCCCGCCGCCGCGGCGTCCCATGCCCTGCGCACCGCGAAGCTCATCCCGCGCGTGAGTGCGGCGATCCGGGGATCGCACGCCGACCTCGTCGTCGCGAACAGCTTGAAGGCGGCGGTGATCACGTCGTCGGCTGCACCTCTGGCCGGCCGGCCGTGGGTGTGGCACCTGCACGACCGCATCGAGGACGACTACCTGCCCGTGCCGCTCGTGAGCGCGCTGCGCCTGCTCGCACGCGTGGGACCGAGGATGATCGTCGCGAACTCGCAGGCGACCCGTCGCACGCTCCCCCGCATCGCCGAGGCACGCATCGTCGTCGCGTATCCGGCCGTTCCGGATCAGGACGCCGTGACACCGCACCGTCCCGCGCGGCCGACCTTCGGGCTGCTCGGGCGGATCGCCCCGACCAAGGGCCAGACGGAGTTCCTGCACGCCGCCGCCCGGCTCGTGCAGACCCTGCCGGAGGCGCGCTTCGAGATCCTGGGCGACGCGATGTTCAACGATCACGCGTTCGCCGCGGGCGTGCGGGCGCTCCCCGCGACGCTGGGCATCGCGGATGCTGTGACGTTCGCCGGATGGGTCGACAACCCCGCGGCCGCCATCGCCGGGCTGACCGCGCTGGTGCACGCCTCTGCTGTGCCCGAGCCGTTCGGCCAGGTCGTCGTGGAGGGGATGCTCGCGGGGGTCCCGGTGATCGCGACCGCCGCCGGCGGGGTTCCCGAGATCGTCGACCCGGACGCCCGCGCCGAGCCCATCGGACATGGCGTCACCCGCACCCCCTACGGCCTTCTCGTGCCACCCGGCGACGTGCCTGCGCTGGCCGCCGCGATGGCCTGGACGGCCGATCACCCCGAAGATGCGGCTGCAGCCGCCGTGCGTGCCGGGGCGATGGCACGCGCGCGCTTCGACATCGCGACCACGGCGCGACGGGTCGAGGGCGCGTGGACGCGCGCGCTGCGATGAGCTGAGCGCACCGCCGGTGGCCGCACAGCCAGCCCGATCGTAACGCGGGCACAATGATCCTTCCCCTCACCCGCCTCGAGGGATAGAGTGAAGCCGAATCTCCCGAAGACGGGAATCCGCACCACCGCTGGGGAGTGGCAGTGCGGGTCTAGGGAGAAAAGTGTGCGGCGTTCGCGTCGCATCTGGGGAACACTGGGGACTGGCTATGTTGGATGCCTCATTGGGAGAGGCTGCCGGCGCGGACGCGCCGCAGATCCGTGCTATCGGCTCGGCCGTATCGCAGATGAGTTCGGTCGTCGACCGTGCCATCGCGCCGTCTGTCATCGCACCTCGACTCAGAGTCGTCGTGCCGCGACGAGGCGTGACGCCACGCGCGACCGCTGCGCTCGAGCGCCGCCAGAGGTGGCAGCACAGGTATCGCGGCCGGCTCGTGTTGACCGACATCGCTGTGGTCCTCGTCGTGTCCGGCGTGGGCGCGCTCGTCCAGCTCATCGGAGTGGCGGGTGTCGACCCGCTGGATGCTCCGTGGCAGTACCTGCGCGTCCACGTCCTCACGTTCGCGATCTGGCTGCTCATGCTCGCGCTGTTCCAGACCCGGGCCGAGCAGATCATCGGCCACGGCGCGACCGAGTATCGCCGTGTGCTGCACGCGAGCGGCATGGCGTTCGGTCTGCTGGCGATCGGCTTCGTGCTCCTGCAGCCGCAGGGCATCCGCACCCAGCTGCTGATCGGGCTGCCGGCGGGCATCCCGGCGCTGCTCCTGGGCCGCTGGGCCTGGCGCCGCTGGCTCGCGCGGCAGCGCCAGACAGGTGAGTGCGTGCCGCGCGCCCTCGTCGTGGGGCGCCGCAAGGATGTCGAGTACGTCGCGCATTCCACGCACCTGAACGGCATGACCGGCTATCGCGTGGTGGGTGTCACGCTCGTCGACGACCGCACACGCGCCGTCACGGTGGGCGATCAGACCTTCTACGCGGTCGGCACGCTGCAGACCGTCGCCCAGGTCGCCGAACAGCTCGGCGCCGACACCGTGATCGTCGCGAGCACCCCCGACGACCCGCAGTACCTGAAGCGCCTGAGCTGGCAGCTGGAGGGCACCGCCGCCGAGCTCGTCCTGTCGAGCCCGCTGATGGATGTCGCGGGCCCGCGCATGTCGCTGCGGCCGGTCGAAGGGATGCCTCTGGTCCAGGTGACGATCCCGACCTTCGACGGTCCGCGGTACGTCATCAAGCGCGCCATGGACATCGTGCTGGCGGCGGTCGCGCTCGTGGGCATCGGCATCCTCACCCCGTTCATCGCCCTCGGGATCACGCTCGACAGCAAGGGTTCGGTGTTCTTCCGGCAGGATCGGGTCGGGCGCGACGGCCGCACGTTCAAGATCGTGAAGTTCCGCTCGATGGCCACGGACGCCGAAGCGCGAAAGGCCGATCTGCTGACGCGGAACGAGGGCGCCGGCCCCCTGTTCAAGATGAAGGACGATCCGCGTGTCACGCGCTTCGGCGCGTTCCTGCGCAAGTACTCGCTCGACGAGCTGCCGCAGTTCTGGAACGTCCTGATGGGCGACATGAGCCTTGTCGGGCCGCGCCCGCCGTTGCCGTCCGAAGTGACGACATACGACGGGCGGGTGTTCCGGCGCCTCTACATCCGTCCGGGCATCACCGGCCTCTGGCAGGTGAGCGGTCGCAGCGACCTCAGTTGGGAGGACAGCGTACGTCTCGACCTTCGCTACGTCGAGAACTGGTCGGTGACCGGCGACCTCATGCTCATCTGCCGCACCGCAGCTGCGATGATCCACCCCAGCGGGTCATATTGACGCACTGTTCTGGGCGGCAGCTCTATGAGCGGCGCGACGGGCGTGCCGTGGTGACCCCGTACACCACCGCGTCCAGTGCCGGAATGAGGTCGTCGGCCACCCTTCTCCAGTATGAGAGAGGCCGTCCGACCGGGTCGGCGACGTCATCGGCGCGGTCCGCGCCGAGCAGGAGCGCCGCAGGCCGGTCAGCGGCGGTCGCATCCAGCCAGGGCCCCAGCGGCGCGTCGCCGGGACGTGCGTGATCACGGATCCATCGGGCGAACTGCTTGACCGTGAACAGCCGCGCGCGGACCGCCGGAACGAGGACGAGCAGCTCCCGTGCGTGCTCGCGGCTGAGCGCGAGGATCAGGTCCTGCTGGGTCAGCGCTGCGGCATCCACACGCCGGGCGACGTGCCCGCTCAGGTCGAATCCGCACTCGGCGGCGAGTCGCCGCCCTTCGGCGGGCACGCCGCGACCGTCCGCGGCGATGCCCGCCGAACGGAACTCGATCGCGGCATCGCCGGCGATCATCCGGGCGTAGCCCTCGGCGAACGGCGACCTGCACTCGTTGGCGGTGCAGACGAACAGGATGCGATCCGGGCCACGCCCTCCGCTGTCGGTCTTCGAGCGCTGCCTATGCTGTGTCATCGAGACCGTCCGCACGCTCGGATGCCGAGCGGTCGATGCGGAATGCGCTCGCCTCGTCGCCCCGTCGCGGATCCTCACGCCGGATGACCTGGGGCGAGGCCGCCGCATCCGTTGCGAGCTCCGCGGCACCGCCGTCGTGCGTGTAGTACGAGCGATAGGAGCGCGGCAGGCGATCGCGCCGAGCGCGGTTGGCCACGGTCCCGATGAGCTTCACGCCGTTCGCCGTGAGCGCGTCGACCGCTTCGAGGACGAGGGTGCGACGAGTGCGACCCACCCTGGTCACGAGCACCGTCCCGTCGGCGAGCGCGCCCAGCATCGAGGCGTCGGCGAGAGCCACCGGCGGCGTGTCGACGACCACGATGTCGGCGTGGGCCGCAAGACCCCGCATCACGGGCACCAGCGCGGCACCGGCCAGAAGATCCGCGGGATCGTCCGCCTGCTCGCCCGGCGGGAGCAGGAAGAGCCTGCGGTAGGCGGTCGGCTGAAGCGCGCGTTCGATCTGGTCCTGGTGCGGGGGGATGTCGGACTCGCGCGCCTCGGCGAGCACACCGGACAGGCCCGGTCCGCCGAGGGAATCGGGGAAGTACCGCTCGAACTCGGGCCGGCGCATGTCGCCGCCGACGAGGATCACTCGACGCCCGGCTCGGGCCCACGACACGGCGAGGTTGGCCGACAGGAACGTCTTGCCGTCGGTCGGTTCGACACTCGTGATGACCACGGTGCCGCCGCCGTCGGGGAGCATCACCTGGATGTTCGTGCGCAGCGAGCGGATGCTTTCGCTGAGCGGTGTCTGCGACCGCTCGGCACCCGGGAAGCGCACGTGGTTCTGCGCGACACGCCGGTCGAACGGGATCGCCACGAGGGCAGGCGCCTCGGAAGCGCGGGCCAGGTCGTCCACCGACCGCAGGCGGTCGTCGAACTGATCGCGCACGAGTGCGATGCCCGCGCCGGCGATCAGACCGCACACCAGTGCCAGGGGGATGACGATGCCGGGCGGCGATGTCGTCGAGACGCCCGGCTGCGCCGGTGCGGTCACGGTCGCGGCGGGCCCTGCGGTCTGCAGCGTCTGGATCGATGCGTTGAGCGTGCTGATCGTCGACACCGCGTCGCCGAGGTTCGCCTGGGCGACGGGATCGCCGGGGTGCTGGCTCAGCTCCTGCGAATACGTCGCCGCGTCCTTCTCGGCCCCCGCCTTGCGCGTCTGCAGGGTCTTCAGTGTCGTGGCGGTGACCTGGTCGAGGTACGCGGCATACGCTGTCCCGAACGCCTTGGCGCGCGTCTGCGCCTCTTGCGACGTCGCTGCGTGCGCGGTGATCGTGACCGTGAGCGTGGTCGCCGTCCCGATCCCGGCCTGCCCCACTTCGGCCGACACGGCACCCCCCAGGGCCGACGGCGGGACGCCCAGCTCGGTCGCGACGGTGTCGACGATCGTCGAATTCGTGATCATCGACGGGTCGACGTCGACCGGCACACCGGTGAGGACGCCGCTGGACACCCCCTGCGACATCGTCGGGCTGATCCGGAACGTCATCGCGGCCTTGTAGTCCGGAGCGAGTCGGGCGAGATACACCACCCCGACGATCACGGCCAACGCCACCACACCGACGATGATCCACTTCCGTCGCCAGAGCGCGGCGAGCACCTC
This sequence comes from Microbacterium sp. W1-4-2, assembly GCF_058349885.2. Taxonomy (NCBI): domain Bacteria; kingdom Bacillati; phylum Actinomycetota; class Actinomycetes; order Micrococcales; family Microbacteriaceae; genus Microbacterium; species Microbacterium sp. W1-4-2. The sequence goes on along the minus strand of NZ_JBYRJC020000001.1, from coordinate 24,792 downwards.
GCGGAACGTCATGGCTCCCCCGTCAGTCGTCCATGGACAGTACGGCTATCACGATACGCGACGCTTCCTGCCCATCCGTGTCATCCCGTCGTGCCCGGCCATGCCCCCGCGGCGCACTGCGCGGATGATCTCGGCCATCTGCGCCACTCGCTCGGACCAGTCCGGAACGGCCACGTCGGCGGCTGGGCGCCACGGCGAGCGCACGACGGCCGCCAGGCGCTCGGGGAACTGCTCGGCGTCGACGATCTCGACGCCGGGCTCACCGGCAAGGTCCCGGAACCCTGCGACCGGAGTGCTCACGATGGGGCGGCCGGTGGCACGGTACTCGTACAGCTTGATCGGGTCGAGACTCTCGGTGAACGCCGTGACGGCGTGGGGGACGATCAGCGCATGCGCGTGCTGAAGGTAGGCGGGGACGGCCTCGTGGTCGCGCGCGCCGAGCACGCGCACGCCCGCGGCGCTGCGCAGCCGGTCGGAGTTCGCGGCGGACAGGGCGTCCGGGCCGACCAGCAGCACCTCGGCACCCACCGCGTCGAGACGCCGGCCGACACGGGTCACCAGCTCGACGTCCAGACGGTCCTCGTGCAGCGTCCCCACGTAAGCGGCGTACGGACGCGACCGCGCATCCGCCGGGCAGTCGGCGGGCGCGCGGTAGCGGTCGACGTCCACCGCGTTCGGGATGAGGACGGCGTCGGCGCGCACCCCTCTGCGCGACTCCAGCAGCGCGGGCGAGCACACCACGACCGCAGCGGCCCGGCCGAGGAGCAGTCGGTCGTTCGCGACGAGCCGGGCGTGTTCGCGCGGCGAGCGGCTCGCCGCCACCCAGTCGTCGGTCATGTCGTAGAGCGAGGGCCACCGCCCCGCCGTCGCGAACCGCGCCCAGTTGGGGTCGTTGACCCAGAGCACCGGGTCGTCGGCCGCGAAACGGCGCAGCGCGCGGCGCGCCGCACGGCGCAGGAGCGCATCGGCGAAGGGCCCGGTAACTCGCGGCAGCGTCTTGGTGGGCTGGAACAGTGCGAGCCTTCCGCCATAGCCTTCCGCGGTGCGAAGCCCCGCGCCGGCCCGAAGCCGACGGCCGTGCGCGAGGTCGTGCAGGAGGTCGCGCGCGGGCTCGACGAACAGCACCCGCAGAGTCTCCTCGACACGGAGCAGACCGTCGATCAGGTACTGGTTGCGGCGCCACACCGCGTCCCACGGCTCCAGCGAGAACACCACGAGCTGCGTCATCCCACGATCTCCCGGTACATCTCCACCGTTCGCTCGACCTGCCGCCGGACGGTGAAACGACCCCGTTGGGCGTCCCGCAGCCGATCGGCGTAGGCCAGCCTCGCCGAGTCGTCGCGCACCAGCCGATCGATCCACGCGGCGGCGCCCGCGACGTCGTCCGGCGCGAAGAGCGCCGCACCAGGCACCGACCCGACCGTCTCGCGATGGCCGCCGCCGTCGGCGGCGATGACCGGCAGAGCGTGCGCCATCGCCTCGAGCACCGACAGGCCGAGTCCCTCTCGCGGTGTGGGGGCGATGAACATGCCGGCATCCGACATCAACGAGCCCACATCGCCGCGCGCACCGAGAAAGCGGACCGTCGACGCGATGCCCAGCTGCGCGCACAGCGCTTCGAGGGCGGGGCGCTGCGATCCGTCCCCGGCGACGTCCATCCGCCATCCCAGCTGCGGCGCCGACGACGCCGCCCACGCGCGCAGCGCGATGTCGGTGTGCTTCTCGGGCTCGAGCCGCTGGGCGGCGAGCAGCACTTTCGCGCGCCCCGCAGCGGGCGCGTCCGCATCCTCGACGCCGGTGTGGATGACGGTCGCGGGCCCGTCCACGGACCGGGCGACGAAGTCCGAGATCGCGATCTGCGCCGCGAGCCCCCGACGGATCGGCGCCGCGAGGGCCCGCGACAGCCCGGTGGCGCCGCGGGGACTGCCGAAATGCCGAGTGCTGACGTGGGCGATCCCCCGGCGCGGCCCGCAGTACAGCATGCCCACGAGATCCGCCTCGGTCATGTGCGTGTTCACGATGTCGGGACGATCGGCGTGGGCCAGCGACCGCCACGCCTGTGCCACCGACGACCCCGGGAGCACCACCACGTCCCGTCCGGCGAGCTCTCTGCCCATGGCACTCGGATCGCCCCCGACGACGGTCACCCGGATCCCCTGCCCGCACATCGCCCGCGCTATCCCGGCGATGTACCGCTCGACCCCGGCGAACCCGTCGGAGCAGACGACGTGGACGACGTGGACGCTCATGCGACCCTCCGTCGGGGCGGCGCATGCGTGCTCGCACCGAGGCGGTTGTGGGCGGGCCTCCCATCCTTCATCAGCGCGCCGATGCAGATGCCCGCCACGATCCACAGGAGCGAGGCCTGCCCGGCCACCCAGTACAGGTCGAACTGCGCCTGCACGAAGCGCGACACCAGGACTGCTGCGCCCACCGTGCCGTAGGCAGGGTTGATCCGCCACAGCACCGCGAAGCCCACCAGGAACATCGCGATGAACCCGACCAGTCCCACCACGCCGGCCGACGTGAGCACCTCGAGTTCGGCATTGGGGGGCTGGAAGCCCGCGCCGAAGCGGCCGGTGTACCACCAGCGCAGACCGACGCCGAACCATGGCGAGGTCTGCCAGATGCTCACGGACTGGTCGTACCAGTCCAGCCGTTGGTAGGCGGAGTTGAATCGGTTGTCGGACGCGAGCTGATCGTCGACCAGTTGGATGACCCCGATGGCGATGGGGATGGCCGCCAGCCACGGGAGCTTCGGGAACCGGCCCGTGTCGGGGTTGCGGCGGATCGCGACGATGATCAGGCCGACAGCGAGGCCCACCATCGCCTGCCGGGACTGCGACGCGAGCACGCCCACGCCGCACACGACGATCGCCGTCCATGACCACACCGGCCGCAGCGAGTACCAGTGCGGCCGGCCGTACAGGATGATGATCGCCATCGACAGGGCGCCGCCGATCAGGTTCTTGTGGAGCTCGGGAAGGTAGACCGGTCCGAAGCTGCCGGTCTGTGCCAGCATCTCGGCGCCCACGACGATCGAGACGACGGCGATGCCGACGCAGCCCAGGATGTAGAGCCCGACCGCCAGCCGGGCCCGGCCCAGCCGGCCGATGGCGAACCCGACGACAAGGCTCCCCAGCACGAGCACGGCCTCGTGGGCCCACTCGATGATGTTCTGCGAATAGGGGTTCAGGATCGTCGTCGGCAGCGCGGCGGCCAGATACGCTGCGCCACCCCACAGCAGCGGCCCCAGGGACCGCATGTCGTGCCCGCGCATGAGGATCATTGCGACGACGGCCGCGACGGCCAGCACCACGTCCGACACGCTGAGCAGCCCGCCGACCCGGGTCATCACGAGCGTCGCGGGGACGGCGAGTGCGAGCAGCAGTGCGGAGTCGATGACGACCACCGCGACGGCGAGCACGCCGAAGGCGAACAGCAGCGCCAGCTGGCTGCCGGCGCCGCTGAGTACGCCGATGCCGACGGCAACCACGACGACGGCCACCACCGTGATCGCCGTGGCTCGCCCCTGAGTAGCGAAGACCGCCGCCCTTCCCCCCACGGAGTCAGTCTACGGTCGCACGCGGGTATCGTCCCTGCCGGCAGACCCGGGACGGTGCGCCGGAGTCCCTGCCCTACCATGTCGTCATGCGCATCGGGATGTCCGCTCACCGGTTCAACGACCAGGGCGGCATCGAACGCGCGTCATACGAACTCGCCCGCCGGCTGTCCGATCAGGGCGACGACGTCACGCTGATCGCCACCGGCGTCGATCCCGATCCGCCGCCGCCGCTGACGTGGCATCCGGTGTCGATGCCGCCGGTGCCCGCATTCCTGATCCCCGCCGTCTACCCCGGACGCGCGACGCGCTCGATCCCGCACGGCGCTTACGACATCCTGCACAATCAGGGCGGGTGCGCGCTGCGCCGGCAGGACGTCATCACCGCGCACAGCTGTCACCGCGCCTGGTGGAAGATGAAGTTCGCGCAGGGCGAGGGTGCCCGCGCGATCCTGAACCCGCACCACCGCGCGGTGCTGCACACCGAGCGGCTGAACTACCGGCCCGGGGCGTATACGCGGGTGATCGCCGTCTCGGCCGGCGTGGGCCGGGAGGTCACCGCGCATTACGGCGTGCCGCCCGAACGGATCCGGGTCATCCCGAACGCGGTCGACATCGCGCGCTTTCAGCCCCGCGACGCGCCGGAGCGCCGTGCCCGGGTGCGGGCGGCGCACGGGCTCGGACCCGACGACGTGGCGCTGCTGTGGGTCGGCAAGGAGTTCCGCCGCAAGGGCCTGGCGCCGCTGATCGAGGCGCTGCCCCAGCTGCCGGGCAACGCCAAGGTGCTCGTCGTCGGTGGCGACGATCCGCGCCCGCAACGGAGCCGCGCGCAACAGCTCGGGGTCGCCGATCGCGTCGTGTTCGCCGGGCACTCCTCGCGGGTCGAGGACTACTTCGCCGCCGGCGACGTGTTCGTGCTGCCGACCCTGTACGAGGCGTTCGCTCTGGTGACGCTCGAGGCCGCGGCGGCCGGGCTGCCGCTGGTGACCACACGCGTGAACGGCACAGAGGACTTCGTGGTCGACGGCGAGAACGGCCTGTTCGTCGAACGGGATGCCGCGTCCATCGCGCGTGCGGTACGGCCGCTGATCGAGGATGCGGCGCTGCGGGCGAGGATGGCGGATCGTGCGCAGCGGATGGTCGCCGGGTACACCTGGGATGCCGTGGCCCGTCGCACGCACGAGGTCTATCAGGAGGTGCTCGACGAGCGGGCCGGAGGAGCGGCATCCTGACGACTCGCGTCAGGAGAGTGAGTCCAGAATGTCGGCCAGCCGGCGCCATGACCACGACCAGTCCCGGCTGACGGCGCGCCGACGGGCCTGTGCGCCCAGGTGCGCACGCTCGGCGGGATCAGCAGCCAGGCGCGAGAGGATCGCCGCGAGCTCGTCGGGATGCTCGGGGTCGAACAGGATGCCGGCTTCTCCGAGGGCCTGCGGGATGCCGCCGCGGCGCGCCGCCACCACCGGCAGGCCCGTGGCCAGCCCCTCGCCGACGGTGAGGGTCAACGGCTCCTGCCAGCGGGACGGTACGACCAGGACGTCGGCCTGCCGCAGCAGCTGCGGCAGTCGTTCCCGGTCGACGAACGGCTGGAACCGCACCCGGCCGGGCACGGCGTCGGCGAGCTCGCGCAGGCTCTGCTCGTAGGGCGTCAGGGGCGCTGCGGCGTCGAAGCCGTAGCTGCCGACCACGACGTACTCGACGTCACGCGCATCGACGAGTGCGGCGGCCCGCAGCATGATGTCGGCACCCTTCTCGGGCGTCGTGCGGCCCACGAACATGACCCGCGGTGGACCGTCGGTCCTGCTCCCGGCCGGGGTGAACCGTTCGGTGTCGACGCCGTTGGGCACGGCGTGCACCCGGTCGTGCAGCCACGCCGGGATCCTTTCGCGCATCTGGGCGCTCAGCGCGTCGCTGACGCACACGATCGCGGCGACGTCGCCGAGCAGTCTGCCCGCCTCGCGCCGACTGTAGGTGCGCAGGATGTCGTTGTGCGCGTAGAGCACGACGCGGTGTCCGTCGACCAGGGCGGCGACGGCGGGTGCGTTGTGCGCCAGGACGATGCCCCGCGCACGCCCGCGCACCGCGTCGGCGGCGGGGCGGAAGTACCCCTCGGCCGCACGGCGACGGCCGCCCAGCCGCCCGCGTGCGGCGTCGATCGCGCGAGCGCGGCGATCCGGCGCGGGAACGCCCCGGTACTCCACCGCGGTCGCCGAGTCGTACCGCGGCCGGTACGTGTCCTGCTCGAGCACGACGTGGTGGTGGTACCGCGCATCTCCGACCGTGCGCGCACCCCGAGCCAGGCCGTCGACGACCGTGGGGATCGCCGAGCCGGTGCGCGCCGAGAAGTGGTCGCCCGGCGTGATCACGTGGTACAGCGGCACCGGTCGAACCGCTCCCGTGCACGCCGCGGCGTCGACTGATCGATCCCCCGCCGTCCCCATGGCTACATGCTAGGGGGCGCGTCACCGCCCCGGGTCTTCGCGTCGTCGCCGCCCCGGGTCACCGTTCGGCCGGCCGCGCGCCGCACGGTGCGGACGAGCCCTGTGCCGAGCCCCCGCGGCGCGACCCGGACCGCCCAGACCGCCTCGACGACGGCCCGCCCCGGCCGGCCGGCGGCCGGGGCGGCGCGCACCGTGCGCGCCGCCGCCCACCACGCGAATCGCTCGTTCTTGCGCATGCCGACCTCGAGCGCGGCGGCGAGCGCGATGTCGCCGCGTTCACGGGCGGCCGAGCGATGCAGCCGCAGCACGTCGTCGATCGCGCGGAACAGCGCCCGATGGCGACGGGTGGTGTTGTCGGGGTGGGCACGGTAGTCCACGAGCGCGTCGGGCACGAACGCGAACGGGCCGCGCTGGGCCAGCCGCAGGATCAGATCGAGGTCCTCGGCCAGCCGCAACACGGAGTGGAATCCGCCGACGGCCGCGAACGCGTCGGCACGGACGAGGATGTTCGGCAGGATGATGCCGGTGACCCGGCGGGCGACGTCCAGCCGATCGCGGACAGCGATCTGGTCGGCGTCGATCAGCACGTCGCCGGCCGCGTCGATCGTGCGCATGCCGCAGTAGGCGAGCACGGCCGTCGGCTGCGCCTGCAGCGCACCGACCGCGGCGCTGATGCGGTCCGGATGCCACCGGTCGTCGTCGTCGAGGAACGCGAGGTACTCGCCGCGCGACCGGGCGACCCCGACGTTGCGCGCCACTCCCGGTCCCGAGGCGTCGATGCGCACCACGCTCGCCCCGACCTCGGCGGCGGCCGCGGCGACCTCGCCGGGGACGGGCGACCCGTCGTCGACGACGACGATCTCGACGACCGGGTAGGTCTGCGCGGCGGCCGACGCCAGCGCCTCGTGCAGGAACGCGCCGCAGCGGTTCGTCGCCACGATGATGCTGACCCGGGGCTCGGCGCCGCTCACGACGCGACCCCGGCACGCACTGCCACGCCGAGCGCGGCGTAGACGTGTTCGTATCCATCTGCGACGGCGTTCCAGGTGAACGAGGCGCTGCGTGCCCGGCCCGCGGCGGCGATCGGCTGCAGCGCCTCGGCGTCGTCCACGACACGGGCCAGCACGGCGCCGAACACCTCGGCGTCGCCGACGTCGACGAGAAGTCCGTCGACGCCGTCGTCGATCAGGTCGGCCGGCCCCTCTTCTGTTCCGGCGATCACCGGGATGCCCGCGCGCCATCCCTCGAGCACGACGATCCCGAACGCCTCCACCCGGCTCGGCACGGCCAGGGCGAGCGCCCCCGCCGTCACCGACACGATCTGCCCTCGGTCCAAGCGGCCCGAGAACACGACCCGGTCCTCGAGCCCGAGCCGCGTGGCCAGCGCGGCGAGGTCGTCGTGCGCGGGTCCGTCCCCGGCGAGCACCACGCCGACGTCGTCAGGCAGCCCGGAACGGGCGACGGCGCGCAGCAGCAGGTCGAATCCCTTGGTGTGCACGAGGCGGCCGATCCCCAGCACATAACGACGGGGCAGGTCGGAGGGGAGGGGTGCCGGGGCCTCGGCGAGATCCACACCGTTGGCGACGATGGCCGCGCGCCCGGCGGCGAGCCCGAAACGCTGCACCAGATCGCGCTCGACGGACCGCGACACGCAGGTCACGGCATCCGCCCGCCGCAACGCGGCCCGCAGCGCCCGCCGCAGCAGCGCCGACGAGCCGAACACATCGTCGGCATCGCCCCGCGTCTCGCCGTGCCCGGTGATCACCAGACGACGCCGCCCCGCCAGCGCGAGCGCCCATACGCCGTTCGGGCCGAAGCACTGCACGTGCAGGATGGCCGGACGGTCGAGCGCGAGCGCGAGCGCCCAGCGCGCCGCGGCCACCGGCGCCCGCCACGCGAACGACAGCAGCGCCCGGGCCGAGCGCGCGGGCAGGGGGCACGGCAGGGCGCGCACGCGGATGCCGTCCACCCGATCGAGGGGACGCTCACCGTGGTCCACCGTCCACACGACGACGCTCAACCCGCGGTCGGCGAGGCGACGCGCGACGTGCCGCACGTGCTCTTCGACCCCGCCGACGTGCGGCAGGTAGGAGCTCGCGATGAGTGCGACGTCGACCATTTCCCCCGCTCTCGATAGAGTCTCACCGACGGTGGTGTGGGACCGCCGTCCGCATGGTGGGAGACGACGTGACGTTCAGTATCGCATTCGCGACGTCCGCGACCTCCGCACCCATGGGCCAGCAAGTCTACGAAGAAGAGCTCATCTCGCGCGCGGGCACCGTGCTCGGGCACGACGTGCGGGTGACGCGGACGATCTCGCGGTCGATGCGATCGCCGCTGCCGGGCACCGTGCGCCTGCCCGGCTGGCTGACCGCCCGCGCCCCCACCTCCGTCCGAAGGCTGATCGGTGCGGGACTGTACGGCGGCGCGGACGTCGTGCACCGGATGGGTCTCGGGCTGCCGCCGGCGCGCGTGCCCGAGATCATCACGGTGCACGACACGATCGCCTGGCGGTTCGACGACGAGACGGCGCCCGAGCCGTTCGTGGCGGCCGAGCTGCGAAGGGCGGCGGCCGTGGTCACCCCGTCCCAGTCGTCGGCGCAGGACATCGCCGACCTGTTCGGAGTGACCGACGTCCACGTCATCCCGAACGGTGTCGACCGTCGGTTCTTCGACGCCGCCCCGCTGACACCCCCGGCCCTCGCCGAGCTGGGCATCGACGCCCCGTTCGTGCTGCACATGGGCGGGGCGAGCCGCCGCAAGAACCTCGAGGGCCTGGCCGAGGCATGGCCGATGATCCACCGCGCGCACCCCGGCACGATCCTGGCTCTGTCGGGCCCCGAGCACCCCCGACGGACGGCGCTGTTCGCCGGCCTGGCCGGCACGCGACTGCTCGGGCGTCTGCCCGCCCCGCTGCTGCCGGGGCTGGTCGCCGCGGCCTCGGCGGTCGTGGTGCCGTCGCTGTACGAGGGCTTCGGCCTGCCGGCGCTGGAGGCGATGGCAGTGGGCACCCCGGTGGTCGCGGCCCGCACCAGTTCGCTGCCCGAGGTCGTCGGCGACGGCGGCACCCTCGTCGAGCCGACATCCGCCGACATCGCCGACGGCCTGATCTGGACCCTGTCACGCGACAGCGAGGTGCAGGAGCGGGTGCGGCGCGGCCGCGCCCGGGCCGACCGCTTCACCTGGGAGCGCAGCGCCGCAGCGCATGCCCAGCTGTGGCGCGGTGCCGCAGGACGCGGTGCCGTCACCGGGGATATCGGCTAGATTCATCTCGTGGGTGGAACGGGGAACTCCGCCGTATCAGTGTCGGGGCTGGGAAAGACATACCGACTCGGGGCGAACGGCGAACGACAGTCGACGGCTGCAGCGGCGGCCATACAGTGGCTTCGCAACACGGGGCGTCAGCGGTACACGCTGTTCGACGCGCTCGACGACATCTCGTTCGAGGTGTCGCCCGGCGAGGCGGTGGGCATCGTCGGACGCAACGGCGCCGGCAAGTCGACGCTGCTGAAGCTGCTGACCCGGGTCACCGCGCCCACGCGCGGCCGGATCGAACTGAACGGGCGACTCGGCTCGCTGCTCGAGGTCGGCACCGGATTCCACCCCGAGCTGACCGGGCAGGAGAACATCTACCTCAACGGCGCGATCCTGGGGATGAGCCGCGCCGAGATCCGCCGTCGCTACGACGAGATCGTCGCCTTCTCGGGCATCGAGAAGTTCCTGGCCACGCCGGTCAAGCGCTATTCGTCGGGCATGTACGTGCGGCTGGCGTTCTCGGTCGCCGCCCACCTCGACACCGAGATCCTCGCGATCGACGAGGTGCTGGCCGTCGGCGACGCCGAGTTCCAGCGCCGCTCGCTCGCCAAGATGCGCGAGGCCGCGCAGGGCGGCCGCACGGTGCTCTACGTCAGCCACCAGCTGCAGACGGTGCAGGCGCTGTGCACGTCGGCGATGCTGCTGGACCGCGGTCACCTGATGTACTCGGGCACCGTCGAGGGCACGCTCGAGGCGTACCGCAACAGCTACGAGAGCTTCGCGGTCGCGCAGGGCGATCCCGACAACCGGGCCGGCAACGGTCGCCTGCGCCTGCAGACGGTGTCGATGGAGGACGAGTTCCTCAAGTCCGGCGACGATGTCGTGGTCGACTTCACCGCGCCGGCGTCCAAGGATCTGATCGGCACGTACTTCGTCTCTGCGCACATCAACAACGACCAGGGGTCGGTGATCGCGCAGTGCGACTCGCGCCTGGTCGGCAAGTGGTTCGATCCCGGGCAGGCGCAGTCGGGTCGCCTCATCATCCGCGACCTGTGGCTCAAGCCCGGTCAGTACACCGTCGACGTGTACGTGTGTCAGGCCGGGGTCCTCGACGCGTGGGAGGGCGCGTGGCAGTTCGAGGTGCTGCCCGACCTGCCCTATCCCGAGTTCACCGAGTCGTCGGGCACCGAAAAGGGGCTCGTGTTCGTCAACTTCGACTACGAGGGGGTGTGACGTGACCGACGAGATCGAACACATCGTCATCACCCCGCCGGGCCGGCTGAACATGCCGCCGTGGCGCGAGGTCTGGCGGGCGCGCGAGGTGGCGGTGCGCCTGGCCCAGCGCGACATCATCGTGCGATACCGCCAGACGATCTTCGGGTTCTCGTGGGTCATCCTGCAGCCGCTGGTCACGGCCGGCATCTTCACGATCGTCTTCGGCGTCATCGCCGGGCTGTCGACGGGCGGTGTGCCCACGTTCGTGTTCACGCTGTCGGCCATGCTCGCCTGGAACCTGTTCAACGGCGCCCTCGGCCGTGCGTCGTCGTCGATGGTGAGCAACCAGGCGCTCGTGCAGAAGGTCTTCTTCCCCCGCGTGCTGGTGCCGATCTCGAGCATCGCGTCGGTCGCCGTGGACTTCGTCGTCGGCTTCGTGCTGCTGGTGATCCTGCTGTTCGTCTTCGGGCTGAACCCGGGCTGGGCCGTGCTGCTGGTGCCGGTCTGGGTGGTGCTCATCCTGCTGCTGGGTCTCGGGTTCGGGCTCATGGCGGCCGCCTACCTCGTGAAGTACCGCGACGTCGGCTACGTCCTGCCATGGGTGCTGCAGGTGCTGATGTACGCCAGCCCCCTGGCCTACGCACTGTCGGCGGTCCCGCAGGGGCTGCGCTGGCTGTTCGAGATCAACCCGGTGACCTGGTTCCTCGAGGCCTTCCGGTGGTCGACCCTGGGCACGCCCATGCCGCCGGGGTGGCAGATCCTCGCGATCGTGGTGGCGGCACCGGTCGTGTTCTTCCTCGGTCTGCTGGTCTTCCAGAAGAACGAGCGCGAGTTCGCGGATTACATCTGATGCGCGTCTCCGCCTATGTCCTGGTCGCCGACCCCGCCTACCTCCGCGAGAGCATCCTCGCCTACTACCACCGGGTCGACGAGATCGTGCTGTCGTACGACGACACCGCCACGTCGTGGACGGGCACGCCGCTGCCGGTCGCCGAATGCCTCGCGGTCCTCGCGGCGCTCGACGTCGACGGCAAGTGCCGGCACCTGCCCGGCCGGTACGCCCAGGTCAAGGACCATCCGCTGGAGTGCGAGACGCTGCAACGACAGGACGCGCTGGATGCGGCATCCGACCGCGCCGACTGGGTGCTCCAGCTCGACACCGACGAGGTGATGCTCGACGCGGACGCGTTCTTCGCCGCGCTCGAGCGGGCCGACCGTACGGACGCGGCGGGGCTGCACTACCCGTCGCGCTGGCTGTACTCGGATGCCGGCGGCGACCTCTTCCTCGAATCGAGCACCCGGTTCTGGCGTGCGCGCGCGAGCTACCCCGGGCCGCTGGCGCTGCGGGCCGGCACGCGGCTGGCGCACGCGCGACAGGCCGACGTCCCGCTGCACCGGGTCGACTTCCGACCCTGGAACACGGATCCCGCCCATCCCCACACGACCCCGGTGCACGCCGTGGTGGCGCCGTCGGCGGGGGTCGCGCACTACTCGTGGGTGCGCGACGACGAGACGATGCGACGCAAGTTCGGCTGGTCGGGGCACGCCGAGGCGTACTCCCGGCCGGAGGTCTACCGCCGGTGGGCGAGTCGCCGGCGCAGGCCGCTGAGCACCGTGCTGGCGACCCCGGTCCGCCGGGAGGACTGGTTCCGGCTGGCGCGGATTCCGACCTCGCGAGGTGCCGCATGAGCCTGCGGGTGAGCGTCGTCGTCGCCACGTACGGCCGCCCCGACCACGTGCGCACGTGTCTGACCCGGCTGGGCGAACTGGCCACCCCGCCGCTCGAGGTCGTGGTCGTCGACGGGTCGCCGGATCGACGCACGAAGGATGTCGTCGCACAGTTCCCGGGTGTCGTGTACCTGCGCAACGATCTCGGCCGCGGCACGACGCCGGAGTCGCGGCAGATCGGGTTCGCCGCCACCCGGGGCGAGGTGATCGCGTTCGTGGACGACGACGCGTTCGTCGAGCAGGACTGGCTCGACGAGCTCGTCGCCGCATACGAGGACCCGGATGTCGTCGGGGTCGGCGGCCGGGCGCTGAACGGCATCGACGGCGAGCAGACGCGCGGCGTCGACGAGATCGGCCGGCTGCTGCCGGACGGCCGGCTGACCGGCAACTTCGCGGCCGACCCGGGCCGGATCGTCGACGTCGACCATCTGCTCGGCGCCAACATGTCATTCCGCCGGTCCGCGATCGACGCCGTCGGCGGCATTCGCGGCAACTACCCGGGGACGTGCCTGTGCGAGGAGTCCGACATCGCGCTGCGCCTCGGGCACGCCGGCGGCCGGCTCGTCTTCGCGCCGCGGGCGCTGGCGTTCCACGCGGGGGCGCCGTACGGGATCGGCGGCAAGCGGTTCGACCGCCGCTGGCTGTACTACTCGCGCCGCAACCACATCGTGATGCTGGCCCGCGTCTTCGGCTGGTCCGACGCACGCATCCGCCGGTACGCGGGCGTCGCGCTGCGTGAGCAGTCCGCGTACCTGCGGCTGGCCGGGCAGCGGCTGCTCGGCCGCGATCCCGAGCAGCCGGACGGCTCGCTGCGCTCGCGGGCGCGGTTCGTAGGGTCGCTGGCACGGTCCGCGGCCGAGGTGGCGGGGCTCACCGCCGGCTTCCCGGCGGCGTTCGTCGCCCGACGGCGGGATCGACGTGGCACCGGCTCGCGCTGAGGGGCCATCGGTCGGCATCGTCGTGGCGCCGCGCGCCGGGCACGACGCGACCGCGTGCGTGCAGGCGCTGGTCGCCCAGGCCCGCGCGCTCGATGAGATCGTCGTCGTGTGCGCCGGCTCCCCCGCCGGCAGCGTCCCGCGACCGGCGCGCGCGAGTGCGCGGGTGCGCGTCCTGCCCGCGCCCGCCGGCGCGACGGTGACGCAGCGCCGGGCCCTCGGCGCGCGGGCGACGACGGGCGACGTGGTCGCGTTCGTCGAAGACGACCTGACGGTAGATCCCGGCTGGCTCGCCGCGCTGCGCGCCGCCTACGCCGACCCTGACGTGGCCGCCGTCTGCGGCCCCGTCCACGACGGGCACGGCACGGTCGCACACCGTCCCACGAACGAGATCGGGCGAATGCTCGCCGACGGTCGGCTCACCGGCGCGTTCGACGTCGACCCCGGGCACCCCGTCGACGTCGACGTGATGCCGTCCGCCAACTACTCCGTCCGCCGCACGACGCTCGAGTCCGTGGGCGGCATCGACCCGCGACTGCCCGACGCCGGACGCTACGCCGACGTGGACGTGGCGGTGCGCCTGCGGCTGACCGGCGCACGGCTCGTGTACGTCCCGGGCGCGGCCGGCGCCCGGCCGGCACCGCCGCACCGGCGGCGCACGCTTCGCGAGCTGTACCTTCGCCGACGCAGCCACGCGACCGTGCTCTTCGCGCGCCTCGGCGTCGGCGACAGCACGGCGCGGTACTTCGTCGCCCGTGCCGTGCGCGACCAGCGACTCCGGCTTCGCGAGTCGGTCGTGCTGATGGCACCGTACCGGGACCGGGCCGACGGCTCCCGCCGCCCGTGGCGTCGGCGACTGGACGCGCCGATGCCGATGGCGCTGGCCGTCGCCGAGATCGCAGGGGTCCTGCGCGGGGCGGTGACGGGGATCGGCTGGAGGTTGTCTGAGAGGCATCGGAACAGCTGACAGGAGCCGATATCTCTGCCAGAATGGAGGCAACTCCGCAACAGACGACTGCTGGGGACATGTCAGGGGACATGGTGCACGCGTCGTTGCGGTGGACTGGGGAGATCAGCATGTCGTGGAATCACGATGCGAGCAGCGCGCTCGCAACCGACCGGCGTGTCGCGGTGGAGAAGTTCATACCCTCCGCCGCGGGATACGGATGGGATTCGGAGCGTGGGGCGTTCCGGCACCAATACGACCGGGACCTGCAGCTGTTCGTGATCTGGGAGAAAGCGCGCCCGCACGAGGACCGCATCCTGGAGATGATCGAGCAGGAGTTCCGCGTCCTCGCACGGTTCGAGGTGCACTGGAGCGCCGAGCGCATGGTGAACGACTTCGAGCGGCTGTATGCCACCGGTGTCGGCCTGGGGTCCGGCAAGGAAGAGGATGCCGGGACCGGTCCGTTCCTGTTGGTCGTCATCGAAGATCCCGACCCGGTGTATCAGTACCGGCAGAACGTCTCGGGGTTCGTCGAACTGACCAACATCCGCATGGCGCGCGTGAAGCGTGCCGCGCGGCAGCTGGCCGGCGGCTACACCGTGCACTCGAGCAACGGCCTGGACGAGTTCTTCCGCGATGCCACCCTGATCCTCGGCCCCCGGCGTCTCGACGAGGTGCTGGCGCGATCCGGCGAGGCCGACCCCGATGCCGTCGAGCATCTCGCCGACGACCTGGTGGGCGCCGAGGGCTGGGCCGACCTGGACGAGCTCGTCGCCGTCCTGCGCCGGTCCAGCGAGTATCTGGTGATGCGCAGCTTCGCCGACCTGCCCGAGGTGCTCGGCACAGACCCCGAGATCGATGTGCTGGCGCGCAGCCGAGACGACTTCGCGGCGATCGTGGGGGCCGCCGGCGCGCCGTCCGAGTCGGCGGCGACCGCGCTGGTCGGCGGCGTTCCCGTGGTCTTCGACATCCGAGAGGTCGGCGACGGCTACTTCGACAGACGCTGGCAGGAGCGGATGCTGCAGCGGCGCGTGATCGCGCGCGATGCCGTCGCCCGTCCTCGCATCGACGATCACTTCTTCTCGCTGCTGTATCACGTCAAGATCCAGAAGCTGCAGATCAAGCCGTCCCATGCCGCGCTGCTGCCGCGCCTGGCCGCGCAGCTCGATCTGCCTGCCGAGCTGCGCGCGCGCATCACCGACGACGACGTGGCCGAGTCGCTGCTGGACGGATATCTCAGCGCCCACGGCTACGGCGTTCCGCAGCCGGTCGACCGCGAGGTCGAGCGCAACGAGGCCTTCACTGCACGATTGCGCATGACGACGGTCGAACCGTCCGTCGAGGAGGTCGTGCGCGCATGGGTGTGGTCCCGCATGCGCCATTCCCGCGTCGGGTCGCGCGCCGCACAGTCCGACGGTCTGCGCGCCGTGGTGCGACGGCTGAGAGGGCTGCGCCGGACGAGGACGGGGGTCGGTCGATGACGAACGGCACACCTGAGACCTCGCCCCGGACGGTCGGAGATGCCGGCGGCGGCTTCGTACCGCCCGATCGACCGCTCGCCCCGCTCGGGCGAGCGCAGCGCGAACGCGCGGGGCGCACACCGATGAGCAGACTGCGCGGCCGCGTCGCGGTCATGCGGCGCTACGGCGTGCCGTTCCTGTGCGAGTTCGTCGGCGATCGCGAGACGAACGCCACGGTATTCCTCACCCGAGGCGGTCGCGCCCTGGTGGGCAAGTACTTCGTGGACAGCCCCGCAGCGCGGCTCGAAGCGGAGGCGGAGCGCATGAGCTGGGAGATGTTCCGCGACCGCTCCTGGCGCATGCCTCTCGTGCGTGCGGACGACCGGCGGATCCTCGCGCCGCGCCTGCCGGACCACGATCGCCTGGACGTCCGCGCCCGTGGGATGAGCCGCGACGGGGTCGTCGGCCTCGGGGCGTGGGCCATCGATGTTCTGCTCGAGATCTATCTCGCGGGCTACCTGCACGGCGACTTCCAACCGCACAACCTGTGGTTCATCGGGGATCGCCCGGTGGCCACGGATTGGGCTACCTTCGCGCCTCGGACGCGCGGCATCCCGTTCCTCGAGTCCGCGGACGTGTCCGGATATGATCCGGCCTACGATCGTCGTTTCGATGCGGCATTCGACCCCGACGACCCCTGGTCGTTCCAGTGTGCTCTGGGCGTGGGCTTCGACGAGTGCGCCGCCGTGCTGCGGGACCGGCTGCGGGTCGCGGTCGACCGGCGATCGACACGCAAGCTCGCCGCGCTCGAGGGAGCTGTGCGATGAAGCCGTCGCGCACCGGCCCGGGCCGCATGTTCGCGGCGGCCAGACTCGTCCCGCGGCGCGTCATCGAGTCGGCAGATCCACCCGCCGGTTCGTTCCGCGCGCATGCCGTCGGTCGAGGACGTATCCCCGCGCCTCTGCTGCGCGACTTCGGCATCTACTGCGTCGACACCACCACACGCACCCTCGCCCTGACGTATGACGACGGCCCGGATCCCGCTTCCACGCCACGAGTGCTCGACGTCCTCGCCGAGAACGGTGCGACCGCCACGTTCTTCGTGCTCGCCGAATCCGTCACCCGGTACCCTTCGATCGTGCGGCGTATCGCCGCCGAGGGTCACGAGGTGGCGCTGCACGGGCGTGGCCATCGCTCGCTGCTGACCATGCGGACATCGCAGGCCTCCCGCATGATCGCCGCGGCGCGCGCCGTCGTCGAGAATGTGGCGGAAGAGCCGGTGGCCCTCTACCGGCCGCCCTACGGGGAGCACACCATGGCACAGGGGTGCGCAGTGCGCAGGCTCGGCCTTCGGATGGTGATCTGGTCGGGCCATGCGCAGGACTGGGTCGACGACGATCCCCGCAAGGTCGCGGATCGCGCGCTCGCGAGTGTGTTCCCCGGTGCGGTCATCCTGCTGCACGACAGCCGCGCCGACCCCGAGAACGTCGAGCCGGGAGAGCGCCTTCCCGACTTCGACCGCGGTGCAGTCCTCGAACGCATCCTGCATTCGACGCGTGCGCGCGGCTATCGGACGGCGACCGTGTCCGAACTCATGAAGCAGTACCCGATCGTCCACAGCATGGCACGAGAGAGGATGGTCCGACCATGACCTCGACCGCACAGGCCCGGGCGATCGCGTTCTACCTCCCCCAATACCACCCGATCCCCGAGAACGACGAGTGGTGGGGACCCGGGTTCACCGAGTGGACGAACGTCACCCGGGCGCGCCGGCTGTTCCCCGGCCACAACCAGCCGCACCTGCCCGCCGATCTCGGCTTCTACGATCTGCGTCTGGCCGAGACACGCGAAGCCCAGGCAGCACTGGCCGCGGAGTACGGGGTCGCCGCCTTCTGCTACTGGCACTATTGGTTCGGCGACGGCGTGCGCATCCTCGAACGGCCCTTCGCCGAGGTGCTCGCCGCCGGCAGCCCCTCCCTGCCGTTCTGCCTGGGCTGGGCGAATGAGACGTGGTCAGGCATCTGGCACGGCGCCCCTGGACGCATCCTGCGCGAGCAGCGATATCTCGGAGACGAGGACGACCAGCGGCACTTCGACGCGATCCTGTCGGCCTTCCGCGACGAGCGGTACTTCCGGGTGAACGGCAAGCCCGTGTTCTACGTGTACCGGCCGCATCTGCTGCCCGACGCGCGGGCGTTCGTCGACCGCTGGCAGCAGATGGCGCGCGCGGCGGGGCTGGACGGCATGTACCTGGTCGCCGAGGTGACGGACAGCTTCGGGCGGTGGATGCCGTACACCACTGCCATCGAGGACGGATTCGACGCGGGCGTCCACATGCAGCATCCCGCCGACGTCACCGGCCTGCGCGGTCAGGCGATGCGCGTGCGGCGCAAGCTGCGCCAGCTGGAGATCTACCCGTACTCCACTCGCCCCGGCCTGTGGGACAAGGTGCGCGCCAACCCCGGGTGGCAGCCGGCCGTGCTTCCGAACTGGGACTCCACTCCCCGTTCGAACCGGCGCGGCTTCGTCCTGACCGGGTCGCGTCCGGATCGGTTCGCCGAGAACGTCGCCGCCGCGGTGCGGACGCTGCGGGACCGTCCTGAGCAGGAACGGCTGCTCTGGGTGAAGTCGTGGAACGAGTGGGCCGAAGGCAACTATCTCGAGCCGGATCAGGAATTCGGTCGGGGATGGCTTGAGGCCTTGCGCAAGGGGCTGACCGGTGACGGCGGATGACCTGGGCCGTCAGGCGCTGGAGCCGGTCGCGCCCACGGCATCCGTAATCATCCCCGCCTACAACGCCGCGTCGACCCTGGCCGAGCAGTTGCAGGCGCTGTCCCGGCAGGACACCGTCGCCGCGTTCGAGGTCCTCGTCTGCGACAACGGCTCGGTCGACGGCACGGTCCCACTCGTCCGAGAGTGGTGTGAGCGGATGCCGCAGCTGCGGCTGGTCGACGCGTCAGAGCGCCGCGGCGCCTCCGCCGCGCGCAACTGCGGCGCGTCGTCGGCCGCAAGCGCCGTGCTGCTGTTCTGCGACGCCGACGACGTCGTGGACGAGGCGTGGGTGCGGCTGATGGCCGAGGCGGTGGCCGAGCACGGCTTCGTCGCCGGCTTGATGGAGCACGCGCTGCTGAACCCTCGGGCGGCATGGGACGGCGGATGGGTCGAGCCGACGTACCGGGAGGGCTTCCTGCCCTGGCTGGCGGCGGCCGGGTCGGGCAACATGGGCGTGCGCGCCGACATCTTCTGGTCGGTGAACGGCTTCGACGAGTCTCGGCCGAGCGGTGAAGATGCGGATCTGAGCTGGCGACTGCAGCTGGCGGGGCACGACCTGCACTCGGTGTGGGATGCGGTCGTGCACGTCCGAAAGCGCGAAGGCGTCCGCGCGACGTTCCGCCAAGGCTTCATGAAGGGTGTCGCCGTCCATCAGCTCGAGCGCGACTACGGCCTCGTCGTCCAGGCGTACCGAGACGCCGACACCGCCCGGGAAGCCGAGATCGCCGGCCCCTCGCCGAACGCGGCGGCCGCCGCGGCGCCCCGCACGCACCGATCCGGACGTCTGGCGCGGATGCCGCGGCGCGCGCTGCGCATCGTGCGGCAGCCGTCGCAGCTGATGCGCGAATGGGGACAGGTCGCGTCCTGGTTGGGGTTGCGTTTCGGGCGGATCGACCGGACGCGGCCTCGGATCGGCCCGGACGGCAGTCTGCCGCCCGTCGGCTGACACGGCGCGTACCGGTCACCCCGCAGCGAGGGTGGCGATCTCGGATGCGCTCAGGGCCCGGTCGTACACGCGGACGTCGTCGAGCGCGCCGAGGAACGGATACCCGCCCGACGGCTGATCGCCCATGACCAGCGGGCCCGAGTTCGTGCCGATCGAGGCGGGGCCGGGGGCGGACACGACGGCGACGCCGTTCACGTACAGGGTCATGGTGGTGCCGTCGTACACGCCTGCCAGATGCACCCAGGTCGACCCGTTCGCGGCGATCGGCGAGGGGCCGTTGACGCGATAGGTGTTGCCCGAGGACGCCTGGTTCAGGCGGAAGAACGGCTTGCCCGTATCGGCCAGCGACAGCTCGTACCCGTTGGTGGCGTCGATGTCGGCCTTCTTCACCAGATACTGCGTACCGGTCGAGCCGCTGCGCACCCAGGCGGCGACCGTCAGCGCATGGGTGATGTCCAGCGACGTGCTGTCAGCCACCGTGACGCGGCCGGTGGTGCCGTTGAACGACAGGGCCCCGCCGATCTTTCCGGTCACGTGCGTGACCCCACCCGAGATGGTGCCGGTGTTGCCCGAGCCCGAGGCATCCGTGACGACCGTCCCCGACGTCTCATCCATGGGCCACAGTCCGACGCTGCCGGACAGCGTGGGCGTGGGGGTCGGCGTCGGCGTAGGGGTTGGCGTAGGAGTCGGCGTCGGCGTAGGAGTCGGCGTCGGCGTAGGAGTCGGCGTCGGCGTAGGAGTCGGCGACGGCGAAGGCGACGGCGAAGGCGACGGCGACGGCGACGGCGAAGGCGACGGCGACGGCGACGGCGAAGGCGACGGCGACGGCGACGGCGAAGGCGACGGCGACGGCGA
>NZ_JBYRJC020000001.1:0-4577 GCF_058349885.2 Microbacterium sp. W1-4-2 | reverse complement strand
CGGCGTAGGAGTCGGGCCGGACGACGCGGGCTCGCCGGCCATGACGTTGTCGATCTCGGTGGCCGTCAGCGCGCGGGCGTACACGCGGGCATCGTCCAGCGTGCCCTCGAACGGGTAGTCGCCCGACGGCTCAGCGCCGAGCACCAGCGGCAGGCCGTTCTTCGTGATCGACGACGGCCCCGGGATCGACGCGACGGCGGCGCCGTCGACGTACAGCGTCATGGTCTTGCCGTCGTAGACGCCGGCCAGATGCACCCAGGTCTTGCCGTCGGCGGTGATCGCCGCCGGCGCGTTCACGCGGTAGGTGTCGCCGGACGTGGCCTGGTTCAGTCGGAAGAAGGGCTTGCCCGAACCGGCCAGCGACAGCTCGTAGCCGTCGGTGGCGTTCACGTTCGCCTTCTTGACCAGGTACTGCGTGGCCGTCCGATCCGCTCGCACCCATGTCGTGATCGTCAGGGCTCCGCTCTGGTCAAGCGACGCACTGTCGGGCACGTCGACGCGACCGGTCGACCCGTCGAAGTCCAGCGCGTCGCCGTACTCCCCTGCCACGTGCTGCACCCCGCCGGAGATGACGCCGTCGTTGCCGTAGCCGGAGGCGTCGGAGACCGTCGAGCCGGACATCTCATCCATGCCCCACAGCCCCACAGCCCCAGGATCGGTCGCCGTCGGCGACGGGGACGGCGACGGACTCGTGGTCGGAGTGGGTGTGGGCGTGGGCGTCGTTCCCGACCCGCCCGCGGCCAGCGCCGCGATGTCGGCCGCCGAGAGTGCGCTGCCGTACACGCGCACGTCGTCGACGCCGCCCTGGAACGCGTAGGTGCCGCTCGGCTGGCCGCCGATCGTCAGCGGAAGCGTGTTCGTCGTGATGCCGCTGGGCCCGGCCCCCGATGCGACGAGCACGCCGTTGACGTACAGCTTCATCGTGGTGCCGTCATATGTCGCCGCCAGGTGCGTCCAGGTCTTGCCGTCGGCGGGGATCGCGTTGGGCGCATTGATGCGGTACGTGTTGGCGGACGTGACCTGGTTGAGTCTGAAGAACGGCTGACCGGTCGAGGCCAGGCTCAGCTCGTATCCGTCGGCGAGGTCGCTGTCGGCCTTCTTCACGATGTACTGCGTGCCGACGATCTCGGGCTTGACCCACGCCGAGACGGTGAGATCGGCCGGGCTCAGCGCGGGCTCGTCGGGGATGACCACCTGACCTGAAGCGCCGTCCAGGCGCAGGGCGTGCCCGCCGCCCACGCCGGTGATCCACGTCGCGTTGCCCTGGATCGTTCCGGCGTCGTGCCAGATCGACTGGTCGCCCACGCTCGTCCCGGTGCCTTCGTCCATCTCCCAGTCGCCCGCCAGGCCCTGCGCGTCGGTGACGCCGACGGTGACGGTCGCCGTGGCAGACCAGGCCCCCGTGCCGATGCGGGAGTGATACGAGAAGGAGTCGACGCCGGTGTAGCCGGCCGCGGGCGTGTAGGTGAACGAGGTGGCCGTCGGCAGCGTGACCGTGCCGTGCGCGGGCGCCGTCACGATCTGCGTACTGGTGACCGCGCCGCCCGAGACGTCGAAGCTCGCCGTCACGGCCTTGCCGATCGTCGTCGTCACCGTCGACGGACTCGCGGTCGGCACGCCCGCCGCCGTCCACTGCAGCATCGCCGTCCCGGTCGCGGTGGCGCCACCGGCCATGACCATCACGGAACCCGGCGAATTGCGCTTGGCACTCGTGACGTTGTTGTACGAGCCGCTGATGGCGACCGTGGCGGGCGCCGAGAAGTCCGGATCGCTCAGCGACGTCGTCTTCATCATGATGTCGTCGAGGTACTCGGTGTTCGTGTACAGCACCCGCAGCGTGTTCGTGGCGTCATCGATGAGCACGATGGGCCGGGTCGGCTCGTTCGTGCCGGCCGGATGGACCGCGACGGTCCGGAACGGATCCCAGGTGCCGTTCGGCCGTCTGACGAGCAGCCCGATCGTGGGCTCGCCGACGGTGTCGTACGAAGTCTTCACCGCCGCGTACAGGGTGCCGTTCGCGCTCACCTTGACGTTCAGATGGTCGTCGGCCAGCCCCCGCCCGTACGCGAGCCCCGGAGCGTCGGGCAGCTCGAGCGGCGACCAGACGGTCGGGCTGGCGCCGTCTACGTGATACCGGAACCCGAACGTCTTGGTGTTCTGGTTCGAGAAGAGCACGCCGACCGTGTGGTTGGGCATGGCCACGACGACGGACTGGTCACCCACCTGAACGCCCGAGGCGATGTTCACCGGTCCCGAGAAGGACGAGTACGGGGCATCCGACCAGTACTCGAACACGTCGTACCCGTCGCCGGCCGATAGCCACATCCGTCCCGTGGAGTCGATGTCGATGGTCGCGGTCTCGACGTCCGAGACGTCGGAGGGCAGCATCGTCGGCGTGGGCCGGCTCGTCCACGGCACGTACGAGTTGGTGGTCGAGTCGTATTGCATCGAGATCAGCTGCGGCTGCACGGAACCGGGCGGCGGTGTCGGCGGCGTCGAGATCCCGTCGTAGAACGCCGATGACGAGCCGTGGATGAGGATGTGCACGACGTCGCCGACCGGCAGCACGTCCGCCTCGACGTCCGTGCTCGTCGTCAGGAGCGAGACAGCCGACCAGCCGGCCGAGCCGTCGCGCCAGATCCAGGTGCCGGCCGGCGTCGTGCTGGCCGAGGGGATGACCGCCCACCACGTGCCGTGGGCCTGCCAGAGCTTGGACTGCGGCTTCTGCGCCGTGGTGCCCACGAGCGGGATCTGCGCCGCGGTGTACGGTTCGGACGACGGCGTCTGCTGCGTGGTCTGAACGGTCTGCCACGACAGCACGACCAGGCCGGCGGTCGGCGTGGTCTGCGTCGAGGTGGCCTGGACCGAGTACGTCGTGTCGGTCGTGGCAGAGACCGTCACCGCCTCGCCCGTCGTCCCCGTCGCCACCACGGGCCCCGTGGCGCCGCCCTTGCGCACCACCAGGTGCACGGGCACCTCGGAGCCGGCCGTCGAGAACCGCACCTTCTTGGTCGCCGGTGCCCGCCACGACCACCACAGCGACGCCTGCGCCACCTTGGGCAGGTGCGCATCGCGGGGGAAGTTCGCCAGCACGTCCTGGCCATGCGCGCCGCCGATGGGCTTCGCGTCCTGCGGCACGGACTGCGGCACGACGTGCGGATCAGGGGTCTCGCCGGGGTCTGGCTGCCCGGCGATCAGTCCGGGGGCACCCGCTGGACCGGTCAGCGAAGCGGCTGTCGGGCCCATCGCCGAGAATACGAGGGCGCCCACGGCGGCCGTCGCCAGGAGCGGCAGGCCCATCGCCAGCCATACTCCGAAGGGTCGCCGGGGCGAACGATGACTGCTGCCGCCCGTGTCGAAGTGCCCACGGCGGCGCCGACCGAATCCTGCCACGTCCCCAGACCCCCAGTACGGTGCCCCATACACCGTGCCCCCATGCTAGCGCGGCGAGACCCGCGATACCAGCGTCCGACGTCATCGTCCCACTCGCGAGCGCACTCACGTCCGCGCTGTGGGAAAGTCCACCCGATCAGGGACGGCGATGCGAAACACCACGGCCGACGCGCCACCCACGGCGACCGGCACGAGCACGCTGTAGGCAGGCACCGCGGCGCCGGGAACGAACACCAGGGCGACGCACACCACCGCTGTGCCGAGCATCGTCGCCGCCGCGGCCGGTCGGCGCAGAAGCGCGTCGCGCGCGTGCGGCATCGTCCCGCGTGCGACCACCGGCGCGACGACTCCGACCACGAAGACGGCGCCGATCACGTCGCTGGCGCGATGTGCGAAGGTCGCGACGGATGCCTCGGCCAGCGCCGCGATCAGCAGCGCCGCCGCGACCCGCGCGATGCCGAGCCCGGCCGGGAACGGCCACAACCGAACGATGACGAGAGCCAGTACGAGACCGACCGCCACGTGTCGGCTGGGGTACGAGTTGGCCACATAGCCGAAGTCGCCGTAGAACGGACGCGCGAACACGAGGTCGCGCAGCGGCGCGGTCGCCACCACGACCAGGAGCACCCCGACCACCGAGCACACGACATCCACCCACCGTCGCCGCATCACGCCGACGGCGACCGCCGCCGCGGCGCACAGACCCAGCAGAAGCGGGATGCCAGTGCGCATCGCCGAGAAGGCGGCCTCGGCCATCGCCCCACGCCAGATCGACTGGCCGAGGCTGCGGACGTCGACGGCCTGTCCGACCGGCGTCGCCACGGCCGCGACATACAGCACGACGAGCGCAGCGGCGAACCCGAGCGCCCAGCCGACGGAGCGCAACAACCGGATCCGCCGGGAGCGGCCGGCGGCGATCCGCTCAGACGCGCTCACGCTCCGCCTCCACCAGCCGCTCTGCGTCCCTGCGCTGCGTCGCGTCGTGGTGCGCGAGCGCCACCGAAAGCGGTTCCCCAGACCCCATGGGGGTCAGCGTAACCGAAACAGCGTCCGCCGCCTCCATGAACGCAAAAAGGCCACCCATCACTGGGTGGCCTCTTCACAGAAGAAGTCCGGCGGTGTCCTACTCTCCCACAGGGTCGCCCCTGCAGTACCATCGGCGCTGAGAGGCTTAGCTTCCGGGT